>NZ_JADYVX010000045.1 GCF_020194175.1 Bradyrhizobium sp. BRP22 | reverse complement strand
AGGACAGAAGTGAGCGGATATCCATGATGGCTCGGGGCAACAGCCCCAAATTGAAGCCGGATAGATTGGCGCAAACCGCTTCATCCCTTTGTCGATTCCTCTTGCAACGCGGGCGTGGTCCATAGATCGGCGTCAAAGTCTCCGTCGCCACCACGATCGGTCACGCCAAGGGCGGCCAGTTCGTCACCCATGTGAAGGCGCTGCCCGGCAATCCCTATGACGGTCACACGCTGGCCAAAGTGATCCCGGACATCGAGGCGCTCATTGGCAACATCATTGCGCGCCTCCTCGCCGACAAGGGATATCGCGGCCACAACGCGCCGCCCGATTACAAGTTCAGGGTCTTCCTCTCCGGCCAGAAGCGAGGGGTGACGCCGAAGATCAGGCGCGAACTGCGTCGCAGGGCCGCTGTCGAACCCGTCATCGGCCATCTCAAGGCCGAGCACCGCATGGGCCGCAACTATCTCTGGTTCAGCCACGGCGACGCCGCCAACGCCGTCCTCGCCGCCGCCGGCTACAACTTCCGCCGCCTCATCCGCTGGCTCAGCCTTTTGCTGCGCCAGATCCTGATCGCACTCTTCCCTGGCCCGCTGATTAATCCGGCCTGAAATCAACGTTCTTCACGGACGACCAGATATTGGTCTTCCCGCCGCGCGCGCCACGGCTGGGTCGGATGATGCCGTCGCGGATCAAATCACCGCAAATCTCCTTCAAGAGCGCCATGGTCTCACGCGTGGCCCGGCTGACGGGACGTCCACGCGGCAAGGCCAGGATGCGGTTTGCATGCATCCAAGACAGCGGAACGGCCGAAAGCGCGCCGGCCGCGACCTCCCGATAGATTCCGGAATAGGGCATCAGCGCATAGCCGAGTCCCGAGGCCACCATGCGCTTCATGGAGATCGAGCTATCGACGCGCAATCGGCTCGCGACCTCCGGCGGGAATGGCGAGCGGCTCAGCGGCAGCACGGCGCGTGGCAGGGTCTTGAATTCGGCGCGAGTGAGCTTGCCGCGCTTAAGCAGGAGATCGCGCGGCGGACCGATCAGGTAGGTCTGCTCGACGACAAGCGTGTCGTAGTCAAGGTGATCGTTCGGCATCGGCGAGGTGAGGATGGCGAGATCGAGCTGGCCGCGCAGCAGCCGATCGCTGGCCAATTCGGTCAGTCCCTCACTGAGCTCCAGGCTCACGCGCGGAAGGCGTTCGACGACCAGCTGGGCGAGCGGCGGATAGAACACCTCACCGAGAGAAGGCGGCGCGCCGAGCCGCACGGTGCCGCTCGGCTCGCGGTTCTCGGTGCGCACCTCGGCCTTGATGTCGTCGACCAGGCCGAGCAGCCAGCGTCCGCGCTCGAGCAGCACCTTGCCGGACTCCGTAACTGCCACGCCGCGCGCGGTGCGGGTCAAGAGCGCGCCGCCGAGCTCGTGTTCCAGCTCCTTGATGTGCCGGCTGAGCGCGGATTGCGCGACGTTGACACTGCTTGCCGCTGCGCCAAAGCCGCCGCGCTCGGCCACGGCGATGAAGTAGCGGAGCTGGCGCAGGTCCATTGACGGCCTCCATCTCGAAACGAGATCGGAAGCATATCAAACATATTCTTGTGAGATGTCAAAAACGGCGCATCCTGCCGCCAACAAGACCAACGGGGAAGGAAAGGCCATGGGCACGTCTTCTGAGACGCCGCGCCGCGCATCCGTCATGATCGTCGGCGGTGGGCCGGTCGGGCTCGCGATGGGGCTTCTGCTCGATCGCTTCGGCATCGACGCCGTCATCATCGAGAAGAGCCCCACCACCACTGATCATCCGAAATCGCGCGGCTGCTGGGTGCGGACCATGGAGATTTTCCGCCAATGGGGCCTCGAGCAGGCGATCCGCGACCGCGGCCTGCAGGATTCCACGGACATGTTTGTGCAGGTCGAAAGCATCGCCGGCCGCGAGATCAGCCGTTCGCGTCCCGAGCCTAATCTCGGCCAGACGCCGGCCTGGAAATCGCTGGTCGCACAGGACGCGGTGGAGGAGGAGATCTACAAGGTCGTGAGCCGCTCCAAGCTGGTGGAGGTGCATTTCTCGACCGAGTTCATGGGCTTCGAGGAGGCGGGGGACAGCCTCGTCTGCGAGACCCGCTCGCTCGAAACCGGCCGCAGCGAGTTCTGGAACGCCAGATATCTCCTGGCTTGCGACGGCGCCGGCAGCCAGACTCGCCGCCGCGCCGGCATCGACATGGTGGGACCGGCGACCCTTGCGGTGATGCTCAACGAATATTGGCGCGCCGATCTGTCGCGCTTTCCGATTACGCGCGAAGCGGCCGGCTACCAGGTCTACAGCGAGAAGCCGGGCATGCCGCGGCGAGCCGGCATTCTCAACACCAACGGCCGCGACCGCTGGCTGTCGGTGATCCAGATCGGCGAGGAGAAGGACGAGCGGCCGCGGCCGTGGACCGATTCCGAGACGGTCGAGATCATCCGCACCCATGTCGGCGTGCCCGATCTCGACGTCACGCTGCTCAACCGCTCGATCTGGCGCATGAGCAAGCAGGTCGCGTCGCAGTTCAAGAAGAACCGCGTCTTCGTGGTCGGTGATGCCGCACATCGCTTCCCGCCGACCGGCGGCTTCGGCTTGAACTCCGGCGTGCAGGATGCGCACAACCTCGCCTGGAAGCTCGCTTACGTGCTGCGCGGCATCGCCTCCGAGAAGCTGCTCGATACCTACGACGTCGAGCGCCGGCCGGTGGCGCAATCCAACGCCGACTTCTCCTACGGCAACCTGATCCGCTTCCGCCGGCTCGACGATGCGGTGCACTCGCGCAATGAGGACCGCATTCGCTTCTGGGTCAATGATCTCGACAATCATCTGCACTCGATCGGCCAGGGGCTCGGTTTCTCCTATGACGAAGGCGCCGTCATTCCTGACGGCACGCCACGCGGCGGCCATCTCACGCGCTACTATTTCCCCTCGGACCGGCCCGGCGGCCGCTTCCCGCATCTGTGGCTCGACATGGCGCGGAAACGCTCCACGCTCGACTGGTTCGACAAGGAGTTCACGGTGGTCGCCGGCCCGCTCGGCGGCGCCTGGCTCGAGGCGGGCCGCGCCGTGTCGGAGAAGACAGGCATGCGGCTGAACCTGCAGCAGCTGCCGAATGCGCATTCCTCCGATGGGATCCAGATGGGCTCGCGCGGCGCCGTGCTGGTGCGGCCTGACGGCCATGTCGCCTGGCGCATCCCCTACATCCCGGAAAATCCCGCCCGCGAGCTCGCCGCCGCGCTGCAGACCGTGTTGCACTAGCCATGGAGCGGATAGAAGCCAACGGCATCTCGATCAGCTTCAAGCGCTCGGGCGAAGGCCCGCCGCTGGTGCTGCTGCACGGCGCGGAAGCCGATCATGCCATGTTCGATGCGTTTGCTGCGCAGCTCGCGCCGCATTTCACCGTCATCGCCTACGACCAGCGCGATTCCGGCGGCACGCGCAATCCGGGCACGCCCTATGGTTTTGGCGAGCTTGCCGACGATCTCGCCGCCCTCGTCGCCGCGCTCGGCCTGGCCCGCACCCATGTGTTCGGCACCTCCTTCGGCGGCGTCATCGCGCAAGTCGCGGCGGTCCGCCACCCCGCGCGCATCGACCGCCTGGTGCTCGCCTCGACGTTTCGCGCCGGTGTGTCGGTGGCGTCGATCAACCCGGAAGGTTTTCCCCGGTTTGCCGAGCTGCGGGCCAAGCTACCGGACTCGCTGTCGGCCTTCGCCGAATATTTCTTCCCGCCGGACTACAGCGCGAGCCATCCGCAGGCGCTCGGCATTTTCACCGGCAACAAGCGCGACGCCGGCCAGCGCGAGCGCCGCGGCGCGGTGCTGGCGCAGCCGATCGCGATATCGCTCGGCGACATCAAGGCGCCGACCCTGGTGCTGGCCGGCCGCGACGACCGGCTGATCCCGCCGGCGCACACGCTGTCGCTGGCGCGCGAGATTGCGGGGGCACGCACCGCGGTGATCGACGGCGTCGGCCATGTCGGCATCATCCAGGATCCGGCCGCGGTCGCGGCGCAGGTGATCGCCTTTCTACACGGCAAAAAAACACAACATATCGCGGAGGAGAACGACCATGGCGGAAGTCAGGGAGGATCTGGTCACAGCCTATGACCGGGCGCGGCTCGATGCGCGTTACTGGATCAACATCGCACTCGGCATCTCTACCAGCGTGTTCGACTATTTCGACTATTTCGTCGTCGGCTTCCTGGTCGCGGTGCTGGCTCCGCAATGGCAGTTGAGCTTCGGGCAGACCTCGCTGATCCTGCTCGCCGCAGGCGTCGGCGCCATCCTGGGATCGCTGGCCTGGGGCGCGCTCGCCGACCGCTTCGGGCGCAAGGCGCTGCTGGTGGCCGGCGTCACCCTGTGCGCGCTGAGTGCGGGCTCGGTCTCTTTCATCCCCGATGGCGCCTGGGTCGCCTTCGCCGTGCTCCGCTTCTTCGTCGGTTTCGGCGTCGGTGCCGCCGCTTCCGTCGCGGTGCCCCTGATCGTCGAGTATACGCCGACCCGGCATCGCACAGTGATCACCAGCGCCACTGTGATTCCGGTCTCGCTCGGCATCCTCGCAGCCTCGCTCTCGGCCGCGACGCTGCTGCACCAGATCGGCTGGCGCGGACTGGCCGCGCTGGTTTTCCTGCCGCTCGTGCCGGCGCTCCTGATCGCGCTGCTCATGCCGGAATCCGTGCGCTGGCTGGTGTCGCGCGGCCGCGATGCGGACGCGCGCCGCATCGTCGCGCGCGCTTTGCACGTTGCGCCCGAGGCGCTGCCGCCGGCGGTCGAAGGCGTCAGCCGCGCGCAAGGCGCGGGCTTCTCCGAGTTGCTCGCGGAGCGCCGGCGGTTCTGGCTGACGGTGATCGTCTGGTTCGGTGCCAGCACCGCCAATTACGGCGTGTTCCTGTGGGGGCCGACCATCGTGGCGTTGTTGACGGGCGTATCGCCGATTGAGGCCGCTCATTTGTTCGTGATCGTGTCGCTCACCGGCATGGTCGGGCGTGTCATCTTCTCGGTGCTGCCGCAATGGCTCGGGCGGCGGCGTTGCGGCGCGATCATGGGCTACGGCATTGCGTTGTCGCTCGGCGCTGCGGGTTTATTTTTCGACCGCATCCTGTTCGGCTATCCTGCCTTTGTCGTGCTGCTGGTCCCGGCTGCATTGTTGTTCGACGGCGGTTTCTCCAACATCGCGCCCTACTCAGCTGAGATATTCCCGGTTCGTCTGAGCGCGCGTGGCGTTGGCCTCGCTCAGGCGGCCAACGGAGTCGGCAAGATCGCAGGTCCGTTGTGTCTGGCGCTTATCGCGGGCACCTCGAACCTGATCACGCCGAAGGCCACCATCGACGCGGTGACGCCGGCGTTCCTGTTTCTGGCCGCCTGCGGTCTTGCGATCGGGCTTGCCTTCACGCTGCTCGGCATCGAAACCCATGGCCGGCCGTTGGCTTTGGATGCGCCGCAAGGCGATGAGACCGCGGGAACCGTGGTCGTCAGCCTCAGCGGCGAGCCGGAGAGCGTTGTGGCGCGGCCGACGCCGACCTAGCTTTCGCTTGAGGCTCCATCACAACAAACAAGGAAACGCATGATGCAAGAGAGCGTCCACACCCGAACGGCCTCCCGTGCCATCCCTTTCGAAACCGGCAAGCTTGACCGGCTGATGGAGGAGGCAGGCCTCGACCTGCTGCTCGTCACCTCCAAGCACAACGTGCAATACATGCTCGACATCGAGCGCGCGATCTTCTTCGACTACATGGATGCGCTCGGCGTCAGCCGCTATCTGCCCGTGGTCATCTATGCCAAGGGCGCGCCGGACAAGGCCGGCTATGTCGCCCATCGGATGGAGACCTATCAGCGCCAGCTGGAGCAGCCATGGCTCAAGGAGGTGCGTATCACCGGCAACGGCTCCGTCGATGCGATCGCAAGCGCGGTGGAGATGATCCGCAAGAGCGGCGTTGCCGCCAGGCGCATCGGCGTCGAAATGGCTTTCCTGCCGATGGATGCCGGCAACGCGCTGCGTGAGGCGTTTCCGGACAGCGAGATCAAGGATGCGCTGTTCGTGCTGGAGCGGCTGCGCGCGGTGAAGACGCCGGCGGAACTGGCCAAGCTGCGCAAGGCTTCCGATCTCGTGATCGCGTCCATGCTCGACGTTATCGCCCACCACGGCCCCGGTTCCACCAAGCGGCAGCTGTTCGACGCACTGAAGGTCGCGGAGGTCAAGCGCGGCTTGACGTTCGAATATTGCCTGCTGGCGGCAGGCGCGAGCCACAACCGGGCGCCGTCGGAGGAGCGCTGGGAGCAGGGCGACGTGCTCTCGCTCGATTCCGGCGGCAATTATCACGGCTACATCGGTGATCTCGCCCGCATGGCCGTGCTTGGCGATCCCGATCAGGAACTGAAGGATCTGCTCGCCGAGATCGAAGCTGTGCAGCGCGCGGCCTTTGCCGTGATCAAGCCCGGCGCCATGGGCGGGGCGATCTACACCGCCGCCGAACGCGCGCTGAAGGAGACGAGGCAGCACGACCACACCGAGTTCCTTGCCCATGGCATGGGCCTCGTCAGCCACGAGGCGCCGCGGCTGACCGCGACCGGCCCCGTTCGCTACGACGCCTATGATGCGGAGCGGCCGCTCGAGGCCGGCATGGTGATCTCGGTGGAAACCACGATGAAGCATCCGAAGCGCGGCTTCATCAAGCTCGAGGACACAGTGGCCGTGACCGCAACCGGGCACGACATCTTCGGCGAGGGCGGCCGCGGCTGGAATTTAGGTGGCACGGCGGTGCGGTAAGAACGCCGCTAGCGCGGCAGGTCCGCCGGATGACGGCAACGCAATCGAGCGCATGGTCGTGCGACGAATGCCCATTCGGCACGCGTTGAGGACAGCGGTGTGACCTGCAAGTCATTGATTGTGCTTAATCCGTAGATGCATCTTAATCGGCGGCTCTATCGGAAGCGCAGGGGCTCGCAATCTCTCTTCGCATTAGAACGCACGCAGCAGCCACGTTCCCCTGCGCTCTGGTGCGTGCCGAAGGAGCAGCTCTCCATTTGGAAATGCCTGCTAAGTAATTGATACTACAAGAGGCGAATTGCGCGAGTTTTTCCAAATGGGCATTGAAATCATGGAATAATCAAGCGGATTTTGATTCCGCCATTCCCATGTTCGGCCGGTGTCCCCCAGCCAAGACTGAAAGCGTTGTGCTTGTTACGATAACGACCGACGCATCGGGGCAGAGTATTGAGCGCATTTGGAAGCCGCCGCGGATGCTCCTCTTTCCAAGCGCATCTAGCGGTGTTGATTTCGAACCTAATCAGGTTGCGCTGGCACGATCACGTCCGATGTCTCAGCGAGCGCCGTTCTCGTTGCGAAAGACCGCAATGAAATCGCAACGAATTGGGTGAAACGACCGTGAACAAAACGGGACGGGATGGGTCACCACACCAAGAAAGATCAATAACTTAGAAGATACTCACTGCGTTCGGGACCCAGGTCGCTAGGCGATCAGATCGCAACTTGAACCGAATGTCGGTATCGGTGGTTGCGCCTCCCCGATTTGAACCTGCGGCGAGATCATCGGTCGAGGGCAGCGAGAAAGGGGAGGCCTTCTGTTCTGTAATTTGTAGGATGACATTGTCTTTGATTTGGGGCTGATGCGACAACGGCTGCTGTAGTTGTGGCAGCCAAGACTCCTGCGCTAAGCGAGAAGCATCGCCTCCAGGACCCGTTGCTTCGAGCTCTCAATATGGGCTGTGATGGCTGCGACGGCGGCCGTCTCATCGCGCTTTTTCAGCGCCTCGATGATGACGAGGTGCTCCTGCATGGCTGGCAGAACCCTTAGACGTACGACGCGATCCGCATCGATGCGGATCAACCGGACGTGCAAGCTGTTGACGCGATAGATCTCCGAAAGGATTTCGTTGCCCATCGCGTCGACCATACGGTCGTGCATGCCCCAGTCCACCGCCCGAGCATCAGCGTCGAGCGCTTCCCGGTCATGTGCGGCGTCGGCCCGCAGCAGAATGTCACGATGGGCGGCTTCGAGGGCGTCGAGTTCCTCGTCGGTGGCCGTCCTGGTGAAATGACGGACGGCTTCGCTCTCTATCATGCTGCGGACCTGGAAGGCATTGCGTACGAGCTTGAGGTCGACTGATGCGACTTGCAGGCCTCGCTTCGGCACGGTGACGATCAGGCGCGCCGCCTCAAGCCGCGGAATCATCTCGCGGACGGCACCGAGCGGTAGACCGAGCTGCTCGGTCAGTTCGCGCTGCGAGACGAACTGCCCCGGGCGGATCCGAGCGCTCATGATCTGCTCGCGGAAGCTCTCATAGGCGAGGAGCCGCTGCGAAACAGCGGGAGCCCTGAGCTTCTTCGTCTTTGTCGACGTTCGTTTGCCTGCGCTCAAGTCGGTATCCCCGATTCTGAGACAACACTACCGTCTCTCGCACCAAAGGAGGAGGGGAGGACTGATCTGTTACGCCTATACCGTGCCAAGCCCTCTTGGCAGGGGCGTTCGGTCGTGCTAGTGGCGTCTAACATGTTAGTGAGTGTGTACCACGTTGCCACGGCAACGTCGACCGCTGACTGAGGCGAAAGGGCCCGTGCCGGATTGGGCAAGGGGACAACGAGCCAGTGAGGAGGGGGGTCTCCCTTGCCGATCTGGAATAGGGAGATGAAATGCTCGGTCAGGTCATCGCGAGCGGTCTTGCTATGGGCTGCATCTACGCCCTGGTGGCGTTGGGCTATGCCTATGTCTGGAACACCATGGCGATCGTGAATTTCGCGGCGGGCGAGTTCCTGACTTTTGCCGCCTATATCTTCGTCGCAACCTTCACGATGAGCCTTGGCCTGCCGTTCTGGTCGTCGCTGCTCTTGACGGCGGCCGCGATGGCCGCACTCGGTGCCCTCTTCTCGCGCCTTGTCTTCGCCCGCCTGCAGCGCCAGCGGGCGCTCGTAGCGATCATCGCGACCGTCGGCTTTGGCATTTTCCTGAAGGAGATGGCGCGCATCATCTACGGGCCGGAGCCATTGCTCTATGTCAGCCCCTTCGGCGACGACATGCTCGATTTCGGCGGATTCCGCCTTTCGGTGCAGCAGCTACTGATCATGGTCGTGGTCGTCGTCGTCATGGCGGCTCAGTACTTCGTCCTGCGCTACAGCATGATCGGCAAGATCATGCGCGCCACGGCGCTCGACCGCGAGACCGCTGCCCTGATGGGTATCCCGGTCAATGCGGTGCTGGCCGGAACCTTCGCCTTTTCCGCCGTACTGGCCGCGCTTGCCGGCATCCTGCTGGCCCCGCTCTTCTACGTCACAACGGAGATGGGTTCGCTCGTCGGTCTCAAGGGCTTCGTGGCAATGATCATCGGCGGCTTCGGCAGCGTGCCGGGCGCGATCGTCGGCGGCGTTCTGCTTGGCGTCATCGAGAATGTCGGTGCCTTCGCCATCTCGTCCACCTACAAGGACGCGATCGCCTTCACCATGCTGCTCGTCTTCCTCGTGGTGCGCCCCGAAGGGCTCATCCCCGAGCGTAGCGCCGACCGCGCCTGAGGTTCGCGATGAGTTCCTTCCTGCGCCCTGCCGCCTGGCTTCTGATCGCAGCCGCGATCGTCGCGCCCATCGCGATGGGCATGAACACCTATTATCTCCACGTGCTGAACCTGGCGTGGATCTTCGCCATCGCAGCGCTGGGCCTCTCGGTCGCGACCGGCGTCGCCGGGCAGATCGTGCTCGGACAGGCCGCCCTCGTCGGAATCGGCGCGTACGCGACTGCGCTGCTGATGATGCGCCTGTCTCTGCCATGGTGGCTCGCGCTGCTGCTGGCGATGGTGCTGACCGGAGCGGTTGGCGCCGCGCTCGGACTGATCTCGACCCGCATCAAGGGCCACTACCTCGCCATCGTCACGCTCGCCCTGAACGAGATCTTCCGCATCGTCGCGGTCAACGAGGAAGCGCTGACCGGCGGCCCGATGGGGCTGCGCAATATCCCAACGCTGAGCATTCCCGGCCTCAGCGAGACGATCACCCAGCAGCTCTATTTGCCGCTCGCCGGCCTGATGTTTGTCAGCTACGCGCTGATGATCGTCTTCCATCGCTCTGCGCTTGGCCGCGAGTTGCGCGCTGTGCGCGACGACGAGATGGCGGCAGAAGCGATGGGCGTGAACTCCGTGCGGGCAAAGACTATCGCCTTCATGATCTGCAGCCTGTGGGGGGCGCTCTCCGGCGGTCTCTACGTGCTGCTGGTCGGCTTCGTCGCTCCCACCAACTTCACCATCGCCGAGAGCATCAAGATGATGCTGATGGTCGTGCTCGGCGGTCTCGGTTCAATTCCGGGCACGATGCTCGGCGCAATCGTCGTCACGATTCTGCCGGAGGCGCTGCGCGATCTGCAGACGTACTATATGGCTGCCTTCGGCGCCGCCGTGGTGATCATCATGCTGGTCTGGCCGAAAGGGCTCGGTGTCTTCAGCGACTGGCTATGGGGCAGCTTCCTGACGGGCCGGCGCGAACCCGAGCTGTCGGCTCCCGCCGGCCCGCTCAGCCTCGCCGCCGCGGCCGCAGCTGCGAGCTCCGCACTTGCCGCGGGTCCGGCCCTGCCGGAAACCGGCGGTCCGCTCATGCGCGTGCACAAGGTCTCGCGCACCTTTGGCGGTGTGCGGGCGTTGAACGACGTCTCCTTCGATGTGATCCGCGGTGAGATCCTCGGGCTGATCGGTCCGAACGGGTCCGGCAAGTCGACCATGATCAATGCCTGCTCCGGCGTGGTTCATGTCGACGGCTCGATCGAGCTGGAAGGGCATCCGCTACAGAATCATCCGGCCTGGGAGGTGCATGCCTACGGCGTCGCCCGCATCTTCCAGAACGTGCGGCTGTGGGAATCCATGACAGTTCTGGAGAACGTCATGGTCGCCTGGCGGCGGGTCCCCGGCCAGCCGAGCGGAGAGGCCGCGATCCGGGAGGCCTCGCTGGCCGCGCTTGAGCAGATGGGCGTGCGTCATCTGGCGATGCGCCAGGCAGGCGACCTCTCCTTCGGCCAGAGTCGCCTCGTCGAAATGGCCCGCGCCATCGTCGGGCGGCCCAAGGTGCTCCTCCTCGACGAGCCGGCGGCCGGCTTACGCGGCGGTCTCGTATTGGAGTTGTCGACGATCCTGCAGCGGTTGCGCGCGCAGGGCATGACGATCCTCGTGGTCGAGCATCGTATCAAGCTCGTCACCAGCATGTGCGACCGCGTCGTCGTGCTCAATCTGGGTGATCTCATTGCCGATGGCGCCCCCGCGGCGGTGATGGAATCGCCAGCCGTCATCGAGGCCTATCTTGGCGAGCGCGCCGACGCGGCCTCTCACGAGACGCGGGCACGCCGCATCCGGCGCCGCTCCGTCAATCATGCCGTGGCACCGGGTTGAACAAGACCAATCTTCAGGGAGGACTACCATGAACAGAAAAACGACAATGGACATGCGCAGCCTGCTGGCTTTGGCTGGTGTGAGCGCCGCGCTGGCGACGATGCCGCTGAATGGGGCTGCGGCTCAGGAACAACCGCTGATCGGCGTCTCGCTGCCGATGACGGGATCAAAGGCCCTCGTCGGCCGCAACTTCAAGCAAGGTGTCGAACTCGCCATCGCCGACATCAACGCCGCCGGCGGCGTGCTCGGCAAGCCGCTACAGGTCGTCTTCGAGGATGATCAGGGCGACAACACCAACGGCGCGATCAACGCCGTCAACAAGATCATGCAGGTACACAAGACGCCGGTGATGATCGGGCCGCACTATTCCGTGACGCAAATGGCGACCCAGAACGTCTACTGTAACGGCAAGATCGTCTCGCTCACTGGCGCAACCGGCGTGCCCGTCACCAACAGTGGCTGCAAATACGTCATCCGCACCCGCTCCAACGACGACATCCAGGCGAAAGCCATCATCGAATACGCCCAGAAGGAGCTGAACGCGGGTGATAAGACCGCCGTGTTCTACGCGAACGACGACTTTGGCAAGTCCGGTCAGGCGCGCGTCGTTGCCCAGATGGCCGCACTCGGCCTGAAGCCGTTGGCGGTCGAGAGCCACAACCCCAACGACAAGGACTACTCCGCTCAGCTCGCGAAGTTGAAGAACGCCGGCGCTGTCCTCGTCGTCCTGTGGGCCCATGACACCGACGCCGCACTGATCGTCAAGCAGGCCAAGCAGTTCGGGCTGCCCTTCCGCTTCGCCGGCGCGGTGCTCAGCGAGGACGCCTTCCTCAAGCTCGCCGGCAGCGGCGCGGAAGGCGCGATAAGCGCCTCATATTTCGTTCCGACCGATCCGAACCCGGCGGTGCAGACCTTCGTCAAGCGCTACGAGGAGCGCTTCAAGATGGCACCCGACGTATGGTCGGCGACCTATTACGACGCGACAGTGCTTGCGGCGAAGGCGATCAACGCCGCCGGCTCCGGCGATGTGGCCAAGATCCGTGAGGCGTTCGGTTCGGTGAAGTACGACGGCCTGCTCGCCTCCTATGGCTGCGACGACAAGGGCGACTGCAACCGGCAGGTCAACATCGTCGAGATCAAGGGCGGCCAGCCCGTGGTCCGCGCCGCAGTCCGCTACTGAGCGTCGGAGCGCCTCGATGCTGACGATCGCCCCATCCGAGCCGCCCGAGCTGGAACTGTCGCAAGTCGACGTGTTCTACGGGAAGGCGCAGATTCTCATCGACCTGTCCATTCATGTCGAACGCGGTGAGGTGGCGGCGATCATCGGCGCCAACGGCGCCGGGAAGTCGACGACGCTCAACCTGATCATCGGCAAGCTCAAGCCGTCGAAGGGGACCGTTACCTTCGCCGGCGAGCCGATCGCCGGCCGCGCGATCGACAAGGTCGTCGCCGGTGGCATCGCCTGTGTGCCGCAGCGCCGGCGCATCTTCAGCACGCTGACCGTGATGGAGAACCTCGAAGTCGGAGCCTATGTGCGCCGTCACGACAAGGGCGGGATCAGCGCCACCCTCGACGAGGTCTTCGAACTGTTCCCGGTCCTGAAACGCAAGGCGGCAGACATGGGGGGCGTGCTCTCGGGCGGCGAGCAGCAGGCGCTCGCCATCGGACGCGGGCTGATGGCCGGCCCGCGGCTACTCCTGCTCGACGAGCCCTCGATGGGCCTGTCGCCCAAGCTGACCACCGAGATGTTCGCGAGCATCCGCAAGATCGCCGAGGGCGGCCGCACGGTCGTGATCGTCGAGCAGAACGCCTACGCGGCCCTCGGCGTCGCCGACTACGGCTATGTGCTCGAGGGCGGGAGCATCGCGCTCGAGGGTCATGCCGACGAGTTGCTGCGCGACGACCACGTACGCGACGCCTATCTCGGCGCCTGATGCTGTTCCCCTTCACAACCCTCCCACCTAAGCAAAGGCAAGTACCACATCATGACGAAGTTTCACGGCATCATCCCGGCACTCACCACCCCCTTCGACGCGAAGGGCGATATCGACGAAGCCAAGTTCCGAAACCAGATCCGCTTTATGCTCGGCAAAGGGGTGCACGGCCTCTGCTTCGGCGGTTCGACCGGCGAGGGCCAGGCGCTGGAGCTCGGCGAGTTCCGCCGGCTTGGCGAAATCACCATGGAGGAAGTCGCGGGCCGCGTGCCGGTCGTCGCGGGCATCATCGCCAACTCGACGCGCGAGGTCATCAAGCGCGGCGAGCTGATCGCCGACCTCAAGGTCGACGCCTTGCAGGTGACGCCGGTCTTCTACGTTTTCCAGCCGGACGACGACTCGAATTTCGGGCACTTCAAGACCCTGACGGAGGTCCTGAAGACGCCTGTCCTGCTCTACAACGTCATTCCTTGGAACCTGCTTTCAACGCCGCTCGTGCTGCGCATCCTCAACGAGCTTCCGTGGGTCGTCGGCATCAAGCAGAGCCAAGGTCACATCACGCGAACCGCCGAGCTCGTCGCCAATGCGCCGAAGGACAAGGTCATCCTCGCCGCGGTCGACAATCTGCTCTATTCCTGCTTCCAGTTTGGCGCGCACGGCACGCTGGCCGCTTCGCCGACCGCAGCGCCCGGCCCCTGCGTGCGCCTCTGGAACGCCGTCAAAAAGAAGGACGACGAGACCGCGCTCGCCATCCACCACCGACTCGTCAACTTCTGGTCGGTGCTGCCGCACGGCAACCTGCCGGCCTGCGTCAAGTATTCGCTCCACCTGCAAGGCCTCGACTGCGGCATCTCCCGCCAGCCGATGCCGATGCCCGACGCTGCCACCCGCGCTGCCATCGAGCGCACACTTCCGGCGCTGCTCGAATACGACGTCTGATCGGGGCCGTTCGGGAGAAGGTTGAATGAAGAAGCTGATGAACGCCGCCGATGCCTTCGTCGACGAAATGCTCGACGGTCTGGTGGCGGCTCACCCGACCCTCGTGCGGGAGGCGCGGGTCGTCCGCGCCGCCCATGCGCCCAAGCCTGGCAAGGTCGGCATCGTCTCCGGCGGAGGCTCCGGTCACCTGCCGCTGTTCACCGGCTATGTCGGCCCGGGCCTTCTCGACGCCTGTGCCATCGGCGACGTCTTCGCCGGTCCTTCGGTCGATTCCTGCATCCAGGCGATCAAGGCTGGCGACGGCGGCCGGGGCGTGCTGCGCCTCTACGGCAATTACGGCGGTGATCGCATGAACTTCGATCTCGCCGGCGAGATGGTCGAGATGAATGGAATCCGGACCACGACCGTGCTCGGCACGGACGACATCGCATCGGCGACACCGGACGAGGCCGCCAAGCGCCGCGGCGTCGCCGGCATCATCTATGCCTACAAGATCGCCGGCGCCAAGGCGGATGCGGGGGCCGATCTCACCGAGGTGACTGCGACGGCCCAGGCTGCCGTCGATGCCTGCCGCACGATCGGCGTTGCCTTGTCACCGTGCCAGATCCCTGGCGCCGCGAAGCCGACCTTCGAGATCGGCGCCGACGAAATCGAAATGGGCATGGGCATTCATGGTGAACCCGGCATCTGGCGCGACAAGCTCCGCTCGGCCGACGATGTCGCCGACGAGATGGTCAGGCGCCTGCTCGCCGACCCCATCACCGACAAATCCGAACGCGTCTCCGTGCTGGTGAACAGTCTCGGCGCGACGCCGCTCGAGGAATTGTTCATCGTCTATCGCCGGGTTGCCGCGCTGTTGAGGAAGGACGGACGGACCATCGTGCGCCCGCTCGTTGGTCACTATGTGACGTCGATGGAGATGGCCGGGCTTTCGATCAGCATCATTCATCTCGACGCTGAGCGCGAGCGGCTCCTGGCGGCGCCCTGCGCCTGTCCCTTCTGGAGGGTGTGACGTGGCAATCACGGCCGATACGCTGCGCCATGCCGCGACCCGAGCGCGCGATGCAGCGGCGCTCGCGCAGGACGATCTCAATGCCGCTGACGGCAGGTTGGGGGACGGCGACACCGGCGTGATGCTGCGCCGCTTGTTCGAGGCCGTTGCGACTGCCATTCCCGCGCACGAGAATGACCTCGGCATTGTCTTCCAGGCCTGTGCGCGGGCGTGCGCCAGCGGTACTGGATCGAGCCTCGGCACGCTGGTCACTGTCGCAATGATGACGTTGGCCAAGGCGACCAGGGGGCGCAGCGAGATCGGCTGGGACGAACTCGGCGGGCTGCTGGCGTCGATCCGCGATCAGATGATGGCGCGCGGTGGCGCCAAGCTTGGCGACAAGACCGTCGTCGACATGATCGATGCGGTTGCCAGCGCGCTCGCGCATTGTGCGACTCGCGACGAGGCGACCGTCGCCGCGCAAAAGGCCGCGCAGGACGCGCTTGACGCGTTTCGCGCTCGGCCCAACAAGCTTGGCCGTGCCCGCATGTTCGGCGAGAGGACGATCGGACTTGACGATCCCGGCATGCTCGCCTTTTCCCGTCTGCTGGCCGCGGTGGCGGCTTGAGCGCCGTGGTGCAGATGGAGGCGGGGTCACAACGGAGAACGCCATGAACGCGCATGCCCTTCCACGCCCGGAGCCCACAACGATCGCCGCCGTAAAAGACAAGCTTGCTGCGCGTCTCGGCGCACGCGTGACCGTCTCGCAGACCATTCTCGAACAGCACAGTCATGGTGAGGGCCTGCCGGCGGTCGGCATTCCCGATCTCGTGGTGTTTCCCGAGACCAACGAGGAAGTCGCGTTCGTTCTTGCGCTTTGCAACGACCATGGTGTGCCGGTGACGCCGTTCGGCGCGGGATCCTCGCTGGAAGGCCAGCTCGCAGCCCTTGCCGGCGGCGTGTCGCTCGACACGAGCCGCTTTGATAAGATTCTCGAAGTCTCGCCGGAATCACTGGATTGCCGGGTGCAAGCCGGCGTGACGCGCGAGGCGCTCAATGCGCATATCCGCGACACCGGCCTGTTCTTTCCAGTGGATCCCGGTGCCAACGCCTCAATCGGCGGTATGGCCTCGACGCGTGCTTCGGGCACCAATGCCGTGCGCTACGGCACGATGCGCGAGAACATTCTCGGCCTCACCGTCGTCACGCCCGACGGCCGCATCGTGCGTACCGGCAGCCGCGCGCGCAAGTCTTCCGCCGGACTTGATCTCACCCATCTCTATATCGGCAGCGAAGGCACGCTTGGCGTCATCACCGAGGTCCAGCTCAAGCTTTATGGCATGCCGGAGGCGATCGTCGCGGCGGTTTGCCAGTTCACCTCGCTCGAGGGTGCGGTCAACGCCGTCGTGACGGCGCTCCAGTCCAACCTCAAGCTGGCGCGCATCGAACTGCTCGACGAGGTGCAGATGCGCGCGGCGATCAACTACTCGAAGCTCGATTATGTGGAGTCGCCGACGCTGTTCCTCGAATTCCAGGGCTCGCTGAACGGCGTGCGCGAGGACGTCGAGATGATGCAGGCGATCACGGGAGAGCACGGCGGCGGTGAGTTTCTGTTCGCGGAAAGGCCCGAAGACCGCAACCGCTTGTGGAAGGCGCGCCACAATTCCTATCAGGCGGTGATGGCACTCAGCCCCGGCAAGAGCAACATGGGCACCGATGCTTGTGTGCCGATCTCGGCCCTTCCTGGGTGCCTGTTGGAGACCAAGGCGGACATCGTCGCGTCCGGCCTGACGGCGCCCATCGTCGGACACGTTGGCGACGGAAATTTCCATCTTGGTATCCTGTTCGATCCGAACGACGCCGCCGAAACCGAGCGTGCGGAGGCGCTTGCCTTCCGGACCGCGCGCCGGGCGATTGCCACGGGCGGCACCTGTTCGGGTGAGCACGGCGTCGGGCTACACAAGATTGTGCACATGAAGACCGAGCACGGCGAGGGCGTAGCCTTGATGAAGGACATCAAGAACGCGCTGGATCCGAACGGCATCATGAATCCGGGAAAGATGTACCCGTTTGGTGGCAATTGTCGCTCGTGAATGGACGACTCAACAATCTCGAGGAAAGAATTTGAGGGGGCCAATCGCGACCCGCGCTTCCGATTTGGTGGGTTTGGCAATGTAGCGGATTAGTGGCTTGAACCGCCGACGTGTGCCTGGACAGAGCGGCGGCGCACTTGCCAAAGCCCCCTCGATCACGGCGCGGCAGAACATGCTAACAGCGCCGCGGCATCTCGTTGTCGCAGAATTAGCGTCTCTGACGCGTTCGTGCTCAAAACGCCGTCCGGCGCGATGATGCCGCGGCAAGGGAACAATCGGGAATTGATCGTCGAAATGATCCGCCACTTGTAACCAGACCGGCCGGATCGCCGAATAGCGGAGGTCCGGGTCCACGGAAGCGCGATTGCGCTGTCTGGCAGAGCGAGGGAAGAGATATGTCTGAGGAAATCAACCATGATCGCCGGTATTTCCTGGGTGCAGCGGCAATGACAGTCGCCGCAGCGGAGCTCGGCGCAATTGCGCCGGCGGATGCGAATCCTCATGCGAGCAGGAAAGTTGTTCGGGCCGGCGCGGAAGATCGGAAACCGCCGCCGCGAACGTCACCGTCGTTCTTGTCCACGGCGCCTGGGCCGACGGTTCAAGCTGGGCTCGCGTCATCACATCGTTGCAGTCCAGAGGGTTGAAGACGTTGGCGGCACCAATTCCGCTCTCGTCGTTGTCGGATGATGTTGCGGCGCTCGAGCGGGCATTGGAGCGGACCGACGGCCCGCTCGTCCTCGTCGCGCATGCCTATGCCGGCGCCGTGATAGGTGCATGCACCAACGAGAGGGTTCGATCGCTGGTGTTCATTTCGGCTCTCTCCCCCGACGAGGGTGAAACAGTCGCCGACGTATTCTATCGTGACAAGCCGTCGCCGGAGGCACCGAAACTCACTCCCGACAATCACGGTCTCCTCTGGATGCCCGACGACCGGTTCGGTGCCGCCTGGTGTCAGCATGCCCGGCCCGAACAGGCCGCGCTCCTCGCCGCGATCCAGGGTCCCATTGCCGTCGCGGCCATCCAGGAAAAAGTTCCGAAACCGGCGTGGAAGGAGAAGCCGTCATGGTACCTCGTCGCCGAGGAGGATCGCATGATCAACCCGGCGACCCAGCTGTTCCTTGCGCGTCGGATGGGTGCGCAGGTTCGCTCGGAGAAGGTCGATCATGCATCGCCGATCACGGCGCCGGGGCCGGTCATCGGAATGATCCACGAGGCCATCGCCAGTTCCGTCGCGCGCCAGAGCGGCACGCAGCAACACGGCTGAACCGGATGGACAAGCAGCTTCCGCCACGTCACGGTTCAACTCACGCCAAGTGCGCCGGCGACGCTTCGCCCTTCAGCAGGATGCCACCCTATTGCCGCGTCAGGCGAACCAGGTCCTGCCGCAGCAGATAGAAGGAGACCGCGAGCAGGACGACATCCTTCATCAGGAACGGCACGTTACCGGTCATCGCCGGGAAGCCTCCTGCGGCGACGTCCCAACCCTCCGGCATGAAGGGAATGATGGTAACGGTCGCGATGAAGGTGCCTGTCGAGCCCAGCGCTCCGAGACGCCAAGCCGGTGGCTCCAGAAGCCCGCGAGTAGCAGCGCGCCAAAGGTCCATTCAGAAACGCCGAGGAAATAACTGGCGCCGGCATGGCCGAACACGGGATAGAGCCACCAGATCAAGGGGCCGTTGCTGATGAACGGGACCAGCCGTTCGAATTTGTACGGAAACCACTTTTCGTAACCGAAGAAGAAGAACATGATCACCATCGAGGTGCGGACGATATGGTAGTCGAGATCTTCCGCGAGCAGGCCGGATCCCTGCAGGGCGCGGACGAGAGGAGTTTGGGCGGTGTGGGTGTTGGAAAGCGTGGTCATGGTCGTGATCCCTGATGTGAGATGATTGACGTGGCGGCCGTCGCGTCAGGCGACCGCCGGGAAGTCGATCTCGGTGTCGTTGATGCGGTTGAAGACGTTGGTGAACACGGTGGTCGCGAAGGCGAGGCTGATGTCGACGAGCTGTGCGTCGCTGTACCCGGCAGCCTTGATCGCGGCGAAATCCTTGTCGCTGACCGTGCCGCTGGTACGCGCGAGCTTGTCGACGAAAGCGACCAGCGCATCACGCTGGGCATCGCCGGTCGGCTGGCCATCGCGGATCTGCTTCAGCACCTCCGGTGTCAGGCCGACGAGCTTTCCGAGATGGCTATGGGCGGCGACACAATAGTCACAGCGGGCGGCCTCGCTGATCACCAGCTTGATGATCTCCCTGTCGGACTTGGTCAGGCCCCCGGAGGCGAGCACGGTGTCTGCAGCGAGGATGGCCTTGAGCGCGGCCGGGCCATGGGCGGCGAGCGCCGCAAAAGTGTTCGGCACACTGCCAATGGCCTTCTTGATCTGGGCGTAGAGCTGGCCGGACGGGCCGGCGTCAGCTTCGAGGTTCGGGACGGGAAGACGGGACATGGTGGCACTCCTTGGTTGGGGCGGTGAACGATTGCGGAGTGACAGTACGGCCCGGATATGAGATTATTAATGCCATAATAGCGCATATATATGCTCATCCGTCTCAATTTGGAAAGCGTGATGGATTGGCTGAGCCGGCTGTTCGAGATGATGCCGGTGCGCGGTCGTCTGGACCTGCGCTGCTCCTATGGCGCGCCCTGGCGGATCGAGCAGGGTCCGGGCGAGACGAATGAGATTCCCTATCACGCGGTCGTCGGTGGCTCGGCCATCCTGGAAGACCCTGCCGGCGGCAAGCCGCTGCGGCTGGAGACCGGGGACATTCTCCTGCTGCCAGGCAATCCAAGACATGTCATGCACGACGGCGGCGGCGCTGCGCCGCTGAAGGCTCACAATCGCGCTTCACTCAACTTCACGATCAGCGAAAATCCCGGCTCGGACGCGCGGCTCGATCTGTTGTGCGGACATTTTTCGATCGCTCCGCCGCACGACCGGCTGCTGCGCAATTATCTGCCGCCGGTCCTGATCATGCGCGCCGGCGCGCAGCAGGCAGGCGGACGGGACAGTGCCGGGCGGCTCGCGGGCCTCGTTGCCCTGATGCGCGGCGAGACGGCAGATGATCATCTCGGTGGCCGAGCGATGCTGAACGCGTTGTCGACGGCGATGTTCGCGCTCGTGCTCCGCCTCGCCAGCGAGACCGGGGAGGCGCCGCGCGGGCTGCTTGCGCTCGCAGGTCACCCGCGCCTCGCGCCAGTGGTTGCGGCCATGTTCAACGAGCCTGCGCGTGCATGGACGCTGCCCGAGCTCGCGCAGCTCGCCAATATGTCGCGTGCGACACTTGCCCGTCAATTTCAGGAGAAGGTCGGACGCTCGCCGAGCGATCTGCTGACCGATATCCGCATGACGCTGGCAACGAATGAATTGAGAAAAGGGTCGATCTCGACCGGAGCGGTCGCGGAAGCGGTCGGCTATCAGTCGGAGGCGGCGTTCCAGCGGGCGTTCAAGGCCCACATGGGCATTACCCCTGCGCAATGGCGAAAGGCGGCGCAGGCTCCCGCGACGATTGACGGGTTGGAGCTGGCGAGCGCAGAGGCGATATCGGGGAGCGAAAATGCATAGGCAGGTGGGCTTGAGGGGGCCGGGCCACGTCAGCATCCACGGCAGATGATCAGCTTGCGATCCAGCATCTGATCGCGTTGCTGCTCACGCTCCCAAGCCGACAGAGCATTCGATTGAGGCGCGTCGGCCTGGCTCGGCTGATGGTGGCCGACCGGAGCGAGCCAGGGCAGGTGCGACGTCGGCTCGGCCGAGGCGAAACGCTCGGCGGCCCGCGACGGCAGGTCGGGGAGAGCGTCGAGAGAGGTGCTTCGGTCGGTGGCATGTGCGGGCGACAGCAGGCCGATCATGAGAAAGCCCGCAACAGCGGAACGGAACGAGCGTGTCTGGTTCGAGCGATGGGACATGGTGGCGCTCTCCTGATGGAGGCTCGGAATGAGCGGCTCCGTTGCGGGCAACAATAGTTGCAGACACGAAAAGCTGAATGCTGGGCGATCTCGGAGATATGCTTGTTCGTCTCAAAGGCGCCGATGGAGGACACTGGTCCGCCGTGACTGGTGTCGATACGGCCTTGCGAGCGACAACGCGGATGCCGCGGCCTCTTGCGCCGGCGAGGTCGCGCCACCACGCACGACGATGTCTGGACGCTGCCGCACGCTTCAAGCCTTGCGGTAGCCTCGTTCCTGGAGCACCCAGCTATTGCCGTCCGGGTCCGAAAAGTCGGCGAAGCTGGCGTAGTCCCCGCGCCCGGGATCTAGTCCAGGGGCAAAGCCACCGTCCCATGCGGCGATCGGCGTCTTGTGCCTGATATCACTAACCTGAACGCCACGTTCCAACAGGTCGCGGCGTGCCGCCTCGAGGTCCGTGACGACGAGATAGGCGTTGCGAAGCGACCCTGCGGGCGCGTCGGTGATGGCCTTGCCGATCTGGATCGAGCAGTTCGAGCCGGAAGGCGTGAGTTGCACCACGCGGAATACGTCATTCGGCGAATAGTCGACGTCGAGAACGAAGCCGACCTGATCGACATAGAAGCGCAGCGCCCGCTCGACGTCTGCCACGGGAACGGTAATCACCTCGACCGAAAACTTCATGATGGCCCCGCTGATTGGGTCCTTGCGATCTACAAATCGATGACGACGTCTTGAACCGGCTGTGCGCAGCAAATCAGGAGATTGCCGTCGGCCGGCTGATCGAGCGGCAGCGGCTCATAGGCCACCGCGCCGGAAACCAGGCCGCTTTCACAGTTGTGACAGACGCCAGTCCGGCACGACCAGCGGACCGGAACGTCGCATGCCTCGGCCAACTCCAAAATGCTTGCGTAAGCCGACGGTTTCCAATGGACGGCGATGCCACTACGCGCGAAGGATACCAGCGGGCCGCTGTCGGCGGCGTCCTTGGGCGGGTGCGGAGCTCGCATGGCTGCGCCGACGATGCCGGGCATCATTGACTCGCCGCCATTGAAGATCTCCATATGAAATCGTTCCGGCGCCATACCGGATGCTGCGAGCGCCTGTTTCATGTCCGCCATGAAACGAGCCGGCCCGCAGAGATAGACGTCCGCCTCATGCGGAAGACCGATGTCCTCGAACACCGCTTGCGACAGGCGGCCAGGAGCATCGAAATCCTCGCCCAGCCTGTCATGCGGATCTGGTCTGCTGTAGCAGACAAAGCTGCGGCCCTGTGAGAGGGCAAGCATCAGACGGCGTACTTCGCCGGCGAATGGATGATGCTGCCGATTGCGTGCAGCATGCAACCAGAAGATTTGCCGTGTCGAGCGGGCCGCCGCGAGGGCGTGCAGCATGGCCAGTACGGGCGTTGCCCCGATCCCGGCGCTGAGCAACACCACGGGCCGCTCCCCGGGTTGCAGGGTAAATCCTCCGCGCGGAGAACTCACCTCGAGAACGTCGCCTGCGTGGATGTGCTCGCTCAGGTAATAGCCGGCCGCCCCATTCGGCTCGATCTTCACGCTGATCCGATAGCCCTGTGTCGATCGGGGACCCGAGATTGAGTAACTGCGAATGAGCGGCGAGCCGTTGGTTTGCGGAAGGCGCAGGACCACGTACTGGCCGGGCAGAGGCGGCGGCAGCGGTTCTCGATCCGGGTGCTGCAGTGAAAGCGAGATGACGTCCACGGCCTCTCGATCGATCGACGCAACCACGAGCGGACGAAACCCCGGAGCGACCGGATGTGCAGCGGCTGCCGGGGCAAGACCGGCGTTGCCGCTGTTCCCCGTACCGGCCTTTTGGCTCTGAATGAGCGCCTCAAACGACGCGCGCCATCCGGGCGAAAGTGCCCTGATCCGCAAGGCGCGGTCCAGCCGATCGCGTGGGTGACTGGGTGAATACAGCAGTGCGCTGATTTCGGCGACCGTCATTCGATCGTCCGCCTCGCCCACCTTCACGATTTCGTCGCCGGCGCCGACCTCGCCTTCATTCAGAACGCGGAAGTAAAACCCCGGCCGTCCGCTGGACGTCAGCAGTGCCGGCATCTTCGGCTCGTTGGTCCGGATGCCGACACGATAACAGGTCACGCGAGGTTGAGTGACCTCGAACACGGCGCTGCCAATTCGATAACGATCGCCGATGCACACGGCATCGTCGGGCAGTCCTTCGATCGTGAAATTCTCGCTGAACTGTCCGTGGACGAAATCGGCGCGGCCCAACTGCATCTGCCAGTAGCGATATGATTCGATCTGGTACACGAAGATCGCTCGCTGCTCACCTCCATGGCCGCCCAGGTCGCCCTGACCGTCTCCGTCAATGTTCAATCGGCCAACCCGACAGCGGCCACGCACGGGATTTTTCCAGATCCCGGTACGTATTGTTCGATTCTTCCACGTGACGTCACGTGGAAGCCCGACATTCACCGACAGAAGACGCGCCATATGCAGCTCCGTTTCGACGCCCGAGCTCTTACCAGCGGGTCGCAGATTCCGCTGGCTAGTTACCAGCCTCGGGCGCCACCTCGGCAACGTCAAGATTACGATCGGGGCCGTGTGGAACCACCGACTGGCCGGGTTCGAGACGCATCAGCGTGGCATCGAGATGGACGGTGACGATGTCCGGTTCGAAGGATACAAAATTGGAGATGCGGCGGACCTCGGGATAGGCGTCCGGGTAGGACCAGGCCGCTTGGCGTGCATCTCCAATGGAATAATAGCTGCAGAGACCCTTGTACGGACAGAAGGTCTGAAGCTTCACCGGAGTGAGGGCAGACTCGTCGATATCGGCACGTGGAACGTACCAGCGGGGTGCAAAGCCGGATTCGTAAAGCACCAGCGGCCGCTTCGTATCGGCGATGACCCGACCCTGATGGTTGACCACGAGGTGACGGGAGGTCTGGCGGATGTCGATGCAATGATAGGGATCGGCGGCGTGACCCACGATGCGTTCGTCTTCCTCGTAGAACGCATCCATGGCCCGCCAGGCGAAGGCGATCAGACCGTGCAAATCGCGCGCATGGGCGGGCAGGTCGGTGTGTTGCCAGGCTCCCCGGGCCGCGATGTGTTGCTCGTCCGTCCGGACGCTATACCAGGACGTTGGCCCGAGGTCGACGTGTCGGGTGCTGTGCTCGGTGCGCTCGAGGACTTGGGGCGAAACGTCGGTCGCCGGGAAATAGGCCACGGGATAACGGCCTGGTTCGAACAGCAGGAGGACCTTCTCGCTGTCGGCAATCCAGTGTCCCCCAAAGTGCACGCGCATGCGGCGGCGTAACGGTTCGACGTATAATAGTCGCTTGGGCAGCTGCTCGGGGACGAGGAAGCGGCCGATTGCTCCCGTTGAAAGGGGGCCTTGTTGCCAGGATAGTCCCAACTGATCTCTCCCTTTGCGCACCGTTAGCGGATGTCGATCTGTTCCCGCCTATGCCTGGTTTTCGCCGGCGCGATCGGACGGATATATTTCGTTCGCAGCCCGGTTTTGGTTACAGGTCATTCTACCATTTTTGCGCTGTGACGACGCCAGCCGAGATGGTTCAGCCAACTGCAGATCCGTCATCGATCGGGACGGTGAACTGGAAGACCGCCCCCCGCGGTTCGTTTGTGGTCACCCACAGTCTGCCGCCATGCGCGACGATGATCGAACGGCATATGGACAGTCCGATACCCAGACCTCCCGACTTGGTCGTGTAGAAAGGTTCGAATAGTCGCGCGAGGCCCTCCGCAGACAGGCCCGGCCCCGAATCCGCGATCGACACCAGTATGCTATCCGCATCCGCTCGCGCGGTCTGGATCAGTAGTTCGCGCTTGCCCTCCATGGTTCCGCTCAGCGCCTCGATGGCGTTCAGGATGAGGTTAAGCGTCACCTGCTGCAGCTCGACGCGATCGCCGATGACTTTGGGCAGACGATCGGCGAATGCCGTCTTGATCGAGACACCGTTCCGCGCTGCTTCGGTTTGCGTGAGCTCAATGACATGACCGATCACGTTGTTGATCGCCAGGGAATCCCGTTTGGGCGGTGATTTCTTGATCAGATCGCGGATCCGCCCAATGACCTCGCTGGAGCGGATGCCGTTCTCGATGGCGCGTGTCAGCGCCCTGCGCGTCTGCTCCAGCGCTGGCGGTTGGTGATCGAGCCAGCTCAATGCCGCCTGCGCACTGGCGATGACGGCAGTGTTCGGCTGATTGACCTCATGGGCGATCGATGCGGTCAGTTGTCCCATCACCGCCACGCGGTTGGCGTGGGCCAGCTCCATCTGGGCCTCGCGGTAACGTTGCTCGTTCTCGCGTGCCTCGGTTTCCGCGCGCTTGCGCTCGCTGAGATCCAGCACGAAGGCGACGCCCTGTTCTTGCTCATTATCGAACAAGGCTCCGCCGGTCAGCACCGGCACGCGGCTGCCATCCTTGTGGAAGAACGCCTTCTCAAACGGCTTGACGACCCGCGTCGCCTTCAATTCGTCGCGGGCGCGATCGGTGCGCTCCTGCCATTCGGGCGGCGTCAGATCTGCCCAGCGCAACCTTCCTGCGGCCAGATCATCGCGATCATAGCCCAAGGTCTTCAGGAAGGCCTCATTGGCATCGAGAATGTCGGGGATGTGATCGAAGATGAAGATACCGATAATGTTGGATTCGACGAGCCGGCGGATTTTCGACTCCCGCTCCTGAAGCTCCCGATACAGACGGGCATTGTCGAGTGAGGTCGCAGCTTCGGACGCGAGAAACTTCAGGATCGCGATCCGGGCGGGGGTGAATACGCGCGAGGCAAGATTGTTTTCGAGATACAGAAATGCGACCGTCCCGCCTTGCTTGATGAGCGGTACGCACAGGGCCGATCGGACACGTTTTTGCTTGATGTATTCGTCGTCGCCGAATGCGTTGCTCCTCGAGGCATCATCAAGCACGACGCTTTCTCGCGTGCGAGCCGTGTATCGTACGATCGACATCGGCACTTCAGCGGCCGAGATCGGCGAATCGGCAAGATCGAGAGCGACCGAACCGCCGCCAGTCACCGCCTCCGCCCGAATTCTCAGCTCGGGGCCCCTCGGCAAAATCAGCACGCCGCGTTCTGCACCCGCGTGCTCGATGGCCGAACGAAGCAGGGTTTCCGTGAGCCTCTCCAGCACGATCTCGCCTGAAACGGCCTCCGACACCTTGAGAACCGTCGCGAGGTCCAACTGCTCGACAGGCGCTCCGATCGTGCCCGCGGCGTTAAACGCGGATCCCCGCTCCCGCAGGCCCGGATGGAATTCCTCGAGCTGGCGCACCTTTGCCGCGGCGCCCCAGCGCGCGTAGCAATCGCGCGCCTTCATCAGGTAGGACAGCACGACTGTTCGAATGCCGCGCGCCTCATAGAACCGTGCTGCACGCTCGGCGGCGATTGCCTCGATCTGCACAAATCCCGATTCTTGCGCCAATCCGATCGATTCTTCGTACAGCTGCTCCGCCTCGAGTTCACGGCCCTCGATGCGCGCGAGCTCAGCCGTGACGAGCTTCTGTCGGGCGGCGAAATTTGCCGGGCAGCGGTTGGACCAGACTGTGAGCTTGCGGTGGTGCTCACGGAGATCGCCGAGGTGGTGCTCACGATCTTCGGAGTCTGATGAGTGATAAGCCCCGGCATGGGCGAGCGCCGTATAGAACCGGTATTCGGTAAAGTCCGAATAGGATCGGGCGCACCAGGAGAGCCTTTCGGCGTGTGTGGCGAGGTCAATCGCGACATCGTCACGTCCTGCGAGGACCTCGATCTGAATTTGCGTCGCGTAGTGAAAGAAGGCGCTTAACGGTTCGCTCGCATCCGGAGGCTGAAGCGACGCCGGGCTCTCGAAGCGATTATTGTCATCGCGCCCCGCAAGGCTCCGCGCCAGCTCTCTTTGCCTGACCAGCCCCTCCGCGGCCAGCCGGACACCCAAACCCTCAGCGAATGACAAGGCCTGTTGGGCGCTCGAGCAGACCTCCGCTAGCGAATCGCCGCAGAAGAGATCCACCGATATCAGTCCGCGATGCGAGTATGCCGCGAACGCCAGCTCTCCAGTCGTCAAGCAAGTTGCGAGAGCACGCTGAATGAATGGTCTTCCCGATCGGATCGGGCGAATCCAGGGGGTTACGTGGAGGCCGAATACCAAAAGGGCACGGCCGCTCAGTCCTAATTGCGGGTGTCTATCGGCAAGGGTTGCGCCAAATTGTGATAGCCGGAATCCGAGTTCGGCATCGGTTGAGTTACTCGCGAGTACGCCGAATATCGCGGTCAGCGGATAGCAGGCTTCAGGGCTAATCCCGTGCTCGATCGTCAGCCGAGTGGCCTCTACGAGCATGATGTCGGACAGGTTGCGATCGGTCAGAAACGCAGGTGTGAGGAGATCGGCCAAGACGCACATCGTTGCACGATGTTTCGGATCGGTCATCGGCGGCAGCGTATGAAGCTGGGTGTCGGACAATCTTTCGGCCAAACCCCGCAGGCGTCGCCGATTATCATCCACTTCGGTTCGGTCGGGATGGGGAGCCCAGTCGATCCCGGTCTTGTGCAGGAATGCAAGGCAGACGTCGACCGCCGGTTTGAGCTGTCCCGCAGCGGTGTAAAGCTGTGCCTGAAGTCTGGCGACCTCGGCACTAGCCTGAATGTCCGATCGGCTCTGTGACAGGATCGTCAATTCCGCCTTGGCCGTGTCCAGATCGCCAAGCAGAAACTTGCATTCGGCGTGCAGCAGGCCGATCGCGAAGGCGTCCCGGCTGCACCGGGGATGTCCTTCCTCGCCGAGCAGATTGCGGGCCGTTTCGAGGTAGGTAGTTGCCGCATGGTAGGCCGTTGCACTTCGCGCACGCCGGCCCGCCTCGAGATTGACGGCAATGACCTGATTGCGTTCGGCGTCCCTTGCCAAGGCGGCGATGCCGCGGTTGAGCTGGTTGGCAACGATATAGACGCGCTCGTTGGTTTCGTCAGGCGTCGGCTGTGCCGCCAGCGCCATGCCGATCCGAAGGTGCAAGGCCGTCCGCCTGTGCTGGTCCGGTTCAAGCGCATAGGCGGCCTCTTGCACGCGATCGTGCACGAACACGTAGGAGTTGTTGAGGCGTCGAACTAGCTCGAGACGCGTCGCGTCTCGCATGTCGACGTGAAGCGTCTGCTCGGATCCTCCGTGCACAAGGCTGAGCATTGCGACCTCGGCGCTGCTGCCCAGACAGGCGAGTTCGAGCAGCGCCCGACGTGTCTCGTCGCGCAAGCCGCTCAGCTTGCCGACCATGAGATCCGCGACGTTTTCGGCGTAGCTTTTGTCCTCGATGCGTTCGAGGTCCCAGCGCCATTGCCGTTTGTCATGATCGAAGGTGAGTAGCTTCTCTTCGGCCAGCGCCTGCAAAAACTGCGTGAGAAAGAACGGATTGCCTCCCGTCTTCTCGTATGCCAGCTCGGCGATCGGCATGGCGTATGCCGGCTCGCAGCGAAGTGCATCCGCGGCGAACTCCCCAACGGCATCGCGAGTGAGGGGGGCAAGGTCGACTTCTCGAACGCGTTTACGGGAAGCGCGAATTTCCGAGAGCCACTGCGCCAGCAGATGTTTGACGTCGACGTCGTTGGGTCGATACGCGGCGACGAGAAGCAGATTCCGCAAGTCGGATCTGTTCAGAAGGTACTCTATCAATTCCAACGTGGCCACATCGAGCCACTGCAGGTCGTCGAGGAAGAGCACAAGCGGATGGTGAGGTTTGGCGAAAATGGCAACGAAGCGTCGAACGACGAGTTGGAAGCGCCGTTGTGCATCTTGCGGGGAGGTCTCCGGGACAGGCGGTTGATCTCCGATCAACAGCCGCAGCTCCGGTGCGAGATCGACCATCAGTTGCCCGAGATGACCCAGCGCGTCGCGCAGTGCACGACGCCAAGGGGCCAGCTCGGCATCATTCTTGGCGAGAAGGCCCCGGATGAGGCCCTGGAGAGCATGTGCGAGCGTCGCGTAAGGCATGTCGCGCCTGTGCTGATCGAATTTGCCCGACGCGAAGAACCCTCCCAACGGGATCAAGGCCTTGTGCATTTCGTCGACGAGAGCAGACTTGCCGATACCGGAGGGGCCGGACACCAGGATCAACTCGGGCGTGCCGCTCCGGGCAACGCGATCGTACGAGGCAAGCAACGCCTCGATCTCGTGTTCCCTACCGTATAGCCGTTCGGGAATCAGCAGGCGGTCGGGTGTATCGGTTCGACCCAGAACGAAATCGTCGATCCGTCCCTGCGCTTCCCATTCGGCGACCGACCGTTCGAGGTCGTTCTTGAGGCCGACGGCGGTCTGGTAGCGATCCTCGGCTGTCTTAGCGAGAAGCTTCATGACGATCGCCGACACGACGCTGGGAACGCCATTGATGCGTTCGGCGGGCGGAACGGCCCGTCTCGCGACATGGCTGTGCACCCATTCCATCGGATTGGCGGCGGTGAACGGCAGTGCGCCGGTGAGCATTCGGTAGAACGTCACGCCGAGTGCGTACAGATCGCTGCGGGAATCGATGGACCGGTTCATCCGGCCTGTCTGCTCGGGTGCCATGTAGGCCAGCGTGCCGGCGATGGTCTCGGGCGGTTCGAGCCTTTGTCGCTCGCGCGGCAAGCGAGATGTCAGGCCGAATCCGGTAATCCTGACTTCGTCCGTTCCAGTCACCAGAATATTTGCCGGCTTCAGATCCTTGTGGATCAGACCCCGCCGATGGAGCTGGTCGACGGCGGTGGTGATGGCGAGAGCCAATCCCAAAAAGCGGTCCAGCTTCATCGGCACGCCGAGCAGTTGGTCCTCGAGCGGCTCGCCGCCGGGATCCTCCAGGATCAGCAAGGTTCGACCGCCGTCGCGGATCAGCTCCAGCGGCCGTACGGCGCAGGTCCCATCGAGCTCGTCGCGCAAGGCGTATTCATGGGCGAGCCGGTCGAGGATCGCGGCAGGCGGGTGTTCCGCGGCGGCCATGACGATCAGGACACTCTTGACGTTCCCATCGGCGCCCCGGCGCCGTTCGCGGCAAAACAAGCGCTCGCCGTCGTCCCATGAGGCCTTGAGACCGGCATCGCCGTTGGTGGGAATCCGCGAGGATACGTGCATCTGCCGGACTCCGGAACTAGCCGGCCACTCGGTTGAAAACGCGGGAAAGGTGTTTGTCTATCCCGTAGGGGGAACGTACTCCCAACACCAGGCCCCAACAATAGCCGGGATCTGAGCCATGACATGAGCCGCATTCGGTTCGGGCAGGACTGGTCGAGGCTAGGCCGCGGCCCGATTTGGCTCGCGCTGTAACCAAACCGCGCCCGTCCACGAATGACTTGCCCAGACCGTCCCGATCCGGCTTGCGGCATTACCTGCGCAGACCGTGCATCCTTGGGTCGCGGCCGAAGCGAAGATGGAGCTTGCAGCATGTCCGACCTTCCCCTGATCGTGTTCGACGTCAACGAGACGCTTCTCGACCTTCGGACGATGGAACCGACGTTCAAGCGCATCTTCGGAGACAAGGTCGATATGCGGCTCTGGTTCGCCGACCTCGTCATGTATTCGCTGGCCCTGACGGCGGCACGCGCTTATGTGCCGTTCACGGAGATCGGTGCTGCCGTCCTGAAGATGCTCGCGGACGCCGAAGGCATCAGGATCGAGCGCGCAGACGGCGAGGAGCTCAAGGAAAAATTCGCGACGATGCCGCCTTATCCGGAAGTGCCGGGTGCGTTGCGGAAGCTGCGCGATGCCGGCTTTCGGCTGTTCACCCTGACAAACAACCTGGCTGAAGTTCAGACCTGCCAGCTCGAACGCGGTGGAATTTCAGAATTCTTCGAAAGGTCGTTCAGCGTGGACAGCGTCAAGGTATATAAGCCCTCGCCGCAAACCTACGCGCACGTCGAGAATGAACTGGGAGCCCGTCCGTCGCAGCTCTGCATGATCGCCTGCCACGCCTGGGATACGCTCGGCGCCGTGGCGGCCGGTTGGGAAGCTGCATTCATCAGGCGGTCCGGAAACGACATCCTCGGAGTTGGGCCCCAGCCGCAGATCATCGGCAACAACCTTGCCGATGTAGCCGAGCAGCTCATCGCCCGTCACGCTGGACGGTGATGAGCTTGCGCTTCCAGCACCAACCGGGACTACTGCATCGCTTCCTGTCGGACGATCCCGTTCTGAGTCGGGGACACTTCGGCCGCTGCCCGGAGGATGTCCTGCTTGAGCAGATAGACCGACGCCGCAAGCAGCACGACGTCCTTCATGAGGAAGAGGAACGGCAACGTGGCCGCGGGAAAGCCGCCGGCCGGTGCAGCCCAGGCATCGGGGAAAAACGGAATGATCGTCACGGTAGCGACATAGGTCGCGCATGAACCCAATGATCCCAGGACCGCCAGTTTTCGGTTCCAGAATCCGAGCAGAAGAAGCAATCCAAACAACAATTCCGCGGAACCCAGGAAGTAGGCCGCCCCGCGTACGCCAAACACCGGATACAGCCAGAAGATCAGGGGCCCGTGACTGATGAAAGGAATCAACGCATGCGCTTCATAGTCGAACCATTTCTGGCAGCTGAAGACAAGGAAGACGACGATCATCGCCACACGCGTGGCGTGGTAGTCAAAATCGCCCCCGACCAGATCGAGTTTGGACAGTTTCTTTATGAGGTGGTCCATCTGATGTGTCTCATCATTGAGGTCGCGGATTGGCGCCAAGGGTGGCGTCGACGTTTGTCGTCATCTGAACGGTAGCCAAGCTTCGAAGGGGACGCTGTGCGCGGATTATCGCGCGTTTCTCAAAATTGCGCTGTTCGGCCGCAGGCGACCGGCATCTGCGTGGCCTGACTTCGCTCGCGTTCTGGCATCTGCGAATGACGTCGTGAGACGAAGGGCAGTCTTGCTGCTGCGTGTCCGTGTTACCCCGGTGGTCGTGTTGCCGCCGCAAACCCATACCAAAGTATGGATTTGTGCATCACAATCGTGAGATTGTAGAGGGCACCTGCCGCACGCATGCTCCGGGCTCACCTGCGCAACCATCTTGGCGCAGCTACTGGATTTTCCTCGGTTGGGGAGACCGAACATGCGCCTCTCGCGAAAAAGCAGCGAGCGTTACGATAGCAGCCGCCTCGTCGAAGGGACGGTGGCTTGCGCGCCGGTCGATCTCGTTGCGATCGCGTATCGATGATGGTTGCGCTTTGCGAGGGGAAGTCCGGTGAAGGTCCCTTTTGTAGGAGTTGTCGATGACGACGAGGCCTTGTGCCTGTCTTTGGTGGATCTGATGCGATCGATCGGCTACCGCTCCGAGCCGTTTGACAGAGCCGAAGCGCTGCTGAGCTACGCTGATCGGTTCAGCTTCGACTGCATCATCGCCGACGTTCACATGCCCGGAATGGGCGGGCTCAACCTCGTTCGCCAGCTCCATCAGCAGAAGGTCAGGGCGCCGGTGATTCTCATTACCGCGCTTCCTCACAAGCAGCTGGACGCGGAAGCGGCATCGATCGGCGCATTCTGTCTTCTCAGGAAGCCGTTTGAGCCTAGCGCGCTGCTTGAGTGTCTCGACAGGAGCCTTCGACCATGAAAGCGCTCTCGGGTGACGAGATCACGTCCTCAATGGCCCCGCAATCCTCTGGCGCAGACGAATCGCGGCGTCCACGAACCCGGGAGGATGCGGGTTCATCGCGACCTGATGGCGCGAAAACCGCTCGCTGGCAGAGATGGAATGATTGCTCGGAGCGATGGGGCCGCCTCATGCTTGCGGCGCGAGAAGGGGATGGAGCGGCATATGAGCAATTGCTGCGCGAGCTGGATCTGTGGCTTCGCGCCTACTACTCGCGCCGGCTTCCCTATCCGGCCGCCGACGATGCGCGGCAGGAGGTGCTTCTGGCCATTCATGCCAAACGCCACACTTTCGCGCCGTCGAAGCCCTTTGGCGCCTGGGTTACGGCTATTGCCCGCTACAAATGGGTCGATCGCGTTCGCGATGCATCGCGCTACAGCGCGCTCTCGCTCGACGACGAAATCGCGGTCGAGGATCACGAGGGGGCCGCCATCAGCGCTGCTGCGCTGGACCAGTTGCTTGGCCGGTTGAAGCCGGCACAAGAGAGCGTGATCCGTCTCGTGAAGCTCAATGGTCTCAGCATCGCGCGAGCGTCCGGCGTGACCGGTCAGTCGGCGGCCCTGGTCAAGATCAATATCCACCGCGGGCTGAAGAAATTGGCGGCGTTGGTCTCTTAACGTAATTGCGGCCGCGGCCCGGCCGTACAAAGGAAAAGTGAAATTGCTTCAACTCCAGAACGAAGTGCGATCCGGCGCGGCCGACCTCACGACGGCATTCCGTTACGACACCATGGAGGGGTTAAGTCTCGCGCCAAAGGCAATTCCGGCGAGATGGCTTTACGATCGCCGCGGATCGGCTCTGTTTGAGGCGATTACGCTGCTGCCCGAATACTACCCGACGCGAGCCGAGCGATCGATCCTTGCGTCCGCAGTATCGGAAATCTCCGCGCTCGCGGGCTCGGGCCGCGCAGTCATAGAGTTCGGTTCGGGCTCCTCGGCAAAGACGCGACTGTTGCTGGCGGAGACGGAGCCCTCTGCCTATGTGCCGATCGACATATCGGGTGAGTTCCTCCGGGAGGTTGCGGCAGGCTTGTCGCATGCATTCCCCGGGCTGCCGATCTACCCAACCGAGGCCGACTTCACCTATCCCTTTACGCTGCCGGAAGAGATTGCGTCGACTGCGCGCCTCGGCTTCTTTCCAGGGTCGACGATCGGAAACCTGACTGTCTCTGCGGCGGTCGATTTGTTGCGGGCAATGGCGACGACCTTGGGTGTCGGATCGATGCTGCTGATAGGCATCGATCGCATCAAGGATCAGGATACTCTGCTGCCGGCATATGATGACACGCAAGGGCTGACGGCGGCGTTCAATCTAAACCTCTTGCATCGGATCAACCGCGAGCTGGGCGGCTCGATTCCCTTGGGCGCGTTTCGCCACGTGGCGCGGTGGAATGAAGCGGAAGCGCGTATCGAGATGCATCTGGAAGCCACTCGCGATGTCCGCTTCGAGGTCGATGGGCGGGTCTTTTTCTTGACGAAGGGCGAGACCATCCACACGGAGAATAGCCTCAAATACGGGCGGAGGGATGCCTTCGTTCTGCTCCAGGCCGGCGGATGGGATCCCATCGCCGATTGGACTGACGACAGAGAGCTCTTCTCGGTCATTCTCGCGGAGCGAAGGCTCGCGCGAGCGGCACCCTAGGTCGTATCGAAGGCGCAGCCGGAGTCATTCCGACAATATCGCCTCAATCGGCGCAATCCACGAACAGCGAGGCCCTCGCATATCCTGCATACTGTGTGTGTCTTCATGGTAATCAACTGCGTTGAGGTGCGACCATGCAACTCCGTTCCTCCCTCATCTTGAGCTTCGCCGCCATTCCCCTGACTGCCCTGGCGGATCCTCTCCCCGCGCCGTCGCCGAAAGCGCCGAGCCCGCCTGAGAGCGTACACGTGCAGCCGCGCGGCAATGCATTCATGCCGAATTCAGTCGCCGAAGATGCGTTGCAGAAGCGCATAACGGATTTCAATCAGAAGCAGGAAGGCCTGGACGCAGATCTCGACAAGAGGCTGAAAATCTGCCGCGGATGTTGATCGATATCGGGCTCGGCAAACAGCAATGGGTCTGCACATGAGGCACACTGTCACCGATTCGTTCCACGACGGAAGCGGATGCGCGCGCTACGAGCGGATTGCCCCGATCCGGGACGACTCGCTCGAGTTGCTCGTCAGGGAGTTGCAGCATCGAATGCGCAACATCCTCAGCGTGGTGCTGTGCTTCGTAAACAATACCGATGCGAACACGACCGCCGATCTTCGCGCGGCGCTCTCGGCGCGGATCGCGACCCTGTCCGATGCTTACAGGATGATCGGCTCGGTGCGGGAGCAGCGCGTCTCTCTTGCGGGACTGCTGGAGCGAACGCTCGAGCCGCACGCGATGTTCCACACGGGCCGCATTCTGCTGGCGGGGCCGGACCTCACGCTGGAGCCGCATATCGCCCTGTCGATGCACGTCATCATCCATGAGTTGGCGACGAATGCGAGCAAGTACGGCGCGCTGACCTCGACTACGGGAGCCGTTGAGGTGACTTGGGAGAGCCCGCCCTACCTTGGCGGACAAGGTCTTGCCATCCAGTGGCGCGAGCGCGGCGGACCGAGGGTGACCAGGCCGGAGCGCAGAGGTTTCGGCACGCAGCTGATCGCAAAGGCCTTGCCGGGTGCGCAGGTCGATCTCGACTTCGCACCCGACGGTCTTGTCTGCCGGCGTCTGATCGATCTTGGCCAGACGTCGATTACGCTGGGGGTTGTCAGCTAGGATCAGGAGGATCGACATCATGAGTACATTGACGAGTGTCCCGCGGAAATCGTTCGCAAGCAGGCTGCCGATATCGGAGTTGCTTGCGGGAGATCTGGATTATCACATCGTTCGGGCGTCGATGGTGATCCTGTTCTTTTTTTTCGGGTACCAGAAGTGGTGGGCGTACGAGGCCGATCGTCTGGAACCCTTCATCAGCAACGGTCCCCTGATCTGGTGGCTCTACCCCGTTTTCGGCCATCAAGGTGCCAGTTGGTTTCTCGGCGTCTCCGAATGGACTTTTGGCGCTTTGATATTCGCGGGCTTCTGGAGTAAGCGCCTCGGCATTCTGGGCGCCCTTGGATCTACCGGTACCTTTATCGCAACAGTCACGATCATTCCGTTTATGCCGGACGGTTGGGACGCTGCTGCGGGCGGCTTTCCGGCGATGACGGGCAACGTTCCGTTCCTGATGAAGGATGTCGTACTACTTGCGGTGTCGTTGTATCTTCTGAAGCAGGACGCGGCGCGTGTCCTGTAGCAACTTGAGGCTTGAGATACACGGCCAGACAGACGCAGATCAATGCCAGCGCGAACATGGGATGCTGCAACGAGACGGCCGCCGCGGCGACGAAGCCGAGCAGGGTGGTCAAGGATCGCATGCGCATCTTCATGCGCGCGCGGGCTGGGATCTCCTCGATCGCTGGCCGGTCGACGGCTTCCCAGCACAGCAACAGATAGGTCGCGTTCACGAGGGCGAATATGCCGGCGTAGACGGTGACGGGCAGCGGCGCCAGCCTTGAGCTAGCAATCCAGGCGGTCGAGAACGGCAGAAGCGATACAAAAAAGAGATGCGCGAAGTTTTCCCAGATCAATCGGGGCGTCGCTGCGCTTGCGTAGCGTAGAAGATGGTGATGGTTCATCCAGACAATGGCGATGAAGAGATAGCTGACCATATAGCTGATGACGGTCGGCCAGAGCTCAAACAGGGCATCGAGGCTCGGAGCGTGTGGTGGGCGCAGGTCGAGGGCGAGAATTGTAATAACGACTGCAAAAACAGCATCTGAGAAGGCGTGCAGGCGTTCCGTCTTCGGAGAGTCCGCGCTCATTATTCCCGTCCTTGCCGATGCAGACCTGCGTCGCAGCGGTCTCGACGCTCGGATTGGGGCTGAACAGCCAACGATCAGCAGGGCGCAAAGCCGCCCTTCTGCACTTTCGTGGATATTCGGAGCAACTGTCGGATTGGTTACACCTGCTTGAAAAAATGTGGCGCGACGACGTGCGGCGAGGTGTCTGTTGCTGGTTCGTGAACCGCGGCTCCCCGCAGCCAAACTTGGCAACGTTGGTAAGTCCCGTTACATGTTGCGGCGTACTGACGCGCTCTTGTCCCGCCCCATGATGCGCGAGTCGAGGGGTGATGCGTCGAGAGGCCTGGATATGAAAGTCACTACGAGACATCTCGGCATGAGGCTCGATAACGAGGCGCACGAATTTGATCTGGTCGCAAAAGCGTTTCAGATCATATCGAGAGAAATCAGCTATCAAGGATTGGCCAAGGCTCTCCTCATGGAGGCGCTGAGCTATTCCGGTGCGACCCGGGGGGCGATCATGCTTAGCGGGCAACGAGAGTTGCTCGCGAAAGCCGATGCGAGCTTCCCGCGCGAAAGGACAAACTTCCTTGCCTCCTTCCCGCCGAACGCCGAATTCAACTTGCCGGGCGACCTCGCCGAAGAGGTGCTCGATCGAAAGCAAACGGTAGTAAGGCAAACCGGCGCAGAGAGCTCGGCATTAATCGACCCCGCGAACCCGCCGTCTGGAAAGATAGCCCAGCTGTGCCTGCCGTTGATTCATCAGCACTGGGCGATTGGCGTTCTCTATCTCGAAGCGGATGGAGGTGCGGATGTCTTCACGCCGCGGTGCGTGTGGGTGATTTCCTTGCTTGCCAATCAGGCCGCAGTCTCATTCGAATCGGTACGCCTGTTCGAGGCGCTGCGCGAGACCAACATGTGGATGGTCAGAGGCCAGCAGATCGGCGGGATGGGCAGCTATCGGTGGAACACGCGGACCTTGCTCTCCCGCGGATCGCGCGAATGTTATCGCATTCTGGATATCGACCTGGATGTAAACCCCGTTCCATTCGAGGTGTTCAGGAGCCGGGTCCACCCCGAGGATTATCCCGCGCTGGAGCAGGCTCTCACCGAGGCGATCAGCACGAAGTCACCATTTGCCCACGAGTACCGTGTGGTCCACCGGAACGGCAAGACGTTGCATGTCGCAGCCGTCGGACAATTCGACGAGGGACCGACCGGCGACCTCGAGCTGGAAGGTATCATCACGGATGTCACGCAGCGGAGGGCGGCAGAGCAGGCGCTCGCCGATGCGCGAAACGAGTTGGCGCGGGCGACGGGTCTGACGTCCCTTGGCGAGCTCGCCGGCTCGATCATCCACGAGATCGATCAGCCGCTGACGGGGACGATCATGAGTGCGGAGGCTTGCCTCCGCTGGCTCAGCAGGGATCCCGTTCAAGTCCCGGAGGCGCGGAAATCGGTCGCGCGCATCATCAAGCAGGCACGCCGAGCCGCGGAGGTCGTGACCGGGGTCCGGTCTCTCCTGAGAGGCACGCAGGTCCATTTTGCCGAGTTCGATATCAACGAGGCGGTTGCGGAGGTTCTGCTTCTGTCAAAAAGGGAGATCGAGCGAGCCGGGGTCATCGTCCGGACCGAGTTCGATCGATCATCGCCTCAAGTCGAAGCAGACCGTGTTCAGGTCCAGCAGGTCGCGCTCAACCTCGTGCGCAACGCAATCGAGGCCATGGCCGAGGTTGAGGAGGGGAACCGCATTTTGACCCTCTCTTCGGGCGTCTCTGATGGTATGATTTCCGTGGCAATCGCGGATACCGGGGGTGGCATCAGCCCGGCTGACAGAGAGCGGGTCTTCGAGACGCTCTACACGACAAAGGGGGCGGGACTGGGTCTTGGACTGTCGATCTGCCGCAAGATAGTGAAACTCCACGGAGGGCGGCTATGGGTGGAAGAAAACGGGAGGTGCGGAGCGAGGTTTATCTTCGCTCTCCCGCTTCGCCAGGCCGTTCAGACGTCGGAAAGCCAGTAGACATGCCTCCTTCTGGCGTCGTTCACATTGTCGACGATGACCGCGCGGTTCGCGAGTCCCTTGGCGACCTGCTTGAGTCCCTGCACTACAAGGTCGCCTTGTACGGATCTGCTTCGGATTTCTTGAAGGTTGAACTTTCGGATGCGCCCGCGTGTCTTGTGCTCGATGTCAGATTGCCGGGCACCAGTGGATTGGAGCTGCAGGAGTACCTGACGAAGATCAACGTCGGAATCCCGGTGATCCTGATGACCGCTTTCGGCGACATTCCCATGTCCGTAAGGGGCATGAAGCTGGGGGCGGTCGATTTTCTCACTAAGCCGATACGGGATCAAGATCTTCTCGATGCGGTCACTGCCGCGATCCGGAAGGACATCGATCGACACGACGACAACGCGCACCTTGCGCAGTTGCAGGAGAAGTTTGCACTTCTGACCACCCGCGAGCGGCAAGTGATGACGCTGGTGGCATCCGGTCTGATGAATAAGCAGGTCGCCAGCGAGCTCTCGATCAGCGAAGCGACGGTCAAGATGCATCGTGGCAGCGTGATGCGGAAGCTGGGGGCAAAAACCGCGGCAATGCTCGTTCGAATGGCTGAAGCGCTCCAACTCCAGGGCTGAAGCTTCGCCTTCGCCACCGGCATCTCGTGCTGAACCATCTCAGCGCCCGTCCCCGCACGCGACCCATACCTAGGTATGGGCTGAAACAGCACAAGCGTGAGATTGCCCGCTAGGGCGATGAAAAGCATCTTGTCCCCGTGCGGTGCTGCCAGCCAGTGTGGGCAGCTTACTTTGACTGGAGAGGTAACGCCACTTGCAGCTTGCGGCTTCAACGCCCGTATCCAGGCGATCAAGGCGTCTCCTCCGAAGAAGTTGGTTGACGACTGGACGCGGCCATCCGGAGCGCAGAACAGGGCGACGACGATGAGGATGTACGTATCAAATTCAAGTGAGAGCATGCCGCAGATGGCGGTCTCCGCCTCGCCGATCCGGCCGATGGAGGAGATGCAGATTTTCAGGTCGTCCGAGGCGGCGCTTCATCCGACGGTCAGCATAACGCCATCCGAGCCGGTGAAGCGCCTTGGGATAGGCTGGCGTTGGTGGTTTTCGGAGAGCGTTCATCTCCCGGTCGGCAACAGGATTGAATTTCGCTTTCAGGGATCGAGACATCTCCTGGCGTTGTACAACGAGGGAGCACGGAAAAGCGGCGAGACCTCCATCGATGGCCTCTGCTCGTCGAAGCTACGAGGTTCTGAGCAAAAGCTGACCTTTGTCCCGGCGGGACGTGCTTATCGGGAATGGCATGAGACCGCCTCGTCTGCCCAGGTGACCTTCCTCTATTTCGATCCCGCCGCGCTTCATAAGTCCGACGACAGTAAGAACGGGCTCGCCGCAAAAATATACTTCGAGGATCCGCTGGTCTGGGAGACTGCCTCCAAACTGAAGAAAGCAATCGAGAGCGCGGAGACGAATTGCGCCCCCTACCTCGAGGCGCTCTGCGGCGTGCTTGCGCACGAGCTTTCCAGGTCTGATCACGATCTTGTTCGCGAGCCGACACCGGTCAGCCGCGGAGGTCTCGCAGGTTGGCAGAAGCGTGTCGTGGTCGAGTACGTCGAGGAGCATCTGGGTGAGCAAGTCTGCCTGCTGAAGCTTGCCGAGCTTGCCAGGCTCAGCGTTCACCACTTCTGCCGTGCATTCAAGAAGTCGTTCGGAATCCCGGCCTACCAGTATCAGGTTCAGCGACGCATGGAGTTCGCCAAGTCGAGACTGGCGGATCGCGCGGTATCGATCACAGACATCGCACTCAGCCTGGGCTATGCGCAAACCAGCTCTTTCAGCTCCGCATTCCGCAAAGCGACGGGTTGGACTCCCACGGAATATCGCAGGGGGTTCGAATGAGTGGATCAGAGGGGCGATCGATCTGGCGGAGGAGGCGACAGGCCGTCTCGTGCGGAGCAGAAGAATCCCACGGAGTCTGTAACCGGATCGTCCCGAGCCACGAAATATCTACCTGAGACCGCCTCGGATCGGTTGTCAACGGATCATCGTTTTCACGAGGCGCAGCAGATGTCGAGGGGGACCGTGAGGGACCGCAGATGACGAGCATTCGATACCGCAAGGCGGACGTGGACGGACTGAACATATTCTATCGGGAGGCTGGCCGGGCTGACGCGCCCCCCTTGCTGCTGCTTCACGGATTTCCGACGGCCGGCCATATGTTCCGCGAATTGATCCCCGCGCTCTCGAATCGCTTCCGGTTAGTGGCGCCGGATTTGCCTGGGTTCGGGCAGTCCGACATGCCGGCTCGCGAAAGCTTTGCCTATACGTTCGCCGCGTTGGCGCAAGCGATCGAGCGGTTCACGGAAGTCATCGGACTTGCTCGTTTCTCTCTCTACGTCTTCGACTATGGTGCGCCGACAGGCTTTCGGCTGGCTGTTCGACATCCCGAGCGTATCGCTTCCATCATTTCACAGAATGGCAATGCCTATGAGGAGGGATTGAGCGAAGGCTGGAGCCCGATCCGTGCTTACTGGCAGGATCCATCGCAAGCGAACCGGGCGGTGCTGCGGTCATTCCTTTCGCCGGAGACGACGGTCTGGCAGTACACCCACGGGGTGCCTGACGCCTCCCTGATCTCCCCTGATGGATACACGCTCGACAACCATTATCTCGCGCGTGCCGGCGCCGATGAGGTCCAGCTCGATCTTTTCGGCGACTACAGGACCAACGTCGCCATGTATCCGGAATTCCAGACTTACTTCCGCAAGCACAAGCCGCCCTTCCTGGCGGTCTGGGGCGAGAACGATCCCTTCTTCCTGCCGGCGGGCGCGAAGGCGTTCCAGCGCGACATGCCGGGTGCCGTAGTGCGCTTCTTCGACACAGGGCACTTTGCGCTCGAAACCCATGCTCGGGAGATCGCAGCGGCGATCGGTGATTTTCTTGACCAGCCGATCTCAAATGTGTGATCGGCGCTTCCCTCGCCGCGAGGAATGCCAGGAGGACCATCATGCGCGCCATCGTTCTTGAAAAGTTCGGCGGATTGGAGAGCCTTGTCTATCGGGACGTTCCGGAGCCGGAGCCGCAGCTTGGTCATGTCGTCATCCAGGTCAAGGGGTTCGGCATCAACCATGCGGAGATGCACATGCGCCGGGGCGAATGGGCCGAAGCGGCGCCGATCAGCGGCATTGAATGCGTCGGTCTCGTGAAGTCGTGCCCGGGCGGAGAATTTCCGGTAGGCGCCAAGGTGGCCGCATTGATGGGGGGTCTCGGCCGGAGCATCAACGGCAGCTACGCCGAGTACGCCCGTGCTCCGGTCTCGAACGTCGCATTGATCGATGCAGATTTGCCCTGGGCCGAGCTCGCCGCAATACCCGAGACCTTCGCGACGGCATGGACCTGTCTCTTCCGTAACCTCGAGCTCCAGAGAGGTCAGCTTCTCGTCATCCGCGGGGCGACATCCTCGTTTGGTCAAGCGGCGCTCAAGCTCGCGGTCGGTGCAGGCGCGCGGGTCATCGCGACGACGCGCAGCCGCGAGCGCTTTGCTATGCTGGAGAAGCTCGGGGCTGCGCGGTGCGAGATCGAGCGTCGAGATCTCTCGAAACATCTACCCGAGGCGAAACAGGTTGATGCCGTTCTCGACCTCGTCGGCAACAGTGTCGTGCTCGACTCCCTCGCCATGCTCCGCCGTGGCGGCCGTTCCTGTCTCGCGGGCTGGCTAGGGGGGCTCGATCCGATTCCCGATTTCAATCCGCTGCTGCAGATGCCGAGCGGCGTTCATCTGACTTTCTTCGGCAGCTTCGTATTCGGCACGCCCGGATTTCCGCTTTCCGACGTGCCCCTGCGGGACATCGCCGCTGACGCTGCCGCTGGCCGGCTGGACGTCAAGCCGGCACGGATCTTTCGCTTCGAAGAGATTCGCGAGGCGCATCGCGTCATGGAGGCAAACGAGGCGGCCGGGAAGATGGTCGTTGTTCACGACTGGCATTTGTAAGCGCTATATCTGGGAGAATTCATATGTTGAAATCAGTCGCCATCGTGACGGGCGCGAGCCAGGGAATAGGCCGTGCGACCGCGGTGCGTCTGGCGCGCGATTTCCCGGCCCTGGTGGTCGTGGCACGAAATCGTAGCAATCTTGAAGACACGGCAAAGATGGTTAGGGCCGCCGGCGCAGAGGTGCTGGTGATCGATGCTGACTTGGCCGAACCTGACGCAGCTCGAGCTGTTGTCGCTCAGACTTTGGCGGCATTCGGCCGGATCGACGCGCTGCTCAATATCGCTGGCGCGGTGCCGCAGGTCGATTTATTCGAGACAACGGACGCGCAGTGGGAAGCGGGACTAGCCTTGAAGCTGCATGGCGCGCGCCGGCTCACAATCGCGGCCTGGCCATCGCTCAAGGCATCGAAGGGGGCTGTGGTCTTGATGTCAGGAAATTCAGCCTCCTTCCCCAAATCGCCCAATGCCGCGGTCGGTACCATCAATGCGGCAATCGTTGCTTTGGCAAAGGCGTTCTCCGACAAGGGGATCAGTGATGGCGTCCAGGTCAACAGCGTCCTGCCGGGGCCGGTGATGACAGGGCGCCGCCGCTCCTATCTCCAGCACTGGGCGCCTCTGCACAACATGACCGTCGAGGAGGCAACGGCGAAGTTTCCGAAAGAGGCCGGCATCGCGCGCTACGGCGAGCCGGAAGAGATTGCCGGGCTGATGGCATTCCTCGTATCGCCCGGCGCGCGCTGGATGACCGGCTCGGCCTTGCGGATGGACGGCGGCGAGGTGAAATCGATCTGAATGGTTTTCGCCCGAAGGGCGCGCACAGAAGTGGGGCGCCTGCAATAGCGTTCACGTGCGCAAGCGTGGGCACGCTAGAACGTCGAAATGACACCTGATCGAACTCCAGCTCCCTTACTCCAGAAGATCGGTTCGGGGTTTTGGACTGAGGATTCTTTCACTGACCGCGAACGCTGCGGAAATAAGACGGAACCGCTATGCAATTCGACACCAAGATCGCGATCGTGGTCCGCACCGACCTCGAGCCGTGGCAGAAGCTGAATGTGGCCTCCTTCCTCGCCAGCGGCATCGCGGCGGCGTTTCCGGCCTGCATCGGCGATCCCTACGAAGACGGCTCTGGGACGAAATATCTGTCGTTGATCGGCCAGCCTATCCTGATCTACGGCGCCGACCGCGTGGCACTATCACGCGCGCTCGAGCGGGCACTGACGCGCTGCGTGACGCCGGCGCTCTATACCGAGGACATGTTCAGGACCACCCACGATTCCGCCAACCGTGAGGCGGTGAAGGCAGTTTCCCGAGCAGACTTAAAGCTGGTTGGGATTTCCATGCGCGCTGGACGCAGGGTGATCGACAAGATCGTCGACGGGTTGAAATTTCACAGCTGACGCTTTCAGACCTGTTCGGCGCGCTCGCGCTCGCCGAACTTCAGTCCTCTCCAGCTCTGGATCTGAGGAGTTCTTCGCGGCGCCTGATCAGAATCTCGAGCCGCGCGGCCTGATCGTCAATTCGCTGGCCGACGAGCTCTTCGCTCATCGCGACAGAATATGAGGCGGCCTGCTCAATCAACTCGCGAAGGTTCGCCGCTATGGTGGCAATCTGGCGCTCGATTTCAGCGAGGTGGATGTCTTCACCGTGCATAACGGGTCTTTCGGAGCTTGGTGGGTGATCGTGCGCAGCATTCAGAAGTACAGGTGCCGGGCGCCGTGCATTTCAAGGACACGCCCCGTCTGAGTTCGCCTTGCCTTCATCAGAACGCTTCCGCAATCGGCGCACTTGACGAGCGCCTGCTGGGGCCCGCCGTCGACGCCAAGAGAGCCAAGGCCGGACACGGTGTCGCATGCCGCGCACCGGACCTTCGTCAGGGTGATGTCAAAGGCAAAGGCTTCCTGAAGTAGGTGTGTGCATGGATCACCGCCAAGAATGAGGTCGGCGATGTTGTCTGCCATGGCGATCATCCTCTTGATGGCCCGAACCGTTCGGTCTTGATGGTGAAGGGATCGAAACCGAGCGTCACGAGCATGCTCGAAATGCTTTCGACAAACCCGGTAGGACCGCAAACGAAGAACGTGGGATTCTGCTCGCGCGTGAAGCTGTGCTCTTCGAGCAGAACTTCGTTGACCCGCCCACGATGTCCGTTCCAGTCGCTCGGATGCTCGCGGGTGAGCGCATAGACCAGACGCAGGTTGAGATCGCGGCGAGCCATGGTATCGAGCTCGTCCCGGTACACGACGTCAGCAAGGCTGCGCGCCGAATAGATCAGTGAAGCCGGTATGTTTGGGCGCGACCCTTTACGGTGGCGTAACATGGCCATCAGCGGCGTAATCCCGGTGCCGCCCGCGACCAGGCAAATCGGTCCACCGCGAGTTTGGCTCCAGATGAAATGTCGCCCGATGGGGCCACGAAATTCGAGAGCGTCACCAACCCGCAATTCGTCGAGTAGATAAGGAGAAACCTCACCGTCCTCGACCCGTTCCACGGTGAGGGCGAGCAGTTGTTCTTCCGGTGGCGATGCGATCGAGTAACTTCGTTCGGCTTGATAGCCGTCCTCGGCGGTGAGCCGGATGTCGACATGCTGGCCGGGCCAGTGTCCGGACCAGCGCGACGGCTGCAGGATGATGCTCTTCACGCGGCTTGTTTCGGCCACAATGGCCAGCACGCGACCGATCTGCCACTCGATTTTGGGCTGCTGCAAAGGCGCGTCAGTCGCCGTCATATCGTTGCTCTCGCCAGGGATCGCCATAGTTGTGATAGCCACGCGATTCCCAGAACCCGGGCTCGTCCCTAGGCATGAAGCGGAGCCTTCGCAGCCACTTCGCGCTCTTCCAGAAATAGAGATGCGGCACCAGAAGCCGTGCTGGGCCGCCGTGCGCGGGGGCAAGCGGCAGCCCGTCATAGCGGGTCGCGATTATCGCCTTTCCCGCGACCAGGTCGGCGACCGGAAGGTTCGTCGTGTATCCGCCGTCGCAATGCGCCATGACAAAGGCGTCCGGCGGCTCGCTCAGCCCGACCGCCTTGAGGAGATCGTCGAAGCTGACGCCCTGCCAGACTGTGTTGAGCTTCGTCCATTTGGTTACGCAGTGAATGTCGACCGTGATCGTGGTCTGGGGCAGCGCCTCGAACTCGTCCCAGGTCCATGTCTCCAGCAACGAGCCGCCAAGTTGAAGCGCGATCTTCCAGTCGGCGACACGGATCTCCGGTGTGGGGCCTGCCGACAGCACCGGGAAGTCGGTCGTCAGATACTGACCCGGCGGTAGCCGGGCGGCTTCGGATACCTGTCGCCTTGATTTGAATCCGCGAGAAACGGGAGGTCGGTCCATGGAAGCGTGTCCTCGTGCAGTGACGCGCAGGATGTCCGGATGTGTGTCGGCATACCGTGCAGCCCGCACGAGTGCAGATGAACCCCGATCGATGCCTTGTCGATGGCCGTGGCGGAGAATGCATCAAGATCGCCAAAGACGAAGCAATCGCGGCTGCGCGGGTACCAACTATTTCAATGTCAAATGCGGTTTCGTCCTGAAGTGGTTCAAAAGGAGCAAACGATGTCGAGCGCTATCCGGACCTTGCATTCCGACGAACTCGCGTACCTTTCCGCGCACGAACTGGCGGCTCGCATCCGCCGACGTGACCTGTCGCCGGTTGAAGTGATTGATGTATTCATCCGGCGCATCGAAGCGCGTAACCCGAGCCTGAATGCGCTGGTCTATCTGGACTTCGACGGCGCGCGTATGAGAGCAAAAGAGGCCGAGCGCGCATTGGTCGCCGGCGAGTCGTGGGGGCCACTGCACGGCATTCCGTCGGCACTCAAGGATCTGTTCGACTTCAAGCCGGGCTGGCCGGCGAGCCTGGGCGGCATCCGTGCGCTCAAGCACCACGTCGTGAACGGCTATTGTGTGTTCTGCGAGCGCATGGAGAAGCGCGGCGGAGCGGTGTTCCTGGGCAAGACCAACAGCCCTCTGATGGGATTCCGGGGCACCTGCGATAACTACCTGTTTGGTCCGACGCGCAACCCCTTCAATCTTGCCAAGAACACGGGCGGGTCATCCGGAGGAAGCGCCGCGGCCGTAGCCGATGGACTGCTGCCCATTGCAGAAGGTACGGATGCGGGCGGCTCGATACGAGTCCCGTCCGCGTGGTGCGGGGTCTATGGCTACAAGGCGTCATTCGGCCGTGTGCCGTTCCTCGTCCGTCCCAACGCGTTCGGGACTGTCGATTCGCCGTTCCTGTTCGAAGGGCCCATCACACGGACGGTCGAGGATGCCGCCATTGCGTTGAACGTACTTGCCGGCCCTGATCCACGAGATCCTTTCAGCCTGATCGAGCCGCCTGTCGATTTCACCGCAGCAACCCGTCGTTCCATCCGTGGCCTCAGGATTGCTTACAGTCCGAATCTCGACGTCTTTCCGGTCGACGGAAAGGTCGCGGAGACGGTCGGCCGCGCGTTACGGGCGTTCGAGGAAGCCGGCGCTCACGTGGAGGAAGTGAAGCTCGGGATCACGCGCTCGCAACGCGAGCTGAGCGACGTCTGGTCGCGCCTCTACATGCTTCTCAACCTGCAGGCGATCGAGAACATGAAGCACGACGGCATCGATCTGTTCGGCCAGCATCGTGACGACTTTCCGCCCGAATACATGGATTGGGTCGAGAAGACCAATCGCATGTCGGGCCTCGATTTCTTCCGGGACCAGGCCGTCCGGTCGGAGGTTTACGACGCGTTCCAGAACGTCCTCGGTAGATTTGATCTGCTCGTCACGCCGACCCTCGCGTGCCCGCCGGTCGACAACGCAACCGACGGCAACACGATTGGGCCGAAGTCGATCAATGGTGTCGACATCGATCCTCTCATCGGGTGGTGCCTCACTTACTTCGTCAATTTCACCGGTCATCCGGCAGCCTCGATTCCGGCGGGGTTATCCGACGGTCTTCCGGTCGGGATGCAGATCATAGGTCGGCGAAACGCGGACTTCGACGTGTTGGCCGCGAGCGCGGCCTTCGAGCGGCTTAGTCCTTGGCAGGAAAATTACCGGATCTGCCGCGAACGACCGCTGAAGGCCTGACGGACGATCTCCGTGATTCAACGGCCGGCTCCATTCCTTGCGTTCGCAGACCGTCGTTTGCAGGCTGGCCAGCCTCACGCGTTTTTGCCCGCCTCGATGATCCGGCGCACAGTGGTCGCGGTGTATTGCGCTGCGCGGCTTTCGAAGAACAAACCTCTTTGCGATCGCGAGACCGGCACAGAATACATCAAGATAGAAAAAGCGAGGGCAATCGCCAGCGCGCAAGATCTTCCGCGACTGGCTATCTCCTCTTCCAATAGGTCAATCGTGCCGGCGCAACGTGCGTTCGGCTCTAGTCGCGGGAGAAGACAATGCGCGTGAGAGTCCAGGCGGCAGCGGCGGTCATCGTGGGCAGTGCGGTCGCGACGATCCTGCTCTTCGGATCGCTCAAAGACAGCAATGCGCAGAGCAATACGCGCTATCTGCCGGAATACACCGCAGACGGGCAGCTGCTCCTGCCGAAGAATTTCCACGAGTGGGTCTATGTCGGTTCTCCACTGACGCCGAATGCGCTCAACGGCGGGCAGGCGAACTTCCCGGAATTCCACAATGTCTATATCGAGCCGGGCTCGTACGCGATCTACAAGAAGACCGGCGAATTCCCCGAGGGGACGATCCTGTTCAAGGAGTTGCAGCTGACGTTGCCGCAGGAGAATGCCGACGGTTCCCGAACGGAAGCGTCGGGACGCGGCTACTTCCCGGGCAAGTGGAACGGAGCAGATGTAACCGTCAAGGACTCCAAGCGCTTCGCCGATACCAACGGGTGGGGCTACTTCAACTTCAATCACCACGAACCGAAGGCGCCGATGGCCAAGGTGAAGTCGAAGGACGAGTGCGCGTACTGCCATATCGCCAATGCCAAGAAGGACGAGGTCTGGACGCAGTTCTATCCGCTGCTCGATAACAAGGATGCGCGGTGACCACGTAATCGGTGGAAGACCGGCATGAGGATCCCCAAAGTCGCATGTGTCGCCCTCGTCGTGATCCTTGGGATCACGTCCGTGATCAGGCAGTCGCAGCCGCGGGCGAACGCGGCGGATGGCGTTTCGCCCGGTGCGAGTGTCGCCGACCGCGACGGGCATAAGCATGTGCCCGATGATTATCGTACGACCTATCAAATCCTCGGAAGCTGGGCGGTTGCCGCAGACGACAGTCAGGGCTCGAAGGAGCTTCACGTCGTGTACGCCTCGCCGGGAGTGATCGACGCCTATCGGAGGGACAAGCGCTTCCCGGACGGTGCAGTGCTCGTCAAGGAGGTGTTCAAGGCGGCAACCTCTGAAATGACGACCGGCACCGTCAGCCGCGCCGATGGTTTGAAAGGGTGGTTCGTCATGGTGAAGGATGCCGCGAATAGTCACCCGGAGAGCGCACTGTGGGGCGACGGCTGGGGATGGTCCTGGTTCGACGCGGGCGATCGCTCAAAAACGACGACGACGAATTTCAAGGCCCAATGCCAGGCGTGCCCGTGCCGGCGCGGGCGTCCGACTGGGTTTACGTCGATGGATACCCTCCGTTGAAGCAATAGCCATGCTGCAGGTCCGGGTCACCGAAAGTCATTCGATTTAACCAAGCCAATCATCAAAGGAGCGAGAGATGGCTAAAGAGGCGACGACGAGTGAGATGGGAATGTCGAAAGGGCAGGCTGGCCATCTCTATATCCAGACCAACGAGATCGAGAACGCCATCATCCACTACAACCGCCAGGCAGATGGCAAGCTGGTCGAGGTCGCGCGGATCAAGACGGGCGGCGCCGGCTCCGGCGAGTTCAAGCCGATTAGCGGCCAGGACAGCGCGCCCAACTCCTTTGAAGGCGCGGGAAGCGTCATTATTACGTCCGATCGGCGTTTTCTGTTTGCCACGAATGGTGGAGACAACTCGGTTTCGAGCTTCCGCCTTGGGAGTGACGGCGGGCTCACACTGCTCGACGTGAAGTCGACCGGGAACCCTGTCGAGGGAAGGAGCGGCACGGCCAAATCGCTAGCCTTCGCTCCGTCGACCCGCACCCTGTTTGTGCTGCACTCGTTCGGGCCGGATCACCTTCGGCTGATGTCGGTCGATGCCGAAGGCATGCTGAGGCCGCGGCCCGAACGATACACGATCAACACCTCGAGCAAGCGAAACCGTGTCTCCACCATGGTCGTCGTCTCGCCGAACGAGGAGTTGGTCCTCGTCGGCACCACTTTCGATGAGCCGATTGCGCTGACGGGCCTGTATCCGGACGGCTCACCCATTCTCTGGGTCCAGCGGGCCGGCGGTGCGCTGCACTCGATCGCTTCGAATGCGCCGGATCCAGACGGCCTTGCCGTGTTCGCCCTGCAAAAGGACGGCTCGCTCGGCACGGCCAGGTTCTACGATGCGAAGGCCGGCTCTCCATTCTACATCGCCTTCCTGCACCAGCGCCCGAATATGTTCGTGATCGGCTATGCCGTGGGCGACGGTTGCTCCATTTGCTCCATCGAGAAGAACGGATCGATCAAGATTGGCCCGCTCGTCAAGATCGACACCAGCGCAGGTGTGCCCACCGAGCTGTGCTGGCTGGCCATCGCTCCCGATGATCGCACGATCTACGCGACGAATTTCGGCTACAGCAACATAAGCAGCTATCACATCAGTGGTAGCGGCCTCGAGGTTGCCTGCGATCCGGCATGTCCGAAGGTCCCCGGCGACGGGACCGCGCGGGGACTGAACGGAACCGTGACGAGCGGTCCCAGCGACAGCTGGATCACGCCGGACGGCGCCTATCTCTACCAGATCTACGGCAACGCCTCGAAGCTGGTCAGCTACAGCACCCAGCCGGACGGCTCGTTGAAGGAGATCGGCAGCGTCAAGATCCCGTACAACAGCCCCCAGGGACTTGCGGGGTTCTGATCCCGGTTTCGCGACACAAGGTCGGGGGGTGGTCCGCATTGCCGCTCCGCACCCGGCCTCTCTCTCGCCGATAAGCGAGACGAACAAGGTCAATCACGAGCCCCGACCGGATGTTTGAAGCAGTTCACGAGCGCTCTCGCGGTACATCCGCAGCTCTTCCCGACCATCCGGGAGAAAGGCGCGCCAAGGAAAAGTTCGACCTGCAGCGCGCTGTCGGGAAAGCTCGTGTTGTGTTCTCCGGCGCCGCGAACGGCACGGAGCTCGTTGACGTCTATCAGAACTTTCCGATGGCCGTGGCCTTCCCGAGTGTCGACGGTCGTGGGCGCAAGGAGGCCGTCCTCATTAACACCTCGGGCGGTGTCGCAGGCGGCGACGAGATCAGGATCGAGGTGGTCGCCCAAGGCAATGCGTCGGTCACGGTGACCACGCAGGCCGCGGAGAAGGTCTATCGGGCGCTGGATCGGTCTGCGCGAATCCTGACCCGCTTGCGCGCTCAAGGAAGCGCTCGGCTTGCGTGGCTTCCGCAGGAGACGATCGTCTTCAACCAGGCACGCATCGCGCGGCAGACCGAGATCGATGTGAGCTCGGGCACCGAATTGATTGCCCTCGAGTGGCTGGTTCTCGGCCGCATCGAGAGTGGCGAGGAGGTTCTTGCCGGTCATATCCTAGACAGTTGGCGCGTCAGGGTCGACGGCCGTCTGGTATGGGCGGATGGCTTCTTCGCGTCAGATCAGGCGCTTCTGCAGCTTCGGAAGACGGCCCTGCTCTCGAACTGGAAGGCGATCGCGACAATGATCTACTTCGGTCCGGGTCTTGAGACCCGGCTCGAGAGATTGCGCGAGATCGGTGCTTCCCTGGAATGCGCGTGCGGCGTCACGATCGTGGGCGCGGTCATCGTGATCCGGGTAGCGGCGATTGCCGGCGTGGACCTCAGACGAGGCCTGCGCCGCTTCCTCGATCAACTCAACCATGAACTCGGATCCGGTCCCTTCGGAGTGCCGAAGATGTGGTCCTGTTAGCAGCGCGGCGAAGTGGGAGACGCATCTTGAATCTGACGCCACGGGAACGAGACAAGCTGATGATCGCCCTCGCTGCGATCGTTGCGCGTGGCCGGCTCGCGCGCGGTGTCAAGCTGAATTATCCCGAAAGCATCGCATTGATCTCGGATGCCATCATGGAAGGCGCTCGCGACGGACGGTCGGTCGCGGACCTGATGTCCGAAGGCGGTCGGCTCCTGCGCCGCGACCAGGTCATGGAGGGCATCCCGGAAATGATCCGCGAGATCCAGGTGGAGGCGACGTTTCCGGACGGGACCAAGCTTGTTCCGGTACACAACCCGATCCGATAGGAGCTGATGATGCGTATCGTCCCGTTTTGCGTCGCCGTGTTGGGCGTGGTTACCTCGCCGGCTTTCGCTCATCCTGTCCTGGGCACGGGCAGTTCGTTCGACGCCGGTCTTGTCCATCCGTTCAGCGGCACGGATCATCTGATTGCGATCACGTTGGTGGGAACGTGGAGCGCGCTCGTGGGTGGATCTGCGAGAGCCGTGTGGCCGCTGACCTTTCTGATCGCGATGCTGGGCGGCTTCGCTGCGGCAAGTGCAGGATTTCAGATGGGCTTTGTGGAGGCGGCGATCAGCCTCTCGGTGGTGGCACTCGGAGCGTTCGTTGCGTTCGAATTCAGGATGCCCGTTATGCTGGGTGCGGCAGCCGTCGGCTTGTTCGCGTTCTTCCACGGTCACGCACACGGAACTGAAGCCGCCTCGATGCTTGTCCCCTACGTGATCGGCTTCACAACGGCGACCGCCGCTCTTCTCTTGACCGGTATGGTCATCGGATTCTGGGGAGCACACGCGGCCCGAAGAAGTTTCCTTCGCGCCGCGGGCGTATGCGCCGGGCTTGTCGGACTGCTGCTGCTTGGAGGCGTGGCATGATCCCCGGGGAGGTCATTCCGGCTGACGGCGACGTCGTCCTGAATGCGGATAGGACCGGACTATCGATTGCCGTAGCCAACACCGGGGACCGGCCGGTCCAGGTGGGCAGCCACTATCACTTCGCCGAAGTGAACGCCGCACTCGCGTTCGATCGATCGGCCGCTCGTGGATGCCGCCTCGATATCCCGGCCGGGACGGCCGTGCGGTTTGAGCCGGGTCAGTCACGCGAGGTCCCATTGATTCCGTTTGCCGGAGCGCGGCGCATCTACGGCTTCAGTGGCAGCGTGATGGGACCTCTGCAAACAAGGACCGATACATCCGGGTCCAACAAATAAAACGAGGAAGACATGTCCCACACGATGAGTCGTAGAGCCTATGCGCAGATGTTCGGCCCTACGGTCGGCGACAAGGTGCGTCTGGCGGACACCGACCTGTTCATTGAGCCCGAGAGGGACTTCACGATCTATGGCGAGGAGGTCAAATTCGGCGGCGGCAAGGTTATTCGAGACGGTATGGGACAATCGCAGCTCACGCGCGCGCAGGGAGCGGTCGATACGGTCATTACCAACGCGTTGATCCTCGATCACTGGGGAATCGTGAAGGCCGACATCGCGATCAAGGACGGGCTCATTGCCGCGATCGGCAAGGCGGGCAACCCCGACATTCAGCCGGGTGTCTCGATTATCATTGGACCGGGGACGGAAATCATCGCGGGCGAGGGCAAGATTGTCACCGCCGGCGGAATGGATACGCACATTCATTTCATCTGTCCGCAGCAAATCGACGAGGCGCTTTTCTCGGGTGTCACCACCATGATGGGTGGTGGGACCGGGCCCGCCGCAGGGACGACAGCGACGACCTGTACGCCGGGGCCATGGCACATCCATCGGATGCTCGAGGCGGTGGATGCGTTCGCGATGAACTTCGGCATTTTCGGCAAGGGCAATGCGAGCGTACCCGCGGGTCTGGTCGAGCAGATCGAAGCCGGCGCGTGTGGCCTGAAGCTGCACGAAGACTGGGGCGCGACGCCCGCTTCGATCGACTGCTGTCTCTCTGTCGCCGATGACATGGACGTGCAGGTCATGATCCACACGGATTCCCTGAACGAAGGCGGATTCGTCGAGAGCACGATAGCAGCATTCAAGGGCAGGACGATCCATGCGGCCCATACGGAAGGGGCCGGCGGCGGGCATGCGCCTGATATCATCAAGGTCTGCGGCGAGAAGAACGTCATCCCAGCCTCGACAAATCCGACGCGTCCTTACACAGCGAACACGCTCGACGAAGCGCTCGATATGCTGATGGTGACCCATCACCTGGATCGCCGTATCCCGGAGGATGTCGCCTTCGCGGAGAGCCGCATCCGAAAGGAGACGATTGCCGCAGAGGATATCCTGCACGATCTCGGAGCGTTCTCGATCGTGTCGTCGGATAGCCAGGCGATGGGACGTGTCGGTGAGGTGATCACGCGGACGTGGCAGACTGCCGACAAGATGAAAAAGCAGTTCGGGCGGTTGCCGGAGGAGATCGGGCATAACGACAATTTCAGGGCTCGGCGTTACGTCGCGAAATACACAATCAATCCTGCCATTGTGCAGGGAATGTCAGGCTATGTTGGTTCGCTCGAGGTCGGAAAGCTCGCGGACATCGTCATCTGGGATCCTGCGTTCTTCGGCATCAAACCCGACATGGTCCTGAAATCCGGCGTGATCGTCGCCGCGATCATGGGTGATCCCAATGCATCGATACCGACGCCTCAACCCGAATACTACCGGCCCATGTTCGGCGCCTTTGGCCGTTCTCCCGGGGGAAACTCCGTGACCTTCGTCAGCCAGGCATCGCTCGAAACGACGAGGCAGCTGGGCCTGGCAAAACAACTCCTGCCGGTCGCGAACACGCGATCGATCGGCAAGCACTCTATGATCCTCAACGACGCGCTGCCCCATATGGAAGTCGATCCCGAGACCTACGAGGTGCGAGCCGACGGACGGCTGCTCACTTGTCCGCCGGTAGATGTAGTTCCGATGGCGCAGCGCTATTTCATGTACTGACGCGTTGCCGGCATGGTGGTGCGATGACAGACGAGAGTTATGGACATATGACGTTGGCGTTCCTAAGGCTGCAGAGTTGGCTATCGCCGTCGTTCCCGAACGGGGCCTACAGCTATTCGCACGGCCTGGAATGGGCCGTGGAGGCCAGCTATGTCTTCGATCGGCGCAGCCTGATCGATTGGCTCGAGGCCGACCTTTGTTATGGCTCCGGCCGAAACGAAGCAATCTTCTTCAGAGAAGCCTATCGATGCGTGGCCGAGAGTGCCGAGGAAGAGCTTCCGCGGCTTGCAGAACTCGCCGCTGCGTCCCGCGGCACGTCCGAATTCGCGCTCGAATCCGCACAACAATCGTCAGCGTGCCTTACGACCCTTCGCAGCGTGTGGCCGGATCGAATTCTGGACGTTTTCTCCGACCAGAAATGCCCGCCCGTGTTGGCCGTCCTGCTCGGAGCGCGAGCGGCGCGCGAACGGATTGCCGTCGAAATCGCGCTGCCGGCGTTCCTGCACAGCTACGTCGCCAATCTGGTGAGCGCGGGGGTGCGATTGGTGCCTCTCGGTCAGACCGATGGTCAGCTTGCCATCGCGGCGCTCGAGCGGCCGATCCTCTCGCGCAGTGAAATCGCAAGCCGTGAGACAGTCGACGATCTCGGTTCGGCGGGCGTGATGGTTGAGCTCGCGTCCATCGCGCACGAGCTCCAGTATACGAGGTTGTTTCGGTCATGAAAACGATTGAACGCGAGAGCAGGTGGCTCCGAACGCCCGGCATTTCGGCAGCCAACGGGCCGCTGCGCGTAGGAATCGGCGGTCCGGTGGGTTCTGGAAAGACGGCGCTGGTCGAGGCGTTGTGCAAGCATCTGCGTGATTTCTACGAGATCTACGTGATCACCAACGACATCTACACCAAGGAGGATCAACTCATTCTGACCCGCGCGCAAGCACTGACGGCAGAGCGCATCATGGGGGTGGAAACGGGTGGCTGTCCGCACACGGCCATACGGGAGGACGCCTCGATGAATCTGGCGGCGATCCATGACATGAACCTGAAGTTTCCGGACGCAGAGCTTTGTTTCGTCGAGTCGGGCGGTGACAATCTCGCCGCCACCTTCAGCCCGGAGCTTGTTGACCTGACCGTCTACGTGATCGACGTCGCCGCAGGAGAGAAGATCCCGCGCAAGGGAGGGCCGGGGATCATGCGATCCGACCTGCTCGTGATCAACAAGATTGATCTGGCTCCCTTGGTGGGCGCGAATCTGGAGATCATGGAAACAGACGCACGACGGATGCGGGGTGCGCGACCGTTCATCTTCTCCAATCTGAAGAGTGGTCGGGGTGTCGACGAGATCGCCGACTTCATCCTGCAAAAGGGCGGGCTGTCCGCCGTGACATTGTCTGTGGATGCCCATCAATGACGACGACGTTGGCAGAATTGCCTGGCTTGGCGGCAAAAAAGTTCGGCGATCGCACAGCCCTGGTGACGGATCGGCGCGAGTTCAGCTTTCGTGAACTCGATGCGCTCTCGGGGACCTTGGCTCACAATCTTGTAAACCTTGGCGTAGAGCCGGGCGATCGCGTGACCCTTTATGCCCCGAATTCATGGGAGTGGATCGTGAGCTAGGTGCGCTCAAGGCAGGCGCGGTTGTCAATCCGATCAACGTGATGCTCACGCCGCCCGAAGTCGCCTATGTCACACGGGACTGCGCCGCTAAGGTGCTGATCGGCACTCGTGAAACGATCGCGCCGGTCATTGCTGCAGGCGTCTCCGGATTGATCAACGTGGTCTTTGGTTCGGACGATTCGGAGGATATGATACCCTTCGACGCGCTTGTCGCCGAGCTGCGCAGCTTCGAACCAGTCAAGGTCGATCCCACCTAAAAACGGATCGCGATGTTGTTGTCACGGCGCTGCCCTGTCCGCATGTTTACGGCAATGTCGTATTTCAGGCGGGAATGCTGTGTGGTTGCACGCTCATCATGCACCCTCGCTTCGATGCGGCCAAGATTCTCGAGAGCATCGAGCACCATAGGGCGACGATGTTCGAAGGCGTGCCGACCATGTATATGTACATGCTGGCCTCGCCCGACCTCGAGGACCACGACCTATCCTCGCTGACCCGTTGCACTGTCGGCGGTCAAATGATGCCCGCTGCCAAGATGCGCGAGGTGGAGGAACGCTTCGGATGTCCTCTGATCGAGCTCTGGGGAATGACTGAACTGGCTGGCGCCGGCACCACATTTCCTCTCTATGGCGAGCGGAAGCTAGGCTCCATCGGAATTGCGATGCCGTATTGCGAGGCGCGCATCGCCGATGGACAGGACGCTGCGAAGACCATGCCGCGCGGCGAGGTCGGCGAGCTGACGATGCGCGGTCCGATCGTCATGCAGGGCTATTGGGGCAATGCGCAAGCGACCCGCGAAACGATCGAGCCTGACGGCTGGCTGCACACCGGCGACCTCGCCAGCATGGACGATGATGGCGCGATCTTCATCGTCGATCGCAAGAAGGACATGATCAACAGCAGTGGCTTCAAGGTCTTCCCCGCGGAAATCGAGCGCGTGGTCGTAGCCCACCCGAGCGTTGCCTTGGTCGCGGTCGGTGGGGTTCCGGACCCGCTGAAAGGTGAGATTGCAAAAGCTTATGTGGTGCTGAGGCCTGGTGCGGCCGAGGATGCAGACGGCATCATTGCGCTCTGCCGCCGTGAGCTTGCCGCCTACAAGGTGCCACGCGCCATACAGTTCGTTCGCGACCTTCCGACAACGTCCAACGGGAAGATCATGCGCCGCAGGTTGGCGGATCTAGACGAAAGAGAATCGCAATGACGGATGATCAGCATGGCTTTGCGGGCGACCTGGCGAAGCTGCGCCAGAGCGTTGACGACCTGGATGCCGCGATGGTGCATCTGCTCGCAGAGCGCTTTCGCTGTACTCATACGATCGGAGAGCTCAAGGCCAGACATGGATTGGCATCTCGAGATCCCAAGCGTGAAGTAGCGCAGTTGAGACGGCTGCGTAGCCTTGCCTCACAGAGCGGCCTTGATCCAGATTTTGCCCAGAAGCTGCATGCCCTGGTGGTGCGAGAAGTCGTCACCAATCATGAGGCGGCGAAGTTCGAATCAGGTGCCGGCCAGGGGCGAATGCCACCACATGCCTGCTTGAGCGCAACGGGACCCCGCAGTCTCCATCCCTGGGGCCACATTTGTCAAACTATCTGCGCGCCGCCGCTGCCGCCGCTCTGATCGTGTCGAGCCCCTGGATGCACCGGGCGATCGCGGATGAACCCAAAAACGCCGACTATGCGGCGCTGAGCGAGGCGATCGCCGAAGGGAGGGAGTTTCGCATGCTCGTCGACCTCTCAGCCTGTCAAGTTCACGGCACGAACGGGGCGGGGCCTCCGATCAAGGCGAGCATGCGGTTTGACGGATACATGATCCAGCCCGACGGAACGATCGCCTTCGCAACGACCCATTTCACGGTGAGACCGGACAGGGCGGTCAGGGAATTTCTGTCGTTCAGGGTGCATGCAAATGGCAAGATCGACGCCCGCACAATGATTCTAGACGCGGTCAACGACTCCGTTCTCAAGGATGTCAATCGGCTTGCAAATTTGACCCCTCATCGGCGTCCAATTTTGACCCCTTCGGGCGGCGGGGTTTGGCGGTAGCGCTCGTCTCGTCGGAGCTGGTCGGGATAGCGGAGGCGAGACGAGCGCGGGTGATGTGATCGTCGTCTCGGCTTTTGAATCGCCAGCTGTCGTTGCCGGTCTCGACGATGTCGCAGTGGTGGGTCAACCGGTCGAGCAGCGGGGTGGTCATCTTGGCGTCGCCAAACACGCTCGGCCATTCGCCGAAGGCGAGATTGGTGGTGACGATGACGGAGGCGCGCTCGTAGAGCCGGCTGACGAGGTGGAACAGAAGCTGGCCGCCGGACTGGGCAAAGGGCAGATATCCGAGTTCATCCAGAACGATGAAGTCCATCCGGGTCAGATGCTCGGCAAGCCGGCCCTGGCGTCCGCTGCG
>NZ_JADYVX010000044.1 GCF_020194175.1 Bradyrhizobium sp. BRP22 | reverse complement strand
CTCGCGTTCGGATGCACGCCGTCATAACTGTCCGGCGACATCATCGGCATTCCACCTGTTAAGCCGTGTAGACGGAGGCGACATTTCAGCCCTCAGATGCGGGTGAACCGGTTCGTGTTCCTCAACCTCCAATACTCCAGCCTCGGGGACCATCTCGGCTTAACGGCTTCGCCTCAATCCCCTTTACCTGCGGGCTACGTCACCCTGCCAGTTGACGACAGGTCACCGCCGCTTGGGCTCATGTCCCCTCACAGCAGGGAACAAGTCATATCTTTTTTTTCTCAGTCCTCCTTTCTCTTTTGCATTCCAGTCATACGCTTCCCCAACTGTGGGGCGAGGCGCACGATACGTGATGTCGGCGCACCAGACCTGGTTGGGGCGCTCGATCGCGAGGCCCCGCAGCACAAGATCTTCCCCTATCTGGGGGCAAGGTCACCGGGATCAGGATGTCTATCCCGCGAGCAAGGGTTGGGGAGCCTGCCGACTGTCCAACCGGCGTCCGGCATCAAGGCGGCGTGACCTCGGACCAGGCTTTGACAAGGAACACAGGAGCCTGTCGCTCCGATGTGAAGGGAGGACTCCAAGCGGCTCGTCGCCGCAAGGAGCAGAGTACCGATGCGGAGCACAGGGGCGGAAACGCCCGTATTAGGAACGAAGGCGCTGTAATGGCACTGGACCGAAGGGGCGTTGTCATCCGGCTTTACGCGGTCGACAACCCGAAAGTGGATGATCGGCATGAGTAAGGCCAAGCCGTTTTGTATTGCCAAACGCGATGTGTGGGAGGTGTATAAGCAAGTGAAGGCGAACCAACGGGCGGCTGGGGTTGAGGGGCAATGATCCAAGACTTCGGTCGAGACTTGTGTCGGGCGCTGGAAGCGAGGTTTGCGGAATGCGGGCTACGGCTTCATCCGGAAAAGACCAAGATCGTGTAAAGATGCCAATCGCTCCGGCGCTTATCCGGAACAGTCGTCTGACTTCCTTGGCTATAGCTTTCGGCCGAGGATGGCGAACAATCGACACGGTGAGCGGTTCGTTCGCTTCAGCCCGGCCGTCAGCACGAACGCCGGGAAACGGATGCGGCATACCGTACGCAGGTGGCTGCATCGGCGCAGCGATCTTGAGCTGGGTATTTCTGCATTGAAGGCGGCCTTGTTTGACGGACGCGCGCGCTGCAGGTCGTAGGGGTAATCCTAGGAAAAGCGCTATGACGATTTCGCGGGCAGAGGTGATCACAGCGGTCGAGCGGCGGCATCGTTGGTCACAGGATGAGAAGGAACGGTTAGTTGCAGCATCTGTCGAGCCGGAGCCACTGTTTCCCAGGTGGCTCGCATCGCGGTGACCAGGCTCAGGTTGTGGCACCAACGGCGCGCAGATGTCCAAGCGTTGCTGCCCTTACTCGCCACCTACCTCGGCCACGCCAACTATAGCGACACAGCCTACTATCTCACCGGTTCGTCGGATCTCCTCGACATCGCGGCTGAGCGCGCCTTTCTCGACGGAGGCGCGGCATGAACGAACACCTCCTGCTGGCGCCGCTCCTAGAATCGTACTTTCGTCGCCGGTTGACCAAGCAGCGCAACACGACCTCCGCGACCCTGGCCGGCTATCGCGACGCCTTGCGCATGTTGATCCTCTTTGCCGCCGCCCGTCCGCGGAGAAGCCAGCGGCGTTGGCGCTTAGGATCTCGATCGGGACCTCGTTCTCGCCTTTCTCGATGAGCTCGAGGAGAAGCGGAACAATTCCGTCGCGACGCGCAACGCCCGACTAGCCGCGAGCCGATCCTTCTTCCATCACGTCGCTGCCGCCGATCCCGCCTCGTTCGGCCTCGCCCAACGGGTTCTGAATTCGGCCAGGAGTCTTTGGGGGTGCCTGATCATGCTCGCTCATCGCCCGGTTGCGGCGGGCGGGCAGCATCTCGGCTCTCGATTGGGGCGCCTTGGCAAGAAGGACGGCGGTCCCGTGGTGCTTCTGGCGGATCTGCTCAAACCGCCATCCGAAAACGCTGATCGACACAACAAGTTCAGCGTGTTGGCTGGGCTGTCATCCAACCAGGGCTACCGCCATCAACAATACTCGGCCCTTCCGCCTGCCCTGGAAGCTGGTCGAGCTAGCTGTGGAGCCTCAGGAGGTTGTTCCCGGTCAAATCCGAGCCTGCTGATCGGTGGCTTTGAGCCGATACTACCATGAGGACGATGCCAGTTGTGGGGTGCGAGCATCCGCGCGGAGGCTCCGCACTAGGGGCCACATTCAAATAATTAAAATGAAGAGTATGGGGAGGCGTGGGGATGCCGCGCGGACTCGTCTTGTGCTTGCATCCCGCTGAAGGGGTGTCCCCTTCCAAGAGAAATGCGCGCCTTAGCGCCAGGCACGGCGATCGTTAACCGAACGGCCGAGACGCCGAAGGCGGCTCGGTGAGCGAAGCGAATAGAGCCCATTTCCGGCGAAGCCGGCCGGGCAATCGACTTGATCAATTTCTGGCTTTAACGATCTTCCGCCAAAACCAGAAGGATGGCAAAGTTGTTGAATTCGATTTAGCGCATTGGCCCCGCAGGGGGCTAATCATAGCTGGATAGCCGCGATGCGATGGTATCTGCTAAGGAGACGATGGACCGCACGAGATTCGAAATGTTGCACGAGCACTTCCTTTATCCCGAGCTGGCTCTGGCGTTGCTTCCTCATGCATTCGACGTCCGCGATGGAGCGCACGATGAGGCCCACCTGCTGCCTGTGTGGCGCAACGTCCTGAAAATCGCAAATGTCGAGGGCGGGGACACGGAAATACTGGTCGCAGCCACCATTCTTCACGATAGCGTGTGGGTCGATAAGGCATCGACCGAACGAAGCAAGGCTTCGCGGCTCGCCGCGGACAAAGCCGGCGAGCTTCTTATCGCGCTCGGTTGGCCGGATGATCGCACGGATCGCGTTCGTCATGCGATAGAGGCGCACAGCTTCTCCGCTGCTATTCCTCCCATCAGCCTCGAGGGGAAGATTCTTCAGGATGCGGACCGTCTGGATGCGATCGGCTGGATTGGCGTGGCACGGTGCTTTTACGTTGCCGGCCTAAGGAAGACGGCGCTCTATGACATCGAAGACCCAGCGGCCACCCGCAGGCAGCCCAATGACATCTCCTACGCTCTTGATCATTTCCGGACCAAGCTTCTCGGCCTGAGCCAGGATTTCTGTACGCCGACCGGTCGGAGAATGGCGGCGCAGCGTTCGGCGACTCTTCGCAAGTACTATGAGGGCTTCCTGAGCGAGGTTGGTTAGACGGTCTGCTCGGCAAATGTTGGTGGCCGAGCCAAGTGAGCGGTGGTGCGACCCATTGGCGATCAGTACGTCGCCCAGCGGCGCCGCGCGTCGCCTCGACGAGCGCTGTCTTCGGACAGTCGAATGGCTTCGCTTTAAAGACGAGGCGGGGCGCCTCCGCTCGCGGATGCCGAGCACTTTCGGAGCCTCGACCTCGTCGATCCTGATCGCGAGGAACTGCGTAGCTTACAGAATAGATCTGTCGTTCGTTCATATGCCGGCTCTAGTCCGCAGATTGCGAAGCTTGCCGCGATTTAACACTCTGCTCTTGCATCAGATCCTATGAACGCGCCACCTCTCTCGATGTGTTTTTGTTGATCGGATCGAGCGGGCCGCGTTTGGCCAAGCGAGCGAGCGTTGCTGCGTGCGCGCCATCGAACGCGGCCGCCTTCAACAGAGGCACGGCAAGGTCGAGACACACGTCGCTCCTCTCGGTAGTCCTGAGGCAGAGTTCCGAGTCGCTGCAGGTTCCTAGCGGAACACATCCGTCTAGGTCGGACCTTTGGTTGCTAGCTCGGTAGAGGAAATTATCGAGCTTATTCCTGGCTCCCCTAGTTTCTTTGTGAGCGAGGATCGCTGGCGAGCCACAAGATCGGGCGGCTCAACTACAAGAATTTATAGGAGAGGAATATCTTTTGGACTTAACTTCCGAAGATCGGTCACGGTGACTGTTGCTTCGGGATCAAGCTTGCGCTGAATCGCGGGCGAGACCATTAAGTGCGTATTTCGCAAATGCGGAACAGCAATTTCGCTAAATCGCGGACGGGCGCGCAACTTTTTTCTTTCGCATGCTGTTGTCTTCGAGGTCGATCTCGAAGATGGTGTCTGCGAGCGCGGGATCATCGAACACGCAAAGGTACCCCCGTTCTTGACCGGGTCGTGTCTCACGTCACGATTGCCGACCCGCGTCATTTTCTGTTTGGACGGCGGCTTGCCGTCTTAACGGAACGATCGGGGCGCGGTCCTGCGTACGTCGTTGTCGCGCAGCCGGCAGTTCGGATCGCGTCGACAGATTCGCTGAACCGCCAAACTGTACCAGCATTGCCGACTTACCGCGCATCAGCGCGCGCACACCCATCCCATTGTGCCGGTTAAGTCCAGCGCGAATCCAGCCCGTGAGGTCGTTGAGCTCTTCTCCGGGGTCTGGGCCTGACCCGCCGACCGCTTCCAGGCCGTCCTCGCGCTCAAATGTTGCATCAGTTCGGGATGACCAAGAACGATATCCGCCAGGTCACCGACTTTCGCATCGTTATTGTGGGCGTCAACCAGTTGGGCCTCGGTGTGCGCGATCGCTTGAGCGAATTCGGCAATTAGGGGACGACTCTCGTCGATGACGTTCCCCTCCGCAATCACGCTCTTGTCGAAGGGAAGCAAGAGTTGACGCAATTCTGCGTAGACGCCCAGCGCGCGGAGGAGATCGTAAAGGGTTCCGCCCTAGTGGTCGCATGCGCTGAATTCGGCGGGAGCGGTCTTCTCAAGCCGTGGAACGCCCTTGCTTTCCAACAAAGCAAACCTTTTCTGCCGGTGCTTATTGAGGATGCCACCATCCGACTCGGCCCGCTTGTGATCCCGGAGCAGACGGCGTGCCTGGCCTGTCTGGAGGTACGGCAGAACTCCCATCTACGAGAGAAGGTGCACGACCAGCGTCTTATTGAGGCCTTCCTACCCCAGGGGCAGGCCTTCATCGGTGCGCACCCGGCGGTGACCTCCATCGCTTGCAAACTTGCGGCCTTCGAGATACTCCGGTTCAGCGCGAACCTGTTTCCGCGCCGTGCGGGCAAGCTCATCGAGATGAACCTGATGGGCTCGAGCATGATCGCAAGCTGCGTGTTGAAGGCACCACGCTGTCCCGTCTGCAGTCCGCTCCGCCACGCGAGCAAGGTGAACCTCGAGAAAATCTCCCTGAACCGAGAGCGCTGGGCCCAGGTCGAGGCGATGGGAGGGAGGAATGACGCGGATTAGAACAGCCGCCGGCTTCGACCGGCTGCGCGCCATTTTAAGCTACCTTTACGATCCGAAAGTCGGCATCCTCAATTCGATACATTCGATACAGGAGAACGACAGGGAGGCCGGGTCACCGGAATTCTTTCGATACATGACCGTCGCCGCGGGCACGCGCGCCTTAAGCGGTCTCGAGAACTTCTCCGTCGGGGGTGGTGGATCGACGTCTCGCGACCTCGCGTTGGCGAAAGCCATCGGCGAGGCGATCGAACGCTATGTCGCGGCGATTTACGATCGGCGGGACCATCCAATTTACACCTATCAGTCGGCGCCCTTCCAATGTGTGCCGCCCACCGACTTCGCGCTGTACGACGACCAGCAGCTCACCAAACTGGACTTCCCTTATCGGCCCTTCACGGCGGAAAGTGACGTCCGCTGGATGCCGGCCCGCAGCTTGGTCTCGGGCAAGAGCATCCATGTGGCAGCCTGCTTCGTCTACTTGCCCTATCTATTCTCGCCGGACGGAGACGAATGGCCCTTGGCACAGTCAATCTCGACCGGACTGGCCTGCCACGATAGCTTCGAGCGCGCCGCGGCAGCAGGTATCTGCGAGGTGATTGAGCGGGACTGCTTCTCGATCACCTGGCAGGCCATGCTCTCCCGCTCCCGCATTCGGCTCGATAGTCTGGCCGACCACCAAAAGAACCTGATCCGCCGTTTCACCTCCGTCCGTTACGGGATCCACATGATGGAGATCAGCCAAGACAACGAAGTCCCGACGATCCTCACAGTCCTGGCGGCCCCCGGGGCTCCAAGGCAGCACCGCTCGCGGTGGCGGCAGCCGCCGACCTTAGCCCTGATGTCGCCGTCACGAAGTCGCTGGAGGAGCTGGCGCACACCGAACGCTATGTCCGCCAGTTGATGGCCGAACTCAAACGGATCGACGAAGAATGTGACCACAAAAACGTCTACAGCCAAGTGAGCCATGTGAACTTCTGGACGTCGCCGGAACGGGCCGAGCAGGCAGCATTTCTTATTCCTCGGCTACGGAGATCGACTTCCGAGAGCTTCCCGACCGGGCCACCGGCGAGCCTGCGCGCGATCTCGAGACGCTGGTCGACCAGGTGGCTGGGACGGGACACGATGTCCTGGCCGCCGACCTGACGACAGAAGACGTCGCGGCGCCGGGCTTTCATGTGATCCGGGCCCTGATCCCCGGCTACCACCCCATGTTCATGGGCTATGCGTCGCGGGCACTGGGACGCGTCTCTGGGAACTGCCACGGAAGCTGGGCTATCCCGGCCTGACCAGGGAACATGGCGACAATCCCATGCCCCATCCTTTTCCCTAACCGAGATTCGAAGGACCGCGATGAGATCCGATAGACCAACATGGGATGACCTGGTCTGGGGCACCGAGGATCTGGACCTGATCTGGGAGGCGTTCCATGAGAACTCCAAATCCACGGCCGTAGACGACGCGCTTCCCAACTACGTCGTCGTCGATTGGATGACCCGGATGAAGAATGCGCTGCCTTACGATGCTTTCGCGGCCATTCCCCTGCCGCCGGTCGCCATTCTACCGCCCTTCAGGCTCGGCCTGGGCGAGGCGATCTTGGCACGACAAACTCCCAGGGGCATCGCACCCGCGAGTATGTCATTCGCAATGCTAGCGGCGCTCCTCTTTTACAGCTACGGCATCAACCGGCCCAACGAAGCAACGCCCTTCCCGCGCCCGCTCCGGAATGTGCCGTCGGGTGGGGCTCTCTTTCCGCTGGAAATCTACTTCCATGCGCGTAGCGCGGTCGAGAGCCTAGCGCCCGGCCTATACCACTACAATTCCGAGGAGCATTGCGTACGCCGGATCGTCAATCGGGACCTTTCGGAGGAGCTGGCCTGCTGTCTCTTTCAGCCTGAGATCGTCCGAGGTGCCGCGCTCTTGGTCATCCAGACGGCGCTGTTCCGCCGCAACACGGTGAAGTATGGGGATCGTGGCTATCGGTTCACATTGATAGAGGCTGGACATGTCGCCCAAAATATAAATCTCGTCGCGACTGCGCTCGGGCTCGGCGTTTGGAACGTCGGGGGCTTCCAGGACCGGGCGCTTGATCGACTCTTGGGCATTGATGGCATCAACCATTCATCCCTCTACCTCCAGGCCATCGGAGAAAAGATTGATTGATCAGGCGCTCATCGGGAGCGGCGTCTGCTTGCTCCCCGTTATCGCACCGGAAAAGATCTGTCTTGGGTCGCAGCTTCCCTCTCACGCGGAACACCATTCATCGCCAGCGACCTCACTCTCGGAAGCTGGTGGAGCCATTGGGTCGCACGCGAGCTTGCAAATGAGTTAGACTTGGACCTGCGAGCGATGCCGCGCCCTGCACTGGGATTAACGGACTGGACGGATGCCAGCCACGCCGAGGCTGATCCGCTTCCTCGGCCGGGCTCACTCCTCCACGCCAGCCGCCCTATGGCGTCCCGCGCATTCAGGCCGAGGTTCAGGAGCGCGGTCGAGAGCTGACTGGGATCGATCAGAGCCGGCGCGCAATCGTGCGCCAGCATCGAATCGATTTCGATCTGTTCGCCGAGCGTGGGTCGTAGCAACCGCGCTGTCTCGACGACCAAAGCGTTGACATCCGTGCTGCGCGGCTGCAACGGCTGCTGACGGGCAAAGGCCAGCAGATGTTGGATCAGGTCGGCCCCTCTCGATGCAGCGGCGCTAAGCATCTGGGTGATTTGGACGAGATGCGGACGATCCTTGACCGCGTCGGCCAGGATTTCGATGGTTCCGGTGATCACGGTCAGAATGTTGTTGAAGTCGTGCGCGAGACCACCGGTGAGTTGGCCGACGGCTTCCATTTCTGCGCTTGCCGGACCTGAGCCTCGTTGGCCTCGATCTCCTGAAAGCGTTTGACCATGGCTTCGGCGGTGCGCCGTTGTCTGATGTCCTCCTCAAGTGCCGCATAGGCTCGCTGAAGTCGCATGCGTGACGGCAGCACCAGGATTCGCGGCAGCAGCAGCAGAGCTGCCGTGATGCCGACCGAAATCAACGCCAGCAAGCACTTTGTTAGGCCCTCGATGTGGTAAGCCGGGACCCATAAAGTGAGGATCGACAGCAAGCGGGTCACTCCGCAGACGCCGGCGAAGAGGGCGAAGGCCCAGAATACGCTGCGGAACATAATGTCACGGCGCCGCCACACGAAAAAGCTGAGGACGAACGCGGTGGTAAAGAAGGCGCCGGCGAGCATGGCATCGGAAACGGCGTTCAACCAGATCAATTCCGGCTTCCACAGCAGACACGCGCCATACGGAGTGAGCGTCGACATTGCAGATAGCTCCCAAAAGAAGCGGAACAACTCTCATCGCGATCCGACCTGCGCCGGAACAACAGGGCGGATGATCAGCGTTCCCTCATCGGCGCAGCGCCGACCGTCAGATACGTTCCGCAGGAGTCCAGAGCCGCCCGGCTGCAAGGTTTTGCCGCTGTCGCGATTAGCTTGGAGTAACAGTAGACCGCGGCGCCACGAGCATCCTCGGCCGCGTGGTGTCGAAAATCTATGCAGAGCGCTCGAGCCAGATTGGCTAAGCCATACCGGCCATCCGGTCGGAAATGCTCCCCGCTTCGGCTAGCCACACGTAGCCCATCAACCCATACACAGGGAGAGGCATTTGGCTCCGTATTTCTGGGCCGCCCGCGCCAGTGCCGTGCGGTCGAACGCGCTGTGGTGGGCAATCGCTATGTCCTCGAACGCTGAGCTGATGACCGGCAGCACCTTCTCCATCGTTGGCTTGCCGGCGACATCCTCCGGTCTGATGCCGTGGTTAGATATTCATCGGATCGAAGTAACCTTGCGGATCGATCAGGATCACCAGAGATCTCGCTCTGCCGGAAGTGCACCAGCCCTATTGAAGATACTAGCCGAATCGGCATTGGCCGGCTCAACTGCGTGTTTTGGCAGTTGACGGACACGGATTTCGGTAATTCGCGGATAGCGGTTTCAGTGATTCCGGGACAGGAATTCCGGTAAATCACGGACAGTTGTGAGGGTTGGTTTTCGAGAGCGCCGTTCGGGCAATGTTCTCTATCAAGGTGAGTTTGAGAGGAGCAGTGCCAAGCGCGTTTAGTTTCGGCGAACGAGCGGGGTCTCCGACCATGGCATTGGCAGCAAGGGCCAGCACTTCTTGCCTCGATCCATCCAGTAATCGCCGCGATGCTGCCCGAATCGGAAGGCTAATGGCCTCTCGCAACGCTCTCCTGGGCGTTGTACCTTGGCGAACTCGCTTCATCCCTTCAGCCCCCAAGCCCCGGGGTGGAGCGAGTGTCCAGCAGTGCAGCGTCTGCCCTTCTGGTCGTGTGCTCTCAAAATGCCCCAGGTGGCCACGCGACGCGTCACGGCCCATGCGCATCCTTATTCAGCGGCCATTACTTCTGTCGTGCGGTGCGGTTGTGATGTTGATACGATTAACCTCTTATTCGAGCTGGCGCCAAATTGGCCCCGTCAAGATCCAATTCACCGGATTCCGGTCGCATTGTGTCGACGAGAATGGGTATCACTTGACGACCGAAATTGCGGTACCGCAGCGAACCCCTCCGGATCACGCCGGCAGAAGCTGGCTCGCGAGGAAGTCCGGACCGGTCCCCTTGGGGCGAATACGATCGTATTCACCGGCCCGTTACAAATCGCGCGTTCCGAGGCCGCTATCGCCGCGGCCGAGGCTGGCTGCACGGTAGCGGACTCTGTAACGAAAAAAGACCACCATCCTAGTCGTCGGCAATCAGGATCTCCCACCTTGCGAGGGGGAAGAGCTCGAAGCACCGGAATTGTGAGAATCTGATAGCGGCCGGCGCAGCCATTCGAATTGTTGGCAAGAGCGATTTCATGCTCATGGTGGGGCGCTACGTAGGAGAGCGTCTCCATCCCAGCATTTATCTTAGTCTGGTCGGCCTATCGCCCGCGAGAGAGGGATCGCGATTGCCGACTATTCGAAGCCCTGCGGTTGAGGGCGCGAGCCCGCGCCCCCTGGTGGACATGGAATACTCTGACGGCGTACCCAACCAGCGCGCCGGCAAAGAAGACGCCCACCAACAAAGCCGGTGCAGACAAGTCCATTGAATGAACCTCGCTGCCTCGACGGTCTGATTACTGGATCATAGCAAAGTGCCTGAGAGTTTACTCGCTCCACAATGCTTTGCTGATTGGTGTCAAGGAGCCGAGTCTCACATCCCTGGAAAGCCGCATGTCAATGAGAGAGGGCTGTCCCTTGCTGTGGTCCTTGCGGAAGTTGGCGCGCACGAATTGGTTGAGACCGCTCGGCTATCTCCCGACCTGGAGCCCGCCAGCGATAGAGGGCGGCCGCCCGGCCTTCATGGAACGGTGAGCACGCTCCAGGTTCGCCCCAGAGAATTAGCCCAAGGGCTTGAAGCGCACGTAACGTCAGGTTGTACGGTCAAATGAAGGTTGAGGGCGATCCCCAGAACGTTCATGACGCAGCTCGGATATATTCCAGATGTACCGGCGAAAGGAACTCGAGCACGGTCTTGATCTGGATAATGGCTGACCGACCACTCTCATCAACTGACGGTGAGGATCGTTTGCGGGTGCGGGCGGAATCGGTATAGCGTCGCAACGCGAGCTGTCACCTGCGGCGACGGATCAATCGTTAGCACAGAGCCGCGGCGCAGCCTCCGGACGTTTCCTGTTTCGTTAAATGCCATTTGTCATGCCCGTGTAACTCTGACAGATAGAAGACAACCGGGAATCCACATCATGCTCGCCGAGTCGGAGATCACATGTGCGAATGCAAACGTTCGAACAAGCATCGTCTGGACAATTGTGCTCGGCTTTGCCGCCGATCCATTGATGCGCTGGAGTTGGCCTGACGTAAGGCAATATCTTCGAAACATGCCTAACTTCGTTAACGCCTGTGGTGGACGAGCATTCGACCATGGGACAGCGTACGTCACGGGAGGGATCCGCGCCGCAGCCCTGTGGCTGCCGCCTGGCGTACAGCAAGACGAGTCCGCGTTGGACGAAATCATGGCACTGTCCCTGAACCCGGAGATCATCGACGACATGGCGCTCCTGCGGCACGAAATGGCCGAACATCGTCCGCCCGAGCCGCACTGGTACCTGCCTTTCATCGCGGCCGATCCGAAGTGGGTCGGACACGGACTTGGCACATTACTGATGAAATACGCTCTTCATCGATGCGATGAGCAGGGCATTACCGCGTATCTTGAAAGCTCGAATCCCGAGCACATTCCCTTTTATCGTAACCACGGCTTCAAGATCATTGCCAGAATACAACATGGTTCTCCGCCGCCGCTCACGCCAATGTTGCGAGCAGCCAAATAAAGCGAATATCGGGCGAGGCTCGGTCTGATCGATGCGCCAAATCGGCAACATTGGCAACGGTTGTTCGGGCCTGGTGGCACTTCACGTCTCTAAGCGATGGAAGGACCGGCGGGCGCTGCGGGCAGCGAATGACGTAAGGGCATGTAGACGACGTCCTCCGCGCCGAGCATTAGCGCCAGCAGCGCGGGACGAAAGCGGTGGCGATCGGCACCAAGGCGACTTACCCAGCCTTCATCGAGCCCGCGCTGGTGACACAGGTGATCGGGTGCCCTCCGGGAGGCGCTGGATCGATGAGATCAAGTTCGACGGCTACCGCGCCCAGCTCCACATTGCCAAATGAGGCGATCAAGATCTTCAGGCGGCGGCGTCTCGACTAGATGAACCGCCTCCGCAAGATCGCAGATGACACCTGGCACGTCTCCGAGGATAGCCAACCAAGGTGGCCTTACTCTGCCAGCTTTGTTTCGATGTACGCGTTCACGAGCTCGGCGAAGGAGCGGCGATCCCCGATCACGGCATTGGCGTGAGAGAGAATGTGTTGCTGAACAAGCCGAAGGCCGCTCTTGCGAGCCCTCGGCAGGGTGACGTCCCAGTATTCGTTAATGGCCCTCTCAGCCAACCGAATGCGGTTCAGATCGCCTTTAGCGATCAATCTACGCAGGATTCCTAAACAAGTTTCCAAGTGGGGCATCGGTCGAAGACTTATTGCTTTTCGAGTCTTTGGTCGTCTGCTGCAAGCTTCTGCCATTCATCGTCGAGGCGCTGCCACGGCTCTTTGTCGAGGGGGCGGCTCGCTCGCTCCGCCTGCGCACGGCAATCCTCGACCTTGGTGCGGTAATAGGCTGAGTTATTTCAAGGCATATTCCGTTCTAGGTCATGTGCCCCGGCGCGACCGTTGGGCGCGCCGGGCCGGGGCGGTGCTCCCTCTCGGCCGATCGTGGGGTCAGGGGCCTGACGCTCGATCAGCAAAGAGGTCGCACATCAGCAAAGGCGTCTCGGTGAACTGCCGGAGGCTGAGAGTGTCGCGTTCGTCAGGCTCACTCCTGCAGGCGTCTTCGGCTGAGGCGAGCACCGGTAGCTTTGCGAGCCTCAGTCATTCATCGGAACGCCGCAGTAGTCGCATCGCGCCAGCCGGCTTTGCAGTTTGCTGCCGGCATTGCTCGGCTCGCGCTGGGAGAATTTCTGCATGATCAGCCATAGCGTCTCGTACTATTGATAGCCCGAAGGGCCACTCGGCCTACCAGCAACATAGCGCGGCTAATTCACTTTGGCTTTGATTTAGATCATCTTCCCGGGACGCTCGCAGCCCGCTGCGCGAGTTGGTTGCTGCCCTTCGCATCCGTAGCAGTTACGGCAGGCTTCCAGCACCGCCCGCACGGCGAGCCGCGGTAAGACAGCGGTATCCGATTGGCCTCTGCGGCCAGAGCCAGTATCTTTTCGGCTAGGCATGCCTTCAACGATGACGTCCGCTTTGCTGTCGGTAATCTGACAGGCGTTTGCGGACGGCAGTTGACGCGCCTGATGTCGGAAGCTCCAGGCCGCGCTGTCGTCGGCTGGCGTCCGCCACACACGAACAGACCCTTCGCCAGATCCCCTGCGCAAGCTGTCAGTGCCGTCGGTGGGTGCTGCCTGAAAGTTGGTGGTCGGGCTGGCGGGCTACCTAGCCCGATTGTCGAACAGGCGTCCAAGGACGCCGTGACACTTCAGCGCACGGAGCTCGATGTTGCGGGCCGGTCGAGAGCAAACGAGCTGGTGGCCCCGCGTTGCGCGCCACGAGTTTCGCAGATCAGACACCTGGCAGCGTAGAACATCCTCCAGCATCCACGACAGCAGAACGACAAGCCGCGGGTTCTCGGTCGGATGGGGAAGCTTGGTGCGGCAGCGGCGAACGCTATGTCCGGGCCTCGGTCATGCCGCGGCCCCGACAAGGTTTTGGCTTGCAAAGGGGGTGTAAGCCTTTAATGTGGCTGTCCGGACAATCGCCCCAGCCCTTTAATTGCAAGGTGTTGTCACACTTCCATTCTTTGTCTCCAGTGGCACGGTGGTAGCGACCACTTGGTCGGAGCTGGTCGAGGTTGCCGAGACAAGGTGATCGCGGGTGACGAGAGAAATCGCCAACCGGAACTGGCTAAGGACAGTCTCTTTAACCGGTCAACTTGATCGCGTTGATGTCGCAGCTGGGGTTATGGTCCTTTCGGAGGTCGCGGGCGGTGCGGTCTCGGGCATCATCAGCATGGCACAGAGCCCGGCCGCGCTGGCGACAAGCATTACCAGGCGGGCGCCAGCGCGTTCCCGGTAGCGTGGATCAGCCAGTGACGACGACTTGCGCTGTGCCTCCGAAGATCGCGATCGCAAAAGCGTAAATCGTCGCGAAGGCGCCACCGCGAATGTCCTTGGGCAAGCCTTCGGCCATACTCACATAGAAGGCGCTATACGGAATCGTTCCGATAAGGGTGAGCGCGCCGAGGCCTCCGAGAAGTGCGGGGGCACTGCGGCTCTCTGTGATCCACAAGAACACCGGATACGTCATCAGCAACGCAGCAATCTGCGGCCATATCATGATGTGCCGGCGTCCGGCCAGATCCGCGCGCCAACCGCCCAGCAAGGCGGCAGCAATTCCTGCCGTGTTGCCGATGAGCGTGGTGGCAAAGGCGAGAGGCGCAGACACTTGCAGGGTGTTCAGCGCATAGGTGGTCATATATTGCGTGACGTAGGTAATAATCGTGCAGCTCGCCAATATGACGAATCCCAAGCTCATGATGCGGCGAGCGGCATGCGATCTCCTTACAGTCTGGACGAGGAGAGCTGAGGCTTCAGGGCGCTGCAAGTTTCCGACAGGCCCTCCGCAACCAAAATCCGAACGGCAGCGTACCGGCGCCGAGCAAAAGCGCGATCCGTCATCCGTACGCATTGAGTGCCTCGGTTGTCATAGTGAGGGAAAGTATTTCTCCAACCAACGCTCCGGCGGTCGCAGCTACCTGTTGGCTGGCAGGCTGAAACGAGACAGCAAGACCGCGGGCTTGGGCCGGGGCCGCTTCCATCAAATAGGCGGTAGTCGGACCGACTTCACCTCCGAGAGCGAAGCCCTGCACCAAACGTGCGAAAATGGCCAATAAAGGAGCAGCAATCCCTATTGTCTCGTAGGAGGGCGTAACAGCCAACACCAGGATCGCGGCACTGATCATGGCAAAGCTGGCCGTCATCGCGGGCCGGCGCCCGACCCGATCCGAGTACGAGCCGAGCACGATGGCCCCGATCGGTCTGGTTACAAAACCTGCGCCAAACGTCGCTAGCGACAGCATGAGGCTGGCGAACGGGTCGCTCGTCGGGAAGAACGCCTCACCGATCTGGATCGCGAAAAAGCTATAGGTCCCGAAGTCGTAGAATTCGAGAATATTGCCGATCGTGGCACCCAACACGGCGCGGCTGGTCAAACGCTCGTCTGCTGCAACGAGGACCGGCTCCAGCGTCTTCCGAGCAAATTGCCTGGTCATCCTCGATCCGTCTGAAGCACGATCGTTGGCCGAGCATTTTCGACCAGCCAGGTCGCGCACTCGCATTTCACTTGCCTCACGCACCCTCTGTCTTGACGTGGCCGGCCCGCGCGCCAGTGCTCACATGTGAAGCATGTGTTGACGAAGCTCATGATAATGAGCGCAATAAACATGCCTGCCTCTTACAGGCCCATTCAAGCGCTGAACTAATTGCGGCAATCGCCAGCAAAGATGATGAACGCGCTGCAATTCTTGGGCGCGCGCGTTCATTGCGCTCCTTTGCATTGGCGAGTTTGCGACAACATTGGTGGGCGCCGAACGTGGTAGTGCCTGCTTTCACACACAACGGCTACCCGCGCGTGCATACTGCCTTCTCGGCTGCGTGCGCGGACGCGTTAGGCGATTGGCCCGGCTTTTGCTCCGTTGCTTGGCAGTTGCGTGCAGCTGTCACTGCCTCGGGATTGTCTCCTGCACAATACAGAATCGCCGCGCGATCAGAGAGAAATAGGGAGCTCGCATTGCTGATGGACCATGAAAATGACCGACACCATCCCAGCGCAGCAGACATCAGACGGTGATATCCGGGCGCGGCGAGCCTCGGCTCAGCGGGGCGCAAATGCCAAGCGTGATGCGCCAGAGTTTGAGAATTAAGCCGCGGCGGGAAAGGTCTTCCGTGAAGCCGGTGAAGCGAAGCGCTCGGGCCGACATGACAGCGCTCCGGCCCACAGATAGAATTGCTGCCGGATCGGCTGCAATGGCTGTTCATTCCAGGCGGCCTCGAAAAGGAGCCGCGCCGAGACATGCGGCGCTTATCACTAACGTAGACCGTCAACGCCGAGAGGCGCAGTCGGGCAAGGATCGAAGTTGTTAGTCCGTTTCGTACCGTACTTTGTTGAAGCAGGCCCCCTACAGACCCTTGCTCCTGAAAAACACTTACCTATTTCAGCAGCGCCTGCGCTGGCACTGCGGGCATGGATCGCTAGCAATCCATAAATCGTCAACTTATGCAGATGTTAGGAGGCCTGTATGAAATTCCGTCCGCTTCACGACCGCGTCGTTGTCAAGCGCATCGAGGCAGAGGAGAAGACCGCCGGCGGCATCATCATTCCAGACACAGCCAAGGAAAAGCCCTCTCAAGGCGAAATCATCGCTGTTGGCCCAGGTGGCCATGACGAGGCTGGCAAGTTGACCGCGATCGACGTGAAGGTCGGCGACCGCGTCCTGTTCGGCAAGTGGTCGGGCACCGAGGTCAAGATCGATGGCCAGGAGCTGTTGATCATGAAGGAGAGCGACATCATGGGCGTTCTCACCGATCTGTCTTCCAACAAGAAGGCTGCCTAATCCACCGCTCGCACCCCTCACCCCTGATGAGGAGCGCTCGTCGGGCGTCTCGCTAAGGGTGAGAAGAAACGAAACTTAGGGAAAGATCATTATGTCAGCTAAAGAAGTCAAATTCTCCGTCGAGGCGCGCGACAAGATGCTGCGCGGCGTCGACATCCTCGCCAATGCGGTGAAGGTCACCCTCGGTCCGAAGGGCCGCAACGTCGTGCTCGACAAGTCGTTCGGCGCTCCCCGCATCACCAAGGACGGCGTCACCGTCGCCAAGGAGATCGAGCTCGACGACAAGTTCGAGAACATGGGCGCCCAGATGGTGCGCGAAGTCGCCTCCAAGTCCGCGGACGCGGCCGGCGACGGCACCACCACCGCGACCGTGCTGGCCCAGGCGATCGTGAAGGAAGGCGCCAAGTCGGTCGCCGCCGGCATGAACCCGATGGACCTGAAGCGCGGCATCGACCTCGCGGTCGAGGCTGTGGTTGCGGACCTGCAGAAGAACTCCAAGAAGGTCACCTCCAACGACGAGATCGCCCAGGTCGGCACCATCTCCGCCAACGGCGACGCCGAGATCGGCAAGTTCCTCTCCGACGCCATGAATAAGGTCGGCAACGAGGGCGTGATCACGGTCGAGGAAGCCAAGTCGCTGGAGACCGAGCTCGACGTCGTCGAGGGCATGCAGTTCGACCGCGGCTACATCTCGCCCTACTTCGTCACCAACGCCGACAAGATGCGCGTTGAGATGGACGACGCCTACATCCTCATCAACGAGAAGAAGCTCTCCTCGCTGAACGAGCTGCTGCCGCTGCTCGAGGCCGTGGTGCAGACCGGCAAGCCGCTGGTCATCGTCGCTGAAGACGTCGAAGGCGAAGCCCTCGCTACCCTCGTCGTCAACCGCCTCCGTGGCGGCCTGAAGGTCGCAGCCGTCAAGGCTCCGGGCTTCGGCGATCGCCGCAAGGCCATGCTGCAGGACATCGCGATCCTGACCGGCGGCCAGGCGATCTCGGAAGATCTCGGCATCAAGCTCGAGAACGTCACGCTGCAGATGCTCGGTCGCGCCAAGAAGGTGATGATCGACAAGGAGAACACCACGATCGTCAACGGCGCCGGCAAGAAGGCCGATATCGAGGCGCGCGTGGCGCAGATCAAGGCGCAGATCGAGGAGACCACCTCGGACTACGACCGTGAGAAGCTGCAGGAGCGTCTGGCCAAGCTCGCGGGCGGCGTCGCGGTGATCCGCGTCGGCGGCGCGACCGAGATCGAGGTGAAGGAGCGCAAGGATCGCGTTGATGACGCGATGCACGCGACCCGTGCGGCGGTCGAGGAAGGCATCGTTCCGGGCGGCGGCGTCGCCCTGCTCCGTGCGACCGAAGCGCTCAAGGGCCTGCGCACCAAGAACGACGACCAGAAGACCGGCGTCGAGATCGTGCGCAAGGCGCTGTCCTGGCCGGCCCGGCAGATCGCGATCAACGCCGGTGAAGATGGCTCGGTCGTGGTCGGTAAAGTCCTGGAGAAGGATCAGTACTCTTACGGCTTCGATGCGCAGACGGCCGAATACAGCAACCTGGTCTCCAAGGGCATCATCGACCCGACCAAGGTCGTGCGCACCGCAGTCCAGAACGCCTCCTCCGTGGCGGCTCTCCTGATCACCACCGAGGCGATGGTCGCCGAGTTGCCGAAGAAGCCGGCCGCCGGCCCCGCAATGCCTCCTGGCGGCGGCATGGGCGGCATGGGTGGCATGGACTTCTGATCCAGCCGCCGACCATGTGAACCACGAAATGCAAAAAACCCGGCAACAATGCCGGGGTTTTTGTTTGCTCTTGCAATCTTTTGCCACGTTATTCCGGGATCCCACTACGCGCGTGCCGAAACCTGCTGTTGGCTAAAATGCAGCAGCGCTGGTCGGCTTTTTCGTTAATCATGTTCAGCCGATTGTGAACCCGGGATTTCAAATGCCGACCCGATGCAACAAAAGTCTCCGCGAGACGCCCCGCTCGTCTGAAGCGTCGGTTCCCGGCGGCCGACGGATTGAACCGCTGGCCCGTCTCGGCAGCGAGCTGTCTACCGAGAGTCTCTAATTCTCGGCGGCGCAGCATGCCGACCTATGAGCCGAGAGAAAGGTTGTCCGCATCTATCCAGTTGGGCTGATCCGCCAACGGGCCAAATCTTAAGCAAAGAATCAATTTGTGATTTCTTTGCTGAGCGTCTGATGCGCGAATGGTGCTTCTACAGGGCTGAAGCAGATCTGTGCCTTGGATAAACTCTCACAATTGCTTTAGCGGTCGGCTACGATTCATTGGTTTGGATGTGGGGCGGCACAATTATGGCATTGAACTTGTACACACGGTGCTCACGCTAGAACGCGGCCGGAACCCTACCGCCCGTTCGGGCTACGCCTGGCCCAGTGGCTACGGTTTGCACGACATCGACATGCCGCGGGCCTCCATATAGAAGGATCCTGATGACTTCGCCGCCGCTAGCATCCGCTGACACTCCTCATACCCCTTCAGCTTGTCCGCGAGCGTCTTCTTGTTGTCAATCACCCATTTGAGCTCTGGTAATACCAGTACCGACACGACGTGATGCCCTCCGCCGCATCGGCCTGATTGGCGTCAGTGGAGGCGATGCTGGACAGAATGCATGCGATCGCAATCTTTCTCATTCGATCCTCTATCTCCCGCTGACTTTGCGCTGGACCACGCCAACGCGTCAGCAGGCGAATGCAGCCGGGTTGTGGGTTGACAGTCGTCGCTAATGCACGTGCGTCATGCTGACGATCTTGCCGCTGTCATATCTGACAAGCCCGCCTTCGGTGCGGCAGAAGCAGCCGAGGTGACACCCGTGTCACAGCCAAGAACCACGCGAGCAAGGTTGCTCTTGTTTCCTTCGAGGTTCGGCTGTCGGACCGTGATGTCCGAACCAGTACGGTTTCACAACCGACGCCCGGCGCTGCGCCCGCCTGTCAGATCTGGCACGCATGGTTATGACAGATTGCGTTCGTTATCGGCACGCAAGTTTGTACGAAATGGACCAACGTGTGCACTCGGCAACTGTGTTCCAATCGTGCCGGCGTACACTGTGCACCGCTGATTCTCTTCAGTTGCCTACACCGACGTTTAAGGCGTCCCGTGTGTACCTATCGCTCGCGCAATCCATCCAGTTGAATGCAGGTGTAGCGACACCACCATGAAGCTCACGAACACGGTGGCGATCGCGTACAGTACGAGTTCGACCGAGAACATCGTGACCCAGAAGCTGGTCGCGAAATTCGTGTCATGCGGCCGCAAGATATCGCCGAGGACGGTCGGTAGCATCAGCACGCAGTTATCAGCGACCAGCCGAGCTGCCGCCCCGACAGGGCGGCGCTCGCTCCACAAGGAGAATGGTTCCCGAACCTAACTTGGTCGAAGTTTCGGGCCGGGCCGTCCTTAAGAGAAAAGCCCCTCGCGGGCTCGCGGGCCTCTCTAAATTGGGGCAGTCTCGAAGTTCTATCGGGGCGGCTGTAGCCCCGACTAAGAAGCCCATTTCTCGATATGCGCTGCGGTTGTCTGATTTGATTTTTGGCGGACCGATTTGAACATTAGTGGTCTGAATCCGCCTCGTCCACTGGAGTTGGTTGCGTGGCGTTTTTCAGCCTCCATAGCCGGCCGTGGTCGGCCGCCGCGCTGCGCCGATTGAGCCAGCTCGAAGCCGTCCCTGGGGGGATAGATCCCGCGGCAAACCGCGAGGTTACGCTAAATGATTTCTACGCCAGCATCGTTTCCTGGTACGACGAAATCCGGGTTTGCAGGTGAATGCGAAATACCGCGCTCGACGATACGGGTCGCTAGCAGCCACTCATTTGCGTGGTCAGTTGCAATGATCATAAGCGCATCCTGGTTAGGAAGCGCCTGCAGGCGAGCGATCAACTCCCGAACTTGCATAGCGATCTCCGCCTGCGGCCGGCTCTCAGAACCCGGTCGCAAGAAGCGTCGCCTCGCTTCCATGTTACCGAGGATGTCGTGTCGTTCACCTAAACAAATGTTTAGTCATGGTTTGTCACCGACGATACTGGGGCCCGTTCCGCCCCTTGCGCAAGCTTCAGCCAATCTTCGGCAAGAAGCAGCCAGGCCTCCTTATCCCGGCTTACCCCAACAAGCGACGTTGATGAGCATAGGTCGGATTGCAATCGCTATCCCTGGTCCAGGCCTATCACTATATCGCCTGCTTCGTGTATTTCAGCGTTTCGGTTCACTTTGCGGAAATTGCCACTACTCCGCGACAGGCCGCTTGGCGTTTGCGGCCCCGCCGTGTGTCGCTGCCTCGTCTTGCAGCTGTTTGATGCTCTCAATTTGCGCCGTCGAGGTCTTCGGCGGCCGCGATCTTGTTGCGCGCTCCCTCGACTGCGAGAATGAGTTCACTCAGCTTGACTTGCAGCGCGAGGGTGTCCCGGTTCTGTGAATGCTGGATCAGGAAAACCATTAGAAACGTAATGATAGTCGTGCCTGTGTTGATGACGAGCTGCCAAGTGTCGCTGTAGTGGAAGATCGGTCCAGTAACACCCCAGAGCACGACGATAGCGGAGGCGAGAATGAACGCGATCGGCTTCCCGGCAAGGCGGCCGCATTCGCAGGCGAACCAATGAGACCACTCTCGGCTTTTACTCTCCTGGTGAGCTTGCAGGGTCTGGAAGTGTTTCCGTGCTGAAGTGGTCATAAAATGCTCCAGTATTTTTGGCCGGCACCATAATACTCGTATTCCGCCCCCAGGCGCCTTGGTACGCAAGTATCGTTCAGCCGCCCGCCGCGAAATGGTGACAGACAGTCATATCGCCGTCAATAAACAGAGTCGCGCCGGTGACGTAGTCGGCGGCATCGGAGAGAAAGCCAGGCAACCGCCTGGGCGATATCCTCGGGCTCATCGATGCATTTGTACGGGACGAGCGTCATGAGCTGGCGATCGGCTGCAGGGGTCTCCCAGGCGTGAGAATTGATCGGCGTCCGAATGGCTGCGGGCGCCACACCATTGGCGCGGATGGCCGGCGGGCCCACGTGCTCGGCGATACTACGCATTGCATGACGCCACTTTTGCATGGCGTAGTTGACGTAACCGGCCCAAGGGATCTCTTGGTAGACTGGGCTCATGAACACAAGCTTGCCTGCCGCCGGCTGAGACATCGATTGCAACACCGCCTGACGAATTCGCCGACGCTTCTCGCGCACAAAGGAACTGGCCGGACAGATTGACACTGATTACCTTTTCCATTGGTTCAACGTCATGTCTTGGAAACCGGCGTCCTGCTGCAATCCCGCGTTGTTGACCGCAATGTGCAGCGTTTCGAAATGAGCAATGGCCCGCGCAAGCATCGGATTGGATTTTGTCCTGCCTGCTCACGTCTGCTTGGATCGTGATTGCCCGCCGACCGGACGCTTCGATAGCGTCGGCCACCTCATCTGCCGCCGCTGGGTAAAACAACGCAATCGACAGCGACCTCAGCGCCAGACGCGGCAAGCCCAAGGGCCACCGCTCTGCCGATGCCCGACCCCGCCCCGGCTTACCAGTGCCGGCTGCCCTTGCAAGACAAGGGGAAACCGAATGGACCTAGCCGTAGTCCACTGCGACGACACGTTTGTTTAGCACGCCAAAACTATCGCGCTTGTATTCCGCAGGAACGATGCCTGCCTCTGGCTCCGCATTGCCAAGTACGAGGCAATGGACGGGCTGGCCGAGGTCGCCCTGGCATGGGCGTTTGTTACGCCCAAAGATGGGCCTGGACCTTCGTTCAGGATCTCCCCGCCAGGAACTTCCATGAGATCGGGCCGGCGACGAAGGTCATCGAGCTGCAGCGGCTCGTGCTGTGGCGCTCTCCTTGCGCCAATCATCCAAGCAGCGGCGCGTGCGGTCCACTGCTCGATTGCGCGAGCAATGCTGCGGCTCGGGAGAAGTTCGTGCTCAAGCGCTATTGCGATGCTGGGCAGCGTGCCGAATTCGCAAGCGCTCGCCATCCTTGCCCGGGTGTCATTCGTTGGAGCCCCGATGAGTTTACTCCAATTCGGCCAACTACTCCGAAATGGGACCGACGTTCTCCTTCGCAAAGATTGCTCCGCCCGCACCGAGCTTTACGTGGTCGGCCCTCTTGCCGGCTCGGAATGCCCCGTCGCCGCGATCGTTGATCATTCCAGTCGTCTGGTCCCCGCCTGGTCCCACAGCCGGTGAGCACCCCCTCCATTATTATCTATCAGCCGGAAACCGGTGCTCCGCTGCAGGCATGTTGAGGCGTCGTCGGCCGGCGTGCGAATCAAGAGATCTGACCGCATATGATCGATCGGTTGCGGGGGCTTCGGACAGTGCACGAATAACTATTCGCCCCAGCTGCCTTATCCCGGGTCGTCGCAACGAATTCAGGTCTCTCGTGGGCCAATCTTGAGCCAACTTTTTGATCCTGAGACGCCGCCTGCCATCCAGCTCTCATCCGAATTTGAATAACACCCCGTATCCGCCACGCGGATAGCTCCATTCGATGTCGCCACTTGGTTCACCGATGACGCGGCAGGTACCGCATTCGATGCAGCCGTCGACGGTGACCTCGACCTGCCCTTTGTCGTTAAGCTCATAGCAGCGCGCCGGGCACACCTTCAAAAGTGCAAGCAGCTGCGCGGTCGGCTTGGTGTGTGCGCGCACTTTGATGTGAGGATGACCGACGTCGACCAGATAGCGGTTGTAGAACAGTTTGTCCTCGACGCGCACTGATGTCTCGACACTCATATTTCAGCTTCCTTGGCTTCGATTCGGAGAGGTTACCGCCAAGCGCGCGCGAGGCGGAATGCATCGCCAAACAGACCGGTCCATGACCGCGCATTGACAAAGGATTTCAATGTCAGCTTCTCTTTCTCGGCCTTCGGTGTGCCGTCGACGCGTACATAGTTCTGCATCGCCCTGGAGAGGAGCTGCGGATAGGTGAGAAAGAAGTTTTGGGAATTGGTATGCATCAGCCTCGGCATATCTTTGTGCTTCTTGAGATCCTTTATCACAAAGGATTCGTCCAGCATCTTTTTGTAGAGTGACAGATTTTCCGCCGTCATGGGCTGGCGCCGTGATCTCACCTGCACGATGGCTTCCGCCGCAATGCGGCCCGAGGTCATCGCGAGGTTAGAGCCCTCGCGATGAACGGCGTTGTTGAGCTGCGCTGCATCGCCCACCACTAACCAACCGTCGCCATAAAGCTGTGGGATAGCCTTGTAGCCCCCTTCAGGGATGAGGTGCGCAGAATATTCCTTGACCTCCGATCCTTCGATCAGGGGCGCGACGGATGGATGACGCTTGAAACCATCGAGCAGACCATATGGCGTCTCTCCAGTGCGCTGAAAATCGGCAACGATACAGCCGATACCTAGCGAGATGCACTCCCTATTGGCATAGATGAAGCCCATCCCAGTCATGCCGCGGGAAATGGTGCCGGCCGCTTCGACGACGACGCCTTCGTCGCCCTTGAGATTGAAGCGGGCCTCGATGGTCTCACGCGGCACGAAGTGCATTTCCTTGACCGCGAGTGCCACCCTGTCCGGCTTGGGCCGCTCGCGCAGGCGCGCACGCGTACCGAGTAGGCCATTGACGCCTTCGGCCAGCACCACGACATCTGCGTGGATTTCGCCGTCGCGGCGATCTGTACGAACACCGATGACTTTCCCATGGGCGTCGCGCGCCAGCTCAGTGACGGTGGTCTCGCACAGCACAGTCGCGCCGGCCTCGCGCACTTTCGAGGAGAACCACTTGTCGAACTGCGCGCGGATAATCGTGTACCGGTTCGGCCGCTCTTCGTTGAAGTCCTCAGAGCGGTAGTGCACGCCGACATGCGAGCGATCGTCCATCATCCAAAACCGCTGCTCGACGAGATGACGTTCGAGCGGCGCGTCGTCGCGAAAGTCTGGGATCAATTTTTCCAGCATGTCGGCATAGAGGATTGCGCCCTGGACATTCTTCGAGCCGGCATATTCACCGCGCTCAAGCTGCAGCACCTTCATGCCGCGTTTGGCCATGGCCAGCGCCGCCGCGTTGCCGGACATGCCGGCGCCGACCACGATTGCATCGAACTTCTCCTCGATCACAACGACCTCCTCTAGCTCGCGATCCGGTCGCGGAAATGCGGCGAAAGCCGTGCACGAAATGCGGCCGTCAGCGCCGGTAACAAGTGCATAGCGTCATTGACGATGCCGATATGGGCGAAGTCGAAGATCGGTGCGTTCTTGTCGGTATTGATGGCAACGATCAGATCGGCGCCCTCCACGCCGACACGATGCTGGATCGCGCCGGAAATGCCTGCGGCAATATAGAGCTTCGGCCGGATGGTCTTGCCGGTCTGGCCGATCTGCCGGTCGGATGTGACCCAGCCCTTTTGTACCAGCGGCCGCGAACAGCCATATTCCGCGCCGAGCACATCGGCGAGCTGTCGTACCAGCTGGAAACTCTCCGGTGAGCCCAGCCCCAGCCCGCCAGCGACGACGACGTCGGCATAGGCGAGATTAGATTTGGCCGAATCACGGTCCGGCACGAAGGACAGCACCTTGGTGACGATGTCTTCTTCGGGCAGGCGGAGCGGATGGACGATGATGCGGGCGGCATCGCGCGCGATCCGCTCTGGCATCGGCATCACGCGTGGGCGGACGGTTGCCATCTGCGGCCGGTAATTCAAAGTGTAGATCGTGCAAAGCAGCGATCCGCCAAAGGTCGGACGCGTGGCCGCAAGCGAACCATCCGCGTCGACATCGAGCTCGGTGCAGTCCGCCGTGAGGCCCGTCAGCAGTGTGGTGGCTACCGAGCCCGCAAGGTCGCGACCGAGCGTAGTTGCGCCTAACAGCAGGATCTCTGGCTTATAGGTGTTGACGAGATCGGTCAGCGCTTTGGTGTAGGACTCGTTGCGATACTCCGATAGCACATTCTCGGTTACGAGATAGCTTAGGTCGGCGCCATAACAGAAGGATTCGAGCGCCGCGTTACGGGTGGCCTCGCCCTCCGGGCCGATGACAACAGCGGCGAGATCAACCTTCAGCTTGTCAGCAAGCTTCCGGCCCGCACCCATGAGTTCCCAGGAGACGGGATGCACCTGGCCGCGCTCCTGCTCGACAAAGACCCAGATATGCTTGTAGGCCTTAAAGTGCTCCGGCAATTCTCTTTTCGCTCCTGCACGGCCGCCCGCGACCGGCGTGGGAGCTGTGGTGATGTTGCTCATAGCCTTGCCCCTCAGAACCAGCGCGCCTGCGCCACAACACCGGTTTGTAGCTTCGGTTGGCCCTTCAAGATGGCTATCATCAACAACTCGGTCGGCTGCTTCGTGGCTGCCATCAGACTCTTCGCGGCGTGTGGTGAAGGCGCAAAGACACGCTCGAGTATGATCGGCGAGGCGCGCACGCCGTATTTTGGAATGTTCTCGACGCCGCCCTCCTGCCCGCTCCATTTGAGAACTGGCCCCAGCGCCGCGCGCAGGGCGCCGGTTATGCTGCCGCGGCAAATTTGGCTCTCTTCCGCAATGGTTGGCCAGGGACGGCCGCCTTGTGCGCAACATCGGCGCGCCGCGTTCGGCGCGGCGCCACACGTCGAGCGTGGTGAGCGGGGTGATCTTGCTGGAGAATTTTTCACGCAGTAAGCGCGCGGCCTCGTGCGCAAACAACGCGTATCGGTTGACGATACTCGCCCGCCCCGGCGCAACGTAACGTTGGTCAGAGGATTGATGCGGATCTGTGCGGAATCGGGAACCTGCTTGATGGAAACGATACTGTGCATGCCTTCTCCAGAGCTAGCGTGGAAACGCGAGTTACCCATTAGCGGCCAACTCCCGGTCGATCCCAGTCTCAATAGCGTGAAAGATAAGTCCTCATCAGTCTGAGCGTGAACCACCAGATGATGGCGGCGCGAGCGGCGAGCAGGAACGGCAACATGATTGGTCTTGCTCCAAATCTCGTCTCGGCAACAATTCTGCGTAGTCCGTCGCCGAATGACGGACCTGGCCGGAGAACAGCAAGTGTCGTACCAGTTGGAGGCCATCGAAAATCGGAGCTCCGATCAATGAGTTGAGAAACCTTGAATGAAGGGATCAGTTAGCATCGCAGACAATAATCCGACATACGTCGGGAAGACGACAGCGTGGCTTCGCGCGTTTCTGTAGAGAGTGATCTGGATGAACCGGAATATGGCACAACGCGCTGGACCGACATCGCTTGAGCAGATCTGAGCTCAAACGTGAGGCTATTTCAGTGAGCTCAACGGTACGAAGGCGGCCGGTTTCTTGGGCTCGGCGACCGCATCCTTCAAGACCTTGAACACCCGCTGGTCCATCGGCGAGGACGCCACGAAATCGGCATAAGCCTGCTCCAGCACCGTCTTGCAGCGCGCGGCGACCTCCTCCTCCGCCCTGCCTTCGAATTGTTCCTTCGCAAGATATTCTCCCATGCGCTTTAAGATATGCAGGCGCGCGACATTGACGATCCTGGGGTCGTACTGGACGCCAAGCAGCGCAAAAAAATCTTCGGCCGACGAGGCCTTGTTGAGCCGATCCAGGGTACTGGCTGCCGACTGTTTCTTGCTCATCGATATCTCCTTGGGGTTAGGCTCTCCGGCCGGTGGTCGCGACGCAGCACCGGCCCTGCCTGGCTCCTTGCGACGCTGCTTTGCGCAGGCGGCGCTTTATATGGTCTACGCAGACTGTGCCTTCGCGCATTCAGCGCGAGCAGCGAGGATTTCCGCGGCACGCCGACGGCTTCGAACTGGCCGGCGGTGATGGCCCGCCTCACGCGCAATTGGTCAACGAGCGCTCGCGGATGTCGCGCCAGATCGCCGCCACCGTTTCGCGCGCCACCGGCCGCTTGTGCTCGATGGCATGTTTTCGCACCGTCGAGAGGATCTGTCTTGCCTCCTCGGAGCTAGCGGCGAGCTGCAACTCGTCAAGCAGCGTCGTAATGGCAGACAGGCCGGAATGCTTGCCGATCACAATACGATTGAAACGACCAAGCAAATGGGGGTCGAGCGACTGATAGGTGCGTTGATCCTTTAATAAGCCATGGACATGAATGCCGGACTCATGGGTGAACACATGCTCCCCGACGATCGCCTTGTTCGGAGGAATTGTACGTGCAGCCGCGGCCGCCACCACGGTCGCGACGTTCTCGAGCTCCGGCAGTACGATGCCGGTGTCACGCCCGTAGAGCTGTTTGAGCGCGACAGCGACTTCTTCCAGCGGTGCATTGCCCGCTCGCTCGCCGAGCCCGATGACGGTCACCGAAGCGTGGCTCGCGCCACCCTTGATGGCGGCGAGCGTATTGGCGGTCGCGAGCCCGAGATCGTCATGGGCGTGAAATTCGAGTTCCAGATCGGTGGTCGCGCGCAAACGCGCGATCAGCGCATAGCTGGAATCCGGATCAAGCACGCTAAGAGTGTCGGCAATGCGAAAGCGCCGTGCGCCCGCGGCTTTTGCGGTGGCGATCAGCGTGATGAGAAAATCGACGTCAGCGCGGGAGGAGTCTTCGCCGCCGACGGCGACCTCAAGCCCCCGCTCACGGGCGTAACTGACCACCCGCCTCACCTGCTCCAGCCCCAGCTCGCGGTCACCGCCAAGCTTGGCGGCAATCTGTACGTCGGAAGCCGGAATCGAGACATTGACCATCGACACCTTGGCCTCGATTGCCGCATCGACATCGGCTTCACGCATCCGGCACCAGCCGATGGTCGTGAGCCGCAGGCCGGCCTCTACAATGGCGCGGATAGCCGCGATCTCTTCACTACCTATTGCCGGCGTCCCCGCTTCGATCTCAGTGACGCCGGCCCGCGCCAGCGCCTGCGCGATCGCCACCTTTTCGTCGGTGGCAAAGGCAACGCCAGGCGCCTGTTCGCCGTCGCGCAGCGTCGTGTCGTTGAGCACGATCGGACTTCCCGATGCCGTCTCGGACCATGACGGTTTGGCAGAGGTGGCGGCGATCATGGGAAGCTCCTTGTTCTTGGCGAAGAAGGCTTGAGCAACCCGCATGCCACGCCGGCACTGGCCCCAAGCTGTTGAACAAGCGCACAGTTTTCGGCTCAGCCGGATTGTCGCAAACGCGACAGCGTGCCAAGTTCGACGCGTCGGACAACCTCACGGCGCAATCGCGTGGCATCAGCGCGGCCTGCGGCTCAGATGGATGATCAGATCGAGGCCGGAAAATTCGGTGGCCCGGCAGCGGCGCGGTCGCATTCACAAGCACGAGATCCGCATGGAGCAACTATCCTCGCCGTGCAGAAATATTGCGGATGTGCGTGGGTGTTGGTGTCGGAAACGATCTCGGCCCATACATCGGGAGCGGTCGCTCCGCTTGCGTGAACTGGTTCAAGGTCTTGTAGATGGTCGACTGTGAGACCGGAAAGCCTCTCTCACGTGCCTGAGCAAATAACATCTCTGCGCTAACATGCCGGTCGCCCCTGGCAAAGCACAACTCGCTTAAGAGCACGCGCTGCTGTGTCGGGCGCAGCCTGGCGTTAAGCAAGACATCCTTCCAGCCGGGGTCGGGACATTGCCGTCTGAAATCGACCTAGGTCGCGTCCACTTGCGCCTCGTCGAAGCCAGTACGACCCGCGCGTCTTCGGTTGGAAGTCTGGCCAACAGACGATCCATTGGGTGTCGCTCACCTTGGGCAGGCGCCGGCCGCGTCCGGGACAGCCGCCTGCAACAGAACGTGTCGCCGGCGCTCGGCCATCCGGCTCTCGCCGTTTTCATCGCCAAAGCAGCGGTTGAAGTCCTTACATTGCGTGCACACCGGTGTCGTGCACATCACAAGGCCGTCGCCCTCGCACAGCATGCGATAGAGGAACCGCTTCCAGCGCATATTGTTGACATTGCGCGCGGCCAGCGGCGCGAAATGGCGGCTTAGAAGCCTAGATAATTCGCCACGATCGCGCAATCCGAGATCTTCCCAGAGATGATTTGGCTCGATCGCGCGACGCGCGATCATCGCAGCCAGCCAGCCGCCGATGTCCCCTTCGGTCGAGCGTTGCGCGAGCAGCAGATCACGCAACATTGCGACCTCATCGCTCTCATTGCGCTTGAAACGCAAAAGCAACTCCTCGGCTTTGATCCGAACCGACGGGAAGTACTGCTCCAGCAATGCCGCCAGCTCATGGCTGGACAGGCCGGCGTTCCCGGAAAGAAGACCACCATCCATCGTGGCGACCGCCAGAATGGACGCCAGCACATGGCGATCGAAATTGCTGTCACTGGTTAGGTCGGCATCTGCGGGGTTCGTCCCAGTAAGCAGGCGGTAGGCCGCAATTCCCCTATGCCGCTCGCCGCTCGCATCAGTTGCTCTGGCCCCTACAAGCGGAACGGAGTGCGCTTCGAACATCGATTGCCAACCTTTCCACCGCGCTCAAGTATGCTCCGCTGCACCGTAATGCTGGTCACGAGATCTTTCGCCGGAACGCCGGCCTCCCTTCTTCAGCATTGGGGAGGCCGGCCGGCATCGGCATGCCGTTTACTCGGCGGCGAGTTCGGCGGCGGTCTTGCCGATGATGGACTCGTCAACTGGCTTCATGATGCCGTGCTCCATCAGCATGTCCTCGAGCTCATCCATGGAGATCGGAGTCGGGATGATGCCCTTGCCGCCATTGTTGTGGATCTTGGTCGCAAGATTGCGATAGTGATCGGCTTGCTGGGACTCGGGGGCATACTCTAGCACGGTCATGCGACGCAGCTCCGCATGTTGCACGACGTTGTCGCGCGGCACGAAATAGATAAGCTGGGTGCCGAGCTTCTTGGCGAGCGCCTCCGCCAGTTCCAGCTCCTTATCTGTCTGCCGCTCGTTGCAGATCAGGCCGCCGAGCCGCACGCCGCCAGAGTTTGCATATTTCAGAATGCCCTTGGAAATGTTATTGGCGGCATACATTGCCATCATCTCGCCGGACATAACGATGTAGATTTCCTGTGCCTTGTTCTCGCGGATCGGCATCGCAAAACCGCCGCAGACGACGTCGCCGAGCACATCATAGGAGACGTAGTCGATGTTCTCATACGCGCCGTTCTCTTCCAGGAAGTTGATCGAGGTGATGACGCCGCGGCCAGCGCAGCCAACGCCCGGCTCCGGACCACCCGACTCGACGCAGCGGATGTCTTGGTAACCGATCTTCATTACGTCCTCGATTTCAAGGTCCTCGACGCTGCCGGCACTCGCCGCCAGGCTCAAAATAGTGTCCTGCGCCTTGGCGTGCAGGATGAGGCGGGTCGAGTCCGCCTTGGGATCGCAGCCCACGATCAGGATCTTGTGGCCCATTTCAGCCAGCGCCGCCAGGGTGTTCTGGGAGGTGGTCGACTTGCCGATGCCACCCTTGCCGTAGAACGCGATTTGTCTCAGTGAAGACATGTTGCTCTCCATCAACCGATTTGCCAAAGTTGCGCGCTGGCTCGCGCGCCAGCTTTGTTTCTCTCTCAGAAACGAGGCACACGGGTTCAAGGGAAGGAGAGCATCGCTCGTCTTGCGCGTCTGCGTGCACTCAGCCCTCAGTCAGTGTTGCGGTATCTTGATAGCAACCGCCGTGCCAACACCGTCCACGATCTTTAAGCTTCTGATTTCGCGTTGAAAAACTTGCGAGCCGGCGGATGCACCAGGTGTTTTGAACTTTACAGCAATTGTGTCGCTGTCAGAAGCCGAACAAGGATCGCAAGCGTCAAACGGACAAAAGCCGGGTTGGCAGCGGCCATTTCGATGCGTCATGCGTGGAACGGAAATTGCTAATTGCTCTTGTAAGCCGCTTCGGCGCGAGTTTCAGGAGAGCGACGGTGCAGATGGGCGTCGAAACCTCGAATGCGGAGGGCCGGCGGCGGGTCTTCGTGGTCGATGATGATGAGATCACCCGCGTGGCTTTGCAGCTTATGCTGCATGACGAGATCGAAACGCACGAGCTTGCGACGCCCGAAGAGGCTTTTGTCAGGGGCGTTGATTGGTTGAAGCCCGATCTGGTGCTGCTCGGCGCCTCGTTTTTCAATCAGAAAGGGCCGGCGTTGATCGGCCAATTGGCGGTCCATTTTCCCGATGTGCGGATCCTGATTGTCTGCGATAAATCCGACGAGGCTACCGCGGCCGAAGGCATCAAGGCGGGCGCGCACGGCGTGCTTATCAAGCCGCTGACCTTAGAGACCGTTCGCAAGAAGGTGGATACGATCCTCGAACGCGGCGCCACCGCGCCCATCGTGCGGCTCAGGGTGCCGAAATAGACCTCGCCATGGCGACGATCATTTTCTATCAAAAACCCGGCTGCGCCACCAACGCGCGCCAGATGCAGGCGCTGAAGGCCGCGGGCCACCACGTGATTGCCAGGGATATCTTGAAGAAGCCGTGGCGCGCGGAGGAACTACGCCAATTCTTTGGCAATACGCCGGTCGGGTCCTGGTTCAACCGCGCCGCACGCCGTATCAAGTCAGGCAAAGTCAATCCCGACACCAGCGACGCAGCGAGCGCACTCGCGCTGATGCTGAGCGATCCGCTCCTGATCAAACGCCCGCTGATCAACGCCGACGGCGCAAGATGCGCAGGATTCGATCGTGAGCCCGTGCTGTCACTGCTCGGGCGGAGCATTGATCTCGGGCGATGCTCGCGCGAGGGAACCGGACGGTACTGCCCGAGCGGGTGAGCTTGACAACTCGTAGCTCTGCTGAGAGGCGAAGAAACCGATGTTTCCCTCGCTCGCCGTTCTTCACGGGCGCGAGGGGGAGGTTCGCTGGACGACAATCGGGCTCACGCGCGTCTATAACTACGGTTGATGAAAAAGCCCCAGCGTGCAGCCAGCCAATGCGGCCATCGCGTCGGAGCCTGCACATTCGCCGATGCTGAATTGCGCGCGAAAGCCGGACATCAGCGGACGCCTTGCTGCACGTTCCAGTTCGATCGCATGATACCCGCAGAGACATCGATCAAGCTGAGCGAGGCGCCGAAGGCAGCTAGCGCAGCCCCAAGCGCCAGAGGCGTAGTCGCAACCGCGAGCCACGGCAGGACGAGCGCAATTCCGAACCAGCCGATCAGGATGAACCGCTTGCTGCCGCAGCACGCGCTCAACAAGCCGGCCAAAAGCACCGAGATGACCGAGCCGATGCCCAGGCAGAGCAGCAGAGAGCCAAGAACTCCGTTATCGACAGCCAGCCGCTCGTTCGCGAACGGCACCAGCGGCGCCCAGACCGCAATGCCGAAGCCGGCGACAAAAAATGCGAGGCGCGTCGTGATCCGGCTGGCCAGGCGACCGACAGAGACCATTGGAGAAGCCCGGAGGAAGAGTTGGTGGTTTCGTGTTCGCGCACGTTAAGGACGTCACGGCAGAGCATGCGCGGCTGCGACCGCAGTTGCAGCCGCTCGAACATGCTGTTTTATGTCGCCTCACAACAAATCGGCGGGGCGGCCAGACGCTCCTCCGAACAAGTGCGGAGTCCGTCCCTACAGCACCGCCCTCGCGCCCGAGCGGTGATGGTGCGCCGAATGAAGCAAGCGACGTGCCAATCTTGAAAGTTGGAGTCCTATAGTCGTTTCGTACTGGGTGTGTGTAGCGTCAAGTCGTGGATGTCGGTCTCAAAGCCGACAAAACGACCCGCTCTCACTTCAGTGCGCTCGAAGGCTCTGCCAAACGGGTGTCACTATCAGTTGCTGTGTGATCAGTTCGGGGTTCTCGACCACCATGTCGCGCAGCGTGTCCTCGACCATGCGCCAATCCATACACTTGATCCGGACGGGCGAGCATCGCCGGCCTGCAATACAACCCAATCGCCGGCCTTGACATCCTCGCCATGGAAATAGGTGCCGGTTGGCGGCTCTTCCTTGAAGGCGGTCTTGCCCTGCACAGCCAGACCGATGCGTTGATCGCGTCGGTCTCCGGCTCGATGTAGCTTCCGATGGCTTTGTTGTTAACCAGCTCGGTAGTGCAGAGATCGCTAACGAGCTTCATCAGCTCGGCCCTTCTGGTCCTCCGAATTAGAGGGCCGTTCCAATATCGAAACACGTACCATCCCTCCCCTCCTGCTCTTTCAGGATGTCTTCCAGCGTCTAAGCGAGCGGGTGCGCGCGTCGGCGAGCGCCTAGCTAACCCATGGCCCTAAGGCATTCGGCCAGCTTGATGGCGATGATGACGCTCATTTACGGTCTGCCCACTCATTTTTGAGCCAGGTGCAGGAACGCCATGCGAGTCAGCGGGCAGCTGACAAAGAAAAGGCCGCCTGCGTCACCACAAGCGGCCGAAGTCTAGGGAGGAAACGCCCAAGGAGGGCAGGAAGCAGCCTAGGACGACCGCCATCAGCAGCTCAATTGAACGTAGGTAATCGTCGGGTATCCAAAGGATGGGACGGATCGATACGAAGGTTTATGTCGAGATCGGCTATGGCAACGCCAAATTGGCCGCTCACCGCTGGCACCGGCCACCGTATGCCGCACCAGGATCATTTCCAATCCGACGTCCGAAACAGGCACGGCGCGACTTGATTAGCAAATGCGGGCTGGCGCCTTTCAGAGAAAGGAGGACCTGGGCAAATTGGCGAACATTCTCTCTTCAATGAACTGCCGCGCATGCGCAGGGCATGACAGGCGGCACAACTTCGAGGACCCTCGGCCGCGCGTTACCGCTGCGGCTGGATTGCTTTAGAGCATGATCGGCAAACGTGGAAACCGGCTTTTTCCGAGAAGATCATGCTCAAAGAAAACATCGGGCGGAACGACGATTCGAAGAAAAGTCGGTCATCACGCTCTATGGCGTGGTCTTATTGCAACATGGCAACTTAATCGCGCCTCCAAGTCCGACTTTGATTCCCGTCAAATACTTCGCCTTTCTGCCTGTGTGACAGAGACGTCGCGCGACCCCCTCGCGCTGACTTGGGAATCGGAGAATTTGATGAGAACAAGAGCAATTCTGACGACGGCCTCGCTGCTCGTGATTGCGGCGGCATTCGGTGACGCCACCATGTCGCTGCAAGCTGCCGATCTCGCGTCGGCACCGATCTACACCAAAGCGCCGCCGGTCGAACCCTTCAATCCTTGGATGATCCGCCTGCGCGTGCTCGGCGTGTTACCGGATGCCCGAGGTAGCTCGGTTGACGTCTTCGGTGTACCAGCCCTATCGTCGCCGAACTCCGGTCTCTCGATCAGCGATCAAGTGATCCCGGAGCTCGACATCACCTATTTCTTCACCCCAAACGTCGCTGCCGAACTCATCCTCGGCGCAACCAGGCATCACATCAGCGGCACCGGGACGCTCAACGGGCTCGACATCGGCAGAGCCTGGCTGTTGCCGCCGACGCTGACCCTGCAATATCACTTCACCGAGTTCGGTGCGTTCAAGCCGTATATCGGTGCCGGCATCAACTACACCGTGTTCTTCAACCAGTCCGCGGCCAACACGCCGATCGACGGCTTTGCGGTGACGGACTTGCACATCAGCAACCAGGTCGGCGCCGCGGTCCAGTTCGGCTTCGACTACATGCTTGATCGCCACTGGGGTCTCAACGTCGACGTGAAGAAGCTGTGGCTGCGGCCGGATTACTCGGCAACCGTCAACAACGCGATTCCAGTCACCGGGCGCGCCAACATCGATCCGTGGCTGGTGGGCGGCGGCGTCACCTACAAATTCTGACGCAGGAGCACGATCCGGGAAAGTAGAAACCTTGTGGCGCTAGCACCACGATCGAGCGAGCTGACGATTCCAAGAAGCGTCGTCTCGCTCTGCGCCGGGATCCGGGCCCGGCGCCGCATTCGCTTTGACGTTGCGCTATCGGCGGAGCCAGTATGACGTGACGGACGCGATCGAATGGTAAGTGTGATTGATCAACTCATATTCACATTTCGCGAGCATCGCGCAAAGCAACACATGGACATCAACGTTAGGGATCCAAACGTCTCGCCCGTGGGCGATGCCAACAAATGGTAACCAGTGGCTTGAATTTCAAAGGCTCGTCCAAGGTGAGAACCTGGTCCCGGAGTACCCCTCTCACCGAACATCCCGGTGAAAGCGAGGGCGGTACAGATAAGGTCAAGCGCTTGGTGTTTGGCACGTCTTCGTGAAGAAGCACCGTAAGATCGCCACGCTCATCATCGTGGCGAAAGAAGGTAATCCAACATTCCGAAGACGCCAGCGTTGATTGGAAGCCGGTCCTTACTTGATAGCCCGCGCAAGCGGTCTTAACCGGGGCTCCTCAGCTCCGCTTCAACACCGTCACCAGACGGTCGACACGTTTACCTTTCTTGAGATGCGACTCGATGATTTCGTCGATGTCGTCAGGCGTGGTCGGGCGGTACCAGACGCCATCGGGATAGACCACCATCAACGGTCCGGCCCTGCAAAAGCCGAGGCAGCCGGCCGCCGTGACGCCGATATCAGTGAGCGCTTGCGCTTCGATCGCCTTGCTCAGCCTGTCCCAGAGGGCTTGCGCGCCAGCTGCACCGCAGCTGCCGTGCGGATGAGTGGGCGGACGCTGGACGTGGCAGGCAAAGACATGATGCCTGTAGAGTTGAGGAAGCTCGAATTCGGTTTCTGAGTTCATGCGCCTGCCACACCTTCATTGGGTTCATCTAAAGAGAGATAACGTCCGAGCGCATCGCCGCTGCGACCGCGGTCGTCAGCGCGATCCATGAACTTGTCGCCCTATTTTCCGCTGAGCGCCGTATCGACTATCTGATGCTGCTTGCTCCGGCTCTTGGCTACGAGAGGGGCGACGCGACGCGAGCACGACAATGATCGCCGTCGTCGGCAACATCAGCCATGGACGCCTCCCGGTCCCGAAAGGCCTTTCCTGATCACAACTTTCAACGCCTGGTCCCATTACCCCGATCTGCCTTACTGCCGCTTGGCTTGTTCGCCCATCTTGCGTCTCTATGCAAGCTCCGAACCACGATGCGCAACGCGCGCTTCTGCGCCGATACTTGCCGGCCTGCCGCGGCACAACTGTTACTCATTGTCACCTGTGCTACAGCAACGGTCTCTTTCGTTGCGTAACTGACAAACATCGACCCAGACGCGTGTACCTCCAGCTTTTCCGTAGCTAGGCCTTAAGTTAGCCGAAGAAATCCCAGTCCTTCTGCATGGCCCGGCTCTTGCAGTCTCGTCTCGCGAAAGGATGTAGCGCGTCATGCCCGTCATCTTCTCGGAGGAGTCCATCGGCTACTTTGCCGATCAGCTCGATGCCCTGCTGCAGCAGGACATCACCTACCCGCACCATTCGGTGCGCACCGACCGCATGTTTCGGGTGGGCGCTGAACGCTGTGACGAGGAGCGTGATTTGCCGAGCGCGGCTTGCGCAAGGGCTCAAGCCAAGCCGGCTGTGATGACGACTGCGCTAATGGCAAACCGCAATCGTGGATGCGAGCGGCGCCGGCACTTCATGCTCTACACCTCGAAGGCCCTGAACTTCAATCAGTCCATCCTGAGGCAAAGACCTCGATTGCAAGGCTAAGGTCAATGGATATACCGCTTGAATTGATGCGCCCGGCATCTGCACTCGCAGGAACATTCCCTTCTCGCCGCACGCACGGCCAGCCTACTCCAAGCCAGGCTGCGAGAACTCCTGATACAGGATCGTCATTTCATTACTTAAGCGGTCCTGTTACGTCTGGGCCTGAGATCCCCCTGCCCCAGCCCAGACGGAGCCCTCGGCGGTTGTCGCCGCCGAGGGCTTTTTTTTGTCTCGAGCGTCTGTTGGATGTCATTAACACCTGCTCGTCTCGGCTCCCCACAAGTGCGGCCTCGGAAGTGAAGCCCGCACACGGATTCACCCGGCCGAATGCTGCTGGGCTCGACGTTCGCCGTCTTGCCTCCCTCACTCGGTGGACAGCGTCGAGCCGCGCCGCTCGCGCTCGGCAGCACGCGATTTTATGGATTTAGCAATATGTGGGGAGGAAGTCCCGTTCTGAAAGCACGCAGGCGGTCCTATCGCAGGCTAGGGTGGACGGAAAGCAAAAGGAATGCGGGACAAAGTCAGCCCCCACCTATTCTTGGGTCCGACGGCTTTCCTCATACGGCTTGCCTGTCTAGTTGCGTCCAGCTAGCGAGCGTTGACAACGCGAAATCGAGTTCGGCGCGCGCAGTGTGTTCGCTAGCGATCCTCTCCTGCGATGCGGCGCACATGTAGGCGCGGCAGGCGTCCAACCCGGCGCGCCGATGAGAAAGCCGAGATGGAGCTGCCGCGGGCTGCTGGAATGGCCCTTCTCGGGCGTATAGAGTTTTGGCGGCTAGTCCATTCGGTGAGCTAGCGCTGGAACACCTCCCTAGGCCGTGGAGATCGGTCGGACGCAGGGCGCGAATGATCTCCATTTCAGGGTACTGCGTCCATGCGCGATGAGAGTTGGCGACCGGGCGTTTGATCCTCGCAAAGCCACTTTTCTCCGAAAAGACTCCCTAAGTCCACGGGTCATGAGATCAAGCCCGTTACTCTGGATGGATCATGATGTCCATGGTTTCGTCGCCATCCTCGAACGGACCAGGAAACCCGGTGTCCTCCACCAGCTTCACGCCACACAGGCAGACCTCGCCCCCGATCACGGCGAGCGCAACCGGCTCAAGCGCTCTACCGTTACAGGGGCCACCGATGCAAAGCCCGCTGTCGATCTCGAAGATCGCTCCGTGCCGGCCGCACCTGAGAAAGGCACGGTCGGGCGAGAAAAATTCGCCCGCACGGATGTTGAGCCAGACGCCGTCATGTGGGCAGCGGTTGACATAGCCGTGATAATCATTGCCAACGGTCCGAACCACAACAATCGGAAACGGCCGACTCTCACCGCTCTCGTCGATCCGCGACAGGCTAAAGCCCCTCGCGCTGTCCCGCTCAATTGCCTCGGCGGGGCAGACGGCGAACACCTCAATCTCTTGCCTGCCCATGTCGCGCTGCTCCCCTTGCTCGTGCGTCGTGTTTTCTTGCGCGAAAGACATCGACGGCGATACCGGTCAACCCAAGGACGTCAATTCCACCCTGGTAGGCATTGACGGCCCGCTGAGTGAGAACATCAAGTTGCATTGAGCTTCTCATGTCTTCCCACAGTGCCTTCAAAGCGGCCTTGGCCAGACAAGTAGGCCGGAGCATCCGCGTGTGGTCTGCTCCTGCGTTTGTCCGGAAATGCGATCTCCGGTTTCTGCAGCACCGCCAAGAGTGATGTGGCCTGAATGGCATCAATTATCTTGTCCCACGGTGAGACTGCGCCTGTCGACATTCAAGCCTGCCTTTCGCCTCGCATTGGTAATTCATCATTGCTAATAAATTGCTGCGCCAGCGCCGATGTTGATGGACGCGTCCTTCATCGTCTCCACGATGAACTCGATCTGCTCGTCGGTGAGGTGGCTGTGAAACGGCAGTGCCAGGGCGCGATCGGCGATCTTTTCGGTAACCCGGAAGTCGCCATGACGATACCCGAGTTCGAAATAATGCCGCTGCAAATGCAAAGGATAGCAATAGGCTGCGGCCTCGACGTGCTCGGTGCGGAGGTCATCGACAATGGCGTCGCGGCTGGATCGCGTGAAACGCGTTCCGAGATGGACAAGATAGAGAAGCCAGTTCACTTCGGTCACATCGGGACCGACATAGGGAGGCTTGACACCCTCGAAGGATTGCATATGCGCGTTGTAGAGCTGCTCGGCGAGCCGGCGCCGCTCCAGGATTTCCTCGAGGCGCTTCAGCTGCGCAAGACCCAGCGCGGCTGTGAGATCGCTTATGCTGGCTTGGTGGGGCGCTGCGCTGCTCACGTCAACTGAGGAGCGCTCATCTAAGCGATGGGCGCGATGGCGACGCAAGCCGACGGCCATGTCGATGTCGTCGGTCACCACCATGCCGCCTTCGCCGCAGGTCAGGGCCAGTGGCTGGGCGAAGTCGAACACGGCGATATCGCCAAAGCGGCCGACGAGTTCGCCCTTGTATCGCGATCCGATCGCTTCGGTTGAATCCTCCAGGAGCGGCAATTGATGGCGTTGCGCAATCGCGCGCAAGTCCGACCAAGGCGCCGGATGGCCATTGGGGTTGCCACCAATGATCGCCCGCGTATTGGCCGTGACACGCTCTTCGACCTTCGCCGGAGCCAAGGCTCCCGACCAATAGTCGACGTCGGCGAATACGGCCCTCGCGCCCACAAGACTGATAGCATGCACTACCTCGCGAAACGAATAAGGTGAGGCAATCACCTCCTGCCCCGCTCCGATGCCGAGCGCTTTGAGCGCAAGCAGAAGCCCGATCGTGCCGCTGGGCACGGCAACGGCATATTTGCGCCCAAGGTAGGCGGCAAAAGCTTTCTCGAAGGATTCAGTGATGGTCCCATTGGAGACTCGCGGCGAACACAGCAGCGCTTCCACGGCTGAAAGCTCGGCGGAGGTGATATCGGGGTCTGAGAGCGGAATGAAGCGTAAACCGGGCTCGACCGCGTCCGCGCCATCGTCGCGATGCCCTACCGGTCCAACGCCGATCACCGCCCAATCCTCCTGGCTGCCAGCAGGATACCAATTGCCCGCGCCGGATCGGGCGTGATCTCGAGGCAGCGATCGCAGCCATCGATCAGATGCAGATCAAAATTCGGAAGACTCCGGAATGGTCGCTCGGTCACGCCAGAGGCATCACAGCGTGTCACCGCAAGATGCGGAAAGCGACGCCGCAAGTCGCGAACCGGATTTGCATTAGCCTGCGCCGCCGCGAGCACCCGTTCGATTTCGATCAGTTCGTCTGTGCCGAGCGCCATCGCGTCTCCCATATAATCGGATCCTAAATAAACTTCATAGCCAGAACAGCCGCTCGGAATCGGTGTTCAAGTCCTCGATCGCTGAGATCAGCCGGTGGTAAATACTATAAAACTCCCAGCTTCCGTTTGCGTGGTTCTTGTGAAACAGCTTCCACATGCCGCACACCGTGTCGTAGTGGATCAGCGCGACATCGATAAGGCCGCCGTCGGCATCGATATTGCGAGAGCAGCAGGGACTTTCGATCAGATAGCCACCCCTCACCGCCTTCACTTTCGGCGAGACATAGCGATAGCGCTTGCGCGCGCTCAATGCGCGCTCGATCCGCTTGCAATCGAGCTCGTTTGGGTGAGGGATCATCCTGGTCGCTACCTTTCTGATCACCGCGGCATTCATCGCCAAAGGCCCCTCATAGCACTGTGATTTCTTCTTCAAGACAACCGACGACCATCCTCTCGGCGAACCCGACGAGATAGATTGGCACGTTGCCTTCCGAATGCCTGGCGATCTGCACGATCTCGCCGATCCTCCGGCGCCGATCAGGAGTCCATCGGCCGGTGCATCGGGAAACGAGCCGTCATTGATGATGTCGACCGCTGCCTTGACGCGTTGACCCCATTGGTATTTCGGCAGCCTGCGCGCGATCAGGGGCCGCCCTCTTCAGGCAACGGCAGGTCCACGAGCTCGTCGCGCTCCACCTCCGGCTCGAGCTCCTTGCGCTTCATGCCGACGCAGTTGCCGCTTTCAAGAAATTGAACCCCATAGATGTAGAACTGCTGCAGGAAAGTGCCGATTGAGGCGACGTAACCCACCTCCCCCTTTTTGACGAGGATCTCGCCGATCTCCTTGCCGGCATATGTTCCGTCATTGCGGATGGTACGGCTGGCTCGCACCTTTTCGCCGAAGCTGAAGAAAGGCGGCCCAGTCAACTCGACCACCTCGCTGTCGCGAATGATGTTGCTCATGCCATACTGTCTCTCGGTCGTTCGGGCCGGGTGGCCACGCACACGGGGGGACTTCCTGCACCATCTGGTCCTCGTCTTTGGTCAATTCCGCGAGCCCGGCCGCCGTGACGCGGCTTGCCACCTCATAGCGGACACGCCAATCCGGATCGCGGCGCAGCATGCTGAGGGAATCTGCACACAGGCGCCGTGCGACCTCGAGCCGCACGGCGCCATTGGGATCATTGACCATGCCAAGCAGCCACTCATTGGGAACGCGGATCGCAACCACGCGGCGGACCTCGGGTTCGTCATCGCTCATAAGAAGCCCAAGCAGCGCCGGCGCGATCCGGCTCGCCAGCACCAGGCGGACATAACAGTCCTGGTCCGAGATCATCGGCGCCAGCTCCTCGCCATCCAGCAAGGTCGCAACCCGCATCCTCACCTCCCGATGCGGATCGTTGCGCAGCCGCAGCACAAAGCGTTTGGGCAGGCGCCGCGCGGCGTTCCAGCGCACGGTTTCCTCAGCATCGTCCAGGAGCATCGGCAGCAGAAACACGCTCGCGTGGTTGGCTGCGATCGCGCGCACCTCGAAATGCGGATGGGTAATGTAGGCGTCGGCCAGCGCCGGATTCCAGTTGAAGAAACGGTCGATCCGGCGAGCATAGCGGTCGTGGACGCAGGCGTGCAGCAAGCGGCAATCGCCGCTGGCCCTGAGCCCGATATGAGCGCAGGTCTCGCAGTCGACCTCGTCACGAAGCCAGTCGCGGGCCTTATCGATGTCAATCGTCATCGTCCAGCTCCATTCGCTGCAGCACGTCCAGGAGCACCCTGGCGCCGATCTTGTCGGTCGGGTCGAGCTCCACGAGCTTGCTGGCAGCTGCGCGACCTTCATCCAAATTGCCGAGCCGCATCTGCAGGTACGCGTAGGCTTTTAGCGAAAACAAATAGAAGCGCGGCAGGATGTTCTCGTAGCAATCGAAAGCAGCCTCGCCCGCGCTGACCCGCCGCCAATCGTCAACGAGACCGTTTTCGTGCGCCGCCTTGGAAATACAGAGCTTTGCCACCTCCAATGCCTCAGCCAGGCGACCTTTGTAGAAATAGAAGCGGTAAAGTCCGATTAGGACGGCGGCGTGGCCCGGCGCTAACGCCTGCGCTTCGTGCAGGTGCTTTTCCGCGACCGCATCCACGTGATAGAGGAGCCCGGCCTGCCTCAGATGATCTTCAGCTTCGCGCGGCAGGGCTTCCCGGAGTAGCATGTGCGCGATCAGCGCCCCATCGCTCCTGGACAGCGGATTGCCTGCCCCAGCGAGGTTCATTGGCAGCTTTCCTGTTCGAATGGGCAGCCCTTGCGCTGGAGTAGCACACCTGCTTCTTGGAAGATCGGTCCGGCCGGCGCGGCAGTGCCTGTCAATCGATCGTGACACCGCCGAGCATTAGCGGCCCCCCGAATTGAGGCAATATTACCGGTTCCGCTCGAGGCCTTGCTGACCGGGCCGAGGTGCCGGCGCAACACCTGTCTTACCGGACAAATCCGAGCAACCACCGGCGGTGGCGGCGAGGCGGAAGCTGCGCTAGCGGTGCGCAGCATGAAAATCGTGAGGTTTTCAGCGCTGGGCACCGGTGTAAAGATCATGGAATCGGCCCCTATTTACGCGCGCGCCTGGTAGCGCGGCAAGGAGGTGTCCACGACGCAGGTGTTATCGACCGGGCACACCGCGACGCATTGCGGCTCGTCAAAATGGCCGACGCACTCGGTGCATTTCTTGGGATCGATGACGAAAGTACCGCCTTTCTCCGAGATTGCGACGTTGGGACATTCGAGCTCGCAAGCTGAGCAGCTCGTGCATTGCGAGGCGATGATCTTGAATGGCATTGACCTTCCCCTTAGGCGGCCGAAATCAGTGCGGCTTGGCGGATCGCCGCCTCACCCCGCTCGGTATGCTGGATTTCCCCGCTTTGCACCTTCTCCAGATAGGACTTGAACCAGGCGATCGCTGATTTTTCGATGAACTCATGAGCGTATCGGTCCACTGGCTCGATCCCGGCCTTCAACAAATTGCTTTTCGGACAGCCGCCGATCTTAGCCACGAATACCGCATGGCAGTCCTTGATGGCGCGGATGATAGTGGCAAGGCGTTCCTCCTCGCCATAACCGCCCTGACAATAGTGATCGACACGGCGATGGCCGACGAACTTGGCACCCGTCGTGGAGAGTTCGTACACCTGGAACTCTTTGGCGTGACCGAAATGCTCGTTGATCACGCCCGCGCCCTTCGTCGCCACGGCAACCATGAGATTGATGTCGCTCATATTCGTTGCAAGCTCGACCAGCTCCTCCTGCTTGCCAGCAAGCCTTGCAAGGCGCTCCTCCTCGACTTTGGCCTGATAGGCCTTGCGCATCTGCAGGTCATATTCGACGTCCATGGCCATAACCTTCTCGGTAGTGAACTCCGCGCTGCGGTCCTCGCCGAGCAAGCCGATAGCGTCGGCTCGGCACTGCCGGCAGTGCCGCATCAGGTTCATCTCACCCGCGCAGGCATCCTGCAGTGCCTTCAATTCCTGCGCAGTTGGCTCCCGCTGCCCGCTCAGACCGAACACCGTGCCGTGCTCGGGCGCGGAGATCAGCGGCATTATGTTGTGCAGGAACGCGCCGCGAGATTTGACCGCCTTGTTGACCTTGACCAGATGCTGGTCGTTTATGCCTGGGATCATCACCGAATTGATCTTGCAGAGGATGCCCCGCTCGGTGAGCATCTCAAGCCCTTGCAGCTGGCGATCGTTGAGGATCTTTGCGGCTTCTACGCCGGTGTAACGCTTGTGGTTGTAGAAAATCCACGGATAGATTTTGGCGCCGATTTCGGGGTCGACCATGTTGATGGTGATGGTGACATGGTCAATCTTGAAGTTGGCGATCGTGTCAATATGGTCGGGTAGCAGCAGGCCGTTGGTCGACATGCACAGCTTGATATCGGGAGCCGACCTGGCCACCAGCTCGAAGGTCTTGAAGGTCCTTTTCGGATTGGCCAGGGGATCGCCGGGCCCCGCGATGCCGAGTACAGTCATCTGTGGGATGGTGGAGGCGACCGCCAGCACTTTTTTCGCCGCCTGCTCCGGCGTTAGTTTTTCGCTCACCACGCCGGGCCGCGATTCATTGGCGCAATCATATTTGCGATTGCAGTAATTGCACTGGATGTTGCAGGCAGGCGCGACTGCAACGTGCATGCGGGCGTAGTGATGATGCGCTGCTTCGCTGTAGCAGGGATGGTTCTTGACCTTCTCCCAGATCTCGGTCGGCAGATCACCCTGGCCGGCCTGCGAGCCGCAGCTTGCCTTGCCCCCGCCGCCGGACCTCCCGCAGCCGTTGCGCGCGGCGATCGGCATGACCTTGCCAATGTCGACTGCGCTCTCTGCCGAGCTTGCTTCGTCCAGCGTTGATACGTCCATCCTTCCATTCTCCCTGCGAGGCGCAAACTGAAAAGACGATTTGCAACTCGCGTGCCATGGCCAGATTTGCGAGCAATGTTGATTTAAGTCAAAAGGTGATCCGCTTACCGGCCCCTTTGCGGTGGAAGCGCCGCCTTCTGCACGACATTACCAATGTTAGAACTGTGACAGGCGTCTCGATCCTGACATAGAGATGAACGCACTCATTCCGTGCCGCGAACGCAAGCCAACTCGCGTGCGGCGGCACGCGAGCAAATCGAGACCCATATACAGGATGTGTCAGCTGGCCAGCAGGATCTCAATCGCGCGCGGGAGCGAGATCGCAAGCGGCGTCAGTCCCTGCTCGACCAGAAAGCGCAGCTCATTCCTGGACAGCACGTCCGCCTCCACGATAGCGTAATGAGCACCGGCCGAGCGTCTGGTGAGCTGCCGCGCATAGCTTCGCAGCAACTGATCGTTGAAGCGGCAGCCGATGAAGAGAAAGCTGCGGCCGGTGCGCCGCTCTTTCACCACGTCGGGGATCGGCGTCTGACTGTCGATCTCGGTCAGTACCTCGACATAGTCGGCGTCAGAGATCAGGAAGTTCCTTGCGGGCAGCACGCCGCCGTGCGGCTTGTAGAGGATTGTGCTCCAGCTCTGCGCCGCAGCACGATCGACTTCTTGGCCCGCAGCATCATAAAAGCGATACCACCGGTCCTCGCCGATCCCGGCGCGGCTGATACCCTGGACCTCACCCCATCCCTTGCGCCTTCCAAGCGCCGCCCGCATCGCACCGTACCAGGTGTCGACGATGAGAGGCGGGGCCAGCGCGGCAAGATGATGATGCAGCAGCGTCGGCGCGACCGGCGCAGCAAAGGCCAGCGCCATCAATGCCGTCACGGTAGAGCGATGCTTGTTGTTCTCGATGTGCTGCGCAGACGCCCAGATGTTGCCTTTGGCCCGGCGCGGCAGCGCGACCTTGCTGGCGAAGAAAGCAGCCAAGGCGTCGGGCGTCATCGGCGCATCCAGTTTGGATACATCAGCGAGGCCAGGTCCGAGATAGGGAACGATGCTGGCGGAACGCAGCCGCCTCGCTATGTCAGTGAGAATCGCCTCCGCGTCGGCCGCATTGACGAAGTCGATTTGCGCCGTCGCCTTCATCGGCCCTCGCCGTCCTCGCCACGCTTCCTTGCATTGATCGTGATCGGCAGTGGCGTATCGCTTGCCATTTCGGGCAGATCTAGCACCCAGCCATTGCCTATTCTGATCCAGCCACCCCACAGCGTCTCGCGCTCCGATTCCACGATCGGTTCCTCGAGATCTTTTTTCGGCACATAAATCGACAGGCCCTCCGGAGAGCGGCGGATCATAACTTTCATGAGATCAACTCGTGCATAGGGGCGAAGCGCTGGCCAGATTGGGAGGCTCTTGTGACGTGGCACGCAGGTTAGCCACGATGCCCGACAATACGCGGACGACCTGATCGACTTCGTCGGCGGTGGTTTCACGCGAGAGGGAAAAGCGCACCGCACCGCGGAGGCTCCTTGCCGGCACGTTCATGGCGCGCAGCACATGCGACGGCTCCATTGACCCGGAGCTGCAAGCTGATCCGAGCGAAGCGGCAATGCCCGCTCGATTGAGGTGGTGAACGATTGCTTCGCCTTCGAGATCTTCGAAGGCGATGTTGGTTGTGTTCGGCAGGCGATTGCTGACATCACCGAGCGCGATGCAGTGGCCGGTGTGCAAAATCGCTTGCTCCAGGCGATCGCGCAAGGCGGCAATGCGAACACGCTCCGCCTCGAGCCCCTGCGCCGCGAGCTCTGCAGCTTTTCCAACACCGATGATGCCGGGTATGTTCTCGGTTCCACCGCGGCGCCGTCGCTCCTGTGCTCCACCCCAGATCAGCGGCCTGAATTTCGTGCCTTGTCGTAAATAGAGCGCACCGATGCCCTTGGGGCCGTGCAGCTTGTGCGCTGACAGCGAGAGCATGTCGATAGCACTGTCCCTCAGGTCGATGGGCACCCTGCCTATGGCCTGCACCGCATCGCTGTGAAACAGCGCACCTGCCGCACGCGCCAAGGTGGCCAGAAACTCCACCGGGAAAATCGTGCCGGTCTCGTTGTTGGCCCACATAACGGACGCAATCGCCGTACGCGGTCCAAGCGCCCAGCGAAACGCCTCGAGGTCGAGGCGGCCGCGCGAATCCACCCGGATCACATGCGTCTTGATGCCCGTTATCGCCAATTGCTCGACCAGCGTGAGGATCGCGGAATGCTCGACGGAGGTGGTGACGATCTCGTCGCGCCCTTGCTGGGTCGCGAGCGCAGAAAGGATGGCGGCGTTGTTGGACTCGGTGCCGCCGGAAGTGAAGATGATCTCATGATCGTGGGCGGCTCCCAGCAAACTCTGCAGGCTGCGGCGCGCCTTGGCCATCGCGCCCGCGACCTCACTGCCGAAGGCGTGGCTGGACGAGGCATTACCGAACCGCTCCGTTAAGAACGGCAACATGGCTTGCAAGACACACGGATTCGTCCGCGTGGTCGCATTGTTGTCGAGATAGATCGGCACAAACGTCTCGCTCAATGGCGCGGATTGGCGGCGCCGGCGACCGGGGCCAGGCGAACGAATTCGCCGAGCCTTTGGACCAGCCGTGCCTGAATGCCTTCTACCGTTGCGCTTGAAAACTTGCAGAACACGCAGGCACCGGTCAGCTTGACCGTGATCTTGCTGCCGTCGATCCCAACTAGCTGACAGTCTCCCCCGTCACGTTGCAGATTGGGCCGAATCTCCTCGATCACGGCACGAATGACTTGCTCGCGATCGGTCTCAACCACCGATGTTTGCTTCAGCTGTTCCGGTTCGATCAGCATGCTTCAATTTCTCTTTTCATCTGCCAAAGGATTTGCCGCAGGAGCAGCTTGAGCTCGCATTCGGGTTGTCGAAGGTGAAACCCGAGCCCTCCAGCGCCACGACGAAATCAATCGTCGTGCCGGCGAGGTGCTCATGGCTCTTGTTGTCGACGAACATCTTGATGCCGTCGCGCTCGATCACGGTGTCGTCGGGCTTTGCCTCGTGGGCGAGGCCCATCTTGTATTTGAATCCGTCGCAGCCGCCGGCCTCGACCATGATGCGCAGGCCGCTCGTCGGCTGCGCCGAAGCCGAGATCGCACTCTTGAGTGCGTTCACTGCACTATCCGTCAGATTGATCATAGCTCACCGTTCATCTGCCCGCATCGGTTGCCTGCGAATTGGCAAGTCGCATGCCAGCGCTCCAGAATTTGATAACGCTCGACTTTTTTCAAATCGGCCTGCTGGCTTTGCAACGCGTGTCGGGTTCCTGACATGGCTGATGAGCGGGCGCTGCGCGACTGGGTGTTTTTTTGGATTCCACCAGTGAAGCGTTCCGCCCGCGGCGGCAAACAATTTGCATCGCATCTCCCGCCGGGTGTCCGGCCATTGTCTTGGATCGAGGGATGATTTTTCATGACTGCAATCGAGAACACTGCGCTCGGCCGCTTGGAGAAGGACGGCCGCCTGCTCAATGCCATATTCAAGGGAGGCACCACCAAACCGGGCCGGTTCGGGTTTCGCGGCGATATTGCGCTGCAATTCCAGACCCAGGTCGCGGACGAGAAGCGGCCGCCCCATTATTCGATCGAACAGGTACTGACGTTCGTGCAGGAAGGCGAAAGTACCATTCCGGCCCTAGCCGGCTATTTGCACTGCTTCGCTTATCTTGCCGATGTCGCAAACGTCCTTGAGGGCGCGCTAAGCCCTGATGGCAGCTACTTCATGTTTTGCAACAACATCGACCTGTTGGCGAAATACCGAGTCAAGCTCGGTGATATCACCTTCAACGTGCTGCCATGCGATGAATCCACCGTTTGGAAGGAGATGATGGACCTGGTCGGGGTCGACAAGAATGACATGAAGAAGCTCGATGCGCCCGGCAAGCTCGACTACCTGCTCGACGCGGCCAAGAATATCGATGCGTCCTATGACGAGATCTCTTACGAAGACGGGCTGAAGAGGATGGAGCCCGTGAAAAACCGCAACGAGAACCGGCCGGTCTGAGAGCCAGCTTCAGCTTTCGCTAGAGGAATTCTCCTCCTCGACAAGCCGCACGCCGGTCACGCAGATATCGCCGTCCAGCACCCTCAACGCGACCGGCGTGAGACTGCTGCCCTTGCACGGGCCGTCGACGCAGCGGCCGGTGCCGAGCTCGAAGCTAGAGCCGTGCTTACCACACATCAGCCGGATGCCGCGTGGATCGAAAAACTGGTTGCGTTCCCAGTCCAGATGGACGCCATTGTGCGGGCATTTGTTGAGATATGCAAACACCCGCTTGCCCCAGCGCACCACGACAATGGGCCAAGGCCTCTGGCTGCCGTCTTCGTCGACGATCATAAGGTGGAACCCCATGGCGCGCTGGCTTGGAATATCGTTGAAGCCGCAGATCGCATAGGCGGTATTGGGCTGCGTCCGCTGCTCGTTCATGATAAGACAACCTTCAATTGATCATCCTGCGATCAGCTCTGCAAGAATCGCGCAAAGTACCAGATCGCCGCCCCACCCTTTCTTGGCAGTCGCGGGCGCTGTCGTAAGACCACAATTAATTGCGACCGGTGCACGATCGGCGGACTCGCGTTTTGCGGCCGTCCGCAGGCGGAGGTCACACGTTCGAATCGTGTCGGCGTGCGCCACTTCCGAACAAAACTGGGCACTCCAGCCGGAGCCGCTCCGCCACCCATGACCAGCCGTTCCAGAACGGTCCTGCGGCCGACGATCCGGATTTCCGTGTCGTCCACTTCGACCTGATCGACCACCGACCGGATATAAGCCCGCCTAAAGGGCGTCTCGCCGGTCATGATGCTTGTCCGCATCGCTTCCGTGAAGGCCGCGATCCTCTCCTCGGTGATCCGGGTCTCAGGGCGCATCTCCGCTACCGCGCGGTCGAACGCGACCTGCGCGATGTCGCGCTCGGTTTTGACGGCGGCGACGCGATCCTTGAGCGTGGGATCCGAAGGGTCCGCGATCCCGCTCTCGATGGCGGAATAGAGCCGCCCGAGCCGTCCTTCCGCGTCCGAGAGCTTCGCGCGCAGGGCCGTAAGCCGGGACGAATAGTCTTCGTCCCTCGCGGCCCGCCGTTCCATCAGGCCCGACAGCAACTCCGCAACCCGTTCAGGCGTGAGCAGTTGATCCGCGAGGCGCTCGGTCACAAGGCTGTCGAGCTTGTCCATGGGAACGCTGCGGCCCTTGCATGCGGCTTTTCTCTGCTGGGCGCAGGTGGCGCAGGTGTAATAGCGATACCTCCCCGATTTCCCGGTCCGCAGCGTCATGCCGCCAGAACAGCTCGCGCAGGTGGCAATACCTGTGAGCAAGATCGGGCCGGTCACAACGCGCGGAGGCATGGCCTACGGGTTCTTCGCTTTGAGCATCGCCTGCACGGAAATGGGATCGACGGCGACCGCGACCTGGTCGGCTTCAGGCTTCGCTTCCTTGGTCTTCCAAACCTTGCGATTGAACTTGTGCAGCCCCTTGTATGTCGCGCGCGTCAGGATTTGATGGAGAGGGCCGATGAAGACGGAATTCCCGGACGCGGGGCATCTCATCAAGGCCCAGCATCTTCCATCGTTGCACCTCTCGCTTGAGGTCACGCGCTGTCAGTTTTCAGACATGCTGAGGCTGCGGGAGGCGCATCGCCTGAAGGACTTTCACTTCACGGTCGAGGACGAGACTGACGGCTTGTGGCCGGTTCACAGCTGGGGGATGGCTTGCCAGATTGACGCCGGGTCGCGCCAGTAGAGGGGACTCGAAAAGCATGCATGAAAATCCGCTCTTGGAGCGGATTTTCATGCATGCTTCATCGGCCGGTCCTGGCAAGGGAGTGACCGGCCAGGCGGCCGCATTTCCCGCTTGAGATCGCGCTGTTGGTCTTCGGACATGCTAACGCTGCCGGCGGCGGAGGCTGAGCCGACGCGATCTTGCGGTTCCACGGGCTCTATGGCTCGCCAGCTTGGCGCTTAACTGCTTGGTTTTGAACGCATACTCGATAAGAGCTCTGGTCTTGCCATAATCGGACCGATGTATCTTTTCGTTGACATGAGCTATCGGATTGTGATGCCGTGTCCTTGGTCCTAGCACCGCGGACAGGCTTGCATGAACGGGATTAAAAGTCAGGATATCGTCGTTCTGCTGAAGCTCGTAAGCCAGGAGGAAAAGGGGTCCGGGGAGTTCCAATGGAGCTTCAAGGGTGAGGCACCGTACTCTGTGCGTAGCCTCGAAACGCTGCTGGGAATCAGCAAGACCGAGATCAACGCCTCGATCAAGCGCAGCCTTTCAACGGGGTTGGCCATCAAAGACCTCGACTCCGGTTCGGCCAAAGCCCAATCGCCGCAATCTTCATAGCTTCATCATTCATGGCCTGAAGTTTGTCTTTCCTGCAAAGCCCGGTGCCATGACGCGTGGTATTCCTACCGCCTTCGCCGCGCCGATGCTCAAAGGCCGGCTGGTCAGCGGCGGGGAGTATATTTACGTCTGGCCGTCTGCCGAAGGACATGACATGGGGCAATCCGTGCAGCCCTTATTCAAAAGTGTCCCTGAGGCCGTGCAGAAAGATGAGCGGCTATATGAATACCTCGCTCTGGTGGATGCGATCCGGCTTGGAAACCAAAGAGAAGTCGGGCTTGCCGGCGAAAGACTCTCCGAAAGGCTGCTGGAGAAATGACGGTCAAAGGCCAGCTGCTCCAAATGCTGCAGACCGTTGCGGAGGCGCTTGGAAGCGACCTTCGCCAGCGGCTGGTGTTCGTGGGAGGCGCACGACCGCCCTTTTCATCACCGATGAAGTTACCCTTGAAGGCGGCGGGCAACGGACGACGTGGATCTCATTGTTGATCTTGTCGGGTATTCGGATTGGGCGGAGCTGCAGGTGCAGCTTCGTGAGAAAGGCTTTGCGGAATCGCAGGACGATACGGTTATCTGCCGAATGCGGCTCGGCGATCTCAAGGTCGATTTTATGCCCGATGACGCCGACATTCTCGGCTTCAGTAATCGTTGGTATGCGAAAGGGATTGCAACTGCGGTCACCTGTCCGCTGACCGACACACTCGACATACGATGTCTGACGCCGGAATTGTTCATCGCCACTAAGCTGGAGGCCTACCTCGGTCGCGGCCAAGGCGATCTCTTCACGAGCCGCGATCTGGAGGACATCCTCCTGATCATCGATGGCCGGCCGGAAATCGTTGCGGAAGTCCTGGAGGCGGACGAAGACATCCGGCAGTTTATCGCAGAACAGTTTGCGGCTTTGCTCGGCAATCCCGAATTTGATTATTTTCTCGAAGGCAATATTCGGGGACCGGAGGGGCGTGTTGACATTGTCAAGAAGCGTTTTATCGCCCTGAGCGCCGGCGGTGGTTAAAATGGAGATCAATGTCAGTTGGCATAGCCAGACCGGAAAGCGCACCACGGATAATCGCGATTGCGGGGGCATTGGAATCCGGTCCGATGAAACGCTATGCATCGTTCTCGACGGCTCGACGACCGCTCCTGACAGCGGCATGCTTGCCCACGAGATCATGTGCGGCATGATTGATTGGTACGTCGCTTCTGACGAGGCGATAACCACGGAGAGTCTGGACGCGGCTGAAACAGATTCACGGCACATTGTCCTGACAGCATCCGCGCGCTTCGGCCAGTTACATGATGGTGCATATAAGTAGTCGGAACACGCTCCTCGTCTTGCATGCCGGTGACTGTCTGCTGGGACGACGGGACGGAACGATTGAGTGGTTAAACCAGCCCCATACACTCGCCAACGCCACCGGTCCTGTACCTGTTGCGACCCTCGCCGGCCTAACGACACGGCATCGACTGACCCGAAGTTTTCGGGCCAGGGAATTCATGCCTCCTGATGCAATGGAGTTGAATATCGAGAAAGAGCTCGTCATAGCGACGGACGGTTTCTGGGCGGAACTCAGCACGCAGGATCAAGCTCGCTTTCTGGAAGGTCAGAATGTACCGATGCCGACCGATGGGGATGATCGCAGCGCTCTCCGGATTCGGCTTCACGATACAGCGCCGGATAGCCGCATACGATATGACGAAAAGAGTGCTGATGGTTTTTACGCGAAAAAGGGTCGTGAATCTTGGTCGCATTCTGCGCCGGATAGAAATCTCGCAGCATCTCCGTAAATGTTTTCTACAGTGGCCTGCCGGCTCAGCCGCCCAAGCGGTTCATTAGACCCCCGGAGGCAACATGCCGCTTCGTGTGACTTTTGATACCAATGTCCTGGACCTTGCTTGCTGGCCTGAACGATTCCCGAAAGACCCTCGTCAGCCATTGATGAAGAAGGTCCACGATGCCCTCGCAAGCGGCCAGCTGGAAGGCTTTTACTCTGTGACGATGCTCACCATCGAAGGGATCATGCGGCAGGACCGCGCCGACGTGTTCGCCGGCACCCAGACTGTGATGCAGCCTGAGACCACCCGCATCACCAAAAATGCGAACCTGCCGGAGGAAATCCGCCAGAAGGTTGGCAGCGAAGATGTGGAGACGATTGGTATGGAGCTCCGTGTGGAGCAGCCGGGACGCAAGAAGCTGCATCCCGAAGTCGTTGCCCGCATGCAAGCGGCGAAAGCGCTGGGCGTCAGGGTGTTGGAAGATGTGCCCCGGATCGGAGCATTCCGTGTGAATGACCCGACTGGAGAATACTATCTTGGCCGGGGCAAAGGCGATGAGCTGCGGAAGTGGATCGATAAGGCTCATAAAGTTGCCGGGGCGATTGCAGCCCGCGGCATGGGGTATGCACAGGTCAAGGCGCTCGGAGAAAAGATGGCTGCGCGTGACCCTGAGAGCGCCTGGTTTCGCGCACTCGACAAGGCGGCGGATATTCACGAGAAGCGTGCGGTCGAGCGAGCCTTTGGCGAATGGGCCGACGGCGATAGCGTCGCCGCTCATGTCGCCTATGGTCTCGACGCGTTCTGCTCGGCAGATGTCGGCAACAGCAATGCCACGAACTCTGTGTCGCGGCTGGCTGACCGCGACCTATGGCGTGCGCTTCATGACCTTCGAGGAGCTTGCAGCCAGCCTCCCATAAATGTGCGGTTAGGATTTAACTTGAGCTACAATGACATAGCAGTTCCCAGTTTCATCCTGCCGGGCGCGCCACTTGCGAACAACGTTTGGGGTAGCCCCTCAGGGCGAGGCGCGATGGAGAGCCGATTTGGAGAGGAAATCGACAGATAGATTGCTTTTCGACGAGCTGGCGTGAATTTTCGCAAAGGCGGATATTTTGACCATTTTTCGACATACGCGCGAAAATCAGCGACATGAATTGATTTTCGACAACCTGCATGAAAGGCATTTCCGACATCCTGTCATCAAATATGATATGAAGCATACGGCGGAACTTTATCGGTATTACGACTGCACGGCAGAGGCCGAGTTTCTATACGCGTGCGTCCAAAGAACCGTCGAGTACGACCTACCTCACGAGTTAGATTATCTACGCCGCCATGATGAGGCGCGGCGGAAAATCATGGAGACGGTCGAAATGCCATACAGACTGGCCGACGACCTCTTGCTTTTCATTCGGCAGAACAACGGGACCCTGTCAAAGAAGAGAAGGCAGCGAGAGTTCGAAGCTCTGACAGATGACGAGGTCGAGCGCATCGAACGGGTCGTCCAGGATGCGTTCGACGGCTTCAGCGATAGCGGAGATTCAGCGGAAAGTTCAAACTGAAGCATCACCGGCATCCGTGCGCATTTGAAGAGCGCGGAGGCCGATGCAGAAATTATAGAGCTCCGGGTTGACATAGCCGCTCCCAGTTTCATCTCCCCGGGCGCGCCACTTTCGAAGAAAACTCGGCACTCCCGGCCGGAACTGCGCCTCCGCCCATGACCAGCCGTTCGAGAACGGTCCGGCCGCCGACGATCCGGATTTCCGCCTCGTCACCCTCGGTCTTTGCCGAGTTCGACCGATGGCATACATGCATCCGTCCCTCCGCTTTTGGAGGCACGGACGAACAGCTGAATCGGATGGCCAATCTGCAAGAGCCTTCACGCCCAAGCAGGGCCAGCATCTGGTCTTCATCGACGCCTACACCCGCGTGCATCGCCGGCCATCTGCCGAGTGGGAGATGCAGCTGCACTTCGGGGTATCCCCGCCTTCCGTTCACCAGATGGCATTGATCCTCTAACGCGCAGGCCTCATCAGGCGGCAGCCCGGCTTGGTCCGCAATATCGAAGTGCTGGTCTCTCCCGAGTAGCTACCCGTCATTGCAATCCCGAACCAATCAATCAAAACCTCTGGTCTGGCCGCAGGACCTGCAGCATCAGCCTCGTGGCGAGGGTATCGAGACAACCAACCAGGTCGAATACTGCGCCAGACCATGCGGCGAAGTCCACGCTACCTGATCGGGCGGCCGGTGCCAGCCGCCCAGGTTGCGGCCTGCTCGATCCGAAGAAAACTCACGCGGCATAGCGTAGGCGGCCCAGGCGAGTGAGCTATGTCGCATCCGCCCGATGCAGCGTGTCGACCGTGATCGTGCCGCGGGCGCGCGAGACGCAGGCGCAGATCTTTCGGTTTTCGCGCTTCTGGTGATCGCTGAAAAAAACGTCGCGATGGTCGATCTCGCCGTCGAAGGCGACGACGTCGATGGCGCAAACGCCGCACTCGCCCCGGCGACAATCGCTCATCCTCGTGGCCGGCCTCGTTGAGCACCTCGAGCAGCGAGCGGTCGCGCGGGATCTCGATCTCGGTGCCTTCGTCCTTGAGCCGCACCCGAAACGCTTGGGTCGGCAGCAGGCCGCTCGAGCCGAAAGTCTCGTAACGGAAGTCATCGAGCGCACGGCCGGCACCGCACCATGCATGCCGCGCGGCCTCCAGCATCCGCATTGGACCGCAGCACAGCGCCATGGTCTCCGCCGGAAGCGAGGCGAACAGCGCGTCCAGGTCGAGACGGCGGCCCTCGTCACCGGCGAAGACGATAAGGCGATCATCGAGCAGCGCCTTAAGCGCATCAAGATAAGCCGCGTCATTGCGCGAGTGCACAGCATAATGCAGCGTGACGTCGGCGCCGCGGCGGGCCAGCGCCTGTGCAGCACCGACGATCGGCGTTACACCAATGCCGCCCGCGACGAGGCAATAATGCTGCCTCGTCCAGTCGAGCTGAACCAGCGAGCTCGGCTGGGTAATTTTGACCCGCGCGCCTGGCGCCAGCGACCACATATAGCGCGAGCCGCCACGCGAATCGGCTGCGCGGCGAACGGCAATCCGATAGCCCAACCGATCGGCTTCGCCGACAAGCGAATAACAACGCGTCTGCGGCTGACCGTCGATACTGACGCCGACCTCGATGTGACTGCCGACCGGATAGGAGGCGATCGCAATGCCGTCCGGGCGCAGCAGGAATTCACGAATGTTAGGCGTGAGGTCACGCGTGGCGACGACAGTTGCCTGTCTCCAGGTTTCGATGAAGCGCATCGGAGTCTCCGCTTACTTGGCCGCAGGCGACTTGACCAACGCGAGTGCCTGCAGCAGATGGGTGCGATTGCGTAATGCCAGCCGCAGGTTGCGCGCGGCGAGGCGTGCATGCTCGCGCATGATTGCTTCTGCACGCGCCCCCTCGCGGTTCTCAATGGCTTCGACCGCCCCCCGATGATGGTCCTGCGCGATCAGCAGGATTTGATTGGCCTCAGGCAGCCGCGACTGCGCCATCACGAAGCCGCTGGGGGAAGCAAAGGGCAACGCGCAGGCGCGGTCGAGCTGCCGCAGCAAGGGCGGGCTGCGCGACAATTCGGTCAAGAGTGCATGGAAGCGCGCGTTCAGTGTGACGTAGGCGGAGAAGGCCTCGACCGAGATCGGATCCTGGCGCACCAGCAGGTCGATTTCACTGAGGCTTTCCTTCAGCGGTTCGAGATCGCGCGAGGAGACGCCGCGTTCGGCCGCGAAACGCGCGGCCAGCCCTTCCAGGGTGCCGCGCAGCTCGATGGCATCAAGGATGTCGCGCTCGGAAAAGGCTTTCACCCGGAAGCCGCCGGAGGGAATCGCTTCGAGCAAACCTTCCTCCTCCAGCCGCACCAGCGCCATGCGCACTGGCGTGCGCGACACGCCGGTGGTTTCGACCGCCTGCAATTCGGAGATGCGCTCGCCGGGGCGCAAACCGCCCGACAAGATCAGGTCGCGCAGCGCAAGCTGCGCGCGCACGGTCTCCGAGACGGAGCGGTCGGCGTCACGCTCCGCCATGGTCTACTCCGCGGCTAGCCGTCGCGGCGGATTTTCCTTCGCCAGCATGCGGTCGATCAGCCGCCGCGCCCACATCGCGCCGGCATCGATGTTGAGGTTGTAGAACACGCGATCCGGGTTCTCGTCCATGGCGCGCTGCTGCGCCTCCAGGATGATCTCGTCCTCACGAAAGATGCCCGCGACGCCTTCACGGATTTCCGTGGTCAAGCGCTGCTCGTTGAGGCGGTGATTGCGGACAAACGCCGAGAAATAGTGGCAGGTCTTTTCCGTCTCCGGCGTAATCGTGTTGAGCACATAGCCGTTCACACCCTGCGACCGGTCGCCTTCCGGTGCGCCTGTTCCGACCGGCGCCACCCCGACATCGATGTTGACGGTGCATGGCGCCTGGAACCGGATGATCTGCCAGCGGTCGACCGGCCCGGGCTTGCCCAGCTGTTTGGCCCAGAATGGCGGCGGCTCCACCCCTTTCATCCAGCGCGTCACCGTGACCGTCTTCTCGCCATGCGTGACATCAAACGGCGCCTCGGCAATCGCCGCATTGCCGATGCTCGAGCCATGCACAAAGGTCTCGTGGGTGAGGTCCATCAGGTTGTCGATCACGAGCTGGTAGTCGCATTTGACGTGAATGGTATTGCCGTCGCCAGCCCAAGCTGGATCGTTATTCCAGTGCATGTCCGGCACAAGGGCGGGATCAGTCAGCGCCGGATCGCCCATCCAGAGCCAGACGAAGCGATGCCGCTCGACGACCGGGTAGGCACGCACGCAGGCCGACGGATTGATCGTCTCCTGCGAGGGCATAAAGGTGCAGCGACCCTGCGCATTGTATTTCAGGCCATGATAGCCGCAGACCACGGTGTCGTCTTCGAGCCATCCCTTCGATAGTGGCACTAGGCGGTGCCAACAGGCATCCTCAAGGGCTGCAACCTCGCCATCGCTCTTCCGGTACATCACGACGTGCTTGCCGCAGATCGTGCGCGGCAACAGTTCATGTTTGACCTCCGCGTCCCAAGCGGCCGCGTACCACGCATTCCTGGGAAAGGGTTTTGGCATGAGATCCTGTCCTCCCTTGGGATCAATGCCGAATACCATATGTATACGGTGTGGCGCCAACGCGGCAGCATCTACCGGTTTTCCCTAGATGTTGAGAGATTCCTGCATACAATTCTAGTAATGCTGTGCACGACGTGCGGGGTCTCCCGATGAGCGATCGCGCCGGCTGAAGAGCCGCGCAAGCTTTCGCAGGCATTTCCGCAGCGCCTGAGGCGGGGAGTCTGGCCATTTGGACTGGAGTCGGCGATCTTCTGGAGGAACGCCTAGTGTCCGCCTGCTGCACCGGCGCGCAATTGCGATTGATCATTCACGGCAGACGCCTAGTTTGCCGGTCTTTGAAGGGCAAGTCTGCCCGATCCACCTCGCCCATGTCGAGCGCAGCCATGGCCGCCGCCCGCACGATTAAACAGCTCTCGCGTTGCGGATCGCCATTCAGCACGAGGTTGAGGATGGGCTATCTGGTGATGTCCTCTGAAATTCGGTCCCTGTTCGCCACGGCCAAGCAGATCATGGACAGACACCCGCCAGCGGTCGAGCAGGAAGCGCTCGCTACGATGTTTCGAGATGGGCATGTCAAGCGCGGCCGGCAGCGCAAGGGCGAGCGCGGGCAATCCTGGTTTGCCTTGCGCCGCAGATTTGGCGACCAAATCCCTAATCGACGGTGCCGCGGCCGGCTTGCATGTGGTGTGGTGGTCTGGTTTCGCGACCTGCCCAAACGTGCGAAGCAGCGTTGATCAAAGCTGCTCGCGTCAAGGGCGTCCGCATCTATCCGGTCGTTCCCTCTTCGATCAAGGTCTTCCGGGCCACCGGCCCGATCGGACATTATCGGGCTCGTGACGGGTTACGTCCGCGCTGGAAACCACTCCAGATCGAACGCGCCGTCAGCTTCTGGCTCAAGCGGTCGGTCAGCTTCGTTCGTGGCAATTGTCATACCGCATGCCCCTACAGCGGGACCAGCAAAATCAGCGATAACTGGTAGTTTCAATCGTGCCAAGCTGGTCTATCTCAGGGCTGAGAACGGAGAACCGACATGTATGTGCCCGCCGCCTTCAAAGATGACGAAGTCGAAAGCATCCGAGCGACCATCCGCTCCGCCGGCCTCGCTAACCTGGTCACGGCCACCGCGGACGGGCCGCTTGCGACACCCTTGCCGCTCTTCCACGAGGAGACCGAAGGACAGCACGGAGTTCTGTACGGGCACTTGGCGAAGGGCAATCCGCAGTGGCGCGCGGCCCAGAACGGCGAGGCTCTGGTGATCTCCGGAGGCCTACGTGACGCCCTCATGGTATGCCACCAAGCAAGAAACTGGGAAGGTGGTGCCGACGTGGAATTACATCGCCGTCCACGCGTACGGGCCGGTCGAGTTCTTCCAGGAGCCCGAACGTCTGCTCGAGGTGGTCACACGGCTGACGAATGTCATGAGAAGTCGCGTACGAACCCTTGGGCTGTCAGCGACGCCCCCGCTGATTTCATCGCCGCGCAACTGCGCGGCATCGTCGGGGTGCGCATTCCGGTCACCAGGTTCGAGGGCAAGCGCAAGATGAGTCAGAATCGGCGCGAGGCAGACCGCATCGGCGTCGCCGCCGGCCTTGCGGCGAGCGAAAAACCGCCGGATCGGCAAGTGGCTCCCCTCATTCCCGATTCAGGCCTAGAGGTCGTGACTTTTCTTCGACTGATGGTCCGCTCTATAGTTTTGCTCAGCATGATCGTTTCGGAACACCGATGCCCACTTATCGGGATCATGCTCAAAGGCGAGCGCAAGCGCGCTGGGTGTCGAACTCAATCAATCGTATAGAACGCTTCCCGAATGGGATCGAGATCGGGCCGGAGGCAATAATCGCCGTCTGCGTCATTACTAGGCCGGCGACGCGGTTTTTCGGATCGATCCAAAAGTGCGTGCCATAGATGCCGCCCCACCGGTAGCTGCCGGCCGGCTTTTGGCTGGAGCCGGATCGATCACGATCCCAAGGCCCAGCGTGAAGCCCCGACCCGGCCCGCGAAGCGTCGGCAGGTCGCCGGTCGCGTTCTGCGTCATCTGCCGCACCGTTTCCGCGCGGAGCACCTGAGCACCCGCACGCCGTCGAGTTCGCCTTCGTTTAGCAGCATTTGCAGGAACTGTGCATATTTCACTGATGGTGAGCAGCGATTTCGCGCGATCGTGAGCGCCGAATTCAGACGATCGTGAGCAGCCCGCTCCGGCCGAGGCGGTGATAGAGTCAGCGTTCTGGCTGCTCGTCAAGGGTGA
>NZ_JADYVX010000043.1 GCF_020194175.1 Bradyrhizobium sp. BRP22 | reverse complement strand
GGCCGGCAAAGAGAAAATGGTCATTCGCATTGCCTTGGCGCGCAAGCTCCTCGTCAGACTCAATGCAAAAGCTCGCGATGCGCGAGCCCAATACGCCAATGCAACTTGACAATCCAGATAGTCGCTCTCTCCTTGTGGGAGAGGGTGGCGCCTCGCGAAGCGAGGCGACGGGTGAGGGGTATCTCACAGCTCGGCAAGCTTTGCGAGAATGTCCTCCAATATGGCCCCGGGTTGCTGCAGCACATCGTTATTCCAGTAACGTGCGGTGCGAAAGCCTTCCGCGATGAGGGCGGCTTCTCTCACCGCCTCTCGTGTCGATGACGCGTGCTGACTGCCGTCTATTTCGATGACGAGGCGCTTCTCGAAACAGACGAAGTCGAGAATATAAGTCTGAAACGGGACTTGGCGACGAAACTTCAGATGTGAAAGGCGTCGATCGCGAAGCAATCGCCACATCTTCGCTTCGGCATCGGTTGGCTCCCGCCGCATCTTCTTCGCGAAGGTGCGGATCCGCTTGGCGATCGGTCGATGGTGTGGTGTTTGCGGCGCGAACCCCTCACCCGGCGCCTCACTGCGTGAGGCGCCACCCTCTCCCACAAGGGGAGAGGGTGAGTTCGCGTGCGGGGCGCGAGGCATCACACCCGCATGGGCATCAGCACGTAGAGCGCGCTCTTGTTCTCCTTGTCCTGCACCAGCGTCGGCGAGCCGGGATCGGCCAGTTTCAAGACCGCGACTTCGCCCTCGATCTGGGCGGCGATGTCGAGCAAATAGCGCGAGTTGAAGCCGATATCGAGCGCGTCGGAGGCGTATTCGACCTCCAGTTCCTCGGTGGCGCTACCGGAATCCGGGTTGGTCACCGACAGCACCAGCTTCCCCGCCGACAGCGACAATTTGACCGCGCGGCCGCGCTCGCTGGAGATGGTCGAGACGCGATCGACGGCGGCTTCGAAATCCTTCTTGTCGACCACCAGTTCCTTGTCGTTGTTCTGCGGGATCACGCGGCCGTAATCGGGGAAGGTGCCGTCGATCAATTTCGAGGTCAGCACCACATTGCCGAGCGTGAAACGGATCTTGCCCTGCGACAGCTCGATGGTGATTTCGGCCTCGGTATCCTCGATCAGCCGCTGCACTTCGCCGACGGTCTTGCGCGGCACGATCACGCCGGGCATGCCGGCGGCGCCCTTCGGCTGCACCAGGTCGATCTGCGCCAGGCGATGGCCGTCGGTGGCGACGCCGCGCAGCGTCGCCTGTTTGGCGCTGCCGGCCGCATGCAGGTAGATGCCGTTGAGGTAATAGCGCGTTTCTTCGGTCGAGATCGCAAACTGCGTGCGGTCGATCAGGCGCTTCACGTCGGCGGCAGGCAGCGCGAAGGAATGCGTCATCTCGCCGGCGGCCAGGTCGGGGAAGTCGCTCTCCGGCAGCGTCTGCAAGGTGAAGCGCGAGCGGCCGGCCCGGATCGCCAGCACGGAGCGGTCGCCATCCGCCTCCAGCACGATCTGGGCGCCGTCGGGCAGCTTGCGCACGATGTCGTAGAACATGTGGGCGGGCACCGTGGTCGAGCCGGCGGTGGCGGTTTCCGCAGCCAGGGTCTCCGTCACCTCGAGATCGAGATCGGTCGCCTTCAGCGACAGCTTGGCATTTTCGGCGCGGACCAGCACGTTGCCGAGGATCGGGATGGTGTTGCGGCGTTCGACCACGCGATGCACGTGGCCGAGCGATTTCAGGAGTTGCGCGCGCTCGACGGTGACCTTCATTGCAATACCCGCCAGATCCCTGAGTGGAGCATGGTCTTAGCCGAAAACCGGTACCGGACCATGCTCTGAGATGGAAAGGCCGGGGCGGCCAATCGGCGCGCCGCGGCGTTTGAGGCCCGAAGCCGGGTCAATCCTGGAATATGACCAAACCGCCGGGGGGACCGCAAGGTGGCGCGGATAGCGCGCAAGTGCAAGGGAGCGGGCTGCCGTTCCCCACGTTTTGCAGGCCGAAAGGCCGTTCCCGCCCCGGAAAAAGGGCGGGAGGGAAGAATTCATTCCTGCAATTGGCGCTTCAGGGATTCGACTTCTTCGGAGAGCGAGGTGTCCTTGGCGACCAGCGCCTCGATCTTGCGCACGGCATGCAGCACCGTGGTGTGGTCGCGCCCGCCGAAACGACGGCCGATCTCCGGCAGCGAACGGAGCGTCAGCGTCTTGGCCAGGTACATGGCAACCTGGCGCGGGCGCACCACGTTCGCCGTGCGGCGCGAGGACAGGAGGTCCGAACGGCTGACATTGTACTGCCGGGCGACAACGCGCTGGATGTCCTCGATCTTGATGCGCTTCGGCTCCTGCGGACGGATCAGGTCGCGGACCTCGCGCTCGGCCATTTCCAGCGTCACCGGCTGGTTGTTCAGCTTGCTGTGCGCGAGCAGGCGGTTGATCGCACCCTCGAGGTCGCGGCCATTATGGGTGATGGTGCGCGACAGATAATCCAGCACCTCATCCGGCACCTCGAAGCTTGCGTGATGGACGCGGGCAGCTGCGACGCGCGATTTGAGGATGCCAAGGCGCAAATCTTCTCCGAGCGATCCCATTTCGACCACGAGCCCGCCGGCAAGCCGCGAGCGCACGCGGTCGTCGAGGCTTTCCAGGTCGGACGGCGGACGATCGGCCGCGATCACGACCTGGCGGCCGGCATCGATCAGCGCATTCAGCGTGTGGCAGAACTCGGCCTGGGTCGATTTGCCCTGCAGGAACTGCAGGTCGTCGATCACCAGCACGTCGATGCCGCGCAGCGCTTCCTTGAACGCCAGCGCCGTCTGCGTCTTCAGCGCGGCGACGAAGCCGTACATGAATTTTTCCGCGGTGAGATAGAGCACCTTGCGCTCGCCGCCGGAATTGCCGGCCCAGGTCACCGCCTGCAGGAGATGGGTTTTGCCGAGCCCGACACCGGCATGGATGTAGAGTGGGTTGAACATCACGGGATCGCCGCGACGGCCTTCCGCAACCTGGCGCGCCGCGGCATGCGCGAGCGTGTTGGAGCGGCCGACCACGAAGCTTGCAAATGTGAGCCGCGGATCGAGCGGCGAGCCGCCGAGCGCATCGTGGCTCGCAGATACCGGCGCGGTTGCGATCGAACGCAGTTCCGCCGACGGCCGTCCTTCCGGCCGCTCGACGCGGCGCGTTTCCGCCGGCGCAGCAACTTCCTTCGCGGTGGCCACAGGCCGCACCGCCGAGCGCACGGTGAGATCGATGCGGTGCACCTCCGGCATCTCGGCCTGCCAGCAGGAGAGCACGCGATCGGCATAGTGGGCCTGGATCCAGCTCTTCAGGAATCGGGTCGGAACCGACAGGCGGACGCTTTCGTCCTGCACGCCCTCGAGATCCATGCGCGCAAACCAGCTCGTATAGACATCCTCGCCAACGCTCGTCCGCAACCGTCCCTTCACCCGCGACCAGCGATCCTGTTCCGTGTTTGTCATTGCCTGAAGACTTTTCTCAAGAGTAGTGCCGTTGTTTGTGAAAGCGCCGTGCATGTTTCTTGCCACGACGCGACCTCGAGCGAGGCTGCCTCCGGACACACTACTCCCGTTCGGCGAGATCGCCGCGCGGCAGATCATGTGCTGGAAGAGACGTGCGCTCGCGAGGTCAGCGCGTACTCGACGGAGTATCCGGAGTTCGCGTGGGGGTGTCTGCGGGAGTGGGATCCAAAGTGTCGAATACGAACTTGTCTGAAATGCGCAATTCGAATGCTGCGATGGTTCCGTAAATCATACTGCCTCCCCCTCCCGCCGCGATTGCGCGCGGCGAGCAATCCGCTCGCAAGTGTCCAAATTCAGTGTGCCGCTACCGAACATCGGAGTGCCCAGTGCTGCGCCGCCGCGTAGTTCAGTCATCGTCAACCCATTCACGGGCCCCGCGTTCCTCGCTACCTGAGCTGTCGGCCTGCTTATGTGTCTCCCCAGTTTGCCTCTCTCGCAGCGCGGACGCATCGATCGAGAAATCCAGACACAGAACAGCCGTTCTCATATTGCTATGAGCTGCCAACTCAGCTTCGCTTGGAAAGCGTCGCTAACGCGCACACCGCCGCCGATTTGCACGTCCGCCCGTGGGTCTAAAATCGCGCTGATCTTAAGAGCCGTGGGCGCCGCGAACGCATAAACAAATACACCAAGCGCGATTTCTGACAATCCGTTGTTTGTCTCCGGCGGAGTGAGTCTTCGCAGGTGTTGCGGCATTGCAATTGCGAAACCCGAAAGCAAGTTTTTGAATCACCGCGCAGATTCGCGCGTGTCACAAAGCGCCGTGTAATGGAAAAAAAAGTTCATAAAATATTTACGTACCATCTCGGCGGCGCCAATTTTCAAACAAGTTGGCTTCGCTATGTAGGTAAGTGATTAGTGAGACGAAGTTTTTCGCGATTGCTTTTGCAGGGTAACCCTTCGCGGCTTTTCGGCATTGGAAATGTTTAGCGCTATTCCATTTAGGTAGCGCATGCGTGCGTATTTATTCGCGTATGTGCCAATCCAGCGCAGCAAGAGCTGCAGCCGGTAGAACTACGGACGCACCGAATGCGACGCGCGCTGTTGCGCAGCGACGAGCCAATGCGCGAGAACAGAAACGTTCAAGCTGCACAAAAGAAAAGGCCCGGCGCGATCGCCGGGCCTCTGACGAAAATGTTCTTCTGTCAGTTCACTTCGCCAGCTTGGCGATCTGATGCGTCAGGCGCGAGACCTTGCGGCTCGCAGTATTGCGGTGAACGATGTTGCGCTGTGCAGCCTTCATCAGCTCAGGCTCCGCGTGTGCCATCGCCTTCAGCGCTGCATCGCGATCGCCGCGCTTGATCGCTTCTTCGACCGAGCGAACGGCGCCGCGCATCTGAGTGCGGCGCGACTTGTTGATGATGGTGCGGCGAGCAATCTTGCGGGTCGCCTTCTTGGCGGAAGTGGTATTGGCCATGGTCTCAATTGTCCTTCGGCGTTGGTCGCTCTGTTGGTCGGGCTCGAGCGCGCCGGCCGTTGAAATCGCGTGATCTACTCTGCTGTGTTTTCGAGATGCGTTCCTGAGGGAGCCGTGTCCAGAAGCAAAAGTCCCGGCAGCCGCCCGTCAAAAGAACAGCGGCGGCAGGATTGCGCCCGCCGCCATTGGAGCGTCTTATAGAGGGGCCGGCATTCAGCGTCAACGTTTTCCGCCCGGCCAGCACGGCCGGAATCCGGCAGAAAATGGCCGCCAAGGTGCTGAACAGGTTGAATTTCCGCCCTCACTGCCGTTAATGGGGCCTTGTGATGGAGCCTTGGCGCGCTTGCGGCGGACCGGGACTAGGGTGAGGCATGATCCGCGGATTTTTTCGGCTAATCGGCCTGCTGCTGCTGGCCGGCGGATTCGTTTTCATGGTCTATGACGGCGCCCGCTTCGTCGCCGATCAGACCCTGCGCTTCACCCGCTTCGGCCAGTTCTGGAACGACATCCACCAGTCGAGCCAGGCCGCATTCCGCGCCTGGATCGAGCGCACCGCGCCCTTCCTCTGGGACAGCGTGGTCAAGTTCATCCTCGACCAGCCGGTCTTTGTCGTGCTCGGCGTCGCCGGCATCCTCTTGATGATCCTGTTCCGGCCGCGCAAGCCGCTGATCGGCTACGCGCGGGATTGATTGGAACTTTGCTCCTTTTGGTTGTCGGCGCGTAACGGGGCTGCCAGGTCGGCCGTAAACACCTATATTAGGGGCCAAGCCGGTCAAAGCCGCTCTGGCTCACGCCGGCGTCCCGCCTGGAGGTAATCCATGTTGTTCATGCGCAAGACCACCGCGTTGCCGAGTGCAGCCGAAGCGCTGCCGGGACGCGCCACGCCGATCCCGACTGCGACCACCCACTTCGTCAATGGCAGCAAGCTGCAGCCACCTTACCCCGAAGGTCTGGAGCAGGCCATGTTCGGGCTCGGCTGCTTCTGGGGCGCGGAGCGCAAATTCTGGGAACTCGGCAACGGCATCTACACGACCGCCGTCGGCTATGCCGGCGGCTACACGCCGAATCCCACCTATGAGGAGGTTTGCTCGGGTCGTACCGGCCACACCGAAGTGGTGCTGGTCGTGTTCGACCCGAAGAAGATCTCCTACGAGCAGCTCCTGAAGACGTTCTGGGAGAATCACAACCCGACGCAGGGTATGCGCCAGGGCAATGATGTCGGAACGCAATATCGCTCCGCGATCTACACGTTCAACGAGGCGCAGCAGAAGGCCGCGGAGGCCTCGAAGAACGCCTATCAGAAAGCGCTCTCGGGCAAGGGCCTCGGTCCGATCACGACCGAGATCGCCAAGGCCGGCGAGTTCTATTTCGCGGAAGACTATCATCAGCAATATCTCGCCAAGAATCCGGCGGGCTATTGCGGTCTCGGCGGCACCGGCGTGTCGTGTCCGATCGGCGTCGGCGTCACCGCCTGATCGCGCTCTCCCTCTCCCCGCAACAGCGGGGCGAGGGAGGTTATCACTCCCGAACAACCATTTGTTAACCATAACCGGTGCAAGACTAGGCTGTCTCGCTTTTCAGGGATGGCCACGGTGCAGGTTGCGCGCGCGTTTCGATTGCCGATCACTGCCGTCATGACCGCACTCGTGTTGTCGGGCTGCATGCGCACGACTGGTCCCGTCGCGGTTGCGCCGGCGCCGAGCGATCTTGACTCCATGGCCTATGGCGCACCCGCCACGCCTGCGCCTGTTGCGGTCGCCGACACTGGCAGCGGTGCGATCGGCGCGCTCCGCAATGCCTTTGCCGCTTCACCCCGCGCGGCCTACGCGGCGGCGCCCGGGGCATTTCGCTATGACTCGGCCTATCATCTCGATGCCGGCGACCGGCTGCGTGTTGTGGTCTACGGCCAGGAAGGTCTCACCAACACCTACGCGATCGATGCCGCCGGATCGATCACCATGCCGCTGATCGGGCAGGTGCCCGCGCGCGGCCGGACGACATCGGGGCTCGCAGGCGAGATCGCGGCCAAGCTGCGCACGGGCTATATCCGCGAGCCGTCGGTCGCCGTCGAGATCGAGGCCTATCGGCCGTTCTTCATCCTCGGCGAGGTCGCCGCGCCCGGACAATATCCGTACGTGCCCAACATGACCGTCGAAAGCGCGGTCGCGATTGCCGGCGGCTTCTCGCCGCGCGCCAAGCGGGACATGGTGACGTTGACGCATACCGATGCCAACGGCTCGGCACGCTACACGGTGCCGCTCGGCACACCGATGAGCCCCGGTGACACCGTGTTCGTCGGCGAGCGGTGGTTCTAGCCGAAAATTCTCTCTGCTCGTCATTCCGGGGCGATGCGCAGCATCGAACCCGGAATCCATTTCGCCGCCGCACTGCGGCCCGATGGATCCCGGGCTCACGCTTCGCGTGCCCCGGAATGACGAGAGAAAGCTATGCGCGCAAATGCTTCGCGAAGAACGCTAGGCTGCGCGGCCAGGCGATGTCGGCGCTGGCCTTGTCGTAGCTTGCCCGTTCGTCGCAGTGAAAGCCGTGCTGCGCGCCGGGATAGATGTGGACCTCGACCTCGGGCCGCTTGGCCTTGATGGTCTCGACATCGGTCAAGGGAATCCCGCTGTCCTTCTCGCCGAAGTGCAATTGCGTCGGCACCTTCGGCTTGTCGTCGGCAAAGCGGACGACGGCGCCGCCGTAATAGCCGACGGCTGCCCTCAGGCCGGTCAGCTTGGTTGCCGCGGCATAGGCGACGCTGCCGCCGAGGCAGAAGCCGATGATGCCGACCGCGCCGACATCCTTCACGGCGTCGATGGCGGCCTGGGTGTCGCGCAGCATCGCCGCCCAATCCGGATTGGCGACGAATTTGCGCGCGACCGCGATTTCGTCCGGAGAGTAGCCGCTCTGGAAGTTCGGCTCGCTGCGATCGAAGATCGAGGGCGCGATCGCGACATAGCCTTCCTGTGCCAGCCGGTCGCAGACCGAGCGGATGTGGTGGTTGACGCCAAAGATCTCCTGGATCACCACGATCGCGCCCTTTGGCGCTCCGGCGGGATCCGCGCGGTAGCCGCCGAGTTTGAAGCCGTCAGAAGCCGTCAGTGTGATGTCTTGTCCCACGGGGTCATCCCTTCGCGTTTGAGGGTTGCAGTTGCGTTTTCTCGAAAGAGCAGCGGCTGACTGGATCATGATCCGATTAGAAGGGATCGGATCATGATCCATCTCCTTGTTTGAGCATGATCTCCGCGCAAACGCTTCGCGTTTATCGCGAGGGAAAACCGGTTTCCACTTTTCCGGATCATGCTCTACCGCCACATCCAGTTCTGGCCCCAATCGGCTTTCCAGCCGGCGAGCCGCCCTTTGCGGAATTGAAGAAACAGCCGGTCCTTGTGCGGGAACAGGCCACTGCCGCCGATGTCGCGGAAGGTGAGATAGATCTCATTGCCGCGACGGCCGCTGACATAGATGAGGGGTGTGCCGAGCGCGCGCGACGTCTCTTCCACGTCCATCCCGAACACCAGCGGCGCGTTGTTCGACAGCGTCGCCGTGAAGTTGGATGGCGCAGGAGCAGGACCGCCAAATGGCGGCAGGTGTTGCGCGCAGGCCGGCACCGCAGCAGCGGTGAGCACGAGCAGCGCCGCGGCGATCATCCTCATGACGCAGCCCTCTGCGTCGACTGCGCCTCGAGGCTATCGAGGAACGGCAGCACCGCCTCGATGAAGGCCTGCGGCTGATCGATATTGACGGCGTGGCCGGCAGCCGGGATCACGACCTTCTGCGCGCCCGGAATCTTGGCCGCCATGTAGTCGGAGGCAGCAAGGAACGGCGCATCGTCGGCGCCGACCACGATCAGCGACGGCACCTTGATCTCGGGCAGCGACTCGATCACGCGCGCATCGCGCTGGGTCAGCATGCCGCGCGCGGCACGCGCGAGACCCGAGGCATCGCGGTGCGTCACCGTCGAGCGCTCGCGGCTGAATGATTTCAGGAGATCCAGGCCCTCGCGCTCGAACTTTTCAGCGGTGTCGTAAGCGCGCTTGTTCCAGGCGTCGCGGGCATCGTCCTTCTTGAAGCCCGGGCCGGTGTCGATGATCAGCAGCGCCCGCACCCGCTCCGGGTGGGCGCGGTAGAATGCCAGCGACATATAGCCGCCGAGCGAGAGCCCGCCGACGATCGCCTGGTCCGCGCCGATCGCATCGAGCAGGGCGGCCATGTCGGCGACGGTCAAAGCTTCGCTATAGACCGCGGGATCGCTCGGATAGTCCGACTGGCCGTGGCCGCGCATGTCCCACAGTACCAGCCTATGGCGTTTCGACAGCGCCGCGATCTGGCCCTGCCACATCGCCGAGGTCGATGAATAGCCGTGGGTCAGGAGCAAGGGCGGGCCATCGCCGTGGACTTCGTAATGGATCTCGACCCCGTCGCGGTTGATCTTCGGCATTGCGTTTCCCCGACCAGACTTCCAGCAGCCACGCTGCATGATCATCCTAGCGCGAACCGTTCGTGGCTGGGAAATGCGGAAATGGAAGGTGATGCCGGCGCCAAAGCGATCGCTTTGACAAGGCGAGGACATAATCTTTCCGCAACGCACAACCGAATGCTTTTCGCCTCGAGCGTTTCCAAACTGGATTGCCTCAAATCCGGTTCCAGATCATGCTCGCGCGCTGCCGGCATCGACCCGGTGGGTGCCGGCCCGATACCCAACAAGTGAGTTGCCGCCGTAAGCGGCTTCCAACACCGGAAGGGGAAACGCAATGCCTAACCTCACGATCAATGGACGGAACATGTCCGTCGAGGCGGCCGGCGATACGCCGCTGCTATGGGTCATCCGCGAGCAACTGCAGATGACCGGAACGAAATTCGGCTGCGGCGCAGGCCTCTGCGGCGCATGCACAATCCACCTCAACGGCGAAGCCGTGCGCTCCTGCCAGACTTCGGTCAGCGAGGCCGTCGGCAAGAAGATCACCACCATCGAAGGCCTCTCCGCCAAAGGCGATCATCCGCTGCAGAAAGCCTGGATCACCGAACAGGTGCCGCAATGCGGTTACTGCCAGTCCGGCCAGATCATGCAGGCGGCGGCACTTCTCTCCAGGAATTCCAATCCGACCCGCGACGAAGTGGTCGCGCATATGGACGGCAATCTCTGCCGCTGCATGACCTATTCGCGGATCCAGAAGGCGATCATGCGTGCCGCATCCGAAATGCGCACCGCATCCAACGCCGGAACCGAGCGGAGGTCCACATGAACAGCCACGTGAAAATCGCATCCGGCGCTGCCGATCTCAGCCGTCGTTCGTTCCTGGTCGGTTCCGCCGCAACCGGCCTCGTGCTTGGCTATGCCGCCGTTCCCGGCCTCGACCGGGCACTTGCGGCGCCATCCAATTTCGAGCCCAGCACCTGGTATTCGATCGCGCCCGACGGCATCGTGACCGTCACTTGCGGCAAGGCCGACATGGGCCAGCACATCGCCTCCACGATGGCGCAGATGGTTGCCGAAGAGCTCGGCGCGAACTGGAAGGACATGCGGGTCCAGCTTGCCTCGAACGATCCGAAGTTCAACGATCCCGTGCTGGGCGCGCAGATCACTGGCGGAAGCTGGTCGACAATGATGAACTTCGACGCGATGAGCCGCGCGGGCGCGGCGGGACGGATCGCGTTGACCGAAGCGGCAGCGTCGGTGATGGGCGTGCCTGCGGCCGAACTCGTGGTGCGCGATTCCGTGATCTCGCATCCGAAATCGAAGAAATCGATGAGCTTTGCCGACATCGTCAAGAGCGGCAAGGCGACCAAGACCTTCACGCCGGACGAACTCAAGGCGATCAAGCTGAAGACCCCGGATCAGTACACCCTGATCGGCGTGTCGGTGCCGCAGCTCGACATTCCCTCGAAGACCAACGGCACGGCCAAATACGGCATCGACGTCATGCTGCCGGGCATGGTCTATGGCCGCGTGGTGACGCCGCCGGTGCGGTTCGGTGCCACCGTGAAGTCGGTCGACGACAGTGCCGCAAAGAAGGTGCCGGGCTTCATCAAGACCGTGGTGCTGGACGACAAGACCGGCAGCACCTCCGGCTGGGTGGTGGCGGTCGCGAGCACCTATGCCGGCGCCAAGAAGGCTGCGGACGCGCTGAAGATCGCCTACGACAACGGTCCGAACGCAAAGCTTTCGAGCGAGTCGCTGCTGAGCGAAGCGAAGAGGCTGCAGGCGCTCGACGACTCCGGCCAGTTCTTCGTCAAGGATGGTGATACGGCAGCGGCGTTCGGCACGGCGGCAAAGGTGATGGAGGCGGAGTACACCACCAACATCAACATCCATGCGCCGCTTGAGCCGATGAACGCCGTGGCCGAGTTCAAGGGCGACATCCTGCATATCTATTCCGGCAACCAGTTCGCGACGCGCACCGGCCAGATCGCGGCGGCCGTGGCCGGGATCGATCCCAAATATGTCGTGATGCACCAGATGTGGCTGGGTGGCGGCTTCGGCCGGCGCCTGGACGCCGACATGATGATCCCCGCCGTGCAGGCAGCCAAGGCCGTCGGCAAGCCGGTCAAGATCATCTATTCGCGCGAGAACGACATGACCATGGACTACTCGCGGCCGCTGACCTACCAGAAGGTCAAGGCGGGCCTCGATGCCGACGGCAAGCTGATCGCGCTCAATCACGACGTGGTCTCGGCCTGGCCGACCGCCCGCTGGGGAATCCCCGATTTCCTGACGCCATCGGTCGACAAGAAGGGCCCGCTCGACTCCTTCACGGTGAATGGGGCGGACTTCTTCTACACCGTGCCCAACCATCAGGTGCGGGCGATCAAGAACGAGATGGCACACAATGCCACGCCATCCGGCCAGTTGCGGTCGGTGGCGCCCGGCTGGACCTTCTGGGCGGTCGAAAGCATGATCGACGAGCTCGCACATGCATCCGGCAAGGATCCGGCGCTGTTCCGCATCGAGCTGCTCGACGGCAAGGGCAAGAATGATGGCGGCGCACAGCGCCTGCGCAACACTTTACTCGCCGCGATGGGCCTCGCCGGCTATGGCACCGGCAAATTGCCAGAAGGCGAGGGCATGGGCGTGGCCTGCGTGTCGTCGCAGGAGCGGGCCAGCGCAAGCTGGACCGCGTGCGTCGCCCATGTCGCGGTGGCGCCGTCGGGCGAGGTGAAAGTGAAGAAGCTGACGGTCGCGACCGACGTCGGCATGCAGGTGCATCCCGACAACATCCGCGCCCAGGTCGAGGGCGCAGCGCTGTGGGGGCTCTCGCTTGCCATGTACGAGAAGGCGACGCTGAAGGACGGCGGTATCGAGCAGACCAACTTCGATACCTACACGCCGTTGCGGATGAGCCAGATGCCGGAGGTGGCGGTCAACGTCATCGCCAATGGCGACAAGCCGACCGGGGTCGGCGAGCCGGCGGTCACGGTGATCGCGCCGGCACTCGGCAATGCCATCTTCAATGCGTGCGGCGCAAGGCTTCGCGCGCTGCCGATCACCGCGGACGCGGTGAGGGCGGCGATGAAGGCGTAAGGCATTCACGCAATAGCAGCGATCCGCCGGAGATGCTCTCCGGCGGATTTTTCTTGCGTACCGTCGTCGTCATGCCCCGCGCAGGCGGGGCATCCAGTAACCGCCGAGTGGTGGTGTGTCTCACCGGCGCTGATGGTTACTGGATCATCCGCCTGCGCGGATGATGACAGTTGTGAGCGTGGCCGCGTTGCGTGCGCAATAAGCAAGTCCGTAAAATCCTAGCGTTTTCGCTAGACCCGCATTCATCATCCCCATTAAGCCGCAGAGAACCCATTCTCCGCTAGCCTCGGTTGTCGATCGTCATTGCGCACGCCCAGGAATTTCATGACAGCGTTTGCCAACAAGACTTCGTCGCGACGCCGCCTGTTGCTGGCGTCGGACCGAAGCGACCAAAGCAGCGAACTGGCCCGGATCCTGAGATCGGTCGGCGAGGTCGACACCATCTCGACCGCGGAGATTCCCGAGAAGCCCGCAGGCGATTTTTCGGGCATTGTAGTCGACATCAATCTGCGCTCGCCCGAGAGTGTGCAGCTCGTGCGTAACAGGCTCAGGACCGAAGCCTATCGCGAAATGCCGCGGCTGTTCGTGCTGCAGGACGCATTGCACCACGCGACCATGCAGGCCTGGGCGCTGGGGGCCACCGACACGATCTCGCGTCCGTTCGACGCCGCCGGACTGTTGCAGCGCATCCGCTCCGCGTTTCCGAACGAAGACGGCTACGATGAAACCGATCGCGGCAAGGCGCTGAATCGCGGCGTCGAGGCGGCGCATGCGGTGATGGTCAAGATCTTCGAAAGGCTGCCTGCCGGTGTGCCGCTGAAATTCAGCGACATCGTCGCCGCCGAGAGCAAGATCCTGAAAGCGATCAAGCACTCGTCCTTGCGCGAATGGCTGACCATGGTCGGCTGCCATCACACCGACACCTATCGCCATTGCCTGTTCGTCACCGGCTTTGCGGTGGCATTCGCGCAGCATCTCGGCATGCGCGAGGATGACCAGCGCCGTCTTGCCCGCGCGGCGCTCCTGCACGATGTCGGCAAGGCGTTCATCCCGATCTCCATCCTGGACAAGCCGACCGAACTGGCGGCGGACGAGATGGTCGAAATGCGCGAGCATCCGCGGCGCGGCTACGAGGCGCTCTCGGCCCAGGGCGGCTTTCCGCCTGAAATGCTCGATGTGGTGCTGCACCATCACGAGATGCTTGATGGCTCCGGTTATCCGAATGGCCTCCACGGCAGTCAGATCAGCGACATCGTGCGGCTCACCACCATCGTCGACATCTACGCCGCGCTGGTGGAGAAGCGCGCCTACCGGCTGCAGTTCACCCACGCCAAGGCGTTCGCGATGATGGAAGACATGGGCGAGAAACTCGATCAGCAATTGCTGCAGGCGTTCCGCCCGGTCGCGTTCGGGTATTATTGATTCGTACCGCTCCTCCGTCATTGCGAGGAGTGAAGCGACGAAGCAATCCATGCCTCAGCACGCGGCGAGATGGGTTGCCTCGCTTCGTTCGCAATGATGTGACGAGAGGCTGGGCGGAATGACGCGTCAGCCCCTCACTCCAGCATCTTTCGCAACTCCGCTTTCGCGACCTTCTCCAGGGTCGAGCGCGGCATGTCGTCGACGAAGCGGATTTCGCGCGGCACCTTGAAGTCGGCGAGCGCGCTGCGGCAGGCCGCCATGACATTGTCATGCAGGTCGGCGGGCGCGCGGTCGACGCCGCCCTGCGGGATGATGAAGACCACCGGCACCTCCTCGAGCATCGGATGTTTCTTCGCAACCACCGCCGCCTCGCGCACGCCCGGCACCACGGCGATCACCTGTTCGATCTCGGAGGCCGCGACGTTCTCGCCGCCGACCTTCAGCATGTCCTTGGCGCGGTCGCCGAACTTGATGAAGCCGTGTTCGAGCAGCGTGACGCGATCGCCGGTCAGGAAATAGCCGTGCTCGTCGAAGCTTTCACGCGTGGCCTTTTCGTTGTGCAGATATTCCTTGAACAGCGACAAGCCGGGAATGCCCTTGATCGAAAGATTGCCGGTGCCGCCGACTTCGGTCGCCGAGCCGTCATCATTGGTGATGCGGATGGAGTATTCGCTCGCCGCGCGGCCGATCGACATCGGCGTATTCGGCTGGTCGACCTCGCCGACGATGCCGTGGGTGATGGTCTCCGTCATGCCCCACCAGCCGATGGTCTTGACGCCGAACGCCGCAAACGGCGGCGGCTCAGACACCGCCGTGCCCCAGAGCCGGAACTTGTGGTTCTCGGGGATCTCGTGCTCCAGCAGCGCTTTCATGCAGAACGGAATGGTCGAGGTCCAGGTGCAGCCATGTTCCAGCGCGACTCCCCAGAACCGGCTTGCGGAAAAGCGCGGCTGGATCACGCTGGTAGCACCGACCCAGAGCGTCGCCAGCATCGAGTAAGCGAGCGCATTGGTATGGAACAGCGGCAGGTAGATCTGGTGCACGTCGCCGGCATGCAGGTCCTCGTGCGCGGCATTGACCTTGGCGCCCCACAGCGCATTGGCATGGGTCCATAGCACCGCCTTCGGGCGCGACGTCGTGCCGGACGTATACTGCACGCTGCAGGGGGCGAGCGGGTCGGTGGCGCGCCGCGGCCGGTCGGCGCTGTCGGCGAACAGCGCTTCGAAACTGTCGCCGCGTGGCGTGGCCTGTGCCGGCGCGGCGCCGGCGTTATGCGAGATCACTGCAATCCAGCGCAGTTCGCGGCAATTGGCCGCGACGAGTTCGGCATAGGCCGGCTGGGTGATCGCGGCGACCGCGCCGCAATGTCCGGCGAAATATTCCATCTCGGCGGCGGCCGAACGCGTGTTGGTGGTGACCGCGACCGCGCCAAGCTCGACGCAGGCGAACCAGGCCAGCATCGCCTCGATGCAATTGTCGAGATGGATCAGCACATATTCGCCGGGCCTGACGCCGCGCCTTGCGAGCCCCGCGGCCAGCGCGCCGACGCGCTCGTGAAATTCGCCGTAGCTCCATCTCCGCGCCGGCGCCTCGAACGGTGCCCAGATCAGGAACGGATGATCGCGCCGGACCTCCGCGCGCATCCGAAGCAGCCATGGCACGTCGAGGCCTGCGAACGGGCCGACGATACCAGGCGCTGCCTGTGAATTGGTCATGCTTTCCTCCCGCGCAGCCTTGCTGGCTGCCGTCGTTTTGCTTGTTAGGGGAGCATTTGTGCCACCGGATCTCGCGGCGAGCAAATATTACGGGCAGAAGCCCTCCACGTCGTTGCAAGTCATCGGGCGGCGCTGCGCGCCGACCCGTTGACTCGCAATGACGGCATCAGGAGGCATCATCCTCATAGGATGAAATCTCGATCAGGCTGCCGTCGGGATCGCGGCAATAGACCGAGCGCAGCGTGCCGCGTGCGCCCTGCTTGGCCGAGGGGCCTTCCTCGATCCTGACGCCGTTGGCGTTCAGATGCGCGACGACCTCATCGGGCGTGCTGGAGGTGAGGAAGCAGAGATCCTCGCTGCCGGGCGTCTCGTGGTCGGCCGTGAACCAGTCGATCTTGGAGGCATTGCGCGGCCGCACATTGATCTTCTGGTTGCCGAACACGAGCGAGGTCCGCGGCGCCTTGCCCTCGCCCGGGTCGAACACCTTGACCTCCATGCCGAGGATCCTGCTGTACCATTCGGTGGAGCGCGCCACGTCGGACACGTTGATCACGAGATGGTCGAGCGCGTTCACCTTGACGGTCATGGCCTCATCCTTTCGTCGCGGTCCAGCACGCAGGGTGCATACTGGCTGTCCGATGCGTAGTTTGTTACAACGCACGGCGTCGTCAGTTCAACAGAAACGGACCGGGGTGTGAACCCGGCCATATCGGAGGAAACTTCATGATTTCACGCCGTACCGCGCTTGGCCTGATCGGTTCCGGGATTTCGACATTTGCGATCGGCGGCGCCTCGGCGGCGGACTATCCGGCACGGCCGGTCCGCTGGATCGTCGGTTATCCGCCTGGCGGCGCCACCGATATCCTGGCGCGCCTGATCGGGCAGCGATTGTCGGAGAAGCTCGGACAGCAATTCGTAATCGAGAACAAGCCCGGCGCCGGCAACAACATCGCCACCGAGGCCGCGATCAATGCCGAGCCGGACGGCTACACCGTGCTGCTGGTCAATCCCGCGAACTACATCAACGCCACGCTGTATGCGAATCTGAAGTTCAATTTCGTTCGCGACATCGCGCCGATCGCCTCGTTCCAGCGGGTGCCGAACGTGATGACCGTCAACAAGGATGTCCCGGCCAAGAACGTCGCCGAGTTCATCGAGTATGTGAAAGCCAATCCCGGCAAGGTGAACCTGGCCTCATCGGGCAACGGCACCTCGGTGCATCTCTCCGGCGAGATGTTCATGGCGATGAGCGGCGCCAAGATGCAGCACGTGCCCTATCGCGGCGCAGCACCTGCGATCACCGACCTGCTTGCCGGTCAAGTGCACGTGATCTTCGACAACATGCCCTCGATCATCCAGCATATCCGCTCCGGCTCGTTGCGGGCGCTCGGCGTCACCACGACCGAGCGTTCGCCGCAACTGCCGGACGTGCAAGCCGTCGCCGAGACCGTGAAGGGTTATGAAGCGAGCGCCTTGTTTGGCATCGGCGCGCCAAAGAACACGCCGAAGGAGATCATCACGAAACTCAACAGCGAGATCAACGCCGTGATGGCCGAGCCGGCGATGAAAACACGTTTGGTTGAACTGGGCGGCGAGCCGCGCATCCAGACGCCGGAAGCGTTCGGCGCGGAGATCGTCGCCGAGACCGAAAAGTGGAGGAAAGTGGTCGAGGGCGCCGGGCTGAAGGTGGAATAGGGGTGCGACAAAGCCTCCTCCCGAACCTTCCCGCGACAATCGCGTTCTGAACCTTGAGGCCAGCCATGCGACTACGCAGATGCAGGCCAGCTTGGCCAAGGCGAAGGAGAACGACGATGCGCAAACTGATGTTGGCAATGCTGGCCGTGACGGCCGTCGGGGCGGGTGTCACCGCCGGCTCCGCTCCCGCCGCGGCCTATGACTATCCCTGGTGCGCGCAAGGCCGAGGCTTTGGAATTCCAGGCGACTGCTCCTATCAAACCTATGCGCAATGCATGGCAAGCGCGTCCGGCCGTAACCTCTATTGCAACATCAATCCGCGGGTCGCCTTCGGCCAGCAGCAGCCGCCGCGTCGCGGCCGCGTGCCCAGGGACTACTATTATTACAACTGAAATCGGCGGACGGCGTGCCTCGCGCCGTGCCTACCATCCCGCGCCTTCGCAGTGCCAGTTGATGCGCCCTCTCCCCTTGTGGGAGAGGGCTGGGATGGCATCGGCAACAAATTCACTTGGGTGAGGGGTTCTCTCCACGCATACAGTTGCCCGCGGAGGCAGCCCCTCATCCGTCGCGCATTGCATGCGCCCTTCCCTTCTCCCACAAGGGGAGAAGGGAAGGGCGCACGTCGCGCTTGCCCCCTCTTTCTGAGAGCCAAATTTTCCCGCGATACGAGCCATTGACTCGTGATTGATCGGGCCTATACTAAACCATATGGTTAAGTATATCGACGATGCGCTGGATCGCACCTTCGCGGCGCTTTCCGATCCCACTCGCCGCGCACTTCTGGGGCGGCTCGGCGACAAGGACGGCTTGTCCGTGAGCGAATTGGCGCAGCCATTTCAGATGTCGCTGCCCGCGATCATGAAGCATCTCGACGTATTGTCGGGTGCGGGCCTGATCGCGCGCGAGAAGACCGGCCGCACGGTGGCGTGCCGGCTGACTGCGCGACCGATGGAGCAGGCGATGGATTGGCTCAATCGCTACGCGCGCTTCTGGTCCGACAATTTCGATCGCCTTGCCGCCTTCGTGGAGGAAGACCCATGTCCATCAGCACCGCCAAGCCCGGCGCCGCCGCGCGCCCCGGCCTCACCCTCACGCGCCGTTTCCGCGCGCGGCCGGAAAAAATCTACGCCGCGTGGACCGAACCGGAAAGCCTAGTGCAATGGTTCGGGCCGGCGAATGTGAAGCCCGGCTCGGTGCGGGCCGAGCTCGACGTCCGCGCCGGCGGGCGCTACCGCATCAGTTTCAGCGGCAACGACGGCGAATATCACGAAGTCGGCGGCGTCTATCGCGAGGTCGTGCCAAACGAGCGATTGGTTTTCAGTTGGGCCTGGCATTCGACGCCCGAGCGCGAGTCGCTGGTGACCGTATCGCTGAGGCAAGATGGCGCCGGCACGCTGCTGTCCTTGCATTACGAACAGTTCGCCGACGAGACCGCGCGCGACAATCATGAGCGTGGATGGACCGAGCTGTTCGCCAAGCTGGAAAATTTCGTTGCCTGAACTCTGTCAAAGGAGGGTGCCATGCAGCCACACAAGGTCGTGTCACGCGAGGAATGGCTCGAAGCCCGCAAGGTGCACCTGGCGCACGAGAAGGATTTCACCCGTGCCCGCGATGCCCTCAGCGAGGAGCGCCGGGCATTGCCATGGGTCAAGGTCGACAAGGCCTACATGTTCGATGGCCCAAACGGCAAGGTGGCGCTCGCCGACCTGTTCAGAGCCAGGCTGCAACTCGTCGTGCAGCACTTCATGTTCGCGCCCGATTGGGACGAAGGCTGCAAGAGCTGCTCGTTCTGGGCCGACGGATACGAACGCATGATCCCGCATCTTGCGGCGCGCGATACCACACCGGTGGCGATCTCGCGTGCGCCATTCGAGAAGCTGGAAGCATTCAGGAAGCGGGTGGGCTGGACGTTCGACTGGCTATCCGCGGCCAACAGTGACTTCAACCATGATTTCGTGGTGTCGTTCACGCCGGAAGAAGTGAAGTCGGGGGCCAAGATCTATAATTTCGGCACCTCCGGCTTCGGTGTCGAGGAGGCGCCGGGCATCAGCGTGTTCTACCGCGATGAGACCGGCAGCATCTTCCACACCTATTCGTGCTTTGCCCGCGGCACCGACATGATGAACGCGGCCTATCACTATCTCGATCTCACGCCGTTCGGCCGTCACGAAGAGGACCTGCCCTATCCGATGGATTGGGTGCGGCACCGTGACCAGTACCAGCCGACACCGGTTCAGGCATCCTGTTGCCATAGCTGAGAAGCAAGCGCCGTTATTTCGTGTTCACCCGTGTCCCGGAACGACGGTGCGTGTACATGATAAACAACAGGAACCGCCTATGGCCTATGTCGATGGCTTCATCGTCGCCGTCCCGAAGAAGAATCTTGCCGCCTATGCCCGCCTGTCGCGGAAGTGCGGCAAGATCTGGCGCGAATATGGTGCGCTGGATTATCGCGAATGGGTCGCCGAGGACGTCAAGCCGGGCAAGCTCACCTCGTTCCCGCAGAGCGTCAAACTGAAGGCGGGCGAAACCGTGGTGTTCGCCTGGATCACCTACAAATCGCGCGCCCAACGCGACAAGATCAACGCCAAGGTGATGGCGGATGAGCGTCTCAAATCGATGGCGAACGGCCAGTCGATGCCCTTCGACGGCAAGCGCATGATCTATGGCGGATTTGCGAGCCTGGTGAAGGTCTAGCGGCAGCGGCGCTACACAAACTGTTTCCGCGAAGAGAGCCGAAGTGATCGCCGGTCGGCCACTGGCCGACTTGCGGCCGCGTCGTGACCCGCTATACTTTGCAATGCAAAGTTCGGACAACCGATGCGCGATCTCGACAAGGCCCTGGCCGATATTCTCGCCATCCGCAGCCAGATTGCGGCCGGCACGGCGTTCCGCGGTTACGGTCCGGCGACCGTGGCCGCCACTGGCGGCGTCGCGCTGCTGACCGCGATCCTGCAGTTCCTCTGGCTCGACAATCCGACCGCGAACCCGCTGACCTTCTTTGGTGGCTGGACCGTCGCCGCACTGCTTTCCGCCGCCCTGATCTGGACCGAGATGCGGGCGCGCTCGCGCCGGCATCATTCCGGGCTGGCCGACGCCATGATCCAGCAGGCGGTCGAGCAGTTCCTGCCCGTGAGCGTCGCCGGCGTATTGCTCGCGATCCTGTTGTGGAAGTTCGCGCCCGAAACGCTGTGGATGCTGCCTGGCCTGTGGCAGGTGCTGGTGAGCCTCGGCGTGTTCGCCTCCGTCCGCTTGCTGCCGCGCAGCATCGCCTTTGCCGGCGCCTGGTATTTCCTTTCGGGTTTTGCGGTGCTGGTGCTCGCGAGCCAGAGCCACGCATTGTCGCCATGGACCATGGGCCTGCCCTTCGTCGTTGGCCAGGTGTTGATGGCTGCCCTGTTGTATTTAGCATCCGGAGAAAACGATGCCGAAGACTGACGTCAACAACGCGCCGTTCTCCTATGACGGCCTCGACCGTGTGATCCACGAGAAGGCGCGGCTCGGGCTGATGACCTCGCTGATGGCGCATCCGAAGGGGCTGGCATTCGCCGATCTCAAGCAGCTTTGCGGACTGACCGACGGCAATCTCAGCCGTCATCTGCAGGTGCTGCAGGAAGCCGGGCTGGTCGAAGTCACCAAGGGCTATGAGGGCAACCGTCCGCACACCACCTGCCGCCTCACCAAGGCGGGCCGCCGCCGCTTCCTCGATTATCTGGCCGTGCTGGAACGGCTGGTGCGCGACGCCGCCAAAGCCGCGGGCAAGGAGGGCGCCGCGCCTTCCCGGCTCGGCATCCTGCCGGCATGATCACGTCCCCTTTTTTGATCGGAGACTTTGTAATGCAAAGTGATCTCGCCTCGAAGCTGCACGTCGGCATCATCATGGACGGCAATGGAAGATGGGCGACGCGGAGGGGGCTGTCGCGGCTGCGCGGCCATGAGGCCGGCGTCGAAGCGATCCGCCGCATCGTCGAGGCGGCGCCCTCGCAGAGGATTGGTACGCTGACGCTCTATGCTTTCTCCAGCGACAATTGGCGCAGGCCGAAGGCCGAAGTCGCCGCATTGATGGGCCTGTTGCGCTTCTATCTCGCCAATGAGATCCAGGCGCTGGTGCGCAACGGCGTCCGCCTCACCGTGATCGGCCGGCGCGACCGCCTGCCCAACGGCATTGCGGCTGCGATCGCCCGCGCGGAAGCAGCGACGGCTGATGGCGACGCTCTCCATCTGCGTATCGCGATCGATTATTCCGCGCGCGACGCCATCCTCAACGCCGCGACGCGGGTCGCCGGTTTTGGCAAGCTCACGCGCGAGGCCTTCTCCGAGCTCGTCACCGGCGAGCAGAATCTGCGCGACGTCGATCTCATCATCCGTACCAGCGGCGAGAAGCGGCTGTCCGATTTCCTGTTGTGGGAGGGCGCCTATGCCGAGCTGCACTTCACCGACCGGATGTGGCCGGAATTCGAGGTGGACGATCTCGCCGAGGCGCTTGCCTCGTTCCACCGCCGCGAACGCCGCTTCGGCGGCCTGCAGCCGGTCGCGCTGGAGGAGGTGCCGAGCCTCTGAGCTCGGCTGAACGCCGCCCGTGCCCAGATCGCTTCGAATGGCGCGAACGGCGTTGCGGGAAGACGGCTGGATTTGCATCTTCATCGTCACACTAGGTTAACCCTTGGCGGCTAGCTAGGCGAACCGACTTCCCGCGAATCAAATACAACCGGGATCATCCCATGGACAAGCAGATGCGCTGCCAATGCGGGCGGCAACGGACCGTCGCGCTGGACAAGCATTTCCGAACCGTCCTGCTTTGCGAGAGCTGCGACGCGGTCGAGCGGGCCGAGCCCGTCAAGCCGCATGAGGATGCAAAGGCCGCGCTGCAGGACGCCTGAGCCGGACCAGATGCTTATTTTGACGCGTTTTCTTCACGCGAACCGGTCGCCACTTCGCTCGAAAACGCTCTAGCTGTCTGACGCGAGCTCCACGAGCTTGGCGATCGTGTTGATGTTCCGCGCGGTGCCGTTTGCCGCCGCCGGTATCTTCAGCTTCGAGCGGCCCATGCCTGAGCCATAGGCAACGTAGATCTCACGCCTGCCGAGGCGCACCTCTTCGTCCTGCCGTCCCTTGATCGCCGCAAGCGCATCGGCAGGCGGCGCTTCGTCGAGGAAGACCGCAACCGTCCAGTTCGGCGGGGCCTTGGGGAATGGATTGGCCTTCAGCACTGCGGCCATCTCCTCCGCAGTCCTGATCACGACGCCGACCGGCTTGCCCGCATAGGCCTGCAGCCGCTTCTCCAGCGCCGCCTTGACCTTCGCGGCGGACAATTTGCTGTCAAACACCACATTGCCGCTGGCGATATAGGTTTGTACGCTCGCAAAACCTTCGGCGACGCACATGGCCTTCAGTTCGGTCATTGGCAGCTTGCCGGTGCCGCCTACATTCACGGCACGCAGCAGGGCGATATAGGTTGGCATTCCAGACCGTATCCACGAGTGAAACCAGGCTGTGAGCATGCCACAGGCGTTACAAGACGGGCTACCGGCGAAACCGAGGTCACCTTGACAAAACTTCCGATCACCCTGGCCGATATCAGGGCGGCCGCCGCTACCATCCGCGACGCGGTCAGCATCACCCCCTGCAACCAGAGCCGGACGCTGAGCGAGATCTGCGGCTGCGACATCTGGCTCAAATTCGAGAACCTGCAGTTCACGTCCTCCTTCAAGGAACGCGGGGCGTTGAACCGGCTGCAGGCGTTGTCGCCCGAGGAGCGGCAACGCGGCGTGATCGCGATGTCGGCCGGCAATCATGCGCAGGGCGTCGCCTACCATGCCACGCGGCTCGGGGTTCCCACCACGATCGTGATGCCGATCGGCACGCCGATGGTGAAGATCGAGAACACGCGGCGTCACGGCGCCGAAGTCATCATTTCCGGGACGACATTGGAGGACGCCGCGCAATTTGCTCGCAAACATTGCGAGGCCAGCGGCATGACGTTTGTCCATCCCTATGACGATCCGCTGATCATGGCAGGCCAGGGCACGATTGCGTTGGAGATGCTCGCCTCCGTACCGGATCTTGACGTGCTCGTCGTGCCGATCGGCGGCGGTGGGCTGATCTCGGGCATCGCGATAGCGGCCAAATCGCTTAAACCCGGTCTGAAGATCATCGGGGTGCAGGCGCAGCTCTACCCGTCGATGTACAATGCCGTCAGGAACGAACATTTGCCGATGCGCGGCGACACGCTTGCCGAGGGCATTGCGGTCAAGGCGCCGGGCCAGATCACGACCAGGATCGTGCGCGAACTGGTTGATGATATCCTGCTGGTCACGGAAGATCAGATCGAGCGTGCGGTGGCGATGCTGATCGGAATCGAAAAGACGGTCGTCGAGGGAGCCGGTGCAGTGGGGCTTGCGGCGGTGTTGGCTGCGCCGCAGCACTTCGCGGGGCAGAAGGTCGGCCTGGTCCTGACCGGCGGCAACATCGACACGCGCCTGATCGCCTCGGTGCTGACGCGCGAGCTCGCGCGCGAAGGACGGCTGACGCAGCTCACGCTCGATATCGTCGATCGGCCCGGGCAGCTCGCCGCCGTTTCGGCGCTCCTTGCCGAGGCCGGAGCGAACATCATCGAAGTCTCGCACCAGCGAACGTTCTCGGCGCTGCCGGCCAAGGCAACGCTGCTCGAGCTCGTGATCGAAACCCGCGACCGCGCACATCTGGACGATGTGCTGGCTAAGCTCGCCGCATCGGGATTCTCCGCGCGCTGCACGTAGGCGCGTTGACTTCACCTCTCCCGCTTGCGGGAGAGGTCGGCGCGAAAGCGCCGGGTAAGGGCTCCCTCCACTCGGGAGAGTCCCCAATGACACCCTCACCCCAGCCCTCTCTCGCAAGCGGGAGAGGGAGTCGCACCGTGCGTCGTGGTTGCAGTTCGACCTGAACTCGTCAGCGCAATAGATTGGTCCGCGCCAGCGTGACGATCTCGTCGCCGCGGCCGTTCAGCACCGCCTGCACCATGTAGAGCGTGAAGCCCTTGGCCATTTCGGTGGTCACCTTGGGCGGCATCGCGAGTTCCATGCGATTGACGACGGCGTCGATCACGACGGGGCCGGGATGCGCCAAGGCCTCAGCAAGCTTGCTCTCGACGTCGGCCGGATCCTCGATGCGGATGCCCTTGATGCCGATGGCTTCCGCCATCGCGGCAAAGTTCGGGTTCTTCAGCTCGGTACCGGTATCGAGGAAGCCGGAGGATTTCTGTTCGAGCTCAATGAAGCCGAGCGCGCCATTGTTGAATACGATCACCTTCACCGGCAGCTTGAGCTGCGAAAGGCTCAACAGATCGCCCATCAGCATCGTGAAACCGCCGTCGCCCGAGAGCGAGATGACCTGGCGTCCCGGCGCGGCCGCCTGGGCGCCGATCGCCTGCGCCATCGCGTTGGCCATCGAGCCGTGCCAGAACGAGCCGATCAGGCGCCGCTTTCCGTTCATGGCGAGATAGCGCGCCGCCCACACCGTCGGCAGGCCGACGTCGCAGGTGAAGATCGCGTCCTCGCTGGCGAGCTGGCTCGCGACATGCGCGATCTGCTGCGGATGCAGCGGGCCGCCCTTGCGGCCGGAGGCGAGCTCGTCGAGACCGCGGCGCGCTTCGGCATAATGTTTGCGGGCACCGTCGAGGAAACGACGATCGTCCTTGGCGGTCAATCGCGGCAACAGCGCGCGCAAGGTCGGGCCGACCTGTCCGAGGACGCCGAGCTCGACGGGCACGCGCCTGCCGATCGCCTCGGGCCTGACATCGACCTGCGCGATCCGTGCGCCCTTCGGATAGAATTGCCGATAGGGAAAGTCGGTGCCGAGCATCAGCAGCGTGTCGCAGTTTTCCATGGCGTGATAGCCGGAGGAAAAGCCGATCAGGCCGGTCATGCCGACGTCATAGGGATTGTTCCACTCGACATGCTCCTTGCCGCGCATGGCGTGGACAACAGGTGATTTCAGCGCTTCCGCAAGCTGCATCAATTCGTCATGCGCGCCGGCGCAGCCGCTGCCGCAGAGCAGCGTGACGCGCTCCGACTGATTGAGGAGATCGGCGAGTTGCTTGAGCGCGGCATCTGACGGCGCCACTGCCGGCTGCGACAGCACCAGCCCCGTCGATGTCGAGGCGGCAGTGCCGGTGGCGGGCTTGAGCGCGATGTCGCCGGGAATCACGATGACGCTGACGCACCTTTCGGCGATCGCGCGCCGCACCGCGATCTCGAGCGCACGCGGCATCTGCTCGGCCCCCGACACCAGTTCGCAGTAGCTCGAACATTCGCGGAACAGATGCTCCGGATGCGTTTCCTGGAAAAAGCCGGAGCCGATCTCGGGCGAAGGGATATGCGCCGCGATGGCCACCACCGGCACGCGCGACCGATGGCAGTCGAACAGGCCATTGATCAGATGCAGATTGCCGGGGCCGCAGCTTCCGGCGCAGACCGCGAGTTCACCCGTGATGTGCGCTTCGGCGCCGGCGGCGAAAGCCGCAACTTCCTCGTGGCGCACATGCAGCCACGCGATGCCGCCATGGCGGCGCAGCGCGTCGGTGAAACCGTTCAAGCTATCGCCGACAATGCCGTAGATGCGCTTCACGCCGGCTGCGGCAAAGGTCTCGACCATCTGGTCGGCAACGGTGCGGGCCATGAGGTTCTCCCTGGGGATGGGGTTTTCGATCGGAGCATGCGGACGGTAGCGCGGTGAGCATAGGCCATCTGGCACGCGCGAGGCGAGGACCACTCACGGCCTGGTGACCTCAATATTTCCGGTTCGCACGGTCCCGCATTGCGGCCGCAGGGACTCGGTTCTAGCGGCCGGCCCAGTGCACGAAGCGGCGTTCGATCAGCAGGAACAGGAGGTTGAGCGCATAGCCGAGGGCGCCGGCGGCAAAGATCGCGGCATACATGCCGGGCATGTCGAACAGTTGCTGCGCCTCGAACACGCGCTGGCCAAGCCCGTCGGTCGAGCCGATGAACATCTCGGCGACCACGATGATGACGAGCGCGAGCGATACGCCGTTGCGCAAGCCGACAAAGGTCTGCGGCAGCGATTCCAGCAGCATCACGTCGAACAGCACGCGCGTCCGCGAGGCGCCCATCACCTTCGCGGCAAGCAGGCGCGTCTTGCGCGCGTTCATGACGCCATAGGCGACGTTGAACAGGATCACAAGGCCGGCGCCGAACGCCGCCACCGAAATCTTGGTGCGGTCGCCGACGCCGAACAGCACCAGGAACAGCGGAAACATCGCGGAGGCCGGCGTCGAACGGAAGAAGTCGATCAGGAACTCCACCGAGCGATAGAGCTTTTCCGAGGAGCCGAGCAGGATGCCGAGCGGAATGGCGATGACGGCGGCAATCGCGGTAGACGAAATCGTCCGCACCACCGTCCTGACGAAATCGACGCCGAGCTTGCCGCCGACCATGCCTTCCCACAGGGTCCTGAACGTCGCGGCCGGCGAGGGCAGGAGCACGGGATCGACCAGCCTCAGGCCGTTCACCAGCGCCCAGACGGCGAGCAGGATCACGACGCCGACCAGCGGCAGCAACGCTCTCGCGATTTCCTTCCGTCCCGTCATCCGCGGCGCACCTCCTGCTGAAACAGTTTCAGGCAATGCGCCTTGGTGGCGACGAACGAGGATTCGGTGAGGGTCTTGTCCGTGCGCGGCCGCGGCGCGTCATAGGGCACGAACTCGACCACCCGTGCCGGATGGCGCGACAACAGCAAGACATAGTCGGAGAGATACACGGCCTCTTCGAGATCGTGCGATACCAGCACCGTCGTCGTCCTGGTCTCCATGAACACGCGCTGCAACTGCTCCCGCATGAACAGCGTCATCTCGTAGTCGAGCGCGGAGAAGGGTTCGTCGAGGAACAGGATCTCCGGCTCGACGATCAGCGCGCGCATGATCGAGACCAGCTGCTGCTGTCCGCCGGAGAGATAATAGGGATAAAGCGCAAGATCGATCTTGACGCCGAGATGCGCCACCAGCCGCTCGACGCGCCGCTTCCGCTCCGCCTTCGGCACGCCCATCAGCTTCAAGGGATAGGCGATGTTGTCGAACGCCGGCAGCCAGGGGAACAGCGCTTCGCGGTAGTTCTGGAACACGTAGCCGAACTTGACTCGGCTCAGCGGCCTGCCGTCGAACAGCACCTCGCCGGCATCAGCGGGCACGAGGCCCGCGATCATGTTGATCAGCGTGCTCTTGCCGCAGCCATTCGGTCCGAACACGGAAATCAGCTTGCCGCGCGGGATATCGAAATCGAAATTATCATAGATGACTGCATCGGGATAACGTTTGGAAAGCCCGCGGATGGTGACATGCGGCGCCGTCCGCCGCGACTCGTCGAAGCCGCTAACCAGCCCGCTCGCCATGCTTGCGGCCGCACTTGTCATGCGTCCTCTCAGAACTTGTACAGGAATTTGGTGACGTCGATCTTTTCGGGGACGACACCGATCGAGGCGCCGAAATCCGCGAAGGCCTGCAGGTCGGCAAGCTGGTCCCTGGTCATGTCGCCGGCCATCACGTAGCCGAGCATCGGCACCATGTCGACGACGTTGTCCGGCGTGTAGGTGTTCTTGGCGAGGTGCTTGCGCGCTTCATCCGGATTGGCGTTGATGAAGGCGATCGCCTTCGCCCAGGCAGCAGCAAAGCGCTTGGCAACGTCAGGACGTTTCTGGATGAAGTCGGCGGTCATCGCGCAGCCGGCGGCATAGGCATTGGCGTTCTCGTTGCCCAGGATGTATTTCGAGATCACCCCGGCCTCGATCGAGCGCGCGACGCCGGCCTTGATCATCATCGATGCGTTCGGTTCGAGCGTGTAGCCGCCATCGAAGGTGCCGGCCGTCATCGCGTTGACATGCTGGCCCATGTCGAGCTGATCGATGGTGTAGTCGCCCTCCTTCAGGCCGTTCTTGGCAAGGATGGCTTTCGCGGTGTTGATGTTGGCGGGGCCCGGCGCCGACATCAATTTGGCGCCCTTGAGCTCGGCGATCGAATTCGCCGGAAAGCCGTTGCGGACGACGAACTGTTCCATCCGTCCGACCTTGGTCTGGCTGTTGAGGCTGATATAGGTGGCAACCCCCGGCTTCTTGACATTGGCATTGAGGCCTTCGAGCGTCACCAGCACCGCCGAGACCTCGATCTGGTTGGTCATCAACGCGGCGACATTGGCGGGTCCGCCGAGCAGCTTCGTCATCTCGGGCTCGATGTTCTGTTCCCTGAAGAACCCGCGCTCCAGCGCGACGAAATAAGGCAACGACGAGGAGAGCGGGAACACGCCGACCGCGACCTTGTCCTGCGCCTGCGAGGGAGCGGGCAGTGCCGCCGAGGCTGCAAGCAGGGCGAGGATCGCGGTCACTCTGGTCATCAATTTCATGGAAATTTCCCCTGGGAAAGTCCGATCGGGAGTAGCAAGAAATGTGCCGCGATAGACTATGATCGCGACCTCCGAGTAAGCTCGCCGTCGTTCCGATCACTCATCAGGTAAGGCTGACCGTTATGACCGCCCGCTTCAGCCACGTGATGCACCGAAACCTGCGCGAGACGCCACCGAAAGCCGTCGGTGGCGAGGGTGTCTGGCTGATTGCCGAAGATGGCCGGAAAGTTCTCGATGCTTCGGGCGGGGCCGCAGTCTCCTGTCTTGGTCATCAGCATCCGCGCGTGTTGGAAGCGATGGTGCGGCAAGCGTCAAAATTGGCTTATGCCCATACCGGGTTCTTCTCGTCCGAGCCGGCCGAGGCGCTGGCCGAAAAGCTTGTCGGTCACGAGCCCGGCGGTCTTGCCTACGTCTATTTCGTCAGCGGCGGATCGGAGGCGATTGAAGCCAGCATCAAGCTGGCGCGGCAATATTTCGTCGAGATCGGGCAGAAGCAGCGCCGGCATTTCATCGCGCGGCGGCAGAGCTATCATGGCAACACGCTGGGCGCGCTCGCGGCCGGCGGCAATGCGTGGCGTCGCGAGCCCTATGCGCCGTTGCTGTCGGAAGCATTCAGCCACGTGACGCCGGCCTTTGCCTATCATGAGCAGCGGGAGGACGAACAGGAAGCCGATTTCGTCGCGCGGCTCGCAACCGAACTTGAAGCCGAATTCCAGCGTCTCGGGCCTGATACCGTGGCCGCCTTTGTTGTGGAGCCAGTGGTCGGCGCCACCGCCGGCTGCGTGCCGGCGCCTGAGGGATATTTCAAGGCCGTCCGTGAAATCTGCGATCGCCATGGTGCGCTGTTGATCCTCGACGAAGTGATGTGCGGCATGGGCCGCACCGGCACGCTGCATGCCTGGGAGCAGGAGGGCGTTGCGCCGGACATTCAGGCCGTCGCCAAAGGCCTTGGCGGCGGCTACCAGCCGATCGGTGCAATGCTCGCGAGCGCGCGCATCAATGACACGATCCGCGACGGTTCGGGCGCATTCCAGCACGGCCATACCTATCTCGCGCATCCGCTGGCCTGCGCGGCTGCGCTGGAAGTGCAGCAGATCATCGACGACGAGAAACTGCTCGATCGCGTGCGGGAATTGGGCCGGCAGCTTGAGCGCCGCTTGATCGAGCGCTTCGGCAATCATCGCCATGTCGGCGATATCAGGGGCCGCGGCCTGTTCCAAGCGATCGAACTGGTCGCCGATCGCGGCACCCGCGAGCCGTTCGATCCCGCGCTGAAGCTGCACCACAAGATAAAGACCGCGGCGTTCGAGGATGGACTTGCCTGCTATCCCTCCGGCGGTACCGTGGACGGCCGCCGCGGCGATCATGTATTGCTGGCGCCGCCCTATATCGCAACGCCTGACGATATCGACATGATCGTCGACCGGCTCGGCCGCGCCGTCGACAGGGCGCTGACGAGCATCGGCCATTAGCAGATAACGAAGATGCGTATCGCCCTTATTCACGCCCTGAAGCATTCGATCCAGCCGATCGAAGCGTCGTTCGCAAGGCTGTGGCCAGAGCCGCGGCTGATGAACCTGCTCGACGACAGTTTGTCGGCCGATCTCGCGCGCGACGGCCGGCTCACCGACGCCATGACCGAGCGTTTCCTCGCGCTCGGCCGTTATGTGGTGAGCACCGGCGCCGATGCGATCCTGTTCACCTGCTCTGCCTTCGGACCCTGCATCGAGACGGTCGCGCAGGCGCACGCGCCGATGCCTGTCTTGAAGCCCAATGAAGCGATGATCGAGCAGGCTGCGCGAACCGGCCGCAAGGTCGGCCTGCTCTCGACCTTTCCGCCGACCCTGGTTTCCATGCCTCGCGAGTTTCCTGCCTCCGTCGAGCTCGTACCGAGGCTGGCGGAAGGCGCGCTCGCAGCGCTCGACCGCGGCGATCGCGCCGAGCATGATCGCCTTGTGGTCGAAGCATCGAAAGACCTGCGCGACTGCGACGTCATCGCTCTCGCGCAGTACAGCATGGCGCCGGCGGCATCAGCGGTCGAGCAGGCATCGGAGCGACCGGTGCTGACGACGCCGGATAGCGCCGTGTCGAAGTTGAGGGAGATGCTCCGCTGACGGTATCCCGTGCGGACCAACGCGCAGGCGAATCATTCTGCTCGAGCGTCGTCTGCACGACGAACTACATCAGAGAGTTGTGCGAGCTGAGCGTTCGCGCATCCGCATATGCAGTATGTTTGCGACAGGCGAACATTCATTCGCTCATCGGTTGTTTCAACGCTTTCGCTGCCGCAGTTTAACGTTACTTAAACAGCCCCAGCAATAAGTTCGCCCCGGCTGAGAAAGTTGGGCCAAAGGCCAGACTGCAACGGGGTGGGCATGATCAAAGGTATTCAGAATTTGCGGATCGGAGCCAAGCTCGGCATCGCATCCGCGCTCGGCGTGATCTTCGTCGCGCTGATGATCATCAATCAACTGACGGCGAATGCCACGGTCAGCCGGACCAATGAAAGCGCGCTCCTGCAGTCCAACATCGCGCGCGCGGCGATCGACGCCAAGGCGGCGGCGCGCGGCCTGCAGATCGGCGCGGCCAATATCCGCGTTGCCACCACCGACGAAGAACTGCAGAAGGCTCAGGAATTTCTAGCGGCACGCTTCAAGGGATTCCTTGGGTTCACTGACGAGATCGCCCGTCTCTCGACCGACGAGACGCGCTTGCAGCTGGAGAAATTGAAGAGCTCGGCGACAGCCTATGAGGCTGCCGCCGAGAGGCTTGCGAAGATGAAGACCGAGCTTCTGGAAATCGCGTCCGTCGAGGCCTCCGGACTCTCGATCTCGAACGAGGCCCAGGCGCGCGCGGCCCAGTTGACGACGGATTCACGGCTGATCGCCAATGATGTGATGCTGGCGCTTTCGGCGGAGCTCGAGTCGAATGCCAATTCGATCGTGGATCATGCCAAGCGGGTCATGAGCGGGGAGATCGAAAAGGCGGCACAGCAGGCGGCTTGGGCGGACAGGATGTCGCTTGCCATCGGCGGCGTTGCGGCCTTGCTTCTGATCGTGACGTCAGTGCTGTCGGCGCTTTCGATCGCGGGACCGATGCGCAGCCTGAGCCGGGCCATGCAGGAGCTAGCGAATGGCAATTTTGGCGTCCAGTTGCCCGGCATCGGGCGCAAGGACGAAATCGGCGCGGTCGCGCGCGCCGTCGAGACGTTCAAGGTCAAGGCGGAAGAGAAGGCGGTGGTCGAGGCCGAATCCAAGCGCCAGCATGATGACATCCTCGCCGGGCAGCGGCGGGCCGAGATGATCAAGCTTGCGGACGCGTTCGAGGGAGCGGTGGGCGAGATCGTCAGCACTGTCTCGACGGCGTCGACGGAACTGGAGCAATCGGCAAAGGCACTCACGTCGACGGCCGAACGCACCCAGGAGATAACGGTTGCGGTCGCTTCGGCTTCCGAGGAAGCGTCGGCCAACGTGCAATCGGTGGCGACCGCGACTGAAGAGTTGTCGTCTTCGGTGAACGAGATCAGCCGCCAGGTGCAGGATTCGGCGCGAATCGCGGCCGATGCAGTCAGCCAGGCGCGCGCCACCACCGAGCGCGTGAGCGAATTGTCCAAAGCCGCAAGCCGCATCGGCGATGTCGTCGAGCTCATCAACACCATCGCAGGCCAGACCAATCTCCTGGCGCTCAATGCGACCATCGAGGCGGCGCGCGCCGGCGATGCAGGCCGCGGCTTTGCGGTCGTCGCGTCCGAGGTGAAGGCGCTGGCTGAGCAGACGGCGAAGGCGACCGGCGAAATCGGTCAGCAGATCGCGGCGATCCAGACCGCGACCAGTCAGTCGGTCGGTGCCATCGGGCAGATCAGCAACACGATCGAATCCCTGGCGGAGATTGCCTCGACGGTTGCAGCCGCGGTCGAGGAGCAGGGCGCAGCGACGCAGGAGATCGCGCGCAATGTGCAACAGGCCGCGCAGGGCACCGAACAGGTTTCATCCGGGATCACCGACGTGCAGCGCGGCGCCACCGCGACAGGAACGGCGTCCACGCAGGTGCTGTCGTCCGCGCAATTACTGTCCCGCGACAGCAGCCGGCTGCAGATGGAAGTCGGCCGGTTCCTGCAGACCGTGCGAGCGGCCTGAACGCAGCCGGTGGCGGCGCCGCAACGATTGTAGATGCCCACTCGGCCGCGCGAAGCAAAACCGGCCGAGTGTCAATCGATTGCAATATTCCCGAACCTCTGCGTCCGCGCATCGTTAGCCCTGCGTCTCACAAACGAAGGGTGATCCCATGAGTGCGACAGGTCTCGAGGTATTCGACAGAACAATCCATCTCACCAATTCATGGCTGGATGAGATCATGGAAACCTTGCCGCGTGACCGGCAGCTCGCGTGGCATGCGCTGGGCGCGGTATTGCGGGCCATTCGCGATCGGGTTCCAATCGAACTCGCGGCACATCTCGGTGCGCAACTTCCGCTGATGGTGCGCGGCACGTATTATGACCGCTTCCGACCAAGCGACGCGCCGCAAAACTGGCGGTCGGCGGAACAGTTCCTGGCGATCATCGCCGCCGAGTTGAGTTCGACGCGACCGGTGAGTGTGACCGATGCGGCACATGCGGTGTTCCAGGTGCTGAACCATTACGTCGATCCTGGTCAGGTCGAGAAGGTCCGCCACGCTTTGCCGGAGGAAGTCCGCGCGATGTGGCCGGAATCCAAGAGGACACCGCGACGCGCCGAGTCAGTTTCCTGATCGGTCCACGTCCTCGGGGTTTCGATGACAGCGAAATGAACCCATGCGTTACGCGTGCGTTATCCTATGTCACCATCGATGGAACAGGAGTCCATCATGACCAAGCCACCACCGGTGCCGCCGGAGAACCAGAGCCGCAAGGGTACGGGTGATCCGAAATCCGGCAATGCCCATCAGGCGCGCACGTCGCGCGGGCATGTGGAAAATCCCGATGAGCAGGGACAGTCGGCGAACACCAAGCAGAACACCACCCATCAGGGCTATCAGCAGGATCGCTGAAGGAGCGCGCCATGTCCACTTCCACCAAGACGCCGGCGAGCATTCGCCAGGGCGGCCCCGGCGCTGCGCACGAAAACGCCCAGGCGCCGCTCGAGGTCAAGAAGCCCACCGCCGATGATCCCAAGCGACGTCACAGCCGGGTCTCCGGCGGCGGTGGCGAGCGCGACAGCCATCACACGCACGAACCCGAGAAGAAAGGCGGGGGCACGCATCCGGCATCCAAGAGGTGATGATGACGAAGCATGCCAAGACGAAACGACCGAGCGATGTCGACCTTCACCGCAATCCGCTGATCGGCGGATCGAGGGGCGTCACGATGGCGCAGGCGACTCCTGACGATCTCGAGGACGCCGAAGGTGAGAACACGTTTGAAGGCGACGTCTGGAACGACACTAACCCGCAAGGCGGCATCGAGGCGCTAAATCGCCGGCAAGGCCGCCCCACGCGCGATCAGACGCCAAAATCGCGCAAGACGGTGTTGCAGGGCAAGAAAACACATGAGCAGCAGCTTCGGATGTTGGAGCGAAAGCCCGATGTCCCCGACGCGCGTGCCGTCGAGCAAGGCGGCGCGCGCATTGTGGAGGATGCCGGCGTAAGACGTCCGAAGCATAATGCCCGCCAATCGGAATTTCCGGTAAGTCGCGGCGGGTTGAACCAGGAAAGCCACCACAACAAGCACAACGATCCTGGTCAGAGCGGCCATAAGCCGCAGAAGCACGGCGGATGAAGCGAAATCGTGATCCGATCGAACGGAATCGGATCACGATTTTCCGGGCCATGCTCTAGGGTTTGGCGGCCACGTCCGTGCGCAGCCATTTTCGTGGCGGCGGCTGGTAGGTCGCAAAGCGGCGCAGCATCGCCTCCAGTTTTGTTTCGATGATGAGCATCTCGGCGTAGGCTGTGACCATGAAGCCTTCGGCGACCATCCTGTCCACCATCGCGATCAGCGGCGCGAAGTAATCCTTCACGTTCAGCAGGCCACACGGCTTTTCGTGGATCCCGAGCTGGGCCCAGGTCCATTCCTCGAACAGCTCTTCGAGCGTTCCGGCGCCGCCCGGCAGCGCGATGAAGCCATCGGACAGCTGCGCCATCATCGTCTTGCGTTCGTGCATGGTCTCGACGATGTGAAGCTGGCTCAAGCCCGTGTGCCCGATCTCGCGCTCGACCAGCGCGCGCGGAATGACGCCGACCACACGCCCGCCCGCCGCGAGCGCCGCGTCCGCCACAGCTCCCATCAGCCCGACCTTCCCGCCACCATAGACGACGGTGATGCCGGCCTTCGCCAGCGCCTGCCCGGTGGCGACCGCGGCCTCCAGGTAGATTGGATCACGGCCCGGGCTGGAGCCGCAGAAGATACAGACGGATTTCAGCGCTTTGGCGTTCTGGTTATGCATTGGATTGGTGCGGACCTTTCGTGCCGCGAACGATTCGTCGGCAGGCCGACGTTAGCATGAGGGGTGGGGGATTGCGGCGTCGCGCTACGGATTGATGCATCGGCGGATCGGTGTCTGAATAGACAGCTAATATGTCTTTGAAATAAAGCGCGAATTTGTCCTTGTGCCAAGTCGTGCCGATCGAACTCTGCTGCCTGGTCGCGTGCCGTCGAGCGCCAGGCGGACGATCTCATCGATGCGCTGATGAGCGAAAGCCTGCTCGAGATGGCCTGGGAGGATCACGCCGCAGCCCGCTCGGCACCATCGGCAAGGCGCGCAATGCACTGCTGCAGTCGCGCCTGATCGAACGTATCGACGCGGTGCTGCCGATGCCGGATGCCCCGGTCATGCTGGCGCTGCTCGACCGCCTGGCGGCGTAACGCACGCGCGGTGCACTGCGCCGTCTCGCCGGTCTGCGATCTCAATAGTCGATCTTCGGCCCGCCGCGATACCGGCGCACGTTGGGCGTGGTTGCGGGCGAAGATACCCAATCAAAGGAATAAGAGTAGTACGCGGCCCGTGCGATGGTTGCCGTTGACCACTGCGTGCGCTTTTTCGGGCTGTCGGCAACCGCCGCGCCTGATGTTGCGATGAGCATGATGACCGATGCGGTCAGTGCGAGTCTGTTTGTCAAGAATCCCTCCTGGTGCCACAAGCTAACAAATGCATTTCGCGGCAATCGCGAGCGACGCCGCGTGCCGGAGTGTGGAAAGTCGGGATTACCTGGGGATTTCAGGTGTCGGAAATTCGGTTACATCTGCCACATGCCGCGTTGCGCCCTCGGCAATCGATGGGCATCACAGCTGTGGACCGGACAGTCTCATCTCTCGCTCCGCCCTGAAGACGTTGCCGTAGAGGTTTGCGATCCATTGGCGGCCGCTTGATGTGACGTTCAGGTATCGAATCGCGGTCGATATCTGCGGCGCGACGGTATTCCAGTAGAATTGTGGATATCTGTAGACGACATCGGCGGGATTCTCGTAGTCGAGCTGCTTGTTCATGCCGGTCTCTTCGAACTCGTAGAAGAGAGCGTTGGCCTTCCTCAGATAGTTGGGGTCGCCGAGCTGCCCGATCAGATCAGCGGCGCGCAGCAGCAAACCCTCTTCATTGTTCAGATCGTCGTCTGCCGATGACGGCGCGTAGGGAAATCGCGTGTATTCGATCGCGCGCGCGATCCGGTTGGCATCGACGTGTTCGACGCCATCGAAATGCTGCAGCGCGAACAGCTTGGATCGGTCCACATGATAGGGGCCGAGCGCTGCATCGGATGCGCCGCGCGGAAGCTGGATGGTCGTGCCGCTGACGTCGGCGACGTAGACGTCGTCCCCGTCTCCCTGAACGACGCCCCGGACATAGCCGATGTCGTGGATCAGGCAGGCCAGGATGAAGTTTGCATAGTCCTCTGCCGTCGTCGGCCGCGACAGGGCGCGCCCGATCAGGATGTCATTGCCGGCCAGGGTGACCAGCATCGAGTGTTCGACGTTGTGATAGAGCGCATCGCTGTTGCCGATGCATTCAAGCGCCAGTCGCGCCGCATAGGGCAGGAGCTCGTTGAGGTAGCCGTAGGACGAGCCGAACCGTCCGTTTGTCTCGGAGGCCAGAAAGGCGCCGAGCGCCTGCGCGGTGAGATGTGGAATGGTGAGCATGTTGCTGCTCGCTCAAGCGCGACCGGCTGAAAGTTAGCACAGTCTGTTCGAGCCGTCTTCAGGCGGCATGTCGAAAATGGTAGGTTGGTCAGCCATGCTTCGTCCTGGGAGGAGAAGGTTTGCATAGGTTTTCAGTCCTCTGGCTGGCCGCCTCGCTTTTCGTGTGCGCCGCACATGACGCGAAGGCCGTGCCGCTCACGCCGTTCCGTTATCAAGCCCAGGCCCAGCGGCATTGTCCTGATGATTCCGTGGTTTGGCTCGACTTCAGGCGCGCCCGCTATTACCTGAAAGGCCAGAAGCGCTACGGGCTGGGTTACACCGGCAGCTTTGTGTGCCGGAACGAAGCCCGCGCGAGCGGCTACCGGCGTTCGCTCCTCGGCATGAGGTGACGCCGATCGCGTCCAAACTCTTGCGACTGGCAACTCTACGGCGATCATCTGACGTTCAGGAATTGACCGGTATCGTGAAAACGTTGAGTGCGGTCACAGGGCTCGACGACTGTCTGTCCGACGAGTGCGCCGGTGATCTCGCGACGCGGAGGAAATGCCGATGAGAATGGCTTTGAGCATCACCCTGCTGGTCTTGATGACCTCGGGCGCTACCGCGCAATATCTCGGCAACTATTCCGCCAACCCATATGCCCCTGACTCGACGGCAAACGCATATGGCGCCGGCAGTCCCCATCATCCAAACAGCATCAGTAATCCGCATGGGCGATATGGCAGCGTTCACAGCAACAATTCCGCCAATAATCCCTATGCGACGGATGCACCCAAGCTGTATGACAGCGAGGGAAACTATCGTGGGCGCTTGAGCAGCAATCCGTATGATCCGGATTCGATTTCAAACCCATACGGCCGCTATGGAAGTCGTTTCTCTCCGGATAGCGTCAACAATCCCTACGGTGCGGGAAATCCGTATGCGCCGGATAGCGCCACGAACCTGTATGGCCAAGGTCTCTCCATTCAAGGAGTTGAGGACGATTGAATGCTCGTTTCGCATACCGGTGTGGGCCGCGGGCGAGGATTCGTGCGCGCTTAGTCCGCCGGTGCTGTCCGTCGCCGCGCGCGACGTTGGCGCGGCTGGAGCCGGCATCTCCGTCTGTAAGGCTATGTTGATTCTGCGCAGTTTCTGGCGATCTACGCAACTTGCCAAGTCTACTGGCGCACCCGACACGATTCGAACGTGTGACCTTTGCCTTCGGAGGGCAACGCTCTATCCAGCTGAGCTACGGGTGCCTAGCCGTTCATTTAGCCGATTGATCCCCTATCGGCAACGGCCTTGAGGGCGATTGTTCGGCCCGATGCAGGCTGTAAACTGGCGGCAGAAGCCGCGCGAAAAGCGCTCTGTGTTGGAGGAGGCCCGTCATGCGCCCGCTGGAATTTGGCTGGTATTTGCCGACGCATGGCGACACCACGGCCTACGGACTGATGGAAGCCCAGGTGCCGGGCTCGCCGGAACTCTGCGAGCGCGTGGTGCAGGCTGCCGAAGCGGCGGGCTTTGAATATTTGCTGATCCCGGTCGGCTCGGTGTGCTGGGAGGCCTGGATCACGGGCGCCTTCATGGCCGCCCGGTCGTCGAAGATCAAGCCGCTGATCGCGGCGCGTCCCGGCTATATCAATCCGGTGCTGCTTGCCAAGATGATCTCGACCTTCGACCAGATGTCGGGCGGGCGCATCTGCATCAACCTGATCGCGGGCCAGAACGAGAGCGAGGTCGAAGCCGAAGGCGTTCGCTACGCCAAGGAAGAGCGCTACGCGCTGATGGACGAAGAAGTCTCGATCCTGAGGGCGCTGTGGACCACGCGCGGGCCGCTGCACTTCGACGGCAGGTTCCACACGCTGTCGGGTGCGTATATCCGGCCACGGCCGCTGCAGCAGCCGTTCCCGAAATTCTATCTCGGCGGCGGCTCGCGGCAGGCATGGGAATTGTCGGCGAAACATTCCGATGTGCATCTGTTCTGGGGCGACCTGCCGGAACGCATCGCGCAGAACATCGCCGAGATCAGGGCGCTGGCGCGCAGCCACGGCCGCGAGCAGGAGATCGGTTTCGGCATGCGGCTGCAGGTAATCTGCCGCGAGAACGAAGCCGATGCATGGGTGGCGGCCGACCAACTCGTGCGTCACGCCAGCGAACGGCAGAAGCAGGAGATGAAGACACTCTACAACAATTCAGTCGCCAACCAGCGGGTGCAGCAGCTTGCGCGCGAGCATGGCGATCTCCTGCTGCCGCATCTGTGGACCGGCATCACCAAGGTCCGTCCCGGCGCCGGCATTGCGGTGGTCGGCAATCCCGTTCAATGCGCCGACATGCTGCAGCAATTCATCGATGCCGGCTGCCATTCCTTCTGCCTGTCCGGCTATCTGCATGACGAAGAGGCCGAGCGCTTCGGACGGCTGATCCGTCCGATCCTTGCGGCGAACAATCGCGGCCGTCTCGCGGCGTAACTCAGGCCGGCACGATCGTCTTGCCGATCGGCCATAGCGCGATGCCGGCCAGCTTGAGATGGGCCCAGGCGAACGGCAGGCCGATGATCGTGACCGCCCAGATGATGGCCGTGAGCAGGTGACCCAGCGCCAGCCACCAGCCCGCGAGCACGAACCAGATCAGATTGCCGATCAGTCCGAGCGGGCCGGTCCCGACATCGCTCTCGCCGGTGATTTCGTCGCGGCGCACCGCCCGCGAGCCGAACGGCAGCAGGGTGTAGACCGCGATGTTGAAGGCCGCGCGCGCCCAGGGCAGGCCGATGATGGTAATCGCCATGATGATCGCGGCGATAAGCCAGCCAAACGCCATCCACGCGCCGCCGATCACGATCCAGAGCACATTGAGGAGGATGGAAAGAGGGGACATGGGTTCACTCGACATTGCCTCGTGGCCGAATTGCTCCGTGGCCTGCCCACTTTATATTTATACGACATCGTCGTTGCGCAAGATAGCCGCCCGATCGGCGATCGCGCCGGTTCAGGCTGAAACCCGTGCCGTCGCCTGGTGGATGTCGAGCAATCGCCGGATCTCCGATGCCGGCTTCGGCGCGCTGAACAGGAAGCCTTGCATCTGCGTGCAGCCCAGTTCGCGCAATAGTTTTCGCTGCTGTTCGGTTTCGACGCCTTCGGCCGCGGTGGTCATGTTGCGCGATGCCGCGATGTTCACCACCGCCTGCACGATGGCGGAGGAGCCGTCGATCTCGATGTCGCTGACGAAGCAGCGGTCGATCTTGATCTTGTCGAACGGAAACCGCTTCAGATAGCTCAGGGAGGAATAGCCGGTGCCGAAATCGTCCAGCGCAATGCGCACGCCGATGGCGCGGAGCTGGTGCAGGATCGCGAGCGCGACCTCGTCGTCCCTGATCAGCACCGCCTCGGTGATCTCGAGCTCCAGTCGACCGGGCGCGAGGCCGGAGGCGGTGAGCGCGCTTGTGATGCGCAACGCCAGCGTCTCACATTTCAACTGGACCGGCGAGACGTTGACCGCGAGCCGGATGTGAGACGGCCAGGCGGCCGCCTCCGCGCAGGCGGTGCGCAGCACCCAGTCGCCGAGTTCGTTGATCAGGCCGGTATCTTCCGCCACCGGAATGAATTCGGCGGGAGAGACCATGCCGCGCTCCGGATGGCGCCAGCGCAACAGCGCCTCGCAGCCCGCCACCTGATTGCTTCTCAAGTCCAAGAGCGGCTGGTAGTGGATCTCAAAACCGCCATCCACCATGGCCTGCCGCAAGTCCTGCTCCATGGTGAGGCGCGCCTGGGCGCTTTCATCCATCGCCGGCTCGAAGAAGCAATGGGTCCGGCGCCCATTCGATTTGGCGGCGTACATTGCCAGATCCGCATGCTTAATCAGTTGGTCCAGCTCCGTGCCGTCCCGGGGCGCCAGCGCGATGCCGATGCTGGCGTCGGTGGAGAGATGATGGCCGAGGCAGTCGCAGGGCTGCCGGATCGCGCCATGGATCCGCGTCACGAAGTCGGAGACGTCACTGGTCGTGTCAACCGCGGTCTGGATCACCGCGAATTCGTCGCCGCCAAGCCGGGCGACCAGGTCGTTCGGCTTGAGGCACGCCTTGATCCGTGCGGCGACCGTCTTCAGCAATTCGTCGCCGACATGGTGACCGAGCGAGTCGTTGATGCCTTTGAACTCGTCGATATCGATGTAAAGCAATGCGAAGCGTTCGCCGAGCTTCGCCCGTTCCAGTTCGCGCGCGATCTGCGCACGGAACAACACGCGATTTGGCAGGTCGGTCAGCGCGTCGTAATGCGCAAGATAGGTAATCCTTTCATTGGCGAGCTTGCGCTCGGTGACGTCCTCGACGACGTTGATGATATAGCGCGTCGTGCCGGATTGATCGCGGATGCCGATGCGCTTCGAGGTGATGTAGCGCTCGCCCTTGGCCTGGGTCTTCCAGAGGTGCTCGTCTCTGTAGAAGCCGTCGGCGGACTGCAGCAGCCTTTCGTCGTCTGAGGTAACAATTCGGGCGGAGGCGGACGGAAAGACGTCGAACGCGGTCTTGCCGACGATCAGGTCGCGCGGAACGCCGAACTGTTCCTCGGCAACCCGGTTGACCAGCAGGTAACGCCGATCGTGCGCATCCTTGACGGTGATCTGCGATGGGATGTGATCGATGATCTCGCGCAGGAAGGCGTAGTTCCGGTCACGCTCCTGCTCCAGCCTGCAGCGCTCGGTGATGTCCTCGATGGTGGAGATCCATCCGCCGTGCCTCAGCGGCGTGCTGATGGCCGAGAACCAGCGGCCGTCCGTGCTGCCTGTCAGGCGGCGATCGACCTGCCCCTGAGCGATATTGTTCATTACCGATGTGCAGAATTCGTCGACATCGCCGTTGAAAAGACCCTGGGCGTGGCGGTGCCGCATCAGGTCGCGGAAGTGGCAGCCCGGCTTCACGGCCTCGGCCGAGAGCTCGAACATGTCGAGGTAGCGGCGGTTAAAGGTGATCATGCGGCCGGCGGCGTCGTACTGCACCAGCCCCTGGATCATGTTGTTCAGCGCCGTATCGAGCCGTTGCCGCTCCGCCTTCAGCCGCTGCTGCGCCTGCCGGTTTTGCCTGTTGATCTCGCGGATGATCAGGAACAACACGCCTGCGACCACGAGGGCGGCGAGCGCCGCGGCGGCGACCAGGAAGCGGGTCTGCGCACGCCAGTCGGCAAGTGCCGCGGCGATCGTGTTGGTTGCGACGATGACCGCCGGAAAATGACTGAGCCGCGCCGCCGAGCCCAGCCGCTTCATTCCATCGACCGGGCTCTCGACACGCAGGGTATGCTGGCCTTCCTTCGCCAGCACCGTTCGCGTGAGCGGCGCGGAGGCGAAATTCCTTCCGATCGTCGCTTCGATGCGCGGGTGGCGCGCGAGCAAGGTTCCGTCGGCGTGAATCAGGGCGATGGTCACGCTCTCGCGCGGAGCAATGGAGGCGAAGAACTTCTCGTATTTTGCCGGATCGATGCGCCGCGTCATGATCCCGAGAAAGACCCCGTTGTGCCCGGTGAGGCGGTGGGCGATCACGGTGTTCAGATTGCCGGTGCGATAGCTGCGGACCGCTTCGGCGAGAACCGGCTCCGTCGCCGGATTGGATTTGAAGCTCTTGAAGTAGGCGCGCTCGGATATGTCGAGCTTCGGTGCTGGCAACGGACCGGACCAGGTGATTATGCGCCCGTCGGTGTCGAACAGCGAGATGTCGCCGAGATAGGACAGGCCCTTCGATTTCAGCACATGATGAACTTCTGAGGCCGACATCCGCTCCTTGAACGCTTCCGGCGAGGCAAGCTCCGGAATCCGCAATTGCGAAATCAGGTCGGAAGCGATCGTCGCGGAGTCTTCGAACTGCTGGTCGAAGTGGCGCGTCAGCATCAGAACCGTGTTTTCCAGTTCGCGCTCGCCGTTGTGGAGGGCGCGCTCTCGGAATTGGCCGACCATCAGCAGGGTGCCGGCAAAGATCGCGGTCACCAGCACACCGCCGCAGAGCGTCAGCCACAGCACCGGGCCGCGGATCGTCGCGGCGAAGTGGCGGCGGAATATTTTCGCGCGAAGAATCGCCCTGTGGATGTGCTTTGAAGGATTGCGCATTCCCGAATTCCCGGGAGGCAGGCATACAATGCAAAATTGTCACAACCGGTTAGGAAATCCGGTTACTCAACGCTTAATAGGTTCTTGCAATATATCCTCGCAGTGGTTGTGGGGTGGGCGTCAGCGCCGATACCCGCTGGTCCGGGTGTAGGTCGGACGTGCCTCCTGCACCGTCCGGCTCGCCAGGCTGGCCCGCGATTCGCTTGCCAGTGGCATTGACGGCTTGAGGTCATCCAGGAAAATCGGTTTCGAGAAATAGTAGCCCTGGGCGTAGCGGATCTTGGTCGCGGCCTGCAGATAGGCCAATTCCTCGTAGGACTCGATGCCTTCGGCAATCACGGTCATCCCGAGCGCCTCGCTCAAGGATTCGATTGCCCGCAGGATGCCCTGGCTGCGCGGGCGCTTATGGATGTCGGTGATGAAGGAGCGGTCGATCTTGATCTCGTCGGCGGTGATGTCGGCGAGCGCCGACAGCGACGAATAGCCAATGCCAAAATCGTCGATCGAGATCCCGACGCCGATCTGGCGCAAGATCGGCAGGATCTCCTTCTGAAAATGCGATTTGGTGACGAAGGCGTCTTCCGTCACCTCGATCATGAAGCGCTTCGGGAATCCCGTCTCCTCGAGCGCGCGGGCGAACGGGCGCATGAATTCGGGATTGGCGGCCTGCTTGGCCGCGACATTGATGCTGATCGAGGTATCGGGACCGAAGGTATCGTTGATCAGGTCGATCGATTTCACGATCTCCGCCAGCACCAGATGAGTCAGTTCGTCGATCAACCCGAGCTCGACGGCGAGGTCGACGAAGGTGCCGGGCGCCTGGATCACGCCTTCATTGTCGCGCAGCCGCACCAGCGCCTCGATGCCCCTGACCTCCTGCGTCCTGAGATCGACCTTGGCCTGGAACGCGCAGCAGAACCGCTTCTCCAGGATCGCGAGCCGCAGCGATTGCTCGATCTTCATCCGCGCCATGGCCTCGACTTCCATGCTGGCGTCGAAGAAGGCCGCGGCGCCCTTGCCGCCATGCTTGACGCGGTACATCGCGATGTCGGCGTTCTGGCGCAGCTCGTCGTAGCTTCGGCCGTGCTCGGGATAAAGGCTGACGCCGATCGAGGTGGAGGCGAAGATTTCCGATTGGTCGATGAAGAACGGAGCCTTCAGCCGCTGCAGCATGAATTCGATGTAGTCGGCGACCTCCTGCGCGGTCTTGATCGGATCGAGCAGCAGCAGGAATTCGTCGCCCGAGATCCGCGACAGGATGTCGGTCTCCCGCAGCGACAGGCCGAGCCGCCGGGTCATCTCCACCAGCAGCGCATCGCCGATGGCGTGGCCGTAATAGTCGTTGATGTGCTTGAAATTGTCGATGTCGAGGAAGGCGAGCGCGAAATGACTGCCGGCGTCGTCACGATGCAATAGGCTGTTGACGCGATGCTCGATCACGCGGCGCGTCGGCAGGCCGGTCAGCTCGTCATAATAGGCGGAACGGAACAGCTGGTCCTCAAACGCCTTCTGCTCGGTGATGTCGGCGGAGGTCGACAGCAGGAGATTGCGGTCGGCGATCCGCACCGGCCGATGCGCGGTGAGGAAAACCTGCTTGCTCGCGCCGGAAGCAACCGCCTCCTCCAGCACGGCGGAGCGGCCGCTGCGTAGCAATTCGAGACAGGTTACGCGGCGCTCGTCCAGTTGCGGGGCCACTGCAAGGCTTGCCAGCTGGAAGTGCGCCGCGGCGGCATCGTTGACGACAAGGAAGTTGCCCTGCTCGTCCTGAACCGTGACACCCGCAGGCAGCAGCCTGACGACATCGCGCAGAATCCGCAGTTCGGAATGGAGTTCGCTCTCATTCGCGGCCGCCGCCGTGGCCACCTGAAAGTCGTGTTTTGTGGGGCTGTGCATGCGCGGGACCTTGGCAAAGTCCCTTGTAGTTTTGGTTAAGTGGAACTGAGAAAAACCGCGACATCTGTGCCGATAGGAGATTTCAACAGGCGCCGCCTCAATCGTCATTAACAGAGCGTCAACCCGATCATCGAATGCCCGCGGCTGTGTTTCGTTTCGCCTTCGCTTCAGAGCGAGGCGCGAAAAGCACGCGCTCAGGCCGCGGGAATCCGGCACTGCATGGTGCAGTGAACACCGGTCTTGAGATAGCTGACGTCGGTCTTGCCGTCGAAAGGCCTGAGCGCCGATTTCAAAAGCCTGGTGCCGAAGCCGGGCTCGCCGATATTTTCCACGGCCGGCCCCTCGGTCTCGTCCCAGGTGATGGTGAGGCGATCGTCCGACACTGACCATGATACCTGCAGGAAGCCGCGCGCGGAGGAAAACGCGCCGTATTTGCCGGCGTTGGTGGCGAGCTCATGAAAGATCAGAGCGAGGCTCACGGCCAGCTTGGCCGGCAGAAACAGGCGATCGCCGTTCAGGCTGAAGCGGACGTGGCCGTAGGGGCCAAGCTCTGAGATCAAGAGGTCCTTGATATCGCATCCATTGCCGTCAACCTTTGCGATCAGGTCGTCGGTCGCCGACAGCGCACGGATGCGATGATCGATGCGGCTCCAGATCTGCGGCTGGTCCTGCAGCGCCTGGTGCAGCACGGCGTGGATGGTCGAGGATTTGTTCTTCAGCCGGTGCTGCAATTCGTCGACCACGAGCTTGCGGTAGTCCTGTTCGCCGATCAGGCGTTTGGCGATCCGCTGCTGCTCGGCGACGATCGAGCGATAGTGCTCGACGCCCCAGATCGTGAGGCCGCAAACCGCCCAGAACATCAACAGCAACACGATCCGCGTCGGATCGGTGACCGTGCTGCCGAAATTGACCGTCAGGCCGAGCAGGCCGCTTGCAAGCGCGGTCAGGATTCCGATGCGCAAGCCGCCGAACGCGCCGGCGAAGAACACCGCCGGAAAATATGGTGTGAAGAACACGTCAGGGCGGATCTGGGAGAGGCCCCAGCGAGCTGCCGTTGCCAGCGCCAGGCAGATAATCGCAAAACCAACGCCGAGCGCGAGCGACGGCTGGGCGTCCCCGCGCCAGCCGCACCTGAACTCGTCGATCAGTCTCTTCATGGCGTTGTCACTTCAGGTGATCAGCGAATCCAAAATAAGGCCGAACCGACGGGTAAGCTGTCATTTGTGGCCGGCAGAGGGCCGAAGGCCACATCAGGCGCCATTGTGCACCGAACAGTCCGCTTGCCTTGTTCCGCCTGTGGCAGGAATATCGCGGTCCATCAATTTCGACTGTTAGCTTAAGAGGTAACGACATGGGACGGTTGGACGGCAAGGTCGCGGTGATCACGGGCGCCACGAGCGGCATCGGCCTGCGCACGGCGGAGGTTTTCGTCGCCGAGGGCGCGAAGGTCGTCATCGCCGGGCGACGCATCGCCGAAGGCGAAGCCTTGGCCAGGGAGCTTGGCGCCAATTGCATCTTCCGCCAGACCGACGTCACGGTGGAAGAGCAGATGAAGGCGCTGATCGCGCTCACGCTGGAAAAATTCGGTAAGGTCGACTGTCTGTTCAACAATGCCGGCGGTCCGGCGCAGACCGGCGGCATCGAGGGATTGGAGGTCGACCGCTTCGATGCCGCGATGGCAACGCTGGTGCGCAGCGTCATGCTCGGCATGAAGCATGTCGCGCCGCACATGAAGAAGCAGGGCTCCGGCAGCATCATCAACAATGGCAGCATCGCCGGGCGGCTTGCCGGCTTCTCCTCGTCGGTGGTCTACGGCGCCGCCAAGGCCGCGGTGATCCATCTGACCAAATGCGTGGCGATGGAGCTCGGCGAGTCCGGCATCCGCGTCAACTCGATCTCGCCAGGCGCGATCGCGACCGGCATCTTCGGCAAGGCGCTGGGATTGTCGACCGACGCCGCGGAGAAGACGCCCGCTGTCATGCGCGAGGTCTACAAGACCGCTCAGCCGATCCCGCGCGCCGGGCTGCCCGACGACATCGCCCATGCCGCCGTGTTCCTCGCCAGCGACGAATCCTCCTTCATCAACGGCCACGACCTCGTTATCGACGGCGCCATCACCGGCGGTCGCAACTGGACCCAGCAGCAGCAGGGCTATGTCGCGCTGCGCAAGGCCTTCGACCAGGGCGCGGGGTAGGTGCAAGCGACGGCGGGACGCTGCCAGACCCTCATCCTGAGGAGCGGCCGTTCGGCCGCGTCTCGAAGGATGAGGCCTCCAGCGTGGCCGCGCCCTTCGAGACGACCGCTGCGCGGTCTCCTCAGGGTGAGGAGATACATCGGTCCGCCGCTTTCTCCACCGTCATTGCGAGCGGCGCGAAGCAATCCATCACGCCGCAAGTGATGCCCCGTCACTTCTTTTTTGGTGTCAGCCAGTCTTCGTCTTCGAGGGATGGTGCCTGCTTCTGCTGTTCGAGGATTTTCCTGTACTCCTCGGGGATCACCTGACTGCGGGATGCCTCGTGCAGCGTCTGCGGAAACCAGGTCGCGATGCCGGGAAAGGCAATCAGCAGCCCGACGCAGATCACCTGCAGGATCATGAACTGGAACATGCCGGCGTAGATCGTCGCGAGACTCCAGCCTTTGACCACCTGCTTGAGATAGTACGCCGACATGGCGACCGGCGGCGACAGGAAGGCGGTCTGCAGCACCACCGCAACCAATGCTCCGAACCATATGAGGTCGATGTTCATGCCCTTCACGACTGGGTAGAAGATAGGCAGGAACACCAGGATGATAGCTGGCCACTCAAACGGCCACCCCAGCAGGAAGACGAGGAACAGCACCACGATCAGCATGAAGCCGGGCGGCAACTGGAGGCCGAGCATCGTCTCGGTGATCCAGTTGGCCGAGCCGAGGCGGGCAAACACCGCACCGAAAATGTTCGACGTGACCGCCAGCAGCAGGACCATGCTCGACGTCGCCATCGTCGAGATCAGCGCTCGTTGCAGTCGGCCGAACGACAGCCTGCCATATGCGAGGGCCAGGATCAGCGCACCGACGCTGCCGATGCCGGCGGCCTCCGTCGGCGTCGCAAGGCCGCCGATGATCGAGCCGAGCGTTGCGGTGATGAGCGCGAGCAGGGGCAGCGTGCCGACGATCACCTCGTACATCATCTGCCCTGCCGAATAGACACGCTCCTCCTTGGGCACCGGCGGCCCAAGTTTGGGATTCATGAAGGCGCGGCCCATCAGATACACGATGTAGATGCCGGCCAGCAGGAAGCCGGGGCCGAACGCTGCGGCATAGAGATCGGCGACCGACACGCCGAGCACCGGCCCCATCACGATCAGCATGACCGATGGGGGAATCAGGATGCCGAGCGTGCCGCCCGCAGTGATGGTGCCCGCTGAAAGCTTTGCGTCGTAGCCGGACTTCGTCATGATCGGCGAGGCCATGATGCCAAGCACGGTGACGGCTGCGCCGACGATGCCGGTCGCCATCGCAAACACGGTCGAGGTCAGGATGACGACGAGGAAGAGCGCGCCGCGCAACGGCGCAAGCAGCATGCGGAACGCCGTGAAAAGGCGCTCCATCAGCCCCGCCTGCTCGGTGATGAACCCCATGAAGATGAACAGCGGAACGGCGGCCAGCAGTTCCTCCTTCATCAGGCCGATGGTCTGGAAGTAGGCAAGCTCGAAGACCGTCGCTCCTATGCCGAGGTAGCCGAACGCAAAGGCGAGAAACAGCAGGGTGAACGAAATCGGCACCCCGATGAAGATCGCTCCGAGCAGCACCAGGAGCATGATCAGGCCGATGAGTGCTTCGGCGGTCATACCTCGATCTTCTCCTTGTGCTCGAGCTCGACGCCGGTGCGTACCATGTAGATGCTCTTGAGCAGCTCGGACGCGCCCTGGATCAGCAGCAACAGGCAGGCGAGCGGCACGACGAACTTGAACGGCCACAGCACTGGCCGCCACGGGGTCTGGTCCGAGGTCTCGTTGATCTCAAAGGCGTAGTGAAACTCGTTCCAACTGATCAGGAACAGCATGATCAGGCTGGGAAAGAAGAAGACGATATAGGAGATCGTGTCGATCAAGCCCTTTTTCCGGGTGGAGAACTTCTCCCAGAAGAAATCGGTGCGGATGTGGGCGCCCTTGTGCAGCGCGTAAGCGGCGCCGAGCATGAACAGCGAGCCGTAGAGCATGTAGGTTGCGTCGTAGGCCCATATCGTCGGCGCATTGAACAAATAGCGCGCTCCAACCTCGTAGGCGACGCCCAGGACAAGCGGCACCGACAGCCACGAGATGATCGTGCCGGTCCGATCCGTGAAACCGTCAATGATCCGGATTATGGCCAGCAGCGCCGGCGACGGCCTGTCTGTTATCTCAACCATCCCTCCCCCTACCGCCGGCCGATCGCGCGTTGCGGCGTGATGCAGGCCGTCTGCGAGCGGATGGAGAGCGGCCTGTTCGGCCGCCCTCGGACCAAGCCTATTTCTCGACCGGGAAGTAGTAGTTCGCCATGAAGGAATATGGCGGGAAATAGGACCGCTTGTACGGCACCACAGCGCTGGCATAGGCCTTCTGCGAGTCGTGCACCTTCTTGAAGAATGGGTTCTTGGCGCCCTCGGCCGCCGCGATCTCGTCCCACTTCTTGATGAAGGTCATCAGGATCTCGGTCGGCGTGCGCAGGATCTGTACGCCGTGCTTCTGCTGCATCTCGATCAGCGCATCGGCGTTCTGGCGCTGCCACTTGGTCCACCAGACGAGGAATGTCTCGTTGGCCGCGGACTTGATGATCTCCTGGTGCTGCGGGCTGAGCTCCTTCCACACATCGCCGTTGATCACGATTTCGCCGACCGTGACGTTCTCATGCAGACCGGGAGAATAATGGTACTTCCAGACGTTGTGGAAGCCGAGCTGCATGTCCTCGATGCCGCCGACCCATTCCGCGCAATCGATCACGCCGCGCTGCGCGGACGGAATGATCTCGCCGCCCGGCATGTTGACCACCGTGAAGCCGAGCGCTTGCCACACTTCGCCGGCCATGCCGGTCTGGCGGCATTTCATCCCCTTCATGTCCTCGACCGTCTGGATCGGCTTCTTGAACCAGCCGAACGCCTGCGGTCCTGCTGGCAGGATGGGAAACACGACGACGTTGAGCTTGAGCTCCTTCTGATAGAACTCGTTGTACAGATCGAGGCCGCCGCCGTGATAGAACCAGCCCATCACGTCCATGTAGTCCATGCCGAAGGTGCCGCCGGGACCGCCGGTGAACAGAATCGCGGTCTTGTTCTTGCCGGTCCAGTAACCCGCCCACGCATGCGATCCGTCGAGCACCTTCTTGTGGGTCGCGTCCAGCACCTCGAAGGCTGGCACGACCTGGCCTGCGGGCATCGTCTCGATCTTCAGCGTGCCGGCCGACAGCTTGTTCACCCGCTCGGCGAAGTAGGTGAAGTTATCATAGAGCGTGAGCGACGCCGGCCATGTGGCCTGCATCTTCAGCGTCTTCGTCTGCGCCATGACTGCAGAGGTGGATCCGACAAACGCCGATGCCATCAGGGCAGCAACGATCAGTCCCAGAAACAAGCGTTTCATGAGCCCTCTCCTCCCTTGGACGACGGGACCCTGGCGATCGCTATTCTTCGCTTTTTCTTGCCGCACCTGGTCTCGAAACCAAGTCTGCCACCATTGCCTCACCTTGTCATCTTGCTTTCTGGCCGCAGCGAGCGCTGGCAGGCTGCTGCGGCGTGGCGCGCTTTTGCGCCGGGTCGCGCCGACGGCCTTGTTGCTGCTTGTTGCGTCGCGGTCGATCTTCCTGCCAGCTGTGCGCTCCACCCGGGCTAGAGCGTTTTCGAGCGAAGTGGGTACCGGTTCGCGTGAAGAAAGCGCGTCAAAACAAGAATCTAGAGCTTCGGTTCTGATTCAATCAGAACCGAAAATGCTCTAGAACGTTTCAGCTCACTGTCCGCTGGCGACCAAAGCGGCGATTACCGTCTCGATCGATGTCGAGCCTTTGCGGGCATTTGCACCGTTATCCGCAAAGTCGATCCAACCCTCGTTGAAGCCGTCGAGCATCTGCATTCTCGGCAGGGGATTGCGCATGCCCTGTTCGCGGAACATCGCCTCCCATTTTTCGCGTGGCACGGCCTCGGCCCTGACCGGCTTGCCGAGCGCCTTCGCGAACGCTGCGGCGATCGCTGTGGGGCTGACGCGCTCGGCGGATTCGAGTTCGACGATGCGCGTGCCGCTCCACTGCTGCTGCAGCAGATCGGCGACGGCGTTGCCGATGTCGGCGGTCGCGATCATCGGCACCGGGCGATCAAGCGGCTGCAGATAGCTTGCGATGACGCCGTGATCCCGGGCCGAAGCTAAATCGAGTGCCGCGTTCTCCATGAACCAGGCGGCGCGAAGCAACGTCACGGGCATGGTGAGCGTCGACAGCGCACCTTCGAGCAGGCCGAGCTGGCTGAGCAGGTTCGGCCGCTCGGCATCGGCGCCGATCGTCGATAGCGCTACCACCCGCTCGGGCGCGCCGCGCGTCAGCGCCCCGCGCAGCGTATCGATCATCGCCCTGGCTTCGCGCCAGTCGGGCGAGGGATCGAACAGCGGCGGCAGCATCACGAACGCGGCTTCCGCGCCCTCGAACGCGCGGCCGAGCGTCTCGGCGTCGTCGAGATCGGCGATCGCGACCTCGCATCCCCGCGCGGCCCAGCTTTCGCCCTTGGCGCCGTCCCGCACGATAACGCGCAACCGCTTGCCTTGCGCGAGCAGCGCGCGGGCCGTGGCCCCGCCGACTTTTCCTGTGACTCCCATGACCGTGTACATATCCTGTCTCCTTTGTGCTGGATGTGAGCGCCGCCGTCTGCCCTTCACTCGCGCTACGGCCCTTGAAATGCAGCTACCAGGGCAGGCTGTCGCCGTGCCGGTTCATGAATCTCAGGCCAGCCTTGCCGGCGCGGGCCTCCACTGCGGTCACGACCGGCGGGATGCTCTCGTCGATTGAGAGCTGTGCACCACCGCCGCCCATTTCGGTGCGCACCCAACCGGGCGCGATCAAGAGCATTGCGCGCGGGTCGCCGGGATGCCGCTGGCTGAAGCATTTCATCAGCATGTTGAGCGCGGCCTTGCTCGCGCTGTAGAGCTCCCAGAAGCCGCGATTGGCGGCGATGCTGCCGAGCTCGGACGACATCACCGCGATGATGCCGCGCGGCGGTACCTGATCCTCAAAGGTTTCGACGATGCGCATCGGAGCAAGCGCGTTCGTCACCATCATGGCGACGAAGTCGTCGACATCAGCATCGATCGGCGTGTTCTCGCGCGCAAGGCAGATGCCGGCATTGACGAGCAAGGTGTCGATGATGCGATTGCCGAGGCGCTGCTTCAGCGCCCTGGTGGAGGTTTGATCGGTGATGTCGACCGTCTCGATCTCGAGGCTTACGGGAAAGCGCGCGGCAAGATCGTCCAGCGCTTTCGACGGCGTACGTACGGTGGCGGTCACCTGGTAGTCGCGGCTGCAATATTCTTCGGCCAGCGCAAGCCCCAGCCCGCGCGAGGCGCCGATGATGAGAACGGTTTTCCTGGTTGCCATGGGTCGATGCTCTCCAACTGATCGGTTGATCTGCTGGATGGACTGTCTCACTCGGATGCTGATGATCCCAGCGCGGATATGTCAGTTTACAAATGACTACAGGTCATGAATTCACTTCGCGCGCGGCCGCGTTGCTTCCTGTGCGGCCTTGAGCGCGAAATCGATGAAGGCGCGGACTTTTGCCGGCGGATGATGACGCGAGGGATGCAGCGCGTAGAGCGGAAAGGTCTCGCCCGGCCAGTCCGGAAACAATTCGATCAGGCGGCCTGATTCCAGCAGCGGCCGTACGCCGATCGCGAGCACCTGCGCGATGCCGGTGCCGGCGATGCATTCGTTGATCATGGTGCCGACGTCGGTCAGCACCAGCGGGCCCGAGGTCTTCACCGGCAGCACTTTCTTTCCGGCGCGGAATTCCCACTCGAAGAGTTGCCCGGACCGCGGGTCGATGAACTGGATGCAGGAATGATCTTCAAGTTCGGCCGGATGCCTGGGACGGCCATGCTTCTTGAGGTAGCCGGGCGAGGCGACGGTCAGCACCCGCGTTTCCAGCAATTTGCGTGCGATCAGCGTGCCGGCGGGAGGCTCGCCGAAGCGCATCGCGACGTGGATGCCATCGGCGACGAGATCGCCGACGCGCTCGCGCGTGATCAATTCCAGCGTCAGCTCCGGATGCCGGCGCAGGAAGCCGCCGATATGGCCGGAGAGGATCATGCGCGAGAAATACGGATCGATGTCGACGCGAAGCCGGCCGCGGACCACGCCTGATGATCCCGAGGCGGTGCTTGCGGCGTCCTCGATCCCGGCGAGGAGCGGCGCGACCTGTTCATAGAAGCGGCGGCCTTCGTCGGTCAGCGCCACCGAACGCGTGGTCCGGTCGAACAGGCGCACGCCGATCCGCCCCTCAAGCCGCGCAACCGCCCGGCTGACGCCGGAGGCGGTGATGCCGAGTGTATCGGCGGCGCGGGCAAAGCTCCTGGTCTGCACCACCGCCGCCAACACGCTTATCCCCGCCAGCAGCCGGCCGTCGAAGGGCATTGCTCCACCGTGATGTTGCGTCAGCAATGATGAAGCGCGGTTGCCATAAAATCAATGGTGGGGTCGGCTGTGCTCCCTCTCCCGCTTGCGGGAGAGGTGATCCGGTAGCCCGGGTGAAGCGCAGCGCAACCCGGGACATCTGCATCAGCGGTTACCAGCGCCCCCGGGTTACGCTGGCGCTCCACGCGGGCTACGCGGCCTTCGTGAGGAGAGGGCCTCTCACGCCTTCCGCTTCGCGGCGTCCTGCAAATCGGGGGCGTTGACGGCGGGGATCGCGACACGGCCGGGGCCGGTATGCGCGAGCGCGGCGGCGGCCTTGTCGTTCTCCATGATCTTGGCCATCACGGCTTGCCCGGCGCGCTCGAAGATGGCGCGGTTCTCGATCACGAATTTCTGCGACTTGCGCAGCCCGTCGATATAGCCGTTGATTTCGGGGATGACATAGCGCGCCACCATGTCCCAGCTTCGCCTGGTGTTTTCCGGATTGGCCCAGTCATGGGCGAAGCCGACGATGGTGCCGACGCCGCCGGAAACCTGCACCAGGTTCTTGATCATCTTCACGAGGTCGTCGGGCGTGCCGATAGTGGAGGCGGCGCCCTCCACGAACGCGGTCTTGTCGACAGCCTCATCGGGCGAGGAGAACGCGGTCAGCCCGGGCCGCATCAGCGTGCCGACATTATATTCGTTGTGCCAGCGCATCAGCCCGGCGCCGGCCTCGCGCCGCGCCTGCTCGCGGGTCTCGGCGATGTGCCAGGACAAGAGCACGCGCCAGTTCGACCGGCTCACGGTGGTGCCGGCCTTTTTGGCGGCATCCTCGGCGAATTGCCATTGCTGTGGCAGCGCCATCAGGCCCTGGGTCGACATCGAGCCGAGCGAGATGATGCCGATGCCGTATTTGCCGGCCAGCGTCATGCCTGATGGCGAGATCTGCGAGGCCACCACGAACGGCATGTCCTCCTGCAGGGGCAGGATCTGCAGCGCGGCATCGTTCATCACGAACCAGTCGCTCTTGGCGGTGACGCGTTCGCCGTTGAACAGGCGGCGGATGATCGCGATCGCCTCGTCCTGGCGGTCGCGCTGGGTCATCGGATCGATGCCGAGCGTATGTGCGTCGGAGGCAAGCGCGCCGGGGCCGGAGCCGAAGATGGCGCGGCCGCCGGTCATGTGGTCGAGCTGCACCATGCGCTGGGCGACGTTGAAGGGATGGTGATAGGGCAGCGAGATCACGCCGGTGCCGAGCTTGATCCGCTTGGTGCGCTCGCCGGCGGCGGCCAGAAACATCTCCGGCGAGGCGATCATCTCCCAGCCCGAGGAGTGATGCTCGCCGCACCAGAATTCGTCGTAGCCGAGCTCGTCGAGCTGCTGGACGAAATCCAGGTCGCGGCGGAATTGCAGCATCGGATGCTCGCCGATCGGATGATGCGGGGCGAGGAAGGCTCCGAATTTCAGGCGCGCCATAGGGTGTTCTCTCCGGATTATTGTTGTCGTAAGCGTTGCGCCAACCTACGGGCAGGGCAGGTCCAGCGCAATGCTCCGAGCCCGCGGGCCTGCATGGATGTTGCGCGGAAGGCGCGGCATGCCGCTGCCCGGAATTTCCGCACAGTATCGTGAGCGCCGTAGCCCGGGTGGAGCGCCAGCGTAACCCGGGGCCACGGACTTACCTCGGAGGTAATCGCCGGAATGACGCGAATGTGTAGCTTGCGCGGGCACAGGATTTTGAACGGAACGCTCCGCCATGCACCAGATCGTCGCCATGCCAGTGGATTCCTCGCGGCGCTGGTGGGTGCTGGCGACGGTGGTCGCCGCGCAATTCATGTTCGGGGTCGATGCCTTCATCGTCAATGTCGCGATCCCGACCATGGCGGCGGAGCTTGATGCCAGCGCGGCCGAGATCGAGGCCGTCATCGCGATCTATTTGATCGCCTATGCGACGCTGGTGGTCACCGGCGGCCGGCTCGGCGACATCTATGGCACCAGAAACGTGTTCGTCGCCGGCGTCGCGGGTTTCAGCCTGGCGTCGCTGTGGTGCGGGCTCGCGCAATCGGGACCTGAATTGATCATCGCGCGACTGGCGCAGGGTGCGACCGCCGCGCTGATGGTGCCGCAGGTGCTGGCGACGCTGCATCTATTGTTTGCCGATTCCGCGCGCGCCCGCGCCTTCGGCATCTACGGCATTGTGCTGGGTTTGGCGGGCGCCGCCGGCTTCCTGCTCGGCGGCGTGCTGGTGACGCTCGATCTCGCGGGCCTCGGCTGGCGCGCGGTGTTCTTCGTCAACGTGCCCTTCGGCATCGTCATCATCGTCGCCGCGCTCAGGATTGTGCCGACGGTGCCGCATCGGGCCGGCACGCGGCTCGATATTCCCGGAGCCATCGTGCTGTTTGCGGGATTGTTGTGCCTGATCGGGCCGCTGTTGTTCGGCCACGAGGTGCACTGGTCGCTCTTTGTGTGGCTGGTGATGGCCGGCGGCGTTGTGATCATTGCGGCGTTCGTCCGGCTCGAGCGGGCGATCGCGCGCGGGGGCGGCATGCCGCTGATCGATCTTGCGCTGCTGGCTGACGCGCCCTTCATGCGCGGACTGGTCGCGGTGTTCTTTTTCTTCTTCGCCAATCTCTCGTTCTATCTGGTCATGACCATGTTCATGCAGAACGCGCTGCATATTCCACCGCTTCAGGCCGGGCTCGTGTTCGTGCCGCTCGCGCTCACCTTCGTGATCGCCTCGCGCCATAGCGGCACGCGGGCCAGGCATCGCGGCACGCTGGTGCTGATCGAGGGCTGTGCGCTGCAGATGATTGGCCTTGCGGCGATTGCCGCGACGGCGGCGCTGGTCGAGGCGCCTTCCGCGCTGTTGCTCGCACTGGTGCTGATGATCTTCGGCTACGGCCAGGGGTTGGTGATGGCGCCGCTCTCCAGCGCGGTGCTCTCGACGGTGAAGCCTGCCAGTGCCGGCGCGGGTTCCGGCATGTATGGCACCACGACGCAGATCGGCAATGCGGCCGGTGTGGCCGCAATTGGCGGGGTGTTCTTCGCGATCGAAGCAGCAGGCTCGGCGCGACTGGCGCTGCATGTGGCATGCGCATTGTTTGGGCTGTCGATCATCATTTGCGCCGCATTCCTGTCATGGATGCGGCGCGCGGCATGATCATGGATTAATTGCTGTTCACGAATTTAGCGCACGTCTCACAATTTCCGGGAAATGACAGTATACGGACTTTTTATTTTGCGCTGCAGCAACTATGTGATGAAGCCGAGGCTGGTCGAAATCACCTCAGGAGTTGCTGTTGTCACTTGCCAAGAACGTCGAATTCCTAAGCCATCTGCCCCGGCTGAATGGATTCAATGGCCTTGCTGCCGTCTATGGGCGAAGCCTTGCACCTGCGGTCGACAGTCCGCTGGTCGAGACAGCCGACTTCGGCGCGAATCCCGGCGCGCTGAAGATGTATTCGTTCGTGCCGGACGGGCTGCCGCGCGGCGCGGCGCTTGTTGTCGTGTTGCATGGTTGCGGCCAGACCGCGGCCGGCTACGATCTCGGTGCGGGCTGGTCGACGCTCGCGCGTCACTATGGCTTTGCGCTGCTGCTGCCTGAGCAGCAGAGCGCCAACAACGCCAACACCTGCTTCAACTGGTTCAATCCGGAAGACATCACGCGCGGCAAGGGGGAGGCCGGCTCGATCCGCCAGATGATCGCGCATATGGTCGTCGACCACAAGCTCGATTCGCGCCGCATCTACGTCACCGGGCTGTCCGCTGGCGGCGCCATGACATCGGTGATGCTCGCGACCTACCCCGATGTCTTCGCCGCAGGCGCGATCGTGGCCGGCCTGCCGTTCGGCATCGCCACCAATCTGCGCGAAGCGCTCAATGGCATGATGCAGGCGCCGCCGCGGCCTGCGAATGAACTGGGCGATCTCGTGCGTGGCGCGTGGAAGCACGATGGTCCGTGGCCGAAGGTTTCGGTCTGGCACGGCAGCGCTGACCGCACCGTCAATCCCGGCAATGCGGATGCGATCGTCAGGCAGTGGCTCGACGTGCATGGCCTGCCGGAGACGCCGATGGCGACGGCGACGGTCGACGGCTATCCGCGCGAGGTTTGGTGGAATGAAGATGGCGAGACGGTCGTCGAATCCTACACCATTACCGGCATGGCTCATGGCACGCCGCTCGGCGTCGCCGCCAATGACGAACGCTATGGCGAAGCCGGCGCCTTCCTGATCGAGGCCGGGATTTCGTCGTCGTACCACATCGCGAATTTCTTCGGCCTCACCGAGCGGGCTCGCCGTTCCGCGCCGGTCGAGAGAGAGGCTGCCAAGACGGTGGTCAAGCCGATGACGAAGCCGGTCGCAAACGAAGCGGCAAAGCCCATTCCCCTGCCTCGCGCCACGCGGTCCGGTCAGGCTGCGCCGTCACACACGCTTCGCGGCCGCGCCCGCGAGATCAGCGATGCGATCACCCGGGCGCTGACGGCCGCGGGTTTAGTGAAATAGCTTTGGTGCTGCGGTTGCAGGCGCCGGCACCGCCGCTCACAGCTCGCCGGTGATGAACGGGTTCGTCATCCGCTCCTGGCCGATGCTGGAGCCGGCGCCGTGGCCGCAGATGAAGCCGACATCATCGCCGAGCGGCAGCAGCTTTTCCTTGATCGACCTGATCAGCGTCTCATGGCTGCCGCCGGGAAGATCGGTGCGGCCGACCGAGCCGTTGAACAGGACGTCGCCGACATGGGCGAAGCGCAATTCCCTGTTGAAGAACACCACGCTGCCGGCCGAATGGCCGGGGCAATGCAGGATCTCGAAGGTAAGCTCGCCGATCGAGACCTGATCGCCTTCTTCGAGCCAGCGGTCGGGCGCAAAGTCGCGCACGCCGGTCATGCCGAAGCGCGCACCGCTGCTGACGACATTGTCGAGCAGAGGCTTGTCGGCGATATGCGGGCCCTCGATCGGCACCTTCAGCGCGTCGCGCAATTCGGCGGCGCCGCCGACATGGTCGATATGGCCATGAGTGATCCAGATCTTCTCGACGCTGACGCCGGTTTGTTTGATCGCCTCCTGGATCTTCGGAACGTCGCCGCCGGGATCGATCACGACCGCCTTCTTGGTGGGCTCGTGCCAGAGGATGGTGCAGTTCTGCTCGAACAGCGTCACCGGCACGATGATCGCGCCGGCCTTCGGCTTTGTCTCGGTTTTGTCATCCATGGCGGCACCTTATGCTCTGGGAAAATCGCGTCAACTCGTCCCGGGAACGACATGTGGCCGCGCGCCGGACTGTGATAGGGTTGCACAACTCTTCGGCATTTAGTGGTGCGTAACAGGAATGGCATCCACCGTATCGGAACAATCCGTGACCCAGGCTTCCAGGTCGCCGCTCGGCGGGACCCGGATCACGGCCCGCGCCTTCTTCGTGGCCGAGCGCCTGAATACATCGGGGTTAGAGCGCAGCGACGTGCTGGCGACGACACCATTGGCGTTTCGCGTCAATGAGAACGGCGTCGCCATTCTGTTCCGATACGGCGTCGTGGTCCTGATCGGCCTGAATGCGCTGGAGGAAGATGAGTTCCTGCGCGGGCTGCAGTCGCGTCTGGTCGCGCCGTTCGCGCGGCGCGAGGAGGAGAGCGCCACCATCGAGCTCGCCTCCGAGAAGGACGATCAAATTCCGCCGGGCGGTCCGATCTATCTGCAGAGCCTGTCGCCGGAGCGTCTAATTCTGGTGGGCGAGGCGCTGGCGAAAAGCGTCGTGCTGGCGCGGCACGAGCGCGAGGTCGCCGCCGTGTTCGACATGACCGAGCCGTTCGCGCGCGGCCTCGCCAAGAGCGGGCAGATTCATGGCGGCCGCGCCGCGATCCTGAAGCAGATCGGCAATGCATTGTCGGTCCGTCATCGCGTCTCCGGGCCGGTCGAAGTGTCCGAGAAGCCCGACATCCTCTGGGACAAGCCGCAGCTCGAGCGGCTCTATGCCCGGCTCGAGGACGAATATGAATTGAAGGAGCGCGCCGAATCGCTCAACCGAAAGCTCGCGGTCATCGCCGAGACCGCGCAGGTCCTGACCGATATCATCGACACCCGCCGCTCGCTGCGGCTCGAGCTGATCATCGTCTTCCTGATCCTGTTCGAGGTGCTGATCACCATCTACCAGCTCGCGACCGGCCGCCACGTGTGATTGCCGAAATCTTGTTCGAACCCGCCGCGCGTCAGCACATTGCCACGTTCAAGCCTGAATTGAAGGATCACGTGCCCCAATGGGCGATATGGGCGACTTCGACAAAGATTGGTGGCGGCGCGGCATCTTCTATCAGGTGTATCCGCGCTCGTTTCAGGATTCCAACGGCGACGGAGTCGGCGATCTCAAGGGGATTTTGCGGCGGCTGCCGTACTTGCGAGAACTTGGCGTCGACGCGTTCTGGCTGTCGCCGATCTATCCCTCGCCGATGGCCGATTTCGGCTACGACATTTCCGACTATACCGGCGTCGATCCGCTGTTCGGCACGATGGAGGATTTCGACGCCCTGGTCGCGGCGGCCCATGATGCCGGGCTCAAGCTGATTCTCGATCTCGTGCCGAACCACACCTCCGAGCAGCACCCGTGGTTCGTCGAATCGCGAAGCTCGCGCGATAACCCCAAGCGCAACTGGTACATCTGGCGCGATCCGAAGCCCGGCGGCGGACCGCCGAACAACTGGTTGTCGGAATTCGGCGGCAGCGCCTGGGAATATGACAGCGAGAGCGGCCAATATTACTACCACGCCTTCCTGGCCCAGCAGCCGGACCTGAACTGGCGCAATCCGGAAGTCCGCGCCGCGATCTATGACGTGATGCGGTTCTGGCTCGGCAAGGGCGTCGACGGTTTTCGCGTCGACGTCATCTGGCATCTGATCAAGGACGCCAAGTTTCGCGACAACCCGCCCAACCCGCATTATCACGAGGGCCGGCCGCCGCATGAGAAATTCCTGACGCAATATTCCACTGACCAGGTGGAGGTCCACGAGGTGATCGCCGAGATGCGGCGCGTCACCGACGAGTTCGAAGCCCGCGTGCTGATCGGCGAGATCTATTTGCCGCTGCATCGGCTTGTCGCCTATTACGGCAACGATCTCACCGGCGCCCAGATGCCGTTCAACTTCGCACTGCTCTCGACCTTGTGGAGCGCGCGCTCGATCGAGCGGATCATCGAGGACTATGAGAAGGCGCTGCCGGCGGGCGCGTGGCCGAACTGGGTGCTCGGCAATCATGACCGGCCGCGGATCGCGAGCCGGGTGGGACCCGAGCAGGCGCGCGTCGCCGCCATGCTGCTCTTGACGCTGCGCGGCACGCCGACGCTCTATTACGGCGACGAGATCGGCATGCGCCAAGTTCCGATCGCGCCCAATGACGTGCGCGATCCCTTCGAAAGGAATGTGCCGGGACTGGGCCTCGGTCGCGACGGCTGCCGCACGCCGATGCAATGGGACGCGGAGCCCAATGCTGGCTTCTCGACTGCAAAACCGTGGCTGCCGCTCGCCCATGATGCGCTGAGCGAAAACGTCGCCAGCCTCAAGGCCGACAGGACGTCGATCCTCAACCTGTACAAGGCGCTGATCGCGCTCCGGCGCGAATGGCCGCAGCTTGTGACCGGCAGCTATGAACGGGTTGCCGCGCAAGGCGACATCCTGCTCTATCGCCGACGTGGCGAGGAGGGCGCGCTGATCGTGGCGCTGAACCTGGGAGCCGATCCGGCCGCGGTCACCTCGAGTGCGATCGCCTTCGGCAGCGAGATCCTGCTGTCGACCTTCCTCGACCGCAAGGGCGAGACGATCGAAGGCGTGCTCGACCTCCGCGGCAATGAAGGCATCATTATCGCGCCGCCGCGGTGATGACACCGTTACTTGACCCTCATGGTGAGGAGCGCGCAGCGCGTCTCGAACCATGAGGCCCCGCCGGCGGCCTCGCCCTTCGAGACGACCGCTGCGCGGTCTCCTCAGGGTGAGCGACTATCTGGATTGTCAAGTTGCATTGGCGTATTGGGCTCGCGCATCGCGAGCTTTTGCATTGAGTCTGACGAGGAGCTTGCGCGCCAAGGCAATGCGAATGACCATTTTCTCTTTGCC
>NZ_JADYVX010000042.1 GCF_020194175.1 Bradyrhizobium sp. BRP22 | reverse complement strand
CTTCCAGAACTTTGACGCATCTTCGGCTTGGACCGGGATGTCGCGATCAATGTGATTGAATTTCAAGTGTTTAGCTCGGCAAGGCGATCGCCCGACCACGAACGGAAACCGATCAAAAACCGCCAAAAACCCGACATTGCCGGCGAAGAGTCCCGGAAAAAATCCCGGACTGATTTATTGTGTTCGCCATATGTTCTTGTTGCCATGGTGGGGGTTATAAAGGCGCATGGCAGCGCCGCCTCTCTCCCAGCTCTTCCTCCGCCCCACGGTCATAGGCGGTGTGTCCCGCGAAGGCGATTATCAGGTCATCTGGGATGGTTTTTCGATCGGGCGCATCTACAGCACCCACGGCGTCGGCGGCCACCATATCTGGAATTGGGGTGTCATCCTGGCAAATGTCCCGCAACGCCCCGATGACCGCGGCAGCGCCGCAGACCTCGAAGATGCCAAGCTTCTTTTCAAAACCGCATGGCTGCGGCTTCGCTCCCGCCTGAGCGACGAGGACATTGCGGAGGCTCGCAGAATTTCGCGGGACCGAAGCAGACCTTGGCACAAGAGATGACGCGCGTTCAATCCAAACGCCTGCTCCCGAGACGGAAGAGCTAAGCTGCACGGATGGGTTGCTTTGGCGCCGCGGGCTGTGAGAGGTTCCGACGCAGAGCGCATCTTGGCGAATTTCGATACGAGGGCTCCAGTGGATTTTAAGCCAAAACCGGGCGTGCCGCTCGGTAAACGTTTCACTCATGTTTATCGCGAACGGGGGAAGGCAACGACCGACAGTAATAAAATGCGACATCGGTTCGGGAGTTTGCTCGACGGATATGGCCAGAAGTTCGAACAGTTTGCCGAAAGAGAGCTGGGCGTTCCAACTCCGTGGTCCACGAGCGCGTCGTGGAAGACTCTACTAGCGAAATGGGATCTGGACGACCTTTTAGACATTCCAACCGTTCTCACTGACTACCTGAAGGCCAAAGGCGGGGAGGCGAGCGCCAGGATCGTCCTCAGAGAGATCAACCGGATTTTCGAGGAGGAGAACGTTTCTTATCGAGTGGACACGAACGGAGGGGTTCACTTCCTTCATGACCACGAGTTCGAAGTCAACGCCAGGGCTACGCTGGCTGGTCTCGGGCTGCCACGCTATGCGAATAGCAAGGATCGGTTCGAGAGCGGTATGACTGCGATCAATGCCGCGGTGCCCGATGGCAAGACCGCTATCCGAAATGTCTTCGAGGCTGCAGAGGGGCTCTTTCGTCTTATAGTACCGAAGGCGCACCGATTGGCGGGCGATCAAGTCGTCGCGCTCGAGCCTCTTCTACAAAGGAAGTACGACGGGGACAAAACGGCGCAAGCAGCGGCCGCCAAGTTACTGGCTTCCTTTAAGGACTGGATCGAGGCTTGCCACTTCTACCGACACGAGGCCGGCAAGCCAGACGAGATACACCAGCCGTCGCTTGAGCTAGCCGTTCACCTCGTCAGTGTTGGCGCAGCCTTTATCAGACTGCTGGTAGAACTCGACGAAGGGGCCGGAGGTTGATGGCTTTTTTTGTCGCGCCCGGCGGCACGAACAGCCAAAGAGCGCTGGCCGCAAGGATAAGGCCAAGCTGGCCGAATTGATGAGAGGAGAAGCAGATGGGGAAGGGGGATTCCATAGGCAAGGCAGCAAGAAACGAGATTAGAAAAATCCGCGCCACTTATTGGAACAATTTGGGCGTTGCCATTATGGCTGGTGGGTTCTTCATTCCGTATTTCGCGCTCTACCCAAGATTCTACGAGAAACGGGGGTTCTTTGATCATATACCGCTAGCGGATTGGATCGCGGTAGGCACGACCTTGGTGCCTATGAGCTTTGCTTTCTTCTCCTCACTCATCCTCCGTCACGTTGCCAAAAAAATCCTAGAGGGAATCGAAGACTAGATGTTGAGTCGGGTCCTGACGACGGACGTGGAACGTGACATCTGGCTCTGAGCGCCATGGGAGAAGGCCAAGGCGCTACAGCGGCCGCTGCCCGACGACTCGTCACGCGGATCCGACAAGGAAGATAGCGCATGAAATACGTCTCGGACCGCCCCTATGCCGATCCGCAAAAGGCCGCGCGCCGGATCATGGAGCTGGCGCACGCCGGACTGTCTGTCTAGGACGGTCGCATCCACATCGAGAAGATCAACGGGCCATTCCTGTTTCAGGACGGAGGCTTGCCGGCCGAATACGGCGCAGGCTCAATCTCGCAATCGAGCGCGGATGGCTCTGGATGCACGAAAGCGGGACCTACGTGAAGATCACGCCGGCGGGCGCCGAGCTGTTTGCCTCGACGGCGGTACGGTTCAACTCGTGAGGTCAGGACCTGTTTTGCGGACCAGACACACTGAGCGAGAACCCGATAAAGACGCTAAGCGCTGCTGGCACTCAATCCGTGTCCGAAGAGAGTATGTGAGCCCGTCGGCCCATCCCGCGGGTATGTCACGACCGAAACGCAAGCGGTACTCGATACCATCCACCTTTCGAGGGAACACATCAGCGGGCTCGGCCGAGGCGGCCCCCGACATCAGCAAAAACGTCAGAATGACTATTCGCATTTGTTCCTGTCGGCCGCCCACGGCATATCAAAGCGCTTGAATGACGCCTCGAGCTGTCAGAGCGCGGCGTAGTCTCAATATTTCGTTGCTGCTGAGTGAGCCTGCGAGAACGTAAAGCGAGTGTTCGGGCGGCTGAAAAAACTCCGAAGCCCAAGGGAGCCAGTTGGCCGTGCTTAAATCGAAACGCACGGCCATGGGCAAGCCCAGCTGGTGCAACCGCTCGGCGTTCTGGATTATCAAATCCAGATGCCCGTACTTTGTGCTCTCGAGCTTGACTGTGCCATACGACACCCAGACTCCGCCTCGCTTAGTTGGCGGATGCCGCTTCGTGGCTCGCACCAAAGCTGGCCGCACCGTCTCACCCGGACCGCCATTGGCGTCAGGCAGACAGCACCAAACTATCTGGTGGATGCGAGGAAGGGTTGAGATGTGATGATAATGCAACGGCCCCATGGGCCGTGAATATCACGACTCCTGCTCAACAGTAACCCAACCTTCGTCTCGGAACTCGTTGTGCACAAGCTCGTCGATCTTCCGCACCTGGTCCTCCGAAACTTCATCGGCATAGGCGACAGGGAGCCCATTGTGCAGAGCTTGCTTTCGAAGTGCGTTCATGATGTGTCTCCCAGGCCGATCTTCGCGGCTTTGTCGTTAATTCTAGCTTAACAACCATTTCGCCAACTGAACACCTAACCAAATGTAGAACGAGCAGGATTGTTTCTAGTCCACCATCCGCATTGCTCGTATGACCTAGATCATCTTTAAGCACGATTTATGCCGGCAAATAAGATCGGTCAACGATTCTGTCCTTTTTGTAATCGATCCAAACCGGGACTAATCGCAATAACAAGCGCTGACCTGATCTCCTTTAGAAATAGACAACGAGGCCGATTCGCAATTGGTCTTATGATACCTATCTCTCGGGCATGCCCAACCCGAAGTACCTTCCCTGCCTGCCAACCCGCGGGACCAAGGTTCCTGCTCGTCCGGAATGGCTCCATGAGATCAAGCACGACGGCTACCGGCTGATCGTCCACCGCGACGGCAAGCGCGTGCGGATGCTCACCCGCAATGGCCTAGACTGGACCGATCGCTTTCCGCTGATCCGCGAGGCGGCGCTGCGCCATCGGTCGGCGTCGTTTGTCCTGGACGGCGAGGCCGTGTTGCTCGGCGTGGACGGGCGCAGCGATTTCAACGGCCTGCATTCGCGCCGGCACAATGACGAGGTACAGCTTTACGCTTTCGATCTCCTGGCCGCCGATGGCGAGGACCTGCGCAGGCTACCGCTGCACCTGCGCAAAAGCGCGCTCGCGCGGCTGCTCGCGCGCCGGGTGGATGGCATCCACGTGGCACCCTATGAGCAGGGCGAGATGGGTCCGGAGCTGTTTCGGGCCGCATGCGACATGGCCCTTGAGGGCCTGGTCTCCAAGCACAGGGAACGGCCGTACCGCGCCGGCCGTTGTGACCACTGGATCAAGGTGAAGAACCGGAGCCATCCGAGCTTTGAACGAGTGAAGGATTCGTTCACATGAAAAAGGACGCTTACGAGCAATATTGGGAATGGGCGAGCAAACCCCCGGAGAGCGACCTTTCTATTCCGGCTTCGATCTATAACGCTGTCATGCAGCTTTCCGGCGAGGACCAGCAAGACCGTAGAAAGGTCAACGCCGCTGTAAGACGAAGTAGATGGCAAGCAATCTGCCGCGGCCGGAATGAGGACATCTACGACACCGCCGAATGGACCGAAGCTGCCATCGATGATCTTAAAGCCTCGCTTGAGCACGGCAGCACGATAGAGGAAGCCGCCGGGTTCCTGTGCCGTTCCGGCAATATTCAGGATGTCGAGCGCAAGGCGCGCGAATTGGGTCTTCCAATTCGAGGACAACCGCGGTGAAACGCAAAATCCCCCGCGGCAAATACGTTGTGGAGCGCGTTGGCGGCCCGCCGAAGGACGAAGCTGAGAACTTCATCAAGTGCGAATTTTGCGGCGGGTGGATTGATTGCCGCGATCTGGCAAGCGTGATGGACCACGCTGGGCCGCTTCCGCACCCAGTAGAAGACAAGCCTCAATAGTCGTCAGAACGTCGGCTCTCGGCTCCCGGTAGCGCTTTCGGGCCTCCTCCTGCCAGTATGGGAACAAAGAAGTTCGAGAGCGGCTGGTGACGCATTCGGCGCCACCAGGTATATTCGTGTCAGCACGATCCGCTGCAGCTATTCCCGCAACTGCGGCAGGGATAGCATACGCAATTCGCCGTTTGCCGCTCGCAAGAACCGCACGAGCGGCAGCCGCTATTACCGGCCCAGCCACCACAGCCGCTATCCGCATGTGCTTGTCCAGGAAAAGCTATTGTCATTCCGGCAGCACCCACAATACCTAACGCCAGCGCTCGAGCTCCAAGGGAGAGTGTTCTGAGCGCCAACCTACGAGAGTCATCGTGAGACATCTGTGCCGGCAGCCCTCGGATAGCGCGTGAAATGATGTGGGCCATCCAAAGCGCCGTCATGGCCGCCGCACCAGTCAGAAAGATCGTGGTATCAAGGGAGTTAGCGTAAGCCACGGCAGCCACTAGCCATGACAACGCCATCGAAACGAACGATAGCCTCATACACGTTGGACAAGTGCCAACGTGGCGTACATCGAACATGCTGAGCAGAAGACGAGAGTATTTCATAATTGCCTCCAAAAAATAAATGAAATTGCAACGTTGGATTGTGCACTCATTGCGTGTATTTTCAATGTGAATATCCTGACGGAGGCAATCCGTCGCAGGTTGCCTGCCCAGCAGGACAACCCGAGCGAGCCGCGATGATCATGGCGGCGCAGCCTGCTTTAGATCCCGATACGCTCTGCGCGCTTCTTGCTGGACCTGAGCCATGTTCTCGCGGATCGTCGCGATTAAATCGGCCCGCTCTTTCCGGGTGAGGGCGGGATCGGCCCGCGCCTCCTGTTCCTGGCGTCGAAGGTCCTTCAGCTCCTTGTCGGCATTGCGGAAGATCGCTTCCGCGTCCGACGATACTGAACCTTTCCGTTTGCCCTGGTGGACGCCGAAGCGGTTGCTGCCTTCCTCGATAGTGGCCGCGGCATCGTCGTTCTTAGCGTCAGCCTTCATGGCCTTGCGGACCCGCGCCATACCTTTCTGCACAGCCTCGCGGTCCTCGTAATAGGCTTCTCCCGTCGACTGCTCGACGCTCGCGCCGACGAAGTTGCGGAGGATCGGGATCTGGCTGGCGGGGGTCGGTATGCCGTTCACCCAATTTCTCAACCATGTCGCGCCGCGGTCTCGCGTCTGACCGAGTCCACCAGAGGCAAATTTCCACACATATTCGATATCGCCCGGGAAGAGGTCGATCTTGCCCGGCGCGAAAGCGGTGCCGCCGGAGATCCGGTTTAGGAATCGGGCGACGTCGATCGCCGCCGGCGACGTCGTGGTGAAATACTGCTCACTGTGCGGCTCGCCCTTCTTGACGAACTTCGGGTGGATCGGCTTGCGCCGCCAGTCCTCGTTGGTCGAAAGCTCGAGTAGCGGCATCTCGATCGTCGGCATGATCGCCCGCAACCAGGTGCCGGGATCCATCGCCGAGCCCTCGGCAGTGACCGGAGAGAACGCGCCGACCATGGTGGACAGATAGTTCGCGGCCGCCTCCGCCGGACTGATCTTGCCCTGGGAGAGCATGGCGAGGTTCTCGCCTAGCATCCAGAACAACTGCAGACCGTAGCCCATCGGAATCCGGACCGGGCTTTCGCTACCAGGGAAATAGAAGATGAAAAAGCGTTCGCGCTCCCAGTACTTGCGGCGCATGTATTCGGGCTTCTTGTCCTCGTCGTCCGGAGAGACTGCGAGGTTCCAGAGCGTCGTGGTGAAGCCCGCCAGCACCATGCCGATCGCCGATCGGCGGGCGATCTTCGAGGTTCTGAGCAGGCGGATGATCTTGGTCGCGCCCTGAACGCGGGCGTTGAAGAACGCATAGAACGCGCCGATGAAGGGGCTATGGATGCCCTTGCGGTTGAAGTTTGTCGTCGACTCCTTCGATAGCTCGGCGGCTTTCGCCTTGGTCATGCCCGACTTGACGGCCGCGTCGTAGACCGCAAGCCGCGTACCGGCCTCGATCACACCATTGAAGAATTCGATCGCCTTGAGAACCTTCTGCGCGCCGCGCGTCGGCGCAATCAGGATCGTCTTGCCGATGCCCTCCTTGGTCTCGTTGAACGCATCCTCGATCTCCTTCTTGGCTTGCTCGAGGTCATGGATGCCCATGAAGGCGATCGAGCCGCCGGACTTCTTCCAGTCGGCATAGAGCTGTGCGCGGCGGCCGTCGGTGAACTTACGTCGAGCGGCTTCGCCGAGCTTGTTATCCTGTTCCATCAGCTCGCCAATGAACGCGCTGACATAGGTCCGCAGGGCCGCAATGTTGCCGGCGAAGTTGCGGAGCAGGTTGGACTGCTGCGCGGCGCCGAGAGTGTAGGCCGCGTCCTGCACGTCGCGGAACAGATTGGCGACGAAGAAGTCCGGGTTGCGCGCGGTGCGGAACGCCGAGAACTGCCGCGTCAGCCAGCTATGTGCCTGGATCAGCCACGGCAAGCGCTGCACGCCCACGTTCTTCAGCGAGGTCAGTAGGCCGGGGTGCTTGATGCGGATGTAGTAGGTGTGGCCGCCGACCTTCACCGCGAACGAGTCCTGGGCGAAGGCGGAGGCTACCCGCGTCACCGTCTCGACAAGTCCGGTCTCCCGGTTGATCCGCTGCACCGTGATCGGCCGCTCGCCGAGCAACAGGTCGATGTCGTTTTCGGTCACGGTCTCCGTTCGGCCGTCGGTCAGGATGCGATCGCTGCGCGACACGTCGTAAAGATTCGGCTGCGGGTTCGACTGCATGAACCTCATAGCCGTCCTGCCAACCCGGTTCTGCTCGCCGCGGATGATGGTGCGCTCGCCCATCAGGAAGAGGTTTGACAGGATGTCGTCCGCCTTGGACGAGCGGCCGAGCGCCTGCTTGGTCTCCGGGCCACGGACGTCGAAGCCTCCGCCCTGCCGCGGCGTGGTCGCCATGCTGTCGTCGCCGGATTCAAAACCCTTCAGCGGGACGTAGTGCTGATAGGCTTGCTCCCACCCGCGGATGGTCTCCTCGTGCTCGAGCTGGTCGGCAACCATCATGCTGCGGATCTTGGCCACGATGCCGTCGATCTGCTGGGCCAGCCGCTCAAGCACCTCGCGCCGGCCGTCAGCGGCGAAGGCGTCCATGATCTCCTGCGCCTCGGCGTTGGTCATGCCTGACCCGCCGTCCGGCATCAGCGGGTTGATCTCGGCGATGTGGGTGTTCCGCTCTGGCGCGTGCCTGGCGTAGAGGTAGTCGTGCAGCTCCTCGCGTGTCACGTTTGCCTTGGCGGCAGCGTCGAGGACCGGCTTCCACGTTTTCAGCCAATAGTCCTTCAGCCGCTTTTCGGTTTTGCCCTCGAACAGCGTCGCCGAGAGTGCCATGTCGACGCCTTCGTTGACCTGCCGGCCGGTGAGCTCGACGGCAGACTGCAGGCGCCGCATGTCCACGTAGCGGTCGCCGAGCGCTCGGTTCGCCGGCAGGAACGCCGCGTCGATCATGCCCCAGACGCGGTCCCGCCAGTTGAGGTTGGGCCGCTGCCACCAATCCTGCCAGCGCTCGGGCAGGGGCTCATAGCTCTCGAACCGGTTCAGGTTGCCCTGCGGCTGCACTTGACGGATGTTTGCCTGTTCCGTCACGGACTCCGTGGTGGCAGCGCGACGGTTCGAATATGCGCCGTCATAGGCCGCCTGGAAGATGTCATCGGCGTTCTGATAGCCAAGGCCGTTGAGGTAATTCCTGACGCGTCGGAACAGGTCGATCAGCCGCTCGAAGGCCCTGCGGATGCCGATATGGATGCCCTGCGGTTCGAGGCCCTTGGCTCGGCGCGAGGCGTAATACTCGAACGCCATCGCGCGGATCTCGAAGCCCGCGATTTCGCCGATCTGCTGCTCGGTGAAACCGAAGGCACGGCGCACTACCTCGCGCAGCCGTGCGTCCTCCCGCTTCAAGACCTCCATCTCCTGGTCGGTCAGGATCTTGTCCTCAAGGGAGTGGAACGCCTCGTGGAAGGTGGTGTCGAGCACCTGACTGAGCGGGTAGGTGGGGTCGGCGAGCGCGACGGTGATGAGCGACTGCGCGGGGATGTAGGAGCCAGCGGCAGTTAGCTTGCCCTCGCCGTAGCTGCCCCAGCCCTGCGGCGGTTTGATCGGGTACTGATCGACAAAGCGCACCTGCACAGAGGGCCCAGCGATCTTGCGCACGACGGCCGTGAGCGCCTGTTCGAGGTTGTCGCGGGTTTCGGGCGAGAGCCTCCGACCAGAAACAAAACCGCCGCCCGATGGGGCGGCGTTGTCTCCTACGCGGAGGCTTTGCGCCTCCCCAATTCCTTTCGAACGTAGTCGATCGTTTCGTTCGCGCTCTGCTGCAAGGCGTCGAGTTCGGACGGCGTCAGCATCTCGGAAGTTGAGGAGGTATTGGGCCTCGTCCGCGGTGAGGCTAACTGGATCGAGGTGGAAGAGTTCTCTGACTTCATTTCCAAACCTCCTTTCGATCTCTCGGACCGCTGTCTTCGGCGCTGTCAATACACCGCTTCGGCCAGCATTGACAAGGGTCACAACGCCGACGACTTGCCCGCCGTTCCGCTGGATGTGGTCGGCGAGATCAGCAAGCGTCGATCCCATCACCGTGACGTCATCGACGAGAACGTACTTCCGGCCGGCCTGCACAGGACCGGCGAAGCGAGCCCGCGATGCAAGACGCTCCATCGCCTTCGCGCCGGTGTGGAACGCGCGGTTCGTCTGCTTGATGTCTGCGGTTACATCGCCTCCCGCCATTTCCGCAAGGTAGGCTGCCATTGCCGCCGGGATCGCATTGTGTCCAGATTGCTCCTCGGCGACCACGGGCGCGTAGATGGCGTCGGTTCCGAACTGCTGACGTGCTTTCTCGATGATCGCATCGGGCAGGTTCGCCTCAACGAGGCGCAACGCCGCGGCGGGATCGCCAGCCTTCGCCGCCTTGTAGTTCGGGTTGGCTTTGATCGCCTGGTCCGTCTTGTGAGGCGCGATGACCTCTCCCGCGCTTCTCGGGATGCCGGCGGTGCGCACCGGTCGCGGACCGAGCGAGGCGACTTCGTCGGTGAGCCGTCCGCTCTCGGCGTCCTTGGTCCGCTGGTCGAGGATCCGTATGACCTCTTCCAGGCGATCGCGGAGCTGCTGCAACTCCTCCGCCTTGGCGAACGGCTTGCCCCGTTCCTCGCGCAGCGAGGGCAGCCTGGTCTTGGCTTCATCGACCTTCGCTTGCAGGTAGCGGCCGGTGAACTCGGACTCCCGCTCGACCTCGTTTTCCAGCTTGTCGATCCATGAACGGGCGCTCTGCGGGACGAAGCCCTTGGCGTCCATGCCGTAGCTCTGCTCGATGTCCGCGATGGTCTTGCCGCCGTCGGACAGTGCCAGCGAAACCCGGTGCACGTCGGGATAGACCCCGAGCTGCAGGCCATAGCCAAGCATCTTGCCGATCGTGACCGGCTTGTTCGTGTTGCGGCTGGTCTGGTGAAGAAGCTCGGTTGCCTTCTTAGCGACGATCTGGCCGAAGGCGGTGCGCGAACGCACAAGGTCACCGTCGATCACCGCCTCGATCGGCAGGGAATCGCCCAGCGTCTCGTTGAGGATCGCCTGCGCCATCTCCCGGTTGCTGATGCGTTGGCCGCTAATATCGATGGCGTAGCGAGCGTTCTCGTCGCCTGCCTTCTGCGCCTCGATCGCGGCTTCGACCGCGTTGTTCGCATCGAGCCGGTTGTCGTAGGGCTTGCCTTCGACAGTGACGGAGCGGCCGGCGGCGTCCTGGCGCATGGTCTGGATCGCATCGCGGATGCGGCCAGCCTTGGCAAGGCCGGCTTCGATCCGAGCCGGATAGTCCCGCTCGGCGCGCTCGAGGTCGTAGATCGCGTCGTCGATGCCGAAAATCTTGCGGCGGTGCGCCCGCTCCAAGAGTTCGAGCTTGTCAATCTCGGCAAGCAGTTTCACGCGCTCCAACAGAAGAGGATCGCCGGAGGCGAGGGCGGCGATCTCGGCCATGCCGACTGAGTCCTCGTCCTCGAACTCCATGTTGAAGGCACCGTCGTACTTGCGGATGCCGTTGATCATCTTCAGCTTGGTGGCGTTCAGATCCCACATCTTCGCGTCAACGGTGCGCTCCGTGACGTAGGCGAGGATGTCCACCTCGAAGTTGTCGGCGCCGTACTTCTCCAACAGCTTGTTGCCCTGGCGGATGATGCGACCCTCGCGCTGCTCGATATCGGAGGGCTTCCACGTCACGTCGCCATGGTGGAGCGCGACGAGCCGTTCCTGCACATTGGTGCCGGCGCCCATGCGGGGCGTCGAGCCGATCAGGACGCGCACGGTACCGTCATTCACGTTATCGAACAGCGCCTTTTTCTCGGCATCGTTGTTGGCCTCCTGCACGAAGCGGATTTCGTCGGCAGGGATGCCGCGCGCGATCAGATTGCCCTTGAGCTGGTCATAGGCGTTCCAGCCGCCGGCCTGCGCCGCGCGTAGGGTCTCCATCTCGTTTGGATCGAACTTCTCGAGCTGCTCGACAAGGTCGCGGTATTTCGCCTCGTCGCCCGCCTCGAGGGCCGCATCGCGCCGGGCGATCAGGTCGTCATAGTCCTTTGAGACCTTCTTGTCGCTCTTCGCCGCGGGAACGCTGCGGTCGACGAATACAAGCTGGGTGCCCGCGTCTTTGGCGCTCTCCTTGTAAATCCGGTAGATGTTATCGGCGATCTGGCCGAGCTTGCTGCCAGCCTCGTCGCTCTCGCTGCTCGGATCGGCCGCGCGCACGTCGAGCGAGACCTTGCGCGCACGGTCCATCAGCCGCAGCCGGGTGGCATTGCGCTCGAACGGGTCTTTGATGTTCGGCAGATTGTTGAAGCCGGCCACGATCGACCGCAGCATCTCCGACTGCGCCGCCGTCGGCTGGACCACAACCTCCTTGCGGCCGCCGGTCCGAACCTTCGGTACCGGGAAGCGGGCGCCGTCGTTGTCCTCGGCGTACCAGCGGTTAATGTCTTCCTGGGAGACCGCGTCGGTGAAGGAGTAATAGAGCTCCATCAATGCCCGCATGTTCGACCAGGTGCGGCCGAGGCGGGTAACTTCCTTCAGGCCGCCGGCCTCAGTCGGCTCGAACTTCGCCGTCGCGGAGACATATTGCGAGCGCCAGGCGTCGAAGTGCTCGATGCCAAGATCCTGCAAATCCTTGGCCGCGAGGTAGCGCATCATCGTGTACATCTCGACGGCGCTATTGGAGATTGGCGTGCCCGTCATGAACGTGACGGTGCCGTTCGGGCTATCGCGCAGCACTCGGACCTTGTTGTAGAGGTCGAACGCCTTCTGGGAGCCGCTCTTGTCGCCCATGCCGCGCACGCCGGTCAGGCGCGAGGAATAGAACAGGTTCTTGAACTCGTGGGCCTCGTCCACCGTCAGGTCGTCCACGCCCATCTGCTCGAAGGTGAGCATGTTGTCGCGACCCTGCTTTTTCAGGGCATCCAGACGGCCCTCAATCGCAGTGACGAGCCGCTCGGCTTCCTTGACCGTGAACGGCTTAGTTCGTCCGCCAATGCCATCGGCTGCGGCCTGGTCCTGTGCTTCCTGCACTGCCTCCTTCGCGAGGCGCAGTTCCTCTTCGAGGAATCGGCTTTCGGTCTCCGGAGAGATGCCGATGAAGCCGAAGGAAGAGTGCGGGACGATGACGACGTCCCAATCGCCCGTTGCGATCTTGGCGAACAGCCGGCGCCGGTCCTTCTTGTCGAACTGGTTCTTGCCGGCGGCGAGCACCTTGGCGCCGGGGTAGAGGCGATAGACGTCAGCCGTCCACTGATCGACGAGATGGTTCGGCACCACGATCATGGGCTTGCGGGACAGGCCCATGCGGCGGCGCTCCATCACACGCGCGATCGCGGTGAAGGTCTTGCCGGCGCCGACCACATGGTCGAGCAGCATGAACCGCTCGTAGATGCCGCGCCACACGGCGTTTTTCTGATGGCGACGCAGCCGGATCACTTCATCCGGCACCTTCCCGGGGAGCGTCAGGTGCGAGCCGTCGTGCTGCCGATTGACGCGGGTGTTGAACTTCTCGTTGTAGATGTCGACGAGGAGATTGCGCCGCTCGGAGTTGGCAAACACCCAATCGGCAAAGTCGTTCTCGATCTCCTTCGCCTTCAGCGAGACGAGCGCGGTTGCCTCCTGATCGACATACTTCTTTCCTTCGCCGTCCTCGCGGATGACCTTTGGAACGCGGGAGTTGAGAATGCCGCGCAGGATCGCGTCGGCGGTGACGTCAGCGGTGCCCCACTGATCGGCCTTCTCGCGGCTGTAGTCGTCCACGTAGAGGTTGAAGGAGTTGGTGATCTGGGAATAGTGCACCCTGGCTGGGACGCCAAAGAGATGCTGCGCGAAATCCGCGTAGACCTTCGGCGGCACCCAGTTCGAGCCGGGCATGACCGAGATGTTCTCGGCACTCCAGCGCGCAGGCTGCACCTTCTCAAGGGCCTCGGCGTTCTTGTTCAGCCCCGCGGCCTGGGCGGCCTTCAGCTTGCGGACGACGTTGCCAGATAGATAGCCGTTGGCCGTCTCGTAGCTGTTGGTCTCGGGGTCCTTGTAGAGCAGGGGCTTGTCGCCGCTGATCAGTTGCTCGATTGCCTGTTCGCGGGAGATGCCGAGCAACTCGGCGATGCGGTCCATGTCGGCGTGGCCGACTTCCGAGAGCGTGATCGAGAGCGCGTCCTGCGCGGTCTCTGCTCGCGTGGCGGGCTCATACTTCGGCACCACGCGGCGCGAGATGATCGGTGCCGGCGTCGCGGAGGCGGGGCGGGCGTTTTCACCCGTGCGCGCTGCCTTGGTGTGCGTGACCGGGGCGCGGTAGCTGGTCTCCAAGGCGAGCACCAGCGCGCCGTCCGGCAGATCGTTCAAGAGGCGGAGGTTCGCCGCGTCGTTGAGATAGCCGTTCGATCCGACGAAGTCCTTGTAAGCTTTCGCCAGCTTCGTCCGGTTACCCTCCATCTCAGCAGTCGGGGCGTCCTCCGCCTCGAGGGTGAGTTGGCGCTTCGTGAGGTCGCGCAGAGTCACCAGCGCTGAAAGCTTATCATATTTGGCCTTGCCGAGCCGCATCGCGGCCGGCACCTGGTTGCCTTCGAAATACTTCCGCTCATAAACATTTCGGGCGCCAGCTTTGACCTTGGCGCCCTTCTCGTCGACCTTCGGTTCGAGGGTGTACCATCTGCGCTCGGCATCCATGAGCAGTTGCCGCGACCACGGCGAATCCGGCGTGATCGCCCGCTTAATGGGCTCATAGCCGCCGGTCGGGGTTTCGCGCTCGGTGATCTGGTACAGCTTGCCGTCAGTGCGCTCGACGTGGCCGACCTCATGACCGGCCAGCGCGATGCCGAGCGACTCCGCCATGGTCTGATAGCGCTTCAGCGTCGCGTCCATCACGTCCTGGTGCAGGTCGAGGACGTCGCGTGGGAGCCGCTGGATGGCCTTGCGGAGCATCGCTCCAAGATCGGCGCCATTCGCCAGCGTGACGTTCACCTCACCCTTCTGGCGCATGGCGCCGGAGCGCTCGAGCTTCCCCATGACCATGGCGGGGTTGCGGGCGAAATAGCTGTTCACCACCAAGTCCTCGCCGCCCAGCGGATCGCGGACGGTCGTGGTGTTGACCCATGCGGGGAGGTCGCCGCTCTTGTCCTTCTTGAAGTTGGCGATCTCTTCGGCGGTCGCTTCTCCCTCGGCCGGCGTATGCCGCTGCAGGAAAACGATATCCGTCACCACGTCGGTGCGGGCGTTCTCCTTGAACGCAGTGTCGGGCAGACGGATCGCACCCAGAAACTTCGCCTTGGTCGCAATCATCTCGCGCGCCTTGGTGTCCTGCGCGTCCATCAGGTAGCGCGAGACGACAAGGATCTGCAGGCCCCCCGGTTGCAGGGCGTCGAGACCGGCGAGGAAGAACTGGTTGTGGATCGAAAGCCCGTTGAGCTCGGGCTGATACTGGAAGCGCAGCGACTCCGCGCCGAACGGCGGATTGCCGATGTTGAGAACGGCTTCACCAGACGGTAGCGGCAGCTTGTGCAGGCCGGAATGCAGAACGGTGTCCTGCGGATAGAGTGCCTTGGCGATGCGCGCGGTGACGCTGTCGAACTCCACCGCGATGAAGCGAGTGTTTCCCGCGATTTCCTCCGGCACCAGGCCGAGGAAGTTTCCGGTACCGGACGACAGCTCGAGCGCAAGACCGCCCTTGAAGCCGAGATGGCGCGCGGCCTCCCACATCGCGTCGACCACGGTGCGAGAGGTATAGTGCGCGTTGCGGGTGGAACGGCGCGCGGCCGTCAGCTCGTCTTTGGTCAGGAGGGTTTCGAGCTGCTCTCCGCGATCCTTCCAATCGGGTTTGAGGTTGCCGTCCGTATCGCGGAAGGCATTGGCTAGGCCGCCCCAGCCGACATAGCGCGCAAGCGCGCGCTGCTCGTCCGGCGTCGCGCGACGGTTCTCGCGTTCGATCCGCTTCAGCGTCTCGATCGCCGCGATGTTGTCGCGGAACTTCTGGCCTTCGGAGCCTTGCCCGAGTTCGGTTTCGTCGGTGATGCGGTAGTTGAGGGCAGGGAGGTTCGGGGCCTCGGCCGGCGTTACCGGACCGGAAGGTTCTCCTCTGGATCGTTCGGTACCGGCGGGTGCTTCTGATACTCGGCCTCTTTTGCCGCCAGCTCGCGCGCCTGCTCGTCGTCCACGGGCTCCGCCGGCAGCAGGATGAACTTCGGCAGCGCTACCTCCCGCGCCTCGCTCTCCTGATAGCCCCGGCTCTTGAGCTGCTCGATCTCCGTCTGCGCGAGGTTCGCTGCTCCCTGCAGTTCCTCCTCCAATGTCCCCGACGCCCGAAGCTCCGCCACCATCTTCGGCAGAAACTCGGTCCAGTGCTTCCTGGCTAAGGCTTTCAGCTCCGGAACGCTCATCGGCTGACTCCGCGGCGCCATTATCAGTCTCCTGTGCTGAGAGGTCAATTGCGCCCGACCGGACGTCCTGGGCGAAGCGGATCAGGTAGGGGCGCATCGCGTTGATGGCAGCGCGGTCCATCTTGGCGGTTTGGACGAGATACTTCACGAGCTCGTCGAGCATCGCCTTTACGTCGCGACCCGCCTCCGCGAAATGCGCCACTCCCGCCATGAAGAACGGCTTGGCCTTCGCATAGGTCTCATCGTCGAAGGTCGGGCCAGAGCCCAGCTTGCCCTTCGGGCTGAACAGAGCGTCGAGCCCCTTTGCCACCTCGGCGAGGCCCATGCCCACGTTCTTGGCGGCGGACTTCGCGGCGGCGCTGGCGGTGCGCTTGGCCTTCGGCTCTGGGGCATACTTGTCGAGCGCATCGTCGATGATGCTGTCAAAGTCGAGATCTGAATCAGAAGGCCCGCTTTCGCGGGCCTTGGTGAGATCGAGAAGATCGGTCTGTTTATTCTCGTCGCCGAATAAGCCTTCGTCGGCCGGGTGCTGCGCAGCCTTGGGCCTAAGCGGCTCATCCGCCTTGCGCTGCGCCTGCTCGGCCTGGCTGATCTTCTCAGCGCCTGGGAGGACAGTCTGCTCGCCAGCGTCGGTGCGCTCGGTGTTTGGTGGCTGCTCCACAATAATCTTGTCACCGTCGATCGTGAAGCCAGCCCGTATATTTGCCGGATCGTAGATCGCGACTTCGAACCCGCCGCCCGAGTTATAGCCGTCGACACCACGGCGCTTCCAAAACTCGCGAGCGTATTGAGCAGGCGTCAGATCCTTGCCCCACGGTTCGCGACGATCCGCACCTCTCTCCAAGGTAAGCCTGAGACGCCCCATCACATGAATGGCTTTCGCCATCTTGTTCGATGCGCCGTCAGCCTCCCACGGCACCATCGTTTCGGGCTTCACGATATTGCCGCGCACCCAGAACGGGCCAAGCAAATGGCCGCCACCGCGGCCTGGACCGTACATCTCGGCACTGCTTTTTCTGGCGCTCAAATAAATCGCGGGGCCGAGAACATCGTTATCGAGCGTAGATTCCTTGAACGTCGTGAACGGTCCGTATGTGGTGCCGTGCCAATACTCCGCCGAGGTGTCGAAGCCTTCGGCCTTTGCCTTCTCGGCGAGCGAGGCATCTACAGGTTCTGGAACTTCTTCGCTGGGTCGCTCGGCTCGCTCGGCCGCGGTTGGCGCCTCACCTTCGCCGGATCCTTGGCGATCTTCGCCAACGTCAGGAAGGTCGCGGACCTCTTCAGCAGGTCCTCCTTCTCGTCCGGATCGTCTGTCTCCGCTGCCTTCGTCCGCAGCAGGACGCTCATCCGCTTGTGTTGGTCCGGGTTGAACAGCATCGAATGCTCCAAAGTCAAAGATATCATCAGTCTCTTCCGGCGTCACCGGCATGTCGGCTTCGAGGTTGCGCATCGCTGCGCGCTCGAGTGCCTCGTCCGGGTCCAGGTCCTCGTCGGCCATGATCTCGGCAGCCAAGGCGATGTCCTCGGGCCGGTTGAGGCTAGACGGCTGGCCGTAGCTTTCCAGCATCGCCTCGATCTCGGCGCGGTTCTGGGCGAGGAGGACGTCGCGGTTGGCGTTCTCCTCCTCGATCCGCTCGGTCTCCCGCCTGGTCGGCTCGCCCTCCTGGCCCTCCGGCAGGCGGCGCTGGCCGCGCAGCTCGTTGTCGACCGCATCGAGGAAGTCCCGCACGGTGCTGGTGCCGTCCGCCGTGCCGCGGAAATACCCGGCTTCCTCGGCGGCCTCGCGCATCTGGTCGAGGTTCATGCCCGTCGGTCGGACCACGGCGAAGCGGCCCGCGCGGCCCGGAACGTTCACGCGGTGCGAACCGGTGAGCCCGAGCGCGGTCAGCTCCGGGTTGGGCGAGATGCCACCCTTGCTGGCAATGAATTGCAGGAGTGACGTCGGCTCGCTGCTCTTGATGGTCTTGGGGGGAGTGACGGCCTTGGTCGTAACGACCGGCGCTTTTAGATCGCCATCGCGCAGCCAGGACCGGAGCTCGTCGACCGACATGGGCGCGATCGCGCCGAGGGTCTTTTCGCCCTTGCTCGAGGTGCTGAGATAGGCTTCGCGAGCGGCCTGCTCGCTGTCAAAGCCAGCCATGACCTTATGCTGGCGGAATTTGCCGGTCTCGGCGTCGTTTTCGTCGATGACGTAGACCTGCTCGTTCTCAGGGTGCTCGCCCATGAACACATCGACGTGCATCCCGTCGGCGCCGGTGGTGCCCCGGATGTAGCCGTAGGCTGCACCCATTCGGGTTTCCCACGGCTCCTTGGTCTCAGGGTTCTGGCCGCGGCGCACGCCGCCAGCCTCGGTCTCAATCGAGATGTCAAGACCGTTCCACTTGACGTGACCGAGTTGGCGGTTGTTCGCCTCGCCCTGGGCAGGTGTGTAGTCCTTGCTGACGGTGTCGAGAGCGGCTTTCAGGTCGGCTGCGGTCTCGACATTGACCGGCACCGCGCGCGATCCGACGACGTGGTCATCGGCGCCGAACTCCGGCTTGATGCCGGACTCGCGCGCCTCCGCGGCTTCGCCCTCTCGCTGGGCGGGCGACATGTCAGCGATTTGCTCGTCGGTGTAGCCCATGCCGCGAAGGAGCGCGGTCTCCTCGCCTGCGGCCGTGGCCGGCGGGATAGGCTCGACCGCTTGCGCGGGCGGCGAAGGCGGCATCTCGGGCTGGCGCGGAGGCGCCGGCGGGGTCTCCGGCTGCTGCATGACCGGGGCAGGCCCAAGCATCGGCTGCGCAGGTGCAGCCGGCGGGGCGGGCGGCGGCACCGGCGGGTTCGGCGACTCCGCGAGCACCTGACGCAGGATGTCCTCCGGCGTGACCGGCTGCTGCGGCGGTACCGGCACGCCAGCCTCGGCGCGGCGGCCGGTGAGAAGCGACGGCGCGCTCGCGACGCCGGCCATACCCATGCCGAGCATGGCGCCGACGAGCGCGTTCTGTGCCACCCCGGCGGTGATGTCGCCCGGGTCTTTGCCGAATAGGCCCAGCTTAGCGATGTTGTCGAGGAGCTGCTGCACGCCTTCCTGCAGACCTTCCTCGCCCATCTCCTTCAGGATGAGGCCGAAGTAGCGCTTCACGGCGCCGCCGCTGGCATTGTCCATGTGTTCGATCGCGTCGCCGAGACGGCCGAGACCGACACCCTCGGTCGAGCCAATCGCGCCGCCAGCGATGTAGGCGAGCGCCTTCTTGTAGGCGGGCTCGCCCATCTCGTTCGCTTCGCGGTAATACTGCTCAGCGTTCTGCGCGCCGCCGGCAACAGCCGACGTCACCGCCGCCGGCAGTCCCGCTGCCCTGCCGACTACGCCGGTCACGACGAAGCCGACCGCAGATCCCGCGCCCTGGCCGATCTGTGCGGTCAGTTCCTCGTCGCGGGTGGGGTCTGGCTGATTCTCGATGCCGACCTTCCTCGAAATGCCCCGCATCTTCTCGGCGACACCGGTACCGCCTTCCACGCCGGCAGCATCGAGGGTGGCATCGACGGGGCGCGCGAGACCGCCGATCGTGTCAGGGATCGCGCTTCCGATCGCGGTGGCAAAGCGGGACGCCGCGTCGCGGACCTTGTTCTGGGTGGGAGGAGCGGCGCGCTGGGCTGCGGCCAGCGCCTGCTCGGCCTGCGCCAAGTTGGCAGTCGCGTTGTCGACCTCAGCATCGACCGCCTGGCGCTGCAGGTCGCCTGTAGTGCCGCGGCGCGTGCTTGGGGCCAGCACGGCGCTCTGGCGCTGCTGGGCCACCTGAAGGCGCGTGCGGGCCTCGGCGACGGCATCCTCGGCTGCCTTGATGCTGGCCTGGCGCTCCGCCCATGCCTCTTCGCCGGTCAGCATGTTCGTGGTCAGACCGCTGCTCGGCGCGCGGAACGGCGCGTTGTCGAGCGGCTGAACCTCCGGCATCGGCTGGGTTGGCTGGATTAGGCCCGGCGCCTCCGCGGGGCGGGATTTCGGGAGCGGTACCGGACTCTCGATCGTATCGGCTTCGGCCGGCCGCGCGGTGGGCAGCGGCGGGCTCTTGATCGGCGCGGTACCGATCACTTCATCGTCGCCGCCGAAGTCCGTGGTCTTGGGCTGCTTGGGCGTCGCAGATCGAGTCGGCTTCGCGGAGATGATCTCGTCGTCCGCCCCGAAATCGAGCGGCTGCTGCACAGGTGCCGCCGGCGGCGGTCCGGCGCCCTCGTTGAGCCGCTCCATTCCTTTGCGGATCAGGCGATCCATCACGAGGTTCTGATCCACAGGCGCAGAGGATTGTTCACCGGCCAGGCCGGTGATGAGATCTTCAAAATTCATGCGTGGGATTACTTCTTGAGCCGAAGCTGTCCGGTGGACGGATGGACGTAATAGGTGCCGGACGGAATTTCGTCGTAGTCGTCCTTGGATTTGGGCTGATAGGGGGAGCCCTGGCTGCCGTCACCGTCGAACGAGATCTCGTTCGGCTTGCCGGCCTTCTTCGTGGCGGGCGCGGCCGAGGCGGTCTTGGCAGCGGGCGTGCTCGCAGCCGCGGTCGCTTGGCGGTTCTTCTGGTCGGTGATCACCTTGTAGTAGTTCGTCAGGGCAGTCTTGTACTGCTCGCTGGTGCCGCTCTGCTGGGCGTCCTGCACCGCTTTGAACGCCTTCATCTTCTCGTCGAAGTCGGTCTTGTCTTGGGCGGTCTGCGCCTTCAGGCCACCGCCCAGGCCGCGCGCGAAGGCGCCGCCGGCGGTGTTGCCTTCGACTGTCGAGAGCCCACCGCCGAGCGCAGTCATGGCACGGCTCGTGGGCGTTTGACTCTGCCGGCCCGTGATCGCCGAGAGCAGGCTGTTGCTGTCCTGCGGGATCGGTGGCGCGCCATTTGCGGCGCGCTGCACGTCAGTAGGGGCAAAGGCGGTGATCGCGGAAGGATCCACGAGCGGCGCGGCCGCGGGAGCACCAGCGGGCCGCGGCGCGGGCAGGGGAACGTTTACCGATCGCGCGCGCGCGCTGACATCGGTTGGCGGCGCGCTGGGCGTTGACTGATCCTGCTGCTGGATCTGCAAGAGCTCCTTCAGCTTCGCGATGGGGTCGTCGCCACCATCAGCCGCCGGCGGCATCCCGATCGGGAAATTTTGCCCCACATAAGCGTTGCCAGAGATGAGGTCGGAGAGGTCCATTAGACGTCAGCTCCCATGTCAGCCGCAGCCTGCGTAGCAAGCTCCAAGTTCACCGCCTTCACGCCGTTGACTTCTACAACAGCGGACGGGTTCACCTCCTCGACATCCTGTGCCATCAGGCCGATCTGCCATTGGTCGCTCCCGACGTACTTGAACCGATAGATCGGAAGGCCGTCGAGGGTTGCGCCGATCACGGCGATGTCGGTCTTGAGCCGTCGGTCGGAGATGATCGCAGGAAGCATGCTGATGAGCGATCCAGCGATGCCCCAGCCCGAGTTGTTCGGCTGCGACACAGTCGTCGTCGTATCGTGTGGCGTGCCAGCGAGCACCGACGTGAGCCAAGAAATCTGCTGCTGATCCCAGCCTTGACCGCGCAGGAACTCCTGAAACGCAGCCGTGTCCTTCGCCTGGTTGGTCTGCTGCTCAGTCTGACCCGCCTTCGCGAGCGCGTCGGCCGTCGTGAGCCCCCGATTGACCTGCGACGTATCGAGATCCTGAAACGCTTTGCCGCCGGTGATAGCCCGCTGCAGCGCCGTCTCAAGCAGGTTCGCATTGGTGGTCTGGGTGTTGATGCTGTTGGTGATGTCCTGCCCGCGCAGCCCAGCCGCAGTGTTGAAGGCCGTGTTGTAGCCGGTCCCGATGATGTTCTCGCGGTTCCTTGCCTCGTCGCGATACTGGTTGGCGAGCGCCACACCAGAGCGAGCATCGCCGAAGGCGCCGTCCATCGTTGCCGAAGCGTCGAGTGCCTGGCGTTGCGCGACACCAGTCCGCGCGAGGTCATCGAGCTGCGGATTGAGCGCCGCCATGATGTACGGCGACATGTAGTCGGAGATGGTCGTGTTCGCGACCGTCTTGTCGCCGCCGAGGATGCTCGGCGCGGACACGCTCGATGCCGGCGTGGTCGAGAACGATTTGTAGAGGTTCTCAATATCCGAGAGATAGGGGTTACTCGAGCCCGCAATGGATTTGATGAGGCCGAAGGCGTCCTGCTGGTTTTGCGTGAGCGGCGCGACCATCTCGCCCTGGTAAGGCGTGAACGGCCGGCTTGCGACGTCGGTTGCCTTGCCGATGTTGGTCTGTGCCGCGTCGGTGAGCCAGCTCGGCAGCGTCGTCGTCTGCTGCTTGGTGGCTTCCATGTCGCCGAAGCAACCCATGTTTCAGTTCCTCGGATGCAGTGCGTAGATTGAGCCCACCGGTTGGTACCGGAGCAATGCCGCGATCTTCTCAGCCCGTCCCCTGCGGCGGTTGGGATTGGCTATGGTGACGTAAAGCTCCTTACCGGCCATGTCGGCGATCGCCGTGGCCTCCTGAAGGAGGGCCGGACCAACGTCCTGGCTGCGATGGTCCGGGTGGACGAAGAAATAGACCTCGCGAATGCAGTATTCCCGCGAGTAGCGGTACCGGCTGTTCTCGAGGCCCATGACGCCGATGAGCTTGCCGCCGCGCGTCGCCATCAGGAAGGCGCCGTGGTTCGGTTCGTTAATCAGCTTGTAGATGTCCTCCATCACGATGATGGGATCGACCGGCGCCTGCGCGACCTCCGTTCCCATAAGCATGAGAAGCTTGTGGATCTCGATCGCATCCTGATCCGACATGGCAGCGCGGAGGATCAAGGTTCCTTCGGTTCTGATGGGCATGGGTCCAGACGCTCTAAACGAGTTGGTTTGCGCGAATGAGCAAGTCGTCGACCTGCTCAGTGGCGAACTGAAGCTCTGCGATCATTCGCTGAACGATGCGGTCGCTGCGCCGTACCTCGATGCAGAGATCCCATTCTTCCTGCGCCTCGGGGTCGGCCGCGATCGCAGCCTTGATCTGCTGCCACATGCCGAGTTCCTCGAAGGCCCGTTTCAAGCCGAGCTTGGTGCAGCTTTCGGGGACTACGGCCGGCGGCGTAAATGTCGATAGTGTGCCGGCGACCGGGTCGTACAGCTTGCCGCCGTATGCTGCCTGCACGTCCCCGGTCTCGTTGTCGCCAAGGATTTCAATAAGCAGACAGCTTTGAGGAAACAGCCTATCCGCCTCTCGGGTGACAGCTTGAACGCGCCCGTCAATGTCCACCGTGGCGGTGATGGCATTCGGTGCGAACACCGCGCCACCATGCACATACTCGTACCAGTCCTGCCCGTCGCTCTCGCGCTTGCAGAACATTGCGCCAGCGGGTGCCTCCGGAGGGAGCACGTTGGGAACGTAGCGCGCCCAAGTGCCGTGTTCGATGATGTTAAGCATAGCCTATCGTCCACCAGCCTCCTGCGAGGTTCTGAAGCTGCAAGTAACGGTATCGGACCCATACGGCTATGATCCCGTACACGTTTGAAGACGCACCTAGACCTGTGATCACAGCGCCGTTGTAGGGCTCTGCGGAGCCGTTGTTTGAGTAGGAAGCATCGGCCGCATAGGCCAAGCGTCCATTGATGACGAGACCTGCGTCAGCGGAGGTACCCAGCAGGCGCCCCGCGGCACCTTGGATGTGGGCGCCTGGTATGTAGTAGTTGGAGCCGTCGAAGTAGAGATAGCGAGCGCCCGAGTTGCCGAGGAAGACGACACCGGTGTTGGGCGCCCCAGCACGGTAGATGGTGAGGTCGCCCGTCATCGTGTCGCCAGCTCTGTTGACCGGCGTGTACCCGAGGGGGGGCTGATAGTTGCCCATGGGTTGCGCGCCGATGTTGGTGCGAGCCTGCGCCTGCTGCGCAGCCGTAAGATCCTGCGCAACATCGTGGCGAACTACACCTGCGTCTCTTGGATGGACGTGATCCTCACGGGCATATTTGGTCGATGATCCGACGTCCGCCGTTCCGTCCGGTAGCGGGCTAGCGTCCGCCGGCACTGGAAGATCGCCGCTGGCTATTGCATCTTCGTCGCCCTCGTACGATGCGCGCTCGATCTCGCGCAGCGCCTCTTCGGCCCATGTTCGAAAAGCTTCGTCGGTGTCGTTGAAAGGCTGACCTAGCGACAATTGCCTCATCGTCGCGTCCCATTCGAACTGACCATCACGTCAGGCTTGCCGAACCGGAAGTAGCCCCCGACGACGTCGGTGACCAACTCCAGGCTGATGTATCGCCCCTCAAGACGAAGGTCGATCAGATCGTCATCCTCGGTGATCGTTACGGTCTCGGAGTCGACCGTTGCCTTGCGGAGGCGGTCCCAGCCCGTGAAGGTGGCCGTGATGTCGCCCGACTGACCGTGGAAGTCGGCATTGATGCCATCGATGTTGAAGATTTGCGCGCCGCCCTGCAGGCTCGACGGTCCAAGTTTGATCGACGCACGCACGGCTGCGCCGTCGCCATCCACGCCCTCTTCATGCAGGTAGATGTGTCCATCGGCTCCAGCCCAATAGGGACGGGTGTCGCCATGGCTAAACGAGGCGCCCGCGGTACGGATCATACGGCCGATCGCCCAAGAGAAGTCATTTAGGCAGAGAAGCGCATAGTAGCTCGGCTGAGTCTCGCCGATCGCGATGTAGTACCAGACGATCTCGTTGAATTTTTCGAGGTACTCGCTCCATGCCAGAAAGGCATTTTCGGTGTTGAGCTTGTCGAAGACGTAGTCCCTGATGTCGTCGACGTTCGGGATGGTCTGCACCGCTCCGTTGTAGAGGTAGAAGTTCGTGTGCCCCATCCAATAGGCGGTGTTGCCGACGGTGACCGCGCAGGAGGGAGAGACTAGGCCGCAATTGCGGCCGCCAAGCCGCGTCGAGAAGATCGAGCTCGATCCGGTGTACTGAAAGATGTAGAGCGCGAAATCCGTCCAGACGCAGGCGATGTGATTTGCGAGAGGCTTTCCCGCGATCAGTTTCGTGCCCTCGGAAAGGTTGCGTGTGTTTGCCGTGTTGGTCTGGTCCGGGACCCACGTATTGAAATCGCTCTGGCTGCACCAATCGACGCGCATACCTTCGCAGAGCGCCATGACGAAGCGCTCTTCGGTCACGAACATATACCGGACGTCGGTCGGGGCCTGAGTGATCCGGGTAGCGCGCCCGAAAGACGGAATCTTATCCGGGTCCCAGACATAGATCGATCCGCCATTGTAAGCGGCGAGAAGTAGCTTGCCGAAGTGATCGAACGACCAGATGCGCGGCTCGATGAAGATCGTCGACCCTGATCTGGCGGTCCCATAGGTGCCGATGCCATAGGGGCCCACGCCATACCCAAGGCCGTAAACACCGAGCTCGACGCCGATCGATATCTCATACTGGTAGCTGACAGTTCCACCTCCTGTCGCACCTGAGGATGCTGGTGCACCAGCATCGATCGTATAGCCGCCGGAGCCGTTCGCGGCGACAACCTCGAACGTCCCGTTGAGGATGAGCCCGCCAACCGCGCTGGCGCCAGAATAGATCACAACGTCACCGGCGTTGCGACCGTGATTGAAGTGCGCGACGGAGACGATGCTTCTTCCGACCTGGGTGGTAAACGGGTTTGTCAGACTGGCGGAGGCTGCGAGCGGCGTGATGTCGTGTTGGACAAAGTCGCGCTCATAGACGTAGAGCTTTCGATACGTGCCGCCCGCCATGTATTCGACCGATTGCAGGTCGCGCCAGGCATGGAGCTGGCGAAGGGTGCCGGACGAGATCGCCGTTGTCTGCCGCACCCAGCCGCCCATCTTCTGCGGGCGGCTGCTGACGAAGCGCATCCATTGCGTATCGATCCATCGTCCCTCTACGACGCGATCCGATTCCGTCTTGAGGACGCCAGCCGGCGGCGTCAGCGGTATTGGAGAAAATTCCTCAGCCATGAACGACTCGGCCCCGCCGTCCCAACACCTCCCGCAGTGACCGGGAAAGCGGAGCCGTGTCTTGCACTTTCGTGCAACTGAGATACATCACAGGTGGGCTTTGGAATGATGCTATTTGGGGTTGTGGGGGATGAAGGGCGGGGATTTCGTCACGCTTGTGATTGCTATTGCGCTGTCTATGGCGATGTTTTTTTGGATGCCGAGGGGAATTCCGGACCAATGCGGCGGGCCTGTTGAGAAGATGTTCGGACATTGCTCTAGGTGATCCAACTAGACCTTGATGCATATTAGTACCGCCGCGTTCTCCGGCCTGGTCTCGGTGCCACCGCTTGCCGGTATGGTTCCGGTCGTGCCGCTAAAGGTGTGCGTGTGGTTCGCGCTGATACCGCTGGTGGTGCCAGAAAAGTTGTGGTTGTGCTGCTGGTTTTCTGTTCCTGTAGTACCAGGGCCTATCGCGGCGAACCCGCCGCCACCCGAGGCTAACTGACCGGAAAACGGAAGTGAGGTGACTGTATACCCGTGGGTATGGGATTGGTTCTCTACTCCCGTCACGCCCGAGAAATTATGAGTGTGGTCGTTACTGACGGCACTGGTGGTGCCGGAGAATGTCGCGCCAGGGTGCGTGTGCGAGGCCAACGCGTGCGATTGGTAGGCGCCAACGGCCAGGCTTCCGCCCGCGGCGCGCAGGAATCGGTTGGTGTCCGTGAAGTTCGGAAGACCAGCAGTGGTGGAGCCATTACCAGCGCCCCATGTAGTGCCGATCTTATTGAAGAGGTCAGGATGGTCGGCGCGGACATAGGTCCCGCCGGAGCAGGCTATGGTACCCGGCGGAGCCGTCGTTCCCGCGTGATGGATGAGGTTGCCGACCTCGTCGGCGTCTTCCCGGTAGATGTGATCTGCCCCATCGCAGAGAATGTCCTTATGGGTCCCCTGCGGGATCTCGACGGGATTGCCGCTCGCGGTCTTGAGCAGCAGGACGAAGTTGCCGGTGGTATTGTTGAAGATGCGCCAGCGCTTCGAAGTGTTGTCGATCGTCACAGTCGCGTTCGAGGTCAGCGTACCAGTGAACTCGATCATCCCGGCTCGGTGCTCGGCAGCGTTCAGCGAGTACGGTCCCCCCAGGATCGTCTTGGTGATGTACCCGGCGATCGCCTGCTCGAGGTAGGCAAATACGAATTGGTTGAGATTGTCGCCCCACGAATTGTTGTTATTGCCGGTGCCCTGCATCAGCAGGCCCAGCAGGAGCGAGGTGGTATCCGCAGGCATCCTATTCGATCTCCACCTCGAAGGAGGCGTCGCGGTAGCTGAGATCGCTTTCCGCGTTCGTCTTGTCGATCAAGGCGCTCAACAAAGTCAGGTTGCTTTGGTACTTCGCATTGTTCGACATGAAGTCGTAAGCCTGGGCGAGGCAGGCCACGCGAAGCAGATGGGGGTACCTGTTGGTCAGGAAGTTCGTCTGATTGTCTGCATCAAGCAAGGCCGGTATCTTGAAGCCAACGAGAGTCAGTGTCGTCGCTTCCTCATAGGCGCACTCGAGCTGGATCTTCTCGTCAAAGATCGCATACCGGAACGGGATGGTCCGGATCATTGCCCCGCTCTCGTCGTAGCTGCGTCGCTTGACGATGTTGCTCTCTGGAAACAGCTTCATCTCGATGTCGTGCGTCTTGTCCTGCAACGCAATCGGGTCGAGGAAGCCAGCCGGCAGCGCGACGGAGTAAGCGCCGGGGGCGAGATTGAGATCGGAGAACTCCGTCCGCATCTCTCGCACCCGGAGCGTCTGATAGATGAGCGCCTGAGCTTCCAGCACCACCTGCTCGACGTCGAGCTGGCTATAGTTCACCCAACGTCGAATGCTGCCGGCAGTGCTCTTGTCCGCCGTCAGGGTGGTGTAGTTGACTGGCATCGATCAGCCCTGCGTCTTCGGACCGAGCTTGGTGGGGACGTCCTCGGGGCCGCAGATCTGCTCATCGAACACGAGGAACTCGGCGAGGTCGCGGTAGTTCGAGAACACCTTGTTGTACCGGCGCTTGGCCTCCTTGAAGACCAGGTGCGGCTCGTACTTCACCTCGTCCTTGAGCCAAGCCTCGAGGTTGATCTCCAGGCTGGCGTCGGCGTCGGCGTCGTCGTCATCGTCGACATCGGCCGTCAGATCGGGCTTGTCCTCATCGACCGGCTCGCCCTCGGCGAGCTTCGCAAGCTTCTTCAGCTTCTTATCGACGAGCGCTTTCTTGTTGGCGGGCACGAACTTTTCGGCCAGATAGCCATGGTGGTCGAACGGCAGCCCATCCTGCTCGAAGGCGTAAGGGGCTCCCTCGCCATGCACGGTCGCGTGGTCACGCGACCGATCCAATTTCAGTCGGGGTGGGGACAAGGGCAGCTCCTTAACTGTTGGTCTGCACCGCAGACGCGCCGGAGAGGGAATGGGAGAGGTTGTTCACGCCGCCCTTCAGTTCCTTGCCGCGCGCGTTCGACACATCCATGCTGGAGTCGTCGCGGCCGAAACCACGGACGATGGTCTGGCCGCGCGCCCCCTTGGTCCGCTCGACACAGCCGTTGCTGGAGTCTTTCTTCATCGTTTCAGTCCTCGATGTAGCGGGGCCAAACCGAAGTTTGCTCCCCGACAGGTGGGCTATGGCCGGTCTCGCGATCGGCACGGGAAAGCCGCGTGAAGCCGTCGACGCCGGCGTTGCCGGTGGCGTCGTCCTCGTAGCGGGTCACAGGTCGCGGATCTTTGACCCGGACCGGTTGATCGGGCCGAGGCCCGAACGGGTAAAACATTTCGGTTCTCCCTGAAGTGAAAGGCCCCGGATTGCTCCGGGGCCCTCCGTGTTAGAACCAGTCGATCTCGACTTCGGTGGTCCCGGTGCCGGCCGGGACGCCACCAACACCCTGAACGCGGGTGATGAAGAACGCCGTGTCGGCCGGGATGAAAGCCGTCTCCAACTGGACGTGGCCGGCGAAGTCGGAGAGCACGAGCGGCGTGCCGCCGGGGTTGTTTGCCCCGCCTTCGGCGAGCGCACGCGCTCGGTACGGAGTGTTGGCCGCTGTATTGCCGGCGGTGGCGGTGGTACCGAGACGATGGCGGGCATACTCCGTGTAGAGCGTGCCGCCAGCGGTCGATGCCGCCGAGCCGACATTGATCTCCGGCACAGAGGTGGTGCCGATGCAATCAGCGGTCAGGTAGGTGCGGATATCCCGCACCAGACCCTTCTTTCCCTTCGGTCCGAGGATCTTGCGCGACTCGGTGGTGGCACCGAAGGCGGAGGACGGGAAGAGATAAACTTCCCGCTTCGGAGTGTCGTAACCCATTTTCTGAGCCCTCCCTTAAGTCGCCGAGTCCCACATGACGATGCGCGAGTTGAGCGCGTCGTCATGCACGATCCCGAAGCCGCCGAGGTAGTACCAGGCGATCGCCTTCGACCGACCGAAGTCGCTCGGGATCTTCGCCCGGATTTCCTCGGGGATGCACTGCGCCTCCGCGACACGATCGGAGCCGAAGAAGAAGGCCCAGCTCGAGAGACCGTTGTTCCAGGGGTCCTGGGTCGTCGTCCACGGATCGAACGTCGTGGAGTCGGCCGCACCACCCTTCGGGATGTAGTTCTGCTCGATGAAGCGAGTGGCTTCGTACCGGCCCATCTCGCCGCGATAGATGTGCGCCAGACCAGTCTCGGTGTACTGGTTGATCGACTCCATCTGGTTCTTGAAGGTGCGGAAAGTGGTGACGTGGCCGATACAGCCATAGTCGTCCCCACGAGCGGTCGGGATGTTCCGCTCCTTCATGAGGTCCACGATCGCCTTCACGTGGCCGGTACCGAGCGCGACGTTATTAGTCGTCGAGCAGGTGCCGTTGGTGTCCAGCGTGACGGCGGTGGTCGAGTTGCCACCGGTCGGCGCAACGCGAAGCTTGGTGTTCTTGAACTGCAAGAACGCCTCGATGTCGAAATACTTCCGAGCATCGTCCTTCAACGTCTTGTCGATGATCGTCACGACGTCGTGCTTTGCCAGCGACTGCAGCAGGCCGGTGTAGGGAACGGAGTTACCCGCTTCCACAACGGTCAGGCTCTTCTGGGTGAGCGTGAAGCCGGTCTCGGGGATCGGACCGGTTTCGGAGAGGCGACGGCCCTGCGTTCCGACGTTCGAGTAAACGTCCCAATAGAATTTCGCACCGCGGTGCAGGCCCTTGTCGACCGCGTCCTCCGCATCGCAGAGTTGGCGGAATTTAGTGAGCGGCTGAAGCTGGAGGCGAATGACGTCCGACAGTTCGTCGGAATACATATAGCCACCTTCAGCAGCGACGCTCCATAGCTGACCAGCCATGTAGTTGCGTCCTTCTCAGAAGGGCGCGCTTTCAGTGATCCTTTGTGTCAGGAGGTTGCGGGAAGGGGAGGCGTTTCGGTCACGCTTGACCGCGAGCCTGCTGTGCACGGGCGACGGCAGCACGGCGGGAACTCATCTGGTCCTGCGGTTGCTGCGCCGGCGCCGAGGATTGCACGTTGGCGCGCTGAGGTTGTTGCGGGATTGCCCTCCGCCGATCGTCACGCTGAAGGTTGACTTCGACGCGCGGTTCGGTGGACGGCGGGGGAGTGGGGGTCTCCCTACGAGGCGTTCCGCCACGCCACTGCGTCAGTCGGTCGGCTGCATCGTTGAGCAGCGTCTCGACGGTACGAACTGGCTTGCCCTGAAGCTTGTGGTGACGATGTTCGTTCGCCAGCCGCGATGGGTCGGTGGGGATGTCCTCTTCGGGCACTCCGATCTTGCGAAGGTCATCGCGATAGCCAGTCAGGAGACCGTCCCGAATGACTGAATGCGCAATTGGGTCCGAAGCGAGCTCCGGGTTCTTCTTCACAAAGTCGTCGTGGGCGCGCAGGTCCGACGCGATGTCCTCTTGGACGCGATCTGACATGCTCACCTGTCTGACTGCGGCCGTCGCTGCCTCGGCGATGGTTTTGCCAAGGAGTTGTTCGGCCTCGTCGGGGTCGCCATACTGAATCTGTTTGATGACCTCCTTCAGCGGGCTCGCGGGGTTTTGCGGCTCGTCGGGGTCATCGCCATCAGTGGCGGTGGGTGCGGGTTGATCGGCGGGGTTTTGCCGGGAGACGTGGACCCGCGTCGTCTCCAAAACTTGTCGGGCGTCGTTGAACTTCTGCTTGGCCTGCTCGAGATAGTCATCGGCGGCCGCGGCCTTCTGCGCCAGCGCAATCACTTCCTCGTCGGAGTATTCGCGCTCCTGGCCGTTCACCTTGAGCTTGCGCTTCGGCGGCTCCGGAGGGGCGACCTCTGCGGGGACGGCCGGCCCAGCGGGCTGCTGCTGGTCGGCGCCAACCTGCCCGTAGGTCTGCGAAGGGTGGATGAAATCTCCAGTCGTCTCGACCGGCGGCTCCTTGTCGGCGCGAAGACGCTTGAACTTCTCCGCGATCGCGGAGCGGCCGCCATCGCCAATCGGCTCGACCTTCGGCGGTTCGGGCAGTTTCTCGCGCGGCTGATCGCCGGCCGGCGGCGCCTGTAGGCTATGATCCTGCCCGGAGGAGTCCTCGATCTGGGCGTTATGGACCTCGATATTGTCTTCCGGCTTGTTCTGATTGGTCTTGTCGGCTTCAGTCTTCATGGTTCTCACCGTCGAGTTTGACACCAAGTTGATCCGCGGTTTCCTGATCGAGGATCAGTCCGCGGGCTTCCTGCCGTTGCAGGTCGCTCAATTCCTGTTCGGCCTCGGGGCCGGCGATCAGTATTTCTTGCAGCCAGGCGACGAGCTCATCGAAGCGGCGCACTTCGTTCTGCAGCTTGCGGATGGCCGGAGGATTTTCGGCGTCGGCATCGACCAGCGCCGATAACGCCACGGCCGCCTGCTCCTTGGCACGGTGCAGAACCTCGACCAGCGGTTCGCTCTTGACCTTCGACGTCAGCTCGGCCTCGAGCAAAATCGACAGGCGCGCGGCCCGTTCCAGGGACAGCTTGTAGGAGGCAGCTTCGTTCATCGTGTCACTTGCCGAAATAGGTTTTGATGCCCAGCCACACGGCACCGACGATGCCGGTCGCGATCGCGGTGACAACGGCCTTGAAAGTGAGGCTCTGCGCCTGCTCAACGCTCAGTCGCCATTTTCGGAGATGGACGAAGTCCGCTCGCAGCTCAACGCGATCCTCCTCCTCGATACCGAACGAGGTAAGAATGGTCGCGACCGCCTTCAGGACCACGTCGTCCAGTGTCTTTTCGCGACGCTCGCTTTCGGCATCTAAGACAGCACGAACGATGCGACGGATATCCTCCTCGGTGAGGGCCACGGCTTGGCTCACTTAGCGTGCCCTTTCCCGACGCGGATTCGCTGGCGCTGCTGGCAGGTGCGCGTCGCGGTGAGATTGTCGTTAGCCTCTCCGAGCGCGAGGCGATACTCCCCGACCGCGACCTTCGGCGGTGTCTCTTGCGTCACGCGGCCGGTGTCGACGGGATCATCGACATTCGTGGCCAGGCGTTCGCACCCCCGCGAAAGCTGATAGCCCTGATTGCTAACGTTTGGCGCCTCGTAGGTTGCGCAGGCCGTCAAACTCATCGTCAGTCCAGCCGCAGCCATCGCTCGCGCCAAACTTCTTGCGGAAATCATTGAGCTTCCCCTTTGCCTCAGCGGCCTTTGCCTCTGCCTCTTCCTTCAACCGCTCGGCGTCCTTCGCCGTCTCCTCGGCGGTCTCGATCTGGACCTGCCGGTACGCGACCTCATTCTTCAAGCTGGCGTTCTCGGCGCGCTCGTCGGAGGCACGGAAGCCGATAAGGAAGCAGAGCAGGCCGGCCGCGATCGCCTGCACCAGCGCCGCGGCCATGCCGTAGGCTTCCGCCTCGGGCCAGATCCGTTCCACAAATCCCGGCAGATGCGCGATCACGACCGCGCCGACCAGCACCACACCGATGATTGAAAGAACCGCGGCGGACGTTGCGACGTCCCAGAACATGTCAGTCATTAGGCGACGTGCCTCCGCGCCCACTCGCGGACGCGGTCCGCGCCGAAGAGCCAGATGATGAAGGCGACGATCGATGCGCTCATCAGGAAGATGAACACGAAGAACACGACCGCCACCTTGTAGTCGGTCAGCCACGTCACGCCGCCAAAACCGGCGCTGGTCGCGAGACCAGCGATCCAGTTGCGCAGGCGGCCGAAGAAGCCGCGGCGCGTCGGCGCCGGCGGCACCGGCTCCGGTACCGACGTCGTAGGGTCGTCCGGCGGCTGCTCGTGCTCGCCACGGGCAGGCGGCGGGTCGATCGGTTCGGGCTCCGGCTGGGGCTTTGGAGCAGGCTTCGGCGGCGGTGGCGGGGCGACGACGCCACCACGTGAGCAGAACTCGAAGTGCATCGGGTCGGTGCGGCCCTTGTAATCGCCGCCCCAGAGCGCACCCTGGCGCTTGAAGGCGTCGATAACCGGCTGAGGCATCGTGCCGTGGCCGGTGCCAAAGCCGTTGTGTTCGGCGTCGAAGTCGATGGCGGCGCCATAGGCGTGGTTCGACCACTTGTCTTTGCTACCGCGGATCAGGCGCCGATTGTACGCGCCGGAGTAGGTCGAGATCCGCAGGCGGTCGATAGTCGCCTGGTCCTGACCATAGTGCTCCCAGATCTCGTTCAGCGCTGCAGCGAGCGCATCCGCCGCCTTACGATGGAACATGATGCGGCGGATCGGCTGGCCGTCATAATACATCAGGAACGGCGGAACGACCGGCACGAGCTGCTTGCCGGGTTCGTCCTTGGCAGGGTCACCATAGAACGCGGCAAGGGACGCCGGGTCGTCATGCGGCCAGCGGGACATTGATCGGACCTTTCAGGGATCAGGCGGAACGTTGCGGTTGGTTCTTGCCCTGCAGGAGCGAGACGAGTTGAGTGAGCAGATCCTTGATCTGCGCGTCGTCAGACTCTTTCTCCTTCATCTGCCGGTCGGCTTCGACGTTCTTCTGCGCGCGATCATCGTTTACGCGATCGCGCTGCGCGTTCTCACGCTCGGTGCGGACCTGGTTGACCAGTTGGGCGCGTTCCATCTGCTGGCCGTGCACCATGTCGGCGAAGTCCATCTTCGCGCGCGCGCCGAGCTCCATGGCCTTCGCGCGGTTGAGGTCGGCCTGCGAACGGTTTTTCTCGGCGTCCGACTTGATCTTATCCACCTCAGCCTGCGCCTGGGGCGGCGGTCCTTTCGGCTGGCCCTTTTTGATGAAGCGCGCCGCACCGTCGCGGTAACCGGCGAGGCTGAATACCTCATTGGTCATCTCCTCGACGTCAGGCACGATCTCGCCGGACTGCACCTGCGGGCTCGCCTGCCAGACCGGGACCATGATGCTCAGTGCGTTGGCGAAGTTGCCGAGCTTTGTTTGGGGGTTCGAGGCGCCAAGCCCGGCGTCGACGCGGATGGCGACCTGCTGCATCAGGAGGTCGTCATTGATCTGGTTCACGCCGTGCATCTGCAAGAGCTGCGCACGCTCCCCGCACAGGCCGAGGATCACTTCGTCGGACTCGTAATACTGCTCGAGCCGCACGAGCTGGCCCATGACGGGTTCCACCCACGTCTCCACCCATGTGCGCAGGTCGAACTCCTGCACCGAATTGGCGGCCGAGGAGATGAGATTCAGGCCGCCGACGGTCTCGTTCAGGCTGCGGTTGGTCTGAACCGATCCCGAATTGAACTGCCCCGCCTGGTCGTCGAAGTCGACGTTCAGCCGCTCCATCTCGGCATAGGCCGAGGAGGGGACCTCCGGGGTCTGAGCGAACTCGATGTCGTCCTGCTCGGTGCGCAGGATGACGCTGTTCGGGCCGCGCCGCTGCAATGCCGCCAGATCGACCTGCCGGCCGCGCTTGACGAAGGTGATCGGGCTGACGCTCTGCTTGACCTGGTCGAGGCGCAGGTTGGCGAGGTCATTGACCTCCTGCTGGAGCTGCTGCCATGACTCCACATGCGACATCGGAAAGATGCGATGGGTTTCCAGGCTGCCGATGCCGAATACGTAGGGGCGCTCGCCCCCTTGCTCGGGATAGACCTCTTCGACGGGCTTCGGATCGGTCAGGTAGGCTTTGCTGCCAGCAGACCAGAACGTGATGTCCTGGCCCTCGTAGCGCATGAACACCTCGTAGACCCAGAGAACCTCGAACTTGCCGGAGCCGGTCGCGGTGGGGTCCATGCGGTCCATGCCGCGCTCGCGCGCAGCACGGGTACCGGATGCCTGCATTTTCTGATCGTAGCCGGAACTCTTCAGAACCGAGACATCGACGTGACGCCACGGGTTGAGCGGATGCTTCTCCATTTTGCGGATTTCGTCGATCCGCATGGGCCATTTCACGATGAAGTACGATCCGCTCTGAACCGGATCCACCCAATCGGCGCCGGGATCGATGATCGCGTTTTCCAACGGGACGAGCTTACAATCCGGACGATCGACCTTCGGCGAGTAGGTATGGACCGTCCGCATGAGCGGCTGTCCAGTTTGCTCGTCGATGATGGGCTGACCGGTCTCGCCGATGACCTGCTCCTCGCTGGTCTTCTTCTCCAGCTCGAGCTTCCAATACTGTTTGGACAGACACGCGGACATAATGAACGTGTCTTGGTGCGCGCCGATCGCGGTGCGGTACCACGGGATCGCGGCGCGGCCCGACGTGCGGTCGGTCCGATAGTTGATGATCTCCTGCATCAACGCAGCGGACGCCCGCTGACAAGGATCGCTCTCATTGCCTGGCGTGCATGAGATCGCATCACGCGTTGAGAACAGGGCCGCGGCAGCCGAGGCGTTGGCCTTGCGGACCGCGCCACGGGTTTTCGGGCGGAACAGGCGCGAGCGTCCCTTGTAGGACGTCGAGTTATATTTCGACCCCATGAAATGCTGGTTGTGAAACGCCTTGTAGGAGCGGTCCCAGGCGTTCTTGATCTGGTCGAGCATGAACTGCCCGCCCTGGGTCTCAGCCTGCGAGACAAGGTTCAGCCAGTTGATCTCGGGCTCTCCGCCCTGCTGCTGCTCGCCTTCAACCGGCGCGTTGCCCGTGGCGGCCGCCTGCGCTCGCGCGTAAAGGTTCTCCTCCTTGGCGAAGCCATCTTCGCCCGGAGGTTCGTTGCGCGTGTCGGTCATGCCGGCGGCGTTCCACCATTTCGGACGGCGAGCTTCTTCGCGGCGATGAAGGACGCCACGTCAAGGCTCGACCGCGGGATTTTGAAGCGCTCGAGGATTTCGCCGCCAGCGCGGACGATCATGGCCGGCGTGATGTCCTCGGAGAGGTGGAAGACGTACTTCCAGTCGCCCAGGAGGAGCGGGATCGAGATCCACGCTATGCCCTGCGCGCTGTCACATTCGACCGCCCAGAAATGGCCCCGATAGTGGGCCAGCAGCACGCGGGTGATCGCCTTCGCGACCATCAGATCCCACGCTGCGCGCTTGTCCTCTTCCTCGGGCGATAGCCCCTTGCGCTCGTAGCGCGTCTGAAGCTCAACGTTGTGCTGCCCGTGCGACCGATCAAGGAGCGCACGCTGAAGGATCACTGGATCGGTCTGCATGTCAGCCTATCCGGTTAGGCGAACTCTTCGATGAAGCTGACGGCCGCGGTATCGGCGCCGACAATGCCGTACACGGCCGCGGCAGTCTCTAAGACGATCGATTGGCCCTTGGTGCCAGCGAGAAGCGCGCCGTTAGCGGCAGTGACGTTGGGGCCTCCAATGAACACATCCGCGGTACCGCCGTTGATGATCGTCAAACGTTTGCGATCAGGGCGCGCAGGCGCGATCGGCGTAGCGGACGTGCTGACGTTGGGTTGTCCGGTGGCAATGGCGTTGGACGGAACCGAAGTCATCGCTACCTCCTCAGCCTTCGTCGCCAGCGCGCTCGTTGCCGAGCACGGCGTTGAGCTCGGCTATCGCGTCCTGATGCATGGTCTGCATCTTCTTGAGCACGAGGGCGCCATTGTCATTGATGTCGCGGCGCATCTGCTCGGCCTGCTGCAGCGCTTGCTGCTTCACATCGTTGGCGGCGTCCTTGATGGCCTGCATCGCCTCGGCGAGGGTCGCTGGTTTAGCGTCGGTCTCGGGCATCTTCTTCGCTCCAAGTTCGTTGATCGCGTCGCCCAGGAACTGGTCGAGCTTCTCGCCGGCCGTGACCGGCGCGGGATTTGCGGCTGCCGTCGGCGGCGTGTAGGGGTAGGGTCGCCCCGAGATACCTGCGCCAGCAGACATAGGTCAGTCCTCTGAGTAGGGGCCGCGCTTCGCGGGGTTCGCCCGGAAGACGCGGCCGTTGGAAAACTCGTATTCGATCTCGTTGCGCTTCTCGCGCTCCCAATCGGGATCCTCGCGCAGCACCATCACCTTCCATGGGATGGAGAGCGTCACGGGCGGGTAGTAGCGTGCCATGGTCAGGAGTCCGCGTAGGCGACCGGCTCAAGCGAGGCGGCCTCGTATTGAATGGCAGGCTTCGGCGAGAGGTCGTAGAGGCGCGAAGCCGCGTCGATCAGGTCGTCCTTCGGCGAGAACGGGAAGAACATTGCTTCCTCCATGAACGCTCGCGTCAGGTCGTAGAGGTTCCGATCTTCATCGATCAGCTTGACGGGCTGCACGATGCGGTACGCCTGGTGCGTCGCCTCCATCGCACGGTGCTCTCGCAGATCGCCGAGCAGTGGCCGATAGATGATCTGGCCGATGTTGTGCGGGCTGGTTTCGCCGCGGGCCTCCGCCTTCTTGGCGTCATCTTCGGTCCAGACCGACCAGAGCGCCTTGCCGTCGCGGCCGCCGATCTCCGGGTGGTAGACGATGCCGGGCAGGAAGAACTTGCCAACCTTCATGTCCGGCTCCAGTCGCTCGACGCGGTCGCGCTTGGAGTGGCCGCCCTCGCGGGGCCATGACAGCTCAACGAGCTCGAACGCGATGCCGTCGCGCTCCTGCCATTCCTTGATGACCTCGTCCTCGGTCTGAGCGCCGTAGCGCTCGTAGCCGACGATGATGACCTGCGTCCCGACCGCATCGCGCCATTTCTTATAGAGGCGCTTCAAGGTTTCCCAGCGCTCGCTGAGGCCCATCCGGTGCCGCACGCCGTCGAGCAGGTACCGGTTGCCGTTGACGTCGACGCCGATCACCGCCATGGCGGTGCGGTCAGAGGTGGCCGATCGCCCCTTTGAGGGGTCCACCATGATGTAGATGTTCAGGATCGTCGGCCGGATCAGATATGGCCTGAACCATTCCGACTTGAACACCGCCTCGTTGCCGGCGACGGGGTTCTGAAGCATCTGCGCCGAAACCGTCGAGCGCTGGGTGTTCTTGATCTCGGTCCAGCGCTCCGGCGTCAGAAACACCGGAGCGCCCTTCAGCGTGCCATCTTCCGTCGCGGGATGTTTCCGCGGCTTGAGCACGCGGCGCTCGAGCACGACGCCGTAGGTGTCGGCGAACGAATAGCGCGTGCCTGGCATCCACTTCCGCACGCCTTCATGGCTGCCGAGGTTGTCCGCCAGTTCCCACGCTTCGGTCGTCTTCCGGATCATCTCCGGGTTCGTGACGCTCTCGCGCGTGACCATGTCATCGTAGATGTGCAGGTCGTAGTGGCGGGACGTCGGCTGGCCGTCGACCAGGCCGTGCGCCTCGATCGTCGACTCCTTCGGGTTGGAGCGGCGCTTGACGACGATGCCGCGTTCCAGGCCCCAGATCGGCGCTTCCTTACGCGGCTCCTCCCAGAGGACATCCGCGTAGATCTGCTTCAGGTAGTCGTTGCGCTCGAACTCCTGCATGATCTGCGTCAGGAAGGCCCGCGCGATCGGCTTGGAGTGCGAGAAGATCGCAATCTTGATGTTCGGGTCGATCAGGATTTCCTGAATGGACCCAGCAAACGTGATGATCGTGGACTTGTAGTGGAAGCGTGCCCACAGATCGATGTGCCCGTCCGGCTCGGCCTCGACCTCCCGGCAGCGGTTGAACAGCCACGGGTGCAGCGCATCGGTGCGCCGGCAAAGCCCCGTCAGCAGGAAATAGCGGTCGTTGACGCCGAGGAGCGCGCGACCTTTCGCGTCCAGCCCCGGAACGACCTCGGCGTAGAACGCCTTTGTCTGCTCAAAATCCAGATAGCGAAGATCATTGGTGATGAACTTCGCGAGCGCGTCGTTGGCGGCGGTCAGGTACCTTGTGCCGCGGAGCTCATGCGGCATGTCGCTTCTTAAACGCAGCCAATGAGTCCGCCAACGGATCGTCCGAGCCCGGCGGTATCACTTCGGCTGTGGCGTTGCCGCCGCCGGAGCTGATGGTCTTCATCGCCAACTCGCGGGCCCGGCCGACACGGTCATAGGGCTCGCCAGCGGCGGCGAGGCTCTCAGCAACGGCGAGCTGCAACTTACCGACGGCCTCCGGCATCTCAGCAATAAGAGCAGGGGCCAGTTCGCCCAACACGGCCTCGATGATAATGGCAGTCTTGAGCGTCTGCCGCGCAGCAGTGGTCAGCAGCAGCTCGTCGGAGATATCATTGCCCGAGATGATGTCTCGGATCGCCTTTAGCCGCGCGCGGGCTTCTTGCTCGTCCTGGCGCCGCTGCGCGTCGGGATCGTCACCGGTTGGCTGCTCGGGCCGTTCTTGCTCCGGTTCATCGGGCGGAGGCAGTGCCTTGAACGCGGCTTCGACGATATCCTCAGCTTTGGAGCGCGGATCCCCGGTGAGGGCAGGCGTGGCGTCGTCGAGATGCTGGCGAGCCTTGCTGATCTTGCCGGCCCGCGGCGCCTTCCTCGTGGTCCACGGCTTGCCGAGCTGCTCGGCTCCCTTCTGCCACTTGTTGATGGTGCGATAGCTCGGCGTGACGTAGCCGGCCGCCTTCAGCTTCTCCTCGACGCGGCGAACCGACGGATTGACCATCTCCTCCCAGGTCGCGCGCGCGATCTCCGGGGTAGCGACCTTCTGCTCGGTCACGCGGCCTCGACCTTGGGCCAGTTCTTCAGCACGTACTCGGCCATGCCGTTGGCGGGCGAGAACATCGGGTAGAGCTCGGTGAACCGCAGCATGGCATCGGCCGGGTGCATGGAGGCCCACATGCCTTCAGTCGCGCCCAGGTAGAGCAGGGCGAGGCCCGGACCGCGCGACTGGCCCTGATTGCAGTGGACGAGCACCTTCTTGCTGTCCGCAATCTGCTGGCCGATGAAGGAAATTCCTGCCTCGACGACCTTCTTGTTCACGTAGTCGACGTTGTCGACATCAACAAGGTTCAGGCAGAGGCGATCGCCACGGAACGCGAACAGATACTCCTCGTGGTCTTTCGGCGCGCCGCGGCCGGTGTAGCCGAGCGCCGCGCGATGCCACGGCTCCTTTGCGGCGTGCACCACTGCCCAACCAGGCTTCGGCGTGTCGATCAGCCTGACGTGGTTCTCGTAGTCAAGCGCGTTGCCGACGAAGAGGTTCGGGGCGACCTCGATCATGTTGCACTCCGTTGAAGGGTTGACCCGCAAGGCGCAGGCTCCGGGGGCGATCCGGTTGACAGCCTTGCTTGCGGGTCGCAGCGTGGGGACGCTGAACTGATTATCGACGCCGACTAAAGGGCCGTGCCGATGCGCGATACCTCGCGGGAGATGCCATGGTTCAGACTCTCGAGCCATGACAGACGCGATCGCAGGCGGTGGAGCAGAGCTTCCGGATCGCTCTGAACGGTCTTCAGGTCCACGTTGGCGTCGCGCGGAGGCGCACCGTAAAGGCGGTCAGCGAGGTGTCGGGCTTCATCGACTGTCTTCTCGAGGATGGCGAGTTCGTTACCGATCTGCTCGATAAGCGTCGGCAGGGTCTCAACCGGGATCGGCTGCTGACTTCCCTGCACGGCGTTGTGGGCGGGCATAGTTGTCTCCAAGTGCCTGCGGCGTGGGTGGTCTCAGCGAGACCTTGATCTCACCAGCGCAAGCCCGCAGGCCAACCTTGCGCGAGATGAGGGTGAGCGCGAGATCCATGTCGCCGGCGCGAAGCGCAGCGCGGATGCCGGTGTTCGCGGCCTCGATCTCGGATTTGATCTTGTCGGGCGTCCAGGCGCGGATCAGCGCGCCTCCAACCGGGAAGGCGAGAACCGCCATGTGATGCTCCAAGAAAGCGGCCCGCCACTCGTTTGAGCAGCGGGCCAGTTAAGGGACGAAACGACGAAGAGGACAGGACAAAGGCTGTTTATTTCCAGTCGGCAATCGCACCGCCCTCATCGAGCTTTCTGGCAAAACCGGGCCGAGTCCGCTGTTGCCAAACCGTCGCCTATGGCGATGGCGTCTCTAACACCCTCGAACATAAGCGATTTCGGTAACTTTCTTCGCGACGGCGGTAGCATTCTCGATCGGATCGCCACTCAGGAGCACAGCAATTCCTACGCGGCTGTGCACCAAGGAAACAGGCACAGTAGGCCCAAAGATCCATGTCGAAGATTGCGCAACTGATAATGGTTGCTGTCGTTGTGGCGGTAGCTGTCGCGTCCGAAATCGAAATCACAACGATAGCCTACGGACTTCTTGCGGTCGGCTACTTTCTCTTGATGTTGGGACACCACTGATCCCAGCGACAAAGCACGCGGATCGGGCCGAGCTATCCGCCTAAAGAGTAACAGGGCGGTCCGCTGTACATCGGAGCGTGACCGCCGTCTCTGGGTGGATAGTTGCCGCTGTTTTCGCCCGCCGTTTCATACCCGCTGGCGACCTTGTCCCCAGCGCAACGGACGAAGAGGCCCCGCGGCGCTCCTCCTCGGAATTACGTGTTCGGCTCGGTCGCAGAGAAGGTGACGTGCAGCTCCTCAATGGAGAACTGCGCGGCCTGAAGCGTGTTGATCATGTTCGACACCGCCATGAGCATCGCGGCGTGCTCGGCGCCGGCCGGCACGGTTTGGGTGGTCTCGTGCTCCTGGCCATTTGCCTTGGCAGTCACAATCAGCTTCTTCATCTGGACCTCTGGTGGTCGGAAGGCCGCGTTGCCGCTGCAGCCGCCCTTGATCTGACGCGCCTGTCGGCAACCGCGCTCTGGGTATCTCGGAAACGACAAAACCCGGCGCCGAGGATCGGGCCGGGTTTGAATTTCAGGCGAATCACGTCGCCTTAGTGATTTCCACCTTACGAATTTTGCAAAAGCGCGCAATACCCCTGCAGCACAAGCACTTGCGCTGCTCACAGCCGATTTCACAAATCTCGCGCACTCCGACTCGAACCATCGCGGCAACTCAGCTAGATCGCGATAAAGTGGACGAAATGTCGCACGCTCCCCTAAGTTGTGACAGCTGCTCGGATTTAGGGCAAACTCTAGCCGCCACCCAGAGTTGCTGATCACGCAAACGGTGGTTTTTGCTATTTGAAATACAGCTAACGGTCAGAGAGTAATTTTCAAACAGTCTTTGATTTCAAACAATTTTGGAGGGTGTCGTGCTCAAGGCAATCAAACTGCAGCTATTGATTATCGCGGGCTTGGCGGGTTCAGTTGTTTCGGTGTCCGCTCAACTCTTGCCCGCCACGCCACCTTTTTTTCCATTTTCATTTCCAACTCCAGTGACCGATTTTCCAGTAGCATATTGCGATGCGCAGCTATGCTACACGCCGATACATGAAGTGCACGCGGATTCCGGCGAGCTCACGATGACCCTGGACTATTACCCCCCTGCAGGCAAAAGTTTTGTGGATGTCAAAGCGGGTGTAGAAATAGAGGGAGGCGGCGCCACTCACTACGTTAATGCGGTGTCCGCCGGCGCGGGCTGGCTCCGATGCAAATGGCACGCGAGAAAGAAGATTGGCGGCGACAATGGGCTAGCCAAAGGCTATTGTTGGGTACGGATGGCAGACGCAGCACCCGCCAAAATGCGCTACAAGCGTCGCTAGCGCGGACGGCCCGTCTTTAGCGAGAGGAAGCCGCCCCACAGCGCCTGGATTTCGAGCAGAGTAGCTGGTCAGGCGACAATGCCTGACGTACTCGTCATGTGCGTTTCGGCATTTGTAGTGTCCGCCGCAATGTCGGCTGCCAAGGTACCAAAAAGCGATCTGACGAATATCAAAGCGTTTGGGTCGTCCATTAGAAGTCTACGGACGGCGCCTTCATATTGATCACGACTTTGAAGACCTAGCTTTAGAGCAATCTCTTTCAGTGCCGGCGTCTCCCGAACTGGATAACGCGAGATCACTGTTGTAAGATCGCCCGCATCGAGAGCGTTCTGAAGGCGCTGGCGTTCCGCTTCAACAATCTTGGGAACATCGATCGAGATACTTACAGATTCGGCGGCGGCAATTTGCGCTTTGTTGGGGATATGCGCGAAGAACTCCTCGCGGACTCGCTTTTCGGCAATTCGTTCACTGAGGCGCTTTACGTGAGGAGTGATGGCCGTGATCGCCGCTGAAGTTGCGTCGGCAAAGCACTTGTTGAAGTCGTCGCCGGTAGTTGCTGCATGTCGCTCGGCAACTCGCCGCTGAATCTCAGGGTGATAATAGACGCCCTCCACAGAGAAAGCCGCGGTTGAGTAGACGCCGCCGCCCTTTAGTCGATCCAGCTCTGACTGAGCCCTGCTGTCGTTGTCTACAAGGCCGAATGCATCGAGCCAGTGGAATCCATCAGCATCCCTGATGCTAAAGACCGCTCGCTCGACATCACGACAGCTGGCCTTCGCGATCACCGACACTTCAGGAAAGACGAGACTGTAGAGCGGTTTGTCGAGACTCCTTTCGGCGTCGCCTTCGACGAAGAGAATTCTCCGTCGCGCGCCGAGAATGTCCCTCTTGAGATCGTCATCGATCCCCAAATCAGGCGACAAGACATCGGCATCCCAGGCGGTCACAGTCGATCCATCATACGTACAGCCTCGAACCAGCAGCGTTCGCGCGCTGGGATTGTCCAGTGGCAACATCAGATCATGCGTTGAGACAACAAATGCACAATCGGGGCGCTTGGCGAACAATAAGGTTAGCAGAGGCGAAATTATGGACCGGTGGAGGTGCCGTTCAGGCTCATCGATAAGCAGAAGGCTACCTTGTTTGGCAGTCAGAACATTTGCCGCAATGAGGATGGCATTGCGCTCTCCATCAGAAAGCTCGGCAATGCTGTAGGGAGCACTTCCGTTCTTGCTGGCCATGATATTCGAGTTCTCTTGGACTGTTATCGTCACGGGAATATTTGAAAGCCTGAGGAGCTCGTTGACGATTTTGATCGGAGGATCCTCCTTCGCCAGCTTCTTGACGCGAGCAAGATCGTCGCCGTAAGCAGCGCCCGCGATTTTGCGCGCTTGCACATTTTCAGCGTCCACGAGATCGTAAATGGCCATGCTGGCGCGCGAGGCTGAATCGTACTCCATCCACCGGGCTCGGGGATCGCTATCTACCGATCGGATATTAGTTTCCGTTTGATTCCGCGCGAACGGGGAAAGTGTGATGGCGTTGGATTCGAACCAAGTCTGGCGATGCGCCGAAATTCGGCGAGCAATATGAATGTGCGTGCTGTAGAAGCGATGCATCAGGCTCGATTTGCCTGTGCCGTTGGCGCCAAGCATGAGCATAACCTCGCCCGCCTTTATAGCCAGGTCGAGAGCAATTCCGTTGCCGCGTGGAATAGATAAATTGAAAGTCATCCCCAGCCTCCCGCAGTGAAAACATCAGTATCCCGTTTACGTGCCAGAAAAAGGCTGTCGGGATGAGCCACCAGAATAGTGGCGCCTTTGCCGATGTTCAATGGGAGGTTGCTCAGTCGCTACCCGCTATTTTCGCTGCAATGGCTAGGTTCTTTTCGCCATATGGGCTGTTATCGCAGCGGCCGGAGAGTATCAGCGGCGTCACCGCCACCATCGCTTCGGCTTGTGCTCGCCGCAACCTGGCTTGTCGAGCCCGACGGGGATGTCGTAGGTCGAGCCCATCGCGCCGTTTGGTGCGATGGTCGCCTTAGGCGGATGTCGGTGGCAGATGCCCGTGTCCTCTTGCCCATCGAGCGGCACCATGAAGCGGCACGTCCTGCAGGTTGGCATCATGTGACTTCTCCCGTTCCTGCGTCAGCGATCTCGAGCATTCCAGCCGCGGCGCAGGCGAGGCGGAGCATGGCGCCCATCTGCTCGGCGGTGAGTCCGCGCAGCGGTACCGGGATTGTGTGGTGATAGCGGCCGTCCGATCCGGTGACGCCGCGGCTTGTCTTCCAGTCCGGGTTGCTGACCAGGCTGAAATGCGTGGGCTTGGAATTGCGCTCGTCGAACCATTGCACCAGCGCGTCGACCGCGGCCTGGACGAGCAGCATGCCGTCGTCCCGCTTCGCCTTGGGCTTCGGCGTGGCCTTGGTCTCTCGGATCAGACCCATCGAGACCGCGATGCTGTGGAGCGTCTGGGCGAGGCCCGGCTTCAGCACCGGGTTGATCTCCTCGTTATTGCAGCACACGCGCTCGATCAGGTCGCGCAGGCGATCGTCGGGCATGAGCCGCTGCAGGCGATCGAACGCCTTGGTCGCGCGCTTGACCGCCCGCTGGTGTTTCTTGAGCTCGTCCGGCAGCATGCGGTCGGTGTCGAGGCTATCCTTCGAGCCGAAGCCGCGTTCGTACGATGGCGATGCCGCCGATCGGCGCGGCATGCCCTTCAGGCTCTCGTAGCGACCGTAGATCTCGGCGATCTTGAAGCCGGCGTCGACCTCGCCGTCGGACAGCTCCTTGAACAGCCCCATGCGCCCCAGGACGGTGGCGAGGCGCGGATCTGCGCCTAGCCGAGCGCCGTGCTCCCTGAGCCGATAGAACACGGTGGGCGCAATGCCCGCCTTCTTGTCGCCCGATGGCTTTCGGTCCGATGGCGGACGCGCGCTCGGGTCATAAGGTTTCTTGGATAGTGCCAACATTCGGTCCTCTTCCGCCCCCGGAATTGGTTGAAACGTGGGTACGCGCTACTGGTCAGTTGGATGCGGCGGGAGCGGCGTCACCGCGAAGCCCGCCAAGATCAGTTTGCTCGCCAGCACCTTCGCTTGGGCGATCTGCTTCGGCCCCAGCGCTTTCTCGACGTTGGCGAGCGTGTCCGTGATGAGCTTGCCGCGCTCCGCTGCTTCTGGTGAGCGCCTCATTTGCGCTTCAGTTTGCGCAGCGCGCCGATGACGACGATCCATTCTTCGCGGTACAGGGTCAGGGAGACCTGCTCGTGTTCGCGATTGTCGTCTTCGGAAATCAGGCGATCGAGCGCGGCGGCCAATTGAGCCGGATCGTGCGCGAAGTAGTCGGCCGGCAGCGCCGCCTCTTGGTCGTCAGCCATTCCCATGGCCATCCTCCTCTGGTGAAAACTCGTGCCGCGGCGGCGGCGCAGGCTTGCGGCGCGTCAGCGGGAGCTGCATGGCGCGCGCCAGCGACATCGACATCGTGATGCCGTGCTTGTTGGTGGGCGGCTCGAAGCCCTGCATGATGTACTCCATGCGGCGCTTGTGCTCCTCGTGGGCCGCGCGCTTGCTCTCGGCCTCCTGACGCTCGAGCTTGCGCTGCTCGCTCTCCTGCGGGTTGCCGGCCACGGTGTCGTGGAAGTTCTGAAGCGAGGCGGAGACGCGCGCGCGCTCCTCTGGGGTAGCGCTCGGCCTGGCTTCCTCGACCGGCGCGGTCAGCAGCAGGGTCAGCCGGTCCTTCTCGGCGCGGGCGCCTTCCATCTTCTCGTCGGCGAGCTTGTGGATTGCCGGTGCGGCCGGCGGATAGTTCGGGTTGACGCCAGTGGCTGCGCCGCGGCGGATGTCGTCGCACGCCTGCTCGACGGCCCACGCCGGCAGGTCTGACAGCAGCCGCGAATAGGCGGCGACGGTCGGCTGATCGGCCTTGCCGTAGCCGGTGAGGGCAGCCGCGACCGCGCGCTCGATGCGCTGGTGCTCGATGCTGCCGGTCGCGCTGCGCAGCGTCACGCGGACCGCCGAGAGCCGGTTTTTCATCGATTCCTTCTCGGCCGGCGTGAGCTGGCGCTGCAGCACGGCGCGGTTGCCGTACCAGGCGAGGGAGTTCTGCGCGTTGTCCGCGATGCGCGAGACAGCGTGATCAGGCGTCCAGGATGATCCCGGGGCCTGCGGAGAGGTCTTGGCTGGGAGGCTCGACTGGTTGGTGAGGTTCGTTTGCATCGTTGCGTCCGTTCAGCTTGTCATCGAGTTCGAGGAACACTTCGGCGGCGGTCTTGGCGCGTGGCGGCCGCGGCGGGCCCGTGGCGCTGCCCTGGGGAACGCCGCGCGCGAGATCCGCATGCGCGTCCGCGATCGCCCCCTCGAAATATTTCAGGCTGCCCGGCGGCTTATCGCGCTTGGCCATGAGGCGCTCGATGGTCGCGATGATCAGGTCCGGCTGCCATCCAGCCTCGCGCCACTTGTTCGCGAAGTAGGTCGTTCCAACCACCTTCGGATCGCTGGGGTCGAGGCCCTGAGCGCGCATGATGCGCTCGGTCAGCTCGAAGTCGCCCGGCTTGAAAATCGACTTCAAAGGCGGCGCGGCTACTGCTCCGCTAGGAGCAGTATTCTCTTCACTTCTCTTCTCTTCCCTTCTCTTAGGACCCGTTACGTCCTCCGCGTTTGATCCGTTACGGACATCATCGCGGCTCTCCGCGCGCTCCCGTAACGCTCTCCGTGCCGCTGCCGCTGCGGCGGTCGCCGCCGCCGTCCTGCGGCTATTGCCCTTGCGCTTCTGATCGGCCTTCAGCGCCATATCGCCGATAACCGGGTGGTAGAGCCGACCATCGCTGCACCTGACGAACCCATGCAGAGCGGCCTCGCGCACGGCCTTCCAGCCCTTCAGGTCTCGCCCGTAGCCTGCGAAGCGCGCCAGCATGCGGTCATCATCGGGCAGCGACGACGCCGGCACCTGATGCCAGGCGGCGCACCACAGCAGGATCGCCGCACGAAACTCATCGCCCGTCGCCGTCACGGACAGGTCGCTATCCCGCAGCCGCACCACGTCGAGCGGCATGTTCGGGAAGTCGCGGAGGTCGAGGTCAGCGGGCACGAAAGGGTCGGGCATTTCACAGTTCACAAGCGAGGGGTTCACAAGCGGGCGATTTCACGTTCACAGCGGCGGAGGCTGTGAAGGCGGGCGGCTCTGCGAGGGCTCGGGCTCGACGACGTGCTTGGCGATGTCGATAAGGCCGGTGACGACGCTGTCGCTGGTGATGGCGCCGCTCTTCACGGCGTCGAGCAGGGTCGGAAAGCTGCGCGGGATCCACCCCTCGTAGCCGCAGTCCAGCCAGACGATGACGGGGCCCGTGGTATCCTCTAAGCTGCTCATCGCATCACCCGCATGCTGATGCGGCGGACGATATACCCGCGCTTCCGTTTGACGATCCGCCAGAATTGAGCGTCAGACAGGTCGGCGTGCCTGGCGTTGACAGAGTAGCGGCGCTCCTCAGCGATCACGTCCTTGATGACGTCCTTCCGGCAGTACCTGATGGTGTTGCTGAAGATGGTGCCGCGCGCGGTACCGACGAGGGCCCAACGGGTTTGAGTTCTCGACTTCACGGCAAATGCTCCTTCACCAATTCGACCGCAGCGGCAATGAGGTAGATCGGCCAGCCGAGGATGAGCGTCACCGTGACGAAGGCATCGGGCTTATTGCCGAGGAGCCATTCGAGCGCAGCCATCAGGGCCGCGAAGACCGCGCCGACGAGCAGGTAGGGGACGACGATCTCAGTCATGAGGCAGTCCCTCCGGGTGTTCTTCAAGGTCGTCCAAGGTGATGGGCTGGGTCTCGATGACCTCTCCGCCGGTCGCTTCACAGTGCTGGCAGTCTTCCTCCCAGCCGAGATCGTTGCCGTGCCAATCGCGGCCCCAGAAATGGAGGATGCGCCCCTCAGTGCGGCAGGCTTCACAGGGGACGATGCGGGCGTTGCTCACGGCCGAGCCCTCAAGCCCGCGGCGATGCACTCGCGGATGATGGCGCGTTCACGCCAGTGCCGCGCCGCGGGCTCATCCGCGAAGTAATGGATGGTGTAGGAGGCGTCGCCTGGCACCGCTCCGTCCGGGTCATCGATCACCGGGGGCACTTTGAGGCCCATGAACTTCGCCGTCGGGAGCAGCATGTCGGGCAGGACCCGCACGACGAACCGAGAGCCGACCTTGAGCAACTGGTGCCGCATCCTCGATTTCTCGAAGGCCAGCATCGCCTCGTCCATCTGGTTTTCGGTCGGCTCCGGTAAGGTCTCCAGCTCGGCGCGACGCGCAGGCTTGCGGTTGGTGCTCATGACAGCCGGCCCCTGATCGTCTCCTCGATGCGGCCGCGTGTGTAGGCGACCCAATTGTCGAACTCCTCCAGCGCGTGCTGGGGCTGCTTGAATTCGATTGCGCAGAAGAAGTGCTCGACCAGGCCGCCGAGCACGTTGAAGGCGACTCCGACCGTGATCCCGTTCATCGCCATGAAAAGATCATGAGCAATGGCTTGGCCGATGTCCGCATCGCGCTCGATCTCTTTTTCGGTGCGGGTATCGCCGCTCATGACGCGAACCCCCGCTGCCAGAGGCGAACGATCGAGACGAGCTGCGTGTAATCGCAGCCGGCGAATGCCCTGTCGTAAAGGAGAAGGTACTGCGCCGCGTAATGGATGGTGCGGCGGGTGAGATCCTCGCCCTGGGCGAGGAGCCGCTGCGCGGCCTCGGTGACCATCGCGGTGGTGGCTGGCACGATCATGGCTATGCGGCCTCCTGAGTTGCGGTGAAGGGATAGAGATGGGTGAGCAGCTCGAGATCGAGCTTCGCGCCGGCGGCGAGCGGACGACGATCGAGCACAGGCAGATCGGACGGGCCGACGAAGCGGTCGCCGTCGTCGTGCCAGATTTGCGGGCAAGGGCCTTTCGGGCCCTGGACCCAAACGAGATAGGCAATCGGCATCAGCGCAACTCCTGCTGGATCTGCGCAATGCGCTTCTCGATGCGCTCGGCCTTGTCGAGGATCGTCTTCAGGGGCTCGATGGACCCCTGCACAGCGTTGGCGACGACACGGATGTCATTGAGGAGAATCTGCGCGTCGCAGATGGTCGCCCTGATTTCCTCGTTCGAGCCTTCTGGCCCGAACATCTCGTCGCGCAGGCCCTTCACCCAGGCGCGCGGCACGCCGAGATCCGACGCCACCTTGGCGTCCGTCCAACCAGGTCCGTAGCCGGTCTTTTCGTCGACATAGACCTCGTTGAGCTTCTCGAAAATGATCCGGCGATCGTCGCGCGACATCTCGCGGGGCTGTTCGGGCTTGGTCGGCCCAGGCTTGATCGGCAGGTTCACTACGTTCTCCTCGTTCTTGCGCTTCTGCGCCGACCTGATCGCCGAATAGCAACCGGGGCAGCGGTGCTGCTCAGCTTTCTTGCCGATCAGCCAGCCGTCCTTCTCGAGCTTGTTCCGTATGAACTGCTGTTCGAGATCGTCGTTGTCGCGCTGTTGGCCCTTGAAGTGATTGATCTGCACCGTGCGGACCACGCCGCAGTGGCCGCAAGTAACGATGGTGCCGCGCATATGGCGGCCGGGAGGTCCCATGCTCTTGATCGCGAACGTCATGGCCGGCCTGCCTTTCCGCAGTAGCCGCGGCCGCGCGAATCTTGAACGACGTCCATCCCGTTCGACGCCAGGACCTGCATCCATCGCCATGCCATGCAGGCGGAGCCGATGCAGTTATGCGGCGAGGCATGCACCATCGAAGCTGGGCTGAAGCCATGACTGAATGGGTTGACCGGCACGCCCATCGCTTGCGCGGCTCCGGCTGACACGGAGCCGTCGCCGAAGCTCTCCTGGCAGCGCTTGCTCCTGGCTTCTTCCTCAGTCACGAGCATCGGCGTCATCCCCTCTGTATTCCGCCATTGCGCGGGCGTTGCTCCCGCGGGCGGCGATGTTGCCGGGCTCGAACGGCGGCATCCGCACGAGCAGCGCGCAGTTGAACTGGTGCTGGTGCGGTACGTTGTGGCGGTCGAACCAGAACACGGTCGCCTGGTCGTCCTGGATGTCGATGATGCGCAGGAGCGGGCCGGGGACGTCTCGCAGGCGCACGGTGGTACCGAGATATAGATCCTCGGTGACCGGATCTCGGAGATGGTTCAATAGCTGCTGATCCATGCTCATCGTTGGCCCTTCAAGTAAGTGGAGATGCTGCGCCTGACGCCCTCGAAGAAGGTTTCGATTGCCCCGCCGACGTGGGCGGGGCAGTAGTCCGACAGGTACGTTTTGACGACGAGATAGGTCAGCACCGCGCCGGCCTTCTGGCCCGGCAGCGATTGCAGCTCTGCGTAGATGGCGTCGCCGATAGCGACGACGTTCTCCAATTCTTTGCCGGAGACTTTGTTGAGGTGATGAGTCATTGGCGCAATCCGATGATGTTGGGCGTTGGCCTTCGCTTCTCCAGCTCCGCGGCAAGCACCGCCTCACGGGTGTTGTCGAGGAACATCCGCAGTCCGATGTCGACCATGACGGTGGCCTTCAGCTTGTCCTCGCGGATGCCCTCGGCGACGATCCAGTCGACAACAGCGTTGTGGAAGGCGAGGAACGCCGCCCACAACTCGTCGCTCTTGGTGGGCGCGCTGATCTCGCCCGCTGGCCTGTTCATGCGATTGATCGTGCGCCCAGCGTCAGCCGCGTGCTTGTCGATCGCCGCGCGCATGTCGCTGACGAAGTGCGCAACGTCGATCACGGAATCTGGCGCGCTCATGCGTTCGCCTTTCCCTGCTCGCGGACGAGTTCGAGAACGTTGATGAGCCTGCGGTTCTCCACGTCGGAACGGTCACAGAGCTCGAGGCCCATCATGCCGATCACGATGTTGAGCGGAACGTTCGTTTCCTTATGCGTCTCGTTGAGATGCACGAGCATCGCAATTTCTACGTCGAGGGCGAACGACTTCATCGCGACGTTGAAAGCGTCGCCGATGACATCGTCGGTCGCCTTCGCCTTGCGCAGCACCCCGACCGTCGCGGCAAACTTCATAATCGCCTTCTGCCGATCGTTTGCCTTTGCGAACACAGCCTTGATCTGCTCGATTGACGGCGCTGGTCGTTCGGCTTTCTGCGCTTGCTCAGTCATTAGACTCTCCTGTCGGCTGCTTTGGTTGCGTCGATCGCCCGCAGCTCATTGGCGATGGACGTGTCGTGGTCCGGGTCCGAAGGGTCGAGGTTCTTCAGCTTGAAGCGCCGCGCGACCTCGACGCTCGACCATGGGAAGACGCTGTCATTGAGCGCGGCCTTGCACGCCGGGCCGAGCTGCTCGAACGCCGCCATCTCTTCCTGAGGCGTCGACGCTGGCCCCGGCGCGTGGCCGATCGATGCGCCCGCGTTGCCGCTCACTGCTCGGCTCCGAGATCCGCGATTGCACCGGCGATGTGCGCGGTCTCTTCGTCGACGATCGGCGCCGAGTCGAACGGCAGCCGGTGCATGATGTGGTACCGCTCGGAATAGCGACCGCCGTAGCGATAGCCGTCGGCGAGAAACCCCGGGATTTCGTCGGACAATGCGATTGCAATCATTCTGCGGCTCCCTCGAACAACGGCCCTGCCGGCTCGGCCTTGCCGAGCTTCTTGACCATGTGACGCGCACCCGCTGCCTTGCTCATGAACGCGGCTTCGATCCGCGCGCGGGCGAGGCGGGCATATTCGGGATTGAGTTCGATCAGGGTGGCGGTGCGGCCGAGCGCTACCGCGACCATTGCCGTGGTGCCGGCACCGCCGAAGGGATCGAGCACTCGACCACCGGTAGGACAGCCTGCCTTGATGCAGCGCTCGACCAGCGCCGGCGGGAACGTGGCGAAGTGAGCTTCCGAGAACGCCGCGGTGGCGAGCGTCCAAACATTCCGCGCGTTCGCACCTTGGCCGTTTCGCCCCTCGGCGCTACGGATTCCCGTGTGTGGCGACATTACTCCGCCGCTTGGTTCCGGCTTGTGCAGCACGTTGCGCGGGTGATCGAGCCCTCTGTCGGGCTCGCGGATGGCGTCCGCATCGTAGAAGTAGCGCTCCCGCTTGGTGAGCAGCCAAATCTTCTCGTGCGCGTTGGTCGGACGATCGCGCGTCGACTCCGGCATCGGGTTCGGCTTGTGCCAGACGATCTCGGAGCGGACCCACCAGCCATCATCCTGCAGTGCGATGGCGAGCCGGTTCGGGATCATGCACAGATCCTTCGGCTTCAGGTAACCGCCTGGCATAACTCGGACGTCAGCTACGCTCTCATCCGCCGCGCCGAAGTTGTGCCCGCTACGCTCGGACTTCCGATCCCATTTGGCGAGCCGGCCGCCGTTGCGGCGCACGCCATCGGAGCCGCGGTTGCCGAGGTTTTCTGAGCGTCCCACGCGCGAATTAACGGGGCCCACTGTAGAGAACGGCTTGTCGCGGAACGTGCGATCGTCATTACCGGCCGCTTTGGTGTCGGCCGCGCTGCGGCCATTCGGCGAGGCCGCATAGCAGTCGCCATAGTTGAGCCACAGGGTGCCGGTCGGCTTCAGGACGCGGCGCACGCGGCCGAATACCTCGACCATTACATCAAGATGCGCGCCCAGGGTGGGCTCAAGCCCGATCTGGCCTTCAACGCCATAGTCGCGGAGGCCCCAATAGGGCGGGGAGGTCGGTACGCAATCGTAGGAATCGGCATCGAGGCTTGTCAGCCCCTCGCGCACATCGCCGATCAGCATCGTCACGCGGCCGTCGAGGAAGGTCTCGACCTTCATGCGGCCTCCTTCGCGCGCTTCACACGCGTCTCGAAGAAGTCCGCCTTGTCCGGGTGGTTGGCGATGAACCAGCGCGCCAGCACGGACGTGTGATTGTTGTTGCACTTCCACTCACCGTCGCGTTCGACGGTGAACTCCCAGCGGATGCGATGCAGGATCGCGTCCGCAGAGAAGCGGCGGCGACCTTTTGCCCATAGCTGCAGCGCCAGGCGCTCGAACAGCGACGCGACGTCGGGGCGAACACCCTCCGGCGGCTCGCTGCCCTGCGCCTGCTTCGCGGCGTATGAGAAAAGGTCGTCCATGATTACTCGGGCGACCCTTCGAAGGTGGCCAGCTCAGTTTCCAAGCGCGCCAATTGGAGATCCGCGACGACGCGTTCGCGCAGGAACTCCTTCCAGCGATACATCTGGTAGAACCAGGCGATAGCGCCGGACTTGATCCGGTACCGGAGCCGCACCGGGATACGAACCGGCACGCCGCCGATGAAGGCTGGCAGGGAGATCATGAACAGCCCCGGCACGGTGAGCTTTTCGCCGTTGGTGTCGCGATGCTCCTCGACGAATTGGATCTCCGCTTCGCCGGAATTCAGCGTGATGCCGGACTTGACGCCCGAAGCGACGTGCACCTGCAGGCCGCGCGAAAGCTCAACCATGCGGCTTGGCGAAGCGAACTGCGTACGCAGCAGCTTCTCAAAGCTATCAAGCTCCTCGGGCATGGCATCGGCCAGCTCGAACACGCGCTCCTCGATAAACGAGGCGAACTCGCCCTGCGACATCGGAGCGGAATCATGATCCGCCCACGCCTTGAACTCGTCGGTGATCGGGAAGGAATAGACGAAGCGGTGATCGCCGAAGCGCGCAGCGCCATCCGCTCCTCCCGCGTTGTAGTTGAGGACCGCGGTAAGCGAGGGGTTCGGCCACGTCGCCTGGGCAAAGATGACCGAGTTGGCATCCTTGTGGCGGTTGGTCAGATCGATGAAGCTGTCGAGCGTCGCCAGCTTGGCGGTGCCCTTCTTGCGCTCCGGCGCGGTGCGCCACGTCTCGGCATGGGCCTTCAGATCCTTGATGCCGACGCCGTTCGCACGCTTGTCGAACAGCACGGGGAAAGACGACGGCAGGCCGACACCGGTGACACTGACGCTGAGGATATCCGCGCCGGCCGCGCTCTTTGCGAGGTCGGCAATTCTGGTAACGGCTTCGCCGTTGACCGCTTCAGACATGAAACGCTCCTTGTGTTAGCCAGCCTGGGCCGGCGTCTTGGTGGGGTGGGAGTCGCGGACGAACATGTCGATCTGCGACGGGTGCTGGGTAGAGAGGGCGCCTTCGTGCGCCCAGAACGGAGTGCGCCGGAACTTCTGGCCCTCCGGCAGCTTCACCTTCACGTTGGGGAGAAGGTTGAACATTCCCTTCTCGTATTCGAAGTCCAACGTGACGGTGATCGACGCCTTGCCCTTCTCGGTAGGCAGATCGACAAGGGCTTCGACGACTTCGGTGACGGCCGAGTTCAGCTTGGGCTCGAAGTCCCGATCGACTAGGCCGATGATTTCCGAGAAACGCCTGATGAGGCGAGACGACATGGTGGTTCTCCCGATGGTGTTGGGCACGCAAACGCAAACAGAACTGTGGGTGGGTCAGACCCGCGCGAGCGTGATGCTCTCGCGATAGGGGTGCTGATGGTTCCAGCACCGCGACTGCCGGTCGAAACGCCGGCCCATGCGGTGGTCGTCGAGCACCGGGACGCGATAGACCTGCGTCTCGATGCCGAGCCTCTGATGCAGCGACATGGCGCGCCGCAAATCTCTGAGCTCGATGCGCTCGTTGCGCCTGCGGTCGCGCCGGTAAGCGCGAGCGATCTCCGGATCCTTGAACGGCATTCCCCACGCCTTTCCAGGCGTCATCCGTTGCCGGTGACGACCTTCTCAATGAAGTTGTGATGCGAATCCTGCGCAGCTCGGAGGGCGCGCTCAGCCGTCAGCGCCAGCTCGAGCATGCGGTGTAGCGACGCCCAGATGTCCTTCAGGTCGTGCCGATACTTCAGCGACCAGAAGGTGGAATAGGGGATGGCATAGCGGGCTTCGAGCCGTCGCCAAGCGGGCTCCAGATCGCCGGGCCCGCGGATTTCCAAAGCAGTCAATTCTTCGGCCCATCCTCGGGCCTCGGCAACCATTTGCGCCGAAATCAAATTTCTTTTGCGCATCTGAAAAAACTCTCCCTGTACGCAACGCGGGTGAGCACGGAGTTCAGAATGAGCGGCGAGAAGATCACCTCCATCGCGACCTTTGGCGAGGATGCTGCGACGGAGGCTGAGGAGGATTGCTGGTTGCTGCTGGGCGACGTCGCCAAGGCGGTTGTGGATCGGTCCCGCCCCCGGACCGCGGACCCGGCCGGGGGAAAGGTCATTGCGTTCCCCGGCCGGGGCCAAAAGCCCAAGCGCGCGTAGCGCGACGATCGGGTGGAAGTGTTGCACGTGAAACATCACGCCGCGCTCTCCTGCGGTTGAGTGCGCGCGGGCAGGAAGTCGTCAGCAGACAACTCCACCTTGACGGAGGCAGCATAGTCGAGGAGCTGACGGTGGTAGCGCTGCGGGATCACACCATCGGTGCCGCCCTTGGCTCGCGGACGCTGCCAGTTCGAGGCGCGGGTGCGGTGAATGCCGAGGTACTTAGAGACCTTCGTCGGTCCACCAAGCTTCGTGAGGATGGTCTGTGCAGGCTCCATATATGGACGGTAGCGATAATCGCTACAAAAGGCAAGAGGCTGTAGCGAAAAAGGCGACAGACCGCTGTAGCGCTATCCGCTACGGTACTTGAATGACGTTAGGTCGAACCAAGAAATCCCAGATTGCCCATTGGGTTGAGGCAGCAATGGAGCACGCGAACGGCATGAGCCAATCCGATTTGGCTCGGGCACTCGCCACCCGTTTGCGGGTAGGATTTGATCGCTCCAAGGTCTACAAAATCCTGAAGGAAGAGCGCGACGTCTCGGCCGAGGAAATGCTTGCGATCGAAGAGATCACCGGGTTTCCGGCGCCGGCATCACTGCGAGGGATGCCCAAGGCCGGAATGCCGAAGGATACGCCGAAGATCACAAGGGTACCGCTGCTGGATTCAGTTGCTGCCGGTAAACTGAAGGCGCCAAGTTCGCAGATACCGGTCGAGGACGTACCACTCCTGGCCTTCGCCGATCTCGGCCGTGGTGAGTTTTTCGCTCTCAACGTGGAGGGCGACTCGATGGACCGGATTTCGCCGGAAGGGTCGATCATAATCGTCAATAAGGCTGATCGGACCCTCATCAACGGTCGCTGCTACGTGTTCTCTCACCGCGGAGAAACGACGTACAAGATGTGGCAGAGCGGGGATCCAGCTCACCTGGCTCCCTATTCGACGAATCCAGTCAACAAGCCGATCTTCTTCAAGAACAAGAAGGACCTAGAAGTGATCGGCCGCGTCAAGCGGACGCTGCTCGATCTGTAGGAGCGCGCTGGCGTGCTCACCGGTGCAATTGTCGGGGTCTTCGGCGCTATCTTCGCGATCTCCATGGTTCTCTTAGGACGCACCGTGCAACGGTACGCACTTCGAACCGGCAAGACCGATACCGCAACCAGCTTCGTTGTGGCCATGGGGGCGCTCATCATCGTAGGCTATTTGGTTTATCTCGTGTTCGGATAAGGACAATATTACCGTCCAAATATTTCGTAGCTGTAATCGCTACAGAGATTGACATGTAGCGATATTCGCTACAAATTGGTCCGCGTCATCACGGAGGCGGACCATGTCCAATTTCATTCCACGGGAAGATCGGGTTCAAGCCTGGGCAGCAGGCGCTTTTGAGCGCGGCCGTGCCGGCGGCGCCATCGAGGCGGGGATCGCCGCCATCAACGCAGCGTTCGGCAACAACCGGCGCGTCAACGATCACAAGCTCGCCGTCGAGCGCGCGATCCGCCGCGGTGCCGGCGACATCAAGAACGTCTGCGACTTCGGCTCGATCGCCATGCAATGCCCGGTCAACGTCACCGGCGCGCTCGCCGAGATCGAACGCAGCTATCAAGCGGAGATTCGCGACCGGCGCCGCCGCGAGCGCTCCGGCTTTCCAACTCGCAATCCTAATCACGAACGTCGTCTCGCGCAGGCCCGACTGTTTCTGCGCTGGTACCGCCGCTTCGGCGACGACGCGCGCTTCGCTGGCGTCGTCGACGCGCTGACGACGTCTCCTGTTTACGCTCAGGCTGCGGAGTAGGGCGATGGACCTCTTTCTCGCAATTGGACTGATCTGCGTCGGCGCCGTGCTCGGCGGCTTGATCGTCTACGCCTGGATGAGCGACCGCGCGCTGCTCTCCGATTTCGAACCTACCGAACATGGGGGGACGCCGCTGTGAGCACCGCTGCATTGGAGAAGGTCAGCATCATTCCGCCCGCCGATCCTTGGGATTGGTGGCGTAACGCGTTGAAGGGCGTGTTCGGTCACAAGACCGCTGACGAACCCATGACCGGGTTCTATCGCTCGCGTCGCAAGGATAAGCAGACCGGGCAGGTGGCGTTCTACACCGTCGCCTACTGGTACAAGGATGACGGCACGCTTTGCTGCCACTACGACGGTAGACCGGTCGATGACATTCGCGCCCGCGAGATGTGGACTTATGTCTGCGAGCGGCCGATCACGCACGAACTCTACACCTCAATTCGCAATGGTGGCTCGTGGCCGGACCTGAATGAGGTTGTCATCGGCCACAACAATGCGCCGGTCGAGGATACGGTCGAGTCCATCCAAGAGCGTATCGACGATCTGGCGCGCGAAGCCGAACGCATGATGAAGGCGGGCGCTGCCTCAGAACAGGCCATCGCCGATCAGGCATCAGACCTGGCCAACACCTTTGGCGAGCTGCAGAACAAGATCGTCGATCTGCACAAGAAGGAGAAGGCGCCGCATCTCGAAGCCGGCCGCACCGTCGACAAGAAGTGGTTCGGCCTGCGTGATCGCGCCGAGGATCTGAAGAAACGGCTCAAGGCCGTTGTCGTGACGCCCTGGCTGACAAAGAAGGCGCAGGAGGCCGAGGCCGCGAAGGTCGCTGCGATCACCTCTGGCAAATCGCTCGAGGAGGCGCCGCAGGTCCGCGTCACTTCCGGCTCGTCGAAGCGCTCGACGGGCCTCCGCACCTATTTCTTCGCGGAGATTACGGACAAGGCCAAGCTTCTTGAGAGCCTGAAGGATCACCCGCGTCTCGTCGCTCTCCTGCAGGAGATCGCGGACGACGCGGCGAAGAAGCAGGTGGCCCTCCCGGGCTGTGTCGTCAAATCTGACAAGAGGGCAGCATGAACCAAGTCGCCACTATCGATCAGTCCAGCGCAACCGCGCTGGCTCCGGTCCGCAGGCAGGAAGTCCGCGTCGTCTCCGATCCGATCGCCGTCCTCGATACCGCCCGGTTCGAGCACATGCAGCGCATCGCGACCGTGATGGCGCGCTCAAACCTGATTCCCCACTCGCTCTGCTTTGAGAAGGACGACGAGGGCAAGTTGGTGCCGCTCCCGATCGATGTGGTGACGGCCAACTGCTTTCTGGTGGTCAATCAGGCTGTGCGCTGGAACATGGACCCGTTCGCAGTGGCGCAGTGCGTCTCCGTCGTTCACGGCAAGCTCTGCTATGAGGGCAAGCTGATCGCGGCAGTTCTGGAAGGCAAGCTCGGCGTCGAACTCGAATACGAGATCACGGGGCTTGGCGACGCCATGAGGGTGGTCGTCTCGGGCGCCGTCAACGGCAAGCCGGTTCTAGATTCCAAGGGCCGTCCGAAGGAGATCGACGGCACTGTCGGTGAGTGGAAAACGACGGGCCGCGGTTCGCCATGGGACGCGAAGGGCGGCCACAAGCGGATGCTGCGTTATCGCGGCGCGCGCGAGTGGGGTCGCGTGTATGCGCCTGGCTTGATGCTCGGCGTCTACTCCGACGATGAAATGGAGGATCTGAACGCGAGCCATCGCGCCCAGCAGGCGCGCCTCGTGAACGAGGAGCCGCCGGCGCCGCCCGCTGCCCGGATCACGCATGAGGCGAGTGCGCCTGTTACCCAGGACGAGATTGACCGCGCCGAGGAGCTGGCGAACGCGCAGTCCGCGGCTCAGACGGTTGAAGAAGTTGCTGAAGCTGGTCGGCACGACACGACGGAAGTCGAGTGGACCGAACCGGCCTCGGCCACGCCAGAGGCGGCGGCGACTGATCAGCCCCCGGCGCCGCCGCCTCAATCCGATCAGAAGCCGGCGAAGGTCGTCAGCGACTCCCGCGGCGGCGAGACTGTCACGGTGGAAGGAGTGCACTACCAGAAGGTGGTGGATGTCGATGATGGTTTCCCCGGCGATAAGCCGATGAAGTCGGAACAGCACCCGCTGGACATTCCGCCGTACCTTCGCCGGACGGCCGAGCCGAAGGAAGGAGAGCCCTTCAACGTCGAGGATTGGCTGAAGGGCTTGGGCGACGCTCTCTCCGGCTGCGAGGACACCGAGCAGTTGGCCGCGGTGCAGAACAAGCACCAGACCCCGATGAAGGGCAGGGCCTCGAAATCCGATTGGGCGCGCTCGCAGCAGCTCGTGATGGATGCCTTCCAGCGCATCAGCGAGGCGGAATAGTGGCCCAGCGCATCGCCAATGTCGCGCCGATCGGGAGCCTCCTGAAGGGCGGCCGGCGCGAGACCAAGACCAAGCCGGTCAAGCCGAAGCACGGCAGGGCGCGCGACAACGCGCATCTCGAGGCTATCCGGCAGTTGCCGTGCGTCAACCCGCAGTGCCGCCGAGATCCCGCGGGCGTCGCCGCGCATGTGCGCTTCGCTTGCGCCGAGATCGGCAAGCCCAATCCAGGGATGCAGGCCAAGCCGGACGATGCCTGGACGCTCCCGCTTTGCCAGTCCTGCCATCAGGACGCGCCCGACGCCCAGCACAAGGGCAACGAGATCGCCTTCTACGCGCGCATCGGCATTGATCCGCTCAAGACCTGCATCGCGCTCTACGACGCCTCGCCGAACGTCGAGCACATGCGGGCCATCATTTTTACCTGCCACACCTTTGCGAGCCTCGCCGATGGCTGAGAACACCAAAATCGAGTGGGCCACGCACACATTCAATCCGTGGTTCGGATGCACGGCGATCTCGCGCGCATGCGATTTCTGCTATGCCGAGACATGGGCGAAGCGCTCTGGCCTCGTGCAGTGGGGTAACCACCCGCGACGGCTGGCATCCGACACCAACTGGCGCAAGCCGTATAAATGGGCCAAGCAGGCGCAGCACGCTCCGCCGTCGAACTACAGTGAAGCTTCTCGGTTCCGGCCAAGGGTGTTCTGCGCCAGCCTCGCCGACGTCTTCGACAACCAGGCGCCCCAGGAATGGCGCGAGCGCCTTTGGCAGGTGATCCGCGACACGCCAGAACTCGACTGGCTGCTGCTGACCAAGCGTCCACAGAACATCATGGATATGATCCCGCGCGTATGGCAGCCGGGACTCCCCTCGCACATTTGGGTCGGCGTCACCGCCGAGAACCAGACCGAATACGACCGGCGGATGAATTACCTTCAGGACGTGCCGGCGTCCGTCCACTTCGTCAGCTATGAGCCAGCGCTCGGCCCGCTGAAGATCGGGCACCGTTCTTTTCCCAACTGGATCATCTGCGGTGGCGAGGATCGCGTGCGCGAAGGTCGCGAGATGGACCTGCAATGGGCACGTGACCTGCGTGACGAATGCAAGCCGCGCGGTGTCGCCTTTTACTTCAAGCAGACCAACGGCAAGAGCGAGATCCCGCCAGACCTGATGGTGCGTGAATTTCCGAGGGCGACCTGATGGCGACGGAGTTGCTCATTCGCGTCCAGGGCACGCATCTGGTACCGGGAACGGCTGGCGATCAGGAACTGATCGACGGTCTCCCGCAGGGCAAGGAGTTCGTCGCCAAGCTGACCTCGGCGAGCAAGCGCAGCATCCTCCAAAACCGATTCTATTGGAAGCTGCTCGGAGTCGTCGTCGAAAACCAAGAGTTCTACCGGGCCGCTGAACAGCTCCACTTCTGGCTCAAGATCAAGCTCGGCTATGTCGAGCACATCGAGTTTCACGACAACAGGATGGTGACGCGCGTCGCTTCGACCTCGTTCGAGCGAATGGATAGCGACGACTTCAAGCGCTACCTCGACGCGGCCATCACCGTCATCTGCGAAGAGATCATCCCTGGCATGGAGAGCGCGGGGCTCGTCCACGAAGTGGAGCACATGCTTGGGCTTTCGTACGACGCGCTATGGCAGAGGAGGGCAGCGTGAGCGAGCAGGGTAAGCAAATAACCGTCGCCTGGAAGGCTCGCGCCACCTATGTCGGCGTCTCAAGCGCCTTGCGGACGCACGGCGAGGTCAAGGTCCCCGACAGCGCCACCGATGAAGAGATTGATGCTCTCGTGCGCGCGGACATGGTGAGGGGCTTCAAGTTCGAGTGGAGGCGCAAGCCATGACGACCACTCTTCCCCGCGTTGCCCTCGCTGTCCGCCAGCCGTGGGCCTACGCGATCTTCCACGGCAAGGACGTTGAGAACCGTAGCTGGAAGCACTGGAAGAAGGATTGGCGATTCCGCGGGCGCGTCGCCATCCTAGCCTCGAAGGGCATGACGCAGGATGAATACGCCGATGGCCGCGATTTTATGGCAGACCTCGGCGTCACCTGTCCTCCGCCGGCCGATCTCGTTCGCGGGGCTATCATCGGCCACGTCAACATCGTCGACAACGTCTCGAAGAGCGATAGCCCGTGGTTCGTCGGCCCCGGGGCGTTCGTGCTCGCTGATCCTGTACTGCTGAATGATCCGATCCCTGTCGACGGACAGCTCGACATCTTCGAGTGGAAGCTGGCTGACCGCTCGGTCTGCGAGCCGCTGAAGTGGATGCGAGCGTGGACGGCATGACCGACGAGGCATTTCCGTACGTCTATCGCTGGCATCGGATGGGCCGCAAAGGCCAGCGCTGCGCGGTGCTCGCGCGCGGCACGATGAACAGTTGTCTCGTGAAATTCGAAGACGGCTTTACCGCGGTCACCAGCCGCAACGCGATCATGAGGTTCAGGGGGTAGGGGGAGAATGACGGAGATCATCGTCGATTGTTTTGCAGGTGGGGGAGGCGTCTCAACCGGCATCGAAATGGCTTTGGGCGTCTCGCCCGATATCGCCATCAACCACGATGCGGTGGCGATCGCCATGCACAAGGCGAACCACCCCAACACCCAACATCTGAACTCGAACATCTTCAAGGTGGTGCCATCGGAAGCCGCCGCCGGCCGTGCGATCGGCATGCTGTGGCTGTCTCCGGACTGCAAGCACTTCTCCAAGGCCAAGGGCGCAAAGCCGGTCGAGAAGCGCATCCGCGGGCTCGCCTGGGTGGCGCTGCATTGGGCCCAGCTTCCCGCCTGGCAAAGGCCGCGCGTGATCTTCCTTGAAAACGTGCCGGAGTTTCTGACGTGGGGCCCACTGTTGCCGAACGGCCGTCCGGATCCTGATCGCAAGGGCGAGGAGTTCCAGAAATTCATTCGTGCGCTGAAGCGGGAAGGCTACAAGCGCATCGAGTGGAAGGTCGTCAAGATGTGCAACCACGGCGACCCGACCATCCGGACGCGGTTCATGATGATCGCGCGCTGCGACGATGAGCCGATCACCTGGCCGGCGCACACGCATGGCGCTCCGGATTCTGAGGAGGTGCTGTCGGGCGAGCTGAAGCCGTGGCGCACGGCCGCCGATCACGTCATCGACTGGTCGATCCCGTGTCCGTCGATCTTCCTCTCGCCGGCGGAGGTCAAGCAGCTCTACAAGGAGACCGGCATCCGCGTGCAGCGGCCGCTCAAGCCGAACACGCTGGCGCGGATCTTCAAGGGACTCGTTCGGTACGTGATCGAGAGCGCTGATCCCTTCATCGTGCCTGTCACTCATGCCGGCGACACGCGCGCGCACAGCATTCGCGAGCCGATCCGGACCCAAACCGGCGCGAAGCGGGGCGAGCACGCGCTCGTGGTGCCCTTCATGGTGCCGCGGTACGGCGAGCGCGATGGACAAGAGCCGCGCACCCTTTCGATCGAGAAGCCCTTGACTGTGGTGGTGCCGACGGGAAACGGCGCTTCGCTGGTGACACCATTCATCACCAAGTTCCGTGAGAACAGCGTCGGGCACGGTGCTGATGAGCCGCTGCACACGGTAACGGCCAACAGCTACGTCAAGCGTCCTGGCGGGGCCGCGCCGCTCGGCGTAGTCTCCGCCTTCCTCGCCCAGCACAATTATTTCGAGCCCGGCCATGACGCGCGCGAGCCGGTCTCGACGATCGTCGGAAAGGGCTGCACGCAAGCTGTGGTGTCGGCCGGACTGCTGAACCTGAAAGGCAGCGATCGGCGCGGCTCGTCGGTCCAGGCGCCGGTACCGGCGGTCACCGCGCAGGGCGGCCACCTGGCCGAGGTCCGCGCTTTCCTCGTGAAGTTCTACAAGAGCGGCGGCCAACATCAGGACACTCGCGATCCGCTCCACACCCTGACGGCCAAGGCCCGCATGGGCCTCGTGACCGTCAAGGGCGAGGACTACCAGATCATCGACATCGGCATGCGGATGCTGACGCCGCGCGAGCGCTTCAACGCCCACTCCTTCCCGCCCGACTACAAGATCGACATCATGATCCCGCGCGAGACCGAGAACGGGACTGTGCTGCGCCGCATCACGGCGGAAGAGCAGGGGCGGATGGTCGGCAATTCGGTGCCGTGCCGCTTCGTCAAGGCGATCGTGCAGGCCAACTACCGGCCGCGGCACCAGCTCGAGCGCAAGCCGGACGTCGGCAGGTTCGCTCTGGAGGCAGCGGAATGACCGGCGAGACCGCGTCCGCGCGCGCAACAGCGCGTTTGTTGACCCCGAAGGAAGCCGCCGATCGGCTTACCATCACAGTGGATCAGCTTGCCGCCTTGGTCCACGACGGCGATATCGCCTATATTTTCGTGGGGCGTGGCTCGAAGCGACCTCGGCGGCGGTTCACCGAGGCGGATCTCGACGACTTCATCGAGCGCCGTCGGAGGCGGGAAGCATGTCAGTCTACAAGACCCCAAAATCACCGTTCTACCAATACGACTTCCGGCATGGTGGTCGTCGGTTTTTCGGATCTACGGAATGCACGGCTCGAAAAGAAGCGGAAAAATTCGAGTCCGTAGAGAAAGAAAAAGCCAAAAAGCTGATCAAGGCATCCAGACGGGCCAAGGCATCGCTGCTGATCGGTGATGTCGTCGTCCGCCTATGGAACGACGAAGCACAGTACGATGCCGACCCAGACGCTACGTGGACCAACCTCGAGCGCCTCGTGAACCATTTCGGCGAAGCGACGCCGCTCACCGATATCGATCACAACAAGGCAAAGCAAATGGTTGCCTGGCGGCGCGGCCATCGGGTCTCGCGACGCGGCAAACGGACTAAAGAGCAAGAGGCCGCGCTGCCGTTGGTCGCGAATGCGACCGTGAACCGCTCGGCGACGAAGGTCCTGCAGCGGATATTTCGTTTCGCGAAGGATGAGGGGGCCGTGTTCGAGAACGAACCGAAGTGGGATGAGCTCCTGCTACCCGAGCCGGAGGAGCGGGTCCGAGAATTGCAAGACAATGAGGCTACGGCCTTCGATGCGGCGATGCGCGCCGACTATGAGCCGTTCTTCGCCTTCGTTCGGGCCAGTGGCATGCGGTTCAAGGAATGCGTGACCCTCCGCTGGTCGGAAGTGAACTTCGGAACCAAGCAGGTCGTACGTCTCGGCAAGGGCGGACGGCGCGTTGTGTTCCCGATCACCGACAGCATCAGGGATATCCTCTTTCCCCTGCAGGGCCAGCATCCAGAGTTCGTGTTCACCTATGTCGCCATGTACGGCAACAAGCGGATCGGTCGAGTGAGGGGGCAACGATACCCGGTGACCTACAACGGCACGAAATCTGTCTGGCAGGCCATACGTGCCAACTCCGGCGTGACCGACTTCCGCTTTCACGACTATAGGCATGACTTCGGGACCAAGCTCTTGCGCGACAGCGGCAATTTGAAGCTAGTTCAGAAGGCGATGAACCACCGGGACATCAAGTCCACCCTGCGCTATGCCCACGTGCTGGACCAGGACGTCGCCGCCGCAGTCGAGCGCGTTGCAAAGTCCCGGAAAAAGTCCCGGACCAAGGTCCGGAAGGCATGTTAAAGCGTTGACTATGCTGCCGATATCGGAAGACGCATACCGCCTTCCAGA
>NZ_JADYVX010000041.1 GCF_020194175.1 Bradyrhizobium sp. BRP22 | reverse complement strand
CCAGGACGTCGCCGCCGCAGTCGAGCGCGTTGCAAAGTCCCGGAAAAAGTCCCGGACCAAGGTCCGGAAGGCATGTTAAAGCGTTGACTATGCTGCCGATATCGGAAGACGCATACCGCCTTCCAGATGTCGTTTGCGGCCACTCTCGGGCTGGTGGCGCTGGTGCAGATCGGCATGCCGCACCTGTTCGCCGCGCCCGACCATTCCGCGACTGCCCGGATCGCGCTGTGGGGCGGGCGGGAGGTCGCGATGCTGCTCTTGGCATCGCTGGTGGCGGGGCTCGCGACCACGCCCTATGCCGCCTTCCACTTCCACCGGGTGGCGCCGTTTGGCGTGCTCGCCAATCTGGCGGCGATGCCGGTGGTGTCGGCGCTGGTGATGCCGGCCGGGCTGCTTGGCCTGCTGGCGATGCCATTCGGCTTCGACGGCGTGTTCTGGGCCATTATGGGCGCCGGCATCGACTGGATGATCGTGGTCGCGCAATGGGTCGCCGCGCTGCCGGGCGCTGTCGGCCGCATCGGTGCGTTCGGGATCGGCCCGCTGATTGCCGCGAGCCTGGGCGTCATCCTGCTCGGGCTGCTGCGCACGCCGCTGCGCCTCGCCGGCTTGGCGGTGCTGCTCATTGCGGTGGTGTGGGCGGTGAGGGCGCCGCACCCGGATATCCTGATTTCCGGCGACGGCCGCAATGTCGCCGTCCGCGGCGGGGACGGGCGGCTGCACCTGATGCGGACCGCGAAGGATGCGTTTCTGGCCAAGGAATGGCTGGCCGCGGATGCCGATGCCCGCACCGCGAGCGATCCATCGGTCATGGAGGGCGTCTCGTGCGATGAGGGCGGCTGTGTGACGCCTGCGGCGGACGGTGCGTTCATCGCGCTCACGCAGCGCGCTGAGGCGCTCGCGGACGATTGCGAGCGAGCGGTGCTGATCGTGACCGCAAGGCCGGTGCCGCAGGGCTGCCGAGCCGCCGTCATCGACGCCGAACGCCTGCGGCGACACGGCGGGCTGGCGCTGCGGCGCAACGGGAACGGCTTTGTCATCGACGCGGTCAGGCCCGCCGGCCTCGACCGGCCGTGGTCACCCGCGATCTCGGGCGACGGCGAGCCTGAGACCACGATCCGAATCCAGGGAAGACCAGCGCCCCGCGCCGTCGATGCGACCCCGTCCGAGTCCGACCTGCAGTCAGAAGATTGAGCAAACCCTCAATCTCCGCCGGCATTGGCCGGTAGCTCGAACGCGCCGAGCCGAAACTCGTCCGAGCCGCCCGAATGCGAGGGCATCTGAACAAGTGTGAATGTCGCATCCGGAAATTGCTGCCAGATGGCGAGATCTTCCGCCGCAATGGTGAGCCAGCCGAATCTGAACATGTATCGGCCCGGCTCAGCCACCCGTCCGGCTCTTTGCCATGTGATCTTGGTGACCACCGATCACGCTCCCAACACAAAATCACATACGCCCCCGGATCGCCTCCGGGGCCGCTCGAAACACTTTGCTTGTCACTCGCGGCAACGTTCCGCCGGCCGAAACCGGCGGCGTACGCTGCCCGAATCCGTCAGCCGATGAACAGCGGGTTCGGCGCGGGGCGCTGCTCGACCGCCTTCTGCGCCGGCTCGGCAACATGATGCGTCACTGGCAATTGCAGCACGGTCGCCCGCTGCCCTTCGCAGAGCTGGGTCACCAGCACATGGCTGCCATCGGGGAATTCGATCGCGTCGTGGTGACGATCCCGAATATGCGGATCGATCTGGTTGAATTTGCCGACGCGGAAGCCGGTTGTCTTGGTCCAGATCCAGCGATTGTCGTAACGGACGTTATCGGCGAACGCGAGTTCGGTCCCGGGAAGCATGCAGACTGCGACCGTCGGATCGCTTTCCGAAGCGAAGCCGCGGGTCGAGGTGCCGCGGAAGGTGGTGGTGATAAGCGTCTCTCCAACCTGGGCGGGACGCGTCGCCACGGCGTGCAGGCTATAGTCACACATCGGATTGCTCCTCATTCGAGATAGCCGACCCGTGCCTGGGAAGAGGCTCAGGCCTCTATCAGAGTGGACGATAACTTATAAGCCTCTGCTTCGTTCTTGGCATTTGTACGGCCCGCGCCTTGCGCCCGTTCACAAAGACGATAGCGAAGGGCTGCCGCACGTCGCCTTGTACAGAATAACCCCGGCGGCGAAGACCGGGGCTCTTATTCTAATCATTCTAGGTCGTTCTTGTCAGCGTCCCGCAGCGGCAAAGCAACCCACCCGAGTACCAGATGGACGCCCTGCTGCGTCGGACGCTCAGTACTTGCGATAAAGCCCGATCAGCTTGCCCTGGATCCGCACCCGGTTCGGCGGCAGGATGCGGACTTCGTAGGCGGCATTGGCGGGCTCGAGCGCGATCGAGGCGCCGCGGCGGCGGAAGCGCTTCAGCGTCGCTTCCTCCTCGTCGATCAGCGCTACCACGATGTCGCCGGTGTTGGCGGTGTCGTTGCGCTGGATCAGCGCCATGTCGCCGTCGAGGATACCGGCCTCCACCATGGAGTCGCCACGCACCTCCAGCGCATAGTGCTCGCCGGAGCCGAGCATGTCGGGCGGCACGCTGATCGTGTGGCTGCGGGTCTGCAGCGCCTCGATCGGCGTACCCGCCGCGATCCGGCCCATGACGGGAACGGCGACCGGACGGTTGCCATCATCCTCGACCACGGCCGTGCTGGTCGTGCGCTTGCCAAGCGTGCCCTCGATCACGCTCGGCGTGAAGCCACGGCGACCGTTGCCGGCCGCCGACAGCTCGGGCAGCTTGATCACCTCGATCGCGCGGGCGCGGTTCGGCAGGCGACGGATGAAGCCTCGTTCCTCCAGCGCCGTGATCAGACGGTGGATGCCGGACTTCGAGCGCAGGTCGAGCGCGTCCTTCATCTCATCGAAGGAAGGAGGCACACCGGCCTCTTTCAGCCGTTCGTTGATGAAACGCAGAAGTTCATACTGTTTGCGCGTAAGCATCGCGAGCATTCCCCCGGTTGGTAGCGTCGTTCGATCCGAGACTTGAGAAGAGCTGATCTCGGGAGTAACGCACTCCCATTCGTAGACAGCGAGTTTCGAAACAAATCATGAACGGACACTATATGTTCGATATGTGTTCCGCAACCACTTAATTTCAGGTGAACGCAACCAGAGAAGCTTCGACAGGTGCTGGTCGCGGCTTCATTCAGGCAACCGGAGAATGTCGCAAGGCGCGCCCTTCGGCGCCGCCGGCGCGTATGGCGGACGGATCACAAGTGCCTGCGCCGCAGTGAGATTCCGAAGCAGCGAACTGTCCTGCCGAGTGACCGGCGTTGCGATCAGCGTGCCATCGTCGCGCTCTTCGAGCAGCGCGCGCAGATAATCTTCACGCTGATCATTGGCAGCGAGATCACGGCCGAGCAGGGCGCTTTTCCTGACGTGATGAACAGCCGAACGGCCGACGAGAGCCCGAATCAACGGCACCAGGAACAGGTAGGCGCAGACATAGGATGACACCGGATTGCCTGGCAGACCGATCACCCGCATCGCACCGAGCCGGCCATGCATCATCGGCTTGCCCGGCCGCATCGCGATCTTCCAGAACGCCATGGTGACGCCCTCGGCCTCGAGCGAGGGTTTCACCAGGTCATGGTCGCCGACCGAGGCGCCGCCGGTGGTGACGAGGATGTCGGCGCCCGCGGCGTGCGCGCGGCGGATGCCTTCGGTGGTCGCGGCAACCGTGTCGGCGGCGACCCCCAGATCGATGGTTTCAGCGCCTTCGGCGCGCGCCAGCGCCCGCAGCGCATAGCCGTTGGAATAGACGATCTGGCCCGGACCCGGAGAAGAGCCCGGCATCACCAGTTCGTCGCCGGTCGCGAGCACGGCTACCTTTGGCCGGCGCCGCACGGCGAGTTCCGGATAGTTCATCGACGCCGCCAGCGACAGCGCGCGATCGGTGAGCCGGCTTCCGCCCCTGAGCAGCACGTCGCCCTCGCGGAAATCGATGCCGGCGGGTCGGACATGCCGCCCGGCGATGGCGGCCTCGGTGATGGTGATGTGATCGCCGTCGACCCTGGTGTCCTCCTGGATCACCACCGCATCGGCGCCGGCGGGAATGACGCCGCCGGTGAAGATCCGCGCGGTTTCGTGCGGACCGAGTTCCCGATCGAACGGCCGGCCCGCGGCGACTTCGCCGATCACCTTCAGCCGCGCGCCTGTTGCGGCGGCATCGGCTGAGCGCACCGCATAGCCATCCATCGCCGACATCGCCTGCGGCGGCTGCGTCCGCTTTGCTGCCACGTCATGGGCGAGCGTGCGGTGGTAGGCGGCGTCGAGCGCGACCATCTCTTCCGGCAAGGGTTCCACGCCGTAGAGGACCGCAGCTAGCGCATCGGCGACCGGCATCAGGGCCACGGGCAACTCCTAAATTCCGAGCGCGAGAAGCGCGTTCGTCACATCGTCTGACGATGTGACGTGAATGGCCTTGAGGCCTGCCGCTCGTGCGCCGCGAATGTTCTCGGCGGAATCGTCGAAGAACACGATGCGCGAGGCCGGCGCGCCGATTGCCTTCACCACATAATCATAGGCTTCCGCCTCGGGTTTCCGTAGCCCGATCGTCGACGAGAAGAAGATCTGGCGGAAGTGGCCGAGCAGGTCCGAATAGGCTGTCGAGAAATGCTCGATATGGGGCGGATTGGTGTTCGAGAAAGCATAGAGCGGCAGGCGCGTCTTGGCGCGCGTCAAGTGCTCGGCGATCCCCGGCATCTCGCCGGTGAAGATCGCGTTCCAGCCTTCCAGGAACTGGGCGTCGGAGATGCTGATGCCGAGCGACTGCCGCAGGCTTGCGAAGAAGGCGGCGTCATCGATCTTGCCGACCTCGTGATGCCTGAAGCTCTCATCCATGACAAAGCGGGTGGCGAGATCGGCCGCCCGGCAGCCGGCATGGTTGGCCCAGGTGGTCATCACCTTGCCGAAATCGATATCGAGCACGACGCGGCCGAGATCGAACAACAGCACGTCGGCGGAGCCGGGGGAGAGGGGCGGTTGAGTCATGGCGGTGTTGGTGTACGAAAATCCTGCGACCACGGCAATGTCGTCAGTCGCGTTTGCTGGCACGTGCCACACACACCGCTGTCGTGCCCGCGAAGGCGGGGACCCATGACCACATGCAGTCGTTGTGGCGCGAGCAAGCGGTTGTAGTGGAGCACATCACGAACGCCTGTGGCTATGGGTCGTGGCTTTCGCCAGGACGACGCGGGGGAGAGATACTGATTCAAATGTCAAACAGCTTCTCCGCTGTCATCGTCCGGCTTGACCGGACGATCCAGTATTCCAGAGGCGGTCGTGCTTATGCCGAGAGGCCGCGGGATACTGGATGCCCGCCTTCGCGGGCATGACGGTGGAATGGATGTGAGTTCGCGTTCTCGCGGCGCATGGCGCCCGAGCTTTGCATCTCGTATCACCTCATCGAAGTGAGGGCGCAGGGAAAGCCGGGTGCCGGTCGCACCCGTGGGCCCCGTGCAACAAAAAGCACGGGCGTAGGACCACAGGTCAACCGGAGCAACACCGGCTTTCCCTGCGCGATGGTTTACGGCTTACTTCGTGCTCTTCTCGGTGACCGGGCTTTCTTGCCACCGTCATCTCTCGCGCGAACCTCTTCGCGCAAAAAACTTAGCGCCAGCGTCGGGGCGCCAGAACCACACGACTTCGCCGTCCGCAACGCGCGTGCTCGTCAGTCACACGCTTCACGTCCACCGCATCTCACCGCAACGTTCGTGACGATCGCGACCCGCTCCTCATCTGGGTGAGACGCGCGGATTAATAGTGCTGATTTGCCCGAGGGCGAAAGCGGAATGTTTTTCGCGCGAGGGGTGGACGGGGCAAATCACCATGAAATCACTGCCGAATTTTTCTTCCGTCATTCCGGGGCGATGCGAAGCATCAAGCCCGGAATCCATTTCTCCACCTGCGCCTGCAGCCCGATGAATTCCGGTTTCGCGACTTCGTCGCGCCCCGGAATGACGGAGAGTGAGGTGCTTGTGGTCCATCTTCCAGCAGTGCGTCCATCTCACAAGACGCCGCTTGCGTGGTGCCTCGGGATGCGGAGTTGCAATGTGCGAAAATCGCAGCGGGGCGGCCTTGTCGCGGCGAACGGTGCGCATTTCGTTTCGGCAAAAAGAACCGTTGCATGGTCTTTCAAGCCGGTCGAGGAAACCAGTCATGTCCGATGCGCTCCTGTTCGGGCTCATCGTCCATGGCGACCAGGCCGAACAGATCCTGCGCGCAAAACAGGCAGACCTGATCGCGGTTGGGCGCGAGATCCTCAACAACCCGAACTGGCCGATGGATGCCGCGCTGAAACTCGGAGTGGAAGCGCCATTCCGTAATGTTCCGCCGCAGTTCAGCTAATGGCTGGGTACCCGCGCCAAGCGCGGCTTCGGCACGAATCCGTCGACCTGGCAGAGCGGGCTGCAAGCGCAGGACGATAGCCCGCGCACGTTGTCGTGAGCGACGGTATTACTTCGGTAAAATTGGCCTTGATCCGACCAAAAAGGCATTGTGTGTTTGCCTTTGCCGGGTGAGAACGAGGATTCATCACAGTCGTGGCTGATACAGCGGGAAGGATCGCACGCATGCGCAGGAATTTTGGCTTTCTCCTCGGTACGGTCACGGGCGCTGGTCTTACCCTTCTCGTCACCGCTCCGCAGGGCGCCAATCTGGTTGCGGTCGCCAAGGCCGCGGTCCGCTCCGACACCTATTCCCAGCTCAACCTGTTCGGCGACGTGTTCGAGCGCGTCCGCACTGACTATGTCGAAAGGCCCGACGACACCAAGCTGATCGAGGGCGCGATCAACGGCATGATCTCCTCGCTCGATCCGCATTCTCGTTACATGAACGAGAAGGGCTGGACCGACATGCAGGAGACCACGCACGGCGAGTTCGGCGGTCTCGGCATCGAAGTCACGATGGAAGACGGTTTCATCAAGGTCGTGGCTCCCATCGACGACACGCCGGCCTCGCGCGCCGGTATCATGTCGGGCGACATCATCACCCAGATCGATGACGAGCAGATCCAGGGCATGACGCTGGATCAGGCCGTCAACAAGATGAAGGGCGCACCCAACAGCCAGACACGGCTGAAGATCATTCGCAAGGATGCCGACAAGCCGATCGATGTCTCGATCACCCGCGAGATCATCCGCGTGCGGCCGGTGCGCTTCCACACCGATGGCGGAAACATCGGCTATATCAGGATCACCTCGTTCAACGAGCAGACCACCGAGGGCCTGCGCAAGGCCATCACCGAAATCTCCAAGCAGATCCCGCAGGACAAGCTCGCCGGCTATGTGATCGATCTGCGCAACAATCCCGGCGGCCTGCTCGACCAGGCGGTCTCGGTGGTGAGCTCGCTGATGGCGCGCGGCGAGGTGGTTTCGACCCGCGGCCGGTTGCCGGAGGAGACCCAGCGTTTCACCGCGCGCGGCGGCGACATGACCAAGGGCAAGCCGCTGGTGGTCCTGATCAATGGCGGCTCGGCCTCTGCCTCTGAGATCGTGGCCGGCGCACTGCATGATCACAAGCGCGCGACCCTGATCGGCACCCGCACCTTCGGCAAGGGCTCGGTGCAAACCATCATTCCGCTCGGACCCGGCAATGGCGCGCTGGCGCTGACCACCGCGCGCTACTTCACGCCGTCGGGCCGCTCGATCCAGGCGCAGGGCATCGCGCCCGACATCGAGATCCTGCAGGATGTGCCGGACGAGTTGAAGACCCGTGCCGAGATCAAGGGCGAGGCGTCGATGCGCGGGCACCTGGCCGCCGAAGGCGCCGAGCAGACCGGCTCGCAGTCCTTCGTTCCGCCCGACGAGAAGAACGACAAGGCGCTGAATGCCGCCTACAACCTGCTGCGCGGCGTCACTGTCAACGCCGACGCCAAGGGCGCGCCGAAGCGGACGGTTCCGAACTGAGAGTTTCGACCGGTGCCAGACCCTCATCCTGAGGAGCGGCGTCTTCGGCCGCGTCTCGAAGGATGAGGCCCGGCCGGTGGCCTCGCCCTTCAAGACGCGCTACGCGCTCCTCAGGGTGAGGGATGGATCGAGCGCGCGGCTCATTCCCGTGATGGCTACGCCCTGCGCGCGACGGGCTTGCGCTTGCGGCGGGAGCGGTGCGGGCCGGGCTTGCGTGACGGGCGTGCAGCAATGACCGGATCTCCTCGGCGGGCTTGGGCGCGCTGAACAGGTAGCCCTGCATTTCCGAGCAGCCGAGCTCGCGCAGGATCTCCTGCTGTTCGACGGTCTCGACGCCTTCGGCCGTTGTCGTCATCCGACGCTCGGCGGCGATGCTCACCACGGCTTGCACGATGCCGGATGATCCCTCCGGCTCGGCGAGGTCGGTGATGAAGCAGCGGTCGATCTTGATCTTGTCGAACGGGAAACGCTTGAGGTAGCTGAGCGACGAATAGCCGGTGCCGAAATCATCGAGCGCGATCCGGACGCCGATGGCGCGGAGCTGGTGCAGGATCGCAAGCGCGGCGTCGTCGTCACGGATCAGCACGGCCTCGGTGATCTCGAGCTCGAGGCGGCTTGCCGGCAGGCCCGAGGCGGCCAGCGCGGCGGCGACCTTGAGCGCCAGCGTGCCGCTCTTGAACTGGACCGGCGAAACGTTGACGGCGAGACGGACGCTGTCCGGCCAGGTGACGGCTTCCTTGCAGGCGGTCGTCAGCACCCATTCGCCGAGCTGATTGATCAGTCCGGTCTCCTCGGCAATCGGCACGAATTCAGCCGGCGAGACCATGCCCCGTTGCGGGTGGCGCCAGCGCACCAGCGCTTCGCAGCCGGTGATGCGATCAGTCTGCAGGTCGAGGCAGGGTTGATAGTAGACCTCCAGCCCGCTTTCGTCGGCGATCGCCCGCCGCAAATCGATTTCAAGGGCGCGGCGGGCGCGCACTTGCGCGTCCATCTCCGGCTTGAAGAAGCGCGCGGTGCGGCGCCCGGCGGATTTCGCCGCATACATCGCAAGGTCCGCGTTCTTCAGGATCTCGTCGATGTCGGAGCCGTGCTGCGGCGACAGCGCAATTCCGATGCTGGCGTCGGTGGTCACCTGATGGCCGACGCACTCATAAGGGTTGCGGATCGCCTCGTGAATGCGGTTGACGAGATCGATGACGTCGGCCTCGCTGGCGACGGCGGACTGGACGATCGCGAATTCGTCGCCGCCGAGGCGCGCGACGAAATCGCCATCCTCGACGCAGCCGGCGAGGCTCTTCGCGACCGATTTCAGCAACTCGTCGCCGACCATGTGGCCGAGCGAGTCGTTGACGCCCTTGAACTCGTCGATGTCGATATAGAGCACCGCGAGCGGTTGCGTTGCCGTCGCATGCGGCAGTTCGCGCTTGAGGTGCTCGCGGAACAGCGCGCGGTTCGGCAGGTCGGTGAGCGCGTCGTAGTGGGCGAGGTGGGTGACGCGCTCCTCGGCGCGGTGGCGCTCGGTGATGTCTTCGTGGGTCGCGACCCAGCCGCCGTCGGCGAGCGGTTCGTTGACGACCTGGCTCGAACGGCCGTCGGACGTGGTGATCACCTTCACATTGCGCCGGCCAATATCGCGCAGCACCAGCGCAACGAAGCGATCGACATCGCCATCGAACGATCCGGTCGCCTTGCGATGGGCGATGACGTCATGAAAGCTGCAGCCGGGCTTGATCACATCGGCCGACAATCCGTACATCTCGATATAGCGCTTGTTGCAGACGACGAGCCGCTGCGATGAATCGAACAGCAGCAGGCCCTGCGTCATGTTGTTGACGGCGGTGTCGAGGCGCAGCTTTTCCAGCGTGAGGCGCTGCTGTTGCAGCCTGTGCTGCTGCGACAGTTTTCGCACGACGAAGAACAGCAACGTGGCGATCGCGAGCACGGAAGCGGCGGTGACCACGACCAGGATCGTGGTCTGCTCGCGCCAGTCGGCGAGCGCGGCCGAGGTGGTCGTGGTGGCAACGATCACGAGCGGGAACCTGCTCAGCGCCTGCGAGGCCACCAGCCGATCCTGGCCGTCGATGGGGCTGGTCAGGCGCGAAATGCTGTGGTCGAGCTCGAAGACCTGTTGCTGCGCTGGCGGACCGGTCTTGAAGTTCCGGCCGATCATGTCAGCGACGTGCGGATGACGGGCGAGCAGGGCGCCGTCGCGGTGATGCATGGAGATCGCCGCCCCTGGCGTGAGCGCAACGGTCGCGAAGAATTTCTCGAAGTTGAGCGGCTCGATGCCGCGGCCGACGACGCCCAGGAACTCCCCGTTCGTCCCGGTCACCTTGCGGACAAGCACTGCGGTCCAGGCGCCCGTGATACGGCTGTGGACAGGTTCAAGCACCTTCTCGGGCGACTGCGGGTCGGACTTGAAGGTCCTGAAATAATTCCGGTCTGCGATGCTCACGGACGGCACCGGCCATCTCGAAGACGAGTTGATCAGCACGCCGTCGGCATCGAACACATTGATGCCGCCGACATAGGACATGGCGTCGATCTTGGACTTGAGCGTCAGGTGGATGTCCTGGCCCGACATCCGCTCTCTGAAATTCTCGCGCGTGGTGGCGATCCCGCTCGACCGCATGAACCGAATCACGTCCTGTTGCACGACCTCGAAGTCGTGCAGTTGCTGATCGAAATGGCGCGCCAGCAGCAGCGTGGTGCTTTCCAGATCGCGCTCGCTGTTGCGCAGCGCGCGTTCGCGGAAGTTCTTGGCCATGACGGTGGCGCCGATCGCGATCGAGACGATCAGCAGGATGCCGCCCAGGATCAGCCAGCGGATCGGTCCGCCCCGCAGGACTGAGGTGAGCTTGAATGAGACACCGCTTGGAATCATCACACAGGGATCACTGCCAGGAACGCGCCCGGAAGCAGATCTGGCGCACCCCCGGCCGACCGCACTCGTACACCAGCGAGATGGAGCCGACGTTAGCAATCCTGGTTAATGAATCGTTGCCGCGGAAGTGCTTCTTGCGGCCGCAGCGTTGTTCAGTCGGACGCGCGGTAGTGGGCGGATTTGCCGCCCTTCTTCTCGACGAGATGGATTCCCTCGATGCGGACGCCGCGTTCCACCGCCTTGATCATGTCGTAGATGGTGAGGCAGGCGACCGAGACCGCGGTCAGCGCCTCCATCTCGACGCCGGTCGGGCCGGTGACCTTGACGGTTGCCTGCACGATGCAGCCCGGCAGTTTCTCGTCCGGCTCGATATCGACCGTAACCTTCGATAGCGCCAGCGGATGGCAGAGCGGGATCAACTCCGAGGTTCGCTTCGCCGCCATGATGCCGGCAATGCGCGCAGTGCCGAGCACGTCGCCCTTCTTGGCATTGCCCGACACGATCAGTTCGAGCGTCGCCCTGCTCATGACGACGCGGCCTTCGGCGATCGCGATGCGTTCGGTGGCGGGCTTGGCGGAGACGTCGACCATCCGTGCCTCACCGCCGGCATCGATATGGGTGAGGGCGGGGCCGCCTTTCGATTTCTCCGCCATCGCTCTAGCGCGTCCCGGCGGCGCGCGGCGCGGACTGGCGCGTCAGCAGCGTGCGGGTTGCCGCGGTCACGTCGGCCTGGCGCATCAGGCTCTCGCCGACCAGGAAGGTCGACATGCCCACGCGTTCCAGCCGGGCCAGATCGTCCGGCGTGAAGATGCCGCTTTCGCCGACCATCAGCCGTTCCTTCGGGATCAGCGGCGCCAACGCCTCGCTGGTCGCGAGCGTGGTCTCGAAGGTGCGCAGATTGCGGTTGTTGACGCCGATCATCGGCGAGCGGAGCTTCAGCGCGCGGTCGAGTTCGGCGCGGTCGTGGATCTCGATCAGCACGTCCATCTGAAGCGCGAGCGCGGCGTCCTCGATATCCTTGGCCGCTGCGTCATCGAGCGCGGCCATGATGATCAGGATGCAGTCGGCGCCATGGGCGCGAGCTTCGACCACCTGATAGGTGTCGAACATGAAATCCTTGCGCAGCACCGGCAGATTGGTCGCCGCGCGCGCCGCGACCATGAAGTCGAGATGGCCCTGGAACGACGGCGTATCCGTCAGCACCGACAGGCAGGCGGCTCCGCCGGCCTCATAGGCCTTCGCAAGCGCGGGAGGATCGAAGTCGGCGCGGATCAGCCCCTTCGACGGCGAGGCCTTCTTGATCTCGGCAATCAGCGCATACTCGCCGCGGCCGTGCTTTTCCCTGATCGCGCGCACGAAACCGCGCGGCGGCTGCGCCGCCTTGGCACGCGCCTCGATCTCGGAGAGCGGATGCGCGCGTTTGGCGGCGGCGATCTCCTCGCGCTTGTAGGCTTCGATCTTCTTCAGGATATCGGACATCGCGGATTGCTCTAGCTGTTGGAAACCGCGATCAGGTGTTTGAGCCTCGCGGCGGCAGCACCGCTATCCAATGAATGGGTCCCAAGCGAGACACCTTCCTTCAAATCTTTGGCACGGCCGGCGACGATCAGCGCCGCAGCGGCATTGAGCAGCGCGACGTCCCGATAGGCGCTCGGCTTGCCATTGAGAACGCTGAGCAGCGCCACCGCATTGGCATCGGCATCGCCGCCCTTCAGCGCGTCGCTGCCGACGTGGCCAAGGCCGGCGTCATCCGGTGTGACCTCGAAGGTTCTGATCTCGCCGTTCTCCAGCGCCGCGACGAAGGTCGGGCCGGTGAGGGTGATCTCGTCGAGCCCGTCGGAACCGTGCACCACCCATGCCGCTTCCGAGCCGAGGTTCTTCAGGACCTGCGCCAGCGGCTGCACCCATTGCCGCGAGAACACCCCGACCATCTGCCGCTTCACGCCGGCGGGATTGGAGAGCGGGCCGAGCAAATTGAAGATGGTGCGGGTCGCAAGCTCGACCCGGGTCGGACCGACATTCTTCATGGCCGGGTGATGGGCGGGGGCGAACATGAAGCCGATCCCGGCCTCCCGGACGCAGCGGCCGACCTCGGCCGGCGAAAGATCGATCTTCACCCCGAGCGAGGCCAGCACGTCGGCAGCTCCGGACCGCGACGACAGCGCGCGGTTGCCATGCTTTGCGACCGGCACGCCCGTGCCGGCGACGATGAACGAGGCGCAGGTCGATACGTTGACGGAGCCGGAGCCGTCGCCGCCGGTGCCGACCACGTCGATGGCGTCAGGCGGCGCGGTCACCCGCAGCATCTTGCTGCGCATCGCCGACACGGCGCCTGTGATCTCGTCGACGGTCTCGCCGCGCACGCGCAAGGCCATCAGGAGGCCGCCCATCTGCGATGGCGTGGCTTCGCCCGACATCATGCTGTCGAAGGCGCTTGCAGCTTCGTCGCGCGACAAGGTTGCGCCGGTGGCGACTTTTCCGAGTATCGATTTCAGGTCGTCCATCGCCCGCCCGTAGATATTTCAAGGGAGCATGATCGCACGTTTCCGGATCATGCTCAGTTATTTGCGCCCGTCACCTGTGCGAAGGCGGCCTGGTTGATCGTGGTGCCGATGTTGTTCTCGATCTTGTTGACGTATTGCGCGACCTGCTCGTCGGTCAATCCGCGCTGCAATGCTTCCTTCAGCTTCTTCACGTCCTCGGAGGCGAGATCGACCGGCGGCACGATGATGTCGGTGACACGGAAGACGATGCGCTCGCTGCCGGCACCCGTGGCCTGGCCGACGCTGTCCTTGGCGGTGCGGAAGGCGGCCGAGACCACGCTCTCGGGCAGGCCGGGCAGCGCGGCATCGCGGCGGAATTTATCCGCGGTCTCGAGCTTGACGCCGAGCGCGGACGCTTCGTCGGCGAGCTTGCCGCCGGCCTCGACCTTCTTGACGATCCCGGTCGCCCTTTCGCGCAGCCTGGTCGCGATCTGGTCCTCGCGCCATTTCGCCTCGACCTGGCTGCGCACCTCGTCGAGGCTGCGCTCGCGCGACGGCGTCACGCCGAGCACGTCGTACCAGACATAGCCGCCGCGGAACTGGATCGGCTCGTTGTCGACGCCGACGTCGCTGGCAAAGGCCTGCGAAACCACATCGAGCCCGTTCGGAATGTTGGCCACGAGCTGGCCGTTCGGCATGCGTCCCGAGCGGTCGACGGCGTCGATGGTGACGGCGGCGAGCCCGAGCTTCTGCGCCGCCTCGAGGAGGCCGGCGCCGCCGCCGCGCTCGTCCTCCATCTTGTTGTGGAGATCGGCGACCTTCTCGCGGGCGCGCTCGGTGGCGATCTGCTTCTTGATCTCGCCCGCCATGCTCTCATAGGTCGGCGTCGTGCCCGGCTCGATCTTGCCGACCTTGACCAGCGCCACGCCAAAGCGGCCCTGCACCGGCTGGCTGACGTCGCCCGAGGGCAGCGAGAAGGCCGCATCGGCCACCGCCGGATCGAGGATCCCCGACTTCGTGACCAGCCCGAGATTGACATCCGACAGATTGAGATTGCGCTCCTTGGCGAGGTCGTCGAACGAGGTGGTCGCGGTCAGCCGCGCGCGTGCGGCGGTGGCTTCCTCCATGTTCGGAAACACGATCTGCGAGACCTCGCGCTTCTCCGGCGTGCCGAGCTGGCCCCGGCGCTGCTCGAATATCTTCTTCGCATCCTCGTCGGAGACTTCGGTCCACTTGCCGATCTCCTCGGGCGTCACCACGACGAACGCGACCTTGCGGTATTCGGGCGCGCGGAACTGGGCCTTGTGATCCTCGAAATAGGCGGCGAGCGCCTCGGGCGAGGGCGGGTCGATGGTGCCGGCCTGCGCCGCGTCGAGCTTGATGTACTCGATCGAGCGCTGCTCGTTCTGGTAGCGGACCAGGGCCTCGATCAATGTCGTCGGCGGCTCGATGCCCGCGCTGATCGTGCCGGCGATCTGGCGGCGGAGGCCGACGCGGCGCTGCTCGGCAAGGTAGCGCTGCTCGGTGTAGCCGAACTGGCGGATCGCAGCCTGGAAGCGTTGCGGGTCGAACTGGCCGTTCAGCCCCTTGAAGTTCGGATCGTTGTAGACCGAACGCATGGTCTCGTCCTGGGACTGGCCGAGCCGCATCCGCCTGGCCTCCTCGTCGAGGGCTGCTTCCGCGATCGTCTGCTGCAGCACCTGGCGGTCAAAGCCGAAGGCGCGGGCCTGGTCAGGCGTCAACGGACGGCCGAACTGGCGGCCGATCTGCTGCAGCCGGTCGGTGTAGATCTGGCGGAATTGTTCCGTCGAGATTTCGGTGCTGCCAACCTTGGCGAGCGTCGACTGGCCGAATCCCCTGAAGATGTCCGCGATGCCCCAGATTCCGAAACTGACAATCAAAACGCCCATCACCGCGGCCATGACAATCTTGCCGAGCCAGTTTGATGAGGCTGTCCGAATTCCTCGAAGCATGGGTCCAACTTGTTTGAAAAGGAGGGGAACCGGGTCGTGCCCGGGGATAATCCAACAAGCGGATTCCTTAAAGGGCGTCACCGAGTTGGGAACGCATCATAAAGTGGCAACTGCGTCGTCGCAACCTAGCCTTAGCGGCGATTTGAAGCGGCGGTCTGGAAGTGACGGCCGGCCTCTGCTAGCGCTGGCGCTCTGCCACTTCTCGGGAATTGCGCCATGACCGACGCCATCCGGCCGCTGATCGCCGGCAACTGGAAAATGAACGGCCTGAAAGCTTCCGCCGATGAATTCGACGCCATGCTGGCGGGCGCCGCAGCGCTTGCGGGCAAGGCCGATCTCCTGGTCTGCCCGCCGGCGACCCTGATCGCCGCCTTTGCCGACAAGGCGCGGGGCTCGAAGGTCGCGATCGGCGCCCAGGATTGTCACCCTAAGGCGTCCGGAGCCCATACCGGCGACATCTCGGCGGAAATGCTGGCGGATGCCGGCGCCAGCGCCATCATCGTCGGCCATTCCGAGCGCCGCGCCGACCATGGCGAGACCGACGCGCTGATCCGCCAGAAAGCGGAGGCCGTCTGGCGCGCAGGCCTCACCGCGATCGTCTGCATCGGCGAGACCCGGGAGCAGCGCGACGCCGGGCAGGCGCTCGATGTCTGCGGCACCCAGCTCAAGGGATCGCTGCCCGATGGCTCGACGGCAGCCAAACTCGTGGTCGCCTATGAGCCGGTCTGGGCGATCGGCACCGGCCTGACCCCGACCACGCAAGATGTCGAACAAGTTCATAAGTTTATCCGGGGCGTCTTGACGGATCGCTTCAAAGGGGAGGGGGCAAATATCCGTATTCTCTACGGCGGCTCCGTAAAACCCTCGAATGCGGCCGAACTGCTCGGCGTTGCCAATGTCAACGGCGCGCTGGTCGGCGGCGCCAGCCTGAAGGCCGCCGATTTCCTTGCGATCGCCGCGGGCGCTCCCTAGGTGAATTGCGGCGGTTATTGGGGTGGCGTTGGCGGTCCCGATCGTGTAACACCGCGCAACTTCAGGAAAACCGCTGATAGCGCGTGAGCCGCCGGAACCCGGCGCTCTCGGCTTGCGACGGAAGGTCACAATGCAGACTGTCGTCATCGTCATCCACCTCATGATCGTCGCCGTGATGATCGGCGCCGTGCTGCTGCAGAAATCCGAAGGCGGCGGCCTGGGCATGGGTGGAGGCGCCGGCTTCATGTCGAGCCGCGGCACTGCCAATCTCCTGACGCGGACGACCGCGGTTTTGGCGGTATTGTTCTTCGCGACCAGCCTGTTCCTGTCCTGGCATGCGGGGCTCGACCGCAAGCCGTCTTCGATCATCGGCACCGGCGCGCCTGCGCCGACGCAGCAGCCTGCAGGCGGCGCGCCGATCACGCCGCCGACCTCCGGCGGCATCCTGGATTCGCTGAAGAAGGCTGACGAGCAGCAGGGCCAGCAGGCCCCCGCCGGCCCACAGGCGCCGCGTTCGCAATAATGCGGGGTGGCCATGCAGGCTGCAGGGCTGGCATCCTGCATCAGGAAGCCCCATTAACGGCCTGACTAAGCAGTAAAATTTACGTCACTCGCAGCCCGGCATCATGTTTGCCGGGACAACACGAATCATTTTGGCGAATCGCCGTTGTCGAGGTAAAGGTTAGGCCCCATGGCGCGGTACATATTCATCACCGGCGGCGTGGTTTCCTCCCTCGGCAAGGGTCTGGCTTCAGCGGCACTCGGGGCCCTGCTGCAGGCACGCGGGTACAAGGTCCGCCTCCGCAAGCTCGATCCCTATCTCAACCTCGATCCCGGAACGATGTCGCCGTACCAGCACGGCGAAGTGTTCGTGACCGACGACGGAGCCGAGACCGATCTCGATCTCGGCCACTATGAGCGCTTCACGGGGCGGCCGGCGACCAAGGCCGACAACATCACCACCGGGCGCATCTATCAGGACATCATCTCGAAGGAACGGCGCGGCGATTATCTCGGCGCCACCATCCAGGTGGTCCCGCACGTCACCAACGCGATCAAGGAATTCGTGCTCGACGGCAACGACGGCTATGACTTCGTCCTGGTCGAAATCGGCGGCACGGTCGGCGACATCGAGGGCCTGCCGTTCTTCGAGGCGATCCGCCAGCTCAAGAACGAATTGCCGCGCGATCATGCGGTCTACATTCACCTGACGCTTTTGCCGTACATCCCAAGTGCCGGCGAGCTCAAGACAAAACCGACCCAGCACTCGGTGAAGGAATTGCGTTCGATCGGCATCCAGCCGGACATCCTGCTTTGCCGCACCGACCGCGAGATTCCGAAGGAGGAGCGGCGCAAGCTCGGACTGTTCTGCAACGTGCGCGAGAGCGCCGTCATCGAGGCGCGCGACGTTGACAACATCTATGCCGTGCCGGAGGCCTATCACGCCGCCGGCCTCGACGACGAGGTGCTGGCCGCGTTCGGGATCGCACCGAAGATTCCGCCGGCGCTACAGAGCTGGAACGTCATCAACGAGCGCATCCGCAATCCCGAAGGCGCGGTGACGATTGCGATCGTCGGCAAGTATACCGGCATGAAGGACGCCTATAAGTCGCTGATCGAGGCGCTCTCCCATGGCGGCATCGCCAACAAGGTGAAGGTCAATCTCGACTGGATCGAGAGCGAGGTATTCGAGAACGAGGATCCGACGCCATTCCTCGAGCACGTCAACGGCATCCTGGTGCCCGGTGGTTTCGGCCAGCGTGGCGCGGAGGGGAAGATCCGCGCGGCGCAATTCGCGCGCGAGCGCGACGTGCCGTATTTCGGCATCTGCTTCGGCATGCAGATGGCGGTGATCGAGGCCGCGCGGAATCTTGTCGGCATCGAGCAGGCCAACTCCACCGAGTTCGGTCCCACGCCCGAACCCCTGGTCGGCCTGATGACGGAATGGCTGCGCGGCAACGAACTGGAGAGGCGATCGCAGGCTGGCGATCTCGGCGGCACCATGCGGCTTGGCGCCTATCCTGCGGTGCTCAAGCGCGGCAGCCGCGTCTCCGACGTCTATGGCGGCGCCACCGAAATCTCCGAACGGCACCGGCACCGCTACGAGGTCAACACGGCCTACAAGGATCGACTCGAGCAGCACGGACTGCGTTTCTCCGGGCTATCGCCCGACGGCGTGCTGCCGGAGATCGTGGAGTACGAGGACCATCCCTGGTTCATCGGCGTGCAATTCCACCCCGAACTGAAATCGCGGCCCTTCGAACCGCACCCGCTGTTTGCCTCGTTCATCCAGGCAGCGATGGCGCAAAGCCGATTGGTGTAAGTCGTAGGTTGGGCAAAGCGAAGCGTGCCCACCTTCTGATCGGAAATGTCGCCCCTCATGGTGAGGAGCGCCTAGCGCGTCTCGAGACGATGCTGCGCATCGCTCGGCGAACCATGAGGCCCCGTCGGTGGCCTCGCCCCTTCGAGACGGTCGCTGCGCGACCTCCTCAGGGTGAGGAGATAGGTTGGAGTGCGCGGCATTTCCCCGGCGAGCTTGGGGTGGGCACGTTTCGCTTTGCCCCTTACGATTGAACCACGCAAAGTTATGCGCGCACCGCCGCGCGGCGTGCATGGCTCGATCAAGACAGTCTTTCCTGCAACGGCTATAAGAGCCGCGCCAAGCGCGCAAGAACAACAGGGAGGACTGCCGAATGATCTACGAAACCCGCGTCTATCGTTGCCTGCCGGGGCGGCTGCCGGCGCTGCTCAAGCGCTTCGAGACCACCACGCTGAAGCTGTGGAAGAAGCACGGTATCAAGCAGGTTGGCTTCTTCACCACGCTGGTCGGGGAATCTAACCAGGAACTTACCTACATCCTGGCTTGGGAATCCTTGGCCGATCGCGACAAGAAATGGACGGCATTCCAGACCGATCCGGAATGGATTTCGGCGCGGGCGAAGACGGAAGAGGATGGCCAGATCGTCGGCAACATCGTCAACCAGTTACTGGTGCCGACGGCGTTCTCCGCGTTGAAGTGAGGTTCAGCGCAACCCTGTATTGTTCCTGATGTAAACGGGGTTGATCCTGATGGCGCGGACCGGCATGGTCCGCGCGAAACCAGAAGGATATACCTTGAGCTCCAAGATCTCGGCGGCATCGACCGTCAGCGTCGGCCCGGTCAAGTTCGGCAATGATCTGCCGATATCGATCATCGCCGGGCCATGCCAGCTCGAGAGCCGGGCGCATGCGCTGGAGGTGGCTGGCGCGCTGAAAGAGATCGCTGGTCGCCTCAAGGTCGGGCTGGTCTACAAGACCTCTTTCGACAAGGCCAACCGCACCAGCGCATCCGCCGCGCGCGGTATCGGGCTAACTCAGGCGCTGCCGATCTTTGCCGAGATCCGATCCTCGCTCGGCCTGCCGGTGCTGACCGACGTGCACGAGCCCGCGCAGTGTGCGGAGGTGGCGGGGGCGGTCGACGTGCTGCAGATTCCGGCGTTCCTTTGCCGCCAGACCGATCTACTGCTTGCGGCGGCGGCGACCGGAAAGGTCGTCAATGTCAAGAAGGGACAGTTCCTGGCGCCGTGGGACATGGCCAATGTGGTTGCGAAACTGACCGCCGCCAACAATCCGAATGTGCTGGTGACCGAGCGTGGCGTGTCCTTCGGCTACAACACGCTGGTCTCCGACATGCGCGCGCTGCCGATCCTGGCGCGCACCACCGGCGCGCCGGTCATCTTCGACGCCACCCATTCGGTGCAGCAGCCAGGCGGGAAGGGGACGGCCTCGGGCGGCGAACGCGAATTCGTGCCCGTGCTGGCGCGCGCAGCCGTGGCGGTCGGCGTGGCTGGCGTCTTCATCGAGACCCATCCCGATCCCGATCACGCGCCGTCCGACGGGCCGAACATGGTGCCGCTCCGCGAGTTCGAGGGGCTCGTCAGGACGCTGATGGAATTCGACGCGCTGGCCAAGAAGGCCGCGCGCTGAGGGGGCAGTTGGCAAAGTCGTGACCGCACATAGCCGCTTGCCGCCGGCACTCAACGTCATTGCATTCACGAGCTTTGCCGCGAGCCTGTCGGGGCGCGCACTCGATCCCGTGATGCCGCACGTCGCCGACGACCTCGGCATCAGCATCGCAATCTCCGCCAGCTTTGCGGCCGTGTTCGCCTTTACCTTCGCGATCGTCCAGCCGCTGGTAGGCGCTGCTGCCGACCTGTTCGGCAAGGCGCGGTTGATGATCGCCTGCCTGGTGCTGCTCGGGATCGCTAATATCCTCGGCGCGCTGGCGACATCGTTCCCGATGCTGTTTGCGACACGCATCATTGCCGGCATCGGCGCGGGCGGCGTGTTTCCGGTGGCGCTCGGGCTGACCAGCGACCTGGTGGCGCCGGACAAGCGGCAGGTCGCGATCGGGCGGACGCTCGCCGGTTCCATGAGCGGCAATCTGCTCGGTGCCACAGCCTCGGGCCTGATCGGCGACTTCCTCGGCTGGCGCGGCGTGCTTGCGGTGCTCGGCGCGCTGGTCGTGCTGGCTTCACTCGCAGCGGTCGCCGGCTTTCGCGGCGCGGAGCTGGCGCATCCGCCGAAGACAAGCCTCTCCGCCTTGAAGCACGGCTACCGGACCATCTTCACCAATCCGAACGCACCCATCTGCTATTCGGCTGTCTTCATCGAGGGCTGCTGCGTGCTCGGCCTGTTTCCATTCGTGGCGTCGTTCCTGTTCGATATCGGCGAGACCTCGCTGTCGATCGCAGGCATCGTCATCGCGGGCTTTGCGGTGGGCGGCCTCTTCTACACCATGACTGTGTCGCGCTTTCTCCCACGGCTCGGCGTCAAGGGCATGATGATCGCCGGCGCGACGCTGGTCGGCGTCCAGCTTGTTGCGGTGGCGTTCGGTCCTGGCTGGAAGATCCAAGCACTCAATTTGTTGGTGATGGGCTGGGGCTTCTACATGATCCACGGCTGCCTGCAGGTGTTCGCCAGCGAATTATCGGTGGAGGCACGCGCGACCGCGATGTCCCTGCATTCGTTCTTCTTCTTCATGGGGCAGACCGTAGGCCCGATTGCCTACGGCTTCGGCCTCGCGCATGCCGGCAAGGTGCCGACGTTGCTGACGTCAGCCGCAATCATGGTCGCGCTCGGACTGGTCTGCGCAACATTGCTGAAGCCGAGGACTCCGGCCGACGCCGCTGCTCGTCCCGACGTCGAGTCCTGACGCCACGCGAGCCTGGCGCGGCACGGACATCTGTAAGCGACCGTCATTGCGAGCGTAGCGGCGTAGCGAAGCAATCCATGTCCCCGCCTGGGACAAATGGATTGCTTCGTCGCTATCGCTCCTCGCAATGACGGAACGCTCACGACGCCTGCGCGTCCCCCGGGGGGCGAAGATATCTTAGATATCAGTTCTTGCTTTTACGACATCATTAGTTAGGATCGAAACACGATATTTGATGCGCGCTGGGAAACACTTCGGCGGCCAGGCTGATGATCACTGCAGGACAAATGCGGGCGGCCAGGGGTCTGTTGGGAATTGACCAACGGCAGCTTGCTGATCTCTCGGGACTGTCGGTTCCTACGATCCAACGCATGGAAGCGAGCGACACCGTGGTTCGCGGCAACGTCGATTCGCTGATGAAGTTGATCACCGCCCTCGAGAAAGCCGGGGTCGAACTGATCAACGAGGGGACGGCGAGCAGCGGGCAGGGCCGCGGGGTGCGGCTGAAGGATCGGGCGGCATCAGACAATGCCTCGCCAGGTGATCGTTCCAACGACAAGGTGGCGGGAGGTCGGATGCCCTGATGATGTCGGCGGTCGCTCTCCAGATGTCGTGCGTCGCGGCGCTCCTGGCGGCTGCCGCGCTGGCGATCGTGTTGAGCCGCTCAAGGAATGCCGCCGGCGTCGTCTACGGCATGACCATGACCATCTCCGTCGTCGCGACTGCAGCCGCGATGAACTGGCTGATCAGGGGCGCGCCGGAAACCTCTGCGCTCGTCCTGCCGGTCGGGCTGCCATGGCTCGGCGCGCATTTCCGCCTGGATAATCTCGCTTCCTTCTTTCTGGTCGTCGTCAATTTCGGTGGAGCGGCCGCAAGCCTCTACGGTCTTGGTTACGGCCACCATGAAACCGAGCCGCATCGGGTGCTTCCGTTCTTTCCGGCGTTTCTTGCCGGCATGAACCTCGTGATCCTGGCCGACGATGCGTTTTCCTTCTTGCTCTGCTGGGAGTTCATGTCGCTGGCGTCATGGGCGCTGGTGCTCGCGCATCACCGCGAACCCGGAAATGCCACGGCGGGTTACGTCTACCTGGTGATGGCAAGCTTCGGCACGCTGGCGCTGCTGCTGGCCTTTGGCCTCCTGGCGGGACCGGCGGGCGATTATGGATTTGCGGCCATCCGCGCCGCACAACATGCGCCCGGCGCCGTCGGACTGGTGCTGATCCTGATGCTGCTCGGTGCCGGCTCCAAGGCCGGCCTGGTGCCATTGCACGTCTGGCTGCCGCTGGCGCATCCGGCGGCTCCGAGCCACGTCTCGGCACTGATGAGCGGTGTCATGACCAAGGTCGCGATCTACGGCTTCATCCGTGTGATCTTCGATCTGCTGGGACAGCCGGCCTGGTGGATGAGCGTGATCGTTCTTTTCCTCGGCGCCGTCACGGCCATGATGGGGATTCTCTACGCCATGATGGAGCAGGACCTGAAGCGTCTGTTGGCCTATAGCACCATCGAAAACGTCGGCGTGATCTTCGTCGGTCTCGGCCTTGCGCTGGGGTTCCAGGCCAACGGCATGCGCCTCGCGGCCGCGCTCGCGTTGACCGCCGCGCTGTTTCACGTGCTCAACCACTCGCTGTTCAAGAGCCTGTTGTTCTTCGGAGCCGGCGCCGTGCTGACCTCGACCGGCGAGAGGAACATGGACAAACTGGGCGGCCTGATCCACCGCATGCCAAAGACGAGCTTCGCCGCGCTGGTCGGCTGCGTCGCGATCTCGGCGCTTCCGCCATTCAACGGCTTCGTGTCGGAATGGCTGATGTTCCAGGCCGTGCTGCAAAGTCCGGACCTGCCGCAATGGGCGCTGAAGATCATGGTGCCCGCGGTCGGTGCTGCGCTGGCCCTTGCGGCAGCGCTGGCGGCGGCCTGTTTCGTCAAGGCTTATGGCGTTACGTTCCTCGGGCGGCCGCGCAGCGCGCCGGCGGACGCGGCGGGCGAAGTCGACCGCTACTCGCTCGCCGCGATGTTTGTCCTTGCCGGCCTGTGCCTGTTTACCGGCATCCTGCCAGGACTGGTGATCGACGCGCTCTCGCCCGTGTGCATCGACATCCTCGGTGGCCGCATGCCGATCCAGGTCAACGAGGCCTGGCTTTCGATCGTGCCGATCGCGGACAGCCGCAGTTCGTATAACGGACTGCTGGTGATGGTGTTCATCACGATCTGCGCTTCGTCGGCCGCGTTCTTCATTCATCGCTTCGCCTCCCGCGCGCTGCGGCGAGGGCCGGCGTGGGGCTGCGGATTTTCCGATCCCGTGCCGGCTGCGCAATATTCCGGCGAAAGCTTTGCTCAGCCGATCCGCCGCGTATTCGGCACGCTGGCCTTCCATGCGCGCGATCACGTCGAGATGCCGCCGCCCGGCGACGTCAGGCCGGCGCGGCTCAGGATCGAACTGCATGACCTGATCTGGGAGCGAGGCTATCGGCCGATCGCAGGCGCCGTCGCCTTCTCAGCCGGGTGGCTCAATCGTCTGCAATTCCTGACGATCCGCCGCTATCTCAGTCTCGTCTTCGCGACCCTCGTCACGCTGCTGCTGGTGCTCGCGATATGGTCGTGATCTCCGACATCATGGTTCAGGGCGCGCAGATGCTGCTGGTGCTGCTGCTTGCGCCGCTGCTGACCGGCTTCGTGCGCAAGGTCAAGGCCCGCCTGGTGCGCCGGGAGGGAGCTTCGGTCTTTCAGCCTTACCGCGATTTGCTGCGGTTGATGCGCAAGGAAGTGGTGCTCGCCGACAACGCCTCGTGGCTGTTCCGGGTAACGCCCTACGTGACCTTTGCCGCGATCTGGGTGGCCGCCGCCCTGGTGCCGACGTTTGCGACTGGCCTGCTGTTCAACTGGACGGCGGACCTGATCGCCATCGTCGCGCTGCTGGGAAGCGCGCGCTTCTTCCTGGCGCTCGCGGGCATGGATGTCGGCACCAGCTTCGGCGGCATCGGCTCCAGCCGTGAAGTGATGATCGCCGCGCTGGCAGAGCCGGCGATGCTGCTGATGGTGTTCTGCCTGGCGCTGGTGGCCGGTTCGACGCAATTGTCGACGGTCGCAAACGTCCTGGCTTCGTCCTACGTCGGATTGCGGGTGTCGCTTGGGATGGCGTTGATTGCGCTGATCATGGTCGCGCTCGCGGAGAACGGGCGCATCCCGATCGACAATCCAGCGACGCATCTCGAACTGACCATGGTCCATGAGGCGATGGTTCTCGAATATTCGGGGCGCCATCTCGCGATGATCGAATTCGGCGCCTTCCTCAAGCTCCTGCTGTACATATCGTTGATCGCCTGCGTGTTCATGCCCTGGAAGATCGCGGTGTTCGGCTCCGGCCTGGTGGCCTACGCCGTCGGCGCCGGCGCCTATGTCGTCAAGCTCGTGGTTGCAGGTTTCCTGCTCGCGCTATTTGAGACCGCGACGGCGAAGATGCGGGTTTTCCGTATTCCGCAATTTCTCGGCGCAGCCCTGATGCTCGGTCTGCTCGGAACGCTGTTGCTGTTCGTGTCGAGGAGCTTCTGATGCAATTGCACAGCCTCGCCTTCGACGTTTCCCACACGCTCGCCGGCGGGCTCGTCCTGATCAGCTTCCTGATGCTGTATCAGGACCGGCTCTATTCGCTGCTCAACGTCTTTGCGCTGCACGCTCTGGTGCTGGCGCTTTCGGTCGCCTGGCAGGCCTTCGTCCAGAATGCGCCGCATCTCTACGTCACCGCGGTCATCGCGCTGGTGTTCAAGGCGATCATCATCCCGGTGGCGCTGCACCGCATCGTGCAGCGGCTCGGGATTCACCGCGACATCGAATCGGCCGTGGGGATCGGTCCGACCATGCTTGCCGGGATGGGGCTGGTTGCGCTTTCGATGGTCCTGATGCTGCGGGTCACGCCGGAGGCCGATCCACTGGCGCGCGAGGATTTGGCGTTCGCGTTGTCGGTCGTGCTGCTTGGACTGTTGGTCATGGTGACCCGGCGCAACGCCGTGAGCCAGGTCGTCGGCTTCATGTCGCTGGAGAACGGGCTGGTGCTGGCGGCCACCGGCGCCAAGGGCATGCCGCTGGTCGTCGAGATCAGCGTGGCGTTCTCGATCCTGATTGCGTTCATCGTGATCGGGATCTTCCTGTTCCGGATCCGGGAGCGGTTCGATTCCGTCGATGTCTCCACCCTCGACGACTTCCGGGGAGAGCGGCGATGACCGGGTTCTCGTTCGATCCAGCGGCGGCCGTGCTGTGGATTCCGGCCGCATCAGCGCTGCTGCTGGCGGCGCTGCCGGACTACCGCCTGACGGCGCGCCTCAACATCGTGGCTAGTCTGGCGACCTTCGTTGCCGCGCTGTCGCTGTTCCTGATCGATCGTCCGCTGCCCGGGGCCTACCTGCTGGTGGACGACCTCAACATCGTCTTCATCGTCCTCAACACCTTCGTCGGATTCACGACCAGTATCTTCAGCGCGGGCTATATCGCGCATGAACTTGAAACCGGGCGGCTGACGCCGGTCTATCTGCGCTTCTACCACGCGATGTATCAGACCATGATGTTCGGCATGAATCTCGCGTTCGTGTCGAACAATATCGGGCTGATGTGGGTCGCAGTCGAGGTGGCGACGCTGACCACGGTCCTGATGGTCGGCATCTACCGTACGCATGCGGCGCTCGAGGCGGCCTGGAAGTATTTTATCCTCGGCAGCGTCGGAATCGCATTCGCGCTGTTCGGCACGATCCTGGTCTACATGGCGGCGCGACCGGTGGTGGGCGAGGGGCCGGACGCCATGGTGTGGACGGTGCTGGTCGGGCAGACCGCGAAATTCGACCCGGCATTGCTCAACGTCGCCTTCGTCTTCCTGCTGCTCGGCTACGGCACGAAGGTCGGGCTGGCGCCGCTGCACGCGTGGCTTCCCGACGCGCATGCGGAAGGCCCGACGCCGATATCGGCGGTGTTGTCGGGGCTCCTGCTCAACGTCGCGCTCTATGCGTTGCTACGTTTCAAGATCCTGCTGGCTGCCAGCCCGGGGGCGATTGCGCCGGGCCCCCTGATGGTGACGATGGGGCTCATTTCCGTCGTCTTCGCGGCGTTCATGCTTTACCGGCGGCGCGATATCAAGCGCCTGTTCGCGTACTCGTCGATCGAGCACATGGGCATCATCGTGTTCGCATTCGGGATGGGCGGTCCGCTGGCCAATTTCGCCGGGCTGCTGCACATGGTGATGCACAGCCTGACCAAGTCTGCGATCTTCTTTGCGGTCGGGCACATCTCGCAGATCAAGGGCACGCAGCGGATTGCGCGGATACGCGGATTGACGGTGACCCATCCGGCGCTCGGGTGGGGGCTCGTGGTCGGCGTCGTGGCGATTGCCGGACTCCCGCCGCTCGGCATCTTCATGAGCGAGTTCCTGGTCGTGAGCTCGACCTTCGCGCGGCAGCCTTTGCTTGCGCTCGTGCTGGTCTTCGGCATCCTGGTCGCGTTCGGCGCGCTGATCCTTCGCCTGACCAACGTCGCATTCGGCGAGCCGCGCGGCAGCAAGGCGCCGGCAGAGGGGTCGTATCTTCCGATGTTCGCGCACCTCGCGCTGGTGCTGATCGCAGGCATCTACCTTCCTGGACCTTTGGTCGACTGGTTCCAGCATGTGGCACGGCTGCTTGGATAGATTGAGGAGGTCAGGCTATGCCCTCGCTGATTGATCTCGTCCGGAGCGGCCGGACGGCCGAGCAACATGCGCCCTGGCGACGAGCGATCGTCGACGCCAAGACCTGGAATCTTGCAGCCTCCGAACTCGCGTCGGGCCAGTGGAGCCTGCTGGGCCTGTGGGGCGAGCAGGCGATGGTGCACACGGCGATCCTGGACGATGAGACCGCGGAGGTCGCGGTCCTCAGCCTCGGGTGTCCGGACCGGCGCTTTCCGTCGATCGGGCAGCATCACCCGCCGGCGCTTCGCCCTGAGCGCGCCATCACCGATCTGTTCGGCCTTACGGCGGAAGGCTCACCCGACGCGCGCTCGTGGCTTGACCACGGCGAATGGGGAGTCCGGCATCCGCTCGGCGATCCCATCGCTTCGGCTGGCGCCTCGACCGCGTACGCGTTTCTTCCCGCGGAAGGCCCTGGCCTGCATCAGATCGCGGTCGGGCCGGTCCATGCCGGCATCATCGAACCAGGGCATTTCCGCTTCACCGCGAGCGGGGAGACCGTGGTCCGGCTCGAGCAGCGGCTGGGTTACGTCCACAAGGGCATCGACGGGCTGATGACGGGTGCGGAGATCGATCGGGCGGTCCGGCTTGCCGGCCGTGTCTCCGGAGACAGCACGGTTGCCTATGCGTTTGCGTTCTCGCAAGCGGTGGAAGCGGCGCTGGGAGTGAACGTGCCGTCGCGTGCGGTCTGGCTGCGCGCGCTGCTCGCGGAACTCGAGCGGCTCGCCAACCATCTGGGCGATATCGGCGCCATCTGCAACGATGCGTCATTCAATCTGATGCAGGCGCATTGCAATGTGTTGCGTGAGGGGATTCTCCGCGCCGCCGATGTTGCCTTCGGCCACCGCCTGATGAGGGATATCATCGTTCCCGGCGGCATCGTCCGCGATCTCGACGCGAACGGACGAGCGGCGATCCGTACGGCGGTCGACGATATCAAACGTCGCTTCCCCGAACTGATCGAACTTTACGACAACACGGCCTCTCTGCAGGACCGCACCGTCACGACCGGCATCGTGCCGGCGGCTCTTGCCAAACAATATGCTGCGGGCGGCTATGTGGGGCGCGCGTCCGGACGCGCGTTCGATGCCCGTCGTCGTCCGGGCTACGCGCCGTACGATGCGCTGCGCTTCGAAGTGCCGGTGCTCGAGGACGGCGATGTGAATGCTCGCGTCTGGATCCGGATTCGCGAAGTCGAGCAGAGTGTGTCCTTGACAGGCCAGATCCTGGACCGGCTTCCCGACGGCCCGCTGCGCGCGCCCGTTTCCGCGGACGCGGCATCACGCGAGGGCGCGGCACTGGTCGAGGGCTTCAGGGGCGACATCCTGGCGTGGATCCGGCTCAGCGACGGCCGGGTGGAGCGTTGCTACCTGCGCGATCCATCCTGGTTTCAGTGGCCGCTGCTCGAAGCCGCAATCGAGAACAACATCGTTGCCGATTTTCCACTCTGCAACAAATCGTTCAACTGCTCCTATTCCGGGCATGATCTCTAGGAGAAGACATGCGCAAGCTTCTCTTTCAGAGTCTGTTCCGAAGTCCGCTGGCGGAGCAGCCGCCGCTGCCCGAACAGGCCGCGGTCGACGAACTGGCGGCGGCCGTCCAGCGCGCGGCGCGGCAACGCCTTGGCAGAAGCCTGTCGGTCCGCGAAATCGATGCCGGCTCGTGCAACGGCTGCGAGCTCGAGATTCACGCGCTGAGCAACGCGTATTACGACGTCGAGCGGTTCGGGATCCGCTTCGTCGCCTCGCCGCGGCACGCGGACGTCCTGATGGTTACCGGGCCCGTGACGAAGAACATGCGTGAGGCATTGGAGCGGACCTATCATGCCACTCCCAATCCGAAATGGGTCGTTGCCGTCGGCGATTGCGCCCGCGATGGCGGGTGTTTTGCCGGCAGCTATGCGGTCGTCGGCGGGGTCTCGCGGGTCATCCCCGTCGACCTCCATGTTCCCGGTTGCCCGCCATCGCCGGTCAAGATCCTGCAGGGACTTCTCTCCCTGCTCGATCGTGTGACCGCAAGCGACACTTCCAGTTGAGGGGCTGGGAACGACTTCAGCTGTTCCAGGCCGGCCTGATTGCCGGGTGTGTTCAAGTCGCGGTCGTCCTCGTAGTGACGCCGCTGGTCATCTCCTACGCGCCGGGCTCCGATAATGCCTCGGGTTCGTCCGATTCCGACCAGCTATTGCCCGTCGTTGCGTCGCTGCGATTGATCTACCTCTTGCTCGCTGTGGGGGTGGCGCTGACGAAGCATCGTTATGTTGCGTTGACCAGCGCGCGAATCCGTCACGCCTCGCGCCTGACGTCTCCTTCCGAACCGGAGCGAACAGCCGGCACGCTTGCCATATGTCTGTTGGTTGCAGCCTTCGGATGCGCGTCGTTTGCGCTCCAGCCGCCGCCGGACGCCTTGACGGCCATGAATTGGCATCTCGGCGCCCATGAGGCCGGCCCGATCGTGTGGCCGGCATTGATGAGCCTTGGGGTAGCGGGCTTCGGCTCAAGCGCCCATGCCGTCGTCGACGCGTATCGAGCTTGAGCGCGAACAGGGCGGTTCAGCCCCGCCCGCGATAGGGCGCGACGCCCTGATCTGGGACCCAGATGCCCTTGGGCAGGCGGCCGGTCTGGAAGAACACGTCGATCGGGATGCCGCCGCGCGGATACCAGTAGCCGCCGATGCGGAGCCATTTCGGCTTGATCTCGTTCGCGATCCGCTTGCCGATCATCACCGTGCAGTCCTCGTGAAAGGCGCCATGGTTGCGGAAGCTCGCAGCATAGAGCTTGAGCGATTTTGACTCCAGCAGCCAGCGGTTCGGCACGTAGTCGATGACGAGATGCGCGAAATCCGGCTGGCCCGTTACCGGGCAGATCGACGTGAATTCCGGCACGGCGAACCGCACCAGATAGTCGGTGCCTGCCTGCGGGTTGGGAACACGATCGAGCTTGGCTTCCTCCGGCGTATGCGGCCATTCCACGGCGCGGCCAAGCTGCAGGTCGGATGGCAATTGCGGTTTCCCGGGCTTTTTCGACATGACGATCTCCGTTGCCGCGGTAATAGCCAATTGTGTCGGCAAGGTCACGCGAAGGAACCGGTCTTTTCTGACCGGAAGCCTTGCTGTAGAAGCAGCGCCAACCGATCCCCGCATACCCTGCAGAAGAGGTTCTCATGACTGCCATCGTCGACATCATCGGCCGCGAAATTCTCGATAGCCGCGGCAATCCCACGGTCGAGGTCGATGTGGTGCTGGAGGACGGTGCGATCGGCCGCGCCGCGGTGCCGTCGGGCGCCTCCACCGGCGCACACGAGGCCGTCGAGCTGCGCGACGGCGACAAGGCGCGGTATCTCGGCAAGGGCGTGCAGAAGGCGGTCGGAGCCGTCAACGGCGAGATCTTCGAGGCGCTCAGCGACCATGCGGTCGAGGACCAGGTCCGCATCGATCAGATCATGATCGACCTCGATGGCACGCCGAACAAGAGCCGGCTCGGAGCCAATGCCATTCTCGGCGTCTCGCTCGCCTGCGCCAAGGCGGCCGCTGAATCCTTCGACATGCCGCTCTATCGCTATGTCGGCGGCACCTCGGCGCGAACGCTGCCGGTGCCGATGATGAACATCATCAATGGCGGCGTGCATGCGGACAATCCGATCGACTTCCAGGAGTTCATGATCCTGCCGGTCGGCGCGGAAACCTTCGCCGACGCGCTGCGCTGCGGCTCGGAAATCTTCCACACACTGCGCGGCGAATTGAAGAAGGCCGGCCACAACACCAATGTCGGCGACGAAGGCGGCTTTGCGCCGAACCTGCCGACCGCGGACGCCGCCCTCGACTTCATCGTCAATGCGATCGGCAAGGCCGGCTACAAGGCCGGCGACAACGTGATGCTCGGGCTCGACTGTGCCTCCACTGAATTCTTCAAGGACGGCAAATATGTCTATGGCGGCGAGAACAAGACGCGCTCCCGCTCCGAGCAGGCCAAATATCTCGCCGATCTCGTCTCGCGTTATCCGATCGTCACCATCGAGGACGGCATGTCCGAAGACGACATGGAGGGCTGGAAGGAACTGACCGATCTGATCGGCGGCAAGTGCCAGCTCGTCGGCGATGATCTGTTCGTCACCAATGTGACGCGACTTGCCGACGGCATCCGAAGCGGCCGCGCCAATTCGATCCTGATCAAGGTGAACCAGATCGGCACGCTCACGGAGACGCTCGCGGCCGTCGAGATGGCAAGCAAGGCCGGCTACACCTCGGTGATGTCGCACCGTTCCGGCGAGACGGAAGATTCCACCATCGCCGACCTCGCGGTCGCGACCAACTGCGGACAGATCAAGACCGGTTCGTTGGCGCGCTCCGACCGCACGGCGAAATACAATCAGCTCTTGCGCATCGAGCAGCAGCTCGGCAAGCAGGCGAAGTACGCGGGCAGGGCGGCGTTCAAGGCGCTGGCATAACGCCCACCACGCGCACACGAGGACATCGTCTGCGCGCTCGCGGGCCGGGTGCCACCCCGAAGCGACGCTTTCAACCCTTGTTTGTCCCGGCCGCTCCACCTAACTGAGGGCGGCCTGACAACAAGCAAGGGAGGGGTACGGATGGCATCCGACGGCAAGACTGGACTTCAGCTCCGTTCACTGATCAAGAAGAGTGGCGAACTCGAAATCTCGCTGGTGGAAGTGCCGGTCCCCGAGCCGGGTCCCGACGAGATCGTGGTCCGGGTCGAGGCGACGCCGATCAACCCCTCCGATCTCGGCCTCCTGATCGGCCCTGCGGACCTCTCGACCGCCAAGGCGTCCGGCACCAAGGAATCTCCTGTCATTGCCGCGAAGGTGCCGCAGGCAGCGCTTGGCGGGCTCGCGGCGCGGCTCGATCAGTCGATGCCGGTCGGCAATGAGGGCGCCGGCGTGGTGGTGAAGACCGGATCGTCTGATGCAGCGAAGGCGCTGCTCGGCAAGACGGTCGCGCTGCTCGGCGGCGCCATGTATGCGCAGTATCGCGTGGCGCGGGCGAGGGAGGCGCTGGTACTGCCCGAGGGCACCACGCCCGCCGAAGGCGCCTCCTGCTTCGTCAATCCGCTGACCGCGCTTGGCATGACCGAGACCATGCGGCGCGAGGGCCACAAGGCGCTGGTGCATACGGCGGCGGCCTCCAATCTCGGCCAGATGCTGAACAAGATCTGCCTCAAGGACGGCATTCCCCTGGTCAACATCGTGCGCAGCAAGGCGCAGGCCGACATCCTTCACAAGATCGGCGCCAAGCACGTCGTCGATTCCGCCGCGCCGACATTCGTCGACGATCTCACCAACGCCCTGGTCGAGACCGGCGCCACCATCGCCTTCGATGCGATCGGCGGCGGCAGGCTCGCCGGCCAGATCCTCAACGCGATGGAAGTCGCGATCAACAGGACCGCCAAGGAATACAGCCGCTACGGCTCGGCCGTGCACAAGCAGATCTATATCTATGGCAGTCTCGACACCGGCCCGATCGAACTGCCGCGCGGCTTCGGCATGGCCTGGGGCGTCGGCGGCTGGCTCCTGACCTACTTCCTGCAGAAGCTGCCGCCAGCGGATTTCGCGAGGTTGCGCCAGCGCGTGGTCAACGAACTCAAGACCACCTTCGCAAGCCATTACACGCAAGTGGTGTCGCTGCAGGAAGCGCTGTCGCTTGCCAACATCGCCGTTTATGCCAAGCGCGCCACCGGCGAGAAATTCCTGATCAATCCGAACAAGGGGTGAGAGCCTCTCCCCCACGTCGTCCCGGGCTTGACCCGGGACCCATAACCACAGGCCTTTGTGATGTGCTCCACTGCAACGGCTTGCTCGCGCAACGACAACTCCCTGTGGTTATGGGTTCCTGCTTTCGCAGGGACGACGCCGCGGGATTGGTAAAGCGCGGCTAGGCTCACTTCCGCGAACGCTGTGTTTCCGCAATTGCATGTTCCATGCACTTGCATTCTTTTCCGCGCGGCGGCTTAAGTCGCCCTTGAACTCGTCCATCGAAGGGAACCCAAATGGCCTACACCGTCGTGACCATCGCAGGCAGCCTGCGCAAGGAAAGCTTCTCGCTGAAGATTGCAAAGGCGCTGGCAAAGCTCGCGCCGTCCTCGCTGAAGCTCGACGTCATCACCCCGCAGGGCATTTCCTTCTTCAACCAGGACCTGGAGGCCAACCCGCCGGCCGACTGGCTGTCGTTCCGGGAGAAGCTGCAGCAGTCGAACGGCATCCTGTTCGTGACGCCGGAATACAACCGTTCGATCCCGGGCGTGTTGAAGAACGCCATCGACGTCGGCTCGCGGCCCTATGGCAAGAGCTCGTTCAACGGCAAGCCGGTCGGCATCGTCAGCAATTCGCCGGGGCCGCTCGGCGGCGTGTCGGCCGCCAAGCACCTGCAGAACATCCTGCCGGGGATTACGGGTCCGATCCTGCAGCAGCCGGAGATCTATCTGAACGGGATCGGCGACGCCTTCGACGCCAATGGCGAGCTCACCAAGGAGTCGCTGCGGCCGGTGTTGCAGCAGTACATCGACGCATTCGCAGCCCACGTCGAGAAGCACAACAAATAGCGCCTATTCCGCAAAAATGGCCGCCGGTTTTGCGAAAAGAATAGGCGCAAAACAAAGGCTTTAGGAAACCATTAACCGCGGCGTCTCAAGCTGGCGGCATGGTCTCCCGCACGCGCCTCAAATCGATCCTGACCGGGCTCGCCCTCTACACGATGGCGGCCCTGATGATCGGCTATTTCGGCGTCAACGCCTATACCGGCAAATACGGCTTGAACGCGCGACAGGAGCTCGACCAGGAGATCATCGCGCTGACCTCCGAACTGGCGCGATTGAAGAGGGAGCGCGCCGAAGGCGAGCAGCGCGTCTCCTTGCTCCGTTCCGAGAGCCTCGACCCTGACATGCTGGACGAGCGCGCCCGCTACCAGCTCGACTACGCCAACCCGCGCGACCTGGTGCGGACCAGCCGGCCGAACTGATTGTCGGGCCGTCCCAATTGCCATAAGGTATTAGAAGCGTTTTAGAGCGCAGTGCGCCCCGTTGGGGTAATAAGAACGCGTCAAACGCCAGCGAGCTCCGCGATGGCGGTCCAGCTCCTACCGTGACTGACTTTGACGAAGGTCAAGGGAGGCATGGTCCGCGTGCCCTAACAATGGGTCAAGGGAGGGAGTGTCAGCGGGATGAAGGAGCTTAAGCTCGCTCATCACGCGGCCCGCGTCGAGGCCGCGATCGAATCCGGCCAGGCCGCGCGATCCGCGCTCGTGGCCTCATGGCGCCGCTCTTCCCGGTTGCACCAGCTTGATCCCGCCGGAACGCGGCCGCCGCAGCGTCTCACCGAGGCCGAGTTCCGAGAGGCACGGGAGCGCGTCGCGCTGCTGCTGCGCGCCGCACAGGCCGGCATGGATCGGCTGTACCAGGCGGTGGGTGCCGCAGGCTGCTGCGTGCTGCTCGCCGATCGCGATGGCATTCCGCTGGAGCGGCGCGGCAACGCGGCAGACGATTCCACCTTCGAGGCGTGGGGCCTGTGGACCGGTGCGATCTGGAACGAAGAGCACGAGGGCACCAATGGCATCGGCACCTGCCTGGTCGAGCAGCGTGTCCTGACCATCGACCGCGACCAGCATTTCTTCACCCGCAACACGCTTTTGAGCTGCACCGCGGCGCCGATCTATGACGAGCATGCACGGCTCGCCGGCGTGCTCGATGTCTCCTCCTGCCGTGCCGACCGCACCGATGCGTTCGCAAACCTGATTGCGCTCGCGGCCGGCGAGGCGGCGCGGCGGATCGAGGCCGAGCTGTTCCGCAGCGCCTTTGCCAATGCGCGGATCGTGCTGACCTCGCCGACCGAGGCGCATGGTGGCGGCTTGCTCGCAATCGACCGCGACGACCTCGTGATCGGCGCCACGCGTTCGGCGCGGCTGGCTCTCGGCCTCGCGCCCGACCGTACGCTGCGGCCGATTCCGGCGGTGGACTTGCTCGGCGGCCGGGAAGGGGGCTGCGAGCATCTCGGCGATGCGGAGCGCGCGGCGCTGCAGCGGGCGCTGGCACGTGCGCATGGCAATGTCTCGGCGGCGGCGAAAGCGCTCGGCGTCAGCCGCGCCACCCTGCACCGCAAGCTGAAGCGCTTCGGCCTCAAGGCGCACTGACCGCAATCCGCTGTCGCTGGCGGCTTGTGTCGCAGTTCTGCGACAGGTCGGCGCCGCGATCTGGCCTCGCCCGGCTGACATTCTTCAAGCCTCCCGACATGGTTTTGGCGACGTCGCAAGCACCGCGATGTCCAGCAATCAACACATAGCGGGAGTGAAGCATGAACAAGCCTGAATTCCTCACGACATCGACGAACCCCTTTGCGGAGCGCTATGACAATTTCATCGGTGGCCAGTGGGTCGCGCCGCGCGCGGGCAAGTATTTCGACAATGCCTCGCCGGTGACCGGCCAGGTGGTCTGCAAGATCGCGCGCTCGGATGCGCAGGACATCGAGCTCGCGCTGGATGCGGCACATGCCGCCAAGGACGCCTGGGGACGGCATAGCGTCGTCGAGCGCGCCAACATTCTCAACCGGATCGCCGACCGCATGGAGGAGAACCTCGAGCGGCTCGCGATCGCCGAGACTTGGGACAACGGCAAGCCGATCCGCGAGACTCGCGCCGCCGACGTGCCGCTTGCGATCGATCATTTCCGCTACTTCGCCGGCGTCGTGCGGGCGCAGGAGGGGAGCCTCGCCGAGATCGATCACGACACGGTGGCCTATCATTTTCACGAGCCGCTCGGCGTGGTCGGCCAGATCATCCCGTGGAATTTTCCGCTGCTGATGGCGTGCTGGAAACTGGCCCCGGCGCTCGCCGCCGGCAATTGCGTGGTGCTGAAGCCCGCCGAGCAGACACCGGCCTCGATCATGGTCTGGATCGAGCTGGTCGCCGATCTGCTGCCGCCCGGCGTCCTCAACATCGTCAACGGCTTCGGGCTCGAGGCCGGCAAGCCGCTGGCGTCGAGCCCGCGGATCGCCAAGATCGCCTTCACCGGCGAGACCACGACCGGCCGGCTGATCATGCAATACGCCAGCCAGAACCTGATCCCGGTCACGCTGGAGCTCGGCGGCAAGTCGCCGAACATCTTCTTCAAGGACGTGGCGGCGGAAGACGATGATTTCCTCGACAAGGCGATCGAGGGCTTCGTGATGTTCGCGCTGAACCAGGGCGAGGTCTGCACCTGTCCGAGCCGGGCCTTGGTGCAGGAACAGATCTATGAGCGCTTCATGGAGAAGGCACTGAAGCGCGTCTCCGCGATCCAGCAGGGCGATCCGCGCAACCCCGCCACCATGATCGGTGCGCAGGCTTCGAACGAGCAATTGGAGAAAATCCTTTCCTATATCGACATCGGCCAGAAGGAGGGCGCCAGGCTCCTGACCGGCGGTGCCCGCGCCCGGCTTGGTGGCGATCTCGAAGGTGGCTTCTACGTCCAGCCCACCGTGTTCGAGGGCAACAACCGGATGCGGATCTTCCAGGAGGAGATATTCGGCCCAGTGGTGTCGGTGACCACGTTCAAGACCGATGACGAGGCGCTCGCCATCGCCAACGACACGCTCTACGGCCTCGGCGCCGGCGTCTGGAGCCGCGATGCCAACCGCTGCTATCGCTTTGGGCGGGCGATCCAGGCCGGACGCGTCTGGACCAATTGCTACCACGCCTATCCGGCGCACGCGGCGTTCGGCGGCTACAAGCAGTCGGGCATCGGCCGCGAGACCCACAAGATGATGCTCGACCACTATCAGCAGACCAAGAATCTGTTGGTCAGCTACAGCCCGAAGAAGCTGGGATTTTTCTGATAGATAATCGTGACGACGGCGCGATGTCCGTCGCGCCGTCGTCGCGCAATGAAATTCCGAACGACCGCATTATTCGATAGCAATATTTTGATCTGCGCTGCACTGCGGCATAGCATTATTCCATCCGGCGCACGCAATCCTTCCACGGCCGTTTGAGTTGGGATAGAGAGGGCCAAATCGTCCTCCCCCTCTCATCCGGAAATGCCATGGCCGCACCCAAGAAAAGCGTCACAAAGGACTCAGGGCAGGAGAAGGGGAATGGCTCCGGCTCCCCACTGGAATTCACCAAAGAGCAGGAACTGCGCGCGCTGCGCGACATGCTCCTGATTCGCCGCTTCGAGGAGAAGGCCGGCCAGCTCTACGGCATGGGCGCGATCGGCGGCTTCTGCCATCTCTATATCGGCCAGGAAGCCGTCGTCGTGGGCATGCAGATGACCCTGAAGAAGGGTGACCAGGTCATAACCGGGTACCGGGACCACGGGCACATGCTGGCCTGCGGCATGGATCCCAGGGGCGTGATGGCCGAGCTGACCGGACGCCGCGGCGGCTATTCCAAGGGCAAGGGCGGCTCCATGCACATGTTCAGCGTGGCCGAGCACTTCTACGGCGGCCACGGCATCGTCGGCGCCCAGGTCTCGCTCGGCACCGGTCTCGCCTTCGCCAACCGCTACCGCGAGAACGATTTCGTGAGCCTGGCCTATTTCGGCGACGGCGCCGCCAACCAGGGCCAGGTCTATGAAAGCTTCAACATGGCCGAGCTGTGGAAGCTGCCGGTGGTCTACATCATTGAGAACAATCGCTATGCCATGGGCACCTCGGTGGCGCGCTCCTCGGCGCAGACCGATTTCTCCAAGCGCGGCGCCTCCTTCAACATCCCGGGCCGCCAGGTCGACGGCATGGACGTGCGCGCGGTGAAGGCCGCCGGCGACGAGGCGGTTGCCTGGTGCCGCGCCGGCAAGGGGCCCTATATCCTGGAGATGCAGACCTACCGCTACCGCGGCCACTCGATGTCCGATCCGGCCAAGTACCGGACCCGCGAGGAGGTGGAAAAGGTCCGCCATGACCACGATCCGATCGAGCAGGTACGCAATCGGCTGCTCGCCGCCGACGTCAGCGAGCAGGATCTGAAGTCGATCGACGCCAAGGTGCGCGACATCGTCAATGGCGCCGCCGACTTCGCCCAGCACGATCCCGAGCCCGATCCGTCCGAGCTCTACACCGACGTCTACCGCTAAGCGCAGACTGAAAACGAAAGAGTGATCCGGGAGCCGATATGCCCATTCAAGTTCTCATGCCTGCGCTGTCGCCCACGATGGAGAAGGGCAACCTCGCCAAATGGCTGAAAAAGGAAGGCGAGCCGATCAAGTCGGGCGACGTCATCGCCGAGATCGAGACCGACAAAGCCACGATGGAAGTCGAGGCGACCGATGAGGGCACACTTGGCCAGATCCTGATCCCGGAAGGCACCGCCGACGTCGCCGTCAATACGCCGATCGCGACTATCCTGGCCGACGGCGAGAGCGCCGCCGATCTCGCCAAGGCAACCAGCCCGGCAAAGCAGGAGAAGGCGGCGGAGTCCGCACCTCCCGCGCAGGCCAGGACCGAGGCGCCTGCGCCCAAGGCTGAAGAGAAAGCACCGGCCGCGCCGACGTCTGTCAGCGAACCCGAGCCGGAGGTGCCCGCCGGCACCGAGATGATCACGCAGACCATCCGCGAAGCCTTGCGCGATGCGATGGCCGAGGAGATGCGGCGCGATCCGGATGTTTTCCTGATGGGCGAGGAGGTCGCCGAATATCAGGGCGCCTACAAGGTGAGCCAGGGGCTGCTGCAGGAATTCGGTGCGCGGCGGGTGATCGATACGCCGATCACCGAGCATGGCTTTGCCGGCATCGGCATCGGCGCGGCGATGGCGGGGCTGAAGCCGATCGTCGAGTTCATGACCTTCAACTTCGCCATGCAGGCGATGGACCAGCTCATCAACTCCGCCGCCAAGACGCTCTATATGTCGGGTGGCCAGATGGGCTGCTCGATCGTGTTCCGCGGGCCGAACGGCGCCGCCGCCCGCGTCGCTGCTCAGCACAGCCAGGACTATTCGTCCTGGTACTCGCACATCCCGGGCCTGAAGGTGGTCGCGCCGTTCTCGGCCGCCGACTACAAGGGCCTGCTGAAATCAGCGATCCGCGATCCGAACCCGGTGATCTTCCTCGAGAATGAAGTGCTGTATGGCCATTCCGGCGAGGTGCCGAAGCTCGACGACTACATCGTGCCGATCGGCAAGGCGCGCATCGCACGCAAGGGCCAGCACGTCACGATCATCTCATGGTCCAACGGCATGACCTATTCGCTGAAAGCGGCTGACGAACTCGCCAAGGAAGGCATCGAGGCCGAAGTGGTCGATCTGCGCACGCTGCGCCCGATGGACACCGAGACCATCGTCGAGTCCGTCAAGAAGACCGGTCGCGCGGTGACGGTCGAGGAGGGCTGGCAGCAGAGCGGCGTCGGCGCCGAGATCGCCGCCCGCATCATGGAGCACGCTTTCGATTATCTCGATGCGCCGGTTGCGCGCGTCTCCGGCAAGGACGTGCCGATGCCCTATGCAGCCAATCTGGAGAAGATGGCGTTACCTTCGGTCGCCGAGGTGGTGCAAGCCGCCAAGGCCGTTTGTTACCGGTGACGCATGGCGGGCCCGCAGGAACAGCCGTTGCCGCCTGACGTGATCGGTCGCGATGATGCAATCGAGGTGCTGCGCGCCTTCGTTGTCGACGGCGGGCTTTCCATCGCCTTCCAGCGCGCCTTCGAGGAGCCGGACACGTGGGGCCTGATGCTGGTCGACATCGCCCGCCATGCCGCACGCGCCTATGCGCGCGAGAGCGAGTATACCGAGGAAGAGGCGCTCGCCCGCATCATCGACATGTTTCAAGCTGAGGTCGCGCGGCCGACCGATCCGGGCAGCACCACGCCGCGATCGAAACAGGGGCATTGATCGTGAGCATCGAGCAATATCACTACGACTTCATGGCGGAAGCGATCCGCGAGGCGGAGATCGGCATCTCCGAGGGCGGCTTGCCGATCGGCGCGGTGCTGACGCGCGACAACAAGGTCATCGCACGTGGCCATAACCGCCGGATGCAGGAGAAGAACGTGATCCTGCATGGCGAGATGTCCTGCCTGCGCGATGCCGGTCTGATCTCGTTCCACGACACCGTCATGTACACGACGCTGTCGCCTTGCTCGATGTGCGCCGGTGCGATCGGTCTGTTCAAGCTGAAGCTGCTGGTGATCGGGGAATCCGTGACGTTCCCGGGCAGCAAGGACATCCTGACGCAGTTCGGTATTCCCTTCATCGATCTCGCCGATGATCGCTCCGTCAACATGATGAAGAACTGGCGCTCGGACCCCGCCAACGAGCGTATCTGGCAGGGCGATATCGGCAATTGAGGCGTCTTGCGCCCGTGCCGCCGCTCAGACGAGTCCGGCTGGCTTCCTCATCCGACGGGAGCCGCCATGCAAAAGTTAGCTTTGTGAGGTCACCATGCCCATCAACATCCTGATGCCCGCGCTGTCGCCTACCATGGAGAAGGGCAATCTGGCCAAGTGGCTCAAGAAGGAGGGTGACAAGGTCAAGTCCGGCGACGTGATCGCGGAGATCGAGACCGACAAGGCGACAATGGAAGTCGAGGCGGTCGACGAGGGCACCATCGCCAAGATCCTGGTGCCCGAAGGCACGCAGGACGTCGCGGTCAACGACGTGATCGCGGTGCTCGCTGGTGACGGCGAAGACGTGAAGGCGGCCGCGAGCGGCGCGGGAGCTGCGCCTCCGAAGGCCGCTGAAGCGCCTGCTGCCAAGACCGCCGCGGCACCGGCGCCTGCGCCGGCCCCCGCCCAACCAGCGCCGGCACCGAAAGCCGCGGCGCCTGCGGCAGCCCCGGCACCCGCGCCGCAAGCCGCCGCGCCGGCGCCCCAGGGCAACGGGCAAGCTCGCATCTTCTCGTCACCGCTGGCACGGCGTCTCGCCAAGGGAGCCGGCATCGAGCTGGGGCGGATCAACGGCAGCGGTCCGCACGGCCGCATCATCGCGCGCGACGTCGAGGAGGCGAAGTCCGGCAAGGGCCTGAAGGCGCCGCCGGCCGCGCCCGCCACGACGCCGTCGATCGCGCCGTCAATGTCGGACCAGCAGATCCTCGCGCTGTTCGAGCCGGGTTCGTATGAGGTCGTGCCGCATGATGGCATGCGCCGCACCATCGCGCAGCGGCTGACCGCATCGATCCAGCAGATCCCGCATTTCTATCTGACGATCGACTGCGATATCGGAAAACTGCTCGCCGCCCGCGAGGAGATCAATGCCGCAGCACCAAAGGACGCCGACAAGAAGCCGCTCTACAAACTCTCGGTGAACGACTTCGTGATCAAGGCGATGGCGGTCGCGCTGCAGAAGATCCCGAACTGCAATGTGAGCTGGACCGAAGGCGGCATGGTCAGGCACAAGCATTCCGACGTCGGCGTGGCGGTGGCGATGCCAGGCGGCCTGATCACCCCGATCATCCGGAAAGCGGAGACCAAGACGCTGTCGGTGATATCAGGCGAGATGAAGGATTTCGCCGCCCGCGCCCGTGCGCGCAAGCTGAAGCCGGAAGAGTATCAGGGCGGCACCACCGCCGTCTCCAACCTCGGCATGTACGGCATCAACCACTTCACCGCCGTGATCAACCCGCCGCATGCGACGATCCTGGCCGTCGGCACCAGCGAGGAGCGGCCGGTGGTGCGGAACGGCAAGATCGAGATCGCCAGCATCATGAGCGTGACGCTCTCCTGCGACCATCGCGCGATCGACGGCGCGCTCGGCGCCGAGCTGATCGGCGCCTTCAAGCAGCTCATCGAAAACCCCGTCATGATGATGGTGTGATGCGTGACGTCTAACGCATTGCTCTATGGTCCCTATGTTCTTGCAATAGCGCTGGCGGTTGCGGCGCTGATCGTCCGCGCGCGTGATCTGGCATCGACGACCCAGTTCCGGATCATGCTCGGCGGCGCCGGGCTGCTTGCGCTTGGTTGGACCGGATTTCTGGTTGCTCTCGCTGGATCGGATTTGTGATGGCTGACACTTCCTTCGACGTTATCATCATCGGCGCCGGCCCCGGCGGCTACGTCACCGCGATCCGCGCGGCGCAGCTCGGTTTCAAGACCGCGGTGGTGGAAAAGGCCTATCTCGGCGGCATCTGCAACAATTGGGGCTGCATCCCGACCAAGGCGCTTTTGCGCTCGGCGGAGGTCTATCATCTGATGCAGCACGCTAAGGACTACGGCCTGTCGGCGGAGAACATCTCGTTCGATCCGAAGGCGGTGGTGCAGCGCTCGCGCAACGTGGTGAAGCGGCTGAATGAGGGCGTGGGCTTCCTGTTCCGCAAGAACAAGGTCACGACGATCTGGGGCGAAGCGACGATCGATGCGCCGGGCAAGCTGACAGTCAAGAAGTCCTCCGTGGAAGCGCCGAGGGGGGCGCTCGGCGAAGGCAGCTATCAGGCCAAGCACATCATCATCGCGACCGGCGCGCGGCCGCGGGTGCTGCCGGGACTCGAGCCCGACAAGAAACTGGTCTGGACCTATTTCGAGGCGATGGTGCCGGACAAGATGCCGAAATCGCTTCTGGTGATCGGCTCCGGCGCGATCGGCATCGAGTTCGCCTCGTTCTACCGCACGCTCGGCGCGGAGGTGACGGTCGTCGAGGTGCTGCCGCAGATCCTCCCGGTCGAGGACGCCGAGATCGCGAAATTCGCGCACAAGGCGTTCGAGAAGCAGGGCATCAAGATCCTGGCGAATACCAAGGTGACCAAGCTCGACAAGAAGAGTGATAGCGTGGTCGCGACCATTGACGATGGCAAGGGCAAGCCGCAGACCATCGAATTCGACCGCGTGATCTCCGCCGTCGGTGTGATCGGCAATGTCGAGGGCATCGGGCTGGAGAAGCTTGGCGTGAAGGCGGAGCGCGGCATCATCGCCATCGACGGCTTCTGCCGGACCAATGTCCCCGGCATCTATGCGATCGGCGACGTCGCCGGCCCCCCGATGCTCGCGCACAAGGCCGAGCATGAGGGCATCATCTGCGTCGAGGCGATCAAGGGCCTGCATCCGCACCCGATGGACAAGAACATGATCCCCGGCTGCACCTATTGCTATCCGCAGGTGGCCTCCGTCGGCATGACCGAGGCCAAGGCCAAGGAAGCCGGACGCGAGATCCGTGTCGGACGCTTCCCCTTCGTCGGCAACGGCAAGGCGATCGCGCTCGGCGAGGACCAGGGCATGGTCAAGGTGATCTTCGACAAGAAGACCGGTCAGCTTCTCGGCGCGCACATGGTCGGGGCTGAAGTCACCGAACTGATCCAGGGCTATGTGATCGCGATGAACCTCGAGACCACAGAAGAAGAGCTGATGCACACGATCTTCCCGCATCCGACGCTGTCGGAGATGATGAAGGAAGCGGTGCTGGACGCCTATGGGCGCGTCCTCAACATGTAACGAGAGGGACGGCGAGCCGTGAAAGACAACGACAACCTCACCATCGAACGCCCGACCTTCGTCACCCATCTCGAATGCGCGATGGAGGGGGATCACTATCCCGCCGACCAAGTGCACAACCTCTCCAAGGCGGGCAAGCCGCTTCTCGTGCGCTACGACCTCGATGGCGTGAAGAAGATGCTGAGCAAGGATGCGCTGAAAGAGCGTCCCGCCGACATGTGGCGCTATCGCGAACTGTTGCCGGTGCGCGAATGCAAGGACATCGTCAGTCTCGGCGAGGTGACGACGCCGCTGATCCGGCTGCCGAAACTCGGCGCCAGACTCGGCGGCGGCGAGATCATCGTGAAGGACGAGGGACGGCTGCCGACCGGCTCGTTCAAGGCGCGCGGCCTAGTGATGGCGGTGTCGATGGGCAAGGCGCTCGGCATCAAGCACATGGCGATGCCGACCAACGGCAATGCCGGTGCCGCGCTCGCCGCCTATGCAACCGCGTGCGGCATCAAGACCACGATCTTCTGCCCGGCCGATACGCCGGAAGTGAATGTCAGCGAGATCGAGCTGCAGGGCGCGACGGTCTACCGCGTCAACGGCCTGATCGACGATTGCGGCAAGATCGTCGGCGAGGGCAAGGCCAAGGTCGGCTGGTTCGATACGTCGACTTTGAAGGAGCCGTACCGGATCGAAGGCAAGAAGACGATGGGCCTCGAACTCGCCGAGCAGCTCGGCTGGGACGTGCCCGACGTGATCTTCTATCCGACCGGTGGCGGCACCGGCCTGATCGGCATGTGGAAGGCCTTTGCCGAACTCGAGGCGATCGGCTTCATCGGCAAGAAGCGCCCGCGCATGGTCGCCGTGCAGGCCTCCGGCTGTGCCCCGATGGTGCGTGCCTTTGAAGCGGGCACCGAGCATGCGACGCGCTGGGAGGATGCGCACACCATTGCGTCAGGGATTCGCGTGCCGCAGGCGATCGGAGATTTCTTGATCCTGCGCGCGGTCCGCGAGAGCAAAGGTTTCGCCATTGCGGTTGATGACGAGAAGATTTCTGCCGCGCTGAACGAGGTCGCACGCGAGGAGGGGCTGTTGCTGTGCCCCGAGGGCGCGGCCACCTATGCGGCCTACAAGCAGAGCCTCGCCGACGGGCGGATCACGAAAACCGATCGCGTGATGCTGTTCAATTGCGCGACAGGCCTCAAGTATCCGCTGCCGCCGGTTACGCGTACGCTCGATCGCTTCAAGCCGATCGACTTTGCTCAGTTCTAAACGGTCATTGCGAGCGCAGCGAAGCAACCCATAGGACGGCATTGGATTGCTTCGTCGCTATCGCTCCTCGCAATGACGAGAGTTGGAGGAGATGATGCGCAAGGCAATTTGGGCCGCGTTGGCGGCACTGCTGATATGTTCCGGCGCCGCCGTGGCGCAGACCTATCCGTCGCATCCGATCACCATCATCGTGCCGTTCTCCGCCGGCGGGCCGTCCGATGCGATGGCGCGCATCCTCGCCGAGCGGATGAAGACATCGCTTGGCGAATCCTTGCTGATCGAGAACGTGACAGGGGCGGGCGGCTCGATCGGCGTCGGCCGCGCGGTGCGCTCACCGGCGGACGGCTACACCATCTCGTTCGGTCATCTCGGCACCCACGTCGCAAACGGTGCCGTCTACAAGCTCGGCTATGACCTCGTCGCCGATCTCGATCCGGTGGTGTTGCTACCGAGCAATCCGATGATCATCGTCAGCAAGAATGCGATTCCCGCGAAATCGCTGAGCGAGCTGCTGGCCTGGCTGAAGTCGCGCCCGTCGCCGCCTACAGCGGGCACCGCGGGCGCCGGTTCCGGCAGCCACATCGCCGGGCTCTATTTCGAGAACATTTCCGGCATCAAGCTGCAATATGTGCCCTATCGCGGCACCGCGCCCGCGCTCAACGACCTTGTCGCCGGCCAGATCGACATCATGATCGACCAGACCTCCAACTCGATCAACCAAGTTCGCGGCGGCAACATCCGCGCCTATGCTGTCACCGACGACAAGCGCGTCGCGTCCGCGCCCGACGTTCCGACCACCGACGAAGCCGGCCTGCCGGGATTCCATATGACGCTGTGGTCCGGCCTCTGGGTGCCCAAGGGCACGCCGAAGGAGATCACAGCCAAGCTCAACGCCGCCGCCGTCGAGGCGTTGAACGATCCCGCGGTTGTAAAACAGCTCGAAAACCTCGGCCTGCGCATGCCGCCAAAGGATCAACTTACCCCTGATGCCCTCGGCGCCTGGCAGAGAGCCGAGATCGCAAAATGGTGGCCGATGATCAAAGCCGCCAACGTGAAGGTGGATTGAGATTGTGGGGCGTAGCCCGGGTGAAGCGAACCGCAACCCGGGACATCTCTATCCACATCTGCGCACGGCCCCGGGTTACGCTGGCGCTCCACCCGGGCTACGGAGCTCAAGGGAAGGCCACACGTCAGGTCCTCACCTGATGAGGAGGCCGCGAAGCGGCCGTCTCGAAGGATGGCCGCGGGCGAGAGTGGGGCCTCATGGTTCTCAAGGCGATGCGAAGCATTGTCCGGAGACGCGCTGCGCGCTCCTCACCATGAGGGGAGATAGGGTACTACGCGTCTGCACGATTCACTGCGAAGCAGCCGAAGCCGGCGCGGCCGCATTGACCTCCTGCGTGACTACGCGCTGATCGCTCTTCGTCGCCATCGCCGCCGTGCCGCTCTCGAACCGCACGCGGTACACCTGCAGGTTCTCCATCACGCGCTGCACATAGTTGCGTGTCTCGGAGATCGGAATGCGCTCGACCCAATCGACCGGATCTACGTTCGGATCGCGCGGGTCGCCATAGGCTTTGACCCAGTCGCGGACCCGGCCGCGACCGGCGTTGTAGCCGGCGAACACCATGATGTGACAGCCCTTGTAGTCTGCGATCAGCGCGCTGAGCTCGGCCGCACCCATCTGCGTGTTGTAGACGGGATCGGAAACCATCCGGTCCCAGTCATACGTCACGCCGAAGCGCTTGGCGGTATCGCGGCCGGCTTCCGGCGTCACCTGCATCAGACCGACGGCATTGGCCGGCGACTTGTCGCGCTGGTCGAACGCGCTTTCGGTCCGTGCCACCGAATAGATCATACCGCGTTCGATCTCGGGCGCGACCTGGGTATGTCTGGGAATCCCGATGGTCGGGAAGGCGTAGTGATCGAGCGCAAGGCCGCGTCCGAGCGCGAACTTGCCCAGCTGCATCATGGCGGCCGCATCGTTGCGGCGGGCGGTGAGCTCGCCGAGCGCGCTAAGCACGGGAACATCCGTGCTCTGCTCGCCGAGATCGGCGGCGAAGTACAGCACCACGTCGCGTTCGCCGATCTCGTAGAGCATATCGGCGGCGCGCACGCGCTCGTCGGTGGCCGCCGCGCCGTCGGCGGCAGCAGGCGCGGGCGGACGCAGTTCGATCGCATCAAGGCCCAGCTTGGCGCGCGCAAGCTGCCCGTAATAGGCAGTCGGATAGCGCGCAGCGGCCTCGTAGCTGGCGCGCATCGCGTCCTTTTCTCCGAGCGCCTCGGCGGCGCGGCCGCGCCAGTAGTTCGCGCGCGCCAGCACGATCGGGTTGGCCGCGCCTTCGTCGATGCGCGCGAAATGCGTCGCCGCCGTCACCGGATCATTGAGATAGCGCAGGGCGATCCAGCCGCACATGGAGTGGAAATCGGCGCGATAATATTCGTTGGCCGGCAAAGCGGCGGCCGCAATGACGTCATACGCGGCCTGGAACCTGCCTTGATCGAGCAGCTTGCGGGCCAGCAGCCGCCGCTCGCGCCACCATTGGTCAGTGTCCTGCAGCGCCATGGTCTCGGGCGCCGCCGCGAGCACCAGGCTGGCCGCATCGTCGATGCTGTTCTGGCCGAGCAGCCATTGCAGGCGGCAAAGCGTGTAGCCCAGATCCTTGCGAGCCTCAGGGGCGACATCGTTGAGCTGGTCGAGCGCCTTGCTCGATTTCGCAGCCACCGCGCCGCAGGCTTTCACGATCGCAAGCTCGTCGCTGCCAAGCCGCTGCGCCGCGCGCCTGGCGTCGGCGAGATCCTTGGCGCCGATGCGCTTGTCCATGCGGGCGCGATGGTCCTCAGGGGTGAGGAGATCGCCGAACAGCTCATACGCGTCGTTCTCCAGCCGTTCGGACAATTCATCCGAGCGCCAGGCGTCGCGCACCAGGCGCTCGGCGCCGTCGCGATCGCCTTCGGTCAGGAGCACACGCGCCAGCGCGAACTTGCCCTTGGCGCTGGTGGGCCGGTCGCGGGTGAAGCGATGAACCGTGACTGCATCGCTGCGCTGCTCCCACAGCCGTCCCTCGGCCTTGCGGCGCAATAGCGCCATGCTCGGCCAATCCGGATTGTCGGCCATGAACGCCGCATAGCGGCTGAAATTCGCCGTCGTCTCCGAATGGCGCAGGATGTACCACTCGACAAGTTTCTGGCCGGCCGGGTCGGTGATCTTGTCTCTGATGGCGGTCGCCTCGCTTGTCTTCGCCTTGCGCGCAAGATCGATGGCGTCTTTCACCAGTGCGAGATCGCCTGACAATGTCGGGGTCGGGGCGGGAGCTTCCTTCTGCGCGGACGCATCCTTCGATCGCTTCGACTTGCGGCGCGCATCGGCATGCTTGGCACGTCCGCGTTTTCCGATGGCAGCATCACGCTGCTTCGTCGCCTTCGCGTCGTGCGTCTTCTTGACGTGTGCTTGTTTGTTGTTCGGTCGTGCCGGCGCATCCGTCGAGAACAGCGCGAGCACACCAACCGTGAGGAGACAAGACAGCGAACGTAAGCACTGGTTCATTCCATGGTCCCCCTGCGAACCATTAGACACAAACCAAGTCGCAAACCGTGCGGCTTGAGCGACCTGAGGTTATCACAGCATCGACTCGCAACTGTCGCGCTTAGGCCACAGCGCGCGAAAAACGCTGAAGCGAATGGAACTTTAACGCGGTGGATTTGCGGATTGATCGCGATGGAACTTTGCACGTGTCGATAATCGCGCTTGCCTTGCCTGATGCTTCCCACGAACGGACGCGGGCTTAGCGGACAATCTTGGCCGAAGAGGGGTGAAGCCGAGATGCAACCTCGGGCACAGCGCGTCGTGAGAACGCGCAGTCCGATGCTCTTCGCGGTTTGAAATTTGATCGCGGCGCGCCTGCGCTCCGAGCGACCAGAGCATCGCGAGCGGAGGACCGCTCGCGAGAATCGGATGCGCCGATCGAGGCCGAACGCACGGCAAGCGTGGCGCTCAAGGGTGACTTTGCGCCCCAAAAATGCCCGCTGGACGCCTGGAGCCCGTCCAAATGGTTGCTGCAGGGCAACGTTTGTTGCTGTAAGGCAACAATTATCTAAGATTTGACGGTTTAATCAGCCGGCTATTGCGTGCGCCGCTTTTTAGCCACACCCCTGCATGAAATCATGTTTGTAGAGCTAAAGCCACGGCACTCGCGAAGCGAAGGGAAGACCACCATTTCCCGGGTCACGACAGAGACGGCTGGGGAAACAGGGTCGCGATGGACGCCAGGACCAACATCAAGAAGAGGTTGCCGAGCCGCCACGTGACAGAGGGCCCCGAGCGCGCCCCCCACCGCTCGTACCTCTATGCCATGGGCCTCACCACCGAGCAGATCCACCAGCCGTTCGTCGGCGTCGCCTCTTGCTGGAACGAAGCCGCCCCCTGCAATATTTCGCTGATGCGCCAAGCCCAGGCGGTGAAGAAGGGCGTGGCCTCCGCCGGCGGAACCCCGCGTGAATTCTGCACCATCACGGTCACCGACGGCATCGCCATGGGCCATGACGGCATGCGCTCCTCGCTGCCGTCGCGGGAATGCATCGCCGATTCGGTCGAGCTGACCGTGCGCGGCCACGCCTACGATGCGCTGGTCGGGCTCGCCGGCTGCGACAAGTCGCTGCCGGGCATGATGATGGCGATGGTCCGTCTCAACGTGCCCTCGATCTTCATCTATGGCGGCTCGATCCTGCCGGGCAATTTCCGCCGCCAGCAGGTCACCGTCCAGGACATGTTCGAGGCCGTCGGCAAGCACTCGGTCGGCGCCATGTCGGATGCCGATCTCGATGAGATCGAGCGCGTGGCCTGTCCCTCGGCCGGCGCCTGTGGCGCGCAGTTCACCGCCAACACCATGGCGACCGTGTCCGAGGCGATAGGGCTCGCGCTCCCGTATTCTGCCGGGGCTCCGGCGCCCTATGAGATCCGCGACGCCTTCTGCGCCGCTGCCGGCGAGCAGATCATGGAACTGATCGCCAAGAATATCCGGCCGCGCGACATCATCACCCGTAAATCCCTGGAGAACGCTGCGGCCGTCGTCGCCGCCTCCGGCGGCTCGACCAATGCTGGCCTGCACCTGCCGGCAATCGCGAATGAATGCGGCATCAAGTTCGATCTGTTCGACGTGGCGGAAATCTTCAAAAAGACTCCGTATGTCGCTGATTTGAAGCCGGGCGGCCGTTATGTTGCCAAAGACATGTTTGAAGCTGGCGGCATTCCGCTGCTGATGAAGACGCTGCTCGATAACGGTTACCTGCACGGCGATTGCCTGACCGTGACGGGCCGAACGATCGCCGAAAACCTCAAAAGCGTGAAATGGAATCCGCATCAGGACGTTGTCCGTCCGGCGGACAAGCCGATCACCGTCACCGGCGGTGTCGTCGGCTTGAAGGGTAATCTTGCGCCGGAAGGAGCGATCGTGAAGGTCGCGGGCATGTCGAATTTGAAGTTTACCGGGCCTGCCCGTTGCTTCGACCACGAGGAGGACGCCTTCGAGGCGGTCCAGAAGCGGACCTACAGGGAAGGCGAGGTCATCGTCATCCGCTACGAGGGGCCGAAGGGCGGTCCCGGCATGCGGGAGATGTTGGCAACGACGGCGGCGCTGACCGGGCAGGGGATGGGCGGCAAGATCGCGCTGATCACCGACGGCCGGTTCTCGGGCGCCACCAGAGGCTTCTGCATCGGCCATGTCGGACCGGAGGCCGCTATCGGCGGACCGATCGCGCTGCTGCAGGACGGCGATATCATCGAGATCGACGCCGTCGCCGGGACTCTTAACGTAAAATTGAGCGACGCCGAGCTCGCCGCACGCAAGACCAAATGGGCCCCTCGCGCGACTAACCACACATCTGGTGCGCTGTGGAAGTATGCCCAGCAGGTCGGGCCTGCGGTGGATGGCGCGGTCACCCATCCAGGTGGCGCGCACGAGAAACAGTGTTATGCGGACATTTGAGCGTACGATTATTGCGTTGATTTTAGGGGCCATTCCGGTGGCCAGCCCCGGATTCGCGTTCGACGGCGCTCCGGTCAATCCGACGGACGCCACGATCCCGATGGTCTCTCCCCAGCCCAGCGCCGGGGGCGGATTGAAGCGGGTCGCAGTCCCGGCGCCTGCCGCGAATGCGGCCAATTCCACGTCCTCTTTCTCGTCGCTGCAATTTGCCGCAGAGGGCGGCCATCCCGTCGCCCAGTGGAAGCTGGGGCGGATGTATGCCGAGGGCGACGGCGTCGCCCAGGACGATCTGCGCGCGTTCGAATATTTCAGCCGCATCGCCAACGCGCATGCCGAGGACAGCCCGTCGGCGCCGCAGGCGACGATCGTGGCCCAGGCCTTCGTCGCGCTGGGACGATATTACCTCAACGGCATCCCGAATTCGAAGATCAAGCCGGACACCGAGCGGGCGCGGGAGATGTTCTCCTACGCGGCGTCCTATTTCGGGAACGCCGACGCCCAGTACGACCTTGCCCGGCTCTATCTGAAGACGCCGGACGCTTCACGGGAAGATTTCCGCTATGGCGCGCGCTGGCTCGGGCTTGCGGCCCAGAAGGGGCAGCACCAGGCCCAGGCGCTGCTCGGCCAGATGCTGTTCAACGGCGACCGGCTGCCGCCGCAGCGGGCCCGCGGCCTGATGTGGCTGACGCTGGCACGCGACAGCGCCGCAGCCGACGAGATGTGGATCAAGGAAAGCTATAACCGCGCGTTCGCCAAGGCCTCCGACGACGACCGCGCGATGGCGCTGCAGATGCTCGAGCACTGGGTGCAGGGCCGCCGGGACTGAGCTCAAGCCGTTGAGCTCTTACGCGGCCTCGAAGTCGAGATCGGCCCAGACCGGAACATGGTCTGACGGTTTTTCCCAGGCGCGGACGTAGCTGTCGACCCCGACATGGATCAGCCGGTCGCTGGCCTGGGGCGACATCAGGAGGTGGTCGATCCGCAGGCCCCAGTTCTTCTGCCAGGCCCCGGCCTGGTAATCCCAGAAGGTGTACTGGCCGGGCGCGTCGGTGACGGCGCGCAATGCATCCGTCAGGCCGAGGCCGAGCAGGGATTGAAACGCTTCGCGGGTGGTCGGACGAAACAGCGCGTCGTCCACCCAGGCCGGCGGGTTGTAGACGTCGAGCGCCGACGGGATCACGTTGAAGTCGCCGGCCAGGATCAGCGGTTCCTCCGCTTTAAGCCGCTCCCGCGAATACTCAAGAAGCCGCGACATCCATTTGAGTTTGTAGGGATATTTATCGCTGTTCGCCGGGTTGCCATTGGGCAGATAAAGGCAGGCGATTCTGAGCACGCCGTGCTTGTGGGTGACGACGCCTTCGAGGAAGCGGGCATGGGCATCCTCATCGTCGCCGGCCAAACCGGATTTGGTCTCGTCGAACGGCAGCTTGGAGAGCAATGCGACGCCGTTGAAGGTCTTCTGACCGTGGGTCACCACATTGTAGCCGAGCGATTCAAGCTCCAGCCTCGGGAAAGCTTCGTCGGTGCATTTGATTTCCTGCAGGCAGACGATGTCGGGCGAGCACTCCTTCAGCCAGCTGAGAAGGAGTTCGAGCCGCTGCCGGATCGAATTGACGTTCCACGTCGCGATGCGCATGAGGGGGACCTATAGTCGCAATTTCCGCCGTTGGCATACCATCTGCCGTGCGGTTGTGATAACCATTTAAAATAATGGCGCAAATTGCGCCGTCGAGGGGCAGGTAAGGGGCAGGATTGGATCGTCCCGGCCGTTGTGGGCCGGCAGACGAGCATGAACCATGAAGAAACGAAATTTGATTCTCGTTGCGGGCGTCATCGGGATCGTCGCCGTCGCCGCCTTTGCCACCCGCTCCTCGTGGATGGTGGGCGGTGGCGCGAGCGCGCAGGCGCCGCAGCGGCCGCGTGCGGTCTCGGTCGACCTCGCGAAGGCAGAGCGCCGGTCGGTGCCGGTCGATGTCGACGCCATTGGAACCGTGACGCCGATCGCCAGCGTGGCGCTGAAGTCGCGGCTGGAGACCACGATCATCGGCGTTCATTTCGAGGACGGCGGCAGGGTCAATGAGGGCGATCTGCTGTTCACGCTGGACGCACGGCAAATCGATGCGCAGATCGAACAGGCCGAAGGTGTGCTCGCCAGGGACCGGGCGCAGCTCGAGGGCGCGCAGCGCGATCTTCGCCGCTACAATGATCTCGTCGCCAAAGGCGCGACCACCCAGGTCAACCTCGACAACGCCAAGACCCAGTCCGACATCCTGATCGGCACCATCAAGGCCGATCAGTCCGCACTAGATAATCTCCGCGTCCAGAAAAGTTACACCATCATCCGCGCGCCGTTTGCAGGCCGCATCAGCGCCGCCAATGTCAAGATCGGCAATTTCGTGCGCCCCGCCGACACCCAGCCGCTCGCCACCATCAACCAGATGGCGCCGGTCTACGTCACCTTCGCGATCCCGCAGCGTGCGCTCGCCGACCTGCGCGATGCCATGGCAAAGGGCGAATCCAGGGTGATCGCGACCATCCCGGGGCACAAGCGCTCGGAAGAGGGCAAGATCGCGATGGTCGAGAACACCGTGGATTCGACCACCGGCATGGTGACCGTCCGCGGCATCATGGACAATGGCAACGAGACGCTGTGGCCGGGCATCCTGGTCCAGACCAAGCTGATCATCCGTAACGAGGATGCCGTGGTGGTGCCGACCGTGGCAGTCCAGCGCAGCCAGAACGGCAACTACGTCTTCGCCGTGAAGGACGGTGTGGCCAAGGTCGTCGTGGTCAAGGTCGACCGCACCTTTGGCGGGTTCTCCGTGATCTCCGAAGGGCTCTCCGGCGGCGAGGATGTCGTCGTTGACGGTCAACTGCTATTGTCTGACGGAACGCGCGCCGAGCCGCGCGCCCGCAAGGCCGGGGCTTAGATCGCGATGTCGCTGCCCGAACTTTGCATCAGACGGCCGGTGATGACGACGCTGATCACCGCGTCGATCATCGCCTTTGGCATTTTTGGCTTCCGCCTGTTGCCGGTCTCGGCGCTGCCGAAAGTCGATTTTCCGACCATTGCCGTGACCGCGACGCTGCCGGGCGCCAGCGCCGACACCATGGCAGCCTCGGTCGCCGGCATCATCGAGCGGCAGCTCTCGACGATCGCCGGCATCTCCTCGATGTCCTCGAACTCCTCGCAGGGCACGAGCGTCATCACCATCCAGTTCGACCTCAACCGCAACATCGACGCCGCAGCGCTCGACGTGCAGACCGCGCTGACGATCGCCCAGCGCAGGCTGCCGATCGAGATGACGACACCACCGAGCTTCCGCAAGGTGAACCCCGCCGACTTCCCGGTGCTGTTCATCGCGCTGAGTTCCGCGACACTGCCGCTCTCCGCCGTCAACGAGTATGGCGACATCACGGTCGGCCAGGCGCTGTCGCAGCTTCCGGGCGTCGCGCAGGTCCTCATCTATGGCCCGCAGAAATTCGCGATCCGGGTCCAGGCCGACCCCGTGGCGGCGGCGGCGCGCGGGGTGTCGCTTGAAGACATCAGGTCCGCGGTGTCGCGGGCCAATTCCTCGACCCCTGTCGGTACGCTGAACGGACCCAAGCAGGACGTCGCCCTGCAGGCCTCCGGCCAGATGGACAAGGCGGCCGACTATCGGCAGATCTACGTTGCCTGGCGCAACGGCTCTCCCGTCAGGCTCGATGAGATCGCGAAAGTCTACGACAGCGTCGAGAACGACAAGGTGGCGACCTGGATGAATGGCGAGCGCGCGATCGTGCTCGCGATCCAGAAGCAGCCGGACGCCAACACGGTTGCCGTGGTCGATTCCGTGCTGGCGAAGCTGCCGGCGCTGCGCGCCACGATCCCGCCCTCGGTGACCATGCAGGTGATGATGGATCGCTCGGTCTCGATCCGGCAGGCGGTCAATGACGTCGAGGAAACCCTGATGATCGCGATCGCGCTGGTCATCCTGGTGATCTTCCTGTTCCTGCGCTCGCTGTGGGCCACGGTCATTCCGGCGCTCGCGGTCCCGATCTCGCTGCTCGGCACCTTCGCGGCGATGTATGCGCTGGATTACTCCGTCAACAACATGACGCTGCTGGCGCTGACATTGTCAGTCGGCTTTGTGGTCGACGATGCCATCGTCATGCTGGAAAACATCGTCCGCCACATCGAGCGCGGCATGCGACCGTTCGAGGCGGCGCTGAAGGGCGCGCGCGAGATCGGTTTCACCATTATCTCGATCACCTTCTCGCTGATCGCCGTGTTCATCCCGGTGCTCCTGATGGGCGGAATCGTCGGCCGCGTGTTCCGCGAATTCGCGGTGACGATCTCGGTCGCCATCCTCGTGTCCGGCTTCGTCTCGCTGACCTTGACGCCAATGCTGTGCGCGCGGGTGCTGCGCGCCCATAACGAGACCAAGCGCCCCAATGTCGTGCTTCGAGCGTTTGAGGCGATGTTCGACGCCCTGCTGCGGGTCTATGAATGGACGCTCGACTGGGTCCTGGCGAGAAAGGCGCTGATGCTCGCCGTCACCCTGGCGACGCTCGCCGGCACCTTCTATCTCTACATCATCGTGCCGAAGGGCTTCTTCCCGCAGGAAGACACCGGCTTCCTGATCGGCGTGACCGAAGCCGCGACCGACACCTCGTTCGAAGCGATGAAGGTGCGCCAGCAGGCGCTGGTCGACGTGCTTCGGACCGATCCTGCGGTCGGCTATGTCAACTCGACCGTCGGTTCCGGCGGACCCAACCCGACCGCGAATTACGGGCGCCTGTTCATCGCGCTGAAGCCGCAGAAGGAGCGTGACAACGCCGCTGTCGTGATCGGGCGGCTGCGTCAGAAAGCCCGCGACATCCCGGGCATCCAGGCATTCTTCCAGAGCGTCCAGAACCTCAACATCGGCGGCCGCGTCTCCAAGAGCCAGTATCAATATGTGCTGCAGAGCGGCGATACCGAGTCGCTGTACCGGATCGCGCCTGACATGCGCGACAAGATCGAGAAGATCCCTGGCCTGCTCGACGTCACCACCGATCTCTACATCAAGAACCCGCAGATGACGGTCGATATCGACCGCGAGAAAGCCGCCGTCTACGGCGTCACCGTCGATCAGGTCCGCAACCAGCTCTACAACGCCTATGGCTCGCGCCAGGTCGGCACCATCTACATGCCCTCCAACGATTACCAGATCATCCTGGAGGTGCAGCCGGAGTTCCGGGTCGATCCGTCGAACCTGTCCAAGCTCTATATGAAGACCGCGAGCGGCCAGACCATTCCGCTCGATGCAGTCGCAAAGCTGGTGCCGTCGGTCGGCCCGTTGCAGATCAACCATCAGGGCCAGCAGCCGGCGGTGACGATCTCCTTCAATCTCGCCCCCGGCACGTCGCTGGGTCATGCGGTCGACCAGATCACGGCGCTGGAACACAGCTCGAACCTGCCGGCCACGATCGCAACCGGCTTCTCCGGCACCGCGCAAGTGTTCCAGGATTCGCTGCGCGGGCAGGGCATCCTGATCCTTGCGGCGGTGTTCGCGGCTTTCGTGATCCTCGGCATTCTCTATGAAAGCTTCATCCATCCGATCACGATCATCTCGGGCCTGCCGTCGGCTGGCATCGGTGCGATCCTGACCTTGATGCTGTTCAACATGGAGCTGTCGGTCATTGCGATGATCGGCATCGTGATGCTGGTCGGCATCGTCAAGAAGAATGCGATCATGATGGTCGATTTCGCGCTCGAGCGCCGCCGCGTCGGCCTGAGCGCCGAGCACGCGATCCGCGAAGCCGCGCTGCTGCGCTTCCGCCCGATCATGATGACGACCTTTGCCGCGATCTTCGGCACGCTGCCGATCGCGCTCGGCGCGGGCGCCGGCGCCGAGCTGCGCCAGCCGCTCGGCGTGGCCGTGGTCGGTGGCCTCTGTGTCTCGCAGTTACTGACCCTGTTCATCACGCCGGTGATCTACATCTATCTCGATCGCATCGACCGTCGGCTGCGCCGCAGGCTCGAGCCGCAGCTCGAGGAGGGCGGCGAGGATCGGCCGCACGTGGTGGCCGCGGAGTGACGATGCTCCCTCGTGCAATGCGGGCGGCGGGATTTGCCGCCGTTGCGTGGTTCGCTGCAATGGGCGCGCCTGCAAGCGCGGCCGAGCCGATCGAAATTTTCGATGCGCATCTGCACTACAATTGGGAGCCGACGCCCACCTACACGCTCGATGAAGTGCTGGCGCTGTTCAGGAAGCACCGCATCACCGGCATCATCGCCACCAGCCGTCCCAATACCGGCACCCATGCACTGGTCGATGCCAAGGCCGATGGCCTCGAGGTGGTGCCGTTCATCCGGCCCTACCGCGTGCGTGCCGATATCCAGACCTGGTTTGGCGATCCTGTGATCTTCGACCTCGTGCAGGAGGAGTTCAAGCGCGGCTACTACCGCGGCATCGGCGAATTTCACTTGTCTGGCAAAGCGGCGGATACCGAGTGGGTGAAGAAGACGGTCGATTTCGCGGTCGACCACGATCTTTATTTGCATGCGCACGCCGATCAGGAAGCCGTCGAAATCCTGATGCGGCACAATCCGCGCGCCAAGATCATCTGGGCCCATACCGGCTTTGGCCTGCCGACCGACCGCGTCGCGGCCATGCTCGGCAAATATCCGAACCTGTGGGGCGAGTTGTCCTACCGCGGCGGCATCGTCGACGGGGCAGGGAAGCTGACGGCGGAATGGCGCGCGCTGTTCGAGCGCTACCCCGACCGCTTCCTGCTCGGCTCCGACACCTGGGTGCCGGAACGCTGGGCAAGCTATGGCGAGATCATGGCCGGCTACCGCGCCTGGCTCGACCAGCTACCGCCGGACGTCGCGGCAAAGATCGCGCATCGCAATGCGCGGGCATTGTTCGCAAGCCGTTGAGATGGGGCTTAGATCGAGAAGCTGGTGCCGCAGCCGCAGGAGGCGGTCGCGTTCGGGTTGACGACGCGGAACGATGCGCCGATCAAGTCGTCGACGAAATCGAGCTCGGATCCGGCCAGGAACGGCACGGAAGCCGAATCGACCAGGACCACTGCATCCTCACGGGAGATCACAAGATCGTCGTCCGCCTTGGCGCGGTCGACGTCGAACTTGTACTGGAAGCCGGAGCAGCCGCCGCCCTCGACCGAAATCCGCAGCATCGCACCGTCACCCTCGCTCTTGAGGATTTGCCCGATCCGGCGGGCAGCCCGCTCGCTGATGGTGACAGAGTCAGTCATGGCCAACGTCTCCGAAACTGCGTCATACCCATTTCATTTGGTATCCCGCGTCCACCATAGTTAAGTGTGGAAGGAAGCGGAATCAAATGGATAAGGACTAAAAAACCGTGTCGGTCGGAATGGCTGCTCCCCGCGCGCCCTATGCCTGCGACCCCGATCGCAGCCGCGGGCGGCTGTTCGCGGAGGCCCCAAGCAGGACCCGCAGCCCGTTCCGCCGGGATTGCGACCGCGTGATCCATTCCACCGCGTTCCGGCGGCTGAAATACAAGACGCAGGTCTTCGTGTTCCATGAGGGCGATCATTACCGCACGCGGCTGACCCATTCGCTGGAGGTGGCGCAGATCGCCCGGGCGCTGGCCCGCCAGCTCGGTCTGGACGAGGACCTGACGGAGACCCTGGCGCTGGCGCACGACCTTGGACACCCGCCGTTCGGCCACGCCGGGGAGCGGGCGCTGGACAAGTGCCTGAAACCCCATGGCGGCTTCGACCACAATGCGCAGACGCTGCGCGTGGTCACCGCGCTGGAGCACCGCTATCCCGAATTCGGCGGACTCAATCTCACCTGGGAATCGCTCGAGGGCATCGTCAAGCACAACGGCCCGCTGACCGAGCGCAGCGGCGCGCCGGCCGGGCGCTACCGCGAGACAGGCGGCATTCCCATCGGTATTTCCGAATACGACAAAACCTACGATCTGGAGCTATGGAGCTTTGCCTCGCTCGAAGCCCAGGTCGCGGCGTTCGCCGACGACATCGCCTACGATGCCCATGATATCGACGACGGCCTGCGCGCGGGACTGTTCAAGGTCGACGAGCTCAAAGTGATGCCGCTGACCGCGGAAATCATTGCGGAAATCGACCGGCACTATCCGGGTCTGGACGAAGTCCGGCGCGGCGCGGAACTGGTGCGCGAATTGATCTCGCATTTCATCAACGCGGTGTTTGCCGAGGCAAGCCGGCGGCTCGAGGCCGCACAGCCGCAATCCGCCCATGACGTGCGCCGTCACAACGGGCCGCTGATCGCGTTTCCGCCGGTGGTTGCCCAGGAGGAGGTGGAGATCAAGGCCTTCCTCTGGCAACGGATGTACCGGCACAGACGGGTGATGCGGGTGATGGACGACGCCGAACAGATCGTATTCGACCTGTTCGCGCGCTACCGGCAATCCCCGGCTGACCTTCCGCCTGAGTGGGTGGAGGGCAGGGAAGCGGAGACCGAGGCGGAACGCGCCCGGCGGATCGGTAATTTCATTGCCGGGATGACCGATCGCTATGCCCTCATCGAGCACAACAGGCTTTTTGACTCGACCCCGGATTTGCGTTAGGCGGCGCCCCATGGCCGACAAACCAGCTTCTACGCATCTTTTTGCCGATGTGCTCGCGCGCGTGCACGCGATTTGCGCCGCGCTTGCGACCGAGGACAATTGGCCCGATGGCATCGAGCTGTCGCGGGTGGTGGTGGAGCCGCCGCGCGAGGTCAGCCATGGCGACATGGCGACCAATGCCGCGATGGTGCTCGCCAAGGAAGCCAAGGCCAAGCCGCGCGATCTCGCCGAGAAGATCGCGGACAAGCTGCGCGCCGACGAGCTTGTGGCCTCCGTCGAGGTCGCCGGTCCCGGCTTCATCAACCTGACTCTCAAGCCAAACGTCTGGACGGACGCGCTGCGGACCGTGTTGCGCGATGGCGTAGACTATGGGCGAAGCGCGATCGGCGGCAACGAGAAGGTCGATGTCGAGTACGTCTCGGCCAATCCGACCGGGCCAATGCATGTCGGCCATTGCCGCGGCGCGGTGTTCGGCGATGCGCTGTGCAGCCTGCTGCAATTCGCAGGCTTCGACGTCACGCGCGAATACTACATCAACGACGCCGGCGCCCAGGTCGACGTGCTCGCGCGCTCGGCCTATCTCCGCTATCGCGAGGCGCTGGGGGAGGACATCGGCGCCATCCCGGAGGGGCTTTATCCCGGCGACTATCTGAAGCCGGTCGGGCAGGCGCTCGCCAAGGAATGTGGCGACAGGCTGCTTTCGATGCGCGATGCTGCCTGGCTGCCGATCGTGCGCGACAAGGCGATCGCCATGATGATGGCCGAGATCAAGGACGATCTCGCCGCGCTCAACATCCGGCACGACGTATTTTTCTCCGAGCGCTCGCTGATCGAGACCGGCAACAACAAGGTCGCCGAGACCATCGATTTTCTGCGGCAGAAGGGCGACATCTACGAGGGACGCCTGCCGCCGCCGAAAGGCAAGCCGGTCGAGGATTACGAGGACCGCGAGCAGACGCTGTTTCGCGCCACCGCCTATGGCGACGACGTCGATCGTCCGCTGATCAAGTCGGATGGCTCCTACACCTATTTCGCCTCCGACATCGCCAACCACCGCAACAAGTTCGAGCGCGGCTTTCACAATCTCATCGACGTGTTCGGCGCCGACCATGGCGGCTACGTCAAGCGCATGCAGGCGGCGGTGAAGGCCGTGAGCGCCGGCAAGGCGGAGCTCGACGTGAAGATCGTGCAACTCGTCCGGCTGCTGCGCAACGGCGAGCCGGTGAAGATGTCGAAACGCGCCGGCGAGTTCGTGACGCTGCGCGAAGTCGTCGACGAGGTTGGCTCGGACGCGACCCGCTTCATGATGCTGTTCCGCAAGAACGACGCGGTGCTCGATTTCGATCTCGCCAAGGTGATCGAGCAGACCAAGGATAATGCGGTGTTCTACGTCCAGTACGGACACGCCCGCGGCCATTCGGTCTTCCGCAACGCGCGGCAGGAGGTGCTCCCCGACCTGCCGGAGGAGGACGGCGCGCGGCGGGACTATCTCTCGGGGGCGGCATTGGAGCGGCTGTCCGACCCGGCAGAACTCAGCCTGCTCAAGCAGTTGGCGCTCTATCCTCGCATGATCGAAGCTGCGGCAATCGCGCATGAGCCGCACCGAATCGCGTTTTATCTATATGATTTGGCCAGCGAATTTCACGCGCTGTGGAACAAAGGGGGCGATTTGCCCTATTTACGCTTCATTATCAATAATGATGCAGAGATCACGAGGGCGCGACTGGCAATGGTTCAGGGCGTCGTCTCGGTTCTGGCATCGGGCTTAGCGGTTCTAGGCGTCCAGGCCCCAACCGAGATGCGGTAGCAGCAGGGGCGAAGCCTCTCGCGATGGGGATCGTGGGGGTATTTGGCAGGGACCAACTCGTTCGTACCAGGAAGTTGCAGGCGACTTGGCGCTGTCCCCAAGGGGATGCAAGATCACGATGGCTGATCGATATCAAGACCGACTATTTCCCGCCGACCACGACTATGATCGCGGCGCCAATGCCGCGGGTCGGGCCGAAAGCGACCCGTTGGCCGAACTGGCGCGGCTGATCGGACAGACCGATCCGTTTGCCGCCACGCCGCCGAAGCCGCAGCCGACGCCGCATCCTCTGCAGTCGCGGGCCAATGTCCGCCCGCAGTCGTACCAGGCGCAGCCTGAAGACGAGGAGGTGGACCTGCCGGCCGGTCCTCCGCCCTGGATGCAGCGGACCCGCCGTGAGGCCGCGCCGGCCCAGCAATATGCTGCGCCAGCGCAGGACTACGAGGAACCGGATCTGCAGCCGAGCGCTGTGCACCCGCTGCACCGCTACGGCGCGCAACATGCCGGGGCGCCGGCGCAGGAATATCACGAGGAGTTGCCGCTCGAGGAACCGGCGCCGGAGCCCGATCCGTCGCGCTACGATGATGCGCTCTATGGCCGGATCGAATCCGGCGAGCAGGATTTTCAGCGCGAAGCGGCCTATCCGGACGATCCCTATGCCTATCAGAGCACCGGCTACGAGGAGGAAGAACCTCCGCCGCGCAGGCGCAGCAGCGGACTGATGACGGTAGGGGCCGTGCTTGCCCTTGCAGTGGTGGGTACCGGTGCAGCCTTTGCCTACCGCACCTATGTCGGTTCGCCTCGCAGCGGAGAACCGCCGATCATCAAGGCTGACAACAGTCCGACCAAGATCATGCCGGCGCAGCCTGACGGTGCCGGCAAGGCACCAGACCGCATGGTGCCCGGCAACGGCACGGAAAAGCTCGTGTCGCGCGAGGAGACGCCGGTCGACGTCACCTCCAATTCCGGTCCGCGCGTGGTATTCCCGCCGCTGAACCAGAATGCCAATCCGCCACCGGTGTCCAGCGTCGCTCCGTCGGCGGCATCGCCGATGACCACCAGTGGCACGCTGCCGAACAACGAGCCGCGGCGGATCCGGACGTATTCAGTTAAGGGCGATGCGACAGAAGCCGGCGTGCCGGCGTCAGCGCCGCCTCCACCGGCCAAGTCAGCCCCTGCCACGCGGTCTGCGTCTGCCAACCCGCAGCACGGCAACCCGGCCTCGGCCAATGCAAGCGCCAACACGCCGCTGTCGCTGGCGCCCGGGGCGCCGCAGCCTGACCCCGCGCCGACCCGGCTCGCTTCGACCAATCCCACGGCGACCGTCAGCAGTGGCGGAGGGTACGTGGTTCAGGTCTCCTCGCAGCGGAACGAAGCGGACGCGCAGGCCTCCTACCGCGCGCTGCAGGGCAAATACCCGAGCGTGCTCGGCTCGCAGTCGCTGGTGGTGAAGCGCGTCGATCTCGGCGAGAAAGGCGTGTACTACCGGGCGTTTGCCGGTCCGTTCAGCTCCCTGGATCAGGCGACGCAGGTCTGCAGCAGTCTGAAGGCCGCCGGCGGGCCGCAGTGCCTCATCCAAAGGAATTAACGGCGGTTTCCTTGACGCTCAGGATACATGCGGCCTAATCGGCCGCATGACCAACCGCGCATTCATCACGGGCGTATTCGGATTCGAGCTGACCGACGCCGAGCGCGACTTCATTCGCGCCGAGCGGCCGTGGGGCTTCATTCTGTTCAAGCGCAACGTCGACACACCGGACCAAGTGTCTGCACTTGTTCGTGAATGTCGTTCGATAGCAGGCCAGCCCGACGCTCCGGTCCTGATCGATCAGGAGGGCGGCCGGGTGCAGCGGCTCGGCCCGCCGCATTGGCCCGTCTATCCGGCCGGGGCGGCGTTTGGCGCGCTGTACGATCGCGATTCGCAGCTCGGACTGACTGCGGCGCGGCTCAGCGCGAGGCTGATCGCCGCCGATCTGGTGGATCTCGGCATTACCGTCGACTGCCTGCCGTTGGCCGATGTGCCCGTTGCGGGCGCCGATGCCGTGATCGGCAATCGCGCCTATGGAACGGATCCGGTCAAGGTGGCCGCCATCGCCCGCGCCGTAACGGACGGATTGGAGCAGGGTGGTATTTTACCGATCCTGAAACATATACCGGGTCATGGGCGGGCCACGGCGGACACCCATTTCCAGCTGCCTACGGTCGATACGGCCACGTCCGAATTGGAACGGACCGATTTTGCGGCGTTCCGGCCGCTTGCGGATCTGCCGATGGCGATGACCGCACATGTTGTGTTTAGCGCGCTGGACCCCGCCCAACCGGCGACGACTTCTGCGACAATCATCCAACAGGTGATTCGCAACAGTATCGGGTTCCAGGGTTTGTTGATGAGTGATGACGTGTCGATGAATGCGCTCGCAGGATCGATCGCCGAACGGACCCGGGCGATCATCAGCGCCGGCTGCGACATGGTCCTGCACTGCAACGGCAAGCTTGATGAGATGCGCGAGGTTGCGCGCGAGGCGCCGGAGCTGACCGGCGAAGCGCTGGAGCGCGCCAAGCGCGCGCTGGCCGCGCGAAAACCGCCGCTGCCGTTCGACCGGGTGGCAGGACGGGCCGAACTGGATGCCTTGATAGGACAAGTAGGTACGGCATGACCGCGGAAATTCTGTCGTTTGAGACCGGCCGGCCGGCTGAAATCGGCGAGGACGAGCCGGCGCTGGTGGTCGACGTCGGCGGCTATGAGGGCCCGCTCGACCTGCTGCTCACGCTGGCGCGGCAACAGAAGGTCGACCTGTCCAAGATCTCGATCCTGGCACTCGCCGACCAATATCTGCAGTTCATCGAGGCGGCGCGGAAGATCCGGCTGGAGCTTGCGGCCGACTATCTCGTCATGGCGGCGTGGCTCGCCTACCTGAAGTCGCGGCTGCTATTGCCCGAGCCGCCGGCGGCGGAAGGACCGACCGCCGAGGAGATGGCGACCGCGCTTGCCAACCGGCTGCGTCGGCTCGAGGCGATTCGGGAAGCGGCGAACCGGCTGATGAACCGGCCGCAGTTCCAGCGCGAAATCTTTCCGCGCGGCAATCCGGAATCCATCGCCGAGATCAAGCATCCCAAGTTCACGGCGACGCTCTACGACCTGCTCACGGCTTACGCTACGCAGCGCCAGCAGCGGGTATTGGCCAGCGTGCATCTGGCCAAGCGCACGGTGTGGTCGCTTTCCGAGGCGCGCGCCTCGCTGGAGCGGCTGGTCGGCGCCGCCGATAGCGAGAACTGGAGCTGCCTCGACGAATATCTGATGAACTACGTCGTCGAACCCTCGCAGCGGGCGACCGTGTTCGCGTCGAGTTTCGCCGCCGCATTGGAGTTGGTGCGGGAAGGCGAGATGGAATTGAATCAGAGCCGGGCGTTTGCGCCGCTCTATTTTCGAAAGCGTTTGCCGCAAGCGCCCGGCGCCACCGCGCCGGATCTTACGGCCGAGTAAGTGGAAGAAGGAGACCGAGCCATGGCCAGCCTGGCGGAAAAGCGCATGGAAGATGCCGAGGATCACGTCACCGATCCGCAGGCGCGGCCCGAGGAATTGCGGCTTCTGGAAGCCTTGCTGTTCGCCTCCGCCGAGCCGATCGATCAGGCCGCCTTGGCCAAGCGCATGCCCGAGGGCGTCGACGTCAAGGCTGCGCTGGCGCAACTGCAGGCGGAATACGCCTCGCGCGGGGTCAATCTGGTGCGCGTCGCCAACAAGTGGACCTTCCGTACCGCCGGCGATCTCGCCTGGCTGATGACTCGCGAGACGACGGAGACGAAAAAACTGTCGCGTGCCGCGATCGAGGTGCTGGCAATCGTCGCCTATCACCAGCCGGTGACGCGCGCCGAGATCGAGGAGATCCGGGGCGTGGTCACCTCCAAGGGCACACTCGACGTGCTCCTGGAAACCGGCTGGATCCGGCCGCGCGGCCGCCGCAAGACACCGGGACGGCCGCTGACCTTCGGCACGACGGAGGCGTTCCTCTCGCAGTTCAGCCTGGAGGCGCTCAGCGACCTGCCCGGTCTGGACGAACTGAAGGGAACCGGTCTGTTGGATTCCCGCCTGCCTTCGGGCTTCAACGTTCCATCTCCATCAGACGATCCGACGCTTCGCGAGGACGAGGACCCGCTCGATCCAGGCGACAGTCTGGAACTGCTGCTGGCGCCTGCGGCCGAGCCCGAGGAGGGCGGCGGCAAGGATTCAGCCTGACCCGCGCTGGCGGAACGCCGCAAGTTAACAGTAAGCAATATTGCGTAGCCGCGACAGCGATTTGCCGCGGCTGAAGTCCTTGTTTTTGACACCCCGCGGGCCTACCTTCCGCTCGAAGATTAGGCCGGTGCGCCGGTCACCTCTGGAGGGTTTGCAGGATGGGTTCTCTTAGCATTTGGCACTGGATCGTCGTGATCGCAGTGGTCCTGCTGCTGTTCGGCCGCGGCAAGATCTCCGACCTGATGGGCGATGTCGCGCAGGGTATCAAGGCCTTCAAGAAGGGCATGCAGGACGACGACAAGACTGCAGAAAAGCCCGCCGAGCCGGTGAAGACCATCGATCACAACGCGGCGCCGTCGGCGGCACGTTCGGACGTCGGCAGCAAGGCCGTCTAAGTTAGCAAGCTAGACGCCCGTTGAGAAAAAACGCGCGCGCCCCTAAATCCTGTTACAAGGGCCGGGGCTGTTTGCGCGCGTGAGCGGAATCTTTCATGTTCGACATCGGGTGGAGTGAACTGGTCGTCATCGCGGTCGTCGCGCTGATCGCCATCGGCCCGAAAGAACTTCCCGGCGTGCTGCGGATGGTGGGCCAGTGGATGGGCAAGGCGCGCCGGATGGCGGCCGAATTCCAGGGCCAGTTCCAGGAGGCGATGCGCGAAGCCGAGATGGCCGAGCTCAAGAAGGGCTTCGACGAAGTCAAGGAAGCCGCGACTGGGATTGCCAGCGGCAATGTCATGACCTCGCTGCAGAAGGACGTCAACGACGCCCTGCAGATCGGCGACATCGAGAAGCCTGCGGAGGCCAAGCCTGCCGATGCGCCGGCCACCGCCACGCTGCCGCCGCCGGCGAGCGATACGCCGGTCATTCCAACGACGCCGGTGACGCCCACGCCGGAGACTTTTGTCGAAGCCGAGGCGCATGCGGCGGCCAGCGAGGCGCTCGCTATCGTCAAGGAGGCGCAGCCGCAGTCGCCAGCGCCGCCGGACGCGCCTGAGGTGCCCGACGTGCAAAAGAGCGCCAAAGCGTCATGAGCGCCGAAGACATCGAAGCCAGCAAGGCGCCATTGATGGACCACTTGATCGAGCTGCGCTCGCGGCTGATCAAGGCGCTGCTCGGTTTTGGCGTGGCCTTCATCTTCTGCTTCTTCTTCGCCAAGCAGATCTACAACGTGCTGGTGTGGCCGTTCGTCTGGGTCGCGGGGCCTGAGAATTCGAAATTCATCTACACCGCGCTCCTGGAATACTTCATCACCCAACTCAAGCTCGCGCTGTTCGGCGCCGGCTTCATCTCGTTCCCGATCGTCGCAACCCAGATCTACAAGTTCGTGGCGCCGGGGCTCTATCGGCACGAGCGCAACGCGTTCCTGCCATATCTGGTCGCCACGCCCGTGTTTTTCGTCGCCGGCGCGATGCTGGTCTATTTCGTGGTGCTGCCGATGCTGGTGCGGTTCTCGCTCGGCATGCAGCAGACGGGCGGCGAGGAGACGGCGCAGATCCAGCTCCTGCCGAAGGTCGGCGAATATCTGTCGCTGATGATGTCGCTGATCTTCGCCTTCGGCATCGCATTCCAGCTTCCGGTGATCCTGACGCTGCTCGGCCGCATCGGCATCGTGACGTCACAGATGCTGCGCGAGAAGCGGCGCTATTTCATCGTCATCGCTTTCATCATCGCCGCGGTCCTGACCCCGCCGGACGTGCTGAGCCAGGCCTCGCTCGCAATCCCCCTGCTGGCGCTCTACGAAGGAGCCATCGTCGCGGTGCGCATAGTGGAACGGAAGGCAGCCGCCCAATCCTCGTCCGGCAGCACGCCCAACGCCGCCAATCCGGCGGAGTAGGGACCTATCACACTGGTGGTCATACCCCGCGTAGGCGGGTATCCAGTAAGCGGCGGCCCATCGATTTTGTCACCGCGGCCTCTGGAATACTGGATCGCCTGCTTTCGCTGACGATGACGGTCGTGGTACTGGAAACGCGCCGTTGACATTCAACGTCATGCGTTGACGTTCTACGCGGCCAAGTCCCAGGAATCCGCGCCATGCACGACATCAAAGCGATCCGCGACAATCCCGAGAGCTTCGACACCGCAATGAAACGGCGCGGGTTTGCGCCATTGTCGCCGTCGCTGCTTGCGATCGACGAGAAGCGCCGCGCGGCCATTCTGGCCTCCGAGCAGGCGCAGGCGCGGCGCAATGCGGCGTCGAAGGAGATCGGCGAAGCCAAGAAAGCCAAGGACGAAGCGCGCGCGGCGAAGCTGATGGCTGAAGTCGCCGAGCTCAAGGTTTCGCTGCCGGAGCTCGAGGCCGCTGCAAAGGCGGCCGATGAGGAGCTAAACACGCAACTTGCCGCGCTTCCGAACGTGCCGGCGCCTGACGTGCCCGACGGCGTCGATGAGCACGGCAACGTGCAGCACCACGTCTTCGGCGCCCCGCGGCAATACGGTTTCGCGCCGAAGCCGCACGACGATCTCGGCGGCGCGCTTGGGTTCATGGATTTCGAAGCAGCCGCGAAATTGTCCGGCGCACGCTTCGTCGTGCTGAAGAAGGGATTGGCGCGGCTGGAGCGGGCGATCGGGCAATTCATGCTCGATCTTCACACCAACGAGCACGGCTATACCGAAATCAATCCGCCGCTCCTGGTGCGCAACGAGGTGATGTTCGGCACCGGGCAATTGCCGAAATTCGAAGACGATCAGTTCTGGGCGATCAAGGGCGAATTGCTGACCGCCGGCGAGGAACGACTGAAGAGCGAACGCCTCGGACTGATCCCGACCGCCGAGGTCTCGCTGACCAATCTCGTCCGCGAATCCATCGTCGACGAAAAAGAGCTGCCGATGCGGCTGACTGCGCTGACGCCCTGCTTCCGCGCCGAGGCGGGTGCCGCTGGGCGCGATACGCGCGGCATGATCCGTCAGCACCAGTTCACGAAGGTCGAACTGGTCTCGATCACGACGCCGGAGGCCAGCCGCGACGAGCACGAGCGCATGCTCGCCTGCGCCGAGGAAGTGCTGCGGCAGCTCGACCTGCATTATCGCGTGATGACGCTGTGCGCCGGCGACATGGGTTTTTCCGCGCAGAAGACTTACGACATCGAAGTGTGGATGCCGGGACAAGGTGACGGTGGCGCCTATCGCGAGATCTCGAGCTGTTCGGTCTGCGGCGATTTCCAGGCGCGCCGAATGGATGCGCGCTACCGCGCCAGCGACGGCAAGCCGCGCTTCGTGCACACGCTGAACGGCTCCGGCACCGCGGTCGGCCGCGCGCTGATCGCCGTGATGGAAAACTATCAGCAGCAGGACGGCTCGATTGCCGTGCCCGACGTGCTGCAGCCCTATATGGGCGGCTTGAAAGTGATCGAGCACGATCAATGAAGTGATGCGCAAAGATGGCGCTGCATCGCGACATCTACTGGATCGGACGGCAATGGGCCGTCACCGGTTTTGGGATGCAGCTCATCGACCAGCGGCACGGCGGAAAATTTGATGTCGCGATCGCCCGGCTTTGGGATACGAGGCTCGCGGACGATCTGACCGCACAGAAATGGTTCAACCCTGTCGATTTTGCCAAGGGGCTCTCGGTCGCGCGGCAGCGCCACACGAAGCCGCCGGCACCCGCTCAGGTCGATTCGCTGCCCGCGCCGCTCCTCGCCGAGACAGCGGAGAATGCAACGGCAGGAGCCATTGAGCCGCCGCGGCCGGAAATGGCAGGATTTCCGCTTCGGATCGCTGGCAGCGCCAAATTCGTGCGTCCCTGGCGCGTCCGGCTGAAGCAGTAAGAGCCCGCAATCGCCGGGTTTGCCTCTGCGGCTTTTGCCGGTTAAGACCCTTGCCAGGACCTTTGACAAGGTAGGCGATAGAACAGGACATTTTGGACGGATGCGAATTCTCTGCACCAATGATGACGGCATCCACGCGCCCGGGTTGAAGGTCGTCGAGCAGATAGCGCGCGCTTTGTCCGACGATGTCTGGATCGTGGCGCCGGAGCTCGACCAGTCCGGCGTGTCGCATTCGCTGTCGCTGAACGACCCGTTGCGGTTGCGCGAAATAGGTCCGCGCCACTTCGCCGTCAGGGGGACGCCGACCGATTGCGTGATCATGGGCGCGCGCCATATCCTCGGTCCCAAACTGCCTGATCTCGTGCTGTCGGGCGTCAACAAGGGCCGCAACGTCGCCGAGGACGTCGTCTATTCCGGCACCATCGCCGGAGCTATGGAGGGCACCATTCTGGGCTTGCCGTCATTCGCGCTGTCGCAGGAGTTCAGTCTCGAGACCCGTGAAAAGCCGCTTTGGGACACCGCACTGCAATTCGGTCCCGACATCGTGCGCAGGGTGATGGATGCGGGCATCCCCAAGAACACGGTCATCAACGTCAATTTTCCGGCCTGCGTGCCTGATGAAGTCAAGGGCATCCGGGTCACCCGGCAGGGCAAGCGCAATCTCGGTTTCCTGAAGATCGACCAACGCCGCGACGGCCGCGGCAATCCGTATTTCTGGATCGGCTTCGAGCGCACGGCGATGATGGACCCGCCCGCGGAAGGCACCGATCTGGCGGCCCTTGCCGCGCGCTACGTGTCGGTGACGCCGCTGCGTCTCGACCGCACCGACGAGGCATTTTCGGAAACGCTGACGTCGACGCTGAAGTAACCTGAATAGCCCGGATGGAGCGAAGAGACTGGGTAAGAATCTGAGCTTTTTGTAGGAACGAGTGTACGATTCGGTATGACGAATCGTAGGTTCAAGACCGGCGTCAGCCGGGATCAGGTCAGCCTTCTACCTG
>NZ_JADYVX010000040.1 GCF_020194175.1 Bradyrhizobium sp. BRP22 | reverse complement strand
AGCCGGACGATGACAGCGCAAGGCTGTTTGACAATTGAATCAGTATCTCCCCACGTCGTCCCGGGCTTGCGCGCCGCGGCGAAGCCCTTTGGGCGTAGCCGGGACCCGGGACCCATAACCACAGGCCTTTGTGATGTGCTCCGCCGCAACCGCTTGCTCGCGCCACAACGCTCCCTGTGGTTATGGGTCCCCGCCTTCGCGGGGACGGGACCGCTATTTGAAATTTGAATCAGAACCAACGTGCGCATCGACGGCATCGTGGGATGGGTAGAGCGCAGCCTCAGCCGCTTACGGATTTTCCTCGAGTGTTCGCGTTTTGCTCTAACGGACGCGAATTCGGCTGTTGCCGCAATGGTTTGAGAGGACAGATGGAAATTCCGGCTGGCGGTCCTTCATCAGCCTGTATATATAGCTTCGCTTTCCCGGATAAGTAGCGGTTTTTGCTCAGGAGTTAACGCCCATGTCCGAGCGCTGGACACCCGACAGTTGGCGCACCAAGACGGTCTTGCAGATGCCGGACTATCCGGATGCCAAGGTATTGGCTGACGTCGAGGCGCAGCTTGCGACTTTTCCGCCGCTGGTGTTCGCGGGCGAAGCGCGCAACCTGAAGAAGGGGCTGGCGCGGGTCGCCGCGGGCGAGGCGTTCCTGCTGCAGGGCGGCGACTGCGCGGAAAGTTTTGCCGAGCACGGCGCCAACAACATCCGCGATTTCTTCCGCGTCCTCTTGCAGATGGCCGTCGTCCTGACCTATGCGGGCGCGCTGCCGGTGGTGAAAGTCGGGCGCATCGCCGGGCAATTTGCAAAACCGCGATCCTCGCCGACCGAGAAGGTCGAGGGGGTCGAACTGCCGAGCTACCGCGGCGACATCATCAACGACATCGCCTTCACCAGGGAGGCGCGCACGCCGGATCCGCAGCGCCAGTTGATGGCCTACCGGCAATCGGCCGCGACGCTCAACCTGCTGCGGGCGTTCGCCACCGGCGGTTTCGCCAATCTCGGCAGCGTGCATCAGTGGATGCTCGGCTTCCTGAAGGACTCGCCGCAGTCACGGCGCTACAAGGAACTCGCCGACCGCATCTCGGAAGCGCTGAACTTCATGCGCGCCTGCGGCCTCGACCTCGAGAGCCATCCGGAATTGCGCTCGACCGATTTCTACACCAGCCACGAGGCGCTGCTGCTCGGCTACGAGCAGGCGCTGACCCGGGTCGATTCCACGACCGGCGACTGGTACGCGACCTCCGGCCACATGATCTGGATCGGCGACCGTACGCGGCAGCTCGAGAACGGCCACGTCGAATATTTCCGCGGCATCAAGAATCCGATCGGCCTGAAATGCGGCCCGTCCCTGAAGGCCGACGAGCTCTTGAAGCTGATCGATGTGCTGAGCCCCGACAACGAGCCCGGACGGCTGACGCTGATCGCGCGGTTCGGCTCTGACAAGGTCGGGGAGCATCTGCCGGCGCTGATCCGCGCGGTGCAGCGGGAAGGGCGCAGCGTGGTGTGGTCGTGCGATCCCATGCATGGCAACACCATCACCTCGACCTCGGGCTACAAGACCCGCCCGTTCGATCGCGTGCTGTCGGAAGTGAGGTCGTTCTTCGCCATCCACCAGGCAGAAGGCACCCACGCCGGCGGCGTTCATCTGGAGATGACCGGGCAGGACGTCACCGAATGCATCGGCGGCGCGCGCGCGATCACGGATGAGGATCTCAACGACCGCTACCACACGGTCTGTGATCCCCGTCTCAATGCCGAACAGTCGATCGACATGGCCTTCCTGATCGCGGAGCTTCTGAAACAGGAGCGGGCGAACAAGGTCAAGCCGATGCCGGCAGCCGCGGGGCTCTGAGACTTGCAGCGGTTCTGGCGGGCCACCATCAACTCGTGGCACGGCCTCGGCTTTGCGATCCGCTCCGAGCAGGCGGTTCGCGAGGAGGTGGTGGCGCTGCTGTTGTCGGTGCCGGCGGCGTGGCTGATCGGCGCTACGGTGATGCGGCGGGTCGAGCTCGTTGCATCGGTGGTGCTGGTGCTCGTGATCGAGCTGCTCAACACCGCGATCGAGAAGCTCGCCGATCGCCTGACCATGGACCACGATCCGCAGATCGGGCGGGTCAAGGACATGGGCTCCGCAGCGGTCGGCGTGGCGCTGGTGATGGCCGGGCTGTTCTGGCTGTTCGCCCTCGCCGAGCGCATGGGCATGATCTAACGCAGGCGATTGCAGTTTAAGAGGGTGCAAGGCACCATCGATATCATGAGCGAACCCGAATTCATTGTTTCACTGGCGCAACTCAATCCGACGGTTGGCGACGTCGCGGGCAACGCCGCGAAGGCGCGCGCCGCGCGCCAGACGGCGAAGGCCGCCGGCGCCGATCTCATGGTGCTGTCGGAGCTGTTCATCGCCGGTTACCCGCCGGAGGACCTGATCCTGAAGCCGGCGTTCCAGGCCGCCTGCCGCGCTGCGGTCGAGGAACTGGCACGCGAGACCGCGGACGGCGGTGCGGCTGTCCTGATCGGGACGCCCTGGGTCGAGGACGGCAAGCTTTATAACGCCTGCGCGCTGCTCGACGGCGGCCGCATCGCCGCGCTGCGCTTCAAGGCCAATCTGCCGAACTATGGCGTGTTCGACGAGAAGCGGCTGTTCGCGCGCGGACCGGCGCCGGGGCCGGTGATGGTGAAGGGCGTGCGGGTCGGCGTGCCGATCTGCGAGGACATCTGGCTCGAAGAGTCCGAGGACTACGAGAACGTCGTCGAATGTCTCGCCGAGACCGGCGCGGAGATTCTGGTCGTGCCGAACGGCTCGCCTTACGCGCGCGACAAGAATGATCTCCGCCTCTCGATCGCGGTCGCCCGCGTCACCGAGAGCGGCTTGCCTTTGATCTATCTGAACGAGGTCGGCGGGCAGGACGAATTGGTGTTCGATGGCGCTTCGTTCGCGCTCAATGCCGATCTTTCGGTCGCGGCGCAGCTGCCGGCCTTCGAGGAGAGCATCACGACGCTGCGCTGGACCAAAAGCGACACCGGCTGGCGCTGCAACGGGCCGATCACGTCGCTGCTCGAAGGCGACAAGGCGGACTACGCAGCCTGCGTGCTCGGCTTGCGCGACTATGTCCGCAAGAACGGCTTCCCCGGCGTGCTGCTCGGCGTTTCCGGCGGCATCGATTCGGCGCTGTGCGCGGCGATTGCGGTGGATGCGCTCGGCACTGAGCAGGTCCACGGCGTGATGCTGCCGTTCCGCTACACCGCGCAGGTGTCGCTGGATGATGCGGCCAGCCTGACCAGGATGCTCGGCATCCGCTACGAGGTGCTGCCGATCGCCGACGCCGTGAACGGGTTCGAGAGGATCCTGGCCGAGCCGTTCAAGGGCCTGCCGCGCGACATCACGGAGGAGAACCTGCAGGCGCGCACCCGCGGCACCTTGTTGATGGCGCTCTCCAACAAGACCGGCGCGATGGTGGTGACCACCGGCAACAAGTCGGAGATGTCGGTCGGCTATGCCACGCTCTACGGCGACATGAACGGCGGCTTCAACCCGATCAAGGACATTTACAAGACCGAGGTGTTCCGGCTCGCCGCCTTGCGCAACGAGTGGCAGCCTGAAGGCGCGCTCGGCCCGTCGGGCGAGGTGATCCCGCCCTCGATCATCACGCGGCCGCCGACGGCGGAACTGCGCGAGAACCAGACCGATCAGGACTCGCTGCCGCCTTACGATGTGCTCGATGCGATCCTGGAACGGCTGGTGGAGCGCGAAGAGCCGCTCGCGTCGATCGTCGCCGCAGGCTTCGATCGCGAACTGGTGGCGCGCATCGATCGCCTGCTTTCCATCGCCGAGTACAAGCGCCGGCAGGCCGCTCCCGGCGTCAAGGTCACACCCAAGAATTTCGGCCGCGACCGCCGTTATCCCATCACCAACCGCTTCCGCGATCACGGCGAGGCGCTGCCGCAGCCGGACGAGAAGCTGGTCACGCGCGGCACCCGCGCCTCGGTGGAGGCGTTCGAGGGCTGACTATTGCTGCTTCTGCGGGATGAAGGGCGGCCCGACAGTGCGGATCGGCCGATCCCCCGGGGGCGTCGGATCAGCCGGCGGCGCAGGTGTTTCCGGCGTCGGCGCTGCATTCGCCGAGGCGGTACCTTTCTTGCCGGCAGGCGCCTGCTTCGTCGCCTGCTGCTGCGCGCGCTGCTGCATCTTCCGCGCGCTCTCCTCGGTGACGATGATGTCGCCCTGCTGCTCGACGGCGGCCTTGTCGTCGACCGATTTCAGCGCCTCCGCCCAGGTCTGGCCGGCCGGCTTGCAGGAGCAGGATGGATTGAACTCGGTGCGGAATTTGAACGCGTTCGGCAGCGACGTGTACGGCTGGCCGCTGATCGACACCGCCTGGTTGATGTCCTCGCCGGGATTGCGGTAGGCGAACAGGGTTGCTTCCGCCGCCGGACACTGCGCCTTGCAGGTCTTCTCGTCATCGGCAAAGCGCCCCTGCACCGTCGCAAACGAGATCGGGAAATAGGCGCCGTCGCAGCTGCGCACGCAGACGGTGCGATAGGTGCCGGATTGCGGGGCAAGGTCGCCGGTCGGCGGCGCAATGGTCACGTTGCTTTCGCTATGATTGCCGAAGAGATTGTCGAGGAAATTGCCGGGCCCGCGCGCGGCATTGGCATATTGCGGGCCGCAATTGTTCTGCGCCAGCGCGGTCAGCACCGAGCGGCGCTGGTTCTCGCGGTCGGCGCCGCCGAGACCGCCGCTGCGCAGCCGCTCCAGGCTCGTCGTCATCTGATCGAGATTGCCGCGCATCTGCTGGATCTGGGTGTTGATCGGACCGCATTGCGCAGAGTTGTTGTTGAACAGCGAGAAGAAGCCCGAGCTGTCGCAGCCCATGCGCCGCGCCTGCGCGGTGAGGCGGTCGAGTTCGGCCTGCTGTCTCGATGCGGCGTCCTGGTAACGGCGGATCTGCTCGTCCCTGACCGGATCGCCGCTGCCGCCGCCGCGGTCGATGGTCGCAAGCTGGCCTTCGAGCCGGATGCAGATCGGATTGGACGGCGCGGCCTGTTGCGGCGCTGCCTCCTGGGGCATCTGCGCGAGAGCATCGTCGGGCGTCTGCGCCAGCGCATCCGCTCCCGGCAGGGCAGTGCCGAGCAGGAGGGCGCATGTCAGAAGCCACCGGGAGAAGCAAGAATTCAGGCGATTGGGCATGTCCAGTCACAGAATGACGCCGCGCGGCGGGCAAGCCCGAAAGGCGCGGCCAAGGCCGCCTGCAATAGCCGTTTCTCAGGGCAGCGTCACGTCGTTTCCGGGGCTCCGATGTGGCAAAACCCCGTGAGAATACCGGCTCTTGACTGCCCCTCGGCGGGCGCAGACCGGGATCAGCGCTGGCAGGTGATGGCGATATATTCGCCGCAAGCGCCGCCAGTGCAGTTACCCGCGGCCTTCGGAATGGCGCCGGTAATTTCGTCGGGATCGACGCGGCGATAGGCGGTGGCCTGGCCAAAATCGCGTGACTGGCAATAGGAGCGGGCGGCGTACGCCCCGCATTTGTCGCCTCGCGCGAGGCATTCGTCGACGCCATAGCCGTCGTCATGGTTGGCGATGATGAAGACGCGGCTGTCGGCCAGTGCGGCGGCGGAGGCTAAAATGAATGTGCAGGCAAGAAATACGGATCGAAATCGCATGAGGCACCAAGGGGAGGGGAACCGGTGCCTATCCGATTACGCCCAACACGTTAATAATGATTAACCATGCCGTCCCTGGAATCATCGCAAGCGCCGAAATCGCCCTCAAACCGGGCGAAAACAGCCCTTGACGCCGTCGCCCAGATGGCGCCATGGTGGAACCATGAACGGCCACCTCGCCATCTGCAGCATTTGCCGCGAGATTATTAGCTAGCGATTCGCTGGCTGAGGCCGTCTTTTCTCACATCGAGATGACTCGACGCCCCGGCCACAAGGGACGGGTATTCCATGCAATTGCGTCTGTACGATACGTTGACCAGGGAAAAGCGGCTCTTCGTGCCGCTCGATCCCAGCAATGTGCGCATGTATGTCTGCGGGCCGACGGTCTACGACTTCGCCCATATCGGCAATGCGCGCCCGGTGATCGTGTTCGACGTGCTGTTCCGCTTGCTGCGGCACGTTTATGGCGAAAGCCATGTCAAATATGTCCGCAACGTCACCGACGTCGACGACAAGATCAACGACCGCGCCGCGCGGGATTATCCCGGCCTGCCGCTGAACGAGGCGATCCGCAAGGTCACCGAGCAGACGGAGCGGCAGTTTCACGAGGACGTCGATGGGCTCGGCGCGCTGCGCCCCACGGTCGAGCCGCGCGCGACCGAGCACATCGCGGAGATGCGCACGCTCATCGAAAAACTGGTTGCCAGCGGTTTTGCCTATGTCGCCGAAGACCACGTGCTGTTCTCGCCACAGGCAATGAACGCGGCCAATGGCGTGCTGCCGCGCTATGGCGCGCTCGCCAACCGCTCGCTGGACGAGATGATCGCAGGCGCCCGCGTCGACGTCGCGCCCTACAAGCGCGACAACACCGATTTCGTGCTGTGGAAGCCCTCGAAACCCGGCGAGCCGTCCTGGCCGTCGCCCTCAGGCATCGCGGTGCCGGGACGTCCCGGCTGGCACATCGAATGCTCGGCGATGGCCTGGAAGCATCTCGGCGAGCAGTTCGACATCCATGGCGGCGGCATCGACCTGGTGTTCCCGCATCACGAGAACGAACTCGCGCAAAGCTGCTGCGCCTTCCACGAAGCGCGGATGGCGACAACCTGGATGCACAACGGCTTCCTGCAGGTCGAAGGCGAGAAGATGTCGAAGTCGCTCGGCAACTTCGTCACGATTAGGGAACTGCTGGCGGATTGGCCGGGCGAAGTGCTGCGCCTCAACATGCTCAAGACGCATTATCGCTCGCCGATCGACTGGACGCTGAAGGGATTGGAAGAAAGCGCCAAGACGCTCGACGACTGGTACGCCGTTGCGGCCGATGCTGCGAGCGATCAGCCGGCGGAGACCATTGTCGAGGCGTTGTCGGACGACCTCAACACGGCGCAGACGATTGCGGCGCTGCATGGGCTACGGAGTGCGGCTGTGAGTAATGAACAGATGCGCGGCACGTTCGCGGCCTCCCTCCGGTTCCTGGGCTTCCTCGGCCAGAGCGCCGCTGAATGGAAAGGCCGCAAGCAGCAAGCGAGCGGTGTCGATGCGGCATGGGTCGAAGGCTTGATCGCGGCCCGGGCGGCGGCGCGCGTGCGGAAGGATTTCAAGGAGTCCGATCGCATCCGTGATGAACTCGCGGCCAAAGGTGTCGTGCTGAAGGACGGCAAGGATGCCGACGGCAAACCTGTGACCACATGGGAACTGGCGTGATGACCCGCCCCGACACGCCTTTCCCGAAACACTGGCGCTACTACATCTTCATCAAATGGGCGGTGATTGTTGCTGCGATCCTGCTCGTCCTGAAACTTCTGGGAGTCTTTTGACGCGATGGCACAGGCACTCCCACAACCTGCATTGCGGCCGTTCCTGCCGGCGGATACGCCGATGCTGGCGGCGATCTTCGTGGCCGCGATCCAGGAACTGACCGGAGACGACTATGGCGAGACGCAGCAGGAGGCCTGGGCGGCCGTGGCCGATGACGAGGTGGCCTTCGGCAAGAAGCTTGCGGGCGAGCTGACGCTGATCGCGACCATCCAGAATTCGCCTGTCGGCTTTGCTTCGCTGAAGAACAACGATCAGATCGATATGCTCTATGTTCATCCGAGCGTGGCCGGGCAGGGCGTCGGCGCGATGCTCTGCGATGCGCTGGAAAAGCTCGCCGGTGCGCGCGGCACCAAGACGCTGTCGGTCGATGCCAGCGACAACGCGCTGGAGTTCTTTCGCAAGCGCGGCTACGTCGCCAAGCAGCGCAACAGCGTGACCATCCAGGGCGAATGGCTCGCCAACACCACGATGCAAAAGGCTTTGGGCGCTGCCGCGGGAGGCGCACCGTGAGCCGCGCGCGCCTCTATCTTTTCGACACCACCTTGCGCGACGGTGCGCAGACCAATGGCGTCGATTTCACCCTGCAGGACAAGCAGGTGATCGCGCAGATGCTGGACGAACTCGGCATCGACTATGTCGAGGGCGGCTATCCCGGTGCCAACCCGACCGACACCGAGTTCTTCTCGGCGAAGCCGAAATTCGAGCATGCACGCTTCACCGCCTTCGGCATGACGCGGCGTCCGGGCCGCTCTGCGTCGAACGATCCCGGGCTGGCGGCGATCCTGGAGGCGAAGGCGGACGCGATCTGCTTCGTTGCCAAGTCGAGCGCCTATCAGGTGCGCGTCGCGCTGGAGACCACGAACGAGGAAAACCTCGCTTCGATCCGCGACAGCGTCGCTGCGGCGAACGCTGCCGGACGCGAGGTGATGGTCGATTGCGAGCATTTCTTCGACGGCTACAAGGAGAATGCCGAGTTCGCGCTGGCCTGTGCGAAGGCCGCCTATGATGCGGGTGCGCGCTGGGTGGTGTTGTGCGACACCAATGGCGGCACCATGCCCAACGAAATTGAGACTATCGTCGGCGATGTCGTCAACCACATCCCCGGCAGCCATGTCGGCATCCACGCCCATAACGATACCGAGCAGGCGGTGGCGAACTCGCTTGCTGCGGTGCGCGCCGGCGCGCGCCAGATCCAGGGCACGCTGAACGGACTTGGCGAGCGTTGCGGCAATGCCAATCTCTGCTCGCTGATCCCGACGCTGCGGCTGAAGCAGGAGTTCTCCGACAAGTTCGAGATCGGCGTCACCGCCGAGAAGATGACGACCTTGGTGAAGGTGTCGCGCACGCTCGACGACATGCTCAACCGCGCGCCCAATCGGCACGCGGCCTATGTCGGCGAGAGCGCCTTCGTGACCAAGACCGGCATCCATGCGTCCGCCGTGCTGAAGGATCCGCAGACCTACGAGCACGTGGCGCCGGAATCCGTCGGCAATCACCGCAAGGTGCTGGTATCCGACCAGGCCGGACGCTCCAACGTCATCGCCGAGCTCGATCGGGCCGGCATTCCCTACGAGAAGAATGATCCGAAGCTCACGCGCCTCGTCGCCGAGCTGAAGGAGCGCGAAGCTGCCGGCTTCGCCTATGAATCCGCCAACGCCTCGTTCGACCTGCTGGCGCGGCGCACGCTCGGAAAAGTGCCGGAATATTTCAAGGTCGAGCAGTTCGACGTCAATGTCGAGCAGCGCGACAATGCGCTCGGCCAGCGCGTCACGGTCGCGCTCGCAGTGGTGAAGGTCAACGTCGCCGGCGAGCGGCTGATCTCGGCTGCCGAAGGCAACGGTCCGGTGAACGCGCTCGACGTCGCCTTGCGCAAGGATCTCGGCAAGTACCAGAAATATATCGAGGGATTGAAGCTGATCGATTACCGCGTGCGTATCCTCAATGGCGGTACCGAGGCGGTGACGCGCGTGCTGATCGAGAGCGAAGATGAGACCGGCGAGAGTTGGACCACGGTCGGCGTGTCGCCGAACATCATCGATGCCTCGTTCCAGGCGCTGATGGATTCGGTGTTCTACAAGCTGGTGAAATCAGGCGCCCCGGGGTGAGCCGCCGGCGGCCCGCCAACGGCGGACCTGGCATGCACCCGCACAGACGGCAACCGCACCGAGGCGGTGACGTTTCCGAGCGAGTGAACTCTTACAGCCGCCGCGCCACGTCGGGCGCGAGTTCCTTGCCCGCCTCGGGTGCGCGGGCGGCAGCGGCGCGCAGGCGCGGCACGATGTCCTCGACGCGGTCGGCCGTCAGCACCTCGAGCGGCAGCGTCGGGCGGATGAAGGCCGTCGAGCGCATGTGATCGAGCAGCGCGAGCAGGGGCTCCCAGAAACCGTCGATGTTGGCGAGCAGCACCGGCTTGGTATGCCTGCCGAGCTGCTGCCAGGTGAGTTGCTCGACCAGCTCCTCCAGCGTGCCGATGCCACCGGGCAGCGCCACGAAGGCATCCGAGCGCTCGAACATCAGCCGCTTGCGCTCATGCATGTCGGGCGTGACGATCATCTCCTGGACGCGGGTGAGTGCGTTCTCGCGGGCGCGGAGGAAATCCGGGATGATGCCCGTGACCTTGCCGCCATGGTCGAGCGTGGAGGTTGCGACCGCCCCCATCAGCCCGATCGAGCCGCCGCCATAGACGAGGCGGATATCGTTCTCGGCGAAAATTCTTCCGAGCGCGTTGGCTGCTTCGACAAAGCTGGGGTTTGTACCGGGTCCGGAGCCGCAGTAGACGCAGACAGTCTTGATCTGATTCATCGGTCTGATTTGGTGCATTCGCTCATGTGGCACTGCAACGAAAAAAACGTCAAGCCCGGCATTTCACGTGGCGCGGCGGAAAAGTGGCGTAAATCGCTGAAAATCGTGAAAGATCCACTCCATGAGGGTTTTCGCGTGATCAAAATCGCCTATATGACGGGCACAATGCGGACCAATGCAAATCACGTGACAGCGAACCGGCGCGCCGTCCTGACGTCGGCGATTGGTTAATGTCGTCCCAACCCGAGCTGCGCCTGAGCGAAATGCCATCTCCCGACGGCAAGGCCGAGAAGGCGACCCTGATCGGCACGCTTGCGCATCTGTGGCCCTATATCTGGCCCGGTGACCGCGCCGATCTGAAGATGCGGGTGGCGTGGTCGATGGTGCTTCTGCTCGTCGCCAAGCTCGCGACGCTGTCGGTGCCCTTCACCTTCAAATGGGCGATCGACGCGCTGAACGGCACGCCGAGCGCGCCTGTGCAATCGTCGAACTGGACGATGTGGCTGATCGCCTCGCCGCTCCTGATGACGGTGGGCTATGGCGGGGTGCGCATCCTGATGGCGGTGCTGACGCAATGGCGCGACGGAATCTTTGCCCGGGTCGCCATGCACGCGGTGCGGAGGCTCGCCTATCTCACCTTCGTGCACATGCACGAATTGTCGCTGCGCTTTCACCTGGAACGCAAGACCGGCGGGTTGACACGAATTCTCGAACGCGGCCGCACCGGTATCGAGACCATCGTGCGGATGGTGATCCTGCAGTTGATCCCGACGGTGGTCGAGGTTGCGCTGCTGACGGTCATCCTGCTCTGGCAGTTCGACTGGCGCTATGTCGGCGTCGTCCTGATCACCGTCGCGGCGTTCATGTACTACACCTATGTCGCGACCGAATGGCGGATCGAGATCCGCCGCAAGATGAACGACTCCGATACGGAGGCGAACACCAAGGCGATCGACTCGCTGCTCAACTACGAGACGGTGAAATATTTCGGCGCCGAGGCGCGCGAGGCCGAGCGTTATGACCGTTCGATGGAGCGCTACGAGCAGGCCAGCATCAAGACCTATACGTCGCTGGCGGTCCTCAACGCCGGGCAGGCGGTCATCTTCACTGCCGGCCTGACGGCGATCATGCTGCTATGCGCGATCGGCATACGCAACGGCACCAACACTGTGGGCGACTTCGTGCTGGTCAACGCCATGATGATCCAGCTCTACCAGCCGCTCAACTTCATGGGCATGGTCTATCGCGAGATCAAGCAGGCGATCATCGACATCGAGAAGATGTTCGGCGTGCTGGCGCGCAAGCCGGAGGTCAAGGACGTCCCCGACGCCAAGCCGCTGCTGGTGACGGCGGGCAGCGTGCGCTTCGAGGATGTTCGGTTCGCCTATGAGCCGGATCGCCCGATCCTGAAAGGTCTCTCGTTCGAGGTGCCGGCCGGCAAGACGGTCGCGATCGTCGGCCCATCGGGTGCCGGCAAGTCCACGATCTCGCGGCTGTTGTTCCGCCTCTACGACGTCTCCGGCGGCAGGATCCTGATCGACGGCCAGGACATCCGCGACGTCACGCAAACCTCGTTGCGCGCCTCGATCGGCATGGTGCCGCAGGACACCGTGCTGTTCAACGACACCATCCGCTACAACATCCGCTATGGCCGCTGGGATGCGACCGATGCCGAAGTCGAGCAGGCGGCGAGGCTCGCGCAGATCGACGCCTTCATCCGGATGTCGCCGAAGGGCTATGAGACCCAGGTCGGCGAGCGCGGCCTGAAACTGTCCGGCGGCGAGAAGCAGCGGGTGGCGATTGCCCGCACCGTGCTGAAGGCGCCGCCGATCCTGGTGCTGGACGAGGCGACATCGGCGCTCGACAGCCACACCGAGCACGAGATCCAGGCCGCGCTCGAGCGCGTCTCGCGCAACCGCACCTCGCTAGTGATCGCGCACCGGCTTTCGACGATCGTCGGCGCCGACGAGATCATCGTCCTCGACCAGGGCCGCATCGCGGAGCGCGGAACCCACCCCCGGCTTTTGGCGCAGGGCGGGCTTTATGCCAGCATGTGGAACAGGCAGCGCGAGGCCGAGGAGGCGCGGGAAAAGCTCGCGATGGTCGACGACGGCAGCGAGACGCCCAACCGCGCGCCGCCCCCGGTCGACGAACCGGAGCCCGATCCGGTGGACAAGCCCTTGCCGACGGCTGCGGAATAGGCTCCATCTTCGTCTCGAGCATGATCTTTTCGGAAAACCGGTTTCCACTTTTCCGGATCATGCTCTAGAGCATATTCGGTTCTGATTGGATCAGAACCGAAGCTCTAGATTCTTATTTTGACGCGTTTTCTTCACGCGAACCGGTACCCACTTCGCTCGAAAACGCTCTAGGACCGGAAAACCGAGTGAGATTCGATGTCGATCGCCAATTCCATCCGCGCGCAGATTCCGCCCATTCATCCGGAGGGCTATCCGTTCATCGGCGGCTTCGCGCTGGCGAGCCTCGTCCTGTTCTGGATCTGGACGCCGCTGGGCTGGATCGGCACCGTCCTGACGATCTGGTGCGCGCTGTTCTTCCGCGACCCCGTGCGGGTGACGCCGGTGCGGGACGGGCTGGTGGTGGCGCCCGCCGACGGGCGTGTGTCGATGATCACACAAACCCTGCCGCCCGCCGAACTTGGGCTCGGCGATCGGCCGCTGCCCCGGGTCTCGATCTTCATGAGCGTGTTCAACTGCCACGTGAACCGCAGCCCGGTCGCGGGGCGGATCGACCGCATCGCCTACCGGCCGGGCGCCTTCATCAATGCCGAGCTCGACAAGGCGAGCGAGGACAATGAGCGCAACTCGCTGGTGATCTCGACGCCCAACGGCCGCATCGGCGTGGTCCAGATCGCAGGCCTGGTGGCGCGGCGCATCGTCTCGTTCGTGCGAGAAGGCCAGTCGATCGGCGCCGGCGAGCGATTCGGCCTGATCCGGTTCGGCTCGCGGCTCGATGTCTACCTGCCGGAAGGCACCAAGCCGCTGGTTTCCGAGGGGCAGACGGCGATCGCCGGGGAGACCGTGCTGGCCGATTTCCGCATCCCCGAGCCGGGATGGACCTACCGGGCCGATTAACCATCGGGGCCGCCAGTTGCGGCGGCTTGCCGCTATAATGGCGGAGGGGGCCAGCGCTTGTTATATGATTGCGAGCCATGATGCCGATCGACTCCAAATATCCGGAACTGCGCCGCCGACGGTTTCGCCAGATTCCGGTGCGGATGCTGGTGCCCAATGTAATCACGCTGCTGGCGATCTGCGCGGGCCTGACCGCAATCCGCCTGTCGACCGAAGGGCGGATGGAGCTTGCGGTCGCCGCGATCGTGTTTGCCGCTGCGCTTGACGGCATCGACGGGCGCATTGCGCGCCTGATCAAGGGCCAGTCGAAATTCGGCGCCGAGCTCGACAGCCTCGCGGATTTCGTCAATTTCGGCGTGGCGCCGGGCCTGATCCTCTATTTCTGGCAACTGCACGATTTAGGCAATGGCGGTTGGATCGCGGCCATGGTGTTCGCGATCAGCGGCGGGCTGCGGCTCGCGCGCTTCAATGCCTCGATCGACGATCCGAACAAGCCGGCGTTCGCGGCAAACTATTTCACCGGCGTGCCGGCGCCCGCCGGCGCCATCACGGTGCTGCTGCCGGTCTATCTGGGTTTCCTCGGTGTCACCACGCCGCCGGCGACGCTGACCGCCTTCTATACGCTCCTGATCGCGTTCCTGATGGTGTCGCGCCTGCCGGTATTTTCCGGCAAGACGATGCGCATGCGGGTGCCGCCGGAAATGCTGCTGCCGGTGTTCGTCTCGGTGGTGTTCTTCATCGCGCTACTCGTCAGCTATCCCTGGCATATCCTCTCCGCGGGCTCGGTGCTCTACCTGATCAGCCTGCCGTGGGGCTGGAAGACTTATCGCGACCACGCGCGTGCCGCGGAGGCGATTGTGCCGGCCGAGGCCTCGACGTCGCCAACTCCGCCGCCGAGCTATCCGGGCGTCACTGACGCCGATCACGACGACCGTCCGACTCGTCTCAATTGAATGATGCCAGACCCTTATGGTGAGGAGCGCGCAGCGCGTCTCGAACCATGGGGCCCGGCCGGTGGCCTCATCGTTCGAGACGGTCGCCGCGTGACCTGCTCAGGATGAGGGGCGATAGCGGAGGGACGACGGTTCGATACCGAAACTCCTGCCCCAAATATCAGCCATGAGCGGAGCTTGGTTGGGTTCACGGCCGATCTCGGCTATAGCCATGGGCCAAGATCGTCTCGCCAAGAAGCATCCACTTGCCAGGAGAAACGCCGTGAACAAAGCCGTCACCGCCCCGCTGCCCGCGTCCGTCCTCGAAGCCTTGGCGCGCTACGACACGCCGACGATCTGCAACGCGATGGAGATCGTCGCCCCGGAGCGGCGGTTGATCGGCTACACGACCAAGCCGCTGGTCTGCCCGTTCCCGAACCTGCCGCCGATCGTCGGTTACGCCCGCACCGTGACGATCCGCTCCGTCCTTCAGTCCGGACTGCCGGCGGCCGAGCAGGCCAAGCGTCGCATCGAGTATTACGAATATGTCGGCACCGGTTTGGGCCCGCGTATCGCCGTGATCCAGGATATCGATGGCGCCGATGTCGGCTATGGCGCATTCTGGGGTGAGGTGCAGAGCAACGTGCACAAGGCGCTCGGCTGTCTCGGCGTGATCACGGACGGTTCGATCCGCGATATCCCGCAATGGGCGCCGGGCTTTCAGGCGTTGGCCGGATCGATCGGTCCGTCGCACGCCTGGGTGCATGCCGAGAGCTTCGGCGGCGAGGTGCGGGTTGCCGGCATGACCGTGCGCTCCGACGATCTCATTCACGCCGACCAGCACGGCGCGATCGTGATCCCGATCGATATCGCCGCGAAGCTGCCGGATGCCGCCGAGCTCTGCGGCCGCCGTGAGACGCCGATCCTGGAGATCGCACGCAGCCCGGACTTCTCGCTCGAGAAGCTGAAGGAAGCGCTGAAGCGCTCGGCCGAGATTCACTAAGCGAAGTAGCTCGCGAGCTCACGCCGGCGCAATCTTGGCAACGTCGTGAGCACCGCGAATGACCATGTCGACGGCGACATAGAGGATGACGGCCAGGCCGACATAGGCGATCCAGCGATGCTTCTGCAGCAGCCGCGCAATGAAGGTTGCGGCTGCTCCCATCAAGGCGATGGAAAGGATCAGGCCGAAGACCAGCACGATCGGATGCTCGCGGGCGGCTCCCGCGACGGCGAGGACGTTGTCGAGCGACATCGAGACGTCGGCGACGATGATCTGCGTCGTGGCCTCGAAGAGCGTCTTCCGGGGCGCCACCTCGGCGGACGCGCCGAGTTCCGCATCGGCTTCCTCTTTCGCGGCGGCGCGTAGCTCACGCCACATTTTCCAGCACACCCACAACAGCAGGATTCCGCCGGCGAGCAGGAGGCCGACGATCTGCATGATCTGTGTCGCAACCACCGCAAACAGGATGCGCAGCACGGTGGCGGCAAGAATGCCGATCAGGATCGCCTTGCTGCGTTGCTTCTCAGGCAGGCCGGCCGCGGCAAGGCCGATCACGACAGCATTGTCGCCGGCGAGCACCAGGTCGATCAGGACGACCTGCAGCAGCGCGGCAAGGAATTCAAAACCAAGAAATTCGGACACGGGTCATGCTCCCCTTCTGATTGGGAGAGCGACCCCGGACTCGATGTGGGTTAGATGGCGAGATGCGTCTTCGGTGAGGAATTCACCGATGCGTCCCGCGATCCAATGCCGCAGATCAAAGCAGGGCCACTCCAACTTGACTCCAGTCCGACATCGCAGCCTGTCGGCTGCCAGAGGGGCCCGGCCTGGTACACTTCACTTAGATCATGATCCGCTCAGACGGAATAGGATCATGATCTCATCTCTTGTTCGAGCCTGATCTCCGGGCAAACGCTTTGCATTTGTCGCGAGGGAGAACCGGTCTCCGCTTGTGCCGATCATGCTCTAGGGTTGCGAATTCGCACGCGCGATGGCCTCTTCCTCGAAGAACAGCGCCGCCTGGTCCGGTTCGCCAAAAATTGCCGCTGCACACCCCATGAAGGTGAATGCACCGGCAAAATCCCACCACGTAATGTTCGCTGAATTGGTCTGAGCCCGGACCAGGCCCGCCACGATGGCGGCGATCGCCGCCTCCGCGAACAGCAGGATGCTGAAGGCGGGCAGGACGAGCGCGGGCTCGAGCAGGCGGATCAACAGGATGACCGGGAACAGGGTCACGGCGCCAAACAGCGCGAACACGCCGAACGGCTCCAGCGAGGGCGCATTTCGCATGATCCAGTTTGAGCTGGAGGCCAACATCTGTTTCCCTGAATGAATACACAGAGATAGAAGCCGCGCAGAAAATCTGCCCGCAGCACGCTATCGAGGGTGATTCATAGCAAAAGGCATGTGCGTGCGGGAGGTTTCTGACCCGTGGCGCAGCGCCGCAGACGGGTGTAGTTGTCCTCCGACCGCCATGCGGAACCCGGACAGGGACGGAAGGTGCTCGATGGAAATGCGCGACAAGACCGTGTTTATCACCGGGTCCACCGACGGTGTCGGCCGCTATGTTGCGACCAGGCTCGCCGTCGGCGGCGCCAATGTCCTGGTCCATGGGCGCGACCAGGCGCGCGCGACAACGCTGATCGAGGAGATCAGGCGGGCAGGGGGCCGCGAGCCCATCTTCTACCAGGCCGATCTGTCCTCGCTCGCCGAGACGCGAAAGCTTGCCGAGGCCGTGCTCGCAAACCACAAGCGACTTGACGTCTTCGTCAGCAATGCCGGGATCGGTTCGCAGAACGAGGGTCCGGCCCGGCAGACCAGCAAGGACGGTCACGAGCTGCGCTTTGCGGTGAATTACCTTGCCGGCTTCCTGCTGGCGCATCTGTTGCTGCCGCTATTGAAGGCGAGCGCACCGTCGCGGATCGTCAACGTCGCTTCCCTCGGTCAGCATCCGATCGACTTCGACGACGTGATGATCACGAAGAACTACAGCGGCTCGCGGGCTTACGCCCAGAGCAAGCTCGCGCAGATCATGTTCACGATCGATCTCGCCGAAGCGCTGCAAGGCTCCGGCGTCACCGCAAATTCGCTGCACCCGGCGACCTATATGAACACCACCATGGTGCGGGCCGGCGGCATCACCCCGATCTCCACCGTCGAGCAGGGCGGCCAGGCGATCCTGCATCTGGTGTTGGGCGACGATGTCGCCGACGAGAGCGGACTGTTCTTCAACGGCATGAATGAGGCCAGGGCCAATCCGCAAGCCTATGACGCATCCGCGCGGAAAAGGCTGCGCACGCTCAGTTGCGAACTCACCGGGCTCGATGCCGATCGCTGAGCCACGCCGACGATTATGGTTAGCGAAAGGTTGAGACCGCCATCGCGCTCGGGCTCCGCTCGGTTTGCGCGTGATTTTACGGGTTCCTCCTCGGCTTAACCTTTACGCGTCTTTAATGGCGGCCACGTAGGTTTTCCGGCGCGGTCCGGGGTTGGGCCGTGCACCGTCCAGGACAGGCGGTGTGTAGCGTACGCGTGGAGTCTCCCATGGATATCATGACGGGCGTCGGGCTCGTGGCGGGCATTATCGTGATCTCGACGATGATGCTGATGGGCGGCGACCTGCACATGTTCATTTCTGAACATGCCATGATCATCATTTTCGGCGGATCGATCGCGGCCACGATGATCCGCTTTCCATTGGGCGCTATCCTGCATGGCCTGCCGCTGGGGGCGAAATTCGCCTTCACCATGAGCCGGCTGTCGGCGCGTGATCTGGTCGACGAACTGGCCCGGATCGCCGAGATCGCCCGCAAGCAGGGCCCGGTCGGCCTTGAAAAAGTCGAGACCAGCGAGCCCTTCCTGGCCAAAGGGATCCGCTATGTCGCCGACGGCTACGACCTCGAATTCATCCGCGACAATCTCGAGCGCGACCGCGATAATTTCCTGATGCATCTCGACGAAGGCAGCAAGATCTACCGTGCGATCGGCGACTGCGCGCCCGCCTTCGGCATGATCGGCACGCTGATCGGCATGGTGCAGATGTTCGCCAACATGACCGATCCCTCAAAGCTCGGCCCGTTCATGGCGACCGCGTTGCTTGCCACGCTCTACGGCGCGCTGATTGCGAACCTGTTCTGCCTGCCGATTGCCGACAAGCTGCATGGCAAGCTCCTGGACGAGGAGACTAACCGCACGCTGATCATCGACGGCATCCTGATGATCCGCGATTCGAAGAGCCCAGCATTGGTCCGCGAAATGCTGCTCGCTTATCTGCCGGAAAAGCACCGCGAGGAAGAGGGCGAACCGGTGCCGGCCTGATCTTCGGCCTGGCAACGGTCGGAGGTTCACGCGATGGCCAAGAAGAAGCGCGGCGACGCACATACCGGAGGGCACGGCTGGTTCGTGACCTTTGCCGACCTGATGGGGCTGATGATGAGCTTCTTTGTGATGCTCGTCGCCTTCTCCAGCATGGACAACAACAAGCTGAAGATCGTCGCAGGCTCGATGCGCGACGCCTTCGGTTCGCAGACCAATGTGCGCTATTCCGGCATCATCGAATCCGACGGCCTGCCCACGCGGCCGAAGTTGAAGAACGTCGAACATATCTCGCCGGAAGAAACCTCGGACAAGCCGACGCCGGACGAGAAGGAGCGCAACCAGGTCAACGGCGCCAAGCTGCACACCGATCGCGCCTTCGCGCTCGCTTCCGCTTCGCTCCGCCAGGCGCTGCAGGACATGCCGGAATTGACCGAAATGTCCAAGCACATCATGTTCGAGGAAACCAAGGAGGGCCTCAACCTCGAGATCGTCGACCAGGACGGCCGCTCGATGTTCGCCGACGGCTCCAAGGTGCCCTTCGACCGCACGCGGCGGCTGATCCAGAAGCTGGCCGGGCCGCTCAAGGCAACGCCGCTCCGTGTATCCATCGTCGGCCACACCGCCGCCGGTTTCGTGCCGGCGCGCAGCGACTACGGCGCGTTCGACCTGTCGGCGGACCGCGCCAACGCGGTGCGCCAGATCCTTGAGCGCGAAGGGCTGCCGCCGTCGCACATCTTCGCCGTCTCGGGCAAGGCCGACAGCCAGCCGTTGTTTCCGGATGATCCTTCACTCGCGGCAAACCGTCGCGTCACTATCACCTTGATGCGCGAGGATCCGCCGCTGCCGCCCGGCTTGAAGCCGTAATCCGCCGAATTTACTATCTTGCTGTCTGTCCGCCTGCCACGGATACGCGTCCGGCGCAACCGTTGACAGGGAACGCGGAAGCGTGGATAGCCGCGCCGGATCAAACCAGCAGATAGGGCGTTCTCCCCCCGCCATGGCTGTCAGCGTCTCATCGAGCGAGGTCCAAGAGGGGCCAGTCACCTCCAATTTCTGGGCCCTGACGCTGGGCAGTATTGGCGTGGTGTTCGGCGATATCGGCACTTCGCCGCTTTATGCCTTTCGCGAGGCGGTCGCCGGCGCCACCCACGGACAGCCGGTATCCCGAACCATCGTCCTCGGCGTGCTGTCGCTGATCCTGTGGGCGCTCTTCATCGTCGTCACCTCGAAATACGTGCTGCTGTTGCTGCGCGCCGACAACAACGGCGAGGGGGGCACGCTCTCGCTGATGGCGCTGGGGCAACGCGCGCTTGGGCGGAGAAGCTGGCTGTTGCTGGCGCTCGGCGTGGTCGGCGCCTCGATGTTCATCGGCGATTCCATGATCACGCCGGCGATCTCCGTGTTGTCGGCGGTCGAAGGCCTCAAGCTCGCGACGCCGGCACTCCAGCATTATGTGGTGCCCGTCACGATCTTCATCCTGGTCGTGTTGTTCTCGGTTCAGCGCATCGGCACCGCGCGGGTTGCTTCCGCCTTCGGGCCGGTGATGGTGGTCTGGTTCGCAACGCTCGCCGTGATGGGGCTGGTCCACATCAGGGATGACCCGTCGGTGCTGGCGGCGATCAATCCCTATTATGGGCTCCAGTTCTTGCTCACGCATGGCACCATCGGATTGGTGACGCTGGGCGCGGTGTTCCTTGCCGTCACCGGCGGCGAGGCGCTCTACGCCGATCTCGGCCATTTCGGCCGCAAGCCGATCCAGTACGGCTGGTTGTTCTTCGTGCTGCCCTCGCTTCTGCTCAATTATTTCGGGCAGGGGGCGCTGGTACTGTCTGATCCGTCCGCGATCGAGAATTCCTTTTACCGGATGGTTCCCGACTTCCTGCTGTTGCCGCTGGTGGCGCTCGCCACAGCAGCCACCGTGATCGCAAGCCAGGCCGTCATCACCGGCGCCTATTCGCTGGTGCGTCAGGCGGTGCAGCTCGGTCTGCTGCCGCGCTTCGAGGTCCGCTACACCTCGGAGTCCCATGCCGGGCAGATCTATCTGCCGCGCGTCAACCGCTTGCTGCTGATCGGCGTCGTCTTGCTCGTGCTGATGTTCCACACCTCGAGCGGACTCGCATCGGCCTACGGCATCGCCGTCTCAACGACGATGGTCGCCGACGGCATCATGGGCTTTGTCGTGATCTGGAAATTGTGGAACTGGCGCGTGGCGACCGCAGCCGCGGTGATTGTGCCGCTCGTGGTTGTCGACATGACTTTCCTGAGCGCCAATCTCCTGAAACTGTTCGAAGGCGCCTGGGTGCCACTGCTGTTTGGCGTTGCGATGGCGGTCATGATCTGGACCTGGCGGCGTGGTGTGGCCATCCTGCTCGCCAAGACCCGGCGCATCGAGGTGCCGCTCGATGATCTGATCAAGAGCCTGGAGAAGCGGCCGCCGCATATCGTCAAGGGCACCGCGGTCTTCCTCACCAGCGATCCAGGCTTTGTCCCGACTGCGCTATTGCACAATCTCAAGCACAACAAGGTGCTGCACGAGCACAATGTGGTCCTGACCATCGAGACGGCGCAGACGCCGCGCGTCGATCCCTCCGAGCGCGTCCATATGGAACGTGTCAGCGACAAGTTTTCCAAGGTGCGCCTCCGGTTCGGCTTCATGGAATCGCCAAACGTCCCCAAAGCACTGGTGATCGCCCGCAAGCTCGGCTGGCAGTTTGACATCATGGCGACGTCATTCTTCGTGTCGCGGCGGTCGCTCAAGCCCGCGGCGCAGTCGGGCATGCCGCTGTGGCAGGATCACTTGTTCATCGCCATGAGCCGCTCCGCCAACGACGCAACCGATTATTTTCAGATCCCGACCGGACGGGTGGTTGAGGTCGGCACCCAGGTAACTATCTGACGGGCGCGAGATTCTGGCTGGCTCAGCCGTAGAGTTATGTGCTAAATGCATGGCGGAGGCCTGATTGTCGCCTAACCTATGCATTCGCGCGGGGATATAGGCCTGTCACTCTGTTTCATTGTGCAGTGAACAATAGAGGCTTCCTCCCATGTCGTCCGAGAGTGCCGTCACCGCGGCGGAAACGCCTGCGGCCAGTGGACATGGAGAGGCGCATTCCACGGCAAGTTTCGGGGCGCTGACGCTCGGCAGCATCGGCGTTGTCTACGGAGACATCGGCACGAGCCCGCTCTATGCCCTGCGCGAAGCTGTCGTCGCGGCCAGCGGGCACGGTGGCGTCGCCACGACGCAGGCAGTGCTCGGCGTGCTCTCCCTGATCCTGTGGGCGCTGATCGTGGTCGTCACGCTCAAATATGTGGTGATCCTGCTGCGCGCCGATAACCACGGCGAGGGCGGAACGCTGGCGCTGATGGCGCTGGCTGAGCGCGCCGTTACCAAGGGTGCCGGTGCCGTGGTGATGCTCGGCATCATCAGCGGGGCCTTATTCTACGGCGACGCGGTGATCACGCCGGCGCTGTCGGTGCTGTCGGCGATCGAAGGCATCAAGCTCGTTACTGCGACCTTCGAACACTATATCGTGCCGATCACGGCGTTGATTCTGGTGGCGCTGTTTGCCGTGCAATCGCATGGCACGGCGCGGGTTGCGGCATTCTTCGGTCCGATCATGTGCGTCTGGTTTGCCGTGCTGGCGATCGCAGCCGTGCCACAGATCATCGCCCATCCGCAGGTCCTGGCCGCGCTGAATCCGCTCTATGCCGTTTCCTTCATGCTCCACCACGGCTTGATCGGTTTCATTACCCTCGGCGCGGTGTTTCTCGCCGTGACGGGCGCGGAAGCGCTCTATGCCGATCTCGGGCATTTCGGCAAACGGCCGATCCAGTTCGCCTGGCTGTTCATCGTGCTGCCGGCGCTGGCGCTCAATTACATGGGGCAGGCGGCGCTCGTCATTGTCGATCCCAAGGCGATCGAGAATCCGTTCTTCCTCATGTTCCCGGATTGGGCGCTGATCCCGATGGTCGTACTTGCCACCATCGCCACGGTCATTGCGAGCCAGGCCGTCATCACTGGCGCCTATTCGCTGACTCGCCAGGCGATCCAGCTCGGCCTGTTGCCGCGTTTCGAGATACGCCACACCTCGGAAGCCCATTCGGGTCAGATCTACATTCCCCGCATCAACCGGCTGCTGCTGGTTGCGGTGTTGTTGCTGGTGCTGTTGTTCCGCTCCTCGAGCGCGCTGGCCTCGGCCTATGGCATCTCGGTGACCGGCACCATGGTGGTCACGGGCATGATGGGTTTCGTCGTGGTCTGGAAAGTCTGGCGATGGTCGCCGATCGCCGCCGCCGCGCTGATCGCGCCGTTCCTGTTTCTCGATGTTACCTTCCTGTCGGCAAACCTGCTGAAGGTGCTGGAGGGCGGCTGGGTGCCGCTCGCGCTCGGCGGCGCCGTGATGCTGCTGATGTATACGTGGCGGCGGGGCAGCCGGCTGTTGTTCGAGAAGTCGCGCAAGCTGGAATTCCCGCTCGCCGATCTCGTCGCGATGCTGGAAAAGCGGCCGCCGCAGCGCGTCTCCGGCACGGCGGTGTTCCTGACCAGCGACCCCGCCAGCGCGCCGACCGCGCTCATGCATAGTCTAAAACACTACAAAGTGCTGCATGAGAAGAATGTCATTCTCACCATCGAGACCGCACCGACGCCGCGGATCGATCCGTCCGAGCGGGTGCGGATGGAGCAGATCAGCCCGACCTTCTCGAAGGTGACGCTGCGCTTCGGCTTCATGGAATCGCCGAACGTGCCGAAGACCCTGGCGATCGCCCGCAAGCTCGGCTGGCAGTTCGACATCATGTCGACCTCGTTCTTCCTGTCGCGGCGATCACTCAAGCCCGCCGCGCATTCCGGCATGCCGCGCTGGCAGGACCATCTGTTCATCGCCCTCAGCCGTTCTTCCAACGACGCCACCGACTATTTCCAGATCCCGACCGGCCGCGTCGTCGAGGTCGGAACGCAGGTAACGATCTAGCTTTTGCCGGTCCTCGACCCTTTGCGGTGCTTGATTTTCCCTGCGCAAGGGGCGACTTTGCGCCCGAAATCACGGGGCTGGCTGAGCCCACGAATTGTCTGGAGAACGCGCGTGGCTGACCACAAGGTGCATGATCTAACGCCTCAGGAGGTGTCGAAGGGAATAGCGGACGGACGCTATCTCCTGGTCGACGTCCGCGAGCCCAACGAGGTCGCTGCCGAGGCCTATCCTGACGGCGCCGTGGTGCCGCTGTCGACGTTCGATCCGGACGAGATTCCAGATCCGCAGGGCAAGGAGGTCGTGTTCGCCTGCCGCTCGGGCAAGCGTTCGGTCACCGCCTCGCTCGCGGCCCAGTCGGCGGGGCTGCCCTACGACAAGCATCTGGCAGGAGGCATGCTGGCCTGGAAGGCGGCAGGATTGCCGACCAAGACGGGCGGCTGACCTTTCCATGACTTCCATGAACAAGGTCTTCGCGGACCTTCCCGTCACCATTTTCGAAGCGATGTCGCAGCTCGCGCGCGACAACAACGCCATCAATCTCGGGCAGGGCTTTCCGGACGATCCCGGTCCGGAGGACATCCGTCGCGCGGCCGCGGATGCCTCGGTCAACGGCTACAACCAGTATCCGTCGATGATGGGCATCCCCGAGCTCAGGCAGGCGATCGCGGCTCATTACGGCCGCTGGCACGGGCTCGACCTGGATCCCATGACGGAAGTCATGGTGACCTCGGGCGGCACCGAAGCGCTGACCTCATCGATCCTGGCCATGGTCGAGCCGGGTGATGAGGTGGTGGTCTTCCAGCCGGTCTACGATTCCTATCTGCCGATCATCCGTCAGGCAGGCGGCATTCCGCGGCTGTTGCGGCTCGAGCCGCCGCACTGGCGGCTGAACGAGGAGATGCTGCGGAGCGTCTTCAATCACAAGACCAAGGCGGTGCTGTTCAACAATCCGCTCAATCCGTCCGCCGTCGTCTATCCGCGCGAAGACCTCGAACTGCTGGCGCGGTTCTGCCAGGAGTTCGACGTGGTCGCGATCTGCGACGAGGTCTGGGAGCACGTGATCTTCGATGGTCGCGAGCACATCCCGCTGATCACGCTGCCGGGCATGCGGGACCGCACCATCAAGGTCGGCAGTGCCGGCAAGATCTTCTCGCTCACCGGCTGGAAGGTCGGTTTCGTCTGCGCCGCGCCGCCGCTGCTGCGGGTTGCCGCCAAGGTGCATCAGTTCCTCACCTTCACCACGGCGCCCAATCTGCAGGCGGCGGTGGCCTATGGGCTCGGCAAGGCCGACGCGTATTTTCACGACATGCGCAAGGATCTGGCGCGGAGCAGGGACCGGCTGACACAAGGATTGGAGAGCCTCGGCTTTCCGGTCCTGAAATCCCAGGGCACCTATTTCCTCACCGTCGACCTGTCGCCGCTCGGGCTCAACGAGACCGACGAGGCGTTCTGCCGGCGCATCGTGACGGACTACAAGGTGGCCGCCATCCCCGTCTCGGCCTTTTACGAAAAGGATCCGGTGACCTCGGTCGTACGTTTTTGCTTCGCAAAGAAGGACGCGACCCTCGACATTGCGCTCGAGCGTCTATCGGATGCGGTGCACCGTCGAAAGAGGTAGAGAGATGCACGAGCTGGGCTGTCATCCCCTTCGCTTCGCCGCCCTCTTGGCTGCGGCCCTGCTCGTTTGTTCCTCTGCCCGCGCCGAGGAGCGCACGGTCAATTTCTACAATTGGTCGAACTATATGGCGCCGGGGGTGCTGGAGGACTTCACGAAGGAGACCGGCATCAGGGTAACTTACGACACCTTCGATGCTAACGAGACGCTGGAGACGCGGCTGCTCGCGGGCAAGTCGGGCTACGACGTCGTGGTGCCGACCGGCTATTTCCTGCAGCGCCAGATCACCGCAAAGGTCTTCCTCAAGCTCGACAAGTCGAAACTGCCGAACCTCGCCAATGCCTGGCCGGTGGTGACCAGCCAGCTCGCGACCTACGATCCCGGCAACAACTACGCCGCCAATTACATGTGGGGCACCACCGGCATCGGCTACAACGTCCAGATGGCGCAGAAGATTCTCGGCCCCGACGCCAGGATCGATAGCTGGGACATCGTCTTCAAGCCCGAGAATCTCGCCAAGTTCAAGGACTGCGGCATCCATATGCTGGACTCCGCCGATGACATCCTGCCGGCCGCTCTGAACTATCTCGGCATCGATCCGAACTCGACCAAACAGGCTGATCTCGAACGCGCCGCCGACCTCGTCAGCAAGGTCAGGCCCTATGTGCGCAAGTTTCATTCCTCTGAATATCTGAGCGCGCTCGCTTCAGGCGAGATCTGCTTCGTGGTGGGCTGGTCGGGCGACATCATGCAGGCGCGCAGCCGCGCGGTCGAAGCCAAGAACGGCGTCGAAATCGGCTACACGATTCCGAAAGAGGGCGCGCAGATGTTCTTCGACAATCTCGCGATCCCCGCGGACGCCAAGAACGTCGCCGAGGCCTATGAGCTGATCAACTATCTCTACCGGCCGGACGTCGCCGCGAAGAACTCGAACTTCCTGTCCTACGCCAATGGCAACCAGGCAAGCCAGAAGCTGATCGATCCGAAAATCCTCGACGACAGGAACATCTATCCGGACGAAGCGATGCAGAAGAAGCTGTTCGTCATCACTGCGCGCGACCCGGCAACCCAGCGGATCATCAATCGTCTCTGGACGAGGGTGAAGACGGGGAGGTAAGGCTCGCTGTCGGGATTCTGTCCGTCATTGCGAGCGAAGCGAAGCAATCCATAGCGCCACAAGCGGAGGAGTGGATTGCTTCGCTTCGCTCGCAATGACGCGGGCGGTATAAGCTTCAGGCTCACCGCCAGCGGCGGTGCAGCCACAACCACTGCTCCGGATATTCGCGGACCCAGCCTTCGATCACATTGGTGACGGCCTGCATCGTTCCCTGAATATCGATCTCCCCGGATGCGTCGAACACCGGCTTTATTTCTTCGGAGAGCTCGCCGCGGAAGCGGTTGTTGGGCAGGCGGATGATGCGGGTGCCGTGGATCGGGCATTCGACCTGACGCCGGAGCCGCGCCAGCATGGGGTTGGCCTTGGTCTTGCGGCCGAAGAAGGTGACCTCGACGCCGTTGGTCAGATATTGGTCGACCAGCATAGCGACGTGCTGGCCGTTCTGCAGCGCCTGCGCAAGGCGGAGCGGCGCGCCGCGGCCGGCGGGGATCAGCGTGCCCATCTCGACCGCGCGGATCTTCTCGATCGCACGGTCCGCGGCTTCGCTGTTCGGCCGCCGGAACAGGATCGCAGTGTCGAGCCCGTGCGCGACGGCCGCCAGCGCTGGTAACTCCCAGTTGCCGAGATGGGCGGCAAAGATCAGCGCCGGCTTGCCGTCGTCCCTGATCTGGTCAAAGAGCTCGATGGTTCGCGGCGACAATTCGATGCGGCTGTTTTCGGGATGGTCGCGGTCGTAGTCCCAGATATGGTCGAGATGGGCGAATTCGGCGCCGATGCGGCCGAGATTATCCCAGACGCCGGCCAGGATGTTTTCGATCTCCTCGGGCGATTTTTCCGGAAACGCGGCCCTCAGATTCTCGCGACCGATCCGGTCCTCGCGCAGCCTGCGACCGATGAAGTGCGCAGCGCGACCGAAGAAATCGGCGGTCTTGAAGGGATCGAAGCAGCGCGCGGTGCGCAACAGCGCGATTGTCAGCGCGCCCACCGCGGCGTCGCCCACGGGCTTGGCGGCGTCGCGAAGGCGCGCGCGGGCACGCAGGAGCTGCAGGCGGTTCATCGCGACAGTGGTGTTTGGTCGAGCATGATCTCGTCAGAAGACCGGAGACCAGTTCGTCGAAGCATGCTCTAGGCCGGCTCGCGCGTCAGGATCAATGAGGCGTTCTGCCCGCCAAAGCCGAATGAGTTGGACATCACGGCAGTGACGCGGGCATCACGTGCCTTGTTGCCGACCACATCGAAATGAATGCTCGGATCCGGCACGTCATAGTTGATCGTCGGCGGAATCCGCTGATGCTCGAGGGTGAGCAGTGAGAACACCGCCTCGACCGCACCGGCCGCCGAGATGGTATGGCCGACCATCGACTTGTTCGACGAAACCGGAATCTTGGAGATCTGCTCGCCGAATACCGCTGAAGTCGTCAGATATTCCATCTTGTCGTTCTCGGGCGTCGCCGTCCCATGCGCGTTGATGTGGTCGATCTGCTCCGGCACCATGCCGGCGTCGGCCAGCGTCTTGCGCATGCAGCCGATGATCGGCTTGCCGTCCGGGCTCGAGCGGGTGCGATGAAACGAATCGGTCAGTTCGCCGCAGCCAGCAACAACGCCCAGGATGGTCGCGCCGCGCGCAGTCGCCGCCTCATAGCTCTCCAGCACCAGCGCGCCGGCGCCTTCGGCCATCACGAAGCCATCGCGGTTCTTGGAGAACGGCTTCGATGCAGCCTGCGGCGGATCGTTCTGCGTCGACAGGGCCGAGAGCAGGGAGAAGCGGACCACGGCTTCCGGATTCACCGAGCCGTCGGTCGCAACGCACAGCGCGGCATCTGCCTCGCCGCGCCGGATCGCCTCCACGCCGAGCTGGATCGCCGTCGCGCCGGAGGCGCAGGCTGTCGACAGCGAGATCGGCGAGCCCTTGGTACCGAAGTTCTCGGCGAGGAATTTTGCGACCGAGCCGAACATGAAGCGATCATGATAAGGAGCGAACCTGCCGCCGCCGCTTGCGCGCAGCATGTCATAGTAGTCGAATTCCCTCTTGGCGACCGTGCGCCCGAGTTCGAGCCGCTGCGGCCATTCGGTCTCAACCGGCGCGACCGCGAGGAAGAGGGGGCCTGGAAAGTCGCCCTTGCTGCCGATGCCGGATTGCGCCAGCGCCTCTTCGGTGGCGATTTCGGCGATGCGCTCGGAAAGCCTGGTGGACGTGAAGGGATCGACGTCGATGAAATCGATCGTTCCCGCCATTGTGCTCCTCAAGCCATCGATCGGGAAACGGGTGACCGTCTTGATCCCGGATTCGCCGGCGACGAGCTTGGCCCAATTGTCGGTCTTGCCGGCGCCGAGCGAGGTGACGATGCCCATGCCGGTCACGACAACGATCGGCCTGCCGAATTTATCGCGTGGTGTCGCCATGCTTCCCCCGTCCGATGCTGCGCTCGATCGCGATCCGATTCGAGCGAATCGGATCATGATCTCATCCCATTGTCTGAGCGTGATCTTTCGGATCACGCTGAAGCGCGCAAACGCGCTCTACTTGACGGCCTCGACCAGGGCCATGCCTTCGCCCTGCCAGTGACCGGTTCCCATCACTACAATCTGGGTTGGCGGGTCGGACTTTTCAACCTCAAACCCGGTGGGATCGTTCGGCGGAAACAGCGCGCCGCGCGAGATCGAGAGCGCCGCCAGCGCAACGCCGAGCGGGAACTGGGCTTCTACGGTGTGGCCGAACATCGTTCCGGTGGCGCGCACGGCAAGCCCCTGGTGCTCACGCAGGAACGCTCGCTCCTCCGATGTGACGGGCTCGGCGCCGGTCGCGCCGGTGACCACCACGCCGACATCGTCGCCAACACCGAGTTTCGACCACAGCGTTTCCAGCGACTTCGTGACCGCGCCCGGCTGCTTGCGTTGTGCGAGGTCGGCGACCACTTTCGTGAGCTTGGCGTAAGGCTTGACGCCGCGCGCCTCGGCGTGCTCGCGAGACTCCAGCACCAGGAATGCGCCGGCGGAGCCGAGTGCGAATCCGCTGTTGTTCTCGCGTGCCCAGACCGGCGTGAACTCGCCGGTCAGGTTGAAGTCGCCGAATTCGAAGAGGACCAGCAAGTCGAGGCGTTCGCCATTGTAGGCGCCACCGACGAGGGCAATGTCGCTCTGGCCGGCCTCGATGCGCGCCACGGCAATGCGCGCCGCATCGATGCTGGACGCTTCCTCGCCCATGAAGGTGCGCGAGGTGCCGCGGACGCCGTGAACGATGGCGATATTGCCGGCAAGCAGATTCGAGAGTTGCGCCAGGAACAGCGTCGGTCGCAGCTCGCTCATCAGGCGTTCGTTGAGAAAGCCGGGGCTGAAATTGCCGTGCGCGTCGGCGTTCAGGATCGCGGTATCGACTGCGAGATCGCGCTCGCCGCCGCCGGCCGCGACGATCATGTCCATGCGGGACAGGATTTCCTGATTGCCTTTGACGCCAGCCGAATCCAGCGCCAGCCCCGCGGCGTAGGTGCCGATGCGCTGCCAGGCTTCCATCTGACGCTGGTCGCCCTTCTTCGGGATCTGCGCGTCGAAGCTGACAGGGGCGAGCGGATGGATGATGTAGGGTGCGAACCGCTTGTCGTCGACATTGATGCGCTTGGCATTGAGCGCATCCCAATGTGCATCCAGGCCCTCGCCGAGCGACGACAGGATGCCAATGCCGGTGATCCAGACTTCCTTCCGCTCAGTCATGCGCCAGCGCCTGCAGCGGAAAGCCGATCTTCTTGGCCATCGCGTCCATGTGCACGCGCAGATCGGGATGGGGGAAGGGGATGTGGCGGAAGGTCAGTTCGGCGTTGCATTTCAATTCCTTGCCTACCCGAACCTGGGCCGACGTCACCGCAAAGCCCGAGCCTTCGTGCTCGACCTTGGCATCGATCGTCAGCACCTCGCCCGGGTTGACGAAGCCGCGCATCTTGGCTTCCTTGATCATCGCCAGAAAGGGCATCCGTTCGAACTTCATCAGCCCGAGCAGAAGCCAGCCGGACGACTGCGCCATCGCTTCCGTCAGGAGCACGCCCGGCATGATCGGGTGCCCCGGGAAATGGCCCTCGAAAATCGTGTTGGTCTGCGGAACGTCAGCCTCCACCACGATCGTCTTGTCGTCGATGTTGAGGTCGACGATGCGATCGATGAGCTGGAAATATTCGAGCTGCATGGGGCGCTCGATTACGAGCCCGACGCCGTGCCCGTGCCTGCGTTCTTGGCCGCGACCAGTTCGTCGATGCGGTCAGCGAGATTCTTCAGCACGAAGTACTGCTCGGTCGTGGCCTTGCCGTCGTTGACTTCCTGGGTCCACTTCTCGAGCGGCATCTTGATCCCGAATGCCTTGTCGATCGCGAAGGCGATGTCGAGGAAGTCGAGGCTGTCGATCCCCAGATCGTCGATGGCGTGGCTTTCCGGCTTGATCGTGTCGCGCGGGATATCGCAGGTCTCGGCGATAATGTTGGCGATCTGCTCGAATGTGGAAGACATCACTAAGCCTTTGATATATTGGCGATAAATTCCGGGACGATCGGGAGGTGGCGGGCGGCGTTGTCCCGGAATGCCCTGTTCCCCCGGGCGGACTCGAGTGCCCGTATATCGGAGCGGGGCCGCGAGTTCAATGGAGCTTGGCCTTCCCTGTGGGCCGCCTTGTTGGGCAGGAGATGCCGCTGCGGTTCCCGTGCTAGCCCCGCGGCATCACCGAAATCCGCGCGCAATCCCGCCGGCCCGTCAGGACGCAATCCTGGGTTTTGCGCAGGTCGGCGATGCTCACGGCCAGCCAGATGCCGATCGCGGTCAACGCAACCGTGAAAGCGAAGGCCGCGATATTGGCAAGCATGCGCTGGCGGAAGTCATCAGGCTCCTCGCGCGGACGCTCGTAACGGGAAAGGTCCCGGGCGACCTGGCCAGACTTTCCCGCCTCACGCGGGTGCTCGTGGCGGGTGGGTGGATGGGCGGAGGTGCGCGGCCGGAATTTGAGCACCACGTGCTCGCCATCCGAGCTGATAGGCCGCTGGGTTTTCACTGCCGTCCGTCCGCAGAAGTTGTGATCCTGTTTAGCACGCCGCACGCGATTCTCACGTAAAATATTGGTGCGCGCTCGCGCGACGTGATCCTGCGGCATTGGTGGAACTGATGGTGAGGCGATGTGGGCGAGGCATCACGGCGAGATGTGCGATGCACCCTCGTGCGCGTCTCCAGGATTTCCGTTCACAGCTCGTCGAGACGGGAGCCCGAGGAATTCAATCCCTGGTGGCGCCGTGCCATAGTGGAACCAGCCCTCGGTGATTTCCGTCGGCAGGAATGGAGAGTTGAACCATGGCCAATACGCGCGAGCCGATTCTCAAGCCGGTCGCGATTATGTCCCTGCGCCCGACTCAGATGACGGTCGGCATGAGGGAGGTGAAGGAGAAGCGCGAACGCTGGCGCGAGCACAAGTCAGCGAGGAAGCGCGCCGAAATGCTCGGCAAGCATATGATCCCGGTGGTGCTCGGGCCCGATGAGCGCTACTACGTCGTCGACCATCACCATCTCGCCCGTGCACTGCACGATGAGGGCGTCAAGGATGTGCTGGTCACGGTGATCGGCGACCTCACCATGGTCGAGCGCGATGCGTTCTGGGGGGTGATGGACAACAAGCGCTGGGTCTATCCCTATGACGCCAAGGGTGAGCGCAGGCATTTTCGCGATCTGCCGAAATCGGTGAGCGACCTGAAGGACGATCCATTCCGCAGCCTCGCCGGCGAACTGCGCCGTGCCGGCGGTTTCGCCAAGGATACCACGCCATTCAGTGAGTTTCTGTGGGCCGATTTCCTACGCCGCAAGGTCACGCGCAAGACAGTGGAGGTTGATTTCGCAAAAGCCATGGAAAAGGCGCTCGGCTTCGCGAAGAGCAGGGATGCGATCTACCTGCCGGGCTGGTGCGGGCCGGCAGCAGATGATTAGCGGCTTGCCGGTGGTTGCGGCTGTGGTGGTGTGGCTGCCGTGTGCTGTTCGTCGGGATCATCGTTGCCGCCCAGTTTGCGGTGCAGGAAGCGCTCGGTGCGGCGGCCGACGGTCAGGAGTATGAGCGCGATCGCCAGGGCTGTCGCGACGATCCGCCACTCGCCGGCACCGGAGACGATTCCGATGCAGGCTGCCAGAAAGGCGCAGGCGGCGCTCGTCAACCCGCGGACGCGGAAGGGCTCCCTCTCCCGGACGATCACGCCGGCACCGAGAAAGCCGATGCCGGTCAGAATGCCCTGAATCACCCGGCTCGTTGCATCGGTGATCCTGCCGACCTCGGTGAACTGCACGGCGACCACCACGACTGTCGCGGTGGACAGTCCAACGATGCCGAGCGTCTTCAAGCCGATCGGCTTGCCGCGCAGGTCGCGATTGAGGCCGATCAGGCCGCCGGCGAGCGTGGCCACGCCGAGGCGCAGGATGATGTCGCTCCATTCAAGCACGCGGCATACCTCGGCCGTCGGTTATTTCGGCAGCCGTCCCATCATGTAGAATTCATCGTTCGGGCGCATCGCGGTGAAATTGGCCATCCGGTTCGACAGCGCAAAGAAGGCGGCGATCGCCGCGATGTCCCAGATGTCGTCATCGCTGAATCCATGCGCTGTGAGCGTGGTGAAGTCGGCTTCCGAGATCGTGCTCGCCTCGCGGCTCACCTTCATCGCGAAATCGAGCATGGCGCGTTGGCGCGGCGTGATGTCGGCCTTGCGATAGTTGACAGCGATCTGGTCTGCGATCACCGGATTCTTGGCACGGATGCGCAGGATCGCGCCATGCGCGATCACGCAGTAATGGCATTGGTTGGCGGCGCTCGTCGCCACCACGATCATTTCCCGCTCGGCCTTGGAGAGGCCGCTATCCTTCTCCATCAGCGCGTCGTGATAGGCAAAGAAGGCGCGAAATTCGTCGGGGCGATAGGCAAATGTCAGGAAGACGTTCGGCACAAAGCCGGACTTTTCCTGAACCGCGAGGATGCGCTCGCGGATATCCTCGGGCAGTTGGTTGAGGGCAGGCGTGGGATAACGTGTTGCGATCGGTTCAGTCATGGCTGGTCCCGGCTTAAGGTTGTGCGCGGTGCGGCTTGGCCGGAACCATAGTCGATGGCGGCGCGGGCGCAAGCGCCCGGCGGAAGCCGCTCAGCGCAGCGGCTTCTTCAGGAGCGAGAAGCGATCGGGATCGAGCCCCATCGAGGGTTGCAGCATTGGTGCATCCAGCGTCGTGGTGCGTGCGGCCGGCCGCTCGCTGATCGCGGGGTCGTTGGGCACGTCGCGGTGCGAGGTGGCGCCGCGCCAGCGCTCCAGGACGGCCGAGACGAAGTGCATGTCGTGGCCGGCGGCAACCGACGGCACGGTCGCGATGGTGGCCTCGCTGCGCGGAAGCTGATGCGGCGGCACCTCCTTGAAGCGCAGCCGGGTCGGCAGCGCCACGCCTTCGCCGAATGCCAGCACCTCGCGGGTGCCGAGCGAGGGCACGAACGACAACAGGTTGGCCGCAGCGTCAGAGACCGCCGAGCGCAGCAGCGCCTGGTCGCGATCGTTGGCGAGCCGCATCGTGAACAGCGTATTGCACTGGGAGATGATGGTGGCATCGAGTTCGGCCGGACGCTGGGTGACGAGGCCGAGATAGACGCCGTATTTGCGGCCTTCCTTGGCGATGCGGGACACCGCCTTGCGGGTCGGGCCGAAGCCGATGTTTCGGTCGGCGGACGCGTAGCGGTGCGCTTCCTCGCAAACGAACAACAGCGGCGAGACGCCGTCGCTCCACAGCCCGAAATCGAATGCCATCCGGCAGAGCACGCTCACGACCGAGTCGATGACCTCGGCCGGGAAGCCGGCGAGCTGCATCACCGTCATCGGCTTGCCGTTGGCGGGCAGGCGGAACAGATGGCTGATGACCTCCGCCATGGTGTCGCCGCCGACATTGGCGTTGTCGAACATGAAGGCGTAGCGCGGATCGTTGCGCACGGTCTCGATGCGCGAGATCAGCTTGTGATAGATGATGCGCGAGGAGCGGTTCTCGAGCTTGCCCATGCGCTCGTCGATCAGCGAGATCAGGTCGACCAGGCGATACGGCACCGGCGTATCGACGGTGTAGCCGATCTGCTTGGGATCGATGCGCTTCAGGCCGATGCGGTCGGCGTTCTGGTATTGGGTGTAGATGCCCTTCGCCATCGGGATGACTTCGGCGAGGATGTCGAGTTCTTCCGGCACGCCGGGGCGGCCGCCGAACAGCACGTCGACGATCTCTTCGAAGTTGAACAGCCAGAACGGCAGTTTCAGGTTGCGCGGGTTGAGCACCTGCGCGCGCTCGCCGAAACAGCGGCCGTATTCGTTATGCACGTCGAGCAGGAAGATGCGCAGGTTCGGCCGCGACTTCAGGATCTCGTTGAGCAGCAGCGACACGCCGGTGGACTTGCCGACGCCGGTCGAGCCGAGCACGGCGAAGTGCTTGGACAGCATTTCTTCGATATCGACATAGGCGGTGACCGAACGGTCCTGCTGCAGGGTGCCGACATTGATCTGGTCGGAGCCGCTCGGCGCATAGATCGTGCGCAGCTCCTGTGCATTGATCAGATCGACGGTGTCGCCGATGGTCGGGTAGTTGGTGACGCCGCGCTGGAACTTGGGACGATCGCCGCCGAGAATTTCGCCGAGCAGGTCGACGGAAGCGCTTGCGATGTAATTGTCGGACGTCGGCAAGTCCTCGCAGCTCACCTCGGTGATCATGGCGACGATCACGGAAGACGCACTCCGGATGCTGACGAAGCGGCCGACGGTCGCGCGCACTTCCGAAAACGGCATCTGGCTGGTTGCCAGGAGTCCGACGCGGGCCTGTGAGCCGCGCACCGAAATCACACGTCCAAAGGATGTCACAGTTCCGGACCCGCGATATTTGGGAGATTGAGCTAAGAGCTCACTATGGGAAGCGGCGCTGGACAAAGGGTTAAACCGATGCGCCTCCAGGTTTGCTAAATCCACATCATCCGGGTGAGCATTTGCTTCGCGAGCAGCGGCTGGCAGCGGAAATTGCCCGGAAAAATCAGGCTTTTCTCGTCAGAACCGGGCCGATTCCACGTTGGGTCCGATTAACGATCGATTTACCACGACGCCAGACCGCGATACCGCTGGCAGCGTCAACCATTCGCCCCGCACCGGGGCGGCCGGGTCGCGTCACGCCGGAGGCCGAGGGTGGGTGCTGGCAATATGGTCGAGACCTGCTTTCAGGAATGATTTGACGGCATCCGCCGCGCCGGATGCTTCGTCCGAGATCAGGTCGAAATGCGCGGACCATATCACCCTGCTGCTGTGGTCCGGTGCGTCCTCGATGCGGAACTCGCCGACATAATTGCGGATCGGCATTGCGGTTGCTTCCATCCTGTAGCGATAGAAGCGCTCATTCGGCGCGAATTCGATCAATCGTTCTGTCTGTCGCTTGCCGTCGCGCGTTTCCGCCACCCGCGCGCAACCTTCGTGATCGCCTTCGCTTTCCACTCTCGCCAGCATCGGGTGCCATAAGCCCACTGCGCCGAAGGAACCGATCTCCCGCCAGAGGTCTGTGGATTTCTCGCCGATCGGCACGGAAACGATGATTTGCGGCATGCGTCAGTTCCCCGTCATTCTGCTTGCCTCATGGCGCAAACTATTTTGCGGCGCAGCGGTTCCGGGGAACGTCTGAAAAAAGCGGAGACGGCTCTTGGCGCTCGGAATATCGTTCGCAGGCGTGATTCTCCGCGCAGAAGCCCGGAATAACCAATGGCGACACGCATCGATTTCACGAGCGAAGAATTTTTTCGCGATCCCGCGGCTGCTGTTGCGGCGCTGCGGGCGTGTGCGCCGGTGGTAGCCACGCGATTTCCGATCGTGGGCAAGGTCTGGGTCACCACGACCTATGAGACCACTGCACAGATGCTGAAGGATTCCTCCACCTTCACGCTGCGCAAGGAGGACGGGGCGCTCGCGGGGCTGCAGTGGTGGATGCCGAAATCCATCGCAACGATCGCCAACAGTATGTTGACCAAGGACGAGCCGGATCACAGCCGGTTGCGCGGCATCGTCGATGAGGCGTTCCGCCGTCGTGCCGTGCTCGAGATGGAGCCGCACATCCGGGCGATCGCGGAAGGCCTTGCGGACGAACTGTTCGCATCGGGCAGCCCGGCCGATCTGGTGCAGCGCTATGCGCGCATCCTGCCGCTCTCCGTCATCTGCGAGCTTCTCGGCCTGCCGGCGGCCGACCGGCCGAAATTCATCGGCTGGGCGAATGCGATGGGGCAGGTTGCCAACACCTTCGGCTTCCTGCGCATGCTGTTCATGCTGGGGAAGATGCGGCGCTACCTGCAGGAGCGCCTGCAGGCGGCGCGCAAACAGGGCGGCGAGGGACTCATTGCCGAACTGGTGCAGGTCGAGAAGGAGGGTGGCCGCATCACCCCGGACGAGATGGTATCGATGGTGATACTCCTGCTCGGCGCCGGTTCCGAAACCACGACGCACCTGATCAGCGGATCGGTGTTCGAGCTGCTGAAGAACCCCGAAACGCGTAACTGGCTCGAGGCGGACTGGAACCGCGCCGCCCTCGCGGTGGAGGAATTCCTGCGCTTCGTCTCGCCGGTGCAATTCTCAAAGCCGCGGTATGTGCGGCACGACGCCGAGCTCGGCGGCGTCGCGCTGAAGAAGAACGATCGCGTGATGGCGATGATCGTGGCGGCCAATTTCGATCCCGCGTCGCATCCGCAACCCGAGCGGATGGACCTCGAACGGCGGCCGAACCGGCACATCTCCTTCGGCACGGGCATCCATTTCTGCCTCGGCCACCAGCTCGCGCGGATCGAGGCGATCTGCGCGCTGAAGGCGCTGTTCACCCGCTGGCCAAGGCTTCAGCTTGCTGTTCAGCCGTCTGAGATCCACTGGCGTCGCCGGCCCGGGATACGGATGATTGACAGGCTGCCAGTGATGCCGAATGCGTGAGCAGCGCGGCGTAGCAAGGCCGTGTTAGCCTTGCGCGACCGATCGCCCGGGGTCGAAGTCACGAGGAGGTGGTTCTTGGCAGAGATCTGGGCAAGGAAATCGACGGCCGACTTGCTGCTGGAAGCGGCGGCTATGGAAGGCGACGCGCGAACCTTGCCGCTGCGGCGCTCGCTGTCGGCGCTCAATCTCGTCGCGCTGGGCATCGGCGGCGTCATCGGTGCCGGCATCTTCGTCTTGACCGGACATGCCGCGGCGACAAACGCGGGACCCGCGGTAACGCTTTCCTTTGTGCTCGGCGCGATCGCCTGCGCCTTTGCCGGTCTCTGCTACGCGGAGATGTCCTCGACCGTCCCGGTCTGTGGCAGCGCCTATACGTTCGCCTATGCGACGCTGGGCGAGTTCGTGGCGTGGATCATCGGCTGGGACCTGATCCTCGAATATGCCGTTGGCGCGGTTGCGGTCTCGATCGGATGGTCGGGTTATGCGGTCAGCTTCGCCAGGGATTTTGGCGTTACGATACCACCGCAACTCGCATCCGCGCCGCTGAGCTATGACGCGACCACGCATGCATGGTCGTCGACGGGCGCGATCTTCAACGTGCCGGCGATGCTCATCATCGTCTTCATCACAACCCTGCTGGTTGCGGGGATCAGGGAATCGGCGCGGTTCAACAATTTCATCGTTGCCCTGAAGCTGACAGTCATTCTGCTCTTCATCGTCTGCACAGTTCCCTCGTTCACGACCGCGAACTGGGTCACCGCGAGCAATCCCGAAGGCGCCTTCATTCCGCCGAATGTGGAGGTCGGCGTGTACGGCTGGTCCGGCGTGTTCCGCGGCGCAGCGGTGGTGTTCTTCGCCTATATCGGTTTCGACGCGATCTCGACCGCCGCGCAGGAGGCGAAGTCGCCGGAGCGAGACATGCCGATCGGCATCCTCGGCTCGCTGGTGATCTGCGCGGCGCTCTATGTCGCCGTCGGCTTCGTGCTGACCGGTATCGTGCCATTCGACCGGCTGAATGTTCCCGATCCGATTGCGGTCGGAATAGACGCGGCCGGCGTCGGCTGGCTGTCGCCGATCATCAAGCTCGGCATCCTGTTCGGCCTGACGTCGGTCATGCTGGTGATGCTGCTGGCGCAGCCCCGGATCTTCCGCGCCATGGCGCATGATGGATTGCTGCCGCCTGCGATCGCAAACATCCATCCGCGCTTCCGGACGCCCCATGTCGCCACCATCGGTTCCGGCATCGTCGTTGCACTTCTCGGCGGGTTGCTGCCGATCGGATTGGTCGGTGAACTCGTCAGCATCGGCACGCTGTTCGCGTTTGCCGTGGTCTCGATCGGCACGATGGTGCTTCGCATCGTCGATCCGGACCTGCCGCGTCCGTTCCGGGCGCCGGCGATCTGGCTGGTGGGGCCGGCCGCGGCCGCAACCTCGCTCGTCCTGATGCTCAGCCTGCCTGCGGACACCTGGATCCGGCTCGCGGTGTGGCTCGTGATCGGCCTTGTGATCTATGCCGCCTATGGCCGGACGCATAGCCGGCTGCGCGCGAGCTAACACCCGATCGAAATATGCCGGCCAGCGCTGCATCGGCGACATGACACGCCGGCGATTTTGCAGATGTGAAGGCGTGTACTTAGCGTCCAGTGATAGGCTGAAACGACCAACGAGAGCGTCAAGGGGAAGCGTCCATGAGCGAGCAAACAACCGCCAAGCGCGAACGTCGACCATCTCGCCGGCATTTCCTGCAAGCAGGCGCCGCCGTCGCGGGCGGGGCTGCGCTCGGTGCGCCAGCCGTTGCGGACACTGGCAACCTTCCACCCAACATTCCCGAATGGATGAAAGCGCCGGGTGCGCCGATGGGCGATCAGCCCTATGGCGCGCCGTCAGTCTATGAGAAGGGCGTCATCAAAAACATCTCCAAGACGCTGCCGCAATATCTCTCCGCTTCCGGCCGCACGCCGCTGCAGGAACTCGACGGCATCATCACGCCGAACGGGCTGTTCTACGAACGCCATCACGGCGGCGTGCCGACGATCGATCCGGCGCAGCACCGGCTGATGCTGCACGGCCTGGTCGATCGTCCGCTGATCTTCACGATGGACGACATCCGCCGTTTCCCGTCGCAATCGCGGATCCATTTCATCGAATGTTCCGGCAATCCGGTCTACACCAAACCTTACGGCAAGACCGCCTCCGATCTCGTCGGCCTCGTGAGCTGCGCCGAGTGGACCGGCGTGATGCTGAAGGACGTTCTGAACGAAGCCGGCCTGCAGAAGGAGGCGAAATGGCTTGTCGCCGAAGGCGCGGACGCGGCGGCACTGACGCGCTCGATCCCGATCGAGAAATGCCTCGACGACGCCATGCTGGTCTACAGCCAGAACGGCGAGCGGCTGCGTCCGCAGCAGGGCTATCCGCTGCGCCTGCTGCTGCCGGGCTTCGAGGGCAACATGAACATCAAATGGCTGCGGCGGCTGAAGGCGGTGGCCGAGCCCGACTATTCGCGCGAGGAGACCTCCAAATATACCGACCTGATGCCCGACGGCACGGCGCGCGAGTTCACCTTCACCATGGAGGCGAAGTCGATCATCCTGCGTCCCTCGGGCGGACAGAAACTGAACGGCACCGGCTTCCACGAGATCTCCGGCATTGCCTGGAGCGGGCACGGCCGAATCAAGCGCGTCGAGGTCTCCGTCGATGACGGCAAGAGCTGGCAGGTCGCGACGCTGCAGGAGCCGGTGCTGACCCGCGCGCTCACCCGTTTCCGCCTGCCGTGGCAGTGGGACGGCAATGCCGCCGTGATCCAGAGCCGCGCGATCGACGAGACTGACTATGTGCAGCCGACGCTGGCCGAACTGCTCGCGGTCCGCGGCGTCAATCATTACTACCACAACAACGCGATCTGGCCGTGGCGCATCGCCGCGAACGGGGAGGTGAGCAATGCGCTGTCCTAGATCGCACATCGCACTAGTCGTCGCATTCATCGCCGGGCTCGCTGTTGCCGCGCAAGCCGAGGAGCGCTTTCACATCGGGCGGGCGGCGACGCCGGCGGAGATCAAGGGCTGGGACATCGACATTGGCCATGACGGATCGAACCTGCCGCCAGGCAGCGGCGGCGTCGAGCGCGGCCGCGTGGTCTATAGCGAACAATGCGCCGCCTGCCACGGCGCGGACGGGCAGGGCGGGGTCGGCGATCGCCTGGTCGGCGGGCAGGGCACGCTCGCGAGCGCAAAGCCGGTGCGCACCGTCGGCAGCTACTGGCCCTATGCGCCGACGCTGTTCGACTATATCCGCCGCGCCATGCCGCAGAACGCGCCGCAGTCGCTGAGCGATGAGGATGTCTACGCCGTGTCCGCCTATATCCTCCATCTCAATGGCCTCGTTCCGGCCGATGCCGTGCTCGACGCCAAGACGCTTGCCGCCATCAAGATGCCGAACCGCGACAGGTTCGTGTCCGATCCGCGGCCGGACGTGCGCTGATCGCCTACGGCAGCCGAACCGCGCGGAAACCGGCCGCCGTTCGGATCGCGCCGGCACTGAACTGCCGCCATACCGCAGCGCCGAAGCCCGTGGCCGGCGCCGTGCCGAGCGGCATTTCCCCGCGCGTCGTGGTCGAGAGCGCGTGTCGGGCGACGTTCATCGCAGGCTTCTCGATCCACCGATAGGTAAGCGCGGCGACGGGAACGACGAGGACGACGGAGAGAACGAGAGCGGCCACCACCGCCATCTCCGGCGTGCCCAGGACCACCAGCTTGTCGTCGTTGTGCCAGGCCACCAGTTCGAGGTGGAGCTTGTGGCCGAGGAACGAGGCGGCGCTGCGCATGATCTGGAAGATGAAGGTGTGGATCATGTAAATCGAGTAGGACCACAGCCCGAGCTTCTGCAGCATAGGAGAGCGCAGCATCGCCGAGATCTTGCCCTGATCGAACGAGAACACGCAGATCACGACCGCTGCGAGCAGTGGAAACAGATATTGCGGTCCGCTGGATGGGGTGACCACCACGAAGACTGCAAACAGCACCGCGCACGAGACCTCCAATATGTTCGGCATGTCGAGCCGGCCGTTGGAATAGAGGCGGAGGTCGTAGACCAGGCATCCCGCAAAGAAGGAGAACATCGCGCGCAGCATGCCCCAATCGCTGGAGACGAACAGTGAGCCCGGGGAGCGTTCGTAGAGATGTATTCCGGCGGCAAGGCAGAGGCCGAGGAAGATCTCGCGGCGCCTGCGCGGGAACAGCACGACGATGACGGCGAACAGGATCGAGACGTAGAACTCGACCGCCGCGCTCCAGGCAGGGCCGTTCCAGGTCAGGCCGCCATGCAGGTTGAAGGACTGCAGGAACAGGATGTTGGTGACGACTTCATAGAGCGTGTGTCCGTCGCCGAACGGTACCGAATCCAGCGAGAACGAACCGTCGGTGCGCATGAAGACGATCTTGCCGACTTCGATCATCACGAACAGCGCCAGCATCACCATGTGCAGCGGCCAGAGCCGCGCGAACCGCATCGCCACGAAGCGGATACCATCGCCGGCCTGGTTAAGGCGCTGGCCATAGGAATGACAGAGCACGAAGCCGGACAGGGCAAAGAACATGTCGACGCAGAATTGCAGGTTAACGAACGGCTGGGTGCTCTTCAGCGCATGGTAAACGGGAATGTGAAAGAGCACGACCAGCAGCGCGCAGATACCGCGCATTGCATCAAGTGCCTCAAACCGGTTGGTGCCCGACGATGTCTGTCCCGCCATGATACGCCTCTTTCGCTGGCTGTGCGTTTGGCATGTCCCTGAGCAAGGCGGAGACCAGAGGTGATGGCGGAGGGGCGTCGGCTGCGGTCAGTGCGAAGTTTGGTAAATCGAGATCGGCGTCGGCCGGGTCCCGGCTTCCGCCAGGACGACGTATTCCGTCATTGCGAGCGGTGCGAAGCAATCCATAGCGTCGCTTATGGAGAGATGGATTGCTTCGTCGCTTCGCTCCTCGCAATGACGGGGAAGAGTTCTGATTCAGATTTCAAACAGCAACTTCGTAGGATGGGGTAGAGCGAAGCGAAGCCCATCGGCTTCGGTCATATCACGGCCCACGCGACACGAGACCCTCATGGTGAGGAGCGCCGCAGGCGCGTCTCGAACCATGAGGCCCGCCGGTTGCCTCGCCCTTCGAGACGCCTGCTGCGCAGGCTCCTCAGGGTGAGGGGATAGAGTCGGGCATGTCGCTTGAGACGCATCGAGCCGGTCACCGCCTGGGATGCGCTTGCAGTTTCCACTTGCCTTCGGCGGCGCGCTTAAGAGCGGGGTCATCGAGGCGGATGTGGCGCGAGAGGAAATCGATGAAGGCGCGCACGCGGGCAGGCAGGGGGCCGGGGTAGCCGACATAGACGGCGTGCATATCCTCGCGGTCGCCGGGATTGAGAGTTTGAAGCACCGGCACCAATCGTCCGGCTTCGATGTCCGGACCAATGTGGAATAGCGCAAGCCGCGCCAGGCCGGCGCCGCCCAAAGCGAGCCGGCGGACGGATTCGCCATCGCTTGCGCGGACGACCGGCGGCGGCAGCACCTCTTCGATCCGCTCGCCCTTGCGGAACGGCCAGCCGCGGATGGTGCGTGGAAAGGTCCAGCCGATACCGCGGTGATCGGCGAGTTCGGCCGGCGTCTTCGGCGTGCCATGGCGCGCGAGATATTCCGGCGAGGCCACGACGACCATGCGGCTGGTCGCGAGCTTGCGCGCGATCAGCCGCGATACCTGCAGCGGCCCGGCGCGGATGGCGATATCGGCGCGCTCCTGCATCAGGTCGATCACGGTGTCGGTCAAGACGATATCGAGCGTAATCCCGGGATGCTCGGCGAGGAAGCGCGGCACCAAAGGAAGGACATGCAAGGTGCCGAACGGGATGTTGCTGTTGACGGTGAGATGGCCTCGCGGCGTCGCGCCGGCGGCGGCTTCGTGTTCGGCTTCCTGGATCTCGGCGAGGATCCGCACCGCGCGTTGATAGAAGGCTTCGCCTTCCGGCGTGAGCTGCAGCCTGCGCGTGGAGCGGTTGATCAGCCTGGTGCCGAGACGGGCCTCCATTCGCGACACCAGCTTGCTGACGCCCGACGGCGTGAGCCGCAAACTCCGCGCCGCGGCGGTAAAGCCGGCGCGATCGACGACGCGGACGAACACTTCCATTTCGCCGGAGCGGTTGGTGTCTGAGCGAACCATGTTGAATTGGTGTCACAAATGATTGGACTTGTCGCCCTCTAATTCTCGCAAGGCTCCGGCGCTATTTGCGGGCTTGCCGTCCTTTTGCTTGCCGTCCTTCCAGTCCGGAGCCACGTCCTTGCCCATCGCTGTCCTCGCGCTCACCGCCGGTGCCTTCGGCATCGGCACCACTGAATTCGTCATCATGGGTCTTCTGCTGCAGGTCGCGGCCGACATGCAGGTGTCGGTATCGGCGGCAGGCCTGCTGATCTCCGGCTATGCGCTGGGCGTCTTCGTCGGCGCGCCGATCCTGACGCTGGCGACGCGGCGGATGCCGCGCAAGGCCGTGCTGCTGGCGCTGATGGCCATCTTCACCCTCGGCAATGCCGCCTGCGCGCTGGCGCCGAGCTATGGGCTTCTGATGGCCGCGCGTGTATTGACCTCGCTGGCGCATGGCACGTTCTTCGGCGTCGGCTCGGTGGTCGCCACAAGCCTCGTCGACGAGGACAAGCGCGCGTCCGCGATCGCGACGATGTTCGTCGGCCTCACGGTGGCGACCATTCTCGGCGTGCCGTTCGGCGCCTGGATCGGGCTATCGTTCGGATGGCGCGCGGCGTTCTGGGCGGTCACCGTGATCGGCGTCGCGGCGTTTGCCGTCGTGGCGCTGTTCGTACCCGGCGGCGTGGGCGAGGATCGCAACGGGGCGAAGATCCAGGACGAACTGGCCGTGCTGTTTCGTCCGCAGGTGCAACTCTGCCTGGCCATGACGGTGCTCGGCTTTGCCGGGGTGTTTGCGGTCTTCACCTATATCCAGCCGATCCTCACGCGCGTCACCGGATTTTCCGATGCGGCTGTATCGCCGATCCTGCTGGTGTTCGGGCTCGGGCTGTCGATCGGCAATATCGCCGGCGGACGGCTGGCCGATCGAGGCCTGTCGCGCGCGCTGATCGTAACGCTGGCGGCACTCGCACTCGTGCTGGTCGCAATGGCCGCTGTGCTTTCGTTGAAGGTCCTGACCGTCGTCCTGGTCGGGCTGCTTGGCATCGCCGCCTTTGCCACCGTGGCACCGCTGCAGCTTCGGGTGCTCGAGACGGCGGGCGAAGCCGGACGAACGCTGGCCTCGAGCCTCAACATCGCCGCCTTCAATCTCGGCAATGCATTCGGCGCCTGGGCCGGCGGCGTCACCATCGATCATGGGCCCGGTCTCACCGCGCTGCCGCTGGTTGCGGCGGCGATCACCTCGGCCGGTCTTGCGCTCGCGTTGTGGAGTTTGCGGCTCGATCGGCCGCGGGTTCAGGCGGCGACGTGCCCGGCGGAATAGCGCAATGGCCTGCGATCAGAATTTTCGGAGGACCGGGACGGGGAAGGTCGCATTGTTGGTCTGGCCAGTGCCGTCGGTCCAGAAGCAATCGACCTGATCGTCCCTGACCGTGTCCACCGTCATCAATGACCCGCCTGAACGCAGGCGGACGAGATCGACGGGGTGAAATTGCGGCGTCGCAGGTCCGCTCGAGAGGCTCTGTGAAGCCGGGGCGGCAACTGCCTGAGCGAGGGGTGCGCCGAGCGAAAGGATCAAACCGGCGCCGATCGAGAAGCGCTTCGTCAGCGCGAGCATGCCGGAGCCTCCGTGTCTTCGGGGACGAGGTGGGCTCGTCAGAGCACCACCAGATCTGCATTTACGAAGTCCACGCGCCTGCCTTCACGAGCCGCCTCGTTCCTTCGATGCGGTCGATCGGGTTGCGTGGGCGGCACGCTCGTCGTGTCATCGGACGTCGATCGATCGGACCGCAGATAGCCGACGGCGGCGCGTTTCACTTTTTCAAAGGCGTGGTTCTCGATCTGCCGCACGCGCTCCGGTGAAATATCCATCCGGCCGGCGAGTTCTGCGAGCGTGGGCGGATTGTCGGTGAGGCGGCGAGCCTCGAATACCTGCCGCTCGCGCGGTGTCAGCACCTTGAGCGCGGCCGAGAGTGCGCTGGTCTGCTGGGTCGTTTCATCCCGCTCGGCCAGCAGCACTTCGGCATCAGGGGACTCATCGACCAGCATCGTCTCCCATTCCGCGGCTTGCCCGTCGTCATCCATCGGCTTGTTGAGCGAGAAGTCGCCGCGCAGCCGACCATCCATCTCGATCACGTCGGCGGCGGTGACGCCGAGGTGCTCGGCCACCACATTGGCAATTTCCGGCGTGAGCGAGGTCGGGTTGTTCGACACTTTTCTGATCTCGCTTCGGAGGCGGAAGAACAGCTTCTTCTGCGCGGCGGTCGTGCCGATCTTCACCAGCGACCAGGAGCGCAGGATGTATTCGTGGATGCTGGCCTTGATCCACCACAACGCGTAGGTCGAGAAGCGCGAGCCCCGGTCCGGCTCGAAGCGCTGTGCGGCAACCACCAGGCCGACATTGGCTTCGGCGACGATATCGGCGAGCGGCAGGCCATAGCCGCGGTAGTGCCGCGCCACCTTGGCCGCAAGCCTGAGATGACTTTTGACGAGAGCATGCAGCGCGGCTTGATCGCCGAGTTCGCGCCAGCGGCGTGCAAACCGCTGCTCTTGTTCCGCATCCAATAAGCCGTATTGTTCCATCGTAAAGGTTCCGTCGGTTATCGTGCTCGACACGTTTGCGTCGCATGCCGATTGGGGCGTGAGGCAAGTCGAGGTGGTACGATCATTAGGGGCAGGCGCTGCCGCGGTCTTTCGAGAGCGACGGTTTTTGCTGAAACGCACATTTCAGATCATCTCGGTCGGCCGCACGGCGTCGGCGTCCGGCCAGGTCGCGTCGGGAAGATTGATGACGATCGGCGTTGGCGTGCTGCGCACGATGACCCAGCGGAACGGCCGCTCGTTCGAGAGATTGCTTTCCATGTGCGGCAGGAACGCCGGGACGTGGATGAAATCGCCAGCCTTTGCGCAGGCAACGAATTCTCCTCCCGCACCCCAGCGGATCTCGCAGGCGCCGGAAAGCACGAATGCGATCGTTTCCTGCTCTCCGTGATGGTGGATGCCGGTACGTGATCGCGGCTTGACCTCGAACAGCCCGCCCCAGAGAGCCGAGGTGATACCAAGCGCGGGATCGATCGCGGCACGACGCTCAGAACCCGGCGTTTGGCTTGTGCCGAGGTCGAAGCGATCGGGGCTGACAACGCGGACTGAGCTGTTCATCACGCTCACCTTTCGGATTGGCTGCCCGTTGAGCGTAGGCCCGGCGTGGTCGGCAGAGCCACTAAACAGGTGTTTAATGAGTTCACGTCCGATTGAGTGGACGCTGCCGTCTGACAGATCGGTGAGCTTGCTGCACGCGGAGGGAAGCGGGCTCACGCTGCAGTTATTCTGCAGTGATGAAGAATAACGTTGGTTTGAGAAATCTTGCGTGCGAATCCGCAAGACATGCTTGCGATTGGTGTGTGGAGCCGCGAAGGCGGGTGATAGCGGAGCCGGGCGTCGCTTGCGAACGGCGCCCGGCTCTGCCTCGCTCCTTGGGCTCCTCTAGGGCTTATGTCGCCGGCTTGGGTGGAGCGGCTGGGCTCGTAGAGGACACCCGCCACACCGTGTTTCCAACATCGTCGGCTATCAGCAAGGCGCCCGCCCGATCGATCGCGAGGCCGACCGGCCTGCCGCGTGCGCGGTCGTTCGCATTGAGGAATTCCGTGACGACGTCCTGCGCCGGACCGGAGGGCTTGCCGCCGCTGAACGGCACGAACACCACCTTGTAGCCGTTGAGCGGAGTTCGATCCCAGCTTCCATGTTCGGCGACGAACGCGCCTCCGTGGTACCGCGCCGGAAGATTGTTGCCGGTGTACATGGCGAGGCCAAGTGGTGCCACGTGAGAGCTCAGGGCATAGTCGGGCACGATCGCCTTGGCGGCGAGATCGGGGCGTTGCGGCTCGACGCGTGGATCGAGATGCTGGCCGTAGTAACTATAGGGCCAGCCATAGAAGCCGCCGTCCTGCACCGAGGTCAGATAATCAGGCACGAGATCAGGGCCGATCTCGTCGCGTTCGTTGGCGATAGCCCAGAGCTTGCCGGTCTCGGGCTCCCATTGCAGCCCGGTCGGATTGCGCACGCCGCTGGCGAAGATGCGATGCGCGCCGGTCGCGCGGTCGACCTCCCAGATCGCCGCTCTCTCATACTCGGCCTGAATGCCATTTTCGGTGATGTTGCTGTTGGAGCCGACGCCGACATAGAGCTTGGTGCCGTCCGGGCTCGCGAGCAATGTCTTGGTCCAGTGATGATCGATCGGTCCGCCGGGAAGATCGGTCAGCTTGGTGCCGGGGGCGGTGATGCTGGTTTGTCCGTCCTGGTAGGGATACCGGACGATCGCATCGGTGTTCGCGACATAGAGATCGTGGCCAACCAGCGCAACGCCGAACGGCGAGTTGAGATGGTCAAGGAATACGGTGCGCATGTCGGGAACGCCGTCGCCATTGGTGTCGCGCAACAGCGTGATGCGGTTTGCATCCGCTGCCTTGGCGCCGGCGAATGATTGCACCCAGCCGGTGATGAGATCCTTGGGGCGGAAGACCGGAGCTTTCGGGCCGTTGCTTTCGACCACCAGCACGTCGCCGTTCGGCAGCACGTAAAGCGATCGCGGATGCTGAAACCCTGTCGCCAGGGCACGGATCTGCAGTCCCTTCGCCACCTTCGGCGTGTCGTCGCCCCACGGGACCGGCCGCGCAATCCTGATCGGCGGCAGCAGATATTGTTGCAACGCCGGGAGGAACGGGTGGGCGCCGATCTGCCTTGCAGGGTCGCCGCCAGCGTCGTCGCAGCCTGCAAGACTCAACGCAGCAACGGCGATGACAGCCATCGCGGCAAAGCGCGGCAGCTTCACCGCACGTGCAAGATCGAGCGAACCGGTCATCGGGCTGCTCCCAGGCCATCGCCATAGGTCAGGCTCCAGCCTCCCACCAACAGGGAGAGCAAGAGGATGGTGACGAGCCCCGAAAGTACGAGGCCGGTCGGCACCACAGCGGTATAACCGTCGCGGCTGTGAACGAGGACGTTCGCGATCGAGAGCGCGATCGCGACGACGTAAGTGAGTGCACGAAACCAGGCTGGCCTCTGCCTGTTGACCAGGAGGTCGATCGCGGCAGCGATGGCAGCAAGGAACGCGATGACAAGGCCGGCCGCAATCAGCCAGACTGAAAATCTCTCCCACATCACCAGCATGGTCCGCCAATAGGCGAGGTCGGTGACGAAGGCGCCGATCAGATAGGCGACCGAAAACGGCAGCAGCATTTGATGAATGGCGCGCCCGCGCGGCGCAACCACCGGCATTGCTTCGGCCTCGACTGTGGAATTGCTGTAGGCGACCGCGATCTGGGTCATGCTTCCATCCTCACGATAGTGTGCACGTGCGCGGCTAGCCCTGCCGACGCCTGCTCTGCGAGGCAACTGTTCTATCTGTTCGATATGTTGGAGGGCTTCGCCGCTCCCATCATTGCAAATGGAAAGTGGGCGGCGCTTTCAAAGGCGGTCGTCTCGAAACTGACGGTAAATCCTCTGTGACCGTCACGCACGCAAAGCGCCGGAAGGCAACGAGATTGTCACCCATCCGTCGCTTCCTGCATTATCGCCATGCGTATTTGGGCAAGCACCCTTGCAAGGGCGCTTGCGCCTCGTTCACTGGCTCGCGCTGGGTGCGGCAACAGGCGAGGGCGCGGTGGCGCGCTTACCGAGTGCCAGATAGACAGCGCCCGATACGCCGATCCCGAACAGCCAGCTCAGATCCGCGCCGCCGAGAAGGCCGGTCGAGATCGGTCCCTGCAGTGCGCTGACGAGGCCGTCTTCCACCGACCAGCCGGCAACGAGACCTGCGAGGAAGGCGATGATGCCGCTCCAATTGATGTCGCCGTAAGCGCTGGTTTCCGGCGAGCGGTAGAGCTCGGCGACGTCGATCTGGCCCTTTCGCTTGATGTAGAAATCGGCGAGCACGACGCCGGCCCACGGGCTCATCCATAGCAGCAGGCTGATCAACCAGTTGTCGAACGCCTTGGCAAAGGACGGCGCGAAGATGAAGTACAGCGTGGCCAGATAGCCGGCGACCCCGGCAATGATGGCGAGCGCGACGCGTGAGAGCTTGAGGCCGGCGCTGAGCGCGGCCAGCGCCGCCGAATAGACATTGAGGATGTTGGTCGCGATCGGCCCGTGCAGCACCATCAGCAGCACCAGGATGCTGGTCGGACCGCCGAACACCGCGCTGACCATCTTGGCCGGATCGGTGTCCAGCGTCGTGCTGGCGATCGTCGCGCCGAGGATGGCGAGCCACACGCTCGGAACGAACATGCCGACATAGCTGTACCAGAACACGGAACTCGAGGGCAAGCTCTTCGGCACGAAGCGCGAATAGTCCGATGCCCAGGTGACCCAGGAGATGCCCCAGCCGACCCCAACCGCGGTCATCAACAGCGTCAGCATCGCCAGATGCGCGCCGCCCGAAAGCGATGTGGTGAGGCCCCAGTTGACGATGCCCGGACGCGACCAGGCCAGCACGCTCATCAGGATCATGATCGCGACGGTCGCCGGCACCGTATATTTCTCGAAAGTCCTGATGGCATAGAAGCCATAGACGCCGATCCCGACCTGCAGCACCATCACCAGCGTGATGATGATGATCTCGACCAGCCAGGTGTCGGGAATGCCGAACTGGCCGAGGATGGCGACCGCGATCTTGACGGGGAAGTAGGTGTTCACGCCGATCCAGCCGAGCGTCATCAGGAACATTAGGATGCTCGGCAGATAGGCGCCGCGCACGCCGAAGGCCGAGCGGCTCAGCACCATCTGGTTGACGCCGGTCTTGTGCCCCATCACGGTGAAGGCCGCAAAGATCGCGCAGCCGACGATGTTCCCGATCACGATCACCGCGATGGTTTCCAACAGGCCGAGCTTGAGGATGATGCCGAGCGCGCCGAGCGCCCAGTTGACCGGCGCGATATTTGCGCCCGCCCAGATCCACATCTGCTGCGGGCCGGTGGAGTCCCGGTCGGCGTCGGGAATAGGCTCGATGCTATGAATATCGGCGCGAAGCTCGGAATCGGTCATGACATCCCCCGTTCAATACGAAGCACGCTTCGTAATCGGCGGGCGCAGCAACAATCATGCCATGGAAGGAGGGAGCGTCCGCGAAGCGCACTGCGCCGCATGCCGACGCGGCGGGCGGTCCGAACAATTGACGCTGTGTTTTCAAGGTCGGGACGGCATCGCTGCTCGCCCGCGTCAACGCGCGGGCCGGTTGGACGCGTCGCCTAATCGTGCCGGTCCGTGCAGCAGAAGAGCAGGCAACAGAGCGATCACGGATTGTGCAGCCCGCGCCGAAAAGACAGCCAATCGCTCCTCGTTCCATCTAGTCGAATAGGGCAGCCGCGCTGTCGCGATTGGCGTTGCCTGCAACGATGCGTTGCATCATTTCGATGAACAAGGCGCGTTCCTTCTCGCTCAAACCGGTCAAGGTGGCGCGATGGGCTGATCGCGCCGATGCCTCGATCCGGGCGAGCAGGGCCGTTCCGGCCGGCGTCAGCCGGCAGAGCCGGGCGCGCCGGTCATCCTTGTTGACGGCCCGTTCGACCAGATTGCGGGCGGCGAGCCGCTTCAGCGCACCCGTTGTCGTGGTCCGATCCAGCGCAATATCGGCCGCCACTGTGGTCTGATCCGCGGTTCCTCGCACCGCGAGCGCCGAGAGCAGGCTGTACTGCAGCGGCGTTATCTCGAATTCGCCGCAGGCTTCCTGGAACAGCGCGACGTGAATCTGATGCAGGCGCCGGATCAGGAACCCAGGCCGTTGTGACAATGGCCAGGGGCGATGCCTGGTCTCACCGCGACGCTTCTTCGCTTGCTGCAACGCACAGTCTCCAACCTTGGAATGCGGCGCGAGTAGCCCGATTCGAATGCACGCGCCATCACCGGATCATGGCATGAAGCTTGCTTTTTAAAAATACGAAGCATGCTTCGTATTTCCGCGAGAGCGGGATCAACCCGCCGGCGAGCTTAAGGAGAATGTTCATGTCCATCAGCGCCAGCTTCGACCTGCTCTTGCGTGGCGGCCGCGTGATCTGCCCGGCCTCCGGCGTCGACGGCATCAGGGATGTCGCCATTCGCAGCGGCAAGATCGCGGCAGTGCAGGCGGATATCCTGCCGACCAGCGCGCGGGAAGTGATCGATGTCACTGGCCAACTGGTGTTGCCCGGGCTGATCGATACGCACGCGCATGTCTATCAATATGTCACCGGACGGTTCGGCATGAATGCCGACATGGTCGGCGTGCAGTCGGGCGTCACGACGCTGGTCGATCAGGGCGGTCCGTCCTGCATGACGCTGCCCGGCTTTCGTCACTTCACCGCCGAGCCCGCGAAGTCGCGCGTCTATGCATTCCTGTCGGCCTATCTCGTCGGCGGACTCGAAGGACATTACTATCCGCAGCTCTATAGCCCGGAGGGCGTCGATATCGACGCCACCGTGAGGGCGGCGACAGCCAATCGTGACATCGTTCGCGGCATCAAGGCGCATGCCGAGATCGGCGGCTTCGCACGCTGGGGCATCCGTGTCATCGAAATGTCGGCGGAGATCGGTCGGCGTGCCGATCTGCCTGTCTATGTCCATTTCGGCCAGCTCTGGGGCCTGCCCGAAAGCGGCGCCAATGGCGAGGATGCCGACACGATCCTGACGCGGGTGATCCCGCTGTTGCGCGAAGGCGATATTCTGGCGCATCCGTTCACGCGCCATCCCGGCGGCTTCGTCAACCGCGATGGCGAGGTGCATCCGGTGATCCAGGCGGCGCTCGATCGCGGCCTCAAGGTCGATGTCGGCCACGGCAGCCATTTCTCCTACCGGCTTGCGAAGAAGGCGATTGCCGCCGGCATCGTGCCGACCACGCTCGGCGCCGATATCCATGGCTACAACACCCATGTGCCCGCGCCGGCCGGCACGCCGGACCAGCACGAGGATGATGAAAATCATCCGTTCGCGGGGCAGGCGAAGTTCAGCCTGGTGCAGGCGATGAGCTCGATGATGGCGCTCGGCCTCTCCCTCGAGCAGGTGGTGCCGATGGTGACCTCCAATCCGGCGAAGATGCTCGGGCGCGACGAGGAGATCGGCGCGCTGAGGGTCGGCAGGGATGCCGACGTCTCGGTGCTCACCGAGCAGGCCGGGCGGTTCATCCTGCGCGACAACGAGAAGAACGAAGTCATCGCGGAGCGATTGCTGCAGCCGGCGTTCTGTCTGCGCGCCGGCACGCGCTACGACGCGGTGGCGCCGATCCTGCCGCAAGCGGTTGCGGCATAAGGAGGCGGGAGCAGTCCGATCGGGAGAACGCCATCTTGCGCAACGAGCGTGACTTTTCCTCCGCACCAGGGTCCGGCGCCGGGCAGGGCGTCGGCGCGCGGCTGCCGCGCAAGGAAGACGACCGGCTGATGCGCGGCCGCGGCCAGTTTGTCGCCGACATTCGCCTCGCCGGACTGCAGGATGTTGCATTCGTGCGCAGCCCGCTGGCGCATGCACGCATTCGCGGCATCCATGTGCCCGAGCGCTACAAGGGAAGCGTGTTCACCGCTGCCGATCTCGTCGGCATCAAGCCGATCCGCGCGGTGTCGGCGTTGCCCGGCTTCAAGATTTCCGAGCAGCCGGTGCTCGCCACCGGCAAGGTCCGCCAAGTCGGCGAGCTCATTGCGATGTGCGTGGCGCCGACGCGCGCCGAAGCCGAGGACATCGGGGCATCAGTGACGCTCGATCTCGAAGAGCTTCCCGCCGTCTACGACATGCTGAAGGCGCGCGAGGCTGGTGCGGCGCTGGTGCATGAGCATTGGGGCGACAACATCTTCCTCGAGACCAATTACGAGGTCGACATATCAGCCGCGCTGGATGCGCCGATCAAGGTGACGCGCGAGATCTCGACCGCGCGGCAATGCATGTCGCCGCTCGAAGGGCGCGGCGTGGTCGCGACTTTCGACCACCGGCTCGATCAGCTCACGCTCTATTCGGCCGCGCAGATGCCGCATATCACCCGCAGCGGGCTTGCCGAGTGTCTCGGCATGGAGGAGGGGAGGATCCGCCTAATCTCGCCCGATGTCGGTGGCGGCTTCGGCCACAAGGGAATCCTGCTGCCCGAGGAAGTCTGCCTCTCCTGGCTGACCATGCGTTGCGGCCATCCGGTGCGCTGGACCGAGGATCGCCGCGAGCATCTCACCGCGAGCTCGAACTGCCGCGAGCATCACTACAAGATCGCGGTCTATGCCGATCGCGACGGCAGGCTGCGCGGCATCGATTGCGAGGCGACGGTGGATTCCGGCGCCTATTCTTCCTATCCGTTCTCGGCGTGCCTGGAGGCGGCGCAGGTCGCGAGCATCCTGCCCGGTCCCTATCTGATGCCGGCCTATCGCTGCCGGACTTTCTCGGTCGCGACCAACAAATGTCCGATCCTGCCCTACCGCGGCGTGGCGCGCACCGGTGTCTGCTTTGCGCTGGAATTGATGCTCGATCTGGTCGCGGCGGAAGCCGGCCTCGAGCCCGGCGAAGTGCGGCTGCGCAATCTGATCCGGCCAGAGCAGATGCCGTTCGACAATATCACCAGGAAGCATTTCGACAGCGGCGATTATCCCGAGGCGATGCGGCGCGCGCTCGCCGCCATCGACATCGATACGGTGCGCGCCCGCCAGTGCAAGGGCGAGGCTGATGGACGGCGGATCGGCGTCGGCGTTTCCATCTATTGCGAGCAGGCCGCGCATGGCACCTCGGTCTATGCCGGCTGGGGCATCCCGATGGTGCCGGGTCATGAGCAGGCATCCGCGCGGCTGACGCCGGACGGCGGGCTCGAGCTGCGCGTCGGCGTGCACTCGCACGGGCAGAGCATGGAAACGACGCTTGCCCAGGTCGCCCATGAGATATTGGGCATCGATGTCGCCAATGTCCGCATCATCCTCGGCGACACCGCGATGACGCCCTATTCGACGGGCACCTGGGGTTCCCGCTCGATGGTGATGGCGGGCGGCGCGGTCGCAACTGCCTGCCGCGAACTCGGCGAGCGTGCCAGGCGCATCGGTGCCAAGCTGCTGCAGCACGATCCGGCATCGGTGGTGCTGCAGAACGGCGAGGTGCGCGGCGTCAACGGCAGCGTGACGCTGAAGGAGATCGCCTACACCTGGTATCGCCGCCCGCAGGATCTGCCGGCTGACGTCGATCCCGGCGGGCTCGAGATCACCTCCGGTTACAAGCCGCAGCGCGACAGCGGCACCTTCAGCTATGCCGCACACGCCGCCGTCGTTGCCGTCGATCCTGATATGGGCGAGGTCGAGATCCTCGACTACGTCATCGTCGAGGATGGCGGCGTGCTGGTCAATCCGATGGTCGTGGACGGCCAGATCTATGGCGGTCTCGCGCAAGGCATCGGCACTGCGCTCTATGAGGAGATGCCGTTCGACGCATCCGGCCAGCCGCTTGCCACCACGCTCGCCGATTACCTCCTGCCGGGACCGACCGAGGTGCCCGCGGCGCGCCTCGACCACATGGAGACGCCGTCGCCCTACACGCAGTTCGGCGTCAAGGGCATTGGCGAGGGCGGGGCCATTGCGCCGCCGGCCGCAATCGCCAATGCGATCAACGATGCGCTAAGACCGCTCGGCGTCGAGATGATGCAGTCACCGATTACGCCGCACCGTATCGTCGAGGCTGTTCTCGCCGCGCGCGATGCAGAAAGGACGGCGACATGAAACCCGCGCCTTTCGGCTATGAGCGTCCACGCGATCTGCAGGCCACGCTTTCGTTGCTCGCTGAAGCCAACGGCTCGGCGAAGATCATCGCCGGCGGGCAGTCGCTCGGTCCGATGTTGAACCTCCGGCTGGTCCAGCCGGAACTGGTCGTCGACATCACCGGCCTTGCCGAGCTCAAGCAGGCCGAACGGAGCGGCGACGAGCTCGTGCTCGGGGCCTGCATCACGCATGCCGATATCGAGGATGGACGCACGCCGGATGTGACGCGTGGCGCCATGCGGGGCGTCGCCGCCAACATTGCCTATCGCGCGGTGCGCAACCGCGGCACGATCGGCGGCTCTCTCAGCCATGCCGACCCCGCCGCCGATTGGGTATCGGCGCTTGCGGCATTCGGGGCGCGGCTGACGTTGCGCAGCCTCGCAGGTGCGCGCACGGTCGCGATGGAAGATTTCATTCTCGGCGCGCTCGAATCCACTCTGCGTCCCGGCGAGATCGTCGAGACCATCCATGTCCCGGCGCGGCCGGCATCGGCGCACTGGGGCTACGCCAAGAGCTGCCGCAAGACCGGTGAGTTCGCGCACGCGCTCGGCGCCGTGATGATCGATCCGAGCGCTGCGACGGCGCGCGTGGTGATGGGCGCGATCGATACCGCGCCGATCGTGATCACCGATGCCGCGGAGTTGTTCGGCGGGCGCATCGCCGGCGACTACAAGGAACGCTTTGACGCGCGGGTTGCCGATACGCTTCTCGCGAAAGCCGGCATCGGCAGCGCGGCTGATCGACATATTCATGTGAGCGTGCTCAAGCGCGCCGTGCGCGAGGCGGCCGCATGAATACGATCGCGCTCAACGTCAACCGTCGTGCGGTGCAGACCGTCGCAGAGCCGCGCACGAGCCTGGCCGATTTCGTCCGCGACAAGCTCGATCTGACCGGCACGCATCTCGGCTGCGAGCATGGCGTCTGCGGTGCCTGCACGGTGCTGCTCGACGGCGTGCCGGCGCGCTCCTGCATCACTTACGCCGTAGCCTGTGAGGGCGCCGATGTCACCACCATCGAGGGGCTCGATGACGACGACATCACAGCCGAGCTTCGCGCCGCCTTCACTCGCGAGCACGCCCTGCAGTGCGGCTACTGCACGCCGGGAATGCTGGTCTCCGCGCGTGACCTCGTGTTGCGTCTCACCGCCGCCGATGAACGCCAGATCCGCATCGGCCTGAGCGGCAATCTCTGCCGCTGCACCGGCTATGTTGGGATCGTGCGGGCGGTGCAGTCCGTGATCGAGGCACGGCGTGCCCGCAACATCGCGCCCGAGCCGGACGGCGGCCGAAAGGTGCTGGGTCCGGCCGGCTCCGGCCGAAGCGGGCGCGAGGGCGTCATCCAGGCGTCGCGACCAGTCCAGACTGAACCCGTCTACGCGTCTGAGCCGGCGGCGGCCCCGGCCGAGATTCCGGACTTCACACCGGCCAACAGGCTCGAACGCGACTTCACGCTTCCCCATCCGCCAAAGGATGTCTTTGCGATGTTCAACGACATCGCCGCCGTTGCCGCCTGCTTGCCTGGTGCGTCGTTGACGGCGGTGCCGAGTCCGGAGCGGGTCGAGGGCGCCATCCGCATCAAGCTTGGTCCGATCGCCGCGACATTCCTGGGGACGGCCCGGATCGAGCGAGATCCGAACAATCTCTCCGGCCGCATCGTCGGTATCGGCAACGACCGGCGCAGCCGGTCGGCGACGCAGGGTGAGATCCGTTACCAACTGGCGTCGATCGAAGAGGGCGCAGGGGCCCGTGTGGATCTCTCCATCGGATACACGCTGACGGGAATGCTGGCGCAGGTTGGACGGCCGGGATTGGTGCGCGACCTTGCCGAGCGGCTAATCGCGGAATTTGCCGCAAATCTCGATCGCCGGATGTCGGGGGTATCCTCGGAGCAGGCAACTGCGACGGAGTTGCAGGGGTTTTCGATGATTTCAGAAGTCTTGCGGGCGCGCATCACGCGCTGGCTCGGTCGCTTCGTCAAGCGAGACGGAGCGGCCTGATGGTTCGGCGTCTCCCCATGTCGCGGGGCGGCGAGGTTGGGACTGCGCGGAGATCAACAGAGGGATTGGAGAGCCACATGATAAGGACGTCCAGGATTGTTCCGGCAATTGCGCTGGCAGCGGTTTTATTCGGCGGCGGCGCCGAGGCGCAAACCATCAAGATCGGCGTGAACGAACCGCTCACGGGCGCGTTCGCCGCGTCCGGCACCTATGTCGTCAACGGCGCCAAGATCGCCGCCGATGAGATCAATGCCAAGGGCGGCATCCTCGGCAAGAAGCTCGAGCTCGTGATCGAGGACAACAAGAGCAATCCGACCGAGGCCGCCGCCGTCGCCGAGAAGCTGATCACCAGCGACAAGGTGCCGGTGTTGATGGGCGCATGGGGCTCCAGCCTGACGCTGGCCGTGATGCCGAAGCTGATGGAATATGAAACGCCGATGGTCGTCGAGACGTCGTCGTCCGGCAAGATCACCACCACCGGCAACCCCTTCATCTTCCGCATCTCGCCGCCGTCGTCGGTCGAGGCTGCCGCGTTCAAGGGAATCGTCGACAAGCTCGCGCTGAAGAAAGTCGATTTCCTCGTCATCAATAACGACTGGGGCCGTGGCACTGCCGAGGATTTCAGCAAGATGATGAAGGAGAAGGGGATCAGCGTCGGCCTGGTCGAAACCATGGACCAGGGCGCGCAGGACATGAGCGCGCAGCTCTCCAAGATCAAGGGCTCGGATTCCGAGACCGTCATCGTCACCACCGCGGTCGACCAGCTCACGCTGATCTTCAAGCAGGCAGCGGCGCTGGGCTTGAAGAAGCGCATCATCACCACCGGCGGCTCGCAGAATCCGGATCAGATCATCGCGCAGGCGGGGGCCGCCGCCAACGGCACCATGCACCTGACGACCTTCCTGCCGTGGTTCCCGGAGAAGACGCCGAACCCGGAAGCGACCAACTATTTCGTGTCGGAATGGAAGAAGCGCGGCTTCGACTTCGCCGGCTGCACTGAAAGCTTCCGCGGCTATGACGGCATCCGCACCGCGGCGGCTGCGATCGAGAAAGCCGGCAAGGCGGAGCCGGCGGCAATCAAGGCCGCGCTGTGGGACATCAAGGTGAAGGGGTTGAACGGCGATATCGTGTTCCGCAAGTCCGGTCCGGAAGGCAAGGAGAGTGGGCAGAGCCAGCCGAACGTCTATCTGATCGAGATTACGGACGGCAAGGTCGACATGAAGACGCTGTGACGATGAGGACGAGATGGAATCTGGTCGAGCTGCACCAACGACGGCGCTTGGCTCCCTCTCCCGCTTGCGGGAGAGGGCTGGGGTGAGGGTCTCTCCGCGAGTCTTCGTGTGGAGAGAGCCCTCACCCGGTGTTGCGCGCCGACCTCTCCCGCAAGCGGGAGAGGTGGAGTTTGCAGGCCGACCGCTTCAACCAACTTCTACTGCGCCATAGGATGATGGAGCCGCCTTGAGCGAGTTTCTGCAACATCTGATCAACATGCTCGTCCTTGGCGGCACCTATGCGCTGCTTGGGATCGGGCTGACCTTGATCTTCGGCATCATGAATGTGGTGAACTTCACGCATGGCGTGCTCTACACGTTCGGTGCCTACATCATGTTCATCGTGGTGCAGCAGCTCGGGTTGAACTTCTTTCTCGCGCTGCCGGTCGCCGTCGTCGCCGGCTGGCTGCTGGGCGCGGTGATCGAACTCACCTTGCTGCGACCGCTGCGTGGCTCCGATATCGACACCACCATGCTGGTGATGATCGGTGCCTGGATCGCGATGCAGTCGGCCACGCTGTGGATCTGGGGCGGGGTCGCGAAATCGGTCGCGACGCCGTTTCCGGAAGCGCCGCTGGTATTGGGGCCTGTCTCGGTTTCCTGGCTGCGGCTGTTCGTTCTGGCCGCCGCGGCGCTTCTGATCGTGGTGACGTACCTGCTCATCAATCGCACCAAGCTCGGTTGCGCGATGCGGGCGACGTTTCAGGACCAGGACACGGCATCGCTGATGGGGGTCAATGTCGATCTCATCTACACCTCGACCTTTGCGATCGGCTCGAGCCTTGCGGCAGCAGCGGGCGCGCTGCTCGGGCCCGTCTATGTGATCTTTCCGCAGATGGGCGATCTTGCCGCGGTCAAGGCGTTCGCGATCGTGATCCTCGGCGGGCTCGGCAACATCACCGGCGCGGTCATCGGCGGCTTCATCCTGGCATTGGCCGAGGAGCTCGGCGCCGGCTACATCTCGTCAGGATACCGCGACGCGATGGGCTTCCTGATCATCATCGCGGTGCTGATCTTCAAGCCGACCGGTCTGTTCGCGCGCTCGGAGCGCGTCGGATGAGGGCAGCGATCACCATCCTCACGCTCGCGGCCTTCGCCTCCGTGCCGCTCTGGCTGCGCGATCCCTATCTGTTGAACGCGCTGATCACGACCGGTATCTTCATGATCGCCGCGATGAGCCTCAATCTCCTGCTCGGGTTCACCGGTCAGCTCAGCCTCGGTCACATCGCCTTCTTCGGCATCGGCGCCTATGTCAGCGCGCTGACCTCGCTTGGCTTCGATATCGGGTTGCCTGGTGGCTTCCGCCTGGTTCACGAACCATGGCCGCCGATCGTGGGGTTTGTGCTGGCGATCCTGGTCGCGGGACTGTGCGGCTATTTCGTCGGACTGCTGTCCTTCCGCGTGCGCGGCGCCTATTTCGTGATTGTCACCATTTCCTTTGCCGAGGTCGTCCGGCTGGTGGCGCTGAACTGGGTGGAGCTGACGCAGGGGCCGCTCGCGCTGACCAACATCCCGTCGATCACAATCGGCCTGCCGGGTCTCGGTGAACTGACGCTGCGCACCAAGTTTCACAACTATTATCTCGTGCTCGCGGTCGCAGCGGTCGCCTATCTCCTGATCTCGCGGCTGGTGCATTCCCATTTCGGCCGCGCCATGCGCGGGCTGATGGAAAACGAGACGCTGGCGGTGTCCGTCGGCATCGACGTGACCAGGACGCTCACGCTCGCCGCGGTGATCTCGGCTGCCATCGCCGGCGCGGCTGGCAGCCTCTATGCGCACTACATCCGGATCATCGATCCCGAAGTGTTCGCCTTCATCAACACGGTGACCATGGTGATCATGGTCATCAGCGGTGGTAAGGGCTCGCTGGCGGGACCGGTCGTCGGCGGCCTAATCTTCGGATTGCTGCCGGTGATGCTGCGTCCGATCATGGCGCCGGAAGCGCAATGGATCGCCTATGGCGGTGTCCTGATCGTGATCCTTTTCGTGCTGCCGCGCGGCATCGTGCCTTCGCTGGCGCAGCGCTTTGCGAAGCGAAAGCGCAAGGCGGCGGTGGTTGCGGTCACTCCGGTTGCCTTCTCCGAACGTGCCAAGGAGCCCGCATGACGACCGCGCGTGCGATCGCCTTGAACGTGGAGCAGGTCGCCGTTCGCTTCGGCGGGCTCGTCGCGCTCTCGGAGATGAACTTCACGGTCGGCGAGGGCGAGATCGTCAGCCTCATCGGCCCGAACGGCGCCGGCAAGACCACGGCGTTCAACGTCATGACGGGCTTCCTGGATCCTGCCCATGGCAGAGTGAGCTATCGCGGCACCGCGCTCAACGGATTGAAGCCGCATCAGATCGCCGATCTCGGATTGATCCGGACGTTCCAACGAACCAGTGTCTTCCCGAACGACACGGTCTACGACAATCTTCTGATCGGGCTGCATCGGCAGGGCAGGGTCGGATTGTTCGAGGCGATCCTTGGCCTGCCGCGCGCGCGCGCGTCGGAACGCCGGCTGCGCGAGCGCGCCGCCGAGCTCGTCGAATGGGTCGGCCTCGAGCGGCGGGCCTACGATCCTGCAGGCTCGCTCTCCTATGGCGAGCAGCGCCTTGTCGGCGTGGCGCTGGCGCTGGCCGCGGAGCCGTCGATGCTGCTGCTCGACGAGCCGGTCTCCGGCATGAATGCGTCGGAGACCCACACCTTCGTCGAGCTCATCCGCAACATCCGCGATCGCGGCGTCACCATCCTCCTGGTCGAGCACGACATGCCGATGGTGATGAGCGTCTCGGACCGGATCGTGGTGTTGAACTACGGGAGGATCATCGCGGAGGGGCCGCCGGAGGCGATCCGGAACGATCCCGATGTCATCGAAGCCTATCTCGGGCAGGGAGCCGCGCGTGCTTGAGGTCCACGATATCGTCTGCGGCTATGGCGGCGTCACTGCGCTGCGCGGCATCTCGCTGCAGGTGCAGGCCGGGCAGCTCGTCGCCCTGATCGGCGCCAATGGTGCCGGCAAGAGCACGACGCTGCGGGCGATTTCCGGACTGGTGCCGCCGCGCTCGGGGCAGATGTTCTTCGACGGCAAGGAGATCACCAGAGCGCGACCGCCACGCGTGCTCGCCAGCGGGATCGCGCATTGTCCGGAAGGGAGGCGGGTGTTTCCGCACATGACGGTCGAGGAGAATCTCGACATGGGCGCGTATCTGCGCGGCGATTCCGCCGAGGTCGCCGCCGATCGCGATCGCATCTATCAGGAATTTCCACGGCTGGCCGAGCGCCGGCGGCAGGCCGCAGGCACGTTGTCCGGCGGCGAGCAGCAGATGCTCGCGATCGGACGTGCGCTGATGTCGCGGCCGCGATTGATCATGTTCGACGAGCCTTCGCTCGGACTTGCGCCCAACATCGTCGAGCGGACCTTTGCCATCATCCGCCGCATCCGCGACGCAGGCACCACCGTGCTGCTGGTCGAGCAGAACGCCTTCGCCGCGCTTGAAATGTGCGATCACGCCTATCTGCTCGAGAACGGCCGGATCGTGCTCGCCGGAACGGGCGCGGCGCTGATCGAGAACGAGCACGTGCGAAAGGCCTATCTCGGTGGATGAACGGTTTCCGATCACCGCACATTCGGGTCAACCCGGCTGGGTGCCGGTCTGCGGGTTGAGCCGGCTGAGGACGGAAGCGATCGTGTGCGCGCGCGTGTGTGGCATCGATTTGATCGTGGTCTGGAACGACGGCGACGCCATCGCGTGCGAACGGGCGTGCCCCCACGAACAGGCGGATCTGAGCCTTGGTCGCGTGACGGGCGGAAGGCTGTTCTGTCCCCGTCACGCAGCGTCGTTCGATCTTCGCGACGGCCGCATCTCGCACGGCTGGCCAAGCCGGCCGTTGCGGCTCTATCCGGTCCGCATCGCGGAGGGACAGGTATCGATCGACGCGCAGTCGATCGGCGCGTCAGTGCGCTAGTTCGTATCAACAGGTGCACCGAAGCCGGTCAGGTGACGCCATCACGCCAGTCTGTCATATGGTTGACATGAGAAGGTACGATGTGAGGCCGAGGGATGGCGCGCGATCTCCGGGATCCCTGCGCGAAATCGAAAAACCCTCGCAAGGAAGCAGCCGACGAGACGGCTCAGTTGTCAGCAATGGTAGGTATTGGCCAAATCGTTTCGTCCCGTGTGCAAGTCCGGCAGCGGATACGCCTGCCGCGCCTCGGCGTCTGGCCCTTGGCGAAGATCGCGGCGGTACTTCTCATTATGGTCGGAGTTACCGTTGCGTCTGGAAACGAGCGGACGTCGCCGATCGGTCTCATGACGTTTAACATCCCGGCGCAGCCGCTGATCGACGCGCTGCAGGCGTACAGCCAGCAGGCCGGCGTTCAGGTGATGTTCGAAACGACCTCGGCGGCCGGCTTCCGCGCGCAGCCGGTCAAGGGCGAGTTCACGCCGCAGGCGGCGTTGCTGATGCTCCTGGCCGATACCGACCTGAAGGTGCGCTATAGCCGATCCAACGCCGTGACCCTGGCGCCGGCGTCCGCGCCGAATCCGGACGAGCCGCCGATCCATCCTCCGGTCTCCGCGGACATAACGCTTGGCACGCTGCGTGTTCGCGGCACGGGCGATGGCTCCGATCGCAATCTGGGTGAGTATATCGGCCTCATGCAATCGGACATCCAGAAGGCGCTCAAGAAGGGCGGACGGAATAAGCGCGGCGACTATCGGGTCGCGGTCAAGCTATGGGTGACGCCGTCCTCGCGAGTGATTGACAGGGCCGAGCTCGACGGATCAACCGGCGACGTTGATCGGGACAGTTCGATCACCGAGGCCTTGCGCGGCCTGGTGCTGAGTCAGCAGGCGCCGCCCAACATGCCGCTGCCGATCCGCTTCATGATCTCAATGCATGCGCTTTAGATTCCGCCTCGTGCGACAAGTATAAAGTATTGCCTCAAGCTCCGGCGACACCTTACTCAATGCTGTCGCGATCAAGCGACTCTGGGGGCGCGGCAAAGCTCCTGGTCAATGGCCGCGGTACCTAAATACATTGCCGCTGTGGTTCGATTGCCGCAATCGCCGACCAGCCTGCCAGTGACGATTGTCCGTCACGCGAGTGTCATCCTCGGTCGATAGGGAAAATAGTGGGACTGACCACGATCTGCGAAGCGCAGCGCGTGGTGTTGCGGGGCTGGTAAGTGTCTAATTCGAACAGTAAATCTCTGCGCGAGACGGTCGCAGCTGATTACGACGGCCTGGCCAAGCGGCTGACGCGTTGCCTTGGCTCGTCGGATTTCGCACGCGAAGCACTGCACGAAGCATTTCTGCGGGTCGATCGAGTCTCCGATGCAGTCCCCATCCATAGCCCCGTCGACTATCTGTTCCGCACCGCACTGAATGTCGCCAAGGATCGGCGCAAGAGCGACCGGCACTTGCTGAACGCTGCGGAAATCGCTGCCATCATGGACATCCCCGATGACCGTCCAGATCCGGCGATGGTGGTTGAGGCACGCATCGAACTGACGGAGTTTCAGAAGGCGCTCGAAGAATTGCCTGCGCGTCGGCGCGATGTCTTCATCGCAGCCCATCTTGATCATCAGCCCCATCGCGAGATCGCCGCTCGGTTCGGCATCAATGTGCGCACGGTCGATTTCGACCTGCAGCATGCCATGGAGCATCTTTCCCGCCGTCTCGGCCGCAACGTGCTCCGGCGCCTTGGGCCGCGTCCAAAGCTGAAATTAAACGAGTAGCTTGCATCTCGGCGGAGCAAGTGTTTATCAAGCGGTTCGGGATCGCTTTCCTGACGCATGCGCCCAGTGCTCGCACAGGCGGGAAATCCTCAACAAAAAATTCGAAAGATGCACTTTCTATAGCGACAAGGAGCTGGAAAGTGCGGATAGGTATTATTTTCGATTCAGTCTTGGTTCGCGTCGATCGTCTATAGAGCAAGAGGGCGCGGTATTTCCGAGTACGCCGGAGGCATTCGGCGAGAGAGACAGCAAAGAGCGATTGGTCTTGACCGCAGGCGACGATATTCCTTCCGAGCTGGACCCGCTGTTGCGGCAGGCGCTTGCGTGGGTAATTCGCCTGCAGTCGGGCGCGGCGACATCGGAGGATGCTGCCGCTTTGGGACTTTGGCGCGAGCAGAGCGCCGAGCACGAGGCTGCCTTCCGCGATGCCGTCGGGTTGTGGCGCAGTTTTGGCGAGGCCACGCGCAAGCTGGCCGACGAGCCGGGGTTCGTGAATGTTCAACGCAGGAGTCCGCCTCATCCGCGCGACAGGCTCAGCCGCCGGGCGTTGATTGGGGGAGCGATGGCCGCTGCCGCATCCGTGGCCGGCGGATATTTGGTCGTCCGTCCGCCGATGGGGCTGTGGCCGTCATTCGAAGAATTGTCGGCGGACTATCGGACTGCCAAGGGCGAGCGGCGCAGCATCGCTCTGTCCGACAATGTCTCGCTGACACTCAACACGCAGACGAGCATCGCCGTACGATCCGAGCAGGGGGCTTCGCGCATCGAACTGATTTCGGGTGAAGCTGCCGTTCAGGCCGAACGCGATATGCCCGTGCCACTTGTCATTGATGCCGCCGGAGGCCGCGTCACTGCGCGTCGTGCCAGCTTCAATGTGCGATGTCTCGATCGTGCCGTCTCGGTGTCGTGCATCGATGGCGACGTCGAAGTCGAATGGAAAGGACAACGCGTCGCCATTGCGGGCGAGCAGCAGATATCCTATTCGGCGGAGGCAGGGCTGGGGCGCGCATCGCAAGCGGATCTGGAGCAGGCGAACGCTTGGCGAAAGGGGCTGCTGATCGTCCGCGACTGGCCGGTCGGTCGGCTGGTCGAGGAGATCAACCGCTACCGGCCGGGCCGGATTGTCGTCATGGACGAGCAGCTAGGGCGTCGCATGATTTCCGGCACATTCCATCTCGATCACCTGGACGACTTCATCGCTCAAGCCCACGGCCTATTCGGCGCCACCGCGCGGTCGTTGCCGGGAGGCATCGTGTTGCTGAGCTAGCGCCTTGAATTGCCCGACAAGACAGGTCTGGCGGACGAAGCGCAAGATAATGAGGATGCAATTGATCAGATCGCGACATGCGGATGGAGCGTACCGGTGTCGCAGCTTGGCCTCCGTCATCCAAGGTATTGGCAAAGGCATTGCAGTCGGCTTCGGATTGCTGGGGATGACAATGTCGGCCGGCTGGCGCGCGGAGGCCCACGATATCGGCTGGGCGGTTGGCCAGCTCACGCCGTATCAGCAGCGTAGCGAGGTTTCGCCGTTGGCGCGCACGCCGGCGCTGTCGCAGGAATATCGCGAGGCAAGCAAGGCGCCGCCGCATTGGGCTCAATTCGCGAAGCTGGTCAGGTATCGTTTTGAAGATTGGATGGGCGCGGACGACGAGGTCGGTAACCGTTTCAGGGCCTATCTTCGCGAACACCGGGGAAAGGAAGACGGGCCGCCGCAGATGCTCGAGGTGCGCGCCTGGCTCAATCCCGACGGCACGGTTGAAAAGGTGACCTTCCCCCCGCTCAACAATGCGCAGGCCGATGCTGATCTGCGGAAGATCCTGACGCGGGGCAATGTCGGCGAGGCGCCGCCGCCGGAAATGCTGCAGCCGCTGCGCCTGCGCCTCCTGCTAAATCTGAAATAATCCCGCGACCGGGCGATGCCGGCAAGGCAGACGCCGCACGACCTGCGCCGCGTGCTCCCCGGTGATCTACGGGATCGCGCGAATCGTGGGGCACGCCCAAAAATTCTTAAGACTTTGATTCAGTCTCGTTCCGGTTCGATCGTCTGTTGAAGTGAGGCACCATGAACGCGGCATTCCGCCGTGCCGTCATGCGCGTGCCCCAGGAGACGAGCGAGCACCCGTGCAATCTGAGATCGGTTACAAGCGTGGCGGACCTGCGTCCGCCCGAACGGTGTTGCTCGGCCTGAGGCCTGTCATGTCGGTGGTCGCCGGCGGTCTTTGCGCGCTGGCGTGGGGTGAGGCAGGTGCCGCGCCACAACGCGCGCAGCAGGGCGCGAATGCACCCGCCGCGAATGCCGCGCCGGCGCAGCAGCCGGCGGCGCCGCAGGCCGCGGCTGCTGCGCAGCGCTTCGACATCGACGATTTTGCGGTGCAGGGGGCGGATAAGCTGCCGCAGATCGAGATCGAGGAGGCGATCTATCCGTTCCTCGGTCCGGACAGGAGCGCCGACGACGTCGAGAAGGCGCGGGCGGCGCTGGAGAAGGCCTATCGCGACAAGGGCTATCAGACCGTCAGCGTGTCGGTGCCGACGCAGAATGCGCTGCGCGGGGTGGTGATCCTGAAGGTGACGGAGATGAAGGTCGGGCGCCTGCGGGTGAAGAATTCGCGCTACTTCGACCTCGACCGGATCAGGGACCGGGCGCCATCGCTGCAGGAGGGCACGGTCCCGAACTTCAACGAGGTCACCAAGGACATCGTCGCGCTCAACCAGTGGCCGGACCGCCGGGTGACGCCGGCGCTGCGCGCCGGGGTCACCCCGGGCACCGTCGACGTCGATCTCAACGTCGAGGACAAGCCGCCGCTGCACGGCACGGTCGAGGTCAACAACCGCAACTCGCCGAACACGACGCCGGCCCGCCTCAGCGCCACCGTGCACTATGACAATCTGTGGCAGCTCGGGCATTCCTTCAGCTTCACCTACCAGGTGGCGCCGCAGCGGCCGAGCGATGCCGAGGTGTTCTCGGGCTCGTACCTGGCGCGGCTGCCCGAGCTCGACTGGCTGAGCCTGCTGGTCTACGCGGTGAAGTCGAGCAGCAACGTCGCCACCGTTGGCGGCACCAACATCGTCGGCCCCGGCGAGATCGTCGGCGGGCGCGCGGTGATGACATTGCCGGGGCGGGAGAACTTCTTCCAGACGCTGTCGGTCGGGGTGGACTACAAGCATTTCGACCAGACCGTGGGACTGGGGACCGACAGCTTCGCCTCACCGGTGACCTATTATCCGGTGGTCGCCAGCTACGGCGCCACGTTCCAGAACGACAAGTTCCTGACCCAGTTCAACGCCGGCATCACCTACAGCCTGCGGCCGTTCGGCAGCGACTGGACCGAGTTCGACGCCAAGCGCTACTACGCCTCGCCGAGCTTCACGCATTTCAACGTCGACGTCGCGCACACCCAGGAGCTGCCCGAGAATTTCCAGCTCTGGGGCAAGGTGCAGGCGCAGGTTGCCGACGGCCCCTTGGTGTCGAGCGAGCAGCTCAGCGCCGGCGGCCTCGACACCGTGCGCGGCTATCTGGAATCCGAGGTGCTCGGCGATGACGGGGTGATCGGCAATCTGGAGATCCGCAGCCCCAACCTCGGCGAGATGCTGCAGAAGGAGATGAAGGACGAGACCGGCCAGGGCCAGCCGCGGTTCGTGACCTTCAACGACTGGCGGCTGTTCGCCTTTGCCGACGCCGGCCATGTCCGCATCCAGCGCCCGCTGCCCGAGCAGCAGACGACGTTCAATCTGTGGAGCTACGGGGTCGGCACGCGGTTTCGGGTGTTCAACACGTTCAACGGGCTGGTCGCGCTGTCGATGCCGATGATCAGCCAAACCTATACGCGCGCGGACAATCCGCGGCTCAACGTTCGGATCTGGGGTGAATTCTGATGACGATGGGATGGGACAAGATGCGGGCGGTGAAGCGCGCGGCCGCACAGGCGGTGGCCACGCTGGGGCTGGCCGCGGCGGTGGCGCTGGCGCTGGCGGCGCCGGCGCAGGCGTGGTGGAACGATGACTGGCAATTGCGCAAGAAGATCACGATCGATGCCAGCGCCACCGGGGCCAACATCACCGATCCGGTCGGCACCACGCCGGTCCTGATCCGGCTGCACACCGGCAACTTCCGCTTTGGCTCGGCCAAGGACGATGGCTCCGATTTGCGGTTTGTCGCCGGCGACGACAAGACGCCGCTGAAGCACCACCTCGAGAAGTATGACGGGCTGCTGAGCGAGGCCCTGGTGTGGGTGGCGGTGCCGAACCTGCAGCCGGGGGCCAAGGCCGAGATCTGGCTGTACTACGGCAACAAGAAGGCGCTGGCCGCGGCCGACGCCAAGGCGACCTATGATCCGGACACGCTCTTGGTCTATCACTTCAACGAGCGCGGCACGCCGGCGCTGGATGCCTCGGTGTGGGCCAACAACGCCCAGAGCGTCGGCCAGCCGGCGGACGGGGCGATCATCGGCAATGGGGTGCGGCTGAGCGGGCAAACGCCGCTGACGCTGCCGGCGGCGCCGTCGCTGACGCTGGCCGCCGGCAGCGCGCTGACCTGGTCGGCGTGGATCCGCCCGGCGGCGGCGCAGCCGAATGCGGCGCTCTACAGCCGCCGCGATGCGGCGAGCGGCAATGCGCTGGTGATCGGGCTCGACAATGGCGCGCCGTTCGTCGAGGTGACGAATGCCGGCGCCGCGCAGCGCAGCGGCGCCGGCGCGGCGATCGCGCCCGGCACCTGGCATCATCTGGCGGTGGTCGCCAATGGCGGCCAGGTGACGCTGCTGCTCGATGGCAATCCCTATGCCTCGTTCGCCGCCGCGCTGCCGGCGCTGAACACCGTGGCCCTGATCGGAGGTGACACGGCTGCAACCTCCAGTGCAGCTCCGATCGCCCCCTCCGCAGCCGCGCAGTCCCCTGCTGCGCCGGCTGCGGACGGCGGGGGCACAGCCCCGGCGGACGATGCCGCCGCGGCGCCAGCCGCGGTGCCGGCGCTGGCCGGCTTTGCCGGCGACCTCGACGAATTGCAGATATCGAAGGTCGCGCGGCCGTTCGGCTTCCTCAAGTTTGCCGCGATCGGGCAGGGCCCCGACACCGCCAAACTGATCGCCTTCAGCGTCGACGAGGAGACCGCGAGCTGGCTGTCGGGCTACTTTGCGGTGATCCTGAAATCGGTCACGCTCGACGGCTGGGTGGTGATCGGCCTGTTGGTGATCATGGCGGCGCTGAGCTGGGTGGTGATGGTCGACCGCGCCAGCTACCTGAACCGCCAGGCCAGGGCCAACGCGCTGTTCATGACGCACTTCCGCGACCTCGCCGACGATCTCACCATCCTCGACCGCGGCGAGGACGTCGAGGTCGCCACCCTCGGTGGCCGGCTGACGGCGGCTGACGCCAAGGCGATGAAGGCCTCCTCGCTGTACCGCATCTACCACATCGGGACCGAGGAGATCCGCCACCGCTTCCGCAGCGGCGCCGCGCCGGTGTTGTCCGGGGCCTCGATCGCGGCGATCCGCGCCGCGCTCGACAGCGGCGTGGTCAAGGAGATCCAGCGGCTGAACCGGCTGATGGTGATCCTGACCATCGCGATCTCCGGCGGTCCGTTCCTCGGCCTGCTCGGCACCGTAGTCGGCGTCATGATCACGTTCGCGGCGATCGCGGCCTCCGGCGACGTCAACGTCAACGCGATTGCGCCCGGCATCGCCGCGGCGCTGGTCGCCACCGTGGCCGGGCTCGGCGTCGCGATCCCGGCGCTGTTCGGCTACAACTACCTGATCTCCAGGATCAAGGACCTGACCTCTGACATCCAGGTCTTCGTCGACGAGTTCGTGACCAAGATGGCGGAGTTCTACTCCGCCGAGCGGCCGGACCCGACCCTGCACCGCATGGCCGCGGAGTAACGGCGATGCAGCTGCAGAGCGACTCCAAGCCGTATGACGACATCAACATCACCCCGATGCTGGACCTCGCCTATGTGCTGCTGGTGATCTTCATCATCATGACCACGGCGACCGTGCAGGGCCAGAAGGTCAACCTGCCGAAGGCCTCGGCGGCGCCGTCGCTGCCGACGCAGACCACCAAGGCGATCACGGTCGCCAACGACGGCAAGATCTTCCTCGACACAATCCCGGTGACATTGCCCGAGCTCGAGCAGCGCCTGGTGCAGCAGAAGGCGCTGACGCCGGAGTTCCCGGTGGTGCTGCGCGGCGACGCCCAGGCCCAGTACCAAAGCGTGATGGACGTGCTCGACCTGCTCGGCCGCATCGGCCTCAACCAGGTCGGTCTCGCCACCAAGCCGCTCGTGAAATGATGCGATCGTCGACCCCGCTGCCAACGCCGCTCGTTCACACGCCCGTTCGGCGCAAACGCGCCTATGAGCGTGCGCTCGATACGCTACTGCGAGCGCTTGTCCGGCTGCGGCTGGTCGGGCCGGCTCCCGATGACCTTGCTTCCGAGGCCGTGAAGGGAGGGGATTGCGTGAGCTCTGTCGTTCTGCCTTTTCCCATCCGGGGCGAAGCGCTTCTGGTCAGTCTGGCGAACGAACTCCGCGGCCGCGTCTCGGCCGGAGAGCTGGAGGATGATCCGTTCCTGGCGACGATATCGCGCGGCCGCCGGCCGCGCCTGTCGATCGACCGCGATGCCTACGTCGAGTTCAACGTCGAAGATGAGACCTTTCATCTGAAGATCGATGCCACGCCCGTACTCAGGCTGACGTTGGAGACGCAGGAATTCACAAGGCTCGTTGAATTCGTCTTTCAGTATTTTGCCGAGCGCGATCGCGGTTTGCGGCAGGTCGAGGTCGTGTCGTGAGCAGGCTTCGGGACGATTGGAAGCTGCCGGATGAACCGCAGGCGTCGACGAGCGCGCGTCGTAGCTCCGTGTTCCGCAGCCCTGGGCTGCGTTACGGAGCGGCGCTTGCGGTGATCGCCTTGCTGTTCGGCGGGGCAGGCTACTGGTTGCTCGGGGGGAATGATCTGCCGCCGCCGCGACAGGTCCGCGAGATCACGATCGTCAACATCACGCCACCAC
>NZ_JADYVX010000004.1:305000-345596 GCF_020194175.1 Bradyrhizobium sp. BRP22 | reverse complement strand
GCCGAGCGCATGCCCGGCCTGAAGACCGGCGAGCGGACGGGGTCAAGGCCGCACGCCGCCGGAGGCGGGGGCGCGCAGCGCCAGCCTTGAGCCCGGCCGATCACCGGTCTAACAACACAGTTGCTTCTCGGTGACCGGGCTTTCTTGCCACCGTCACTCCGCAGATACTCGATCCACAGAACTTAGCGCCAGCGTCGGGGCGCCAGAACCACACGACTTCGCCGTCCGCGCTGGGTGTTCTCGTCAGTCACATCCACCACGTCCACCGCATCCCGCCGCGCGCTTGTGACGATCGCGAAACGCCCCTCGTTCGGGCGGGACGGCGCGGATTCATGAACTGATTTGCACGAGAACAAAAGAGGAATATTTTCGCGCCTGCGACTCGACCTGCCGGTGGCGTGATTTGCCCATCGGGCAACACAGCCTTTGGTAGCTCGGAGGGAAGCTTCCTACCCGAACGCTGCGAAATGGCGCGCAGCTCATTACCCGCCACAGGGTTTGCTAATTGTCATGGCCTCCCGATCACCATCGCGATCGCCGCAGCCAGGAACGGGAACGGCACCGAGACCGCGGCGCGGAACCAGACGAAGCGCGCCGGCATGAACGGGATCTCCCACAGGATCACCCTCTGGAAGGCGAACAGCGCCCAGGCCACGACATAGGCGACCACCTGGGGCGGACCGCCGCCGGCCTTCATCGCCACCGCGCCGATAGAAAAGCCGACCACCGGCCCGCCCGGCGTCGCCGCGCCCGCGATGACGGCGGTCAGCACGCCGAGCCAGCCGCTGTCCGGTCCGAGCCAGCCGGTGATGATCTCCTGCGGGATCACGGCGGCGATATAGCCGGAGCCGACCACGCCGATCGCGATCCGCGGCATGATGCCCGCAAATTCGAGCGAACCTTCGCGCAGGGACGACACCAGCACCGTGCGTCCGCGGCGCCAGGCGATGTAGCCGACGCCTGCAACCGAACCCCACAGCAGGATGTCGATCAGGAGCGCCGCGCTCATTGCGGCGCGCCGTTCGGATAGATCCGGGCATAGACGAAGCGGCCGAGGGCGCCGGCGAGCACTGGCAGCGGCAGCGAGATCACGATCCGCCACAGCGTGAACTCGGTACCCATGATCGGCAACTCCCAGGCGACCGCGCGGCCATAGCCGATCAGGGTCCAGCTCACCACCATCGCGATGGTGGCGCCGAAATCGGCGCCGACGGTGAGCAGCGCCGCCGCCACCGGATAGGCGGTGAAGGGACCGCCCGGCAGGATCGCGCCGAAGGCAGTGCCGATGAGGAGGCCCTTCAATCCCGATTTCGGTCCGAGCGAGCGCGAGACTTTTTCGTGCGGCAGAATTTCCGCGATGAATGCACCGAGCAGGCAGCCCGCGAGCACGCGCGGCAGGATGCCGCCGAACAGCGAGAGATCATGGGTGAGAATTTCGATCACGCCATCCACACCATCGCGCCGGTACACCAGGCCGGCGCAAACCAGGACCAGCACGAGGATCGAGATCATCGACCAGCCGATCGGCTTGCGCACGCGGCCGGGACGCGGCTCGGCCTCCGCGTCATCGGCCGGCGGCGGGTCTTTCAGCGGTGCATCTGACAAGGCAATGGGGCCGCGGCGGGGTGAGAATTTTCATCCTGCTTAGTCCCGTCACACAGGCGACGCAAACGGAAGCTCGCCCTGCATCCATGCGCGCGCAGGCTATGGCCATGCGCAGGTGCGCCGCTCTCTCCATTTCGTCATTCGAGGGCGATGCGACAGCATCGAGCCCGGAATCCATTTCACCGCCTGTGCATGCGGCCCGATGGATTCTCTGATGTGCAATCGCACATCATAGCTCGCGCTTCGCGCGCCCCGGAATGACGGAAGGATCATGTGAGGTGGCGGACGATGGCCAGTCCGGCGAACAGGCCCGCTATCGACAGCGCGACCGAGCCGAGCACGTAGAGTGCCGCGAGCGCGAGTTCGCCGCGTTCGTAGAGCAACGCGGTGTCGAGCGAGAATGCGGAGAAAGTGGTGTAGCCGCCGAGGATGCCGGTCATCAAAAACAGCCGCCACGGCTGCGACGCCTCGCCCTTGAAGGCGAGATAGCCCGCGATCAGGCCCATCACGGTCGAACCGGTGATGTTGATGATGAAGGTGCCGTAAGGAAAGGCGGTGCCGACGCAGCGCGCACAAGTCAGATTGACGAAGTGGCGCAGCATCGCGCCGAGGCCGCCACCGAAGAAGACCAGAAAATAGCTTGCTGCCGTTCCCACCACTGCCCCCGCTGGTGTGTTTGCCCTCCCCTGAAAGGGGGTCGAGACGAAGCTCGCTCTGAGGTCGACGCGAATGTAGTGAGCGGCGGGGCGGGGTCAGGTCTCTCCGCTGAGACGGTGCCCGAGTGGAGAGACTTGACCCCTCCCCGGTTCGCATTGCGCTTCGCTACATGCGAACCGACCCTCCCCTTTCCGGGGAGGGTCGAGACGCCGTGCATGATTGACGCTGCCAGAAGCTCAAGCCTTGCCGAACAGCTCGTCGACGTAGTCCCAGTTCACGAGATTCTCGACGAACGCCTTCAGATAGTCGGGACGGCGGTTGCGATAGTCGATGTAGTAGGAGTGCTCCCAGACGTCGACGCCCAGGATCGGGACCGCGCCATGGACCAGCGGGTTCTCGCCGTTCGGCGTCTTCGAGATCTCGAGCTTGCCGCCCTTGACCTGCAGCCAGGCCCAGCCCGAGCCGAACTGGCCGACACCGGCAGCGGCGAAATCGGTCTTGAACTTGTCGAAGCCGCCAAGGTCCTCGTTGATCTTCTTTTCGAGCCGGCCGGGGAGCTTGCTGCCGCCGCCGTTCGGCTTCATCCACTTCCAGAAGTGGATGTGATTGTAGTGCTGGCCGGCATTGTTGAAGACGGCCGCGTTCTTGTTGTACGAGCCCTTCACGATCTCCTCGAGGGACTTGCCCTCGAATTCGGTCCCTTTGATCGCGTTGTTGCCGTTGGTCACGTAAGCCTGATGATGCTTGTCGTGATGGTACTCCAGCGTTTCCTTCGACATGTAGGGCGCGAGGGCGTCGTGGGCGTAGGGGAGGTCAGGTAACGTGAAAGTCATGGTGTGATGTCCAACATGATGGGAGACGACACTAACGGAGACCTCTTATAGAAGGTTCCATCACAGTTAAACACCGCATTTTCGGCGCGGGCATGCGGGCGGCGCAAGCGGTTTGCAAAACGTCAGCGCAACGAACCAACTCCAAAATAGTGTTGGGAATGAAATGCTTAAGATCGACTCGCCGCGCCGGGATGCAGGGCTGGATGCCTTTCCCTGTTGGTGCGAGTAAGATTGCACAGGCGGCATGCAAGGACCGACTTGGATGAGTATCGAGATCGAAGTCCTCAACGGCGACGCTTCCTGGAAGACGGTCGAACCGCTGCTTCAGGCGGTGTGGCCGAGCGAGGCGATCGCCAAATTGCCGTGGGGCCATGTCAAGTGGGCTCACGCCGACCTGCGCGTCCTGATCGATGCGCCTGAGGGCGGTGTCGGCTGCCATGTCGGCATCTATTTCCGCACCATCATCTGGAACGGACACCGGATCCATGTCGGCGGCATCGGCGGGGTAGCGACCCGCGAGGACTGCCGACGCCGCGGCTATGCCTCGATCGCGCTCAACGCCGCGGTCGAGACCGTGCGCGCCAATGAGGCGGCCCGCTTCATCCTGCTGTTCTGCGAGCCGCACAATTTCGCCTTCTACCAGACGCGCGGCTGGCGGCCTTTCACCGGCGATATCTATTGCGAGCAGCCGAACGGACGCATCCGTTTCGAGGCGATGGCGCCGTTCGTGTTCGACATCAAGCGCGCGCCCGATACGGGGACCATCGACCTGTGCGGCCTGCCCTGGTGATCCCCTGAATGACGCGCATCATGAACCGGGGCAAATGATCGCGCGCGAACGCGCGGAAGTGAGATTGCACAAAACCGATTTGTTGCTATGCAGGCCTGCTTTTCCTGGGGAACGAATCATGGCTTGCAGATCAGTGTTTGTCGCGGCGATGCTGGCGGGATTGTTGGCCGCACCGATGGCGCGCGCGCAAGGCGCAGGTGATCCGTCCGGTGTGTGGCAGACGCAGGCGGGCGACGCCCGCGTCAAGATCAGCAAATGCGGCGGCGGCATTTGCGGCGTGATCGTCTCGTTGCGCGAGCCGATCGACCCCGCGACCGGCAGGCCCCAGGTCGACAACAAGAATCCGAATCCGGCGCTCACCACGCGTCCGATCATCGGGCTGCCGCTGTTCTCGGGCATGCGGCCGGCCGACGGCGGCAAGTGGGCTGGCCAGATCTACAACGCCGATGATGGCGGCACCTATGCGAGCAGCGTTTCGCTCGCGGGACCCGATACGCTGCGGGTCGAAGGCTGCGTCGGCGCGCTCTGCGGCGGCGAAACCTGGACGCGCGTGGGACGCTGACTGTGGAGTGCGATGGATTAACTTCCTCCTGAAAGGGGGAAGGTCGGGATGGGGGTCAAGCCACGAGCACAGGCGCCCGTGGAGAGAGATCCCCACCCGGTCTGCGCTTACGCGCAAACCGACCTCCCCTTTTCAAGGCGAGGTGGAGAGCGAGCCAGAAGCTGAAGTGGTTCATGTAGGCATCGTCTTCAGCGCCGTGGCGGCGGAGGCGTAGCCGCCGCGGGCGCCGTCGATGAAATGCACGTGGTCGCTCCGCATCGCCGACGGCGTGAAGCAGGTCATCATCGCGGCATCCTGCCGGTGCAGGCCATAACGCACGACACCGTTGGCAGCGGCCTGCGCAAGACCTTCGGCGAGCGCCTGCGCCAGTTCCTCGCTGCAATCGAGGATCATCCGCAAGCCGTCGTCATATTTGCGGAAGTCGGAATTTTCCACCACCTGACGCATATAGTCCTGCGGCACGAACCTGCCGATCCTGATGCCGAAGCGCATGATGGTGGCGACCCATAGCGTGACGGCAAGCACCAGGACGCGCCGCGCGAACAGCGGGCCGCCGCGCCTGGTGCGCGCCTCGAAGTCGAGGCCCTGCGGCGGCCAGCGCAGCGCCGGCCCGTCCGACGGCACCGGGCGGCCAGCATCCGGGCTCCGTTCGGCGAGCGCTATGACCTCCTCGATCGCCTTGCGGAAGGCACGGGGATCGCCGCCCTTCGCCGGCACCACCAGTACGGCCAGAATGACGCCGCGCGCGGATGGAATTTCCTCGAAGCGGCAGGACAGCCCGCTGAGATCGGGCTGCGTGCCCGGCGGCGCCGGCGCGACCGCGAATTCACCGCGCTTCATCGCAGCTTCCGCGAAGCCAAGCCCGCCGCCGGAGAACATCGCATAGGAAAGATTGGCCGACGGCCCGAAGCGGGCGACGCGGACGTCCAGACCTTGCTGTCGTATGTCCTTCATCGGCACCAGCGCCACGCGCATGATGAGATCGAGATCATCCCTTACCCAGATCGCGGTCGCCGCCAGCGCCTCGCGCGCGGCGTCGAGATCGGCGGGCGCGACCGCAAAGCTTGCGCCGTCGCCGCCGAACACGAAGGGGAATTCGCGGCCCTGGAGTGCGTTGGTGACGGCGGCGATGACGGCCGCACCCGCCATGTTGACCGCCTTGTAGCGCTGTGCGGCGATCGCCTTGGTCGATTCCACGATGTCGGCGACGCCGATGGTCCAGTCGTCAGGCAACGGCGAATACAGCGACGGCTCCATCAGGCGCGCAAAGCCGCGGAACACCGGGATGCCGCCGTAGAAGATCTCGCTGCCGCCTGCCGCCGCCATGGACCGCTCCGCTTTCGGAGTCTGTGTAGCAGATACGGCTGGCTTTGGGATCGGTTGCAAGCGGCAGTAGCTGTCATTGCGAGGAGCGATAGCGACGAAGCAATCCATTTCTCCACTCGCGGCACGATGGATTGCTTCGCTCCGCTCGCAAGGACGGATGCGGACCGTGCTACGCCTTCGCCAGTCCGCGCAGCACGAGCTGGTTGAGACGGCTCGCGAACGCGGCCGGGTCTTCCGGCAATTCGCCCTCCAGGATCTGGGCCTGCTCGAGCAGGAGCAACGACAGATCCCTCGCCGCATCCTTCTCGCCCACGATCGCGGCAACCAAAGGATGGCGCAGATTGACCTCGAGAATCGGCTTTGTCACCGCCCCGCGGTTCTGTTGTGCGAGCAGCCGCTCGAGCATGCGGTCGCGGCCGCCGCCGACCAGGCACGAGGCGCTCGAGGTCAGCCGCTGCGAGGCGCGGACATCGGCGACGCGCTCGCCGAGCGCTTCCTTGATCGCGGCGATCGTCGTGGCCTCATCCGCCGCCGGTTCGTCCTTCGCGGCCGCCTTGTCGTCGACGAGCGGGATCAGGCTGAAATCGACGTCGCCCTGGCTCAGCGACTTCAGCGGCTTGCCGCCGAAATCGATCGGCGCCGAGGTCCAGAACGCGTCCACGGGATCGGTGAGCAGGAGCACCTCGACGCCGCGTGCTTTCGCGGCTTCGAGTTTTGGATTCGACTTCAACCGCTCGATGCTATCGCCGGTGAGATAATAGATGTCGGTCTGGTTCGGCCTGATCGCCTCGACATATTGCTTGAGCGTGCGGTTCTCGCCCGCGGTCGTCGTGAAGCGCGCCAGGCCGAGCAGCTTCTCGCGCCGCTCGTAGTCTTCCCACAGGCCCTCCTTGAGGACCGGACCGAACGCATCCCAGATCTTGGCGAACGCGTCCTGCTCCTTGTCCGCCAATCGCTCGAATTCGCCGATGACGCGGCCGGTCACGGCGTTGCGGATCTGCGTGAGCTGCGGATTGTTCTGCAGCATCTCGCGCGAGATGTTGAGCGGAAGGTCCTCGCTGTCGATCACGCCGCGGATGAAGCGCAGATAAGCCGGCAGGAGATCGGCATCGTCGGCGATGAAGACGCGGCGGACATAGAGCTTCACCCTGCCCTTGCGCGCCGGCTCGAACAGGTCGAACGGCTTCGTCGAGGGCGCGAACAGCAGCACGGCATAGGACTGCCGGCCCTCGGCGCGATAATGCAGGGTCATCGCCGGCTCGTCGAAGGCGCCGGCGATCGATTTATAGGCTTCCTTGTAGTCCTCCGCCGACAGCTCCGATTTCGACCGCTGCCACAGCGCGCTCGCGGAATTGATCTGGCGCGGCTCGCCCTCCTCCGGCACCAGTTCGATCGGGAACTGGATATTGTCCGAATAGGCGCGGACGATGCGCTCGATCTCATAGGTCTCGAGATATTTTGCGGCGTCCTTCTTCAGGTGCAGCACGATCTCGGTGCCGCGGATGACGCGCTTGGCGTCCTCCTCGCCGGCCGGCGCGATCTCGAAGCCGCTGCCGCCTGACGAGGTCCAGGTCCAGACCTCATCGCTTCCGGCACGGCGGCTGATCACGACGATCTTTTCGGCAACCATGAAGGCGGCATAGAAGCCGACGCCGAACTGGCCGATCAGGTTGGCGCCGTCCTTGGCCTCGGCGAGTCGCGCCAGGAACGACTTGGTGCCGGAACGCGCGATGGTGCCGAGATTGTCGATCAGCTCCTGCCGGTCCATGCCGATGCCGCTGTCGATCACGGACAACGTATTGGCGTTCTTGTCCGGCCTGATCCAGATCTTCGGCGGCGCACCGTCGGCGATCAGATCCGGCGCGGCAATCGCCTCGTAACGCAGCTTGTCGCAGGCATCCGAGGCGTTCGAGATCAATTCGCGCAGGAAGATATCGGTTTCCGAATAGACCGAGTGCACCATGAGCTGCAGGAGCTCGGCAACCTCGGCCTGGAACGGCTGGGATTCAGGGGCGGTCGTGGTGGTCATGGCAAATCGCTAGGCTGACAGGTCCAACGAAACGGCGGGAAGCCCCTGATATAGCAATATCATTTCGGGCGGCAAGTGGACCCGCACGCTGGAATAGTCCGCTTTTATGGCCTGCCTCATCCGGCGATTGCCGCGAGATAGCGGGCGACGGACGCATCGAACGCCGCCTTGGCGCCGCGCTCGATGTTTCGCCCCCACCATGCACCATAGATCCGATCGAACGCGAGCGGCGCGATCGCCTCCGCGATGCGCCGCACCGCAGTGGCGTTCAGCGGGGTGTAGTTCGGATAGGAGTACATGAAGCTGACGTGACGGCGATCCATCGCCACTTGCGCAATATCGCCGGTCAGGAGCGCGCCGCGGCCGTCCGCGCCTTTCCGCCAATGCAGCACCGTCGCGCCGGCAAAATGCCCGCCGGCTCGGACCAGCACGAGATCATCCGATATCGCGAGCGTCTCGCCACGCCAGGGCACGATCGACGGATGCGGCCGCGTGATCCATTGTGCGTCGTCCTCATGCAGATAGACCGGCGCATTGCCGAACGCTTCGCTCCAATCGGCGAGCGCGCCATAATAATGCGGATGCGATATCGCGATCGCCTTCAGCCCGCCGCGCGACTTGACGTAGTCGATCGCCTCGCGCGTCGCGAGCGGGACGCAATCCCACATCACAAGGGCATCGCCATCGGAGACCAGCAACGCGCGCTGGCCGATGGCGAGGCGCGGCTCGGCTGCGATGCCAATGAGCCCGAGATCGTCGCGCCAGACGAGATGATGACGCTTCGCCAGTTCCTCGCAGCTGAGCCAGGTCTGTCCGTTCCAGTTCACAAACTGCCGCTCGTCCTCGCAAATCGGGCACGAGGGCGGTGGACGGTCGCTATCGGGAAACTGCGCGCCGCATTGTTCGCAAGTCCAATAGGGCATGGGTGTGTCACTCCATTTGGACGCGGAAGGTAGCAAGTTTCGATACTGCTCTCCAACCCTGCGCGTGCGATCCAAAGCACCGTGACGAAGCGGCAAAAACAAAAGCCCGCCAGAGGCGGGCTTTCACGTTGATCAATCAAGAGCGATCAGTGCTTGGAGCCGAGGCTGACGATGACGCCGGTCGGCTCCGGCTCGTGCGGCATCAAATTCGTCAGGGTGTCATCGCTCCAATGGGCGAGGTTCACGATCTTGCCGATCTGCGTGTCCGTCTCCGTGGATTCGCTGGGCTCGAGAACGTTGAGCCCGTTGGTATCGAGGAAGTAGGTGTGATCACCGAACAGGCGGTTCAATTGGGAGACCGCCGGATGATCGTCGGGAAGGCAGTGGGCATCAAATTGGCTCAAAGCCCGCTCGACCTGCGTTGAGTTCAGTTTCATGTTCCTCGCTCCTCTGGATTGGAGGGTTGCACCGTGCAACGGCCGAAGCCGCACACGGCCGCCTGCGTTGGCGGGACGGTCGTCCCAACACAACGACGCGCTGGAGCTTCACTTGTGCCCTCGCTGGATGTTTTTCTTTGAATTGCCATCCTGTCGCCGGCACTTCGCCAAATCCGAGCCGTTCGGCTCGGGTTTCAACGAACGTGAAGCGCGGAACATTGGGTCCGAGGTCGCCTATTCAACCCCTGGCTCGTATTAAATTCGCGAGTTCCTTGGGGTTCATTCTTCGGGAACAGGATGCAGCTTGGCCAATTCGTCGAGAGACAACGCGGCTTCGCGATCCGTCAGCGCGAAACGGACGATGACATCCTGACGATTGACCTGCCCCCAGAGTCCTTCCGAAGACCATTTCTGCGGTACAGGCCCGCGCGGACCTTCGATCCAGACGAAGTACCATTGTTGCGACATGACAAGCGTCTCGCCTGAAACGACGCGCAATCATAGCGCGTTCCGTTGCAGGATCGAACCCGGCTGCCAGGATCGTCCAGATGCGGATCGTGGCGCCCTCACATGAATAGTCTCGCGAGGAAAGCCAGACCGCCGACGAGCCCGATCAGCCCGATGGTGATGCAGATCGCGATCAGCCCGGCTTGCTCAAACAAACGGTCACGCATGGTCGCAAAGCTCCCGCTCAGTGCGAAACCCGTAACACGGTCAGGGCCCGCGTTCGGCGATCCGGCGTTTGAAATTCGATTGACTGGCCAACGGACAGGCCGATCAACGCGGAGCCGACGGGAGTCAGCACCGAAATGCGCTTGCGCGAGATGTCGGCCTCGTGCGGATAGACCAGCACCACTTCCCTCGTCTCGCCGGTGCTGTCGTCGCGATAGCCGACCTCGGAGCCCATGCGGACCACGTCGTGTAAATCCGCGTCGTCAGGCGCGATGCTCGCACGCTCCATCTCCTGCGCAAGGAAGTGTGCCACGCGCGGAAAAAGCTCCATGCTGGAGTTCGCAAGCCCGCTCAACCGCCGCTTCTCCTCGATTGTCACCACGATCGGCGGCAGATCGGGTTCGCTCTTACCGTTGCTCATTCCTTCACCTTTGCGTTTCAGGGCCCCGCGAAACGGTGGCGCGATTTTTATTCAACTCGACGCAAATCGGGCTCCTGCGCGGAAGCCACAAATTCAGATTGTCGATGAGAAACTCCGGACGGCTCGATGGCCGGCCGGCTAATTGCCTGCGTGCAGGCGGCCAGCGTGCAGACAGAACCGCGCGATGCGCGGATCAATGTCGAAGGCATATGTCATAATGAACGAGCATAGCCCCGCGTGACGCTGCCGCCATTGCGGCGAAAGCGCGCACTGGAACAAGGATCACCGCGGAAACGCTTGCACGCATCGCGCACGCCGTGTGGCTCCGCGCCGTGCGTCCGGATTGACGAACCTGTCAATCAGAGCTCGGCAACGCCGAGAGCAGACGCGCGAGCGCCACCTGCCAATGCGTACCGGTCTTCTGGTCAATGCCCGTGAGAAAACCACGGCCTCGAACGGGTACTGGCCACCGGTTTATCACAGTCCCGTGGTCGCCGCCCCGCTCGGGTGATGCAACCAATGGCATTTGCCTCGACCAGAGCCCGCGCTAGCCATCGCCTCCTGCACGATTGGATTCAATGATGGAGACCGGCTCTTCGAGTGCCCGCGCTTGCGTCGATGCGCCTGGCGCGCGGTAAGCAACATAGACGCTGGCGATGATCAATAGCACGGCATAGCCGACGAAGAGGCCGCTGACGCGTCGCCGATAAATCGCACGATCCTCGGGGCTGAGTTGATCCGGCAAAAAGGGCGGCATCTCTACCTCCTCGAACCGTTACGGACGGCCACGCTGGTCGATCCGATACGAACGAGGAAGAACTGCCTCACGTCGTCCAGCAGGCTGCGTCTGCGGTCGGACAGCTTCGGAGACGGTTGCGACGCGCGCGCGTGTGAAAGGCTTTTCCAGTGCGCGACCGCCAGTATCGCCAGACAGCAGAGCGCATTGCATGCAAAACACGCCGCGAGCCACCAGTCGGAACGATTGACCAGCGCATAAGCGCTCGTCGACATGTTGGCGATCAGGAACACACCCCAAGTGGTGTAGGAGATCGCCGACGCGCCATTCTTGTCGGTCGCGGCTTTATGGATTTGCGGGATGTAGGCAAAGAGACGAATGAAATTGCACGCCGCAAACAGCGCCAGTGTGATGTCTTCCAATCGCATCGCGCGCTCTCATCAGAAGCCGTTCCGCGGTAGCCGGCTCAATGGTTTTAATGAATGACATTCCACAAGATTGCTTCGTTTGCAGTGGTGCGAAGCGGTTCGTGAACGCAGATCAACACAGCCGATGAGCCATTGTCGTCACCCGATCGGGGGAGATGCCACGCCGAAAATCGAGGCAGCGAGCGCATCTACGACACGCGGACGGCAAGGAGCTTGAAAGCGAACACCGTACGGCACGGCAGTCGATGCAGCTTGACAATCGAAAACAGCTCCGACAATGTAATGTTATAACATTACAAAGGGTGTCCCGATGCCCATTGCCGGGCGGAAATTCCTCAAGCTGCAAAGGCTGTTCGATCTCCATGCAAAAACTGCCCGTCACCGTCTTGTCCGGCTTCCTCGGGGCTGGAAAGACCACTTTGCTGAACCACGTGCTCAACAACCGCCACGGCCTGAAGGTGGCCGTGATCGTGAACGACATGAGCGAGGTGAACATCGATGCGGACCTCGTTCGCGATGGCGGTGCGAATCTTTCCCGGACCAACGAGAAGCTGGTTGAGATGACCAACGGGTGCATCTGCTGCACCTTGCGCGACGACCTGCTGAGGGAAGTGCGTGCGCTGGCTGAAGGCGGACGGTTCGATTACCTGCTGATCGAATCGACCGGCATCTCCGAGCCGCTGCCGATTGCGGCCACGTTCGACTTCCGGACCGAGCAAGGGGAAAGCCTGTCCGACGTCGCGCGGCTCGACACCATGGTCACGGTGGTCGATGCGGTGAACCTGTTGAAGGATTATTCCTCCACCGACTTCCTCAGCGATCGCGGCGAAGCCCTCGACAACGACCAGCGCACACTGGTCGATCTGCTCGTCGAGCAGATCGAATTTGCCGATGTCGTCGTGCTGAACAAAATGGATGACGCAACGCCCGCGCAGCGCAATGCCGCGCGCAAGATCATCCGGGCGCTCAATCCCGAAGCCGAGCTGCTGGAGGCCAGTCACAGCAAGGTTCCGTTTGATCGGATCCTCGATACCGGGCGCTTCGATTTTCAGAAGGCGCAACAGCATCCGCTGTGGTTCAAGGAACTGTACGGCTTTGCCGACCATGTGCCGGAGAGCGAGGAATACGGCATCAAGAGCTTCGTCTATCGCGCCCGGCGGCCGTTTGAACCTGCGAAACTTCACGATTTCCTTCAGCAGTCCTGGCCGGGGGTCATTCGCGCCAAGGGGCATTTCTGGATTGCCACGCGTCCGCAATGGGTCGGCGAAATGAGCCAGGCCGGCGCCATCACCAAGACCGAGGCCCTGGGATTCTGGTGGGCGGCAATTCCGCGCGAGCGATGGCCTGCGGATGCCGAGTGGCAGCGAATGGTGAAGAAGAGCTGGAACGATTTCTACGGCGACCGCCGGCAGGAGCTCGTCTTCATCGGCACGGGCATGGATGAAGCCGCCATCCGTGCACGCCTTGACGCCTGCCTCGTCAAAGGAAAGCCCGGCATGAATACGCAGGCCTGGGCCCGCCTGCCCGATCCGTTTCCGGCCTGGAAGCGCGCCAACGAAGCGGCCTGACGCGTCGCGCGGTCACGCTGCACCGAGGGAACTGCTCCCCCATGCAAAGCGGATGATTTCGCGCATCTTGCGCTCCTTCGCATTTGTCGTGATTGCGCTCTCCATCCGGCAAGGGCAGCGCTACGTCGCGTCGTGAAAAATGATCCCGACGGTGTGCCGCATGCCGGAACGCACGCGGCTCACACCGTGGCGAAGGTTCACGCGGTAATTGCCCTTCGATCCCTGTACCGGCCGGTTGTGGACCGCGAAAGCCACGGCATCGCCCTGCCCGAGCGGCACGACTTCGGCGCGGCTCTGCATGCGCGGCCGCTGTTCGGTCAGAACAAATTCGCCGCCCGTGAAATCCACGCCGGGCTGCGAGAGCAGAATCGCGACCTGGATCGGAAATGCGAGATCGCCGTAGAGATCCTGGTGCAGGCAGTTGAAGTCACCCGGGACATATTGCAGCAGAAGCGGCGTCGGGCGTGTCTGGCCGGCGTCGTGGCATTGCTTGAGGAACGAGGCGTGGTCGCCTGGATAGCGCTCATGGATTCCCATCCGCCCGTTCCACGCGTTGGCAACGACTACCAGGCGCGGATAGAGCGCCGTCCGCAGGCCATCGAGCAGATCGGGCAGCGGATATTTGAAATAGCGATACTCACCCTTGCCGAAGCCGTGCCGCGCCATGTGGATGTGGCTTCGGAAGCGGTTCTCGTCGGCATAGAGGCCTGCAATGGCACGGCATTCCTCGGGCGAAAGCAGCTTTGGCAGGACAGCGCAGCCATAATTGTCGAGCTCGCCTGCGAGCACCTGCCAGTCGTAAGCGACGACCCGTGCTTCCGCCGACGTAGCCGCAGAGGGACGAGAGATGGTGGACGAACGGGCTGTCATGTGATGGTCTCCTTCCTGATCAAGTCACGTTTGCGCTCGATGTCCCGGCATTGGCACGCTTTGCCGTGGATGAAAGCCGCAACGCGACGTCGGAAATCATGCGGTTCATGATTTGGCTTCCTGATCTGTCCTCACGGTCTAAATATTCTGCGAGGCGCTCGTTCGAACTCCGGTGCTTGCTTTCAAATCGAGAAAGCTTCCGATCGTTGCCTGCCGATCTCAAGGAACTGGACGCTCGGCGCAAAGCAAGCGCATGGGAACCTCGGCCGGCTCACGCATGCGGATGACCGTCGTCTTGGCGAGAAGATAGGTCTCGCCGGTGCGAAAGCGGAGCCGAATATCTCCGTTCTCGAGCATGTGCCATTCCGCATGGCCTTCGACGACGAGCCGGCGGAAATAGGCCATCACGCGAGCCTTCGCCGGATCGGCGTGAAGGGGGCCTGCGATCGCATCGGCCATTGTCCTGGTCGGGCGGCGCCTTTCGCGCTTCGTCTTTGCACCGAAGGCACTCCGAGGAAACATCGTCTGAAGCATTCCTTCCGCCATCGATCGGCGTCGGCCACCTGAATGATCAAGTAAGCGCACGAGACTGCGACCCGAGCACTCCGGATATTGCTTTCAAACTCGCAGAACACGATCGGGGAAATGCGCCTTCGGAGGTCAAGCGCCTTGCGAGGATTCCCGCTCGAGCAGCGCGCGTTTGCGTTCAACGCCCCAGGCATAGCCCGAGAGCGCGCCATCTTTCCGAACGATGCGATGGCAGGGAATGGCGACGGCAAGCTTGTTCGCCGCGCAGGCGCCCGCCACCGCGCGCACGGCTTTTGGGAAGCCGATACGCTCTGCAATTTCGGCGTAGGAAACGGCTTCGCCGACAGGAATCTCCTGCAAAGCCTGCCACACGCGTTGCTGGAAGGCGGTGCCACGGACGTCGAGGGGAAGGTCGAGGCCGATACCCGGCGCTTCAACAAAACCGACGACCCCGGCAACCAGCGCCTCATAGTCGCGATCAGCGCCAACGAGATGCGCTTTCGGGAATCGGTCCTGGAGATTGCGGACGAGTTCGTCCGGATCCTCACCCAGCAGGATCGCGGCAACGCCCTTCGTGCTCGAGGCCACGAGGATGGCGCCGAGGGAGCTCTGTCCGACAGCGAACTTGATCTCCTCATTGGTGCCCCCGGCGCGATAATGCGATGGAGTCATGCCGAGCATGCCCGTCGACTTCTCGTAGAAGCGGCCGCTGGAGTTGAAACCGGCGTCGTAGATCGCCTCGGTGACGGAGTTGCCGGAGGCCAGCCCCTGACGAACCTTCCCGGCACGGTGAGCGGCGGCGTATTCCTTCGGGGTCAGCCCGGTCGTGGCCCTGAACACGCGATGGAAGTAGCTCGGGCTCCGGCCGATCGCGGCCGCCAATTGTTCCAGTGAAGGCTCTTCTTCGCTCTGCTCGATGTTCCGGCACGCCCTCGCCACCAGGGTCGCATTCTCGGCTTCGGTCGAAAGGCCGCCCGGATTGCAACGCCTGCAAGGCCGAAAGCCTGTCGCCCTGGCGCTTTCCAGGCTGTCGTGGATTTGCACGTTCCTGGGATTGGCGAGGGCGCGAGGGGCAGGACGGCCGGCAATAAACGCCGGTCGTTGCAACCGAGTACCAGAGATGGCCATCGGCTGTCTTGTCGCGCGCGACAATGCGCGCCCAACGAGGATCATCCACCACCGATCGGGGCGCTGATTTCGGGCTCTTGGCGCGCGTCGCAGTCATCTTCTTGCATGCCTTGTCTTGTGCCGGATCGGCGATGTCGTCAATTTCCGCCGATCACACGTCCTGCTCTTGCGCCCGAATTCGGTTGCCTGCGGCGCGTGAACGAGGCGTTGTGCGATTGTCGCGGACGAGGACGGGCACCGCCACCCGATTTCTGCTACCCGGCAAAATGAGGCCCGCACGAGGCGTGCGGACCTCATTGGCTGACGCCTGTTCCGATCAGGCGGCCTTGAGCAGTTCGAGTTGGGTCAGCGCCGTCACGCCGTCGTCGAGACCGATTTCCTCAACGATCTTGCCGTCGATCACTTTCAGCACCGTCGTGCCGGTGAAGTGCATCTTGCGGCCGGTCGCAGCCGGCAGACCTCCGACCAGGAAATCGTTGAAGGCAGGACCCGTATGGGTGCCACCCCCTTCCCATTGGCCGACGACATAGTCGCCCTCCGCGATCAGATCCGCCGTGCCCCAGAAATTGAGATCGGGGAATGCGGCACGGAAATCGGTCATGAACGCCCTGATATCGTCGCGGCCGCGGCGGGGCTCATGCAGCGAATATTTGAGCAGCATGTTCGGCGCGGCGATCTCGTCGATAACAGCAAGATTGACGTCCTTGCCCCAGAACTCCGTGAACCAGCGGCCGACAACGGCCTTGTTATCGTCTTCCTTGCTCATTGGAATGGCTCCTTGTGCCTCGTGAGGATCACCGACATCGGTCGATGATCTGAACGAGGGCTTACGCTTGACCGGACTGAGCCGAACTCCGGTTCTTGCCTTGAAATCGAAAGCGGTATCGCCGATGCCGCGGCCGCGCGGTGGCTCATCCGGCCACGTCACGCCTCGACGGTTCTCCGAAACGGCGGGTGCGCGAGCTACGCCGTTGGAGCGAAAAATACGATCCGGAGCAGATGCGTGTAGTCGGATTCGAACACCATGATCGCCACGAATACCAATACCAGCGCCGGCGGAAGCAGGATGGCATAGGCCAGGGCTAACCGCTCCCAGGCCATGTGCATGAAGACGGCGACGATCAAACCAGCCTTCAAGATCATGAACAGCAGAATCAGCGACCATCTGAGATGGCCGTGGATGCCGAAATAGTCGACGAGGTAGGAGCAGGCACTAAGGACGAACAGCCATCCCCAGACGATGAGATAGAGCTTGATCGGGTGCTGCTGCCCTACTGCTTGCGTGGCTCCCGGCGCATGGGCCTCATGGGCGTGAATGTGCAGTGAAGATTGCTGGCCTTCCACATGTATTGCGGCTTCTGTCATGCGCCGACCTCACCAAAGATAGAAAAAGGCAAAGATGAACACCCACACAAGATCGACGAAGTGCCAATACAGGCCGGTGATTTCGACGATCTCGTAATTTCCCTTCCGGCTTGTGAAGAAGCCGCGCCTTTCGACATCGAAGTCGCCTCGCCAGACCTTTCGTGCGATGGCGATCAGGAAAATCACGCCGATCGTCACGTGGGTGCCGTGGAAGCCGGTTATCATGAAGAAGCTGGCGCCGAACTGCGGCGCGCCCCACGGGTTGCCCCAGGGCCGAACGCCCTCCATGATCAGCTTGGTCCATTCGAAGGCCTGCATTCCGACGAACGTCGCGCCGAAGGCGGCAGTGGCCAGCATCAAGGCTGCCGTTCTGATCCGATCGCGGCGGTAGCCGAAATTGACCGCCATCGCCATCGTGCCGCTGCTGCTGATCAGGATGAAGGTCATGATGGCGATCAGGATGAGCGGGATATGCGCGCCGCCGATGTTGAGGGCAAAGACCTCGCTGGGATTGGGCCACGGCACTGTCGTGGACATTCGCGCCGTCATGTATGACAGCAGGAAACAACTGAAGATGAAGGTGTCGCTCAGGAGGAAGATCCACATCATGGCCTTCCCCCAGGAGACATTCTTGAAGGCGCGCTGATCCGACGACCAGTCGGCGGCGATGCCTCGCCAGCCCGGGAGCAGCGCAGGCGATGCGCCAACGTTTGTCAGTGCAGTTTCTGCCATCGGTTCCTGCCCTCCCCTAGCTGAGCAACTGGCGACAGATGTCGACGAAATTGTCTGTCCATCCCGTCAGCATGCCGAGCAGGACCAGCCAGACCAGCAGCAGGAAGTGCCAATAGATAGCGCAGAGCTCCACGCTTACGCGCACCTGCGCGACCTCAACGCCACGCCAAACCTTGCCGATCGTTCTGCCGAGCGCCACCAGACCGCCCATCAGATGCAACCCATGCGCCGCGGTGATCAGGTAGAAAAAGGAATTGGCCGGATTGGATGCCACGAAATATCCGGCGACACTCAGCTCCCGCCACGCCATAAGCTGTCCAACCAGGAATGTCACGGCGGATGCTCCCCCAGCGAGCAGGCCGAGAATGACGCCGTCGATATCGTCGCGACGCGCGGCAATATAGGCCCATTGCAGCGCGACACTGCTCAACACCAGCACGCCCGTGTTGAACCACAGCAGCGGCGGCACCGGGAGCGTTCGCCAGTCCACCATCGTCATGCGCATGGAGTAGGCGCTGATGAAGAGCGCGAATAGCGAGCCGACGACCGCGAGAAACACCCCCAATCCGATCTTCGCCGCCTGTGGCGACGATCTCTCCTCACGGAGGTCGACGATCACCCCCTCCTCCAGCCAGGGCTTGGCTGTCAGACGCTGCTGCGAGAGCCACCATCCCACGATTGCCGCTATACCAGCCATGAACAGGATAATGGCACTCACGGATGGGCCCCCTGCGCCGACAGTTTCGCCGGCGGTTCATTTTGCGGGATGAAGTCCCGCGCCGCGCCGGGGACGCTGTAATCGTAGGCCCAGCGATAGACGATCGGGAGCTCCTTGCCCCAGTTGCCATGCCCCGGCGGGGTCTCCGGCGTCTGCCATTCGAGCGACGTGGCTCGCCAGGGATTGCCGCCCGCCTCTCTGCCCTTGAACAGGCTCCAGATCAGATTGAATATGAAGACAAGCTGGGCAAAGCCGACGATCAGCGCCGCCACGCTCATGAACGCGTTGAGGTCGTGGGCAGATGCCGGGATAAAGGCTGTTTCGCCGATGTCGTGATAGCGGCGGGGCATGCCCAGGAGGCCGAGATAGTGCATCGGGAAGAAGACCGCGTAGGCACCGAGGAACGTGACCCAGAAATGGAATTGCCCGAGCGCCTCGTTGAGCATTCGTCCCGTGACTTTCGGATACCAGTGATAGATCCCGCCAAACACGGCCATGATCGGTGCAATGCCCATCACCATGTGGAAGTGGGCGACGACAAACATCGTATCGGACAACGGAACGTCCACGACCACGTTGCCGAGGAACAGGCCGGTCAGTCCGCCATTCACGAACGTGATGATGAACGCCAGCGCGAACAGCATCGGGATGGTGAGATGAATATCGCCGCGCCAGAGGGTCAGCACCCAGTTGTAGACCTTGATCGCGGTGGGGATGGCAATGATGAGCGTCGTGGTGGCAAAGAAGAACCCGAAATACGGGTGCATGCCGCTCACATACATATGGTGCGCCCATACGATGAAGCTGAGCGCGCCGATTGCCACGATGGCCCACACCATCATGCGATAGCCGAAGATGTTCTTCCGCGCGTGGGTGCTGATCAGATCGGAAATGATGCCGAAGGCCGGCAAGGCGACGATATAAACCTCGGGATGGCCGAAGAACCAGAACAGATGCTGGAACAGGATCGGGCTGCCGCCGCCATATTTCGTCAGTTCGCCCATCTCCACGAGTGTCGGCATGAAGAAGCTGGTCCCCAGAAGGCGGTCGAACAGCAGCATCACAGAGGCGACGAACAGCGCCGGGAACGCCAGCAGCGCCATGACGGTGGCCGTGAAAATGCCCCACACCGTCAGGGGCATCCGCATCAACGTCATGCCGCGTGTGCGCGCCTGCAGCACCGTCACCACATAGTTGAGCCCGCCCATCGTGAATCCGATGATGAACAGGATCAGGGAAGCCAGCATGAGAATGATGCCGCCATCCTGCCCAGGCGTGCCGGACAGAATCGCCTGCGGTGGGTACAGCGTCCAGCCGGCGCCGGTGGGCCCGCCAGGCACGAAGAAGGTCGAGGCCAGCACCAGGACCGCGAGCAGGTACACCCAATAGCTCAGCATGTTCACATATGGGAACACCATGTCCCGGGCGCCGACCATGAGCGGGATGAGGTAGTTGCCGAAACCCCCAAGGAACAGCGCGGTGAGCAGGTAGATCACCATGATCATGCCGTGCATGGTGATGAACTGGAGATATTGGTTGGCATCGATGAAGGAGAATGTGCCAGGAAATCCCAGTTGCAGTCGCATCAACCACGAGAGCACCAGCGCGACCATTCCGATTGCCATCGCCGTGATCGAGTACTGGACTGCGATAACCTTGGCGTCCTGCGAAAAGACGTACCGCGTCCACCAGCTCCTCGGATGATAGAGGTCGACCTCACCAACCTCGGCGGGCGGAATGCCTGCGATCGTATCAAACCGGACATCGACCATCGGAATAGCCTCCTTGGTCTTCTGTTCAGCGACGAGTTGGCCTCACGAAATCCGGCCTGTCCTCGTCGGTATGTTCATTCGCTACCTATCCTGTAAGTCGCCTTCGATACGTTGCCCTGCTCCGACAACTCGGCGAACGTCCGCTGCTTCTCCAGCCACGCCTGATGTTCTTTCTCTTCCTCGACGACGACCTTGCTGCGCATTTGCGCGTGCGCGGCACCGCAGAGTTCTGCGCAGAGAACCTCGAATGTTCCGGTGCGGGTGGGCGTGAACCAGTAATAGGTCACCGAGCCCGGTATCATGTCCATCTTCGCCCGGAACTCGGGCACATAGAAATCATGCAGGACATCGATTGAGCGGAGCAGCACCTTCACCGGTTTGCCGAGCACCAAGTGCAGATCGTCGTTTTGAATAACGATGTCGTCCTTTCCGTTGGGATCGTCGGGATTCAACCCCATCGGATTGTCGGCACTGACGAGGCGGGCATCGGAGGTCCCAAGCCGGCCGTCCTTTCCAGGAAGCCGGTAGCTCCATTGCCACTGCTGTCCCATGACCTCGACCTCGGTCGCACCGGCCGGAACGGTGACGAACTGGTGCCAGACCACCAGTCCGGGTGCCAGCATCGCCGCGACGCCGATTGCAGTCCCGACGCTGAGCCACCATTCGAGCCGCTTGTTCTCGGGATTGTAGGCCGCCTGCCTTCCTTCCTGGTGGCGAAAGCGGAAGACGCAGTAGGCCATGAACGCGACGACCGCGACAAAGACCGCCCCCGTGATCCAGAATGTCAGGGTGATGGTGTGGTCGATATAGCTCCAGTTTGAGGCAAGCGGCGTCCACCACCACGGGCTGAAGAGGTGAAACACCACCGAGGCGATTGCGACCAGAAGCAGTATGATTGCGACAGCCATCCCTCATGCATCCTTGCCGCTAAAGGCTGCGGATACCAACCGGAGGGCGGAGCTCACGTCTGTCGCGATGGCGGACTCGCATCCGCTGTCGTCGTGCCTCTTGCCTCGCCCATTCACCCGATCGCGGCGCAGTGTGCACGCCACGACCGCAAGTCTCATAGGAGCTGGGGGCGTTAGGACCAAGATGGTACGCGTCGAACCGGGCGTCAATAGTGGAGTATGCCGCGCGGCGCGTCGCCGAGCTCGCGCAAACCGGCAATCGTCGGCGGGCATCGATTGCGATGCAGCGCAGCAAATCAACTGTGCAAACGCACAATCCGCCCAACCGTGAGTGCTGTCTTGCACTTATCGCACTCATGGCGCTAAGCTTCCGCTACCGGTCGCGACAGGTGTCGTCCGGCAAAGCTCCTTCTCGTCGAATCTGGTTTGCCGGGACTCGGTCGCGATTTTCGCGCTTGAGGCGAATTTGCGCGAGTTGAAGGCCGCGCCGTTGCCCTGCGACACGAGCAAGGAGAACCGGAGCCATGGCTACGCAGTATTTTGCAAGACCTCACCTGCAGTTCTTCGGCGTTTCCACCGCTTATGTCGTTCGCAAGATCGGCCTTTCCGACTTGCGCGATGCGCTGCGCCTGGGCTGGGAAGACTTCCAGGCGATACCAACTCACGCCGTCGTACTGTGCGTGATCTATCCCGTTCTCGGTCTTGTCCTGTTCAGACTGGTCCTTGGCTACTCGGTGCTGCCGCTGCTGTTTCCGCTGGCCGCCGGCTTCGCGTTGATCGGTCCTTTTGCCGCGCTCGGCCTCTACGAACTCAGCCGCCGCCGCGAGCGCGGCGAGGAAGCCGCGGCGTGGCACGCGATGCACGTGCTGAGCGCACCGTCTTTCGGCGCCATTCTCGGCCTCGGCGTGCTCCTGCTCGTCCTGTTCGGGGTCTGGATCGCCGCCGCGGACGCCATCTACATTGCCATCTTCGGCTATGCCGCGGCCGCGAGCATCCCTGATTTCGCAACGCGCGTGTTGACGACGGCGGAAGGTTGGTCGCTCATCATCATCGGCTGTGGCGTCGGCTTCCTGTTCGCCCTCGTGTCCCTGTGCATCAGTGTCGTATCGTTTCCATTGATGCTGGACAGACATGCCACTGCGATCGACGCCGTCCGGACGTCGCTGCGGGCCGTGAAGGAGAATCCGTTCGTGATGGCCGCATGGGGGCTGATCGTTGCGGCGCTGCTGGTGATCGGTTCGCTGCCGTTGTTCCTCGGCCTTGCTGTCGTGCTGCCGGTGCTCGGTCATGCCACCTGGCATCTTTATCGGAAGGTGGTGGAGCCCGACCCGAATCCGCCACTGGAAGAGCAGCCGCGCACGCCGATAGGTCATCGCTATGCGGCTGATTTCCCGGCGTCCCTCTTCCCGTGGAGCCACGAACGCTAGCAACGAACGGTCGCACCATCACGGTGTTCGGTGGAACCGGCTTTCTCGGCAGCCGCATCGTTCGCCATCTGCGCAATCACGAATTTCCGGTCCGGATCGCATCAAGACATCCGGACCGGACACACGGTTCGTCTGATCCCGAGACGCCGCAACTTCAATTCATGGCGGCCAACATTCACGACGAGCGATCGGTCGCGGATGCGCTGGTCGGCGCCTACGGCGCTATAAATGCCGTCAGCCTTTATCGCGAGCGCGGAGCGGAGACCTTTCACTCCGTTCACGTCGAGGCCGCTCAACGCGTCGCAGCCCAGGCCCGCCTGGCCGGAGTCAAACGACTCGTCCACGTTTCGGGAATCGGTGCCGATGCCGCCTCACCGTCCTCCTATGTCCGAAAGCGCGGCGAAGGCGAACAAGCGGTCCGCGCGGAATTCCCCGATGCATTTGTTGTCCGCCCGGCTGTGATGTTCGGACCGGACGACGCGTTTCTCAACACGATCCTCAAGCTCCTTCGCCGGTTTCCGATCTATCCGATGTTCGGCCGCGGCCGGACCGGACTGCAGCCGGTCTATGTCGAAGATGTTGCGGAAGCGGTTGCGCTGCTCATGGAGCGAGCCGAGACCCACCCGACGGTCTTTGAGTTCGGCGGCCCGACCCGCTATTCTTACGAGCAACTGCTCAGGACGATTGCCCGTCAAGCCGGCCGCGCGCCTCTCCTGCTTCCGGTCCCGTTTGTCGTCTGGCAGGCGCTGGCATGGACCTCCGAAATGCTCCCTGATCCACCGCTTACTCGCAATCAGGTGGAGCTGATGCAGATCGACACCGTGCCGTCACCGGAGATGCCTGGATTTGCCGAGCTTGGCATTTCCCCACATTCGATCGAGGACATCCTCCAGAGGATGTCATCGAACCGAGGATGAAGGCGGCCTCCCGGCCAATCCGCTTTAGCGGCTGACCGCCGCCCGCAAATCTCAGCGGCTTCGCGACAATGCGTGCCGTGCGATGCTTTCGGCGAAAAGCGGGGTTTCGCATCGGTTATGATCGCCGCCGTCACGCTGACGCGCGGCTGCTGCCTGTTCGAACGAAAATCCCGTGCTGAGCGATGAAATCCATAAAGGCCTGCGTGGGGTGAGCGATCACGCTGTTGGTGTATTCGCAATGCGTCGCATCGACCGGCTTGACACTGAGAGTCCAGATCACCTGCACCCGTGTTCTGCCGTTTGGGAACGCGACGCGGCGTCCAGCTCTCCCGACGCATAGCTCGCCCGCGCTTGCTTCCCGAGAATCGGACACAAGGTTTCCAACGAACCGCGCGCGGCCGGTGAAGCGATTTCAACAGCACGCCAAGGAGTAGAGATTTAATTTTCGGATTCAGCGCGGCCAGCGTGAGCGATCGCAGGCTAGGCCGCTGCAGTCTGCGGCAGGTTGGTTGCGGGGATAGGATTTGAACCTATGACCTTCAGGTTATGAGCCTGACGAGCTACCGGGCTGCTCCACCCCGCGTTAAACCGAATGTCCGCCTTGCATGGGGAGAGGCCGAACGTCAGGCGGACAACGCTTGAAAGGGCGCCGCTCGATCCGTTCGAAAACTTCCTGAGAAGGCGACCCGGGGCCGAGGGCAACCGGGCGCGACGCGTATGTATCAATGCTCATCCGCTTTGGAAAGCCCTTCGACACAGGTTTTTTGAGGTTTTATGACGGCCAAATGGACAGGATTGGTGCGCGAAATCGGTTTTCGGAACCGAACCTGCCGAAAAGGCTACAAAACTGGAGCCCGTCGCAGGGAAATCGAGGGAACGGCGGTCATTTCGCGCCAGCGCACCTGCTTCCCGGAATGGGACAGGACCTCAACCGCCGCACCGGCCTGCAGGCAAGCGAACTCAGCGGCTCGTCCGAGGCTCATGCCGTGGTCCCCGCGCAACCGGGCGCCGCACGTGCTGCCCCCGGCCTTGCTTCTTCGGGCTACGGACTTTGGCTCAATTCAGCAGAAACCCGCCGTCCACCGTCACCACGCTGCCGGTCATGTAACGTGAGGCCTTCGAGGCAAGCAGCAGGATCGCACCGTCGAGATCGGACTCCGCGCCGACCCGGCGCTGCGGAATCCGCTTGGTCAGCTTCTCGCCGGCCGGCGTCGCCCAGAAATCGTGGTTCATCTCGGTGTCGATATAACCCGGCGCAAGCGCATTGACGCGGATGTTGTTGCCGGCAAGCTCCAGCGCCATCACCTTGGTGGCCTGGATGATGCCGGCCTTCGAGACCGTGTAGGGCGAAAGGAATTTCATCACGCCGAGGCCGAGCACCGAGGCGATGTTGACGATGTTGCCCTCCTGCTTGCGCGCGATCATCCGCCGCGCCAGTTCGGTCGCCAGGAAATAGGCGCCCTTGAGATTGGCGTTGATCACGGCGTCCCAATCGGCCTCGGTCTGCTCGGTCGACAATTTCTCGATGGCAATGCCGGCATTGTTGATCAGCACGCTGACCGGACCGAATGCGGCTTCCGCGGCGTCCAGCGCCTTGCCGATGCCGGCGATGTCGGTGACATCCATCTGCACGGCCGCGGCGCGACCACCCTTGCCCCTGATCTCCTCCTCCAGGCTCTTCAGCTTGCCGGCCTGGCGCGCCGCAAGGACCACGGCAGCGCCATGCGCGGAAAGGACGCGGGCGAATTGCCGCCCCAGCCCCTGGCTCGCGCCGGTGATCAAGATGGTTTCCTGGCTGACGTCGAACAGATCGGACATGATGACTTTCCCAGAACTCTGATATGCGCGCATTGATACCTACGATTTCGACCGGCGCAACGCCGCAGGACTTATCAGGGCGCGCAGCGTTGGCTAAAGTGCCGGGATCGAACCTTTCAGAAACTCACCTGACATCACGGGAGCGAAACTGTGGATCTTGGGATCAAAGGCCGCCGCGCCATCGTCTGTGCTTCGAGCAAGGGTCTGGGCCGCGCCTGCGCCATCGCGCTTGCCAATGAGGGCGTCCATGTCACGTTGACGGCGCGTGGCGCCGACGCGCTGAAGAAGACGGCGGACGAGATCCGCAAAGCAAACCCCGATATCACCGTCACCGAGATCGTCGGCGACATTACGACGCCCGCCGGCCGCGAGGCGGTGCTGAAGGCCTGCCCGGAGCCGGACATCCTGATCAACAATGCCGGCGGTCCGCCCCCCGGCGATTTCCGCAACTGGACCCGCGACGATTGGATCAAGGCGATCGACGCCAACATGCTGACCCCGATCGAGCTGATCAAGGCCACCGTCGACGGCATGATGGCGCGGAAATTCGGTCGCATCGTCAACATCACCTCCGCGGCGGTGAAGGCGCCGATCGAGATCCTCGGGCTTTCCAACGGCGCGCGCGCCGGCCTCACCGGCTTCATCGCTGGCCTCTCGCGCAAGACCGTCATCAACAACGTCACCATCAATGCGCTGCTGCCGGGGCCATTCGAGACCGACCGCCTGCTCGGCACCGCCAAGGCCGAGGCCGACAAGCGCGGCATCACGCCCCAGCAATTGCTGGCCGAGCGCGCCAAGCTCAATCCGGCCGGCCGCTTCGGCGATCCCGAGGAGTTCGGTTACGCCTGCGCGTTCCTGTGCGGCGCCAAGGCTGGCTTCATCACCGGCCAGAACATCCTGCTCGACGGCGGCGCCTTCCCAGGTACGCTGTGAAGATGGTCACGCCGTGAGGGCGGTCTGGTACGAGCGGACGGGACCGGCGGCGGAGGTCCTGACCTTCGGCGAGATGCCGACGCCGGTGGCAGGTGCGGGCGAGGTGCGCATCCGCCTGGAAGCTTCGGGCGTCAATCCCGCCGATGTCGGCCGCCGCGGCGGCAACTATCGGGCGATGGAATATCCGCGCGTGGTCCCGAACAGCGACGGCGCCGGCTTCATTGACCAACTCGGCGACGGCGTGAAGCGGTTCAAGGTGGGTGACCGGGTCTGGCTTTTCAATGGCCAGCGCAACGGCCGCGCCTTTGGTACCGCTGCGGAATTTATTGCCCTCGCCGAGCACCTGGTGACGCCGCTGCCGGATCATCTCTCATTCGCGGAAGGCTCCACGCTCGGCATCCCCGGCATGACTGCATGGTGCTGCCTGTTTGCGGACGGGCCGATCGCGGGCAAGACGGTGCTGGTCACCGGCGGCGCCGGCGCAGTCGGCCATTACGCCGTGCAACTGGCGAAATGGGGCGGCGCCGAGGTCATCGCGACCGTCAGTTCCTCGCTCAAGGCCGAGCAGGCACGACGCGCGGGCGCCGATCTCGTGATCAACTACAAAGAGGAAGATGTCGTCGCGAAGACGATGGCGTTCACCGGTCAGCGCGGCGTAGACCGCGTGGTTGACGTCGATTTCGGCGGCAATCTCGCGACCACGCTGAAGCTGATGGCGGTCAATTCCACGATCGCCGTCTATGCCACCAACGGCAACCGCAATCCCATCGTGCCGATGCGCGAATTGATGGAGAAATGCATCGCGCTGCGCGCGCTGGTGCTGTTCGCGCTGCCGCCACCGCTGCTTGCCGCAGCTCAAGCCGACATCACGAAATGGCTCGCAGCCGCCCCGCGCCTTCACAACGTCGCCGGCCAGTTTGCGCTGTCGGAGACGGCGCAGGCTCACCTGGCGGTCGAGAAAGGCGACAAGCTCGGCACGGTCATCGTTGATTGCGCTCGTTAGAGCGTGATCCGGAAAAGTGGGTACCGGTTTCCCTGCGACAAACGCGAAGCGTTTGCGCGGAGATCATGCTCACGCTTTAGGTATCGCGCTCGCTCTCGCTGGAGGAATCCGCCGAAGTACGCTCACCGTCCCACGGACGGCCGAACGCTTCGAGGCCTTCCGCCAACAAATCCCCCAGCATGGGCTCGCCGAGCAGATAGCGCGCGGTGCGATTATTGTATTGATCGGCGGCTTCTCGCCGCAGGTCGTCCCATTCCTCGATCGGACGATCGCCGCGACCAAGCCGCATCAGGGCGACGAGATCGATCTGCTCGTCTTCGGAAAGCGCGCGGATGAAGCCCCTGATTTCCCGCTCAACCGGGTCGCGACCGTTATCTTCCAGCACGTCGACCATCTCGTCGTCAGTGGCATTCGAGCCGGAATCCGGATCGGATGCCGCTTCCTTGACATCGAATTCCCGCGCCTTCTCGATCAAAAAACCGACTTTATCGGTCGATATCGACAGTTCGGGCATAGCGCGCTCCTGTTTTCGCGATCCGATAACGCCGGATCAGGCGAGATGATCCATTGCGCGGACAACCGGAAACCAGCATCTTCGCGGCAACAAGCATCACAAGAAGGAACGGCGGATGGAGTGGAAAGTAGGCAGGGTCAAGATCACGAAGGTCGTCGAATCGGAGACGGTCGGGCATACCCGCTTCATCCTGCCGCTCGCGACCAATGAAGAGATCCAGAAGCTGCCCTGGCTCATTCCCCATTTCGCCACCGACGAAGGCCGGCTGAAAATGTCGATCCATTCGCTCCTGGTGGAGACGCCGGCACGGCGGATCATCGTCGACACCGGGCTCGGCAATGACAAGCAGGGCCGCAACGTGCCGAACTGGAACAACCGCAAGCATCCCTTTCTGGAGACGCTGACCGCGGCGGGCTTTCCCCCTGATAGCATCGACACCGTATTGTGCACGCACCTGCATGTCGACCATGTCGGCTGGAACACGAAACTCGTCGACGGCCAGTGGGTGCCGACCTTCCCCAAGGCCCGCTACGTGTTCGGCCGGACCGAATTCGAGCATTGGCGCGACCACGGCAAATCGCCTGACCACATCGCGGTGTTCACCGACTCCGTGAAGCCGATCGCGGATGCCGACAAGGCCGATCTCGTGCCTTCCGACCACCGCCTGACGGACGAGATCACCCTGATCCCGACGCCCGGCCACAGTCCGGGCCATATGAGCGTCCACATCCGCTCCGACGGCGAGGAAGGGCTGCTCACCGGCGACGTTGCCCACCATCCGTGCCAGATGGCCCATCTCGACTGGTCCTCGACGGCGGATTCCGACCCCAGGCAATCGGCGGTGACGCGGCGCGAATTGTTCTCCCGCTTTGCCGACACACCGACGCTGGTGATCGGCGGCCACTTCAACGCCGGTCACATCAGACGTGAGGGCGACGCGTTCAAGTTCATCGCGCTGGACGCGCCCTGATGTGTCGGGTGGGCAAAGCCAACGGGTCGCGCGAACGCGCGCCCGATGACAGGCTCCGCGTGCCACCATCACGAGCGGAATGTGAATGGCGGGCACGGCGCAAATGCGCCTTTGCTCACCCGACCTAGCCGCCCCGCGCTTTCGGCAGTTGAATTTCGCCCCGCGCTGTTCCATGAAGCGTCCCAAGTCCGTAAGCCCCAAGAAACCCCTTTAGGGAGTGATCAAAAATGAAGCTTGTTCGTTACGGCGCGAAGGGTGAGGAAAAGCCCGGCCTGATCGATAAATCCGGCCAATTGCGCGACCTGTCGGCGCATGTGAAGGACCTCACCGGCGAGACCTATTCGCCACAATCCCTTGCCAAGCTGGCCGCGCTCGATCCGTCCAAGCTGCCTGCTGTTCCCGGCAATCCGCGCCTCGGCGCGCCGGTCACCGGCATCTCGAAATTCGTCGCCATCGGGCTGAACTACACCGACCATGCCAAGGAAACCGGCAATCCGATTCCGTCCGAGCCGATCTTCTTCCTGAAGGCCAACACCTCGCTCTCCGGCCCGAACGATCCGGTCGAAAAACCGCGCGGCTCGACCAAGCTCGACTGGGAAGTCGAGATCGCCGCCATTATCGGCACCCGCGCCAAATATGTCTCCGAGGCCGATGCGCTCAACCATGTCGCCGGCTATTGCGTCTGCAACGACGTCTCCGAGCGCAATTTCCAGATCGAGCGCCTGGGCCAATGGACCAAGGGCAAGTCGCACGACACCTTCGGCCCGGTCGGCCCGTGGCTCGTCACCAGGGACGAGATCCCGAACGTGCAGAGCCTTTCGATGTGGCTCGACGTCAACGGCCAGCGCCGGCAGACCGGCTCGACTTCGACCATGATCTTCTCGATGGCGAAATGCATCTCCTACGTCTCGCAGTTCATGACGCTCCTGCCCGGCGACATCGTCACCACGGGCACGCCTCCCGGCGTCGGCACCGGCATGAAGCCGCCGCAATACCTCAATGTCGGCGACGTCGTGACGCTCGGCATCGAGGGGCTCGGCGAGCAGCGGCAGGAAATCGTCGCGGCGTAACGTTCTCTGTCCTCATCCGAACAGGGTGAGTCCAACTGCACCGCTCTCTCTACGTCATTGCGAGCGGAGCGAAGCAATCCATGCCGCCCCTTGCTGAGGCGTGGATTGCTTCGTCGCTTGCGCTCCTCGCAATGACGACATGGCATTTACTTAGAGGCATCTTATGAAGCTTACCTTCGCGCCCGCCTCGCCGTTTGCCCGCAAGGTGCGCATTGCCGCGATCGAGACCGGACTGATCGACAGGATCGAACTGGTCCCAACCACGGTTGCGCCGGGCACGGCGAATGATGCCTATATGCGCGACGTCAATCCGCTGAAGAAGCTGCCGGTGCTGATCCTCGATGACGGCGACGTCATCCTCGATTCCTATGTCATCGTCGAATATCTCGACGATCTCGCCGGCGGCGGCAAATTGATTCCGGCGTCCGGGCCGGCGCGCTGGAAGGCGAAGACCGATCACTCGCTGCTGCAGGGCATGCTCGATTCCATGCTGTTGTGCCGCTACGAGAAGATGGCGCGGCCGCAGGGCTCGCAGTGGCAGGCCTGGTATGACGACCACTGGAACCGGGCCTGGGCCGGCATGGAGCGGTTCGAGCAGCGCGACGATGTGCTCTCGGGCCCGTTCAATGTCGCGCAGATCGGATTGGTTTGCGTACTTGGCTATGCCGACTTCCGCTTCCCCGATTGCGGCTGGCGCAAGGCCTATCCGAACCTTGATGCGTTCAACCAGAAGATGCTGGAGCGGCCATCAGTCAAGATCACGGTGCCGCCGCCAGCGTGACGTGGAGCCTGCCATGAGCCTCATCTTCTCGATCGGAGACCTCACCATCCATCGCATCATCGAGCAGGAGACCGCCTTCCTGCCGGCGCTGGACATGCTGCCGGGCTTGACAGCGGAAGTCCTGGCCGAGAACCGGGCCTGGATGCGCGAGGCCAACGCGCTCGACGACAGCGACGTGCTGCTGCTGTGCTTCCAGTCCTACGTCGTGAAGACGCCGCACCACACCATCCTGATCGATAGCTGCATCGGCAACGACAAGCCGCGTCCGCAGCGGCCGAAATGGAACATGAAGACCGATGACACCTATATGCGCGGCCTCGCCGCGGCCGGGTTCTCGGTTGAGGACATCGACTACGTCTTGTGCACGCATCTGCATGTCGACCATGTCGGCTGGAACACGCGATTGGAGAACGGCCGCTGGGTGCCGACCTTCCCGAAGGCGCGCTACGTCTTTGCCAAGGGCGAGTTCGATTACTGGACTGAGCAGAACGAGAAGGCTGCTGTGCCGCCCTTCGTCGACAGTGTGCTGCCGGTCGTGGAGGCGAAGCGCGAGGCGATCGTGACCGACGATTTCGTCATCGGCGACCATGCGCGCATCCTGCCGACCCCCGGGCACACGCCCGGCCATGTCGCCTTCACCTTTGGGCGCGGCAAGGACGACGCCGTGTTCTCCGGCGATCTGATGCACTCGCCGCTGCAGACGCACTATCCGGAACTGTCGGCGAGGTTCGACGTCGACCAGGCGCAGGCGGCGAAGACGCGGCGCAATTTCCTGGAGCGCTATTGCGACACCGACACGCTCTGCTGCACCGCGCATTTCCCCTCGCCCTCGGTTGGCAAGATCCGGCGGAAGGGCGATGGGTTCACGTGCGAGACGGTCGCGTAGCTGCGCAGGGTAGGCAAAGCGCAGCGTGCCCACTGTGAGAGACTCCGCCGTGATGGTGGGCACGCCGCGCTTGCCTACCCTGCAATTCCCTCAATCAAACAAGCTCGGCGTGTGGTTGACGATCGCGCCTTCGATCTCGAGCATCTTCAGCTTCGTCACCACGCCGCCATTCGCCGAGAAGCCGCCGGGCTTGTTGCCGGCCGCGAGCACGCGATGGCAGGGCACCACGATCGGGCACGGGTTGCGGCCGAGCGCCTGGCCGACATCGCGCGAAAGTTCGACGCCGCCGAGCTGCTTGGCGATCTCGCCGTAGGTCATGGTTTTGCCCGGAGGAATCTTGCGCGCGATGTCATAGACTCCGCGGTTGAACTCCGGGACGTCGTCGAGATCGAGCACGACGTCGGCGAAGTCGTTCGGCTTGCCCGCGAGCAGTTCGATCATGCGCTCGATCGCGCTTCTCACTTCCGCCGGCGGTGCGGCTTCCGTCACCTCGCCGCTTCGCTGCCGGATGCGCTTGCGGGTGTTTTCCTCGCTCCCCATCGGCAGTTGTACGCCGGTGATACCGCGCTCGCCCCACAGCACGCCGCAAGCGCCGATCGCGGTGTCGAAGATCGCAAAATGCTGGCCGGTCATGGCTTGCTCCATATCTCAGGCTCGACACGTCGAGCTTTATCCTTGCAATGGAATCTAGGCTTGGAGAATGTTGCTATCCACCCGAATCCCGCGGGAACTTGAGAGCATCCCCATGCAAACGCTTCGCGTCAACGGATACGACATGGCCTATCTCGAGGTCGGCAACGGCCCGCCGCTCGTGTGCGTGCACGGCTCGCTCTGCGATTTCCGGATCTGGTCCGCGACGCTGGGGCCGCTCACGCGCAACCACCGCGTGATCGCGGTCAGCCTGCGGCATTTCTTCCCCGACCGGTGGGACGGCACAGGCGACACCTATTTGATCGCCCAGCATGTCCAAGACGTCATCGCCTTCATCGAGCAGATCGAGCCGAAGCCGGTCGACCTGATGGGGCATTCGCGCGGCGGACATGTTTGCTTCCGCGTCGCGCAGCGCCGGCCGGATCTGTTGCGCAAATTGATCCTGGCCGAGCCCGGCGGCGAACTGGATGAAACGCTCGATCCCGACTTCAAGCCGGGCCCCTCGCCGCTGGCGGCGCGGATCGCCGCCTCCGCTGAGGTCATCGCCAAGGGCGATATCGATGGAGGACTGCAGATCTTCATCGACGCGCTGGAGGGTCCCGGCGCCTGGAAACGCTTGCCGGCTGCCGTGAAAGAACCGTTGCGCGATAATGCGACGACCCTGATCGGCCAGACGCGCGACAAGCGTCCGCCATTCTCGAAGGCGGACGCCGAGGCGATCCGGACGCCGACACTGTTCATCGGCGGCGCCAATACCAAAGGCGCGATCCCGAAGGTGCTGCACACGCTGGCCGCCCATGTGAACGGCTCGCGCACCGAAATGATCCCGGGCACCACGCATCCGATGTTCGAGCAGGCCCCGCAGCGCTATTGCGAGATCGTGCTGGATTTTCTGGCGGGGTGACGGCCGGTCATATTCGCCACATCATTTGTGGTCGAGATACCATGAGCCATCCCAGGCATCGGCGGGCGGATTTGTCTTGAAGCCATCGATGCGTTTGACAAAGGCCATCGACGGCCCGTCAGCCGGAACCGCTTCAAGCGCCTCCCTGAACGCCTGCAGCGCGTGGTCCCAATGGCGGTCGCGATAAGCGGCAAGTCCTTCGGAGTATCTTTTCAACAATGTCAATTGCGCCGGGCTGAGGTCGCCCTTGCGGCCTATGACCTCGAACACCGTGACCGGTCGCGTCTGGCCAACCACGACCAGCCGATCGACCTCGCGAAACTCGATTGTATCGGCTGCCGCTTTCATGGTCGCTTCCGAAACCAGGGCGTGGCTGCCGTATATCTTGTTCGCGCCCTCCAGGCGCGAGGCAAGGTTCACCGCGTCACCCATCACGGTGTAGCTCATCATGAATTCCGAGCCGATGCTTCCTACCAGCACCTCGCCGGTCGCAACGCCGATGCGAACGTCGCATTCGCTCGGCACCGACCGCACGCCGAGCAATTCGGGCAGTTCGGTGCGCAATGCGGTACCGCGATCGGCCATGTCGATGGCGGCGAGGCAGGCAAGCCGCGCTTGTTCGGCACCCTCGTTGAATGGCGGGCCCCAATAGGCCATGATCGCATCGCCGATATATTTGTCGATGATGCCCTGATGGCTACGGATCGGGCCGGACATGGTGGAGAGATAGTGATTCATCACCTTGACCAGCCCTTGCGGCGTCATGCCTTCGCTGAGGCTCGTAAAGCCTTTCATGTCGCAGAACAGCACGGTCATGACGCGTCGCTGACCATCGGTCGCGGTCAATGAGTGTTTCTCAATAAGCCCTTCCACGACCCGCGGATCGATATATCTGCCGAAGGTCTCGCGTATCCGCTCCTTATGGCGCAACTGCTCGACCATCTTGTTGAACGCCGTGGTCAACTGGCCAATCTCGTCCCGGGTCGTGACGTCGATCGAGCCATCGAGCCGGCCGGCTTCGACCGCGCGGGTCCCTTCCAGCAGGCGCCTGACCGGCCGCGCAATTCCGGTGCTGACGAAGAACGAGAACAGCAGCCCCAGTATCGCGGCAAGTGCCGTCAGAACGACGGAAATCAGAATTGCCCGTTGCTGATCCCTCGCAGTCACCGCAGCATCCGCGCGCACCTGCGCCAGCATATCCTTTCGGACTTCGTCCACCTTCTGGTTAAGCTCGTCACGCAGCGCCTCGGTGCGGGCAAGACTGGCCCTGACTTCGGCAAGATTGCCGGCCTCGAGCAGCGGCAGCAGCCGTTTGTGCTCCTCGCCCAGATAGCGGCGGAGATCATTGTTCAGGGTTTCGATTCGATCATCGATCCGGCCGAGCCTGGCGTCGTCGGATGCGGTGGACATATCGGTGATGATTGCGTTGATGAGAGAACGCGCTGCATTCGCCTCCTGGTCGATGTCCTGGCCCTTCGTTTCGTAAATCTTCTGCTGCTCAGCCACGGCAGCCTCGTCAGGCGGCGATTGCGTCCTGGCAATCACCATCCGGCGAACGGCCAGGGCCTGCTCGAGCGAACGGATATTCATGCGCGCCAGATGGCCGTAGGCCTCGACATATTTCGTTGTCAGTTCGTCGAGCTGATGGGCGATCCTCCTCGCCATCACCGTCGACAACATCGAGGTGATGGCCATCAGCACGATGAGGCCCATGGCGATGCCAAGGATCTGGTTTCGGATGGTCGGTCGCAGCATGAAAAGGTGCTCTGGCGTGACAGGCAGGATTTGCGAAGTCAGAACGGGGGCAAATGCGAGAATGAAAAGCGCGGCCGATCGAGACCTGGACCAAGCCTCTGATCGGCGTCCGTGAACTTAGCACAGTTCCAGAAATTGGATGCGGCCGGTAAAGAGGCTTCGAGAGAAGCTCCTCACCGGCCCTGGTGCACAGCCGGAGCCCCGGCAATCGAGCATTTTCGGTTCTGATTGAATCAGAACCGAAGCTCTAGATTCTTGTTTTGACGCGTTTTCTTCCCGCGAACCGGTGTCCACTTCGCTCGAAAACGCTCTAACCGGCAAGACGCGTTACGACGGTCACACCTTCCATGCGCCGACCGGCTGGCGCACGGCGACGTTGAGGCGATTCCAGACATTGATGATGGCGATCGCGAGGATCAGGGACGCCAGTTCCTTTTCGTTGAAATGCTGGTCGGCTTCGCGCCAGATCGCATCCGGCACCCCCTCCTCGCGGTCGCTGAGCCGCGTCAGCGATTCCGTCAGCGCGAGCGCGGCGCGCTCTGCGTCGGTGAAGTAGGGCGCATCGCGCCAGGCGGCGACGCAGAACAGCCGCTCGTCGGTTTCGCCTGCCCTCTTCGCGAGTTTCGGGTGCATGTCGACGCAGACGCTGCAGCCATTGATCTGGCTGGCGCGCAGGTGCACGAGTTCGAGCAGTTTCTCCGGCAGGCTGCCATGCGGCAGATTGCTGAGCGTCTGCAGCGTCGTCATGGCGTCGGGAATGACCATGACCGGGTGGTTCATGCGGGCTTGCATCATTGTTCTCCATTCCATTGGCTTTGACGCAGTCCAGCCGATTTGCTGTCACACCGGCCGGATTTGCTTCGTCATGTCCATGACGGACCCGAGATGAAGAGTGTGACCGATGGACGAGAAAAATTTTCTGGCCGCGCAGTTCGAGAGCAACCGAGGCCATCTGCGCGCGGTGGCCTACCGCATGCTCGGCTCAACCAGCGAAGTCGACGATGCGGTGCAGGAAACCTGGCTGCGACTGAGCCGCACCGATGCCTCCGCGGTGGAAAATCTGGCGGGCTGGCTCACCACCGTGGTCGCCCGCGTCTGTCTCGACATGCTGCGCGCGCGCAAGGCGCGCCGCGAGGAACCGATGGGGCCGCACGTGCCCGAGCCCGCCGCGCACGATAGCCACGAGCGCGACGCCGAGATGGCCGATTCCGTCGGCGCGGCGCTATTGGTGGTGCTGGATGCGCTCGCGCCTGCCGAACGGCTCGCTTTCGTGCTGCACGACATGTTCGCCGTTCCGTTCGAGGAGATCGCGCCGATCGTCGGCCGTACGCCGGCGGCAGCGCGCCAGTTGGCGAGCCGTGCCCGGCGCCGCGTGCAGGGCTCCCGCGAGGCCGCCGATGGCGATGCGCCACGGCAGCGCAGGATCGTGGAGGCATTCCTGGCGGCCTCGCGCGACGGCGATTTCGAAGGGCTGCTCGCGGTGCTCGATCCCGATGTCGTGTTCCGGGCCGATGCGGCGGCGCACCGATTGGGATCGCTGGCGGAAATCCGCGGCGCGATGGCCGTCGCCGAAACCTTCAAGGGACGGGCGCAGGCCGCAAAACCCGCGTTGGTCGACGGCGAGCCGGCACTGGCGGTCATCCTCGAGGGACAATTGCGGATCGTGCTGCGGTTCACCATTGCTGGCGACAGGATCACCGCGTTCGAGGCCATTGCCGATGCCGAGCGCATCGCTGCATTCGACGTCGAGTTGCGCCCGGGTAATTAGGACGAGCGGCATTCCGGTTTCGCCTTGACGGCACTTAGCGCCGGGCGTAGCCTTTCCGAATACGGAATTCCGTATTCCGAAGGAAACGCTCGGCATGCTGCCGCTCGAGCCGCTACCCAACCTGATCGACCAGGTCTATGCGCGGATCCTGGAGGCGATCATCGACCGCACGCTGCTGCCGGGGCAGCGGATCACCCAGAACGAGCTGGCCGAAAAACTTGGCGTGTCGCGCCAGCCGGTGTCGCATGCGCTGCATCTGCTGCATCGCCAGGGCCTGGTCGCCGAAAGCGGCCGCCGCGGCTTCGAAGTGACCCAGCTCGACCCGCAGCGCATCCGCCAGCTCTACGAAGTCCGCGGCGCGATCGATGCGCTGGCGGCGCAGCTCGCCGCCGGGCGCAGCAGGACCGACGTGTCCTGCCGCGCGCGGCTCGAGGCAGCGCTGACGGCCGGACGCGCGATCGACGCACATACACCGCTTTCGGAACTGATCGCGCGCGACGTCGATTTCCACGGCGCGATCTATGCGATGTCAGGCAATCCCGCGATCGAGGAGATGATCGCGCCGCAATGGGCGCATATGCGCCGCTCGATGGCGACCGTGCTCGCCGAGCTCGACTATCGCGAAAGCGCCTGGGCTGAGCACGAGCAGATCGCCGCGCATATCCTTGCCGGCAACGCGAAGGCGGCCGAAGCCGCAGCACTTTCGCATGCGCAGACCGCAGGACGGATGACGGAGCAAAGACTGAGGCAAGCCACGATCGCCGCGTGACGCTCCGTCATCACGACCGAGAGACCAACGATAACCCAAAAGGAGGAAGCAGCATGAAACTGACGCCAGAGCAGATCGAATTCTTCAACCGCGAGGGCTGGCTGTTTCTGCCCGAATTGTTCAGCCAGGAAGAGGTTGATTTCCTCGCCCGCGAGGCGGTGAGCATCTACGATGCCAACCGCCCCGAGGTGTGGCGTGAAAAGAGCGGCGCGCCGCGCACCGCCTTTGCGGCGCATCTCTACAACGAGGCCTTCGGCGCGCTCGGCGCGCATCCGCGCATGATCGAGCCGATCGAGCAGATCTTCGGCGAGAAGGTCTACATGCACCAGTTCAAGATCAACGCGAAGGCGGCCTTCACCGGCGACGTCTGGCAGTGGCACCAGGATTACGGCACCTGGAAGCGCGACGACGGCATGCCGGAGCCGCGCGCGATGAATATCGCGATCTTCCTCGACGAGGTGATGCCGATCAACGGCCCCTTGATGCTGGTGCCGAAGAGCCACCATGCCGGCGACCTCAAGGCCGCGCATGACCTCGAGACCACCTCCTACCCGCTGTGGACGCTGGACGAGGAGACCGTGACACGCCTGGTGAAGGACGGCGGCATTGTCGCGCCGACCGGCAAGGCCGGCGGCATGCTGATGTTCCACGGCAATCTTGTGCACGGATCGAGCGGCAACATCACGCCCTACCCGCGCAAGATCGTGTACCTGACGCTGAACGCGGTCTCGAACTACATCCGCACCCCGACGCGGCCGGAATACATTGCCCATCGCGATTTCACCCCGATCCAGACGGTCGCAGACGACGCACTGCTGCGGCTGGCGCGTGCGCCGCGGCAGGCGGCGGAGTAGTCTGTCACACTGTCATTCCGGGGCGACGCGTAGCGTCGAGCCCGGAATCCATTTCTCCGCTCGCGCATGCGGCCCGATGGATTCCGGGTTCACGCTTCGCGTGCCCCGGAATGACGAAAACAACGATCATCGGACATCCCGCCATGAACCTCCACCACCTCCTCAAAGCCCGCGCCGCCTCCGGCAAGCCGGTTCGCGTGGCGCTGATCGGCGCCGGAAAATTCGGCTCGATGTTCCTGTCGCAGGTGCCGCACACACCGGGACTGGAGGTGCCCATCATCGTAGATCTCGACCGCGATCGCGCGCGCGAGGCGTGCCGCACCGTCGGCTGGGACGAGGATCGGATCAAGGCCACGACGTTCACCGATGACGGCGCGCGCGCCATTGCCGGCGGCGCGATGGATGTGGTGGTGGAAGCAACCGGCAATCCCGCGGTCGGCATCAAGCATGCGCGCGCGGCGATCGCGGCCGGCAAGCATGTCGTCATGGTCAATGTCGAGGCCGACGTGCTGGCGGGCCCGCTGCTCGCGGAAGAAGCCCGCAAAGCGGGTGTGGTCTATTCGCTCGCCTATGGCGACCAGCCGGCACTGACGGCAGAGATGGTCGATTGGGCACGCGCAACCGGTTTTCGAGTCGTCGCCGCCGGCAAGGGCACCAAGTATCTGCCGGCCTATCATGACGTGACGCCGGAAGGCGTCTGGAGTCACTACGGCCTCACCGCGGGCGAGGCGCAATCCGCCGGCATGAATCCGCAGATGTTCAACTCGTTCCTTGACGGCACCAAGTCCGCGATCGAGATGGCGGCGATTGCAAACGCCACCGGCCTCGATGTGCCCTCCGACGGCCTGCTGTTTCCACCCTGCGGCGTCGACGATCTCCCGCACATCCTGCGGCCGCGTGAGAAAGGCGGTGTGCTGGAGAAGTCAGGCGTGGTGGAAGTGGTGTCGTCGATCGAACGCGACGGTCGGCCCGTCTTCCGCGACCTGCGCTGGGGCGTCTATGTCGTGCTGGAGGCGCCGAACGACTATGCCGCCGACTGCTTCAAGCAGTACGGGCTGAAGACCGATGCCTCCGGCCGCTACGCGGCGATGTACAAGCCCTATCATCTGATCGGGCTCGAGCTGAACATCTCGGTGCTGTCGGCGGCACTGCGTCATGAGCCGACCGGCCAGCCGCACGGCTTTCGCGGTGACGTCGCCGCGGTCGCCAAGCGCGATCTGCGCGCGGGCGAAGAGCTCGACGGCGAGGGCGGCTACACGGTGTGGGGCAAGCTGATGCCGGCGCAGGCGAGCCTTGCCGCCGGCGCGCTGCCGATCGGGCTCGCCCATCGCGTGAAGCTGACGAACAATATCGCGCATGGCGCGGTGGTGCGCTGGAGCGACGTCGAGATCGACACTGGCAACGAGACGGTCAAGACGCGCAAGGCGATGGAAGCTGCGCTTGGTGGGACGAAGGCGGGAGGCGGCGAGCGCGTGCCTGCCTGAAGATTCAGCGCGCCCTTCGCAACTGCGATAAGGCATTGCGCTTGATTATCGGTGCCCGAACGGTCATGCTCGCTGTCGGAACCGGAAACTTCGGAATTCCGATAACAAGAGCCTGTTGAAGGCCTGCGAACCTAATCACCACAATCCAGCGTCGGTCACCGACGAAGCCAAAAACGACACTCAAGATCGTTGTCCCTTGTCGAGTATCGACTCCAGCAAGAGGGGAAACGCATGAAACGTCGTGAGTTCTTGAAGGCAGGCGGCATCTCGCTCGCCGCGAGCGCCATCGCTGCGCCCGCGGTCGCGCAATCGATGCCGGAAGTGAAGTGGCGCCTGGCAGCGAGTTGGCCGAAGGCGCTCGATACGCTCTATGGCGGCTGCGAATTTTTCTGCAAGCGCGTCGCCGAGATCACCGATAACCGCTTCCAGATCCAACCATTCGCGGCCGGAGAAATCGTGCCCGGCCTGCAGGTGCTCGATGCCGTGTCGAACGGCACCGTCGAGATGGGCAACACCGCGCTCTATTATTACTGGGGCAAGAACCCGGCCTTCACGTTCGGCACGTCGCTGCCATTCGGTCTCAATACGCGCCAGCACATCTCGTGGCTGCAATGGGGAGGCGGACAGGATCTGATCAACGACCTGCTCAAGGAATATGGCTGCATCGGCGCACCTACCGGCTCGACCGGCGCGCAGATGGGCGGCTGGTTCCGCAAGGAGATCAAGTCGACGGCAGACCTCCAGGGCCTTAAGTTCCGCGTCGGCGGATTTGCCGGCACGATCATCGCCAAGGTCGGCGGCGTGCCGCAGCAGATCGCGGGCGGCGATATCTATCCGGCGCTGGAAAAAGGCACTATCGACGCCGCCGAATGGGTCGGCCCCTATGACGACGAGAAGCTCGGCTTCGTGAAGGTCGCGAAGTTCTACTATTATCCGGGCTGGTGGGAAGGCACCGGCCAGGGCCACAACGTCATGAACCTCGATAAATGGAACAGCCTGCCGAAGCATTATCAGGCCGTGATCCAGGCGGCGTCCGAAGACACTTTCACCTGGGTCACCGGCAAGTACGACCACGTCAACCCAC
>NZ_JADYVX010000004.1:0-300000 GCF_020194175.1 Bradyrhizobium sp. BRP22 | reverse complement strand
TCGACGCGGCAGCCTTCGCGTTGGTCGGCTTGCCGAGCCGTAGCTGGCGATCCGCCAGCGAAGGCTGGTGGAGCCAGACGGGATCGAACCGACGACCTCATGCTTGCAAAGCACGCGCTCTCCCAGCTGAGCTATGGCCCCGTAACCAGAAGACGAATGCTCGCTCGATCAAAGTGGTGGGCCTGGGAAGACTTGAACTTCCGACCTCACGCTTATCAAGCGCGCGCTCTAACCAACTGAGCTACAAGCCCCTAACGCTCATCCAACAACGGATTAGGAGCAGGCTTGCGCGCAACCGACGCAAGCGCCGATGCACCGCACAGCGCTAAGCCCCTGGCGCGTGTTCGTCCGCGAAGAAAGAGAAACGAAGACGGCGAGGTCCCGCCAATGGAGCTCAAGCGATCTGGCGATCGATTGGCCCCGAGATGTTTCTAAAACGATCCGATAGCGAGCGTGAGCTCTCTGAAGGATCATCCTTAGAAAGGAGGTGATCCAGCCGCAGGTTCCCCTACGGCTACCTTGTTACGACTTCACCCCAGTCGCTGACCCTACCGTGGCCGGCTGCCCCCTTTCGGTTAGCGCACCGTCTTCAGGTAAAACCAACTCCCATGGTGTGACGGGCGGTGTGTACAAGGCCCGGGAACGTATTCACCGTGGCGTGCTGATCCACGATTACTAGCGATTCCAACTTCATGGGCTCGAGTTGCAGAGCCCAATCCGAACTGAGACGGCTTTTTGAGATTTGCTAGGACTTGCGTCTTCGCTTCCCATTGTCACCGCCATTGTAGCACGTGTGTAGCCCAGCCCGTAAGGGCCATGAGGACTTGACGTCATCCCCACCTTCCTCGCGGCTTATCACCGGCAGTCTCCTTAGAGTGCTCAACTAAATGGTAGCAACTAAGGACGGGGGTTGCGCTCGTTGCGGGACTTAACCCAACATCTCACGACACGAGCTGACGACAGCCATGCAGCACCTGTCTCCGGTCCAGCCGAACTGAAGAACTCCGTCTCTGGAGTCCGCGACCGGGATGTCAAGGGCTGGTAAGGTTCTGCGCGTTGCGTCGAATTAAACCACATGCTCCACCGCTTGTGCGGGCCCCCGTCAATTCCTTTGAGTTTTAATCTTGCGACCGTACTCCCCAGGCGGAATGCTTAAAGCGTTAGCTGCGCCACTAGTGAGTAAACCCACTAACGGCTGGCATTCATCGTTTACGGCGTGGACTACCAGGGTATCTAATCCTGTTTGCTCCCCACGCTTTCGTGCCTCAGCGTCAGTACCGGGCCAGTGAGCCGCCTTCGCCACTGGTGTTCTTGCGAATATCTACGAATTTCACCTCTACACTCGCAGTTCCACTCACCTCTCCCGGACTCAAGATCTTCAGTATCAAAGGCAGTTCTGGAGTTGAGCTCCAGGATTTCACCCCTGACTTAAAGACCCGCCTACGCACCCTTTACGCCCAGTGATTCCGAGCAACGCTAGCCCCCTTCGTATTACCGCGGCTGCTGGCACGAAGTTAGCCGGGGCTTATTCTTGCGGTACCGTCATTATCTTCCCGCACAAAAGAGCTTTACAACCCTAGGGCCTTCATCACTCACGCGGCATGGCTGGATCAGGCTTGCGCCCATTGTCCAATATTCCCCACTGCTGCCTCCCGTAGGAGTTTGGGCCGTGTCTCAGTCCCAATGTGGCTGATCATCCTCTCAGACCAGCTACTGATCGTCGCCTTGGTGAGCCATTACCTCACCAACTAGCTAATCAGACGCGGGCCGATCTTTCGGCGATAAATCTTTCCCCGTAAGGGCTTATCCGGTATTAGCCCAAGTTTCCCTGGGTTGTTCCGAACCAAAAGGTACGTTCCCACGCGTTACTCACCCGTCTGCCGCTGACGTATTGCTACGCCCGCTCGACTTGCATGTGTTAAGCCTGCCGCCAGCGTTCGCTCTGAGCCAGGATCAAACTCTCAAGTTGGACTTGAAACTTTGAGCCGGCTGATCACAACGTTTGACGAGGTCCACACCGAAATCGCACAGCGATTCACATCGCTGGCGACCTGACCTCAATGAAGAGGCCATGGTGTAACCTTATTCAAAACGTGTACCGCCGAAGTCTTTCGTCCGGTCTCGATCAGAAAAGCCGAAGCTCTTCAGAAGCGAGACCCGCAAGGACTCCGCCGTCCACGTTTCTCTTTCTTCATCTTTACTTGTCAAACAGCCCGAGATCCGAGGACCTCACACCCTTAGGAGGGTTCCGACCTCTTCACTCGACGGCAAATCCCCAACCGATTTAACTCGGCTGTTGAGTCACTCATCAAAGTGAGGAGCATCAAGGGCGCGAAAGCTTGCCTTGGCCTCCGGGGCCAATGCAGCGCCGCGCTCAGTGGCCGCCTTATAGGCCGGCCCAATCCGGCTTGTCAACGGCCATTGTCAACAAATCGTCGCATCAGGTGCAGAATTTTCTCCGGCGCAGAAGTCCTCGATTTTTCGGGACTTTACGCCGTACTTGAGCCACAATCCTGCGACGTTCTGACGATTAGATATGCAATGAATCGCCGGATGCCAGTGGGGGCTGCCGGCGGTTTCTACCAAGGGACTGACGATTTCTGATGAACCCGTCGTCAGTTCCGTGCGGCCGAGCAACATCGAGAGATTTACACATCGCTGACGTTCGAGATTGTGGTTGGCCACCGGCCTTCGATAATTCGCGAATGTTGCTGCATGTGGCGCGCCGTACTGCCGGATTGCCCTGCTAGGGCGAATACGGGCGGAAGAGAGTGCGGAAGTCTCGTCGTATGTTGATGGAACTTGGGGGGACACAGGCTTGAGCCAACGGGCGTCACGCGGGAGCGGCTTTGGACGCGAGACCGGGATGATCGATCTCGGTCACGAGCCGCCGCTTTCGGTCGATGGCTCGGAGGCTGCGGTGATCGACCGCCGCCGTGTTTCCGTGCAGTGGTTCAGCGGCACCATCCTCACCGGCCTGTGCGGCGCGGCCTTGATCGGCGGCGCCGTTTTTGCGTCCCTCGACGGCGAGATGACCTTCGCCAAGCTCCCGGAGCGGGTCGAGGGCGCGCTGCGCGGTGCGATCAGCGCCAACGACCGTGGCGCCACCCTGCACAAGAGCGACCGCCTGCCACCGCCGTCGGAGGCAAGCGCCTCGCGCAACGTGGTGCGGGTATCGACGGTGACCCGCGTCGGCAACCGCGATGTGATGCGGGTGCGGCCGTATGTTCGCATCTCCGGCAACCTGTCGATGACGACAAGCGATCTTTCGGCCAAGATCCCGCCGTTCAACGCCCAGCGCATGCTGAGCGATGTCGGCACCAATCAGCCCGCGGCGGCCGACGATCCGAACAATCCCGAAGCCGTGGAGCCGGACGCCGAGGTCTCCTTCGTCACCAAGGACCTGGCACAGGTGCTGCCGAAGGCGAAGATCGCCTCGGTGGTGGCGCTCGACGAGATCCTGATGCGGGTGCGTGACGCCGCCAACTGGCGCGGCAACAACGGCGGTGTCCGCTACACGCTGGCCAACGCCACCGCCGACGTCGGCGGCGCCCAGCCCGACCTCAAGCTGGCCTATGCCACCGAAGGCAACGTTTCCGATCCCTATGCCGGCTTCGAGACCCGCGTGGTGCCAGAAAACGTCACGCTGCTCCCCAAGACCAAGGAGCAGGTCACGGGCGGCAATCCGACCGGCGAGCGGGTGCATATCGTCAAGAAGGGCGACACGGTCGCCTCGGTGCTCCGCGACATGGGCGCGACAGCCGACGAGGCCAAGGCGATCGCCGCCACGCTCGGCGCCCGCGGCCGCGATGGCGGCCTGAAGGAAGGCCAGAAACTGCGCATCCTGACGGCGCCGGCAAATCCGGCGCCGGGAGCGCGGCTGCAGCCCTATCGCGTGATCGTCGCCAACGACACCCAGGTCGAAGCAGTCGCGGCGCTGTCGGACATCGGCAAATATGTCGCCGTCGACGTGCAAAGCATGAACACCGTGTCCGAGACCGCTGACAACAGCGAGGATGACGACGAGGATGATGGCAGCGGCGTACGGCTCTATCAGAGCATCTACGAGACCGCGCTGCGCAACAAGGTGCCGCAGAACGTCATCGAGGACATGGTCCGCATCTATTCCTATGACGTCGACTTCCAGCGCAAGGTACAGCCCGGCGACTCCTTCGACGTCTTCTACGCCGGCGAGGACGAAGGCGTCACGAGCACCGAAAAGACCGAGGTGCTGTACGCGGCGCTCACGGTCGGCGGCGAGACCAAGAAATACTACCGGTTCCAGACGCCAGACGATTCGGTGGTCGACTATTACGACGAGACCGGCAAGAGCGCGAAGAAGTTCCTGGTGCGCAAACCCGTCAACAACGCGATCATGCGCTCCGGCTTTGGCGGCCGCCGTCATCCGATCCTCGGCTACGTCAAGATGCATACCGGCGTCGACTGGGCGGCCCCCTACGGCACGCCGATTTTCGCTTCGGGCAACGGCCTGGTCGAAAAGGTCGGCTGGGAGGGCGGCTACGGCAAGTATGTCCGCATCAAGCACAACAACGGCTACGAGACCGCCTACGGTCACATGTCCGCCTTCGCCAAGGGCATGGAGGCCGGCAAGCGCGTGCGCCAGGGCCAGGTAATCGGCTTCATCGGGTCGACCGGCATGTCGACCGGCGCCCACGTCCACTACGAAATCCTGGTCAACGGCCGTTTCGTCGACCCGATGCGCGTGAAGCTGCCGCGCGGGCGCTCGCTCGATGGCCCGATGCTGGCAAACTTCGAGAAGGAGCGCGACCGGATCGATGCCCAGATGAACAGCCGCGGCAGCTCCCGCGTCGTCTCCGACGCCACCGGCTCGACCGGATCGCGCCCCGTCAGCAACCGCTGATCTCCTCGGCAAATCCCAAGCGTCCGAGCGTCGGCCTTCCGCTGTGTGCCGTTCTTTGAGGCGGCAGCATTACGGCGCTAACCGGCTTTCATTTGCCAAACCGCCGGGCCGGACGAATACTCCCGCCACAAGAAACAAAACGACATCGGGAGGAGTCACGTCATGACGAGAGGATCTGCGCTCTGTGCGGCTGTTGCGGCGACATTTCTGTGCACCACCGGTGGCGGGGCTTCCGCGCAGAGCCATGAGGTTACGAAACTCGTCCCCGGCTCGGCATTTCACGGGGTTCATGGTCTCGGCATCGACAAGAGCGGAAGACTGTTCGCCGGCAGCGTCGCCGGCGCTGCGCTCTACGAAGTCGACCGCGTGAACGGCACGGCCAAGATCGCGGTCCCCTCCCCCGAGGGCATGGCCGACGACATCGCTTTCGCACCCGACGGCACCATGGCCTGGACCGGCTTCCTCACCGGAGATCTCTACGCACGCAAGGGCGACGGGCCGGTCAGGAAGCTCGCCTCCGGGCTGCCCGGCATCAACTCGCTCGCCTTCCGCAAGGACGGCCGGCTCTATGCGACGCAGGTCTTCCTGGGGGACGCGCTCTATGAGATCGACGTCGAAGGCATAGAGCCGCCGCGCAAGATCATGGAGAAGATGGGCGGCCTCAACGGCTTCGAGTTCGGGCCGGATGACCGGCTGTACGGGCCGCTCTGGTTCAAGGGCCAGGTCGCCAGGGTCGATGTCGACAAAGCCGAGCTGTCGGTCGTGGCCGACGGCTTCAAGGTGCCAGCGGCGGTCAACTTCGATTCGAAGGGCAACCTGTTCGTGGTCGACACCGCGCTCGGCCAGCTCGTGCGCATCGACCCGAAGAGCGGTGCCAAGAAGCTGGTCGCGCAGCTGAAGCCGTCCCTGGACAATCTCGCGATCGATGACAAGGACCGGATCTTCGTCTCCAACATGGCCGACAACGGCATCCAGGAGGTCGATCCGGAGACCGGCTCGGCGCGGCAGGTGATCATCGGGAAGCTCGCCTTGCCCGGCGGCCTCGCCGTCGTCTCCGACGGCGGCAAGGATACGATCTATCTCGCCGATGTTTTCGCCTACCGCACCATCGACGGCGCAACCGGTGAAGTATCCGAGTCCGCCCGCATGCATGCCGACGGCGTGACCCTGGACTATCCGATGAGCGCCACGGCGAAGGGCGACCATGTGATCCTGTCGAGCTGGTTCACCGGAACGGTACAGGTGATCGACCGCAAGACCGGCAAGACCATCGAGATGCTGCACGAGTTCAAGGCGCCGCATGACGCGGTCAGGCTCGACGACGGCAGCCTCCTGGTCAACGAGCTCGGCAGCAAATCGCTGCTGCGCGTCAGCGGCGAGCATGGCAAGGACCGCACGACGGTCATCGGCGACCTCGCCGGTCCGGTGGGGCTCGCCGCCGGCCCCGCCGGCAGCGTCTATCTCACCGAGGCCTTCGCCGGCCAGGTATCGAAGGTCGGCGCCAATGGCGAGAAGACCGTGATCGCCAAGGACCTGAAGGGACCGGAAGGGATTGCGCTCACCCCCGACGGCAGGCTGGTGGTGGCCGAGGTCGGCGCCCGGCGGATCATCCAGATCGATCCGCAGCAGGGCAGCATCACCGAGATCGCGGCCAATCTGCCGATCGGCCTTCCCGCGGCCCCCGGTGGATTGCCCAGCAATATCCCGACCGGGGTGGGGGTCGGAGCGTCCGGGACGATCTACTTCTCCTCCGACGTCGAGAACGCGGTCTACAAAGTCACCCGGAAATAGCTCCCAGCGCGCAAATTTGCCGCGGCCGTGGAACCGGGAAGGCGTCAGCTCGGTTTCATGGGTACGCGAAAAACCTCCAATGGAGGGTGTCATGGAGAATTGGACGAACGCGAAACTGTGCGACGTCGCAAATCTGGTCCTTGGCGCGATCCTGTTGCTGTCGCCCTGGCTGTTCGGCTTCGAAGCCGGAACCGTCTCCACCAACGCCTACATCACCGGCATCGTCATCGCGATCCTTGCGATCGCGGCGCTGGCGGCATTCGCGGTGTGGGAGGAGTGGCTGAACCTGATCGTCGGATTGTGGGCCCTGGTGTCGCCTTGGATATTGGGCTTCCAGGGAACCACCGCGATGACGGTCCATGTGGTGATCGGCGCGGCGGTGGCAATCCTGGCTGCGATCGAGCTCTGGATGATGTCGCAGAATCCGCCGCGGCTGACCACGAACCGCTGATCGAGGGTTGTCTTGTTTCGGTCCCCGCCTGCCATGACGGCGGGCGGAGGCCTTGTTTCGCGTAGAGGGATAGTGAGCATGAGGCGCATCACGCGGGAAGACGTCGTCAAGGCCGTCGGCCAGATCGACGACGTTACCATCGCCAAGGTCATCGCAACCGGCGCCACCGTCGACGAGCTGGCGGAGGCGCAAGCCTGGCTCGCCAATGACGAGCCGCTGATGAACGCCGGCAAGCCGCTCGCGACCGGCCGCGCCCGCGAGCTCGTGGATATTCTTTCCGAACTCGAGCCGAGCGACGACGACGATGTCGGGCCGGCAGTGACGCAGGAATGAATCTCTCAAACTCCAAACTGAAGCCCCCCTCCGCAGAGCCGCGGAGGGGCCTTCGAGCCGTTCCCTGAACTCAGTTCAGCTTGCGCTTCGGCACCGGCGTCTCGAACTGGGCGATCTCGGCGGTCTGCGCCACCTTGCCGTTGAAGGTCAGGACGTTACCCTCGGTCGAGATCTTGACGTGGTCGCCGTCCTTGACGTCGCCGGCCAGGATCATCTCGGCGAGCGGATCCTGCAGGCTGCGCTGGATCACCCGCTTCAGCGGCCGGGCGCCGTAAGCCGGATCCCAGCCTTTCGCCGCCAGCCAGTCGCGCGCCGCTTCATCGAGCGTGAGTGTGATCTTGCGGTCCTCCAACAGTTTCTGCAGCCGCGCGAACTGGATCTCGACGATCCGGCCCATCTCGCTCTTCTGCAGCCGATGGAACAGGATGATCTCGTCGACGCGGTTGAGGAATTCGGGGCGGAAATGCGCCCGCACCGTCGCCATCACCTGCTCGCGCACCGCGCCCGTGTCCTCGCCTTCCGGCTGGTTCACCAGGAATTCCGAACCGAGGTTCGAGGTCATGATGATCAGCGTATTGCGGAAGTCGACCGTGCGGCCCTGACCGTCAGTCAGGCGGCCATCGTCGAGCACCTGCAAGAGCACGTTGAAGACGTCGGGATGCGCCTTCTCGATCTCGTCGAACAGCACCACCTGATAGGGCCGCCGCCGCACCGCTTCGGTCAGCGCACCGCCCTCGTCATAACCGACATAGCCCGGAGGCGCGCCGATCAGCCGCGAGACCGAGTGCTTCTCCATGTATTCGGACATGTCGAGGCGGACCATCGCGGTCTCGTCGTTGAACAGGTACTCCGCCAGCGCCTTGGTCAGCTCGGTCTTGCCGACGCCCGTCGGGCCTAAGAACATGAACGAGCCCATCGGCCGGTTCGGATCCTGCAGTCCGGCGCGGGAACGGCGCACGGCGGTCGCCACCGCACGCACGGCCTCGGCTTGGCCGACGACCCGCTTGCCAAGAGAATCCTCCATCTTCAGGAGCTTCTCCTTCTCGCCTTCCAGCATCCGGTCGACCGGAACGCCAGTCCAGCGGGAGACCACCTGCGCGATGTGGTTGGCGGTGACCGCCTCCTCCATCGTCGCGCCCTGGTTCTCGCTGGCCTCGATGTCGGCGAGCTGCTTCTCCAGCGCCGGGATCTTGCCATAGGCAAGTTCGCCGGCACGCTGGAATTCGCCGCGGCGCTGGGCGTTGGCCAGTTCGACACGCAACGCGTCGAGCTCGGCCTTCAGCTTTTGCGCGTTGGAGAGCTTGTTCTTCTCCGCGCTCCAGCGCGCCGTCAGCGCGTTCGATTTCTCCTCGAGATCGGCGAGTTCCTTTTCCAGCGTCTGCAGCCGGGCCTTCGAGCCGAGATCGGTTTCCTTCTTCAGCGCTTCCTGCTCGATCTTGAGACGGATGATCTCGCGGTCCAGCGTATCAAGCTCTTCCGGCTTGGAATCGACCTGCATCTTCAGCCGCGCCGCCGCCTCGTCCATCAGGTCGATGGCCTTGTCGGGGAGGAAGCGGTCGGTGATGTAGCGGTTGGACAGGGTCGCGGCCGCCACAAGCGCGGAATCGGCGATCCGCACGCCGTGGTGCTGCTCGTATTTGTCCTTCAGCCCGCGCAGGATCGAGATGGTGTCCTCGACCGAGGGCTCGCTGACAAAGATCGGCTGGAAGCGGCGGGCGAGCGCGGCATCCTTCTCGACATGCTTCTGGTACTCATCGAGCGTGGTCGCGCCGATGCAGTGCAGCTCGCCGCGAGCGAGCGCCGGCTTCAACAGGTTGGAGGCGTCCATGGCGCCGTCGGCCTTGCCGGCGCCGATCAGCGTGTGCATCTCGTCGATGAACAGGATGAAGGTTCCCTCGGTCGAGGTCACCTCCTGCAGCACGGCCTTCAGCCGCTCCTCGAACTCGCCGCGGTACTTCGCACCCGCGATCAGCGCGCCGAGGTCGAGCGATAGCAGCTTCTTGTCCTTCAGGCTCTCCGGCACGTCACCATTGACGATGCGCAGCGCCAGGCCCTCGACGATCGCGGTCTTGCCGACGCCGGGCTCACCGATCAGGACGGGGTTGTTCTTGGTGCGGCGGGACAGCACTTGAATTGTACGGCGGATCTCCTCGTCGCGGCCGATCACCGGATCGAGCTTGCCGTCGCGCGCGGCCTGGGTCAGGTCGCGGGCATATTTCTTCAGCGCGTCATAGGCGTTCTCGGCGGTGGCGCTGTCGGCCGTACGGCCCTTGCGCAACGACTCGATCGCGGCATTGAGATTCTGCGGGGTGACGCCGCCCTTGCTCAGGATCGAGCCGGCCTCGCTGTTCTTCTCGAGCGCCAGTCCGAGCAGAAGCCGCTCGACGGTGACGAAGCTGTCGCCGGCCTTGTCGGCAGCCTTTTCGGCCGCATCGAACGCCCGCGCCAGTTCGGGTGAAAGGTAGACCTGTCCCGCCCCGCTGCCCGACACTTTGGGCAGCTTGTTGAGCGCATCCTCGGTTGCCTTGAGGATGGCGCGGGAATTGCCGCCGGCGCGGTCGATCAGACCGCCGGCAAGGCCTTCGCTGTCGTCCAGCAGCACTTTCAACAGATGCAGCGGCGAGAACTGCTGGTGCCCCTCGCGCACGGCAAGCGACTGCGCAGACTGGATGAAGCCGCGCGCCCGCTCGGTGTATTTTTCAATATTCATCGTTCGCTTTCCCTCGGCCTGCCCTCCCAGCCCCGTAGGCACTGTGGAGAGCATCTTCATTGGGTTCTAGTCCGGCCGTGTTGACGTCGGTCAACCCCGGCCGGTGGTCGTCGCCCTCGTACAGGCTTGATGCAAATGTGGGCATTGGGTTCCGAAACGGAAGAGCTTTCCGCAATGATTTCGCCAGCGTGAGTGGCCCGATCGCCAAGAATCTCCTAAAAGGCCTGATGTCCTCCGCTTCATCTGCACAGATCGCCGGTATCTACCGCTATCCCGTCAAGGGCCTCACTCCGGAACCGCTGCCGCGGACCGAACTCAAGGCCGGCCAGACCCTGCTGTCGGACCGCCGCTACGCCATCGAGAACGGCCCGAGCGGCTTCGATCCCGATCAGCCCAAATGGCTGCCCAAGCCGCATTTCCTCATGCTGCAGCGGGACCAGTGGCTGGTGCCGCTGCGCGCCCAGTTCGACGACGCGAGCCACGTCCTGACCCTGCGCAAGGACGGCGAGATCGTCGCCCAGGGCGACCTTGAGACCGCAGAGGGGCGCGCTGCGATCGAGCGCTATTTCACGATCCACCATGCCGGCGAGATCAAGGGGCCGCCGAAAGTGCTGACCAGCCCCGGCCACAGCTTTTCCGACGTCGCCCGCAAGGTGGTCTCGATCATCAACCTCAACAGCCTGCGTGCGATCGAGGACATGGTCGGGCGGCCGGTGCATCCATTGCGCTTCCGCGCCAACCTCTATGTCGAGGGCTGGCCGGCCTGGCACGAATTCGAGCTGCTCGACCAGACCATCGCCATCGGCAACGCGCGCGCCAAGGTGGTCAAGCGCATCACCCGCTGCGCCGCCGTCAATGTCGATCCCGACACCGGCGCGCGCGACCTCACCATCCCCAACACCCTGATGCAGCGTCTCGGCCACAACGAATGCGGCGTCTACGCCGAGGTGATCGCGGATGGCGCTGTAGCGATAGGAGATGCGATCGCGGCGGAGCAGCCGGAGCTGTTGTAGGCCGAAGCCGTCGCAGGATGGGTAGAGCGCAGCGAAACCCATCGGGACGAAGCAAGCCGCGCGAAGGATGGGTTTCGCTGCGCTCTGCCCATCCTACGACTCCGTTTCAATTTTCAAACAGCCTGTCCGCTGTCATCGTCCGGCTTGACCGGACGATTCAGTATTCCAAAGGCGCCTGACGTAAGCCGAAAGGCTGCCGGGTACTGGATGCCCCGCCTTCGCGGGGCATGACGGTGGAGTTGGGGATGTGAGTTCGCGTTCTCGCGGCGCGTTGCGTCCGAGGTCTGCGTCTCGTTTCACCCTCATCGAAGTGAGGGCGCAGGGAAAGCCGGGTGCCGGTTGCACCCGTGGGCCCCGTGCAACAAAAAGCACGGGGGTAGGACCACAGGTCAACCGGAGCAACACCGGCTTTCCCTGCGCGATGGTTTACGGCTTACTTCGTGCTCTTCTCGGTGACCGGGCTTTCTTGCCACCGTCGCCTCTTGCGTAAACTTCTTCGCGCAAAAGACTTAGCGCCAGCGTCGGGGCGCCAGAACCACACGACTTCGCCGTCCGCTAATAGCTGCGTTCGTCGTTCGCAGCACCCGCGTCCACCGCATCTCACCGCAACGTTCGTGACGATCGCGAGCCGCCCCTCTCTTGGGTGAGACGCGCGGAGTCATAATGCTGATTTGCCCGACGGGTTAAGCGATTTATTTTTGGGTGAGGGTCTCGACAGACTTTTGGTGATTTGCCCGTCGGGTCAATTTGTCACAGCCGAAATGGCCCCATCGTCGTTGCGAGCGGAGCGAAGCAATCGATAACGCGCCGAGCCGACGGCTACTTGGGTGATCATGTCGTGCCACCGAGGAGCGGCAGCAGAGTCCCTCGCAATCGGCCCATTAGCTTTGCTCCGACAAGCGGATGAGCCACGCTCCGTTGGTCAACTTTTCCCGAGAACGACGCGCCGCTTGATCTGCAGCAGTCAGCTTGAGTGATTTCAGAGCGCTCGCATCAGGCGGCTATTTTGGCACGAACCGCATAGTCCAGCGTGTGCGGGTTGGACAGGACGCTTGCCATTTCTTCCTGAAACAAAAAACGAGTGTTGCAGTTCTGGCACGCGCTTCGCGCGTCAAATCATTTATGCTTCGAAGTGGAATTGGAATGGAGACACAACCGCCGCAACAAGTTCATCGGCCGTCCGATCCCAGGCGAGGCCGAAGAGGGGGAACGATATGAAAAAGTTTTTGCTGGGCACTGTTGGTTTGATTGCACTCGGCCTGTCCGCTCCGGCGCTGGCCGCTGATATGCCTGTGAAGGCGCCGCCACCGGCCCCGCTTCCGGTGATTTACAACTGGAGCGGCTTCTACATCGGCGCCAACGGCGGCTGGGGCCAGAGCCGCAATTGCTGGGACTTCGTCGACGCTTTCGGCGGAGTGTTCAGTGACGGGTGCCGCGACCGGTCCGGAGGTCTGGTCGGCGGTCAGATCGGGTATCGCTGGCAGTGGGGCGGTGGCTGGGTCTTCGGCCTGGAGGCCCAGGGAGATTGGGCCGATATCGAGAACACCCGTGCCAGCGTCATCAACCCGCTGTTCTCGACCCGCGTGGAGACGGATGGCATCGGCCTTTTCACGGGCCAGATCGGTTATGCTTGGAACACGGTGCTGCTGTATGTCAAAGGTGGCGCGGCGGTGACGAGCAACCGCTTCAGCATACTCGACACGTTCAGCGGCTTTGAATTTGCCTCGGCGAGTTCGACCCGCTGGGGTGGCGTCGTGGGGGTCGGCTTCGAATACGGCTTCGCGCCGAACTGGTCGGTCGGCGTCGAGTACGATCACCTGTTCATGGGCGACTCGAACAATTCGTTCTCGGTGGGCAACCCCATCATTGCCGATGCACTCAATCGCGTCAGCCAGGACGTGGACATGATCACGTTGCGCGTCAATTACCGCTTCAACTGGGGGACCTACGCTCCACCGGTTGCTGCCCGTTACTGATCGACTGTTGATCTCCAGCCGACTTTAAGCCCCGGCATTTTCCGGGGCTTTTTGTTGGACCGGCCCACGGATTGCCGTGCGACGGCGATGGAGGTGGCCGATGAGTGCGCTTAAACGCCAAACCCGCAACTGTTTTTTTCGCGCCGCTGCTCTAGCGCGATATCAATGGGTTCAACCAAAGCGGCAACCTCTGCCACGGCGAGTTGCAGGCTGCTGCGACCGGCGCGGCGCGTTCCCTGATCTTTTGGGAAGCGTCCGGCTCCAGCGGGTGCGGACCTTGATCTATCTCAAGACCTAGCCCGACCATCCTTGTGGAGTGGGAGCGTTGGTATCTTCCATCAAGGGAGGAGCGCAATGATCCGAATGATTGCTGTTGCAGGCTTCGCCTTATCGGTTGCAACATCGGCGCAAGCCATGACACCTGCGCCGCTTCCCCAACTGGACGACATGATCACCCAAGTGGCTGTCGGCTGCGGTCCGGGCAGGACGCGCGTCAACGGTGTATGCGTAGCCAGGACCACCATTCGCCAGACGCGCCGGGCCGTTCGCCGGTGTGTGCGCTGGCGTGGCGGCGCTTGCGTCCTGTACCGGTGAATACCACCGAACTAACCTTCGGATCACCGCCGCAGGCCAGTGACCTTGATCGGTGGAACGATACGGCGGTCGCGTACACAGCATGGGACCGGGCCAAAGCCGCGTGCTTCAGAAATGCCTGCGGACAAGGCGCTCCCAGCAATGGGTTGATATCGGGAGACGAGAATGAAAACGGCCGCGCTGGCAGTTCCAATTCGCAACTGCTGCGCTCTGCCAATGAGCAACAGAACTGGGACAGATTCATTGGGTTTATGATTGTGGAGAGATGAGTGATTAGAACGCTACTCACCCTCTCGGCTATTTTCCTATCGGCGGAGTGCGTGGGCATGGAAATTTCGCGCGCTTCGGGTTGCACCGGGGATGTCTTGCGGCTGCGCGGTGACATCGTGGAAGGCGACTACGTGCGATTTAGATCCTATTTCAGTGCTCAGCGAAAAATTACCGGCATCGATCTCAGCTCGAAAGGCGGAAACCTCTATGAAGGATTCCGGATCGCAATCTTCACGCGTCAGAAGGGGCTGACGACGTACGTTTCCGGAGAGTGCGACTCGGCATGTGCGTTCATTTTCCTCGCGAGCAGGAAGCGCTATATATCGGAACGCGCAACGATCGGAGTCCACTCGGTGGCAAACAGTCATGGCGGAGAAGATAGCAAAACGATCCGCGACACCATTTACCTGGCCAGGTTATCGGCGAAGCTTGGCATTCCGCTCTCGACGATTGGGAGAATGGTGGCGACCCCAGCGGGAAAAATCTCCTTCCTGAGTGAGGGCGATCTTTCGGCTCTGAAGGTGGTCGTTCGCGACCCCTTTGAGGACAGAGTGGGAGAAAAGAGCTCGCCACAAGACTGCAGCAGCAACCAAACAACAGCAGCTTCAGATCTAGAACAGTCGGCGTCGGAGGCGGCCAGTTCGGTGGCAGCGGATTAGTGAAGGTGGGTCACGCAGAACAGCCGGATTGGAGTTTCCTTGAAATATGACCTGGGGGTGCAGGTCTGCCCAGGGGAGCCACAGGTTTCGGCTGATAATGACTTGTCGAGAACAGGCATGGACGCGATCAGGCTGCCAATCTGGCTGCGCATCGTTGTGGTCGCCGGGCTGGTTGCTTTGGCCGCGAGTGCAAGTCTGTTTGGCTACCGCTGGTATGTTCAGCCGGTGACGCTGTCGATCGCGGTCGGGTCTTTGGACGGCGAGGCGCCGAGAGTCGTATCCGCGCTTGCCAGCCGGCTCGCCGAAGTGAACGCGCCGGTCCGGCTCAAGGTCGTCGAAACCACCGGCGCACTCGAATCCGCCAGCGAGTTTGCCGCGGCAAGACCGACCTCGCGGTGGTCCGGGGCGACGTCGGCGACCTTTCGCATGCCCAAGCCGTCGTTGTCCTGGCTCAAGCGGTCGCGCTGCTTGTCGCACCGCCGGGATCGTCGATCACGGACATCGCCGGGATGAAGCGCATCACTGTAGGCGTGGTTGGAGGCGAGACCAACCAGAAGATCGTCAGCGTGCTGACAAAGGAATACGCCCTCGATCGCGCCAATGTCGTGTTCAGGAATCTTGCGCCAGCGGACACGCGCCGAGCGGTCGACAGCAAGGAGGTGCGTGCCGTTCTTTTCGTGATGCCCATGACCGAAAAATATCTGTCGCTGGTGCGGGGACTGTTCTCGCAGAACGCAAAAACGTCCCCGGTTCTGATACCGATCGATGCCGCCGGAGCGATTGCCGAGAAGGAGCGCGCCTACGAGAGTTTCGACATCCCCAAGGGTACGTTGCGAGGCTCCCCTCCGATTCCGCCAGACGACGTCACGACGCTGAAGGTTTCCTTCTACCTGGTTGCCAGGAAGTCGCTTGATACCGAACTGGTTGCTAATTTCACGCAAGCCTTTACGAGCGCGCGCAGGGATCTGTCGAGCGAACTGCCGATCCTGGCGCAGGTAAAGGCACCCGACACCGATCCCGGCGCCTATCTTCCGGTTCATCCAGGCGCCGCAGAGTTCTACAACGGCACGCAGCAGAGCTTCCTGGACAAGTGGAGCAATGCGATCTTTCTCACTCCGATGGCACTGGGCGCGCTTGCCTCAATACTGGCGGCGGCCTGGAAATTCCTCAGGTCCGGCGAACTCAAGACCAAAGAAGCGGCGCTGGATTCGCTATACGTGCTGGGACAGAGGATTCGAAAAGCTGAAACGGAATCCGAATTATTGGAGATTGAGGATCAGATCGACGAGGTTCTGCGTGCGCAGCGTGCCAGAGCGGGAACGAACGACGAGAGCGCGCTTGATACAGCCACCTTGAATGTCGCCGCCCATCGTCTCGAGAACCTTATCCATGATCGCAAAGCAGCGCTCGCCGCGCCCGGCCCGGAATCGAGGCTGAAACGGAGTTCGTGAGGGATTTGGCACCACCTCGGCTACGCATCCACCGAAGCCCATTGAACCTCGGTGGATGCGACGATTCTCGCTCTAATTCGTCGGCATCACGTAGGCGTAGATCTTGCCGCGAGAGACAGAGGCTTCGCGGACGCGGTTGCCGTTGTTGCCGGAGATCATGATCGGATTTCCCTTGGCGTCGATGCCGGTGATGATGCCGACATGGCCGCCGCGGCGTCCGCGTGACATCACGGCGATGGCGCCGACCTGCGGGCCGGAGACACGCTGCCCATAGCGCGCGAACGAACTCGCCATATCCGAGCCGGTGCCGCGATAGCCGGAGTGTTGCAGCACCATGTTCATGAACCGGGCGCACCACAGGCTCGATCGGCTGGTCGGATTGCCGCCAAGGTAACGGCGGGCTTCGGCGACGATGTTCGACGAGCCGAGGCCTGCCGCCTGCTGCGGCTCCGGCGACAGGCTTGCATTGCTGTCGGCAAGACCCTGCGCCTGCATCCGTGTCACGCCACGCTCCCAGCGCGAGACGCGAATCCTGTGCCAGCGGTGAGCGCGGGCATGGTGATGCTTGGCATGATGACCGGCATGATAGGCCCGGGCGTGGCGCCCTGCGTGATGATGAGGCCGTGCCGAAGCGGGAGAGATAGAAACGACGATGACCGTCGAACACAACGCCAGTGCCAGAACTCGCAGCACCCGGCGGAACGCACGCAACTGAACCATACTTCCCATTTTTTCCTTCTGTTACACCCCCGATTTTCCCGTCGCGCCCGTCTGTGGATGACATCTGGATGACAGGCGCGGCGCGTTTTGTCCTGCGCATTGTGGCAAGACGAAGATTTCACGCCGCGCTGCGGCGAAAAATGCAGGGTCATTTCGCGAACATTTGGCGACCAAAAGCAAACGATGTCGCCGCATTGCAGCCGCGAGCGTTAATTGCGATCCTCGCGGCCGCAGGCTCACAAGAAGGAAGCGTTAAAATGCCCTATGCCGTCGCCAAGGATAATGTCCGCCTCTATTTCGAAGAGGCCGGAAGCGGGACACCAATCATCTTCCTGCACGAGTTCGCGGCCGATCACACCAATTGGGAGCCGCAGATGCGCTATTTCTCGCGCGGCCACCGCTGCATCGCCTATTCCGCGCGCGGCTACACGCCTTCGGACGTCCCGCCATCGGCCGACCTCTACACCTACAAGCATTTCTACACCGACGCGCTCGCGGTGCTCGATCATCTCGACATCACGCGCGCGCATTTCGTCGGGCTCTCGATGGGCTCCTATTCGTCGCTGCAGGTCGCGCTGAATGCGCCCGAGCGCGCATTGTCGATGACGCTCGCCGGCGTCGGCTCCGGCTCGAGTCTCGAAAACTTAGATGCCTTCCGCGCCCAATGCCGCACCAATGCCGAGCAGTATGAAACCATCGGATCAGTTGAAGTCGCCAAGGTGACGCGCGAGGCGCCGGGCCGGATTCCGTTCCTGGTCAAGGATCCGCGCGGCCATGCCGACTTCTACGCCGCGCTTGCCCGGCACGATGCCAAGGGATCGGCCAACACCATGCGCAGCTTTCAAGGCGGAAGGCGTTCGATCTACACCATGGCGGAGGCGATCGGAAAAGTGCCGACACCGGCGCTGATCATCTGCGGCGACGAGGACGACAATTGCGTCGAGCCGAGCCTGTTCCTGAAGAAACATTTGCCCGCTGCGGGGCTGACGTTCTTCCCGAAATCAGGACACGTGCTCAATCTCGAGGAGCCCGCGCTGTTCAACGAGATGGTCGAGCGCTTCATCGCGCTGGTGGAAGCAGGACGATGGCTGCCGCGCGATCCGAGATCGATAGTGGTTTAGCTGTCATTCCGGGGCGATGCGAACATCGAGCCCGGAATCCATTGGGCCGCAGAGTTCATGGATGAATGGATTCCGGGCTCGCGCTTTGCGCGCCCCGGAATGACGGAGGAAACGCTTTAGCGTCCCTTACCGCCCCTGCTCAGCAGAAACACGCCCTGCTCGCCGAACATGTTCCAGACCCACCAGGGCAGGTTCAGCGGCACCGGGCGGCCGTAGAGGTCGAGCGCGACTGCGCGCTCCATCTTGACGTGGATCTCGTCGCAGAGCTGCACGAAATCCTTGATGGTGCAGAAATGAATGTTGGGCGTGTCGTACCAGGTCGCCGGCAGGTTCTCGGTGCGCGGCATGTGCCCGCCGATCAGGAGCTGCAACCGCATCTTCCAGAAGCCGAAATTCGGGAACGAGACGATGGCGCGGTGGCCGATGCGCAGGAGATTTTCCAACACCGCCTTCGGCTGCCGCGTCGCCTGCAATGTCTGCGACAGGATCACATAGTCGAAAGCATCGTCGGGATAGTTGACGAGGTCGGTGTCGGCATCGCCCTGCACCACCGCAAGTCCCTTGGCGACGCAGCGGTTGACGCCTTCGCGCGACAGCTCGATGCCGCGGCCGTCGATGCCGCGGCTTTCCAGCAATTGCAACAGATCGCCGTCACCGCAGCCGACGTCGAGCACGCGCGATCCGGGCTTCACCATCTCAGTGACGAGAAGATGGTCCGGGCGATGGCTCGCTTGCGCCTGCGGCGTCACGCCGGGCAGCGGCAGGGTTTGTTCCTGAAGCGCCATCACTGAGCTCCCGCATCGCCGAGGCCGCGCGCCTTGCCGGCCGATTCCAGGAAGGCGCGCGAGATATCGAAGAATTCGGGCACGTCGAGCAGGAACGCATCATGGCCCTTGTCGGTCTCGATCTCCGCAAACGACACCCGCGCGCTGGACGCGTTCAGCGCATGCACCAGCGCCCGCGCTTCCGAGGTCGGAAACAGCCAGTCGGAGGTGAACGACACCACGCAGAACCGGGTCTTGATGCCGCGGAACGCCTGCGCCAGCACGCCATTATGGTCGGCGGCGATATCGAAATAGTCCATCGCCCGCGTCAGATAGAGATAGCTGTTGGCATCGAAGCGCTCGACAAAGGACGAGCCCTGGTAGCGCAGATAGCTCTCGACCTGGAAATCGGCGTCGAAGGAGAATGTCGGCAGCTCGCGGTCCTGCATCCGCCGCCCGAACTTGCGATGCAGCGCCGCGTCCGAGAGATAGGTGATATGCGCAGCCATGCGCGCGACCGCGAGCCCGCGATGTGGATGCGTGCCCTGGTCGACATAGCCTCCGCTACGCCAGTCCGGATCGGCCATCACCGCCTGCCGGCCCAGTTCATGAAAGGCGATGTTCTGCGCCGAATGGCGCGTCGAGCAGGCGATCGCGAGCGTCGAGAACACCCGTTCCGGATAGGCCGCGGCCCATTGCACCGCCTGCATGCCGCCCATGGAGCCGCCGACCACCGCAAACAGCGTCTCGATGCCGAGCCGGTCGATCAGCATCGCCTGCGCGCGCACCATGTCGGGAATGGTGATGATCGGAAAATCCAGTCCCCACACCTTGCCGGTCGCGGGGTTGAGCGACGCAGGGCCGGTCGAGCCCATGCAGCCGCCAAGCACGTTGGAGCAGATGATGAAGTAGCGGTTGGTGTCGAGCGGCCGGCCGGGGCCAACCATGGTCTCCCACCAACCGGGCTTGCCGGTCACCGGATGCACATTGTTGACATGCTGGTCGCCGGTCAGCGCGTGGCAGACCAGGATGGCGTTGGAGCGCTCGGCGTTGAGCTCGCCATAGGTCTGATAGGCGATCTGGAACGGTGCGAGGTCGATGCCGCAGTCGAGCTTCAATGGCTGATCCATGCCGAACTTCGCCACTGGCGAAGATGGATGATCGGCCTCATGGGCGCGATCCTCGCTTTGGATCGACGGAGACTTGATCGACTGCACCTTGGTCATGTTGCGGCGCCTTCCTCCGACGCGGAGGTCTTGGGACAGAAATCAGGCCATGAAAAACCCGGCCTGAACAAAGGTTCGGCCGGGATCATTGCTGTCCCCGGCCTGTTTAGCGAATTCTTTAACGTGGCTGCAAGCCGGCCGGCTCAAATGACCACGGAACGGGTGGGAAACTAGTCCCTTACCCGACCTGCGTCAAGCAACCGGGCGGTTAACCTGATCGTTACCTTTAGACTGAGCTTGCACCATCTGGCCCCATGGGACAGAACGGGGGCTTGCATCCTTCGAGACGCGGCGCCGAGGCGCCGCTCCTCAGGATGAGGAGAGAGACTTTCGCTGAGTTCTAAGCATGTCAAAAACGCCTCCGGCGCCGCCCTCGCTGGCCGAGTTGCGCAAAGAGATCGACGCGATCGATGAGCAGGTTCATCGCCTGTTGATGGCGCGCGGCGACATCATCGATCGGCTGATCCAGGTGAAGCAGACCCAGGAAGTCGGCTCCGCATTCCGGCCGGCGCGCGAGGCCGGCATGATGCGCCGCCTGGTCGAGCGCCATCGCGGCATCCTGCCGCTCGACACCATCGAGAGCATCTGGCGCGTCATCATCTCGACCTTCACCTATGTCCAGGCGCCGTTCTCGGTGCATGCCGATGTCTCGGTCGGCGAATCCATGATGCGGGATTCGGCGCGCTTCCATTTCGGCTTCGTGGTGCCCTACATCTCGCATTTCAGCGCGCAGGCGGCGGTCGAAGCGGTGGCGAAATCGAAGGGCGACCTGGCGCTGGTGTCGGCCATTTCCAGCCGCACGCCGTGGTGGATCGACCTCGAGGCCGGGGGCGCGCCGAAGATCATCGCGCGGCTGCCGTTCCTGGAGCGTGCCGACCATCCCGCGGCGCTCCCCGTCTTCGTCATCTCGCGGGTCGCCGACGATGCGATGGTGACCGAGGTCGAGATGTGGAGCGTCCGCGTCTCCGGCTGGAACGCCGAGATCGCCCGCGCCCTGGCGCCGCTCGCCGAGATCGTCGCGGTGCCGGACACGGCCTTCGACGGCGCGGCGCTGCTGGTGTCGGTCGCGGGCATCGGCTTCGAAAAAATCAAGCTGGCGCTGATCAAGGCTGGCGCCTCGGTGCGCTCATCAGCCCTCGTCGGCAGCCACGCAACGCGCTATACGGTGCCTCCGAACGGGACAGCCAGGACTTAAAGCAAGGCCGCCCCTACAATCAGGAGCCAGAGAGTTAGAGATGTCCCGCCCCGTGCCGAATCCCGGCATCCTCGATATTGCGCCCTACACCCCCGGCAAGAGCCCGGTGGCGGAACCGGGGCGCAAGGTGTTCAAGCTTTCCGCCAACGAGACGCCGTTCGGTCCCTCGCCGAAGGCGATCGAGGCCTATAAGCGCGCCGCCGAACATCTGGAGGACTATCCGGAAGGCACGTCGAAGGTGCTGCGCGAGGCGATCGGCCGCGCCTACGGCCTCGATCCGAGCCGCATCATCTGCGGCGCCGGCTCGGACGAGATCCTCAACCTGCTCGCCCACACCTATCTGTGCGAAGGCTCGGAGGCGATCTCCACCGCCCACGGCTTCCTGGTGTATCCGATCGCGACCATGGCCAACGGCGCCAAGAACGTTGTCGTGCCGGAGACCGACTACACCGCCGACGTCGACGGGATCCTGAAGGCGGTCACGCCGCGGACCAAGCTGGTCTGGCTCGCGAACCCGAACAACCCGACCGGCACCTATCTGCCGTTCGACGAGGTCAAGCGCCTGCGTGCCGGCCTGCCGTCGCACGTGCTGTTGGTGATCGACGCCGCCTATTCGGATTACGTGGTGCGCAACGACTATGGGCTCGGTCTTGAACTGTGCGCGACGACCGAGAACACGGTGATGACCCACACCTTCTCGAAGATCCACGGGCTCGCGGCGCTGCGCGTGGGCTGGATGTTCGGCCCCGCGCATATCGTCGATGCGGTGAACCGCATCCGCGGCCCCTTCAACGTTTCGAGTCCGGCGATGCTTGCGGCGGTGGCCGCGGTCGAGGATAGTGCGCATCTCGAGATGTCCAGGGTGCACAATGAGAAATGGCGGAGCTGGGTGACGGACGAGATCCGCAAGCTCGGGCTGAAGGTGACGCCGAGCGTCGCGAATTTCGTGCTGATCCATTTCCCGACCGAGAAGGGCAAGACCTCCGCCGAGGCGGACGCGTTCCTCACCAAGCGCGGATTGGTGCTGCGTGCAGTGAACAATTACGGCCTGCCGCATGCGCTGCGCATGACCATCGGCACCGAGGAGGCCAACCGCCTCGTGGTCGAAGGCCTGCGCGACTTCATGGATCAGAAGTGAACGCCGCACCGCACTTCCAGCGCGTTGCGCTGATCGGCTTCGGCCTGATCGGCGGCTCGATCGCGCGCGGCGCGCGGGCGCAGGGGCTCGCCGGCGAGATCGTCACCACCGCACGCTCGGAGAAGACGCGCGCGCGCGTCGCCGAGCTCGGCATCGTCGACCGCGTGGTGGAGACCAATGCGGAGGCGGTCAAGGATGCCGATCTCGTCATCCTCTGCATTCCCGTCGGCGCCTGCGGGCCGGTGGCGGCGGAGATCGCGCCGCACTTGAAGAAAGGCGCCATCGTTTCCGACGTCGGCTCGGTGAAGGGCGCGATCGTCAGGGACATGGGGCCGCATATCCCCGACGGGGTGCATTTCGTGCCGGCGCATCCGGTCGCCGGCACCGAGCATTCGGGGCCCGACTCCGGCTTTGCCGAGCTCTTCATCAACCGCTGGTGCATCCTGACGCCGCCTGAGGGCACCGAGGCAAGCGCGGTCGACAGGCTGCGCGAGTTCTGGGCCGCGCTCGGCGCCAGGGTCGAGATCATGACGCCTGACCATCATGACCTCGTGCTCGCGATCACCAGCCACCTGCCGCATCTGATCGCCTACACCATCGTCGGCACCGCCGATGAGCTTGCGCAGGTGACGTCGTCGGAGGTGATCAAGTTCTCCGCCGGCGGCTTCCGCGATTTCACGCGCATCGCGGCGTCCGACCCGACGATGTGGCGCGACGTATTCCTGAGCAACAAGGACGCGGTGCTGGAGATGCTCGGCACCTTCAACGAGGATCTTTCCAAGCTGACCCGCGCGATCCGCCGCGGCGACGGCGAAGCGCTGTTCGACCATTTCACCCGCACCCGCGCCATCCGCCGCGGCATCGTCGAGATCGGCCAGGATTCGGCCGCGCCGGATTTCGGCCGCCCGCACGCGAATCTGGAGAAGAAGTAGCGCGCGGCCTCGTAGCCCGGATGGCGCTGCGCTCCACCCGGGCTACGGCTACGGCTCTACCGCTCAGAACAGCGGCGGGACTTGGCCGACCTTGATCGGGCCGAGCAGCACCGCACCGTCGACGAAGCGCAGCGGGAAGGATCGCGCCTTCCTGCCTTCCAGCATGGCTTCGCTGCCGAGCGAATTGATGGTGGCGGCGACGCCGACATTGGCGTTCTGCTTCACCATCTTGCCGAGGCCCGGCACCGCGCGGTCGAGCGCGCCGAACAGATTGTTGAGATCCTGCGTCTTCACGCCGGGCGCGACGCGGTCGAGGGTCGATTGCGGCACGCCCTCCTCCAGCATCTTCTCGATCCCGAGCGCCGGGACCACGCGCTCGAGGCCGGTGACCGTCATCTGCAACTCGCCGTCGATCCGGCCACTCGCGTTGAGGCTCAGATTGCCCGCGGACACCGCGATCATCTCGCCCTGCTGGATGCGCGACTGCACGATCTCGACATGGCCGCCGGCGGCCTGGATCTCGCGAAAACGTTCCGGCCACGGCTTTGGCGCGAAATCCTTCAGGCCGGAAATCTTGGCGCGGATGCCGGCATCGAACGGTGTCGCCAGCACCGGATGCACGTCCTGCAGGCTGCCGCCATTGATCTGCAGCGCGGTCTCGATCACGGGATTGTCCGCGGGCGCGCCTTCCGCGAGGCGGCCGTGCAGCTCGACGTGAGCAGCGCGGCCGAGCGGCACCTGCACCGAGCCGTTGAGGCGATCGATTGCGGGATCATCGAACACCAGCGAGGCGCGCTGCGGCACCGCCGGCAGGCCGACCACGCTGGCGCGGCCGGTGCGCCAGTTCACGGCGAACTGCGGCTGCGCGCCGCGCTCGGCGAGCGTCGCCGGCGCCTTGAATTCGGCGATCACCAGCTTGGGGTCGTAGACCTGCGCCACCACCAGGATCTCGCCGAGCCGCGCGGTGAACGCCGTCTGCGGCGCGGCGGTCTGCGAGAGCAGGGTCACGCTGGCGTCCTCGCAGCGGATCTCGAGCCGGAAGGGGTAACCGGCCACCGATCGCTTGCCGCAATCATAGACCCGGCCCGCCTTCGCCTCCTGCGCGCGCCAGGCATCGGCCTGCACCCAGACCTGGGACGCGGCATAGAACCAGAAGCCGGACCACACGATGGCGAGGATCAGGACGGAAACGGGGGCGGCGAAGAGCCGCCAACGCGAGCGCCGGCGTGGCGCGGGGGTCATGTCAGACATGCGGCGACCTCTGGCTGTCAATTTTGGCAAATGTAAGCGGCAAATGCCGGCCCTGTTCGAGCATGGTCTCCGCGCAAACGCTTCGCGTTTGTCGCGAGGGAAAACCGGTTCCCACTTTTCCGGATCATGCTTTAAAGCCAATGAAACCGCTTCGCTTCGCCTTCCGCTTTTGCTAGCCCTTGGGCCGATGTCCGCGCAACTCCTCTCCCCGCCCGAATCAGGTGACAACGACCTCTGGGTGTTCGGCTACGGCTCGCTGATGTGGAAGCCGGGCTTCGAATTCGAGGAACAAATGGCGGCGCGGCTGATCGGCGAGCACCGCGCGCTCTGCGTGTATTCCTTCGACCATCGCGGCACGCCGGAAAAGCCGGGACTGGTGCTCGGGCTCGATCGCGGCGGCGCCTGCCGCGGCATCGCCTTCCGCGTCGCGGCCAAGCGGCGCCATGAAACCGTCGCCTATTTACGCAGCCGCGAGCAGACCACCAATGTCTATCGCGAGGTGCATCGCTCGGTGTGGCTGGAGGACGACCCGCGGTCGCGAGTCAGTGCGTTGACCTATGTGGTGGATCGCAGCCATGTGCAATATGCCGGGCGGCTGTCGCTCGCCGACCAGCTCCGCTACGTCCAGCAGGGCCACGGCCGCTCCGGCAACAACCGCGACTATGTGCTGTCGACCGTGCTCGCGATCGAGAAGCAGGGTTTCCGCGATCCGCAACTGCACAGGCTCGCAACGATGCTGCATGACGCGCATCCGATCGAGCTGCCGCTGCAGGAAGAAACGTAGCTAAAGCGTTTTCGAGCGAAGTGGACACCGGTTCGCGTGAAGAAAACGCGTCAAAACAAAACTACACCTTCGCCTTCGCGGTATCAGGCACGATGCCGAACAATTGCGCCTGCTCGGCGCGCGCGGCCTCGACGATGCGGTCGGTGGCGCTCTCGATCGCCTCTTGCAGACGCGTCATGAACTCGGCGCGCGGCAGACCCGGCGGCAGCGGATCGAGGAATTCGACCACCAGCGTCCCCGGATAGCGCATGAAGGTGCGGCGCGGCCAGAACAGGCCGGAGTTGAGCGCGACCGGCAGGCACGGCACGCCGCTCTCGGCATAGATCTGCGCCACGCCGGTCTTGTAGCTCGGCGGCGCGCCGACCGGCCGCCGCGTGCCTTCCGGGAAGATCACGAGCTGCCGGCCGCGCTTCACCTCGGCAGCCGCGCGGCGCAGCGTCTTGACCAGCGAGCGCGGCCCGCCGCCGCGGTCGATCGGGACCATGCCGGCCTTGACCAGGAACTGGCCGAACACCGGGATCCACGTCAGCTCGCGCTTGAGCATATAGAGCGGATGATCGAAGAAGCGCAGAAGCTGGAAGGTCTCCCACATCGACTGGTGCTTGGAGGCGACGATCAGCGGCCCTTTCGGAATCTTCTCCAGCCCTCGGAAGTCGACCTTGATGTTGCAGACAACCCGCATCAGGAAAAGCGTGGCGTTCGCCCACCATGCGGCCAGCGTCATCATCGCGCCGCGCGGCAAAACCACGGTCGGGATTGCCGCGATGCTGAGCGTCACCAGCACGACATAGAACAGCACGTTGAAGACGAGCGAGCGCACGAAGATCGAGGTCATCGAATTCCCGACAAACAATTGGTCCGGTCAGTTCACCTGCGCAGTCGCCGGCCGGCGCGGCGCCTGCGCGCCACCGGGCTGCTCGAGGAAGTCCGGCATCAGGTCGAGACCGATCTGGGCCAGCCGCACCCGCAGCTCCGCCGCGACATATTTGACGTATTCCGATAGCAGGAGGCGCAGCGTTCCGCCACTCATCCACCAGGGTTCGTCGCGCCATTTGTCGCCGATCACCACGAACGGGATCAGTTCGACATCCGGCATCGCGTGCGACAATTCGACGATCGCGCGCGGCATGTGATAGTTCGAGGTCACCACGATCAGCGACTTGAAGCCGCGCTCCCGCGCCCAGCGCCGCGTCTCGGCGGCATTGCTCCTGGTGTTGACGGCGGAACGGTCGAGGTCGACGCAGCACTTGAGCAGCGCCTGATTGTTCTCGGGCAGCGAGCGGAAAATATCGCTCGCCGCATTGGTCGGGTGCACGCCGGAGATCAGCAGCCGCTTGCCGTAGCCGTGCGCCAGCAATTCCACCGCGTCGAAGATGCGCGAGGAACCGCCGGTCAATACCACGATGCCGTCGGCGTTGCGCTCGGGCTCGGTTTCGGCGCCGCGCAACTGCGACAGGAACGCGATGAAGCCGAGCCCGGCGACGACGAACAAGAACGCCAGCGGCACGACGATCACTGCACGCAGCCATCCGCGCGGCCGCGCAGGCCGGCGCTTTTGCTGCGATCGGTCGTCGAGATCAGAGCTCATCGGATACGGCTGTCCTTCCCCGGAACGCAATTCTAGAGCGTTTTGGGGCGAAGTGGAGTCCGGCCGTCGCATCAGTCGACGTCATCGAGCGTGGCGAACAGCGTCCGCCGCGAGGCCCAGGCCGTGATCGCGGCGATCAATACCGCCTGCAGCGCCAGCACCAGATAGCCGGACGGGCGCAGCGAGAAGGTGCCGAGCAGCGCCGCGAACTGGTCGCCGACGGGAGTGCCCGAGAACCAGCTCGCGATCGATTCGGAGAAGCCGAAGAACAGCATCGCGATGCCGCCGCCGATCAGCCCGCCCTCGAGGCCCAGCATCAGGAAATGCCGCAGGAAGCGGTTGGCGATGTAGCTGTCGGCGGCGCCGACGAAATGCAGCACCTCGACGATCGGCCGGTTGGCGGCCATTGCACCGCGCGTGGCGAAGGATACCGAGATGATCGTAGCAACGATCACCAGCGCGAGAATGCCGATGCCCGCAAACACCGTGGCGCCGGTCATCGAGCGCATGCGCTCGATCCAGGCGCGGTGATCGTCGACGCTGGCGCCAGGGGCAACCTGCGTGATCCGCGCCCGCAGCGCTGTGAGATCGAGCGTGCTGCCCGGCTGCACCCGCGCCACGATGACGCGCGGCACCGGCAATTGCTCGATCGACAATCCGCTGCCGAGCCAGGGCTCGAGCAGCTTTGCGGATTCTTCCTTGCTGAACGGGCGGACCTCGACGATGCCGGGCTGCGTCCGCATCGCCTCCGTCGTGGCGGACGCGTCACGCTCAAGATCGCGACCGGTGGTCGGGCGGATCTGGATGGTGATCTCGCTTGCGACCTCCGACTGCCACTCGGCCGCGGATGCGCTGACGAGCAGCACCGCCCCGGTTGTTATCGAGGCCAGGAAGGTCATGATCGCCACCACGGCGACCAGCGCGCGGCCGGAGATCGAGGCCCGCGGCACGATCGGCGACATGTTGCGTGCCTTCGCCGGCACCTGCGGGCGTTCATGCCCGAGGTCGACGAGCGGCACATGCTCTCGGCCGATCTTATTCATAGATGTGCAGCCTACCCTGATGCAGCACCAGCCGTCGCGCTTCGTATTGGTCCATCAGCGTAATGTCGTGGGTGGCGATGATCACCGCGGTGCCGGACTTGTTCAATTCGATGAACAGGCGGAGCAGCCGCCGCCCGAGCGTCGGATCGACGCTGCCGGTCGGCTCGTCCGCCAGCAACAATTGCGGCCGCGAGATCACCGCGCGCGCGATCGCGGCGCGCTGCTTCTCGCCGCCCGAGAGGATCGGCGGCAGCGCATCCATCCGCTCGCCGAGGCCGACCCATTTCAGGAGGTCGATCACCTCGCGCCGGTAGCTGGATTCGTCGCGGCCCATCACGCGGAACGGCAGCGCGACGTTCTCATAGGTCGTCATGTGGTCGAGCAGGCGAAAATCCTGCAGCACGATGCCGATGCGCTTGCGCAGGTTCGCCACCTGATCCTTGTTCAGCAACGAAATATCCTTGCCGAACAAGTTCACCAGCCCACGCGTCGGCCGCAGCGACAGGAACAGCAGGCGCAGCAGCGAGGTCTTGCCGGCGCCCGAGGGGCCGGTCAGGAACTGGAACGAATGGGCGGGAATGGCGAAGGTGAGGTCGCGCAGAATCTCCGGGCCGAGCCCGTAACGCAATCCGACATTTTCGAACCGAACCAAGCTCTAGCCCCGCTCGACATTGGGTTGGACGTTGGGTTCAATTTGCGCGGCGGCCGGGAACCTCGAACCTTGGCTCAATCCTCGCGCCCGCTTCCGGCTGGGCCGGCGGGCCGAACAACGTGGTTGTGCTTCGGTTATGGTTTCCGATTCGTTAACGGTCGCCTTGTAGCATCCCGGCGCATTCATGGTGGGGATTGGGCTCCATGCATATCGTTTGCCCGCATTGTACAACATCCTATGCGATCAGGCTGGAGACCTTGGGTCCGGCCGGGCGTACGGTGCGTTGTTCCCGCTGCAAGGAGGTCTGGCTGGCGCGGCCGGAGGACGCCGTCGACGCCACGGCCCCGATGCCGGCGATGGCAGGGGCGAGCCAATTCGACGCCTCTGATGCCGCGGCGGAATGGGAGGCGATGGCGCGGCAGGAGGAGGACGAGCACACCCCTGTCGTCGACAGCCCCTCGATCTCGGCCGACTGGCCGGCGGACGATGCTGTCCGACAGGACTGGCCATCGGTTGCCCGGGAAGACGCCGAGGCTCACGCGGAGGTCGAAGCCAAGCCCCGCCGCAGGCTGCCAAGAATGCTCAAGCTGCCCACCCTGCCCCGCATCCGCGTGCCCGCAGCGACCCTGCCCACCGCCTGCGCCGCGATGGCGGCGCTGATCGTGGCGCTGGTGGCGTGGCGCGGCGATGTCGTGCGCCTGCTGCCGCAGACCGCGCTGTTCTACAGGCTGGTCGGGCTCGAGGTGAATCTGCGCGGGGTGGCGTTCAAGGACATCAAGATCACCAACGACAGCGTGGACGGCAAGCCGGTGCTGGTGATCGAAGGCATGATCGTTGGCGAGACCCGCAAGCCGGTGGAACTGCCGCGGCTGCGCTTTGCGGTCCGCGACGCACAGGGCGCCGAAATCTATGCATGGAACGCGGTGCTGGAGCAGCCGGTGCTGAAGCCGGGTGAACGCGCCCATTTCAAATCGCGCCTTGCCTCGCCCCCGGCGGAAGCCCGCGCCATCGATATTCGCTTCTTCAACAAGCGCGATCTGGCGGCCGGCGGCCGCGCCTGAAGTCATCCCGCAACCGCATTCGAGGGAGTAGCCAAATGCCCCGCGTGCTGATCGCCGACGACGAAGATTCGATGCGCTCGCTGGTGGCGCGCGCCATCGCGATGGACGGCCACGAGACCGTCACCGCCCAGGACGGCGCCGCCGCGCTGGAAATCCTCGCACGCGAGCAAGGTGCCTTCGACCTCCTGCTCACGGACATCCAGATGCCCGTGATGGACGGGATTGCATTGGCACTCGCCAGCGCGCGCGATTTTCCGGACCTGAAGATCCTGCTGATGACCGGCTTTGCCGATCAGCGCGAGCGCGCCTCCGGCCTCAATGCGATCGTGCACGACGTGGTGACCAAGCCGTTCTCGGTCGCCGATATCCGCACCGCGGTGGCGGACGCGCTGTCCGCACGGAAGCTGGCGTAGGCTTACAAAAGTGCCCGCACACACTCTGTCATACCCCGCGCAGGCGAGGTATCCAGCAAGCGGCGGCCTCTCAATTGAACTCGGACGTCTCTGGAATACTGGATCGTCCGCCTTCGCGGACGATGACGACGGGCGGAAAACTTCGACTCAGTAATCCTTCAGCAGGCGCTCCAGGTAGTCGAGCTCGATCTGCGGCCGCGATGGGTCGGCGAGGCGGCGCCGGAGTTCTTCCAGGATTCGCCTGACGCGCTGCACGTCGATCTCGCCGGGGATCTTGACGGTGTAGTCGTCGCCGAACTCGCGGCCATGCAGGGGACGGCCGAGCGGATCGGTCTGGTTGCCGCCGCTCTGCTGGCGGCCTGCGCGGTTGCCGGGGCCGTCGCCGGACTGGTCGCCGTCGCCCTGCTGCATCGCCTCGGCGAGGCTCTGCGCGCCCTTGCGCAACGCGTCGAGCGCGCGGCCCTGCGAGTCCACCGCACCGTCGGCATTGCCTTCGCCGAGCCGGCCGCTGGCATCGCCCATTGCGGAATCGGCCTGATCCAGCCCATCCTCGCCGTCGCCCTGATCGCCCTGCTGGCCACCCTGACCTTGCTGGCCCTGCTGTCCCTGTTCGCCGCGTTGACCCTTTTGGCCCTTCTCGCCACGCTGGCCCTGTTGTCCCATGCCGCGCTTGGCGAGCTCTTCCTGCAGCTTCTGTAGCCGGTCCCGCAGCGCCTGCTGGTCCTGCTGCAGGTCGGACATTGACTGATCGCCCTGCTTGCCGCGCATGCGGTCGCGCCGCGAATCCTGACCCTGCTTGAAGGTTTTGTCGCGGAGTTGCTGCTGCTTGCGGATCATGTCGCCGAGCTCGTTCAGCGCCTGCTCCATGTCGTTGTCGCCGCCCTGACCGGGCTGCGCCATCTGCAGGTTCTCCAGCATCTGCTGGAGCTGATCGAGCAACTGCCTCGCCGCGTCCTTGTCGCCGGAGCGCGACATGCGCTCCATGCGATCGAGCATGTTCTTCAGGTCCTGTTGGCTCAGCACCTTGGCGTTGGGATCGAGCGGACGCGCCAATTGCTGCGGGTTGTTGCGGAACTGTTCGGCAAGCTGGCGCAGGAAATTGTCGAGCGCCGCGCGCAGATTGTCGGTGAGCTTCTTGATCTCCTCGTCGCTCGCGCCGCGCTCCAGTGCCTGCTTCAAGGCGTCCTGCGCCGCGCGCAGCGCCTTGTCGACATCGGTGATGTTGCCGTCCTCGATGGTGACGGCAAGTGCCCACATGCTGGCGACGACCTCGCGCAGCGCGTTGTCGGTATGGGCGGCCTCGAGCTGCCGCGCCACGCTGTGCAGGCCGAGATAGGTGCCGGCCTCCGGCGTGAACATTTCCGGCGCGATCAATAGCGCATCCAGCGCAGCGTAGACATCGGCGTTCTTGCCGGCGTCGAGCGCGAGAATGCGGCGCTGCTCGATCAGGGCCCGCGCCAGCGGCTTGGTGAACAACCGCTCCGGCAGGCGCATGTTGAACGGTTCGCTCTTGGTCTCGTTGCCGGCCTCGTCCTTTGCCGTCAGGGTCAGCGTGACATCTGCGCCGGCATAGGGATCTTCGCTCAGGTCCTTGACGGTCTGGCCGACGCCATTGCGGGTGCGCGCGTTCGGCAGCACGAGCGGAAACTGTGGCGGCTCGAACAGCGGCCGGGCCTCGGCTGTCTTGGTTCCGCCGTTGCGGGAGTCCTTGCCGGGATCCTTCGCATCGCCCGGACGGGCGACGAATTGCGCGCGCGCTTCGGTGACGCCGTAATCGTCCTCGAGCCTGTAGGACAATTGCAACGAGCCGCGCGCCTGTCGCTCCGGATCCTTGGCCAGCGCGATCGACGGCGGGCGATCGGGGGTTGCGGTAAAACGCCACAGCGGCTGGCCGGCAGGTGCGCGGACATGCGCGGTGCCGTCGCCTGCAATCTTGAAATGGCGCTCGTTGGTACCCTTCGGCGCCTCTCCGTTTGGCGCAACCTCAGTGACGCCGCCACCGGCGACGACATCGATATTGCCGCCACTGGAGCGCACCAGAAGCGTGCTGCCGGCGGGAACCGCCAACGGCCCGCTCTCGGCGGCCCCCGACTCACGGTTCGCCGATGACAGGATGATCGGCGGCTTGCCGGTATAGTTCGGCGGCGTCACCCAGGCATCGACCCGGATGTTGGTCGGCGCCAGCACGCCGTTCCAATCGAAAGCGGAGGCCAAACGGAGAGAACGCTCGTCGCCGGCGGCGACATAGGCGGCAACCAGCATCACGATCACCAGCCCCCGCAGCGCCCACGGATCGTGGATCGGAAGCCGCGGCGACGGCAGGCCGGCGCGGATGCGCTTGAGCGCGGCCAGCGTACGCTCGCGCTGCGCCTGCCACAGCGCTTGCGAGACCGGATCCTGGCTCGCGAGCGTATCGGTCAGCGCGGTCGCCGGGCGATGGCGGATGCCGGTGCCGCGATCGAGCCGGCTTAAGCCCTCATCGCGGGTCGGCCAGCGGAAGCGAGCCAGCGGGAGCAGCGCGGCGAGCGCCAGCAATGCGAACAGGCCCACACCGGCCAAGCGTACCGCAAGCGGCAGCATCAGCCAGAGTCCAACCCAGGAGACCACCAGGAACAATCCGATGACGGTCAGAAACCGGGCCAGATGCGGCCATCCGCGCTCCCAGGCGATCGCGTTTCGTGCCCGCTGCAGGGCTTCGTTCAGCTTCAGCCGCGCGACGGCGCCAGGCTCGCGCGCGGGCTCAGAGGGGTCGCCGCTCAATAAAATCTCCCGGTTGCCCGACACGACACCTTACCACAAGGGCGGCAATGAGGCACCTGTTCCATTCCGGCAACCCACACTCGGAAATACGCATAACACGAAGGCGTGACTGCGCGTGAGCGACCCCGTAACGTCCGCGGCCGCAACCGGGATCGTGATCCGAAATCAGATGATGATCACATCCTTCCGTTCGAGCATGATCTTTTTCGGCGAGCCGGTTTCCACTATTCCGGATCATGTTCTCCAAACTGCATGAGGAAACGTCATGGACCAAAAGACGCACGACAAAGGCCTGGAAATCCGCAAGGCCGTGCTTGGCGAGGCCTATGTCACCAACGCGCTCAAGAACGTCGACAGCTTCAACAAACCATTCCAGGAACTGCTCACCGAATATTGCTGGGGCGCGGTCTGGGGCCGCGAGGAATTGCCGCGCAAGACCCGCAGCATGCTCAACATCGCGATGATCTCGATCCTGAACCGGCCGCACGAATTGCGCGCACACCTGAAGGGCGCGCTCACCAACGGCGTCACCCGCGACGAGATCCGCGAGATCCTGATGCAGGTCGCGATCTATGGCGGCATGCCCGCCGCCGTCGACAGCTTCCGCATCGCGCGCGAAGTGTTCGCCGAGATCGACAAGGGCTAAGTCGTCATTGCGAGCGAAGCGAAGCAATCCATGCCGCAACACGGCGCAGTGGAAAGATGGATTGCTTCGTCGCTTCGCTCCTCGCAATGACGGTGGAGAGGAAACACCATGGAAATTGGATTCATCGGCCTCGGAAACATGGGTTTTCCGATGGCGCGCCGGCTGGTCGAGGCCGGGCATCAATTGACCGTGTTCGATACGCGCAAGGAGGCGGTCGAGCGGCTGACCGCGCGCGGCGCGCAAGCGGCATCCTCGCCGAAGGAGATCGCCGACCGGGTCGAGACCGTGATGGCGAGCCTGCCCTCGTTGCAGGCTTCGCTCGACGTCGCCACGGGCGCCGGCGGCGTGATCGGGGGCAAGCGCGTCAAACGCTTCGTCGATCTCTCCACCGTCGGCTCGCAGATGGCGGTGCGCATCCACGATCTCCTGGCGAAGCGCAACATCGTGCAGATCGACAGCCCCGTCAGCGGCGGCGTCGGCGGCGCCGAAAAGGGAACGCTGGCGGTGATGGTCTCCGGTCCGCGCGCGGACTATGAAGCGCTGAAGCCCGCGCTCGACGTGATCGGCAAGGTGTTCTTCATCGGCGAAAAGCCCGGCTCCGGGCAGACCATGAAGCTCGCCAACAACTTCCTGTCGGCAACCGCGATGGTCGCGACCTCGGAAGCGGTGGTGATGGGTGTGAAGTCCGGGCTCGATCCGGCCGTGATGATCGATGTCATCAATGCGGGCTCGGGCATGAACACGGCGAGCCGCGACAAGTTTCCGCGCTCGGTGCTGCCGCGCACTTTCGATTTCGGCTTCGCCACCGGCCTGATGGTGAAGGACGTGCGGCTGTGCGTGGAAGAGATGAAATCGCTGGGCTTGTCGATGGAAGTCGCCGAAGCCGTCGGCCGGCTCTGGGAAGTCGTGATCCGCGAGACGGGTCCGGAGTCCGATTTCACCTCCGCGATCAAGCCGATCGAGAAGGCCGCGGGCGTGGTGGTCGGTGGATCAAAGGGCGGTCACGCGGCGAAGTAGGCTCTCGAACTAAGAAGACCGCCTCGCGGCGGTCTTTCTGCATTTCCATCAAAGTGTTTTGTGTCTGCCGTTTGCAGCGGCGATCGCGCGGGCGCTATTTCGCCTTGCGGCGGCGCCTGACGTACCAATAGACGCCCGCTCCGACCAGGAAGGGAAGTCCTGCGCCAGCCGCGGGACCCGGCGCGCCACGATACGTTCCCTCGCCGACATAGGTGTAGAACTGGCCGGGAGGGAAGAACAGCGTGGCAGTGAAGTACACCCCGACCGGCACTGCCGCCGCCATCAAGAGGAAAATCGCAAGAACCCAGCCCGGTAACGACATTGTTGCACTCCGCTCAGCCACATTTGATAATATTAATCTCACTCTAGTTTAAATAACTGTCAATGGGTATTTAATCTTTAAATAGCAAAAATAATCGGCGACGGGCCGGCCCGGAATACTGCATTTTTATCCGAGACTTATCAGCCGGATAGGGCTGCCCCACGACTGGGAGATTGCGCGATCGCCGTTTTGTTAGGCCGGAAAAGCCACTGTCCCCGGCGCTGCGGTTTCAGCTCAAACGGCGTCGCCGGCTTCCACGCTCATCGCGTTTGTCCGGGGGCTCCGGTGAGTAAAAACTCCGTTGTCGCGCCGCTGTTCGGTGGTTAAACTGAATCAAATATATTAAATCGCGATGACCATTTTAAATGAATTAATTGCCAGCCACCCCGCATCGCAAACGGCGAGAGTGCTGTCGCGCGGCGAATTCTTCGCAGGGCTCTTCGCACTCGGCTGCATCAGTGGCCTCACATCGCGCATCATTCAATCGATCGACCGGCTTGGATGGGCGGACGCCTTCTTCAATACCTTTGAGGTCAGCATTATCGTCTGGGTTTCGTGCATCGCCGGGATCGCTCTCATTCTTCAGGACAGGACGACCGGGATTCGGCCTTCAGAATTCGCGATTGGCGCGGCATTCATTGTCATGGTGGTTCTGCCCATCGGGCCCTGAGCTGGTTCGCTGTCACCGCGCTCGGCCTCTACCTCGTCATCTCCAGCGATGTCCCCTCATCGCGGCGCGGCGCCCTGATCATGGTGGCGACCAGCGTGCCGATGCTGTGGAGCCGATTGCTGTTTCAATTCTTCGCCGACCTGATCTTGCGGGCCGATGCTACGCTTGTGAGCTGGTTGTTGCGCATGCGTCGGAACGGCGACACCGTGCTGGATTATCTTTGGACCAGATTCCTGCGCGAGCTCGGCCTGGTCAGGCACATTTCGCCTGTCATCAGCGTCGCCGAGAGTTCATCCTGCGACGCCGAACGGCTGCCGTGGGGCGAGCTTCAGGGGCGGCCAAGAGCCAGCTAGCTCACAGCCATGGCGCGGGCTTGTCCATCGCGATCAGCGCCTCGACGTCGACGCGCGGACGCACGATGGCATATTGATCGTCCTTGACCAGCACTTCCGGCACCAGGGGCCGCGTGTTGTAGCTGCCGGACTGCACGGCGCCATAGGCGCCGGCGGTCATGATCGCCAGAAGATCGCCCACCTTCGGCTCGGGCAGCGAACGGTCGAGCGCGAGATAATCGCCGCTTTCACAGACCGGGCCGACCACGTCGGCAACGATCATCGGCGCGCCCTTTGGGGCCTGCCGCACCGGCAGGATGTCGTGATACGCTTCGTACAGCGTCGGCCGGATCAGGTCGTTCATCGCGGCATCGATGATGACGAAGTTCTTGGCCTCGCCATGCTTCACATAGATCACGCGGGTGACGAGGATGCCGGCATTGCCGACGATCATCCGCCCCGGCTCGAACATCAGCGTGCAGCCGAGATTATGCGTCACGCGCTTGACCATCGCGGCATAGGCGTCGGGCGCCGGCGGCGCCTCGCGGTCCATGTAATAGGGAATGCCGAGGCCGCCGCCGAAATCGATATGTGAGACGTTGTGGCCGTCGGCGCGCAGCGTCTGCACGAATTCGGCGAGAATCCGGAACGCGGTCTCCATCTTGGAGAGATCGGTGATCTGGCTGCCGATATGCATGTCGGCGCCCGTCACCTCGATGCCCGGCAGCTTCGCCGCACGGGCATAGACCTCTCTCGCGCGCGTGATCGGGATGCCGAACTTGTTCTCGGACTTGCCGGTCGAGATCTTGGCATGGGTGCCGGCGTCGACATCCGGATTGACGCGCACCGAGATGCGCGCAGTCTTGCCCATCTCAGTCGCAAGCCGCGACAACAGTTCGAGCTCGGGCTCGGATTCGATGTTGATGCAGAGGATGTCGGCGGCGAGCGCGGCGCGCAATTCGGTCTCGGTCTTGCCGACGCCGGAGAAGACGATCTTGGACGGCGGGATGCCGGCGGCGAGCGCGCGCTTCAATTCGCCGCCCGAGACCACGTCAGCGCCGGCGCCGAGCCTTGCCAGGGTGCGCAGCACGGACTGGTTGGAATTGGCCTTCATGGCGTAGCAGACCAACACCTTCTCGCCGGCGAAGGCTTCGGTGAACACCCGGTAATGGCGCTCCAGCGTCGCGGTCGAATAGCAATAGAACGGCGTGCCCACCGTTTCGGCGAGCCTGGACAGGTCAACCGCTTCGGCGTGCAACACGCCGTCGCGATAGTCGAAATGATTCATGGCACGCTCAGTTGCCGAGAAGCGGGTCGAGCACGAACGACCGCTGGCGACCCTTGGCCGCGGCCGGCGGCGCGTCCGTTCCGTAGTTCGGATTGAACAGGCTGGGCTCGGCTGCCCGCCGGGTCTCGGTATCGCCTTCCGGCGCCACCGGCGTCTGCGCGGAAGACGCGGTCGGCGGCAGGTCGAGCGGGCCCTTGCGTCCGCAGCCGCTAAGCGTCAGCGCGGCGACGCCGACAAGGATGAGAGCCCATCCCGACGGGGTCAGGCGGTGGTTACTGGTCACGACGAAATCCCCAATGCGGGCCGCACCATACAAACATTGATTTGCTCTGGCGAGCCCCGGATAATCATGAGGTTGCAGCGAAATTTGTCGTTCAGCCCCATTTTCGCTCTTTTTCCAGCCGCTTCGCCCATGCCTTCGCCTGGGAAAGCACGTTCCTCGGCGCGGTGCCGCCGTAGCTGGTGCGGCTTTTCACCGATGATTCGACCGACAGCACTTTCAGCACATCTGCAGTGATCTTCGGCTCGACCTCCTGCATCGCCTGCAGCGGCAGTTCGTGCAGGGCGATGCCCCGTTCCGAGGCCAGCGCGACGATGCGGCCAGTGACATGGTGGGCCTCGCGGAACGGCATCCTCAAGGTCCGCACCAGCCAGTCGGCGAGGTCAGTGGCGGTGGCATAGCCCTCGCCGGCCGCGGCCTGCATCCGCGCCTCGTCCGGCACGAGATCCCTGACCATGCCGGTCATGGCGCGGATCGCGAGCGACAGCGCCGCAAAGGCTTCCATCGCGCCCTGCTTGTCCTCCTGCATGTCCTTTTGATAGGCGAGCGGCAGGCCCTTCATCACGATCAGGAGCGCGGTCAGCGCGCCGATCACGCGGCCGGTCTTGGCGCGCACCAGTTCCGCCGCATCCGGGTTGCGCTTCTGCGGCATGATCGAGGAGCCGGTGGTGAACTTGTCGCTGAGCCTGACCAGGCCGACCAGCGGCGAGGTCCAGACCACGATCTCCTCGGCGAAGCGGGACAGATGCACCGCGGTGATCGCCGCGGCCGAGAGCGTTTCGAGGACAAAATCGCGGTCGGAGACGGCGTCGAGCGAATTGGCCATCGGACGGTCGAAGCCAAGCGCCTTCGCGGTCGCGGCCCGGTCGATCGGGAACGAGGTGCCGGCGAGCGCGGCGGCGCCGAGCGGTGATTCGTTCAATCGCTTGCGAGCGTCGGCAAAACGGCCGCGGTCGCGCGCCGACATCTCGACATAGGCGAGCAGATGATGGCCGAAGGTGACGGGCTGGGCGGTCTGCAGATGGGTGAAGCCGGGCATGACCGTTGAGGCATGTTCCAGCGCGCGCTCGACCAGCGCCTTCTGGAACGCCGCCAGCGCCGCATCCACTTCATCGATCGTGTCGCGGACGTAGAGGCGGAAATCGGTTGCAACCTGATCGTTGCGGGAGCGCGCGGTGTGCAGCCGGCCTGCGGCCGGGCCGATCAATTCCGACAGCCGGCTCTCGACATTCATATGGATATCTTCGAGCGCGCGCTTGAAATCGAACGAACCCTTGTCGATTTCTGACAAAATCGTGTCTAGACCTTTGCCGATATTTTTCGCATCACCCGCCGTGATGATGCCCTGCGCGGCGAGCATCGCCGCGTGGGCTTTGGACGCGGCAATGTCCTGGGCATAAAGGTGACGATCGACGTCGATGGAGACGTTGATTTCCTCCATGATCGCGTCGGGACGTTCGGAGAACCGCCCGCCCCACATCTTGTTGCTCATGATTGCTTGCTCACGACTTCTTAAGGCTTGAGGCCCTGCCCTTGATCGCCGACTGTGGAAACCGACCCGCCACCGGCGCGGGCCCTGCTTAGCCATATCTGACGCTGAATGACAAACACTATGCCTGAAACTCCCCCCTCCCGTGGCGCCACGCGCCGGATCCCGCTCGTGATCGGCGCGGTGCTGGTCGGCGCGCTGATCGGCTATGCCGGCGTCTCCGGATTTGGCGGGCTGATGCGGCGCGGCGCGGCCGGCGACCCGGCCTGCAGCGGCGCGGTCGAACTGGCGAAGCGGTTGAGCCCGCTGGCGCATGGCGAGGTCGCAGCGCTGACGATGGCGACCAAGCCCGTGCGGGTGCCGGATCTCGCCTTCGAGGATGCCGACGGCAAGCCGCGGAAGCTCTCGGACTGGCGCGGCAAGACCGTGCTGGTGAACCTCTGGGCCACCTGGTGCGTGCCCTGCCGCAAGGAGATGCCGGCGCTGGATGCCTTGCAGGCCAAGCTCGGCGGCAAGGATTTCGAGGTGGTGGCGATCAACATCGACACCCGCGACTTCGATAAGCCGAAGAATTTCCTGAAGGACGCCAATCTGACCCGGCTCGGCTATTTCAGCGACGCGAAAGCCAAGGTTTTTCAGGACCTTAAGAGCATAGGCAAGGCGCTCGGCATGCCCACCTCGATGCTGGTCGACGGCCACGGCTGCGAGATCGCGACCATCGCGGGTCCGGCCGAATGGGCCAGCGATGATGCGGTGAAGCTGATCACGGCCGCGCTGCAGCCGGTGGCGGCAGGGATTTAGAGCGTTTTCGAGCGAAGTGGATACCGGTTCGCGTGAAGAAAACGCGTCAAAACAAGAATCTAGAGCTTCGGTTCTGATTCAATCAGAACCGAAAATGCTCTAGGCAACCAGGTTGATATTGCCGCCGACGCCCGGCGCCAGATTGGCGGTCGACGGAGCACCCAGCAGCGTCTGAACCGCGAACTTCTCGGCATCCGAATTGGATTTGATGATCGAGGTCTGGATCTGCGACTGCAGGCCGCCAGCCTGCATGGCCAGAATGCCCGAGACCATGCTCATCATGTCCATACGCGGTACTCCCAATTCCGGGCGCACCATAGGCAGCGGAGGTTAACGAATGCTTCCGCCGTATCCCGGGCACGGCGCGCCGCAAATCGTGGAAACGTCAGCGCGTCGGGACCGGCTTCTCGCCGCGGTAGTCGTAGAAGCCGCGCTGGGTCTTGCGGCCGAGCCAGCCGGCTTCGACGTATTTCACCAGCAGCGGGCACGGCCGGTATTTTGAATCCGCGAGCCCCTCATGGAGCACCTGCATGATCGACAGACAGGTGTCCAGCCCGATGAAATCGGCCAGTTCCAGCGGGCCCATCGGGTGGTGCGCACCGAGCTTCATCGCCGCGTCGATCGCCTCGACATTCCCGACGCCCTCATAGAGCGTGTAGATCGCCTCGTTGATCATCGGCAGCAGGATGCGGTTGACGATGAAGGCCGGGAAATCCTCCGACACCGCGACCTGCTTGCCGAGCTTGCCGACGAACGCCTTGGCGGCGTCGAAAGTCGCATCATCGGTGGCGATGCCGCGGATCAGTTCGACCAATTCCATCAGCGGCACCGGATTCATGAAATGGATGCCGATGAAGCGTTCGGGGCGATCGGTGGAGGCGGCAAGCCGCGTGATCGAGATCGACGAGGAGTTGGAGGCGATGATCGCCTCCGGCTTCAGGACCGCGCAGAGATCGTGAAAGATCTTGCGCTTGATCTCTTCCTTCTCGACCGCGGTCTCGATCACCAGATCGCAGTCCGCCAATTCGTCGAGGTTTTCTGTGGCGACGATCCGGGACAGCGCCTGCTTGCGCTGCTCCTCGGTGATGGTCTTCTTGGCCACCTGACGGGACAAATTGCCGTTAATGGTTGCGAGCGCCGATTTCACGCGATCGGCGGAAACGTCGTTGAGCAGCACGTCGAAGCCCGCGAGCGCTGCCACATGGGCAATGCCGTTGCCCATCTGGCCCGAGCCGATCACGCCGACCTTCTTGATTGCGACCGTCATGTTCTCACCCACCGGGACGGCGCGCACATCACGCCTCGCCCAAGTCCCTACAATGTCCCCTATATCCGACAAGTCTTACGTTTGCGCATGATCTTTTCGTAGACCGGCGCCCACTTGGCGCCAACGCGGCGCTCCGGGTAGCGATCATGCTTCGGCCAAAGGGTACCTGCTTCGCCGAAAAACGCCATTCAAAAACAAGAACACCGGCCGGGATTAAACCACCCGGCCGGTGTCTTCAGTGCTTATTTTCCGAGCTTGCCGAGCGCCTCGGTCAGCTCCGGAACCGCCTGGTAGAGGTCGGCGACCAGGCCGTAGTCGGCGACCTGGAAGATCGGCGCGTCCTCGTCCTTGTTGATCGCGACGATCACCTTGGAGTCCTTCATGCCGGCCAGATGCTGAATTGCGCCGGAGATGCCGATCGCGACATAAAGTTCCGGCGCCACCACCTTGCCGGTCTGTCCGACCTGCCAGTCGTTCGGCGCATAACCGGCATCGACCGCGGCCCGCGAGGCGCCGACACCGGCGCCGAGCTTGTCGGCCAGCGGCTCGATGTATTTGGCAAAATTGTCCCGGCTCTGCATGGCGCGGCCGCCGGAGACGATGATCTTCGCCGAGGTGAGCTCCGGCCGGTCGCTCTTGGCGACCTCCTCGCCGAGGAAGCTGGAAAGGCCCGGATCGGCCGCAGCCGCCACGGACTCGACCGGCGCGCTGCCGCCTTCGCCGGTCGCGGCGAAAGTCGACGTGCGCACTGTGATCACCTTCTTGGCGTCCTTCGACTTCACGGTCTGGATCGCGTTGCCGGCATAGATCGGGCGCTCGAACGTGTCGGGCGCGACCACCTTGATGATCTCGGAGACCTGCATGACGTCGAGCAGCGCCGCGACGCGCGGCATCACGTTCTTGAAGCGCGAGGTCGCGGGCGCGACGATCGCCTCATAGGATGGCGCCAGCGAGACGATCAGCGCGGCAAGCGGCTCGGCGAGATCGTGGGCATAGGCCTCGCCCTCGGCCACCAGCACCTTCTTGACGCCGGCGAGCTTCGCCGCCGCTTCGGCCGCAGCCTTGGTGCCCGCGCCGCCGCCGGCGACCAGCACATGGACGTCGCCGCCCAACTGGCTGGCTGCGGTCAGCGCCTTGTTGGTGACGTCCTTCAGCTTGTCGTGTTCGTGTTCGGCAATCAGCAATGTCGTCATTTAGAGAACCCCGGCTTCGGTCTTGAGCTTCGACACCAGTTCGGCGACGTCCTTGACCTTGACGCCTGCCTTGCGGCCTGCCGGTTCCGAAGTCTTGAGGATTTCGAGATGCGGCGTGAGATCGACGCCGTAGTCGGCGGCGTTCTTGTCGTCGATCGGCTTCTTCTTCGCCTTCATGATGTTGGGCAGCGAGGCGTAGCGCGGCTCGTTCAGGCGAAGGTCGGTGGTGACGATCGCCGGCCCCTTCAGCTTCACGGTCTGCAGGCCGCCATCGACCTCGCGCGTCACCTTGAAGTCAGAACCTTCGACCTCGAGCTTAGAAGCGAACGTGGCCTGCGACCAGCCGAGCAGCGCGGCCAGCATCTGGCCGGTCTGATTAGAGTCGTCGTCGATTGCCTGCTTGCCGAGGATGACGAGGCCGGGCTTCTCGGCCTCGACCACTGCCTTCAGGATCTTGGCGACTGCGAGCGGCTCCACCGTGCCCTCAGCCTTGACCAGGATGCCGCGGTCGGCGCCCATGGCAAGGCCGGTGCGGATGGTCTCGGAGGCCTGCGCCGGGCCGATCGACACCACCACGACTTCGGTCGCCTTGCCGGCTTCCTTCAGCCGCAACGCTTCCTCGACCGCGATCTCGTCGAACGGGTTCATCGACATCTTGACGTTGGCGAGCTCAACGCCCGATCCGTCACCCTTGACGCGGACCTTGACGTTGTAGTCGACGACCCGCTTTACCGGCACAAGAACCTTCATCGATCCTCTTTCGCTTTGAAAATAGGGGGTTGATTGGCTTGGGCGCGGAACCTAAAGGTCCCGCTATCGGCGGTCAACGCGCGAAAGCCAAAAATCGGCCCTAGGGATTTCAGACGCATTCTAGAGCATTTGGTTCTGATTGCATCAGAACCAAAGCTCCAGGTTCTTGTTTTTGACGCGTTTTCTTCACGCGAACCGGTATCCACCGCGCGAAAACGCTCTATCGGTTCTGGCCCGGCACCCACAACACGTCGCCGGCGCCCTTGTCGTTCTGGAAGCGGCTGGCGACAAACAGGAAATCCGACAGGCGATTCATATACTGGATGCCAGCCTCGCTGACCGGCTCATCGGGCCTGGACGCAAGTTCCACCATGATCCGTTCCGCCCGGCGGCAAATCGTGCGGGCAAGGTGCAGATAGGCCGACGCCGGGGTGCCGCCGGGAAGCACGAAAGAGGTTAACGGCGCGAGCTCGGCGTTGAGCGTGTCGATGTCGCGCTCGAGCCGCTCGACCTGGCTCGCCAGCATCCGCAAACGTTCGGCCTTGCCCTCGCGCTGGGGCACCGCGAGATCGGCGCCAAGATCGAACAGATCGTTCTGGATCAGGCCTAGCATGCGGTCGAGCGTGGGACTATCCGCAAGATGGAGCCGCACCACGCCGATCGCGGCATTGGTCTCGTCCACCGTGCCATAGGCGCTGACGCGCAAATCATATTTCGGCCGGCGCTCGCCGCTTCCAAGCGCAGTGGTGCCGTCATCGCCGGTGCGCGTATAGATCTTGTTGAGCACGACCATGTTCAGCTCCGGCGTTCGCGACCACTGTCCCACAGGGAGAGGTAAGAAATACCCTAGCGCCCCATCGCCCAGACCGCGAGCATCGCGATCACGATGGCGACGAATTGCAGCAAGACGCGCAGCCGCATCAATTTCTGCGAGGTGTTCGGCGAGCCGCCGCGCATCATGTTGGCGAGACCGAGGAACAGGACCACCCCAACGGCACCGACCGCGATGGGAAGGATGAACGTACTTAAGAAGGATGCCATCAACGCTACATAACACCGCCCCGGGCGAAGTGCCACACGGGATGGGGCAAGTGCAACAATCTGGCTTTTGGCGCGGTTATGTCGGAAGCTGGGGTGCGGCTTCGGCTGGATCAGGGTGGGAAGTGAAGCAGGTTCGCTACGTCTACCGCGTCGTGATGGATGCGTTCTACACGTTCCTCGCCGACGACGGCTGGGCGATTGCCAGCCATATCGCGCTGTCGACGTTGATGGCGCTGTTCCCGTTCCTGATCGTGCTGACGTCCCTTGCCGGCTTTTTCGGCTCGAAGGAACTGGCCGACCAGGCCGCCAGCCTGCTGTTGCAGACCTGGCCCAAACAAGTCGCCGACACGCTGTCCAGCCAGGTTCACGAGGTCCTGACGACCACGCGCGGTGACATCCTGACCATTGGCGCCGCGCTGGCACTCTATTTCGCATCCAACGGCGTCGAGGCGCTGCGGATCGCGCTGAATCGGGCCTATGCCGTGGTCGAGTGGCGCCCCTGGTACTGGCTGCGGCTGGAATCCATCGGCTACACGCTGGTCGCCGCCATCACCTCGCTCGCGATGGCGTTCCTGATCGTGCTCGGACCGTTGATGCTCGAGACGGCGCGGCTCTACATTCCGTTCTTCGTCGAGAGCAACGAGCGCATCCTCAACATCACGCGCTACGGCATCACCATCACGGCGCTCACCATTGCGCTGTCCATCCTGCACTTGTGGCTGCCCGCGGGGCGCCGCAGCTTCCAGCAGATCCTGCCCGGCATCATCTTCACCATGGTGGCTTCGCTGATATCAGGCATCGTGTTCGGTCAGTACCTGGCGCGCTTCGCCAACAACTATGTCTCGATGTATGCGGGGCTCGCATCGGTGATCATCGCGCTGGTGTTCCTGTATTTCATCGCCGCGATCTTCGTCTATGGCGGCGAATTGAACGCGGCGATCATCAAGTCGCGGCTGCCGAAGGGCATGTCGCTTCAAGCAGCGCAGTCGCTAAAGCCCTTGGACTCACAGGTTTGACGAGGAAAGCGTCGGCGCCGGCCGCGCGCGAGGCGGCCTCGTCCTCGCTACGGCCGGAAATCCCGATGATCGGAATGCGGCCGAGCGGCGGGTCCAGCGCGCGGATGCGCCTGATCGCCTCGACCCCATCAATGCCGGGCAGCACCATATCCATCAGCACGGCGTCGAAGCCGCCTTGCGCCAGTCGCTCCGGCGCCGCTTCGCCCTCGCCGATGAACTCCGACTGATGGCCGAGTTCGGTGAGGATGGTGTTGAGCACGACACGGCCGAACGGATTGTCCTCCACGCTGAGCAGCCGCAACGCGCGTGGCGCCCTCGCCGCAACATCGCTCCCGGCATCGCCTTTGGTTGCCGCCGGCTCGCCGGCGGGCGCCAGCACGATCGTCAGCGTAAAGGTGGTGCCCCCGCCCCGGCGCTGCCTGGCGACGATGTCGCCGCCCATCGCCCGCGCAAGCTGCTTGACCGAGGACAGGCCGAGGCCCGCGCCGCCAAAGCGCGAGGCGATCGAGACGTTGGCCTGCGAGAACGGACGGAACAGGCGCTTGATCTCGGCGAGCGAAAGCCCGATGCCGCTGTCGGAGACCGCAAAGGCGACCCCGATCCGGCCTTTGGCGGCGCGCGCCGGCGTGGCCTCGAACGCAACGGTGCCACGCTCGGTGAACTTGACCGCGTTGTCGATCAGGTTCTCCAGCGCCGCGCGCAGCCGAATCGGATCGCCGACGGCGAAGGCGGGCAGCTTCTCGGAGATGTCGACCGAGGCCTGGAGCCCCTTGGCCGCCGCCCGCCCGGCCAGCGAATTCCCGACATTGCGGGCAAGCGTGCGCAGGTCGAAGAAGTCCTGCCGGATGTCGAGGCCGGGACCACGGCTTCGCGCCGCATCGACGAACAGGGTTGCAAGGCTAGCCAGATGCTCGGCGCCGGCCTGGATGGTGTCGATCCAGCGCCGCTCGCGCTCATCGAGGTCGGAGGTGGCGAGCAGGTTGCTGATCGCCAGAATGCCGGTGAGCGGGGTGCGCACTTCATGCGCGAAAGCCGCCAGCGCGGTCTCGACCACGCCGGGCTCCGCCTTGGCAGGCGCACGCCTGCGGCGGGCTTTTGCCGCCTTCAAGACACGCTTCCGCGATGGCGTCTTCTTGGGATGCCGAATGGTGCGCCCAACGCGCGATCTTGCCGCCATGATTCCCGTGAACCCTGCCCCGGCCGGCAGAATGGCATGTCCGGGCCGTCGGAGTCACGGAGACCTTTGGCCGACTTCGCCGTTCGGTAAATCTAGGACAGGCCAACGAGCCGGCGGATATCGGCGGGCCTCGCGCCACCGGCGCGCAGTTCCCGCAAGGCGGTCGCCTTGGTCGACTTCGACAGTTTCTGCCCGTCCGAATCGCGGATCAACCGGTGGTGCCGGTAGGCTGGCGGTGCGATGCCGAGCAGCTCCTGCAGCAGCCGGTGCACGCTGGTCGACCAGAACAGGTCCTGCCCCCTGACGATGTCGGTCACCCCCTGCAGGGCATCGTCGATCACGACCGAGAGATGATAGCTGGTCGGCGTCTCCTTGCGCGCCAGGATGACATCGCCCCATGCTTCCGGACGGGCGGGCACGGTTCCGTGTTCGCCGGCGGGGCCCTCGCCCTGTTCGGTCCAGGCCAGATGTTTCGCCCGCGCGCGAGCCGCCGCCATGTCGAGCCGCAAAGCGTAAGGCGTTCCCGCCTCGATCAGCCGCTGCCGCTCGGGTGCCGGCAGCGATCTCGCGGCGCCCGGATAGAGCGGGGCGCCATCCGGATCGCGCGGCCATGGTCCGGCCTTCTCGCGCTCGGCGACCAGGCGCGCGATTTCAGTGCGGCTCTCGAAGCTCGGATAGAGCAGGCCCTGCGCGGTCAATCGCTCGACCGCCTCGCGATAGGCGTCGAAATGCTCCGACTGCCGCCGCACCGGCGTCTCCCAGAAGATGCCAAGCCAGGCAAGGTCCTCGTAGATCGCCGTCTCGAACTCCACCCGGCAGCGCGTTGGATCGATGTCCTCGATCCGCAGCAGCAATCGTCCCCCCGCCTCGCGCGCGAGATCAGAATTCAACAGCGCCGAAAAAGCGTGGCCAAGGTGGAGATAGCCGTTCGGGCTTGGTGCAAATCGGAAAACGGGTGGCGGCATTGTATTAGAATTCGTCATTGCCGGACTTGACCCGGCAATCCATCCTCTAGGACTCTTACGATAGCAGATGGATGCGCGGGGTCATCCCCGATCAGGTCGGGGACGGGCGCTCGCGCATGACGGATTTGAAATCGCCTCAAATGCTCGTTCACTTCGAAACCCAGACGGACCTGGAAGACGCCATCCTCGTACTTGTGAAGCAGGACAAGCGGCTGAAGCCGATCCTGGAGCTCACCGGCATGCCGGCGCTGCGACAGCGCGAGCCGGGCTTTGCCGGGCTTGCCGCGATCGTCTGCGGCCAGCAGCTTTCGACCGCGAGCGCCGCGGCGATCTGGGGTCGGGTCAGCAAAGCGTTCGACCCCTTCCATCATGACGCGATCAGCAAGGCGCGCGCCGACCGCCTTGGCCGACTCGGCCTGTCCGCGGCGAAGATCAAGACACTGAAGCACATCGCCCGCGAGCTCGCCGCCGAACGTCTGAACCTCGACGTGCTCGCCAACGAAGACGCCGACATCGCCCACAACACGCTGACCGCGCTGCCCGGCATCGGCCCATGGACTGCGGACATCTACCTGTTATTCTGTCTCGGCCATGGCGACGCTTGGCCGGCCGGCGATCTGGCCGTACAGGAAGCGGTGAAGATCGGGTTGGGGTTGAAGGAGCGGCCGACGGCCAAACAGATGGCGCCGCTGGCGGAGCCCTGGCGCCCGCTGCGGGGCGCCGCCGCGCATCTGTGGTGGGCCTATTACCGCGTGCTGAAGAAACGCGAAGGCGTGATCGCGGGCTCGAAAGAGAACGCGGGATCGTAGCCCGGGTCAAAGTTTGCGGCTGTCATAGGCCCAATGGAGCAACGCCTGGCGTTGCCGCGGCCTGCACGTCAGATCGCCCGGCTCGCAACTGCGCTTGATCTGTGCGACATGTCGCTGGATCGCTTTCCAGCGCCTGATCTGCCGCGCGTCCTCCGTCGGTATTCGGCGGCCCATGTAATAGCGGCAATACCACTGGAACCATCCCCGCGGATCGTCGGGATAGATCCATCCTTGCTTTCGCCAGACCGACAGAGGCTGGCTCGCGTTGACGCCGAAATAATTCAGCGAGCAGTCGCGTCCGGAACGCGAAAGTCGGGCGCCCCTAAACCAGCTTTCAGGATATTCCTTGCGGCAGTCGGTCATGTACTTGCCGCAGAATACGCCGAGCGCGAGCATCTGCTTCGGGGTAAGTTCGGGACGAAATTCCGGATCGAAATTGCGACCGGCAGGCTCGGTGAGAACGTAGCGGTATGCACGCTGCATCCTGTCGTTGACTGTCACCTTTACGGGGCGCCGGCGCATGATTGTGAGCCTAATGACTTTTGCTACGGAGCACTAGCCGCGAAGCCGCACCCGATCCTCGCGGGCACAGACGGTGACGAAGCTGGTCACGGCGCGCACGGCCGGCAGCTCGACCAGGTCGGGATGCGCGAGCAGCCAGAGATCGGAGACGCTGCCGAGCTTCTGCGGCGCGACGCGCACCAGATCCGGGTAGCTCGCAGCGACGAAGCATGACAGCGCCGAGATGCCGAGCCCGGCGCGCGTGGCGGCGAGCATGTCGCCCTGCGACGAGCAGCGCATCACGACCGTTCCCTGCCGCGTGATGAAATCGCTCCAGCGCGCCAGATGCGCATTCGATGCCTGGTCGGCAAAACCGATGATGCTGTGGCCCCGCCACTCCTCGCGGCGCTCCGGCAGCTTGCGCCGCGCGGCATAGTCGCGCGAGGCGTAGAAGCCGGTGCCGAGCCGGCCGATCCTGCGCCCGATCAAATTCTCCTCGCCGGCATCGACCGGCCGCAGCACCACGTCGGCCTCGCGGCGGCGCACGCTTGCCGGAAACGGATGGGTGATGATCTCGAGCTGGATGTGGTCGTGATCGCGCAGGAACGGCCCGAGCCGCGGCATCAGCCAGTGCGCGGCCAGCGTCGCGCCGATCGACAGCTTTACAACCCCGCGGGCCTGCTCGCCGGTTGCGGAAGCTGCCGCCTCGGCGCGCAGCGCGGCCGCCGCCATCGCCTCGGCGTGCTCGCGAAACTTGCGGCCCTGCGAGGTCAGCGACAATCCGTCATTGGCGCGCGCGAACAGGCGGGTGCCGAGTTGCTTCTCCAGCGCGGCGATCTTGCGCCCGACGGTCGGATGGCTGGCGCGCAGGCGGCGCGCGGCGCCGGCGAAACTCCTGGTCTCGGCCACGGCGACAAAGGTCTTGCAGAGGTCCCAATCCATACCGACTGCCTCGCGTCGATAGCCCGTTCATTCCTGATAGATCGACTGTTCATTATTGAACGCCATCAGCACCGCGTCCAGCCCTATATTGACAGCGTCAAGATAAGTGCCGCAAGCGCCGGGAGGACCAGACATGCCGTTACCAGCATCGCTCGCCAACAGTCTCGAATTGCCGGTGGTCGGCTCGCCGCTGTTCATCGTATCGGGGCCCGATCTCGTGATCGCCCAGTGCAAGGCCGGCATCGTCGGCTCGTTCCCGGCGCTGAACGCCAGGCCGGCCGAGAAGCTCGACGAATGGCTGACGCAAATCGAGGACGAGCTCGGCGAATACAGAGCGCTGAATCCGGGCAGAAAGGTTGCGCCTTACGCCGCCAACCAGATCTGCCACGCCTCCAACGACCGGCTGATCCGCGACATGGAAACCTGCGTCAAGCACAAGGTCCCCATCATCATCACCTCGCTGCGGCCGCCATCGGAAATCGTCGAGGCCACGCATTCCTATGGCGGCGTCGTGTTTCACGACGTCATCAACGTCAAGCATGCGCGCAAAGCCGCCGAGCAGGGCGTCGACGGCCTGATCCTGGTCTGCGCCGGCGCCGGCGGGCATGCCGGCACGCTGTCGCCGTTCGCGCTGGTGCGCGAGGTCAAGCAATGGTTCAAGGGCACCATCCTGCTGTCGGGCGCGATCTCCGACGGCTGGAGCATCGCCTCCGCGCTCGCGCTCGGCGCCGACCTCGCCTACATGGGCACCCGTTTCATCGCGACCGAAGAGGCCAATGCCGATCCGCGCTACAAGGAGGCGCTGACCGAACATGCGGCCCACGATATCGTCTATTCCAACCTGTTCACCGGCGTGCACGGCAACTATCTCGGACCGTCGATCGCGGCCGCCGGGCTCGATCCGAACAACCTGCCGGTCGCCGACAAGTCGAAGATGAATTTCGGTTCCGGCGGCAACATGAAGGTCAAGGCCTGGCGCGACATCTGGGGTTCGGGCCAGGGCATCGGCCAGATCACCGACGCGCCGCCGGTCGCCGAACTGGTGGCGCGGCTCAAGGCGGAATTCGCCGACGCGAGCAGCGATTTCCTGAGACGCGCGAGCGCCTGAGTGAGATCTTACCTCTCCCCGCAAAAGCGGGGCGAGGGAGAAGCGGCATCAGCCGCTAAAAATCAACAAAGCACTTTTGATCAGCGGGAGAGAGACCATGAAGCTGCGGCACATGTTGGCCGTTCTGTTTGCCCTGGGCGCGACGACAGCCTTCGCCGATGAGAAGGAAGACATCCGTATCGGGCAGACCCTGCCCTATAGCGGGCCGCTCTCGGGCTTCGGCACCATCGGGCGGACGCAGGAAGCCTACTTCGCGAAGGTCAATGCCGAAGGCGGCATCAATGGCCGCAAGGTGAAGTTCATCACGCTGGACGACGCGTATTCGCCGCCGAAGACGGTCGAGCAGACCCGCAAGCTGGTCGAGCAGGACGAAGTGCTGATGATCTTCGGCTCGCTCGGCACCGCGACCAACAGCGCCGTGCACCGCTACCTCAACGGCAAGAAGGTGCCGCAACTATTCCTGCTCAGCGGCGCTACCAAATGGGCGGACCCGAAGAACTTTCCCTGGACCATGCCTGGCATGGCCGCCTACGAATCCGAAGGCGTCGTCTATGCCAAATATGTGCTGCAGGCCAAGCCCGACGCCACGATCGCGATCCTCTCCCAGAACGACGATTTCGGCCGCGACTATGTCGCAGGCTTCAAGCGCGCGCTCGGACCCAAGGCCGCCAGCTTGATCGTCGCGGAGGCGAGCTACGAAACCAGCGCACCGACGATCAGTTCGCAGCTGGCGACATTGAAAGCCTCCGGCGCCAACGTGCTGTTCGCCGTGGTGCTCGGCAAATTCACCTCGCAGTCGATCAAGGGTGTCGCTGAGCTCGGCTGGAAGCCGGAGCTGTTCTTCGTGCCGACCTCGGCCTCCTCGATCTCATTCCTGGAGCCGGCGGGACTGGAGAATGCGGTCGGCCTGATCTCTTCGAGCAACCAAAAGGACACGATGGACGTGCAGTGGGCCGATGACGCAGGCGTGAAGCAATATTTCGCGTTCATGAAGCAGTATCTGCCGAACGCCGACCTGAACAATTCCAACTACGCCGCCGGGTACCACTATGCGACGCTTCTGATGGCCGTGCTCAGGGCATGCAAGGACGATTTCAGCCGCGACAACATCCTGCGCCAGGCCACCTCGCTGCGCGAGGTCAAGCTGCCGTTATTATTGCCGGGCATGACTGTATCGACCGGTCCGGATGATTATCTGCCGTTCCAGCAGTTGCAGTTGCGGCGCTTCAACGGCAAGAGCTGGGTCGCTTTCGGCGAGATCCTGGATGACCGCTAACCCGATCGCAAAAGATTGAGGATGTGAGCATGATCATCAGCGGCGAACGCCGGATCGGCTATGGCGAGATCAACGAGCGCATCGCGCGCGCGGCATCCGGGTTGCGCGCGCTCGGCGTGCGCGATGGCCGGCCAGTGGCCATGATGCTGCGCAATGATTTCGCGCTGTTCGAGGCAGTGGCCGCCTCCGCCGCGATCGGCAGCCCGATCGTGCCGATCAACTGGCACCTGAAAGCCGACGAGGTCGCCTACATCCTTGCCGACAGTGACGCTGATGTCCTGATCTGTCATGCTGATCTGTTGCCGCAGATTCGCGACGGGCTGCCCGCCGGCCTCAAGCTTCTGGTCGTGGCGACGCCGCCCGAGATCGCCGCAGCCTATGGCGTCTCGCCGGCGCTGACACAGGTGCCCGAAGACCTGACCGACTGGGACCGCTGGCGCGACACCCATGCGCCCCTGATCGATGCCCCGATCGGCGCTTCGCCGATGTTCTACACCTCGGGCACCACCGGCCAGCCGAAGGGGGTACGGCGCAAGCCGATGCCGCCGGAACTGCAGGCCGCGGCCGCCCGCGTCAGCGCGATCGCCTACGGCATCAAGCCGAACGACAACCAGATCGTGCTGATGAACGGGCCGATGTATCATTCGGCGCCGCACAGCTACGGCATGCTGGCGTTCCGCTGCGGCTGCACCATCGTGCTCGAGCCGCGCTTCGACCCCGAGGATCTGCTGCAACTCGTCGAGCGCTACCGCGTCACCCACATGCACATGGTGCCGACGATGTTCGTGCGGCTGCTGCGGCTGCCGGAGGAAACGAAGCGCCGCTACGACGTCTCCTCGCTGCGCTTCGTCATTCACGGCGCCGCCCCCTGTCCGCCGGCTGTGAAGCGCGCGATGATCGATTGGTGGGGACTGGTGGTGAACGAATATCTGGGCTCCACCGAGACCGGGATCCCGGTCTGGCATTCAGCGGCGGAGGCGCTCGCAAAGCCGGGCACCGTCGGCCGCGTGATCGAAGGCGGCATCGTGAAGATCTTCCGCCCCGACGGGACGGAATGCGACGTCAACGAGGCCGGCGAGATCTTTATGCGCCAGACGGCGATCCCGGATTTCGACTATCACGGCAACGCCAAGGCGCGCGCCGACGCCGGGCGCGAGGGCCTCATCAGCGTCGGCGACGTCGGCTATCTCGACGAGGACGGCTACCTGTTCCTGTGCGACCGCAAGCGCGACATGGTGATCTCCGGCGGCGTCAACATCTATCCCGCGGAGATCGAGAACGCGTTGATCGGCATGGAAGGCGTGCGCGACTGCGCGGTGTTCGGCGTCGCCGACGACGAATATGGCGAGCGGCTATTCGCCTGCATCGAGCCGGAGCCGGGCGCTGCGCTCTCGATCGCCACCGTGCAGGATTTTCTGCGCGGCAAGCTTGCCAACTTCAAGGTGCCGAAGGACATCCAGTTCATGGACGCGCTGCCGCGCGAGGCCACCGGCAAGATCTTCAAGCGCAAGCTGCGCGATCTCTATCGCGACGGACTGCTCCAGGCCGCCGCCGTTTGATGACAAAAGCGTTGTCACGCCTTTTCACGTGTGCGTTAGGAGCGGCTTCGCCGCCCTTTCGCAGCCGCCATCCGCGCCCAACTTAGCAGGCCTTGTTTCATGCACCGCTTGGCGGAGCGCGATTCCACGTGTCGAAGTTCGGTCAAGTGCGCTGGGCTCGAAAAGACGGCGAGCCACCTATCATATCCCAAGCGGATGGTCCGCGGGGCGAAAGCGGTGTCCGCGTGTTGCGGGCGCTATTCGATGGCGGGGCCCATTTCAGCGGCGCCACCGAACAGCACCTCGTCTTCGTTCAGATGTCGCCCCATCTGCGGCTCGATTGCCGGATAGCCGGACGACGGCTGCGGCACGAGACGGGCCAAGGCGCGCTGGCGATCTCTCCGGCCGGCGCAGACTGCTCCGCCGACGCCGACGACACCGCCGATATGCTGCTGATCGCCGTCAAGCCGAGCCAGCTCGCGCTTGCCGCCGCGGAAGATTCCGCGCTCGAAGCCGAGCTTCCCGAGCGGCTGTCGGGATACGATCAGATGCTTCAGCACACGGCGCAGTCGCTGGTTGCGGAGAGTGCGCAAGGCTATCCGAACGGTCCGTTGTTCTGGAGCGAAGCCGCCAGCCGTTTCATCGGCCGCCTGGTGTCCAGCTATACGTCGGCGCCCGGAAACCCAGCGCGAGGCCGGTTGGGTCAACGCGCGCTGCAGCGGATCAGGGACTATGTGCTCTCCAATCTCGCCGAGCCGATCGAAGTCGCCGACCTCGCCGCGCTCGCCGGCCGCAGCTCGTTCCATTTCTCGCGCGTGTTCGCCCGCTCGGTCGGCATGACGCCGTATCGCTACGTCGTCCATCTGCGCCTGCAGGCGGCGGCCCGGCATATGCGCGAAGGACGAATGGGGCTCGCCGAAATCGCGGCCGACACCGGGTTTTCGGACCAGAGCCATTTGTCGCGATGGGTCCGCCGCGTCTACGGCGTTCCTCCCTCCGAGTTCGCCTGAACGCGTACCCGCAAAAGCGCAGGAATCTTCACGAACGCCCAGTCCGCTTCTCCGTAAACCGGCTGAGAACGCCGAGCACTCCGCTCGCGCCGATCAGAGGAGAGCGAAGCCATGTCTGCTGCGATCGATGCCGCCTGTCGCGGTCTGAGCGAGGATCTGCCTGGATTGGTGTCATTGCCCGGTAATGATCGCTATGCGGCGGCGACCAGCATCTGGGCAAAGCAGGTCGGCGTCACGCCTGGCGCGGTCGTGCATTGCCGAACCGCCGAGGACGTCCAGGCCGCGATCCGATCCGCGCGCGAGCGCGAGCTGCCATTATCGGTTCGCGGCGGCGGCCACGACTGGGCGGGCCGCGCGCTCTGCGAGGGCGTGGTGCTCGACTTGAGCGGCATGCGCAGCGTCGTGCTCGGCGCCGACGGCCGCAGCGCCACGGTTGCGGGTGGCGCTCGCGCCGCCGATGTGACCGCTGTCACCGACCCGTTCAGGCTGGCCGTGGTGGCAGGATCGGTTTCGAGCGTCGGCATCGCCGGACTCACGCTCGGCGGCGGCTATGGTCCGCTGATCGGACGCTTCGGCCTGGCGATCGACAACATGCTCGCCGCCGAGATCGTGCTGGCCGACGGCCGCATCGTGCATGCCGACGGCGAGAGCAACGCCGATCTGTTCTGGGCGCTGCGCGGCGGCGGCGGCAATTTCGGCGTGGTGACGGCGATGCGCCATCGCGTCCATGAACTGCCGAGCGTTCATTCCGGCATGCTCGTCTATTCCTTTTCCGAGGCCCGCGCGGTGCTGGAACGGTGCAGCGCATTGATGGCGTCGGCGCCGGACGAATTGACGGTGCAGCACACGCTCATCGCCGATCCAAGCGGCGCGGTGGTGGTCCTGGTCATTCCAACCTGGAGCGGCCGGCCCGAAGAAGGCGAAGCAAGGCTTCAACCCTTCGCCAAGCTGGGAACGCTGCTCGCAGGCGGAATCGAACGGCAATCCTACGCGGCTCTGCTCGGCATGTTCGATCCCTACATCGTCAACGGATTGCAGACCGTGATGGACAGTTGCTGGCTGCCGGCGCTCGACCGCGATGCCATCGACGTGTTCATCCATGCGATGGAGAACACCGTGTCGCCGGGCTGCGCGATCATCACCCACGAATTCCGCGGCGCGGCGTCCCGTGTCGCGAAGAACGCGACGGCGTTCGGGCTGCGTCGCGATCACCTGCTGGTCGAGATCCTGGCAAGCTTCCCGGACCGATCCGACGCCAGCGACGAACCGCGGCACCGGCACTGGGCACGCACCACCCGCGAGCGTTTCGTCTCGGCGCTGCCCGGTGGCTATCCGAACTTTCTCGCCAGGGATGAGCTTGATCGCGCAGGCCAGAGCTACGGCGGCAACGCCGGACGGCTGATCGAGATCAAGCGCCGCTACGATCCCGACAATGTCTTCGCTTCCGCCATTCCGTTGCCGCGTTCCGCTTAACGAGAGACAAGCATGCTTATTTATGTCGTTAGCACCACTGTCGCGTTCATGCTGACTGCCTTCAAGGCAAAAAGGGCGGCCCCGCGTCTCCCTCGGACCCACAATTTCAAGCGGCTTGTCAGGCCGACGTCCGCTGCATCGGATCAGCGAGATGCGAACAGCGTTTTAAACTATGTTGCTGTTGCAAAACATTCATCACTCGACGCAAAGATGGCGGCGCGTCAAGAGCCGGAGCCGCCCTCATGACATCGACCGACTTCGTCGTCGCCCGCAACGATCTCAACCAATGCAAGTTCATCGAGCGGACGCTGCCTGATGTCGCCGCGCTTCCGAGCGAGATATTGCTGACCAAGGTGACGAGTTTTGCGCTGACCGCAAACAACATCACCTACGCGATGGTCGGCGACGAACTCAAATACTGGCAGTTGTTCCCTGCACCGGAAGGATTTGGCAACATTCCGGTGTGGGGATTCGGCGAGGTGATCGCCTCCCGCCATCCGAACGTCGCCGAAGGCGAACGGCTGTTCGGCTACTTCCCGATGGGGACGCATCTTGTGATCGAGGCCGCCGATGTCAGCAAAGGCGGCCTGCGCGACGGCGCTGCGCATCGGCAGGGCGTGGCGCCGGTCTACAACGCCTATGCGCGCGTGAGCGGCAATCCTGCCTTTGCGGGACGGCAGGGTGATTACCAGGCCCTGCTGCGGCCGCTGTTCATGCTGTCGTTCCTGGTCGACGACTTCCTCGCCGAGAACGGATTTTTCGGCGCGGAGAACGTGATGCTCTCCTCCGCGTCCAGCAAGACCGCCTTCGGCCTCGCGCATCTCCTGCACACCACGGGCATCAAGGTGATCGGCCTGACGTCATCGGCGAATAGCGGATTCGTAAAGTTGCTCGGCTGCTACGACGAGGTCATCACCTATGATCGCCTCGCGTCCCTGCCGTCCGATAAGCCGACGGCGTTCGTGGACATGGCAGGCAACAGCGACCTGCGCGAGACGCTGCACCGGCATTTCGGCGCGCAGATGAAATATTCGGCGCGCGTCGGACTGACGCATCGTCGCTCAGCGGAGACCGAGCCGGAACTGCCAGGCGCCAAGCCAACCTGGTTCTCCGCGCCCGAGCAGATCCGCGTGCGTGCGAGAGAATGGGGACCCGGTGGCATCGAGAAACGTTTCAGCGCCGCCTGGTCAGGCTTCGCGCCAAAGCTCGAACAATGGCTGAAGGTGATCGAAGGCCGCGGACCGGCGGCCGTTCAAGCAGCCTATCTCGATACCCTGGCAGGGCGCGTTCCGCCGGAACTGGGACATATCCTGTCGCTCTCGGAATAGCCGACATCCCGTCACGCTCTTTCTGCAGTCCGCCGAATAGGTATAGGCTGCAATGGAATACGCCGCGAAGACGGCCGTGACGGGGAACGCTCATGCTCGACAAGACCGACGACATCTCGGTAGCCGCCGATACTTGGCTCGCGCGATTCGAGGACGCACTTCGCAAGCCCGCCGACGGTTCGCTCGATTTCCTGTTCCTCCCCGATAGTTTCTGGCGCGACATACTGGCGCTGAGCTGGAACATCCAGACCATCGACGGTGCGGACGCGATCATTGCCGAGCTGAAGCGGCATGCCGGCCGCGCCGCACCGCGTCGCTTTGCGATCGACCCCGATCGCCGCGCGCCACGCAGGGTGACGCGGGCCGGCACCCATGCGATCGAGGCGATGTTCAAGTTCGAGACCGCTGATGGTCGCGGCAGCGGCATCGTTCGCCTGATCCCTGACGCCACCGACGGCAACACGCTGAAGGCCTGGACTCTCCTGACCGAGCTCGGTGAGCTCAAGGGCTTCGAGGAGCAGCTCGGCGTCAACCGCCCGCGCGGCAACGCCTATTCGCGCGACTTCCGCGGGCCGAACTGGCTCGATCTGCGCAAGGCGTCGACCGACTATGCTGACCGCGATCCGACCGTGCTCGTGGTCGGCGGCGGCCAGAGCGGGCTCTGCATCGCCGCGCGGCTGAAGCAGTTGCAGGTCGATACGCTGATTGTCGACCGCGAGGCGCGCATCGGCGACAATTGGCGCAAGCGCTATCACGCACTGACGCTGCACAACCAGGTGCAGGTCAACCACCTGCCCTATATGCACTTCCCGCCGAACTGGCCGACCTATATCCCGAAGGACAAGCTCGCCAACTGGTTCGAAGCCTATGTCGACGCCATGGAGCTGAACTTCTGGACCAGCACCGAATTCGAGGGCGGACACTACGACGAGAACGAAGGCCGCTGGACGGTGACGCTGCGCCGTGCCGACGGCACGAAGCGTGAGATGCACCCGCGCCATGTGGTGCTCGCCACCGGCGTCAGCGGCATTCCGAACGTGCCTGATATTCCCGGCCTGAAGGACTTTTCCGGCAAGGTCATGCATTCCAGCGGCTATGACGACGGCGAGAACTGGAAGGGCAAGCGGGCCATCGTCATCGGCACCGGCAATAGCGGCCACGATATCGCGCAGGACCTCTATTCCAGCGGCGCCAGCGTGACGCTGGTGCAGCGCAGCCCGACGCTGGTGGTCAGCATCGAGCCCTCGGCGCAGCTCGTCTACGCGCCCTACAATGACGGGACGCTCGACGATAACGACCTGATTGCGATGTCGATGCCGCTGAAGCTGGGGCGCAAGAGCCATGCGATGGTGACGGAGAAGTCGAAGGCGCTCGACAAGGACCTGCTCGAGGGCCTGGCACGCGTCGGCTTCAAGCTCGACTACGGCGAGGACAATACCGGCTGGCAGTTCAAATATCTCACCCGCGGCGGCGGCTATTATTTCAACGTCGGCTGCTCCGACCTGATCGTCAAGGGCGAGATCGCGCTGAGGCAATTCTCCGACATCGAGACGTTCGCGGCCGACGGCGCCAGGATGAAGAACGGCGAACTGATCGCCGCCGACCTCGTCGTGCTCGCGACCGGCTACAAGCGCCAGGAAGAGTTGGTGAAGAAACTGTTCGGCGCCGAAGTCGCCGACCGCGTCGGCACGATCTGGGGCTTTGGCGAGGAGCAGGAGCTCCGCAACATGTATACCCGGACCGGCCAGATGGGCCTCTGGCTGATCGCCGGCGGACTGGCGCAATGCCGGATCGGCTCGAAGCACCTGGCGCTGCAGATCAAGGCGATCGAAGAGGGCCTGCTGCCGCGCGACGTCGGGCCGCGGGCGACGTTCGCGTAATTCATACCGTCATTCCGGGGCTCGCGCAGCGAGAACCCCGAATCTCGAGATTCCGGGTCTGGTTCTTCGGACCATCCCGGAATGACTGCGAATTTGGGGGAGGACATCACATGCCGACCATCCTCGGCTCAGGCGAGCATCGCTACCGCGTGGTGGAGAACTGGGCCAAGCTGCCCGACGGCTGGCAGCTTACCGACGTCGCCTCCGTCGCGGTCGACAGCAAGGACCGTATCTATGTCTTCAACCGCGGTGAGCACCCGATGGTCGTGTTCGACCGCGAGGGCAATTTCCTGCGGAGTTGGGGCGAAGGCTTATTCTCGCGCGCCCATGGCCTGCACATCGATGCCGATGACAACCTCTATTGCACCGACGACGGCGACCATACCGTGCGCAAATGCTCGGCGGAGGGCAAGGTGCTGCTCACGATCGGCATCCCCAGCAAGCCCGCGCCGTTCATGAGCGGAGAGCCGTTCAACCGCTGCACCCACACCGCGCTGTCGCCGAAGGGCGAGATCTATGTTTCCGACGGCTACGGCAATGCTCGCGTCCACAAATTCACGCCCGACGGCAAGCTGATGAAGAGCTGGGGCGAGCCCGGCACCGATCCCGGCCAATTCAACATCGTCCACAACATCGCGACCGACGCCGACGGCTTTGTCTATGTCGCCGATCGCGAGAACCACCGCGTGCAGGTGTTCGATGGCGACGGCCGATACGAGACGCAGTGGAACAATTTGCACCGTCCCTGTGCGCTCTGCTGTTGCGGCGGCAGGCAACCGAATTTCGTGATCGGCGAACTCGGCCCCGGTCTCGCGGTCAACCGCAAAGTGCCTAATCTCGGACCCCGGCTCACCATCGTCGACGCCAAGGGCAACCGCATCGCGCGGCTCGGCGGCGAGAACGGCCCCGGTATCGAGACCGGAAAATTCCTGGCGCCGCACGGCATCGCGCTGGACTCCAGGGGCGACATCTATGTCGGCGAGGTCGGCGTCACCGACTGGAAGACCAGCTTTCCCGAGACCGAGATGCCGGCCAGAGTGAGGGTGGCGCGCTGTCTGCAGAAGCTGGAGAAGATTCCGGCTTAGGGCGGGATGAGATCAACTCGAATCGCGTCCGCGGTGGACACTGCACTCCCTCTCCCGCTTGCGGGCGAGGGCTGGGGTGGGGCTCCGCGATACACGCTGTTCGACCCTGTGGAGAGAGCCCTCACCCGGCGCTATGCGCCGACCTCTCCCGCAAGCGGGAGAGGTGAAGAAAATTCGCTGGTGTTGATCAGAACCTTAGCCCGCAAGCCTGACGGATCGCGACCTGAACCGGCGACGGCGGCAAGCCCGGATCAAACTCACCCCGCGGCAGCAGCGGCGGTTGAGCCATGAACCGTGGACGTCTCCCGCGGTGAGGTTGCGCGGCGTGGACCAGGAACGGATGGCATAGATAGACCGTGCCTGCCGCACCAGTCGCCAGTTCAACCTGGCAACCTTCCGTCGAGGCGTAGCCGTGGGCGGAGAGCTGCCTCAGCGTCGCGCCCGCTTCGCCATAGGGCAGCAACTCCCGCGCGATGGTGGCGTGCGAGCCTTTCCGGACCTTCGTGGGCGCATCATCGGGACCAACATCCGAGAACAGGAAGAGCATCAGCAATGCCCGTCCGCTGCTCTTCACGTTGGCCCGCCACTCCATGAAATCCGGATTGTCTCCGCCAAAGCTCATGTCCACATGCCAGCCATCATCGCCGGGAGGCTCTGACGAGGGAAAGCGGATCGGGAAGGTCCCGAGGGCTTTGGGCGCAAGCCAGCGATCCTCGCCAACAAGCTGATCGTAGGCCCTGTGCAGAAGCGGCGTGTTGGCGGCTGCAACGAAGGGCGGCGAAGCCTTGTAGCCCACCCGAACAACCGGTTGACTCCAGTTCTCTGGCTGGTCTGGCGACAGACCAATATCCGCCCACAGTTCGTCCCGGCATTGCTTCGCAAGGTCGGTGCTGAAGGCATTTTCGATTTTGATGAAACCGTCAGTGATAAAGGCCTCGACTTGACAAGAAGTCAGGCCGACGTGCTCGGCTTTATGCATTCCACATTCTCCGTTCGGCTACTCGCGTCGGCGGAGCCGTGTTGATCTGATCGGCGCGGATGCGCCGGAACGACTTCGGGCCGTTCAGATCAGCGGGAAGAATGTGGACATGAACATCATGTGGGGAAGGTATACCGAGGCGGAGGACGAAATCAAGCTGCGCATGACCAATCGCGTTCCGGCTTGCTGTCCGCGGTCAGGCCTCGCCGATCACCTCGCGCCGACGCTGCTCGGATTCCTCGGCATAACGCCGCATTGCATGCGCTTCGGTGAGGACGCCGATTGGACAGCGCTCGGCGCCCTCCTCGACCACGGCGAGCGATTCCGCTTCGGCCGCATCGAACACCGCAATGGCTTCCTGGATGTTCATGCTCGGATGCAGCACCACGTCGCTGTGGCGCAGGATGCCGGCGAGGCCCTTGTTCATGTCGATATCGGGCGCATGCGCTTCCGCGATCAATGCCAGCCCGGCGTAACGCCCCTCGCGATCGACCGCGACCACCTGCGTCTTGGAGCCGAGCGGAAACTGCTTGCGGAACTCTTCGATCGGCATGTCCGCATGCACCGTCGTCATGTCCCGGCGCATCAATTTGTCCACCGTGAGATCGCGGATCCAGCCGATATCGGCGGCGCTGCGGATGGTCTCGCCGCGCAGATGCAGCCGCCAGGTCGCAAATGAATAGCCGAACAGTTCCCGCGTGAGCATGGTGGAGATGATGACGGAGACCAGCACCGCGGTGGTGAGCCAGAGATTGCCGGTCGATTCCAGCGCGATGAACGACATCGTCAGCGGTCCGCCGATCACCGACGCCGACAGCGCGCTCATGCCGATCACCGCATAGACGTCCGGATCGAGATTGAGGCCCGGCCACAGCATGTCGCAACCGGCGGCGAACAGCCGGCCGCCCAGCGCGCCCATGAACAGCGTGGCGAAGAACAGGCCGCCGCGAAACCCGCTGCCGAGCGAGACGATCGAGGCCATCGCCTTCAGGATCAGCACGCCGGCCATGAAGACGAACGGCATCGACACGATGCCGCCGAGATGCAGCGCGCCATGCCCCGAGGACATCACCTGCGGCGTCAGCAGCGCCATCAGCCCGACGGCGAAACCGCCGAGCGCCGGACGCAGCGGCGGCCAGAGCCTTGTCTTTCCGAGCAGCGTCTCGCACAGCGTGACGCCGCGCATGATCGCGATGCCGAACAGCGCCCCCAGCACGCCGAGCAGCGCCGCGATGGCGAGGTCGCGCCCCAGCACATCGCCGACGGTATCGACGCCTATTCCCAGCGTCAGTACGCTGAAGGAATGTGCGACAAAATAGCCGGCGACAGCGGCAACCCCGACCGGCGCCAGGCTCGCGGGCGTGTAGCCGCCGATCACAAGTTCGAAAGCATAGAAGGCGCCGGCCAGCGGCGCGCCGAAGGCGCCGGCGATCGCCGCCGCCGCTCCGCATCCGACCATGATGCGCTGGTCGATGCGGCGCAGGTGAAAGCCGCGGCCGAGCGAGGCCGCGATGCCGCTGGAAAGCTGGGTGTAACCCGCCTCCAGCCCGACGGAAGCGCCGACCCCGGAGGACCAGATCGTCTGCAATGCCACGATCACGCTGCCGCGAAACGACATCCGCCCGCCATAGAGGGCATTGGCCTCGATCGGGTCGATCTCGCGCCCCGGCCGCCAGCGCGCCAGCGCGAGGAAAGCCAGCCCCAGCAACAGCCCGCCCAGGCTCGGAACCAGCACGGCGCGCAGCGGGTCGAGGCTGATCTGGCTGGAAAGCCGCTCCCCGAACGGCAGGTCGAACAGCGCCACATGCAGCACCGAAACCGCGCCGCTCATGGCGGCCACCACCAGCCCGCCGATGGTTCCGGTCAGCGCCGCCAGGACCACGAGGCTCGTCTCGTGCGCGCGCACGAAGGCGCGCAGCCGGCGCGGTGCCTCGAAGTAGCGTGACGTGGTGCGCATTGCTGACGCCGGCTCAGGAGGATATCTGGGCCCCCTTTACGGGCCTTGCAGGAGGGTGGCAATCACGGCGGGATCATGGCAGCGCAGTGCAGGATAAACGGCTCAATGCTCTTCACAATGCCGTCACGCTGCATGTAGTATGTCAGTGCATGCTGCTTCGCAGCGATATGGAGGCCGGGAGCGTTACTTGAACGCACATGTCTCGCAAGGCGGTTGGCCGGTACTGGTCCTGAATGCGGACTTCCGGCCGCTGAGTTACTACCCCCTGTCGCTATGGTCGTGGCAGGATGCGATCAAGGCAGTCTTCCTCGATCGCGTGAACATCGTTGAATATTACGACCGGGCGGTACGCAGCCCGTCCTTTGAAATCCAGCTTCCCAGCGTCGTCTCGCTCAAGTCCTTCGTCAAGCCGACCACGCATCCGGCGTTCACCCGTTTCAACGTCTTCCTGCGCGATCGTTTCGCCTGCCAATACTGCAATTCGCCCGAGGACCTGACGTTCGACCACATCATCCCGCGCAGCAAAGGCGGCCAGACCACCTGGGAGAATGTGGTCGCGGCATGCTCGCCCTGTAACCTCAGGAAGGGCAACCTGACGCCGCAGCAGGCCAAGATGTTTCCAAAGCAGACGCCATTCGCGCCGACCGTGCACCAGCTCCACCGCAACGGCCGCCTGTTTCCGCCGAACTACCTGCACGATAGCTGGCTCGACTACCTGTACTGGGACACCGAACTCGATCCGTAAGGATTGCGGGATGCGCTGCTGTCGTGGGACACACAAGGGTGTTGTCACCGGCTGATAAGCTGTGCCTTGAGATCCGCTACACTCGCCTGCCAATCCTGCAAACTCCTTCCCTCGCCTTCTTGCATCAGCTCTTGCGTCTCCGAGTCGTTACCGACTCGATCGACGGCTCTGACCGCCAACTCTGTAAGGTCTCGATTTGCATCCCTCGAACGGCGCGCCGCCCATTCTTTGCATGAAGCAGATAGATGACGTGACGGACTTCCCATCATGGCCGCAACGATTTCGGCGGCCGCCAAAGCGCGCGAAGCGCTCTCATCGTTGAGAGGCGATTGAGGGGTCAAAGCAGTATCGAGAGCACGACGATCGATTCCACACTGCCGTCAGGAACAATCTGGTCCAAGAGATCTAATGCGGCATCGTCGGAGCTGGGGCGCCGGCCGGCGACAATCTTCCGGTTGCATTCAATTTTACGGAAATCTCGAAGCGACTTTTCAAAAATTGCCGGTATCCGTTGGGGCATGAGCACGACACCCCATCCTCCGCTCGCGCCGCCTGGCGCGGCAGGCTAGCGAAACCGGCACGTAGCCCTTCTCGATTCCAGGAAACAATCGGCGCAGACGTCCTCGTCTGCGAACGGCGGAGCCTTGCCCGCAGACAGGACCGACGATGACCGTCTCTTACTTGAGTTTCCGCGTGCCGTACTCCGCGAACCGGCACTGTGTGATCGTCATCAGGCCCCAGCGGGAGGCGTACCAGGCGGTCTGCGTCGACGCCGCAACCAGACGGACCATCGCAAGCCCATCGCTCCAGTGCGACTCGGACGGCGCCCGGCCACAGGTCTCGGCCGCGGATGTCATCGGCATGATCGGCAGCTATCGTCTGGCCGCCGCCGCCGTCGACTTCGAAGCGGACGAGCTGGCAGACCGCAGCCGCCGGCTATCCAGCCAGTTGCGGTCGCGCCGGCGCCTGCAGCGCGGATCTTTGCCGGACAATTTTACGGCTTCCAAGAAAGCCGCATGGCATCGACGCGACGGATTCCGAAATGGCCGCTGATTTTCGGCGGTACATCCAACGTGAGCTGCGGTATGCGGGCGGCGATCGCGCTGAGGCTTTCCTCCAATTCGGCGCGGGCGATTGCCTCACCGATGCACCGATGCGCACCATAGCCAAAGATCGGATGCAGCCGTGGCTGGTTGCTGCGATGAATATCGAAGATATCAGGACGGTCGTAGGCCATCTCATCACGCATGGCCGACATGGTCGATAATGTGACGAACTGGCCGGCGGGGATGACGGTCCCGCCGACGTCGACATCCTCCCTTGTGGCTCTCGCGACCCCCGCGACGCTCGGTTCGAAACGCATCGCTTCGGTGACCGCGCCTGAAACGCTGGCGGGATCGCGGCACACCTCCGCCCATTGGTCGCGATGCTGAAGCAGAAGCGCGACCTGCATTGCGATTGCGACCCTGGTGGTATCGGTGCCTCCGACGATCAGTTGGAATATCTGGTAAAGTATCTCCTCGGGGGACATTTCACCGCTTTCGGCGGCGGCCGCTAGGAATGTGGACAGGAAATCCCCGCGCGGGCGGCGGCGGCGTTCGTCGAGGATTTCGTCGACGTATTCGCGTAGCTGTTGCCCCGCCTTCTCGATCCCGGAGATGTCATCGGGAGTCAGGCCGAAACTGAAGAACTTGGTCACCTCATAGACCAACAGCGTAAATGCCGGGATATCCTCGCGCGGGAGTCCAAAAAGATCGGCAATCACGCGGGCCGGCATTTGGGCGGCGAACTCGTCGAAGAAATCGACTTTGCCATCTCCGTACCACCCCTCGATGAGGTTCTCGGCAGTGCGGCGAATGCTCGGACGCATCTCAGTAATGGCACGGGCGGCAAATAATCGCGAAAACGGCGCACGGCGACGCCGATGTATATCGCCGTCGGCCGTCAGCATGCCATGGTCGAACATATCGAACATCGCACCATTGTCGAGGCCCTGCATCTCGGGAAAGCTCGTTCCGGTGGGGCCGAAGCGCGGGTCTTTGCTCAGGCGGTCAACATCGGAAAAGCGCAGCACGAAATATCCGCCGCTCTCGTGCAGCACTACCGGATGTTGCTTGCGGTAGCCACGGAATACAGCGTGAGGATCCGCTTCAAGTTCCTTCAAGGTAAGCGTCGGGATTTGGTCGCCAGAGGAGCCAGCAGAAAACTCCTTGGTGCTGATCTTTTCCGTCATCGTCCACTCTCCGCTTTTACAATTCCGGCTCGTGCAGAAGCGGAATGCTGCCGGCGCGCAGTTTCAGCTCTATTTCGCGGCACCGGACAGTCGGTTACGTTCGTAACGCGCTCCGATCTCGCCGGCGCATGGCGCAAGCGCGGTGCGTCGATCGAGATTGCCCGGAGCGGACCGAAGCAAATCGGATGGAACTCCGATGGCTGTGAGCTTGTTCAGAATGGACGCGGCGCCAATGCCGAATGATCCCGGGCCGACGGAGTAGCTCCGGATGCGCCACGCTTGACCTGAACCACAAGGAGGTTTGCCATGCCCACGACAGGCGAGAAGGACCACGTCTACAAGATCCTGGATCTTGTCGGATCGTCGGAGACGAGCATCGAGGATGCGATCCAGAACGCCGTCAGCCGCACCGCAAAGACCATTCGCGAGATGAAGTGGTTCGAAGTCGTGCAGACGCGAGGCCACATCGAAAATGGCGCCGTCCGTCACTACCAGGTCACGCTGCGGGTCGGCTTCACACTGGAGGAATAAGGCCGCCGCCGGTGCACAACCGCCGCCGACATACCTGTTCTTGCGCTAGGTCAAACATATGAGGTAGCCCCCGTGCGACGGGTCTACACGTTTGTTTGATGCTTAACGTCGTGCGGAGGCCATGTGGAGGTTGAGAAACGGTCCGGCGCCCCTTTGATCCCGCAAGCTGGCGCGCCGGACAAGCTTGCGGAAGTCCGCACGCTGCCTGAGCTTCTGCGTTGGCGTATCCGCGTAAGCCCGGACGCAGAGGCCTACCGGCATTTCGACGCAGCGGCCGGCCGCTGGGTCAGCCATTCCTGGCACGAGATCGATGGCGAATTCGACCGCTGGCGGCGCGCGCTGGCCGCCGAGGGATTCGCAGCCGGCGAGCGCGTTGCGATCCTGATGCCCAATGGCATCGAGCATATCGCGATGGACCAGGCCGCATTGTCGCGGGGCCTCGTGCCGGTGCCGATGCATGCGATCGATAATCCTGAGAGCATCGTCTACATCCTCAAGGATTCCGCGGCGTCGCTGCTATTGGTCGACACCATCGATCGCTGGCGGATCCTCGCCAGCGCGGGCGCGCCGACCGACACGCTCAAGCGTGTCATCTGCGCAGATCAGCAAGGTACGGAGAACCCGGCAGCAACCGATCATCGCGTCGCGGCGCTGAAATCCTGGCTGGAGCCCGGACCGAAGACCGAGACGGACATCGCCGACGTGCCGCTCCAGCCGGATGATCTTGCCGCGATCGTCTACACCTCCGGCACGACCGGACGGCCAAAAGGTGTCATGCTCTCGCACGGGAACATCATCGCGAACGTCAAGGCGATCCACGCGCGCATCGCCGCCAGCCCGGACGACATCTTCCTGTCCTTCCTGCCGCTGTCGCACACGTTCGAGCGCACCGGCGGCTACTACTATCCGATCGTCGCCGGCGCCTGCGTCGCCTATGCGCGATCGGTGCAGCAGCTTCCCGACGACCTGAAGCAGGTGCGGCCAACCGTGCTGATCTCGGTGCCGCGGATTTATGAGCGCATCTATGCCCTGATCATGCAGCACAGCGAGGCGGCCGGCCGCTTCGAACGCGAATTGCTCGACCTCACCGTTGCCGTCGGCGGACGGCGCTTCGATGCGAGGCAGGAAGGCGGCAAGCTGTCGCTGTTCGACAGGATGGCCTGGCCGGTGCTCAAGCGGCTGGTCGCCGACAAGGTGCTGGCCCAGTTCGGCGGGCGGCTGCGGGTGGCCGTCAGCGGCGGCGCGGCGATCGGCGAGCGGGTGATCCGACTGTTCCTCGCGCTCGGACTGGACATCCTGCAAGGTTACGGCATGACCGAGACGTCGCCCGTCGTCTCCGTCAATACCGCAGATGATAACGACCCGCGCTCGGTCGGCCGGCCGCTCGATGATATCGAAGTCAGGATCAGCGAGGATCAGGAGCTGCTGGTGCGGGGCCCGAGCGTGATGCTCGGCTATTGGCACCGCCCCGAGGAGACGCGTCGGGTCAAGGAAGCCGACGGCTGGCTGCATACCGGCGATCAGGCACGCATCGATGACGGCCGCATCAGCATCACCGGCCGCATCAAGGACATCCTGGTGACCTCGACCGGCGAGAAGATCGCGCCCGTCGATCTCGAAACCGCGATCCTCGCCGATCCCCTGTTCGAGCAGGCCATGGTGATCGGCGAGAACCGTCCCTTTCTTGCGGCGCTCGTGGTGCTGAACGCGAAGGCCTGGGAGCGCGAGAAGGGCAGGCTCGCGGGCAGCGACGCGGAAGCGGAAACCGCATTCCTTGTCAAACGGATCGCCGCGGCCGTCAAAGCCTTCCCGGCCTATGCGACACCGCGCGCGGTATGGTGGACGCTGGAGCCTTGGACCATCGCCGCCGGCCTGTTGACGCCGACGCTGAAGAACAAGCGCCCGGCGCTCGAGCATCGCTTTGCCGCGGAGATCGAACGGATCTACGCGCGCAGGCCAACTGGTGGATCGCGTCCTGCGGCCTCAGTTGCGCACTCGTGAAAGGACACCGTTGCGTCGGAATTCAATTGTTAACGTGAGTGGTGGGTTTCGCCTCGCTCTAGCCACCCTACGATTCCGATTCGATCGTCAAGCAATGTCTCTCAGCCGCGGCTTGACTCGCCTCGTCTCCTGTTGATGAAGTGCGCCATATCATCCAGCCACAGAAGTGGCTGCAAGCAGCCCACCAAATGGAAACGCCTTCATGTTGATCCCGATCGCCGACGTGCCGCGCTGGTATGCTGAACGCCAGCCGGCGGGTACGATTGCCATTCGTCATGGACAGGACACGCTGACCTGGGAGCAACTGGAGCGCGGTGCCAATGCGCGCGCGCGAGCGTTCGCGACCAAGGGCGTCAAGCCCGGCGACTTCGTCGCGATCGGGCTGCCCAACAGCAACGCATTCTTCGAGACCACCTTTGCGGTATGGAAGTGCGGGGCGACGCCGACCTCGCTGTCGTGGCGGTTGCCGCGCGGCGAAGCGGCCGCGGTGCTCGATATCCTCAAGCCGGCGCTGGTAGTCGGCGGCGAGCCCGATTGGAATGCGCCGAACTCGCTGCCGATCGGCTTCGTGCCTGAAGGCTATTCCGACGAGCCGCTCACGGCGCCCGTGGCGCGCTATTGGAAGGCGATGACGAGCGGCGGGTCGACCGGGCGGCCGAAAGTGATCCTCGATCATCTGCCCGCCGTGGTCGATACCACCATGGCGCCACCGCTCGGCATCCCGCTCGGCGCCTCCCTGCTCAATCCGGGGCCGCTCTATCACAACGCGCCATTCATCGTCTCGCATTTTGCGCTGTTCGCGGGCGGACGGCTCACTGGGCTGACCAAGTTCGACGCCGAGGAGACGCTGCGCCAGATCGAGGCCGAGCGCGTGCAATGGATCAATTTCGTGCCGACCATGATGCACCGGATCTGGGCGCTGCCGGGCGAGGTGCGCAACCGCTACGATCTATCGAGCCTGCAGGTCGTGTTCCACATGGCGGCGCCGATGCCGCCATGGCTGAAGGAGAAATGGATCGAGTGGCTGGGGCCAGAACGGATCTGGGAGCTTTATGGCGGCACGGAGCGACAGGGCGCTTGCATCATCTCCGGCGTCGAATGGCTCGCGCACAAGGGCTCGGTCGGCAAGATCGGCGAGACCGCACGCCTGCGCATCATCGGCGAGGACGGCAATGACGTCGCTCCAGGCGAAACCGGCGAGATCTATTTCCTGCCCAATGACGGCGCCGGCACCACCTATCACTATCTCGGCGCCAAGCCGAAACGCCGCGCCGACGGCTGGGAGTCGCTCGGCGATATCGGCCGGCTGGATGAGGAGGGCTATCTCTATCTCGGCGACCGGCTCGCGGACATGATCCTGCGCGGCGGCGCCAACATCTATCCGGCGGAGGTCGAGGCTGCGGTGAGCGCGCATCCCGACGTGCGCTCCTGCGTCGTGGTCGGCATTCCCGACGCCGAACTCGGCCAGCGCATCCATGCGATCCTCGAGTGCGATCCGGCAATCGACGCCCAGGCCATCGCCGACGGCATGGGCGATTTCCTCGCCGACCGGCTGAGCCGCTACAAGCATCCGGAGAGTTTTGAGATCGTGGATGCGCAGGTGCGCGACGATTCCGGCAAGGTCCGCCGCACGCTGCTGCGCGACGAACGCGCAGCCTGGCTGAAGGAGAACCGCGCGTTCCGGATCATGCCGTCGCGCGCGAAGGCGAAGGCGGAGTGAACGAACGCCGTCATTCCGGGGTACGCGTCGGCGCGAGCCCGGAATCCGTTTCTCCACCTGTGCATGTTGCCCGATGGATTCCGGGTTCGCGACTTCGTCGCGCCCCGGAATGACGGCGAATGGACTGGCTAGCCAAGCAACTCCAGCGTTCTTGGGTCGGCTGCGCCGCCATAATATTTCTTCAACGCAGCGGGAAATTCGGGGACGACCGACACCGCGGCGAACAAGGTCATCGAGGAACGGAACTTCAGATCGTCGGGGCTGCCGAGAATTTGGTGGATGGTCTTGCCTTCGACGGCGTTGACGAGACGCGTGCAATCGATAAGCCGCGGCCCCAGGATTTCATGCTGGAGGTAGGCGATGGCCTCGTCGCGGCAGGCAATCGCAAAACGCTGCGCCATTGGGCTGAACCCGAGACCGGCAAGCTGAGGGAAGATGAACCACATCCAGTGGCTTTGCTTGCGGCCGCGGCCGAGCTCCGCCACGACCTGCCGGTAGACGGGAGCCTGCGCATCGACAAAGCGCGCGAGATCAAAGCGGTCGCTCATGGGCTCCTCCCAGATGGGCCGACAAACTCGGCGAGGCGATCGAGCAGCGGCCGCTGGCTTTCGAGGATCTTCGCATGCGCCGCAGCGAGCTCGAACCATTCGGCACGGTCGATCTCCGGAAAGGCCTGTATCTTCCCGCTTCGCGGCGGCCACTCGATCTTGAACATGTTACTCTTGATAGCGTGCACATCGAGATCGCCTTCGACGGCGAAGGCGATCACCCGCTTTCCGGCGCGCTGGCGGATCTCGCCCAGCGGTTCGAGCGGCTGATCAAGGGTGACGCCGGTCTCCTCGGCAAATTCGCGGCGCGCCACGGCGCTGCCGTCCTCCTCCCCATCAAGTTCTCCCTTCGGGATCGACCAGGCGCCCTCGTCCTTGCGCCGCCAATAGGGCCCGCCGGGATGCACAAGCAGGACTTGCAGCCGCGGCCCAGAACGGCGGTACATCAGGATGCCCGCACTTGTGGGCGCGCGACGTGCCGCCTTCAAGGATCTTTGCTCCAGCAATGCATCACCTGCTCCGTTTGGGCAGAACCCGGCGGGTCAACCATGATGCTATCTCCGGACGCGTTCGGTTTCAAAGTGCCCGGCAATGACGGGGCTGACGTGTTTGTAGTCGTTCCAGACCGTGAAGCCCGCTCGCGCTGACCTCATTTCGTTGTTATATTGGGCTTGGGACGATCGACCGGACATTGATTATCGGGTGCGGCGTTAGTCGAAGGAAACGCGATTCTTACGGAGATCCTTCATGTCTTCCACGACCGAATGGAGAGTGCCGCCGGCGCACCAGCCCAGTTCCGGCAATTACAAGTTCGACCTCGATCGCGCGCTGACTGCCGTGGTGGGGCTGCACTCACTCATCCCATCCGATGCGTTCAGCGCGGAGACGTTGGGCACGGAGCGCGCCGGCAATGGGGTCCTGATCGACGACGGGTTGGTGCTCACCATCGGCTATCTCATCACGGAAGCGGAAACCGTGTGGCTGCACCTTGGCGATGGCCGCCTGATCGAGGGCCACCCGCTCGGCTTTGATTTCGAATCCGGCTTTGGCCTGGTGCAGGCGCTTGGACGACCGGGCATCGATCCGCTCCCGATCGGCTCGTCCGCCACCACGAAGGTCGGTGACAATGTCGTGGTCGGCGGCGCCGGCGGCCGCACCCGCTCGCTGGCGAGCCAGATCGTGGCGAAGCAGGAATTCGCCGGTTATTGGGAATATCTGCTCGATGATGGGATCTTCACCTATCCCGCGCATCCCAATTGGGGCGGCACCGCGCTGATCTCCAGCAAAGGCGAATTGATCGGCATCGGCTCGCTGCAGCTCGAACGCGAGCGCGGCGGCCGCGCGGAGCATGTCAACATGATGGTGCCGATCGACCTCTTGACGCCGGTGTTCGACGACCTGCGCAAATATGGCCGTGTCAACCGGCCGTCGCGGCCCTGGCTCGGCATGTACACGACCGAGATCGACAACCGCATCGTCGTGGTCGGTATCGCGAGCAAGGGCCCGGCGGCGCGCGCCGAGCTGAAGACCGGCGACGTCATCCTCGCCGTCAACGGGGAAAAGGTGATGAGCCAGGCGGACTTCTACCGCAAGCTCTGGTCGCTCGGCACCGCCGGCGTCGACGTGCCGCTCACGGTCTATCACGAAGGCGTCACCTTCGACGTCACGCTGGCTTCGATCGATCGCGCGAAATTGTTGAAGGGGCCGCGGCTGCATTGAGATCGGGAGCGGTGCAATGAGCGAGGCCGTGGTGAACGACATCGTGGCCGTGCTGCCGCCATTGTTGCAGACGCTGGAATCGCTCGGCTTCATCGCGCGCCATCTGCACCCGCCGGAGTTCGGCCGCGTGATGCAGATCGCGGGCGAGCCGGACGAAGCGCTGCGCGCCGTTCGCCCGCGGCTCACCGAGTGGCCGGAGCAGTTTGCCGCCATCAAAGCGCAGCTCCAAACCGCAAGCGACGCGGCGCTCGCCGCCTATCAGGGCCTGCGAGCGGTGCAGGACGGCCATGGTGATCTGGTGAGCGTGTTTCGCGCGCTGCGCTACACGCCGCGCGCGCTGGAAGCGCTCTATCCGCTCGCCGCGCGATTGCCGCCCGTGAACGAGTTCTTCACCGATCCCGCCCTGCGCGGGGATGCCGAACTGCTGGCGCGGCTGGCCGAACCTGCCAAGGAAACCACCGGCATCCTGCACGATAGCAGCGAGCCCGGCAGCCGCGGCGGCTTTTCGTTGTATGTTCCGGAATATTACCAGCCTGACCGCGCCTGGCCGCTGGTGATGGCGCTGCATGGCGGCAGCGGCAATGGCCGCAACTTCCTCTGGAGCTGGGTGCGCGACGCCCGCAGCCGCGGCGCAATCCTGGTCTCGCCGACCGCGCGTGGAAACACCTGGGCGTTGATGGGCGACGATATCGACACGCCGAACCTGGTCCGCATCCTCGATTTCGTGCGGACGCGCTGGAATCTTGACGAGAAGCGGATGCTGATGACGGGAATGAGCGACGGCGGCACGTTCTGCTACGTTTCGGGTCTTGAGCGCAGTTCGCCCTTCACGCACGTCGCCCCTGTCGCCGCAACCTTCCATCCGTTGATGGCGCAGGTGGCGGATGCGGAACGGCTGCGCGGATTGCCGGTCCATATCGTGCATGGAAAGCTCGACTGGATGTTCCCGGTCCAGGTCGCGCGGCAGACGCATCAGGCGCTATCCGCGGCCGGTGCCGCCGTGACCTATCGCGAGATCGACGATCTGAGCCACACCTATCCGCGCGAAATGAACGCGGTGATCCTCGATTGGCTGAATGGCACGCCGGCGGCACCTGAAGCGCCGCCGGCCTGAGTTTCAGCCGTTGCCCTTGGGATGCAGCAGGTCGGAGAGTCCGACACGGTGCAGCATCTCGCTGCGGACGCGGTCGATGACGGCGAAAGCTACGTCCGCGCCGTCCTGGGTCGGATCGATATGGACGCGAAATGGCCGCTTGCCGAACGGCGTGTCGACGACGTTGACGATCGCATCCGCGACCGACGAGGCGTCGGCATCTGGAGGCACAATGGCCGAGAACGCTTTCATGATCCGTTCGCCGAAGCCGCCATAGGGGCCGGCTTCATATTCCGCGACGCGCGCCTGGTCGGCCGGCCTGCCCGAATGCGCAAAATGATTGGTGCCGCCGGTGAAAGCGCCGGGCACGATGATCGAGGTCTCAACGCCCCAGCGCGACAGCTCGCGAGCATAGGACACGGCCATAGCATCCATTCCCGCCTTCGCGGCGAAATAGGGCGCAAGGTAAGGCGGCGTGCCGCCGGCCACGCTGCTGCTCGACACCCAGACCAGAAGTCCCCTGCCCTGCTCGCGAAGCTGCGGCAGCGCTGCGCGGTTAACGCGCTGCGTACTCAGCACGTTGACGTCATAGAGCTCCGCGAGCTGTTCGGGCGTGAAGGCTTCCGCCGGGCCGAACACCATGTGGCCGGCATTGTGTATGACGACGTCGAGACATCCCCGCTCGGCGACGATCTCTGCGATCGCGGCATCAACCGACCGCTGTGAGCCGACATCGAGTTCGATCGCGCGCAGATCGACGCGGTTGTCACGAGCGAATTTCTCGACATCGGCGACCTGGGCGGCATTGCGTCCCCTGGTCTCCCGCATCGAGGCATAGACGGTGTGGCCCGCCTTGGCGAGCGCATTGGCGGTCAGTCGGCCGAAGCCGCTGGAAGCGCCGGTGATGACGATGACCTGTTTCATGATACGTATCCATTTTCCTTCGCGAGGCTTGTTTGCGGCCTCAGACCAGGCCGCCATTGGCGCGCAGCGTCTGGCCGTTGATCCAGGAGCCGTCGGGGCCGGCGAGGAAGGACACGACCGAGGCGATATCCTCGGGCATGCCGAGCCGCTCCAGCGGATTCGCTTTGGCAAAACGGTCGATCAATTCCGGCGACTTGCCGTGCAGGAACAGATCGGTCGCCGTCGGACCGGGTGCAACCGCATTGACCGTGACCGAGCGTCCGCGCAATTCCTTCGACAGGATCGCGGTCAATGTCTCGATCGCCGCCTTGGTCGCGGTGTAGACGCCGTAAGTCTCGAGCTTGGTGCCGACGACGCTGGTCGAGAAATTGATGATGCGTCCGCCATCGCGCAGCCGGCGCGCGGCCTCGCGCATCGTATTGAAGCTGCCCTTGAGGTTGATCGCCACCTGCTGATCGAACAGCGCGTCATCGGTGTCGGCGATCCTGGCGAGCTTCATGATGCCGGCATTGTTGACGAGCACGTCGACGCCGCCGAAGGCGGCTTCCGCCGCATCGAACATGCCGCGCACTGCGTTGGGGTCGCTGACGTCAGCTTTCGCAGTCAACGCCCGGCCGCCGGCCGCCTCGATCCGGCTCGCCACCGTCTCGGCGGCTTTGGTCTCGCCGGCGTAGTTGATCACGACGGTGAAGCCGTCCTTCGCGAGACGTTCGGCCACGGCAGCGCCGACCCCGCGCGAAGCGCCCGTTACCAGTGCTACTTTGTTGGTCTCGTTTGACATCTTCTGTTCTCCTCTCGGTTGCGGCTTGGCCGCTGGGTGACAGGAGCAAGGTAGGCACTTCCACAATCCGGATAATCGTGCATTAACTGACATCACTGTTCGACAAATCCGGACAATCCAGATGGATCGATTTGACGCAATGCGGGTCTTCACGCGCGTGGTCGAGCGGCGCAGCTTCTCGCTGGCGGCGGAGGATCTCGGCCTGCCGCGTTCAACGGTGACCGATGCCGTGAAATCGCTGGAGGCGCGGCTCGGCGTGCGGCTGATCGAACGCACCACGCGGCACGTCCGCCCGACCCTCGACGGCGAAGCACATTATCGGCGCTGCCTGTCGCTGATCGCCGACCTGGAAGATGCCGAAGGCGCGTTCGGCGGCGGCAGGCCGAGGGGGCTGTTGCGGCTGGAAGTGCAGGGCACGCTGGCGCGTCACTTCCTGCTCCCCAATTTGCCGGGCTTCTTCGCTGCGTATCCCGACATCGAGATCAACATGAGCGAGAGCGATCGCTGGATCGACCTGATCGAGGAAGGCGTCGATTGCGTGCTCCGCTTCGGCCATCTGCCCGACAGCGACATGATCGCAAGACAGGTGGTGATGCTGGAGCGCCTGACCTGCGCGGCGCCTGATTATTTCGAGCGCTTCGGCACGCCGTCCGGCCCCGATGCGCTCGAAGGCCATCGCATGATCGGGATACGATCGCTGACGACGGGACGGTTACGACCGATGGAATTCGTGGTCGACGGCGCTGTGCGCGACGTGATGCTGCCGGTGATCATGTCGGTGACGGGACCGGAGAGCTACCTTGCTACCGCGCGGCTCGGCCTCGGCCTGGTGCAGGTGCCGCGCTTCCACGCCGAAGCCGATCTCGCGCGCGGCAGCCTCGTCCAGGTGCTCACGGAGTGCCCGCCACCCTCGGTGCCGGTATCCCTGCTCTACCCGCGCAACCGCCAGCTCTCGCCACGCGTGCGCGTGTTCATCGACTACGTGATGCGCGCCTTCGGGCGGGTGTAGCCGCGACGCCGGCCGGAACTGGCCGCGGAACCATCCGCCGGCCATTTCCGTTATCAGCGGTCACCGGAGGGATCGTCATGCGAACGTTTTTCGGAATGATCTTGGGGGCGCTGCTGCTGATCGCGGGCGTTTATCTCTATGATTCGATGCGGACGTCGAGCGTGGCGACTGGCCAGGTCGCGCCGAACGGCCGCACCATCGTCAACTGGGACGTTGCCGCCGATGACCTGAAGGCGCTGAAAGCGCGCGCCCATGAGGATTGGCAGAAGATCTCATCACGCTAGCAATCGCATCGGGATCTAACGGCTCATGTTCGCCTTGCGCGCATCGGCGATGGCCTGCGCGAACTGCTCCTTGGTCAGGATGCCGGGCACGCGGAATTTCCCGACAATGAAAGACGGCGTGCCCTGAAAACCGAAGGCCTCGGCCTGCGCATTGTTGCGCGCAAGGATGGCATCGATCGACGTGGCATTGGCCGCGAGATCGCGATTCAGGCGGTCGATGTCGATGTTCGCTGCTGCCAGTACCTCCTGTATCCGCGGCTCGGTCAGCTTGGTGGTGAGGCCCATCATCGCCTGATGCGCCGCCTGGAACTTGTCCTGGTACTTGGCGGCCAGCGCCATGCGTGACGCGACCTTCGACACATCACCGAGGATCGGCCAGTCCTTCCAGACCAGGCGCACCTTGCCATCGTCCTGCGCCACCTGCCGTAGTTCGGGTTCGAGCTTGCGGCAGTAGGGACACTGGTAGTCGAACCACTCCACGATGCTGATGTCGCCCTTGGCGTTGCCGGCGACAGGGATCTCCGGATCGCGCAGCACGGCCGCTTCGGTCAGCACCTTCTCTTCTTCCTGCGCGGCAGCGGTACCGCCGAGCAGCGCAACACCGGCAGCCATCAGGCCGAGCGCGGCGCGGCGCGTGGGTTCCGGATTGATTCCGGCACAATCGGTTGTTGGGCTCATGTCAAATCTCGCGGCTGCCAGCGCTGTCTACGCTCGGCAGGCGGACATGTCACGCAGCTTTGCTGCGCTGTCCCAAAGACCGGCGCGGCCGGCATTGTGCTCCGGCCGCGCCATCCGCCTGGAGATCAAGCAGCGCCCTTCAGCCGCTTGGTGCATTCGCTGTAATAGCCGCCGCCCTTCTGGATCCACTTCAGCCCGCCATTGGCATTGGTGGCCTTGTTGGCATTGTACTGGTCGACGCAGGTGTGCATCCGCGCCTTGCCCTGGGTCTCCTTGGAATATTTCGGATCGACCGCGGTCGGGAATACCGCTGGACCTGCCGGCAATGCAGGCGCGGTGGCTTCCTTGGCCTCCTTCGCGGCGGGGGCCGGCGCAGGCGCGGCAGCCGTTGGTGCAGCGGGCGCAGCGGCAGGCGTCGCGTCTGCGCCGCACTGGGCCTTGCGGAAATCATTCCACTTCTGGCCGCCCAGTGTGCCGGCTGCCTTGGCCGCCTGGTACTTGGCGCTGCATTCCTGTGCGGTCAGCGCTTGCGCCGGCGCGGACATCACGAATGCGGCGAGCCCCGAGGCCGCCATCGTACAAAGCAGTTTGGCTTGAATTTTCATGCTTGTTCTCCCTTTTCGTCAAACCTCAGCGCGTTGACGAGGGCCGCATCCTAACGCAACCGGAACTTGCGACAACGCGTTGGCGGATCGCGCGGTCAAAATATTGTGGCGACCGACATGCGCGATATTCATCAGCGGTTCAGCATCGGGCGACGACCGTTTCGCCTCCACCAATTCGAGGTGCCCCATGCCGAAGCTTTCCTCCCTCGCCGCCACAACCGCTCTCGCCGCGTTCCTGCTGACAGGCAGCGCCTTCGCACAGACCACCACGCCCGCGCCGAAGGACACGGCCAAGACCGAGACCAGCAAGACCGAGACCAAGGCGCCGACGCCGGAAGAGAAGAAGGCGCGCAGCGCCGCCTCGCTGGAATGCTCCAAGCAGGCCGATGCGAAAAGCCTGCACGGCAAGGAGCGCAAGAAATTCCGCCGTGAATGCCTGAAGGAAGCCGCCGACAAGGGCGCGGGCACGAAGTAAGGACCGCGTCGACGCCGACACTTCCGAAATCCGGCGCATTGCTGCAATCGCGAGATGCATTTGTCGCGGGCTTGCGGATTTGGCATAACGCCGCCGTGAACCTGCTCCCCGCATCGATGGCCTTTGCCATTCCCAGCCGCGCCAACATCCTCAATGCGACCGAGACGCTCGTCATCGGCGCCGCGGGCGGGCTGCTGTTTTTGTGGGCGAACCTGCCGGGCGGGCTGATTTCCGGCGCGATGATCGCGGTCGGCATCGCCGCGCTCGCCGGCCGGCCGCTCACCGTGCCGCCGGCGGTGACGCAGACCGTGCTGATCCTGCTCGGCATCTCCCTGGGCTCGCTGGTGTCGCGGCAACTGATCCAGCATGTGAGCGCCTATCCGATCACCATCGCGCTGCTGGCGCTCGCGACCATCTGCTCGATCTTCGGCAGCAGCTACTATTTGCAGCGCGTGCATGGCTGGGACCAGACCTCGGCCTTCCTCGCCGGCAGCCCCGGCGCGCTGTCGCAGATCACGATGCTCGCGATCGAGAAGGGCGCCGACGTCGCCGCGATCGCCGTGGTGCAGACCATGCGCGTGATCATCCTGACCGCCGCGCTGCCACTGATGCTCGCGGTGCTCGGGATAGCTCCTGCTGCGCCGCCGACGATCGCCTCCGCCAGCGCCTCGCCGCTCGAGCTCGCGGCGCTGATCGCGGCCTCGATCGTCGCGGCATTTGTACTGCGCTGGGCGAAATTTCCGGCAAGCTGGATGTTCGGCGCGATGCTCGCCTCCAGCCTCTTGCATGGCGTCGGCGCGATCGAGGGCGGCCTGCCGCCCTGGGTGCGCGGCGTGGCGCTGGTCGGCATCGGCGCCCTGATCGGCTCGCGCTTTGCACGGATGAAGCTCTCGACCCTGCGCAGCCACATCAATGCCGGGCTCGGCTCGTTCGCGGTCGCGGTTCTGATCTCCACGATCTTCGTTGCAGCCATCACACTGACCACGCAGGTGCGCCTCTCCGACGTCGTCGTCGCCTTTGCCCCCGGCGCGATGGACGCCATGCTGGCGCTGGCGCTGACGCTGCATATCGACCCGATCTTCGTCGGCGCGCACCACCTCTCGCGCTTCGTGTTCGTGACGCTGGCGACGCCCGGCATTGTGCACCTGTTCGGCCGCCCGCAGGAAGACGTGGACGATTGAGCGGGGATCATCATTGCGAGCCAACGGGTCGCATGACGGGGTGAGGGTTCTGGTTCAAATGTCAAACAGCTTCTCCGCTGTCATCGTCCGGCTTGACCGGACGATCGAGTAACCACAGGCGGTTGTGCTTATGCCGAGGAGCCGCGGAGTACTGGATGCCCCGCCGGAGCCTGTCATCGGGCGGCGCGTACGCGCCGACCCGTTGGCGGGGCATGACGGTGGCGTGGATGTGAGGTCGCGTTCTCGCGGCATGGATTACCCGAGTCTTGCGCCTCGTTTCACCCTCTCATTGAGCAGAGGGCGCAGGGAAAGCCGGGTGCCGGTTGCACCCGTGGGCCCCGTGCAACAAAAAGCACGGGGGTAGGACCACAGGTCAACCGAAGCAACTCCGGCTTTCCCTGCGCGATGGTTTACAGGCTTACTTCGTGCTCTTCTCGGTGACCGGGCTTTCTTGCCACCGTCATCTCTCGCGCGAACCTCTTCGCGCAAAAAACTTAGCGCCAGCGTCGGGGCGCCAGAACCACACGACTTCGCCGTCCGCGTTACATGTGCTCGTCAGTTACACGCATCGCGTCCACCGCATCTCACCGCACGTTCGTGACGATCGCGACCCGCCCCTCATCTGCCGTGAGACGCGCGGAGTTAAATCACTGATTTGCCCGACGGCGAAAGCGGAATGTTTTTTCCGCGAAGACTGGACGGGGCAAATCACGTTGGAATTGCTTGCTTAATTCGCGCCGCCGCGCATGCGCTATCAGCCCCTCATGGTGAGGAGCGCCGAAGGCGCGTCTCGAACCCATGAGGCCCCAGTCTCGCCCGCGGCCCATCCTTCGAGACGCCGCTTCGCGGCTCCTCAGGGATGAGGGTGTCATCCGGGCGAGGCGATTGCAGCGGGCCGAGCCCGGACTCCATTTCGTCGCCTGCGCATGTGGCCTGATGGATTCCGGGCTCGCGCCAAGAGGCCGCCCCGGAATGACGGAGACTGCAATTAGATTCTCGCCGTCCGCGCAAAGCCCCAGGCGGCGATGGCAGCCATCAAAAGCGAGATCAGCACGTTGTAACCGGCGAGCGAGAGACCAAGGAAGCGCCACTGCACCTCGTCGCAGCGGATCACCTTGACCGTATCCAGCCGCTGCAGCAGCGTGCCGGCGCTGCCGAGATTGCCGACCGGCCCGGTGCAATCGGTCGGCCCCTGCCAGAAGCCCCACTCGACACCGGCGTGGTAGGCGCCAAGGCCGGCATTGACGAGCGCAGCGAGTGCAAGGATCGTCAGCCCCGCCAGCAGCAGCGGCCGCGGCGCATTGCGGGCGGCGGCAAATGCGACGACGACTCCGAGCGGGATCGCGAGATAATAGGCATAGCGCTGCTCAAGGCAGAGCGGACAGGGCAGGATCTCCAGCACGAGCTGGAAAAACCAGGCTCCCGCCAGCGTCGCCGCCGCGATGACAGCCACCGCCGCCGATGCCGTGAAGGCGGGATTGGCCGTATTGCGTGTGGACAGCGGATTGGCGGTCGCGAGCGTCACGGCTAAAGCTCCTGCAATACCAAGGTGGTATCCCCTGGATCCGCCGCTGTCGAGCGGCATCCGGATCAAAACCGCGCGGGTTGACCCCACCACCCCGCCCGCTATATTCCGCCCGCTTCGCGACGCCAGCCTTGCGGCTGATGGGGCGAATGCCCCTGTGGCGGAACTGGTAGACGCGCTCGACTCAAAATCGAGTTCCGCAAGGAGTGCTGGTTCGATTCCGGCCAGGGGCACCACGTAAAAAACACTAATGATAACAATAACTTAAGACGCTGGTTCGATTCCGGATTTTCCCGGAAAGTTGTCGCGACGAATTGAAAATTCAAGCAAAAGCTCACCGCAGCGGTCCACGTTGCTGGTATTTTTGCTGGTATCGCCAAGCCAAAACGCGCCGCGGCGAATTTCGCTATTCCGAACAACGGAATCGAGCAGATGGCCCACAAGAATGATGGCGCGGGTGCCAACCCAAAGCAGATCTGATCAATCTCGACTGCCGCGCCGAGCGACCGACATTCGACATGAGCGACGGACCGCTCGCGCTTTTCGGCTCGCGCACGCTGGTGCAGCATTGGGCTGATCGGAACTGTTTCGATCCCAAGAAGTCGATGCCGACAAGGGACGCGCGCAGCTTGACTCTCTTATCATCAGGCTGGTTGAGGCGGCAAGCTCATGTGATAGTCGTCGAACGCTTGTGCATGTGTGCCGGAAAGCGGATCGATTTCGCAACGCTTTTGCGACGCGTTGCCCTTGGTCGCCTGAGATAAACCGCCGCGCGTACATACGCCGTAACCAAGAGATCGTCTGCGCTCCTGACCGCTGCCCTCCGAAGGCAAAGGTCACACGTTCGAATCGTGTTGGGTGCGCCAATTTCCCTTTATCCTACAAAATGGTGCGCGCGCTCCGGTTCGGTGCGCAGCCCGGCCTTGGCTTGTTTGCGTAAGCAAGCTCATCGATTTTGTCGCCGTTTGGACGCCGGTGCGGTCATAGCTGCAGAACTGGCCAGCAGCAACACTCATCGTTGCAGGTCGGACTGAGCGATCTAAATTATCGAAGTTTGGCAAATCGGTTCGCTGTAACATGGTAAAATCATCGAAACTTGTCGCCACAAAGAACGGGCGTGTGCTGCTGGTCAGGCGGCGGCGCGACAAGCTCTGGATGTTTCCTGGCGGCCGAAGGCATGTCGGCGAGAGCGAACGGAAGTGCCTGCGCCGCGAGATTAAGGAAGAATTGCCAAAGCTAAAGCTCGGCCCGTTGAAGCTCTGGCAGGAAATAAAAAGAAAAGACCGTCGTTCGGGGCGGAAAATGAGCGATGCGATCTTCTTGACGAAAACGGCAATTGGCCGACTGAAGATTGGAGATAAAAAGGAAATCGACAAAGCGGCTTGGTGCAAGCTGCGACGACTCAAGCTCACACCGACTTCGCGCTACATCCGGGACAAGCTATTTCCGAAGTAAGTTTCGGCAAGCTTCAAACGAAGCGATCAGCTGCGCGCTGGCCGCACTTGAGTCTTCGCGTTCGATTTTTAATCACGAAGCAAACAACTTATCGTTCAATTCGGAAAAACCACAGCTCCTTCCATTTGCGAATCCTGCCTTGTGCTCCGCTTCGGTTTTTCGCCTGACAACACGCTAGCCGCCATCGATGGCATGCTAGCTTACGGCGCAGGTGCCTGCTCGGAAGTGCCCACCCGCGACAGTCTCAAGCGGCAACACGCGATTGATGCGCTATGCACAGCGCACCAAGAGAGGTCGTGATATTCTCAAGGTCGTAAGGCTTCTCACATCGATGGATGTGGTGGAAACGATCGGGCAGATAGTCGGCACTATACCCGGTCGCAAAAATGAATGGCTTCCCAACGCGCATGAGTTTGTCCGCTATGGGATAGGCTGAGGTTCCACGCAGGTTAATATCGACAATCGCGACATCGAAGCCGTCATGTCCTTCTGCCATAGCCTCGTCGAGATCAGGGACCGGACCGATTACATGAGCGCCAAGCGACCGAAGCGCATTGGCCAGGTCATCGCCGAGGAAATATTCGTCCTCGATGATGAGGATGCGGCAACCTGCTAGGGATGGCTGATGCATTATCCGTCCACCTCACCGTTGTTTCCCTCGGGACGACAAAGCCCGACAAGGAAGACCGTTCCCATCAGGGTTTCAAGTTCTTGGTTCCTCGCTTTTTCCTGCGAGGTTTCGGGGTAATCTACCGCATGGAACTCAATCATCTGGTCTGAGAGACGAGCATGAACCGTCCAATGATCCGGCTCTTCGCAGCACCATCGAAATTTCACCTCAGTGCATCACGGAGTCGGTGAAATCCTTCAGGACAACGACCCCCGGATACGTTTCTTGGACGGCAGGCTAAGGTATCACCGTCGCGCGCCACCCCCTCTGACATGGTTAAGAAAGCCAATCGCCGGCGGTGAGTGTTGTTCGGGGCTCCCAAACGAGAATTCGGAACGCCGTGGGTAGGCCAACTGCCATTGACGCGGGGGCACACGACGAACAGGATCGCGCTCCGCCGGCGTATCGCGGCCCCCCATGATTTCACATGCGGCGACTGCTCCTCTGCGCAGTCGGACTCACTTCGCGGGCATGCATCTTGAAATAACGGAGATACGGCTCAGTTTCTAGCAATCGCCAGTACGAGGCGCGGCTCATACGATGAAGTGGTTCAAGCCGTCGGCCGACCGCGCCGTGCGCCGGCAGCTTCTTTCAAGGACATTCGGTCGGCATCTGCTGCGCGGGAAACATCTGCAATCATTGCCAGCCGCGCTTGGAGGAGGCCCGTCAAGCCCTCGAGGAATACGCGAACGATCTACGGGAGAAACTCCGTGCGCGGCTCCATTGAGCCGCCGCCACCGTCCGTATCTCCGCCCCGCTGGACCTGGGTTGAATTGGACGGTTCGCGAATGCGTCAAACGCAGTATTCTCCCCAATTCGCCGGTTGGCGCACGATCGGTAGGCGCCGGCGGCTGAGAGACCGACCGCGCCTCACCTTCCTTGACGGGGGGCCATTAATTTCCCCTCTTGCCGAACGCCTCAAGCTTGCTCGTCGCAACGTCGTCAGAGATCCCCAAATCGTGGGACGGCTCTGCGCAGTCCCACACTCTCTTTAGGACGGGCGGGGCCTTTCGCCTTTGCAGTCTATGCGCAACAGTCCGCTTGAACTCGACAGCATCAACTCACCGACCGGTTTTCGCGCAAGATAGTACGTCCCGCTACCAGGTTAGCGGTGGACCTCGAGTTCACCTGCGACCGCTAACGCCAGAACAGCGCGAGCAGCAGGATGACGGGGAGCGGGATGCCCAAGAGCCACAATAGGGCGCCTCTGCCGAATGTCATGGTCAATCCTCCTCCTTTCTAGGCATCAAGCCTCAACCAGGTCCGCGGTTCCAACGGATTGGAACTTACGTGTGAATTTGATCTTGAATCCCAAATCGTATTTGAGGAGATAAACATGGCTACACGCGCGGTACCGCACGCTTTCTTCGCCTGGACCTGGTCACCTGTCCTGGCGGGCGTATTTGCTTCATTGGTCGTCCAAATCCTCTTGACCATGCTGGGCTTTGGCATTGGCCTGCTCGCCATCGACACTGCCACCGCCGCCTCCGCGCCTGCGAGCGCTGGCTGGCCCGCCTTCGTCTGGTGGGCCGTTTCGGGCATCATTGCCGCCTTCATCGGCGGCGCCATCGCAGCCGCGAACTCGCCTGATCAGAGCGGTTTGGGGCGTGTCGGACATGCCTTGGGAGCGTGGGCGGTCGCGACCGTCGTCGTGGTGGCGGCAGCAGCGATGATACCTGCTTCGGCTGGCAGCATCGCGGGCAACCTCGCCGGCCCAAGTTATGCGGCGAACGCCCGCATCGCATATTATTCGAACAATCCGACGCGTGAAACAGTGGGCTCGACGAGCAGGCCGGGAACGCAAGCTCAAATGGAGGAGGCGCGCAGGCACCTCGCCTATGCCATGCTTGCCAGTTTCTGCGCGCTTCTGTTGGGCGCCGGGGCTGCCTATGCCGCCGGAATGGCAACCACCGCACGAGCGGTCGAAGATGCAGCAAGACCGGTGACTTGACCGCTTAGCTTATCTGGCGGGCTTCTGTTATGGCCGGTCGCCGCTACGACTTAATCGCCTTGAGAGCTCAGCCACGACGACGTCGTCCGATTCCTCCCCGCCAAATTCGCCGAGGAAAGGCGGCGACACCAACTCACACCATGGCGCTCCGCAAGGACGTCAACTGCAAGACCGCAAGCTGATGGAGATACACATGAGACCCACCATAATAGCAATGGCGTGCATTTTGCTGGCGACGCCGGCACTGGCCCAATCAGTCAGCGAGAAGACCGGCGTCAATTCCGTACTCGGGGTCAGCCCCTCGACGGTGGATTTTGTCAAGCAGGTCGCGATATCGGACATGTTTGAGATCGAGTCCAACAAGCTCGCACAACAGAAGGGAAATGCAGCGGAGAAGACCTTCGCTTCCCAAATGGTAACGGATCACACTAAAACCAGCACTGAGCTGAAGGGACTTGTCACCAGTGGCAAAGTGAAAGCCGAATTGCCCAGCGCTCTCGATTCATCGCATCAAAGCAAGCTCGACAAACTCAAGGGTGCCAACGGTAACGATTTCAGCTCCGAGTTCAATTCGATGCAGGTCAGCGCTCATAAGGATGCCGTCGACCTGTTCGAGCGTTATGCAAAGGGGGGCGACAACTCGGAACTGAAGGATTGGGCCGGCACAACCTTGCCCGCGCTAAAGCATCACCTTGAGATGGCGCAGAATCTCGACAACAAGCCCGCACCGACGGTCGGCGAAGGCAAGAAATAGCTGAAAGGGAGCCGCTGCCAGGCGGCTCCCTCCGCCTCTTGCTGCCGCTGGCGGTTGAACCGATCAGGCGGCGGTGGCTTCATTGTGAAGACCGCGTACACCGCGATGTAGCGCCAATGCTCCAACGAGCGTGTCGGCTGACTGCCGCTAAGCCGTCTTCCGATTGATCGCGGCTTCGGCCAGCTTGTTCAACGCGGCGTCGGTTTTCTTTTCTTCCTCAAGCGTCTGCTCGAGGAGCTGAACCGCCTGCTTCATGCCCAATTGTTCAGCCCACGCAATCAACGTGCCGTATCGCGATATTTCGTAATGCTCGACCGCCTGAGCACCCGAGAGAAGGCCCGCGTCCAGCGCCGGAGAATCTTCGAAATCCTCCATCACTTCTTCGCCCTCCTCAACCAGCCCCAGGATAGCAGGGCAGGTTTTCCCCCTTGGGAGTCTGCTTCATCAATTTGAAAACTCGCCGCAGCCGCTGGATTTGTCCCTCTGTCTCGCCGGCATGTTTTTCAAAGGCATCGCGCAGGTGGTCAAAATTCGCAGCTTTTGCCATTTTTGGCAACGCAACGAGTATCTTCCTTTCGGCGTATTGAGGGTCTCCAGGAAGAGGTCTTCAAGTGTCTTTCTGGCCCGGCATAGCTTCCTCCTTGTTTGTGACACGACCCAACAGCGCCTTTCCTCCAATGTCCATGAGTGTGGCTGTCATCGAATCATTCGCTTGGAAGCAACATGAAAAGGCCCGTTTCCGAGGGCCTTTCACTAAGGGGTACATCCGCCCTTGGCGCCTGACAAATGGCAGGAGCAACGAGCCATCATCAGTGCGAGCAGGCATACGGCGGCCAATCGGAGCTATTCCGCGGCCTCGTGGTGCGCCGGCTTCTCGAGGTCTGCAAGCGGGGATACTGCCGGTCCATTGAGCGCGGTGCCATCGGGCGCGAACTGCGATCCGTGACACGAGCAATCCCAACATTGCTCCACCGAATTCCAGTGCACAACGCACCCCAGATGCGTGCAGCTGGCAGAACGCAGATGCAGCTGTCCTGCCTGGTCCCGGCATGCGGCGACCTTTTGCAGTCCGCTACGCACCAGGCAGCCCTCGCCTGGCCGCAACCGCTCGACGGAAGCGATTTCGTCCGCCGAAAGATACTCCGCGAAATTCTTCAACGGTGTGATGTTCTCGCTGATGTATTCACCGATGTTCTTGTGGACTTTCCGTGCCGGCGAATAGATGTCCTCCCACGCACTGGAGCCCGTAGTTATCAGGTCCGCGATCAGGATGCCGGCAACGAGGCCGTTGGTGATGCCTTGTCCGGAATCGCCGCTGACGATGAAAACATGCTCTTCGTCCGGCGAGCGGCCGATGAACCCGACGAAATCTGTCGGCTCCATGACTTGTCCCGACCAGCGATGGGTTATCGCGCCCATGTCTGGCAATCGTGCGCGCGCCCAGTGCTCCAGCGCCGCAAAGCGTTCTTCGCCGTCATCGGCCTCGCCGGACTTGTGGTCTTCACCGCCGATGATCACGAGCACCTCGTCGGTAGAGAGCGGCTGCAGGCGGACATAATGGTAGGGCTCGAGCGTATCCCAATAGAGCGCGTCGACCAGCACGCCGCCCGGCAGCTTCGCCGCGATGACATAAGTGCGATAGGGCGCCTGTTTGGTGTGGATAGCGACTTCAAGGTTGACCGGAGAGTTGGTTGCGACGACCACGTCAGTCGCCCGCACCTCGTGCCCGGACGACACTTTCACCACGACCTCGTCCCGCTTGTGCTCGATGCTCTCGACGCAGCTGTCAGCGTAAAGTTTTGCGCCAGCGCGCTGCAGGGCGCGGGCCAGCCCGGCGAGATATTTCGTGGGATGAAAGCGCGCCTGCCCGGGAAATCGTAGCGATCGCACCATACCCTCGGAGTGGAAGGGCGTCGCCGTCTGGCGGTTCTCGACGGGAATGCCAAGCCGCTGGCAGCACTCGAGTTCCTCGTCCAGCAGAGAACTCGGCGTCTCCGGAGCCGGCACCCAGAGACCGTCGACCCTGCAGAAATCGCAATCGATATATTCGAGATCCTGGATCGCTTCGGCGCGGCTGATCGAGGCCATGACGCTCTGGTAGTAGAGCCGCGCACATTCCTCGCCGCGCACGCTCACCAGCTCCTTGTAATAGTCGTCCAGCGCCGTGGCGAGATGCGCGGTCGTGCGCGCCGTCATGCCGCTGCCGATGCTGCCGCGATCCAGCACGATCACGGAGCGCCCGCGGCTAACAAGCTCATAGGCCACCGATAGCCCTGCGATCCCCGAACCCACCACGACCACGTCCGCCCGCTCGGATCCCGACAGACTGGGGGCTTCGACCACCGGGACATCCATCCAGAGCGATTGCGTATACTCATCCCGCACGTTCATGACGCACCCTCTCAAAGAGGGCCAACGGGAGGGCGGAAAAAGGGTTCCATCGGTATGGGTCGGCGGGGACTCTTCGGCCAGACCGCGGTCTGCCCAACTCTTTGCCCGCTCTTTTCGCGGCGCACTCAACGACTTACTTTGACGATGACTCCCTCGTTCGGCTTCAGGTGGATTGGTCCCGCTACTTTTTCCTGGTTGCGGTCTAGACCAGTCGATAACAATCGGACGCCGCAGCCTTCCCACACCCAAAGCCGTGGTTCTCCGGAAAAATTGAGGCCAACGAGGATTTCCGTATCGTTCATCCTGCGCCCGAACGAGAAGACGTCGTTCTGTGCCCGGCGCGGCAGATACTCTCCCTGCAACAGGCAAGGCTCCTCCCGGCGCAATGCAATGAGTTCACGATAGAGGTTCAAGAGCGAATTCCGATCGCCCTGTTGGGCTTTGATATTGCGGGTGCGGTCCCGGCTCAGCGGCAACCAGGGTTCGCCACTGGTGAACCCGCCTCCCTCCGTGTCGTCCCAACGCAAGGGTGCCCGCTCAGGATCGCGACCGAGGTCAAAGCCCTTCATGAGTTTTTCAAACGGGTCCTGGACGCGGTCCGATGGAATCGGGACCTGTTCCGAACCGATCTCATCGCCGGCGAACAGGAACGGTGTGCCCCTGATCGTCATCAGCAGCATCGCAAGAACACGTGCCTGAGACTGACCTACTTTGCTGGCGACCCGGTGCTTGTCATGTCCGCCGATCACGAAGTCCGGCCAGGCACCTTGCGGAAGCGCATTGAAATAGGCATCGATCGTCGCCTGAAGCGAGATCGCATTCCATTCCGAATCGAGCAATGCGAAGTTCAGCGGCAGGTGCAGGCGCGGCTTGCTGTTTCCGTAGAAATGGCCGATCCGATCAGTCTTGCCCTGCACCTCGCCGCAGAGAAGTTTTCCGTCATACCGGTCCAGAACTTCCCTGACGTATTCGATGCAGCGCATGGCTTCCGGCCTGTCGTCCGTAAACAGGGGCATGAAGGCCTGAGGAGGTGGCGTCTTGTCGTTGGCCTCCGGGTCCGGCGGATTGTCGCGCAGCAGATCATCCTTGATCAACACAGCGCTCGCATCAACCCGGAAACCGTCGACGCCGCGCTCGAGCCAGAACCGCATCACGGCTGCGATGGCTTCTCGGACCTCGGGGTTTCGCCAGTTGAGGTCCGGCTGGCTCGGCAGAAATGAATGATAGTAGAACTGCCGGCGCTCCTCACACCATTCCCAAGCACTGCCTCCGAAACGGCTGAGCCAGTTGTTCGGCGGACCACCATTGGCGCCAGCTTCCGCCCACAGATACCAATCGGCCTTCGGGTTGTTTCGCGAGGCGCTGCTTTCCCCAAACCAGGCGTGCTGATCGGAGGTATGATTGGGAACGAGATCGAGAATGAGCCGGATGCCTGAATCGTGCAAAGCACGTAGCAGGTGATCGAAATCTTCCAGGCTGCCGAAACGCGGATCGACCGAGCAGAAATCGGCAATGTCATAGCCGAAGTCATGATTGGGGCTCTTGTAGATGGGCGTCAGCCATACCGCGCCGACGCCAAGCCAAGTGAGATAGTCGATACGCTGCAGAAGGCCGACCAAGTCCCCCTGTCCGTCGCCGTTGCTGTCCTGAAATGACACCACGGCGATCTCGTAGACGACCGCGCTACGCCACCACGTTTCATTGGAAGCAGGTGCGGATTTCCTCGGCGGTGCACTCCTACTCACGCGGAAAGCAGTCTCCCTTGATGACGCCAGCGTCGCCCAACCTAGGCGGTCTTCAACCTCCGGGAAGAGATCTTTGTTCCTACGAGCACCGCGGCGTCTCAGGCCACTTCCGTCATTCTACTAGACGCGTGGCAGTTCGCTCGCATCGGCCCCCGCTCTGTCGCATTGCAGTTCACATGAAGCGTTGAAAGCCACGCGTAGTGGCACGTTGCCGTCATTAGGAACGCATTTCCGTTCGGCTGGTTGGCCGTGGAGAGCTCTTTCCATGTCCCTGAGCAGACAACGCAAGATCCATCAAAGCGAAAACGGCGATAGCTGGTGGCTTTGTCAGGACTGCAAGGGCGTATTCATTTTGCATGAGACGAACATATTTGCCGGAGGAGACGTTACAAAAATCGGACTCGCAGAGTTTTTGGCCAATGACAGCGGCGCGCCTGAACACCAGGCGTTCTTGAAGATGATCGGCGGCCTAACAGGTATCCTCACATAGCCGGTCGACCGTGCCCCGCAGGCCGACAATTATGCAAGCTGGCAGTCGATCGCGAGCGGAGCATCCTGGTCTGCTCGGCGATTGCTCCCACGCTTCAAGAAAACGGGAGTTGAGGTTTGGCTATCATCAGCCAGAGTATAGCGCCCACCGCCATGAACGCTGGAATGCCGAAGGCAAACCACAACCAGAAAATTCGGTAATATTCAGGCGGCAAAGGCGAACCTTTTGCCACTGCGATTGACGCAAGATCCCTCAGGCGCATTTGCATCCAGACGACTGGCAGCCACAGTGCTCCGGTGATGACGTACAGCACCATCGACCAAACGATCCATCCTTCCCAGAAGGAGTAGCCGACGTGCAGCACGAGCAGCGAGCCCGTGATGGGCTGTGCAACGACGGCGGTGGCCGTGAAGATAAAATCCGCAATCACAACAATTCGGGCGACGCCCGCGACGACGGAGGGCTTTCCGCCGAGGTGAGCTGCAAGCATGAAGAATGCAATGCCGGATCCTGTGCCAAGCAAGACCGCGGCGCCGACGATATGTAGGTACTTGAGAACGAAGTACAGCATCATCGATCTTCAAGAACAGCCAGCGCTGCGAAATGCAGGACGATAATCGGCCAAATTTTCAGCATCGGTCCAAGCGGATCGGCCCATAGGCGAGGCACAAGTATGGTCCCGATGATCGCGTAAGTGAAGGAAATCGCGATCGCCGCATACAGTCCGTACCGGCTGGTTGGGCGATAGGCAATCGCGAGTCCAATCACCAGGTCGGATAATGCGCCGGCGACCACCGTGAGCGCCGCACTCGTTCCTTCGACGCCGCCCTCGCCCATGAGGCCCATACCGTAGTCCCAGCCCGGCCCCAGTGAGACAAAGGCGGTCGAGATCCAGAATAGAGATAGCACGATAAATATCGCTGGCTTGAGCAAGTACATGCGCGCAAACCAACGTTCCTGCACTGAAGCTGGTTCGGAGGCGAAGAAATCCGGAAGGCCTTTTGGATGTAGCCCAAGCCGTTGCATGTCTTCAAGATCGCCGACCGCGCCTCGCCTGATCTCCCGCTCGGCAGTGCTGCGTAACGGGGGGCGCCAGCCCAAAAGCGAAATCATGTCACCCAGTTTGTACATCACGCTCGAAGCAAAATTCGGCAAACGGATCTCGTGCGCCGGAGGCCAACGGTACCAACGGCGGATCAGTGCAATGACTTCATGGAAAGAATGGCGATGCGGGCCGACCAGTTCGACAACTGTCCGTGTGGGCGCACCGGGCTCTAGACAATGCTGCACTGTTTGCACGACGTCCTCAAGCAGGACGATCTGGAGCTGTCCTGTGTTCGGCATTACCGGCAGAGCCGGGAGGGCCGCCAAGCCTCGCATGAGCGCGCTGGCCCCATAGGCCGCCCGACCGATCACGACGGACGGACGCAAGATAATCCAGTCGAGGTCACGCCCCATCAGAGCCTTGTCGCCAGATAACTTCGTTTCTGAGAACGCGCTGGGGGTTTGCCGGTCTACGCCGATCGCGGAGAAATGGATCACTCGGCGGATTTTGAGTTGCTCGCACGCGGCAAAGAGATTCGCGACGCCGCGGTGATGGACCATTGACGTGGACTCCTTTGTGCTATCCTGGAGCACCCCGGCGCAATTGACTACGGCCTCTACGCCATCGAGATGGGGCAGCCAGTAAGAGGGAGACGTCGCCTCGTTAAGGTCGACCGAGATAGCGCCCGGACTCGCAATGCCTGCGCTTCTACTCATGGAAATTACTGAGTGGCCGCGCGAGGACAGGTCAGCCACAATCGCGGACCCTAACAGTCCTGTCCCTCCGATGACGGCAACCTTCATTGATGGTCCTCCGCGTTCGGAGTTAAGCCCTCGTCCGCGACCGTATGCCTCGAATGAATTCCTCCATATAGGGAAGGACTTCAAACATCAGGACTGCGAATAAGAATGCAGCCACGTAAGCCAGGGGTAATGGCTCTCGCTTCAGGACGAGTTCATAACTTGCGGGCTCAGAACCCAGCCCCCAGAGGCTAAGGAATTGCGGCCAGTTCAAGATAATCACGATAACCATCGCCATAAGGGGCATCAGCTCAAGAAAACTGTGGACCTGCTGTTCGATGGGCGTAACAAGCCGCTTATGGCTGGCGAATGTTGTGTCCCAGAGGGCTGTCAGCTGATGCACAACGAAACCGGCGATCATAGCCGCAATAATAAGAGCGTTGATCTCCAAAAAAATCGCCGCCAGCAGTGGTATCGCCAGCTCGATCAACATCAACAGATGAAGCAGAGATTCCTTATAGCCGCTCGTCGTCTCAATCCGAGAAGCGCGATGGCAAAGGTAATCAGCAAAGCCGGCCAATAACCAGAGGGGCAGCACAAAGTACAGCAATACGGTTTCGGCCGCTACGGAATGAGGCATCCGGTAAGCGCTTCTTCTCTGTTTACAGGCTGTCTGGAGTACGGAGGGGAGATGACTTATCCTCGTTTCGCAACTCCTGCTCCGCCAACCGCCAGAACTCTTCTTCCCTGCCTTCGGGTTTGCCGCTCCGCTCCCATATCTCATAGGCGCGCTTCTCGATTTCCTTTTCAGTCGGTTGGTTCACCACGTGCCTCCTTCAAATCTTTAGGGATTGTAGGGTGAGTGTCGGCTATCGCGGCCTCTCCAACAGTTTGCCGTCAGCGACTCGCTGGGCCGCCTGCGACCACAGCCGTATATTTGCACTCGCCGGCTCCAACCTCCCTCCGGTGATAAACCTGCGAAGTCAGCGAGGTTCCTCCGTTGAAACCTCGCCTCAGAAGCGGCAAAAAGTCGCCCTGGGGGCCGAACGAAATCGCGGTGCTGACCGCTACCTACGCCGACCAGGAAGGAAATTCGGGGTTCTTCCTGAGATGCTGATCTTGGTCACCTCCGAGGCGGCGATTCACAACCTGGCCAAATCGCGCTCCTTCAGCCGAGATCGGGTCACCTTCTCTCAATAACTCAGCGTTCGCCCTTGCCATTGCGATTGGTAAAGCGGGCGTTACCGAGACCGGTGCCGATCGTCAGTACGCCCCAGCGCTTCACATCCTGCATGAAGGGGACCTCAGAAAGTCCCTGCACGACACCATCGTTGTGCATGACGACGGCTGTGTCGTTCTCCCCGATCCGTGCGATCGCTTCGACGAGACTCACCGGCAAATTGAACTTGCTGCTCTCCCAGTTACCGGGCAGGTTCTGCGCACCCTTTTTGATCGAGCCGTCGCTCGCGATGACGCCTGGGCATGCGATGCCGATGAATGGCGCGAGCTTGAATCCCTCGTCTTCCGCCTTCGCGATCAGTTCTTTGAGCATCTTGACCAGGCGCTTTACGGCGTTCTCCCGCGACGGCTCGTCCTCGGCATGACGCCATAACTCGAACTTCCACACGCATGCCTTAGAGAGGTCCGACGCCTTCTTGCGACGCGTTTCCACGACGCCGCAGCGGATATTCGTGCCTCCGATGTCCACGGCAAGGATGGAGTCGTGAGCTTCGAAGACCCAGGAAGGAGCGAGATATAGCGCCCCGATAAGGCCGGCGTCGTCCGGGTGAGAATGGATCGGGCGCATCTCAACCTTGAGGCTGTCTGCCTTGAGGAGGATTTCGGCGCGCGCGATGGCGAGTTCGCCCAGTCGGCTGTCCCGAAAACCGCCGCCCACCACGATGCGCTCGGTCTTCTCCCAGGCCTTGGTTTTTAGGAACCGACGCGTTACGCGCGCAAGCTCCTGCGCGAAGTCCTCGATGGCACTGTGGACGACGACCGAGGCTTCAGGATCGTCGCCGCCAAGGACGGCGTCGAGCTCCTTCTTGCTGATGTCTTCGGAAAGCTCCTTGCCGAAAGGGTCTTCGCCAGATTTGCGCAGCGGCTTTCGCCACTTTTCGAGGATTTCCCGGAAGGCGCCCTTGCTGGCGCGGTCCCCGAGGAATTCGTCCTCATCTTTCAGTTCAAGATTGAAACTGTCGATCTCAACCCACGGGAGGCGAGAGGCGCCGTGCACGGCTATGCCACTGGTTGTGATCGTTTCGTCAGCCATCCTGAACCTTGCAACAAAAACCGTAGGCACCAAACGGGCGGTTTTCTTTTCAACACGCGCTGCTGATCGCGGTTCCTCGCGTCTCCTTTTCGCCGGCAGGTCATGGGATGATCTGCGGCGATCCCCGCTGCTCGGCCCCTGTCGCAATCCGGTCTCGCCAAAATGAGGCTCCAGAGCTAGCGAGCGGGATCATCCGCCTCCTCATTATGAAAAGGCCGCCACGCACACGGTCAGTCCTGTCGCGTTCGCGAACCGGAGCCGCTGTTCTGTTGCACTGTTCGCATCGATCGCATTTTCCGGCGCACGTACCAAGCCAGGACCGCGATAATCAGCCAGGCGAGGGATGCGCCGACGAAAGCGGCAAGGATGTTGCTGCGTAAAACCAGCATCGCAAACCCCACCGCAAAGGCCAGCATGCCAAGCGCGCCAAGTGCAGCGCCAGCGGCATCCACGGCGGCCGCCATTTGCCCGCGGCGTTCGCCGGCGAGACCCGCTTTACGCTTGCGGCGGATTTCGTGCTTCTCAATCAGAGTCGCGCTTGCGCAGAAAATGGCTGGAAGAGCAAGAAAAACGCCCCCGACGACCGCTCCATAGCGGCTGCTGACGAGGCCAGTAAAGACGGTCGCAGCGCCGCCGAGCGCGAAGCGTACCATGTATTCGTACCAGCGGCCTTCCTTGAGAGATGACGGCGAAAACCGGATCGGGCTCACGTCTGGCCTCCGGCGAACAATAGCAGCCCGAAGGCGGCGACCAGCCAAACGACCAGCGATAGCAACGTAGCAGTTACCGCTCGCAGCTTTGCACGGACAAGCAGATGGCAGACGACGACACTGTAGACGGCGAGCGCAATCGCTCCTGCAATCATCGCCTGGGCTTGCAAGGCGGCGTAGTTGACCCCGTGCTGATACACCGCGATTCCAAGCGTGGCGAGCGCGACCGACGGCGCTGCTCCGAACAGGCCGGCGAAGCTTTTTGGACGCAGAAGATCGCCCAGCATGGCAAATGCCGATACGACGGCACCCCCGACAAGGAAGCGGATGACGTACTCGGTCATTTCGCTTTCTTCCAGATTTTCGTGAGCGGCCCGCCGGCCCCAAAGACCGGATCCTTGCGCGGCACCGACACCTTCGGAATGGCCTTCAACGCCCGCTGACGGTCTTCGTCGCTTGTGCACTCGTCGTATGTGCCGGTCGGCGGGTAGGCCCCGACGACGAGGAACTCATCGTCTGCGGAAAGGCACTGATGGCCCGTGCCGGCGGGAAGAACCGCGACGTCTCCAGCTTTCAGCGTGAAGATCCTTCCCTTGTTGCCGCCGAACCGAACGCGGCCCTTACCGCGCGCGATGCCGAGCGCCTCATGGATCCTGGAGTGATAATGCACGTAGTCGTAGATGCCATCCCGCCAGCTGTCTCCCCATCCGTTCGCTTCAAACAGGTCTTCGATAACGGCCGCAGCATCGAGGCCCTCATCGAAAACAAGGGCGTTTCGATAGAGAATGAGCGGCCATCGCGGATGATTGGGGACGAGACCGTCGTCCTTGAAGCGGACCGTATGAGGCTTTCGCACTCGCGCGAGATCCACAGCCTTCCGCTTGCCGGGGCGCAGCAGACCGGTCGCGCGCTGCACGTATCCCTTCAGGTCTTCAAGAGTGGGCATGATCGTCCTCCCTTGAAATCCCGTTCGGGTAGCCGGTCCAAAGCCTGAAGGCCCGTTCAAGAACCGCCCCGAGCGCGAACCCGGCAACGACATCGCTCGCCCAATGGGCCAGAATCACTATGCGCGTGAGCGACAGGCCGACCGCGATCGCGCGGATCGCCTGCCGTGGGCCGGGCGGCAACGCGCTGGCTCCCGATGCGAGGGCACCCATGTGCAGCGCGTGACCTGAGGGAAAAGCATCCTTTCGTTTGCCGGAAAGCGGGACGCCGTGAATGTGCCCGATCACCGTTCGACGGTCCGGCCGAGTTTGGTCGAACACAAGTTTCAAACCATGGGGCAGCAGCGATGCAGCGACCGTCACGAGGAGAGCATGGTTGCCTGCGCGCCGCAGCGGCACCCCACAGCCGCGGCAAGCGAGCCAGCCGACGGCTGCCACGACCAGCAGGACCTTCTCATCGGCGCCCCAAGTCAGGGCGCGGGCCACCTGCTCCGGAGCAGGCGCGGTATTGCGGGCGATAGAATGTGCCAACGCGACATCCGCTCTGGTAGGTCGGACAGTCACCGGAAAGCTTGGCCTGCGGCCAATGCGCCTTGCTGATAATCTGGTTATTCTGAACATGTCTCAAGATCGGAAAGGTAAGTACCTTTTCAACGCTCCAGGCGCCGCCGAGGTCCTCCCTTCCCTCGAATCCGACTTCCAAACAGAGCGCCGTGGTTTGGCGCTCGGGGCGGGAATCCTCGGCCCAATAGGAACAAACGATCCTGGCTTCCGTTCGCGATGATGTCCCCTCTCATCCCGAGGCCTTCAATGTACCACCATGTCAAGAAGCTGATGTTCACTGTTCGCGTCGACGAACCGGACCCTCGTTTTGGCAACATGCTTCTTGAACAGTTCGGTGGCGCCAACGGCGAGCTCGCTGCTGCGATGCAATATTCAATACAGGGCCTGAACTGCGAAGATCCGGATCGCAAGGACTTGCTGATGGATATCGGCACCGAAGAACTGAGCCACCTCGAAGTCGTGGGGACGCTTGCCCGCATGCACCTCAAGCCGGCAAAGTTCGATCGCCAGGCCGCCGAAGCCGATCCCCTAATTGCCATCGCGGGCGGCGGTGGCGTGAACCTGTTCAATTCCCAGGGCAATGCATGGACGGCCGACTACCTGAAGATCACCGGCGAGCTCGATGTCGATCTGCGCAGCAACATCGCCGCCGAAGCACGGGCCAAGATCGTCTATGAGCGGCTGATCAATTTCTGCGACGACGCCGGCACCAAGGACGCGCTTCAATTCCTGATGACTCGGGAAATCACCCACATGAGAGCGTTCGCGCTGGCGCTCGAGAGCATGGCTAAGCCAGCTTTCAGCATCGGCCGCATCGCTCCGACGCCAGGACTGGTCGACCAATTCTTCAACGATTCCACCGGGACGGGCGACCATGGGGAGATCGACACCCGCGGTCCTTGGAACGAGGGCAACGGCTGGGTCTTCACTGAATCGCCAGCAATTCAGGCCGAACCCGGCGCCTCCGCCGCGATCGTCGCGGAAAGTTCGCCGCCAGACGACCAGGCCGGGCTGGGCGACCTGTTGATCGATGAGCTCCGCGACATTCTGCACGCCGAAAAGCAACTCACTAAGGCGCTTCCGAAGATGGCCGAGGCAGCTCGCTTCGATCAGCTGCGTGAGCTGTTTGAGCAGCATCTCGTCGAGACTGAAAACCAGGTGGAGCGCATCAATGAATGCTTCGAGTTGCTCGGCAAGAACGTCCGCGCAAAGCCTTGCAAGGGCATGACGGGGCTTATCGAAGAAGGCCAGGAAATCATCGCTGAAGGCGAAGAAAAGGAAGACGCGGCCGCTGACCTCTCCCTGATCGGAGCCGCACAGCGTGTGGAGCACTATGAAATTTCGGCTTACACGACGGCGAAGAACCTCGCGCAGCAGCTGCGTCACAGTGCGGTCGTCGCGCTGTTGTCGAAATCGCTTGCGGAAGAAGAGAATTCCGATCAGCTGCTAAACCAAGTGGCTCGATCGCTGATGTCGGTAGCAAAAATGCCGGCGCCTATCGAACAGGCCGAATAACACGTGATCCCGACAGCCCCGGAAGTGTCGAAACGCCACAAGGTGTGCACTGGGCACTGTCGGGGCTGCGGCTGTAGCGGAAATTCACGACTGTTCTATGCAGCCAAGTAATGCTCCATTCCGTTCTCCTCTGAGGGGAGGAAGATGATTTGGGCTGGCGAAGTTCGGCCCGCTCAGGCGCCTACAAGGCGCTCGTATTCACGCAATATGATCTTGTAACAACTGCATGACGCAGCTTCTAATCCTCTGCGATTCACGATCGTGACCGTGCCTCGCTCGTACTCGATCAAGCCTGCTTTTTGCAGAACACCGGCAGCGACACTCACGGTCGGCCGATGTACGCCCAGCATCTGCGATAAGAATTCTTGGGTAAGTGGAAAGTTGTCTCCCTCGACCCGGTCGTGCGTCTGCAGCAGCCATCGCGCACAACGCTCCTGAACTTCATGGAGGCGGTTGCAAGAGGTGCCCTGCGCGATCTGGTTCATCAGCGCCACCGTGTAACGCATCAGCATCTGCTGCAGCTTCGGCGTCTTGTCAAACAAGGAGACGAGCTGTTTGATTTCTGCTCGACGGCCAAAGCCGGGGATCTGCACCAGGATCTTGCTCGGGATCGAAGCAACACCAAGCAGCGCGTGAATCCCGGCCAAGCCCTCTGGGCCGACGGTTGCGAACTCGACCACTTCTCCGTCGTCGGGCTCATTGACCATGGACACGACGCCGCTATCTACGAAGTAGAAGTGCTTGATCGACTCATTCGGCTCGGCCAGCACTTGCTTGAACTTGAGTTCCACCGGTTCGAGATGAGGCTCGACCAGCCGGAGTTCCTCGGCAGGCGTTTTCAGCAGCAGGCGGTTGGAAACGGGCATAGTTGCCTCCGCAGGAAGGCTATGTCATCCAGATGACAATGCGCTCCGGTCCAACCCAGCCCAAGGTTCGACGTTCCTGCGCCGTAGGCGTGATCGCCTCGGCCGGCGGGATCAGGGCAACCATCGAACTTTTGAGTTCCCTGGCGGCAACCTTTTATCCCCCAATCATCGTAGCTCAACACTTGCCGAGAACCGCAAGCAGCTTGGATCAGGTGCTTGGCTGGCACACGAAGAGGAAGGTCTGCTGGGCCGAAGAGGGAGAGCGACCGGTCTTCGGGCAGGTCTACCTCTGTCGTCCCGGAGTTTCGGTGCAGTTGACGCACGAGGGGTTTCGTCTCCGACCTCTTGCCGGAAACCCGAGCAGTTGGCTTCAGCTGCCGGATGACTTGCTACGGAGTATGTCCGAAACTTATGGTAACCGCTTGGCGGCCATTGTTCTAAGCGGCGCACTTCCAACTGGGCTGAGGGGCCTCAAGCAGGTCCGCGCCTCGGGAGGGATTTTGATGGCGCAGAGCAGAACGAGCTCGCGCGATTTCGCGATGCCATGCGCGGCGATCGAAATCGGAAAGGTGGAAATCTTCACTTCACCGTCCAGAATGGCTGGAATGCTGGAGATCATCTCCGAGCAGTGGGATGATCATCCGAATGGGCAGTGAGAGCGACGGTAAACGCTGAGGCAGAGCGGCCCCTTCGTTATTCCCCCAGCTCCTTGAGAATGCGGTCTCGGTGCTTAAGATGCTGCGCTTGAGATGCATAGAAAATGTCCAGAAGCCTTTGGGCCTGGTCCGTGTTATGGCCCTGCCGAAACATGACCCTTATTCGCCCCTCCTGCTCCGCAATATGTCTCTCGCCTTGCGCGATGTGCCGCTCGGCTTCTTCCAAATGTCGGAGCTGCATGGTGCGGTCCATGCCACAGCATAACTCAAAAATGGTCGATCCGCTGGGGAAATCGTTCGCCGTTCTCAGCGTCTCTTACCTGCGAATTGCCTCCCGCGAAGGTGTTCGGACATGGACGCTGCAGGATATCCAAGCACCACTCGATGTTCTCAAGCGAGCGCCTGACGATTTGCTGGTCCATCGCTCGGTCAGGGCGGTAGATCGGTTTTCGGTGTTTATCCATGTTCCGCCTTTAGCGGAAAAGGAACAGGTCGTCTGTCATGCGGATGACGAGCCGATAGCGTGAAGTTGGGCCTGTCGGCTCCGGATCACTAGGCGTCACGACGCTCAACTTGAGGGGCCCGCGCTGCCTCCAAAAGCCAGCTTCCGGTCTTTTGAATAAGCCGGCTACGGGCCACGCTGACGTTCAGTATAGAGCGAGGCGGCGACTAAGGCCGCCTTATCAGTCCTGGCAACTTAGCTTCTCGCATGCAGGGTATAGACTTGTGTCCGTCTAGATCAGGTGAAACATGTTAGTCGGCGATCAATCTGCCCCGGCCGCAGTGCGTGTACTTCGCGGGTGTTTTTCTTTGGGGCGTGTACCTGCATCCGGCTGCCTTGGCATTAGCCGTTAGCTAGGATGGGATCGCGCAATTCTATTTGCTGATTTTGTGGACATCCCCGGGCTCAAGATCAAGCTCTTCGAACAGCTTCTGCTGCTCGCGTGTCAATGCGATATCTAGAACTTCGGCAGTCCAACCTTCCGGCACGGCGGCAAGGATCAATCTTAGCGCTTGACGCGGCTTCGCTCGCGCAATCCAGACTTGCGTTTTATTGTCGTCTGCCGTTATTTCGACGACCGTGAAGTTATTGCCGAACGACTCCGCCATCACCTCCAATTCGGCGGCCGATCACGGGTTGCTACGCCTCACTCTGGCAGCTGCAAACCGGGCGATCGAAGCCATTCACTGACGTGCGCACCGGTATCTGCCTGCCGAGCTTTCTTCAGCAGCGCCTCCCGTTCAAAACCCGGGGGTAGAGCTTTTGCTTCCTCCCGCAGGCGGCCAGCCTCTTGCGCTAACCGCTCTTCAAGGCTTTGGGTTTGCTTGAAGCGGCGTCGTTTCGGTGCCATGGGCTTCCCTCGTCAGGTCCCCGCCCGGAACGCGGAGTCAAAGCCTGCGGTACCGAAATTGTTCCGCTCGTCGTCGGGGAGCAGCTCATGCGACTTTAGGAAGGTGTCTGGATTGACTGGCTGAGCCGAGCCTCAGAGCTCTCGGGGTCTGGCGAGCGCTCTACTTGCGAGGCGATGTACCGCGAATGCAGCCGATTACTGGCCACGGCCCCGGCGCGATTATCTTCAACAATCGTGCCTCGTTGAGCCGTAACGAGGCCCAGGGCGGACCGAAGAGCGAAGGATGGCAAAGTTCTCGAAGTACGATCCAATTGCCGATCAGTCGCCTGCTCGAACCAACAAATACACACCGGAGGAAAACTAAAGTACGAAAGCGGCACGTCGAGCGGCACTGGGGGACTTCAGCCGTTTCACTACCGTGCCCCTACCTGTAGGCGGCCTTGATCGTTCTCGGCGGCCGGATGGATCTGCGCGAGATCGTTTCGTGATAGGCACGACGTGGCCTAGGCGGCTAAACGGTGCTCGTCTTCAATCGGCTCGTGGTCACCACTAGACGTCCTTTTCAGGAAGCGCGCCAGGGCTGCCTTCGGTAGCGGGGGAGCGACTCGAACCCCCCGACCTTTTTTCGCTTTGAAGCTCCGACTTCGAAGAGCCGGCTGCGCCACCTTCGATGCCGACCAAAAATTCTTTGGAAATTGTCCCAGACTAAAATCCCAGACTAAACGCAAATTTTAGCCTGGGGCCATTTTAGGCCTGCTCAAGAAATCGCTATAGTTGAGATAGATGGCGCGCCCGGAACGATTCGAACGTCCGCCCCATTCGTAGATTGAGGGGTGGCTTCTTACAAGGAAGCAATCCCTTGGCGAGACGCCTGCGTTTCTTGTTCAAGACCCCGCCGATCGACTTTCTTCTTCCTCGGTTCGAAACATATAGCACTGGTGAGAACGCCGACTACGGGACGTTGCTGAAACCGCGGGACTAAAATCAGCGTCGCGCGATGAGCGCTTTCGGCATCGGTCCCGCACCGAGCGGCATCGAGTCGTCCCAAGGTCGTCCATTGGGAATTGGGTCTCTCCATCGGCATCGTGAAGGAACACGGATCGGGCACGCATGACACGAGCCTAGACTCAACCTCGCGGTAGGTCTCTCCGTTTTCAGGCCAGAGCCTGGTTCGATTCCGATCAGGCGATTGTGGAGCCTGGAAGGGCATAGGCGCGCCCGCGGCGAGAACCCTCCTATTTTATTTTTGTCGGCGAATACCTCGCGTCCTGCTGGTATTTGTGCTGGTATCGGCGGCAATCGACGACAAAAGTGGTCTCAAATTCAAATGGTTATGGCTCTAGGCAATTATCGGCCAGGGGCACCAACTCGCCGCCATTCGAGACAAACCCGCACGAACAACCCTCTTCGCCATTGGTGCCACCAGAGCCCGCCTTTGATGGCAGCCCTCACCACCCGCTCACAAGGGTTGTCCCCATCCGCTTCAGGCACCGATAGCGGTTTGGGCACACACGTTCCGTGGGCGAGAGGCGGGTTGCAGGGGTCGGGTGCTGTAGCGGCAATCTAAGTCTTCGCCCCGTAGCTGCTTCTGACCGGGATCATCGGTGCCTTCTGATCGACAACATCAGTTGGACACCTTTGCTTTTGCACGCTTCACAATATTTTCCATCCGCGCGGAATCCCTTGCGATGGTTTCTCCGAACTTGGCGGGCTCATCAGCGATCACGGTCAAACCCAAGCCTTCCAGACGAGCTGAAACGGTCGAATCCCGCAAGGCCTCCACGATGGACTTGTGGAGCTTCTCGATCACGTCCTTTGGGGTCGCCGATGGAGCAACAAAGCCGTACCAGTTGCCGGCGAGGAGATCAGGTGATCCTGCTTCCGCGGACGTCGGCACATCGGGAAGCTGCCTGCTTCGTTCAGGCGCGGTCACCACAATTGGCTTCAACGCTCCGCTCTGCACCTGCTGGACGACATTCGACAGGTTGTCGCACATCATGGAAACCTGACCGCTGACAACATCCTGGAGTGCTGGAGCCGCTCCTTGGTACGGTATGTGAACGGCATCAATGCCTTCGAGCACCTTCAACGTCTCCCCGCACAGGTGGCTCGTGCTCCCGTTGCCGGCCGAAGCAAATGTCAGCTTGCCGGGCTCAGCTTTGGCCAGCGCCACCAATTCCTTCAGCGAGCTTGCCTTGACCGACGGATTGACGACGATGATGTTCGGCGTCGAAGCGCCATTGGTGATCGGCGCGAAGTCCTTTTCAGGATTGTACGTCGGCTTTTCATAGATCCATTGGTTGATTGTAAGCATGCCAGTCGTCGCAAGCAGAATCGTGTGGCCATCCGCCGGTGAGGAGGCGACGCGAACCGCCCCGATCGATCCGTTTGCTCCACCGCGATTTTCGATGATCACGGGAACGCCGAGCGACTTGGACATCAAGGGACCAACCAATCGTGGAATCGCGTCGGCGGTGCTTCCGGCAGGATACGGGACCACAATCGTAATCAGCTTTTCAGGGAACCCAGCCGCCGCCGCGCCGGGCACCCCGAAGAATCCTGGCGACAGCAGTGCCGCCAAAATAAACGTCGCCCACTTCATCAGATCATTGCTTCGCATTCTGAATATCCTGCATGACATCTCGGGGACCATGGCATTGACTCCTCCAAGTTCACTGGCGCTTCCACTGACGCGGTTCTTGCGCGGCGATAAGCCGGTTACCGCCGACATCGTCTAAGAGAGAATTGGTGATCACCCCGCGGCGACATGCAGCGAAGCTGCCCGCTCGAGCGAGTCCAGCATTGCAATTCGGCGCAAGAGCGCTCGTCCCTTTTCCGGATCGGTGGCCGCGGCGCGAATGTCGTCGCGGAAACGCGCCCGGTCGGCTTCATCTTTCGCCTCGAGATTCTTCTTGTTGCGAATGGTGTCGCCCTGAATGGCCTGCATCGTGACGGTACGACGCTGCAGATCGTAATCGGCGAGAACACGCTCATTGGCCGTACCATTGATGACCGCACCCAACTTCGCTGTCAGGTTCAATGCGTCGTGAATGCCGCCATTCATGCCCATGCCGCCGAGCGGATTGTTGATATGGGCGGCGTCGCCAGCCAGGAAGGCGCGACCTTTCCGGAAGTTCGCGGCGACGCGCTGATGCACACGATACAACGTCGTGTGGAGGATCGGGGCTTCCATCTCGGCGGGAACGACCCGCCGGATCGATGCCGTCACATAGTGTTCGGAGAGCGCCTCGGCATCGGAGATTTCCGCAGCCACCGGCATCATCACGCGCCATGCGCCGAGAATGCGGAGAAGGAAGTACCAGCGCTCTGGATCGGCGACATAGCTGACCGACGACACACCCGGGCGAAGCACCGTGAAATCGACCGGAGTTGTCATCACCAGAAAACGCTCGGGCCAGGTGAAGCCCTCGAATTCGATGTCCTGGCTGCGGCGTACGATGCTGTTCGCGCCATCGGCGCCGATCAGCCAGGTGCATTCATGCGCGATGTGGCGCCCCTGGGCTCCGACCATTACCTTGACGGCATCGTTCGCCTGCTCGACGGATTTGACCTCGCTGCCGAACGCGATCGAGAACAACGGGTTGCCGGACAAAGCATCCAGAATGATGCGCGTTAGCTTGAACTGCTCGGCCTGCAGGCGGAACGGGTGCCGCACCAGATCGGAAATCGCTGCGAAGTCGAACGTCCCGAGCACGCCGTCTTCGGACGAGCTGTATTGAACAGTCGGCGCCTTCAGGCCCTGCGCGATCAGCGTGCTGGCGAAGCCGAGATCATCGAGCATGTCCAGCGTGGGCGGATGGAACGTCGATGCCCGCGACTCGCTGCTCAGTTGGTCGTTCTTCTCCAGCACCAGAACCGGGATGTTCTGCCGCACCATATTTGCCGCTGCCACCATGCCCACCGGCCCTGCCCCAGCGATGATGACAGGAGGCTTCGCATTACTCATTGTATCCAGACCTCTTGGAGAAATTTCGAGCCTCGGCTCTCATCGGCGCCAGCGCGAAAGAGGGCGCCAGTCAATGTGTCTGCCGCCTCAGGCTGGATCGTAGTAGTGCATTTCGAGAAGCAGGCAGCCGCCTTCAGATTTGAGCGGACCGTGCCATGCGCCCGGCGGCCTGACGGCGTAGGTGTATCCTGCGAACGGCGTGCCGCCTTGCCCGTTCACGTCATTGCCGACGGTCAGGTCGCCGGAGACCAGAAAGACTTCTTCCCAGTGGTCGTGAACGATCTGCTGCTTGGTGAACAGGCCCGGAGGGAATTTCAGCAGTCGCGTCCGGCTACCGCGCTTGTTCGCGGTGTCCAGCGATCCGGACAAAATCTTCTCCAGTGCGCCCGACTTGGGATCGTAGCCCTCGGGAAGCTGCCAGCCGCTCTCCATGTCGAGCGTGTGGAACTCGTCATGCAGTTTGTTGACCGCCACGAATATGCTCCTTGAAGTTAATCGTCGAAAAGCCTGCAATTCCCGACGCCATTGATGGCACGGCGTTGATAAAGGCCCGCCGCTCCATGGACTTTCGCCATCTACCCAGTTTGTTGCCTTGTGTTTAGGCGTGCAAACAATTTAATCTGCGGATGTCTTGCGTTTTTGGAATGAACTATGCGCCGCAGAATACCCAGCCTCGGCGCGCTGATGGCCTTCAGCGCGGCTGCCAAGCACCTCAGCGTCACGCGTGCCGCGAGCGAACTCGCACTGACCGAAAGTGCGGTCTCGCGCCAGATCGCGCAACTGGAGACGCAGCTCGGCGTCAAACTCTTCCACCGGATCAAAAAGCGGATCACCCTGACGCGCGCCGGAACAGCCTACAGCACCCGCGTGGCGCAAACGATCGAGCGGATCGAGCGCGATACGCTCGAGGTCATGGGCTACGAAGCCGACGGCACGGTTCTGGACGTCGCGGTGCTGCCCACCGTCGGCACCCAATGGCTCATTCCGCGCCTGCCGGACTTCTATGCTCAAAATCCCGGCATTGCCGTCAACGTGAGTGCGCGCAACACGCGCTTCTTCTTCAGCGAGACCGCGCTCGATGGTGCGCTATATTTCGGTGAGCCCGACTGGCCCGGCACGCAAGCAGACTATCTGTTCGACGAGGTCCTCCTGCCGGTCGGATCGCCGACGCTTATCGGCAAGCGCGCCGAACTGCGACCGAGTGAGATTGCCGAATTGCGGCTTCTGCATCTGGTCACGCGACCCGATGCATGGCGTCGCTGGTTCGATGCTGCGGAACTTGGCGGCACGAATGTGATCCGCGGGCCACGCTTCGATATTCAATCTACTTTAATCAGCGCGGCGAACTCCGGCCTTGGCGTCGCGCTGCTTCCTGAATTCCTGATTTCCGACCAGTTGACCTCCGGCAAGCTGAAGGTGCTGTCGAGCCTCACGTTGAGAAGCGTCGGCTCGTACTATTTCGCCTGCCCGGAAGAGAAAGCCGACAATCCCCTGCTCTCGGCATTTCGTGCATGGCTCCTGACGCAGGCAGCTACGTCAGCGCCTCCGGCACTTCGAACGGCAGGTGGGAGCATGCTCTAGCGCAAGAAAACCTCAGATCGCCGCTTGCGATACGCGGTCAAAGACCCTGTGTCATAATGACAGGGTCCAGAGCATGTGGAGCGGTTCCGTGCGCGCACTTGAAGTGTTCGTGATCTACGTTGCACCGTTCTTCGTCATCGGGATCGTTGCAAAGCTCCTGATGAAGCGAAACAGCGTCGATCTGCCCGATGCACGCGCGTTGATGAGGGATGAGCCCGGGCAGCAGGCGTTATGCCGGCTGCTGAGCGACCTCGTCGGTGGCTACATCGAAGCCTTCGATGAGAGGCTATGCCCGTTGACGTCGCGGACCATGCCTATCAGCGCCTGCTCGACCTGGTCGGAAGCCTCGATCTTCAGGCCAATGCCGACCGTCGCCTGGCCGACATCAATCGCGCAGCGGCGTACGATTTGCTGCATTGATCGCGCAAATCTGACGGGCGAGTCGCGCCATCGTCACGTGCTGCTTCGAGCGGCGAGCGCACCGCTCAGATCATCGCGGCGACTTTTTCCAGGCCGATGATGCGGGCGAGCGAGCGGACTTCGTTCTTCTGGTCCTCGCGAAGCTGGAACAGAAGCGGCATGGCGGCCGATTTCAATTGCTGCACTTCGTCGGAATCCGGATCGATCGGAACGCCGGTTACGTTCGGATCAGCCTGGCGCTTCTGGTGGATCTTGCGGGCGACCGCGCGGAGCGCAGTTTCGACCGCCGGCCAGTAATATTCCTGCGACGATGTCAGCTTCAGTCGGTCCTTGATGCCGGCGATCTGGGCGTCGCTGAGCAGCGCGTAGTTCTTCTGCAGTGCGGGCTTGGCCGCCGCCTTCGGCTTCGCGGGGGCCGGCGCCGTCGGCTGGGCGGTTGCAGGCTCGTTGGCGGGCTCGGTCAATTTCGGCAGCCCGACATCGGCGGGCTCGGTCGAGGCATAGGCCTGGCGCAGCGAGGTCGCGACATCAGGGATCGCAGCCTGTGCCTGGGCCTGAAGCTGCGCCTGCGCCGGGGTCTGCTGCGGCGGCTCGTAGGCGGCGAGCGCGTAGGCCACCACAGCGAGGCGGTCCTTCTTGCTCTCCTTATTGGAGACCGGATGAACAGGCGCAGAGTCCTCCGCGACGCTGCGCGGCATCGGCACGCTGTCACGGCTCAAAATGCTGGTTGCGGCGGCGCCAACCACAAGGAAGCAGGTCAGCGCGATGATGGTCATGGCCCTAGTCAACAACGTCTCCATCCCGGCCGGACGTCTCTCGAAATTGAACGCCAATTGCGGCGTTAGCATGCCCTCGGAACCGCGATCGCGAGGAAAAGTCGAAAAAATCGCAACGAAACCAGGGAAACTCAGGCCGCGGCGGCCAGCTCATAGGCTTCCTGGATGTCGGCTACGATCTCATGGGCTTCGAACAGCGCGGACCCCGATACCGAATGCAGGCTGATGGTCCAGTTGGTCCGGCGGGTTCGCGGCATCCTGACGATCTCGAATTCGACGTTGCGACAGAGCGGATGGCGCTGCAATGCGTGATGGACGCGAATCCAGAGCTCATCGAGGGTCGCCGGTGTTTTGGTGAGAAAGGCCTCAAGAAGCACGTCGCGTCCCCTCAGATTCTGCGCCAGCCCGGCCCATGAGACGGCGGGCTGTCCTGCGCGGCTATTGTTGGGGCGAACGTAGTTAATGCCGGGTTAAGTGGAGATTGGCATTCCGTGGCGAATTAAATCGTAGCCCGGATGGAGCGAAGAGGCTGAGCAAGTACTCGGGCCGCTGTCGACCTCGTAGAACACCGTTCCTCTATGTTGCCTGTACAGTGCCGATGACAGAATATTCCTCACATCAATGGCTGCTGGGGCGAACAGATTTCTACTGGGCTGCTGGACGATTGAATACTTGCTCAGCCTCGAAGCGCAATCCGGGTTCTTCGAAGACGGCGCGGCCTGACCCGGATGACGCTTCGCTCCATGCGGGCTACAGGGCTGCGCGATATTCCTCGGCCGTCCGCGCCACCAACTCATCCACGGAAAGCACCTCCGTCACGCCGGAGACCGAATGGCCGGCGCTCCAGATGTCGCGCCAGCGTTTCGGGCGGCTTTCGCGGGCACCGATATCGATATCCTTGCCGATGTCGATGGCGCCGCGCAGGGGCAGGTTGTCCGGGTCGAGGCCGGCGGCTTCGATCGAGCGGCGCAGCATGTTGGTCTGCAGCCCGGTGAAAGCTGTAGTCAGCAGGATGTCATCGGCGGTGCTTGCGACCAGCATCTCCTTGTACCTGATATCCGCCATGCTCTCGCGCGTGGCGATGAATTTGGTGCCCATATAGGCGAGGTCGCAGCCGAGCGCTTCGGCGGCGCGGAGCGCGTGGCCATCCGAGATGCCGCCGGCCAGCACGATCGGACCATCGAAGAAGGCGCGGACCGCGCGCACGAACACGAACGGATTGAGCCAGCCGGTCTGCCCGCCCGCGCCCGCGGTGAGCAGCACCAATCCATCGGCGCCGGCCTCAATCGCGCGTTCGGCGTGGCGGATCGAGGCGACATCGGCGAACACCAGCGCGCCTGCATCATGCAGCGGTTTTGCAACCGGCGCCGGCGAGCCGACCGACGTGATGACCATCTCCGGCGTGTGACGCAGCAGCACGTCCAGATCCTGCTGCAGCCGCGCATTCGAGCGGTGCACGATCAGGTTCGGGCAGATCGGCGCGGTCGCTTTCCCGCTTGCGTCGGAATGGCGCTGCAATCGATCCTCGATCTCCGCGAGCCACTGATCGAGCTGTTCCGTGTCGCGGCAATTCACCGTGGGGAAGGAGCCAATCACGCCATTGCGGCGGGCGGCTACCACCAGCTCGACACCGGAGACCAGGAACATCGGCGCCGCGATCAGCGGCAGCGAGAGGCGCTCGCGAAAGCGCGAGCGAATGTTGTTCGATGGCAAGACGTTTCTTCCCTCTCCCGGCTTGAGCCGCTTCCTTGTTGTGCTAGCGTCATCGCCAACATTGGCACGAAGAATTGCTAGACACAAAACCGACGGGGAGGAATTTTCGGAATGAACCATCCGCTCTATGCGTTTCCACCGGTGTGCGAGCAGACGCTGCGAGCGCTGGCGCGCTATCCCTCGCGCACTGCTTTCAGTTGGCCGGGTGGATCGATCACCTACCAGGGCGCCACCGACCTGATCGGGCGGATGCAGAACGTGTTCATGCGGCTCGGCTTTACCCCCGGCACTCGCATCGCGCTGCTGACCGCCAACCGCGCCGACACCTGGTGCGCTGGCGTCGCCGCGCAGCTCGCACGACTTGCGATCACCTGGCTGCATCCGTTGGGATCGCTGGACGACCAATTATTCCAGATCGAGGATTCGGACGCCCAGATGCTGATCGTCGATGCGGCGAGCTTCCGTGACCGCGGCGGCGAGCTCGCCGCGAAGGCGACAGGCGTCAAAACCGTGTTCACGCTCGGCCCCGCCGACTACGGCATCGACCTCTTGCAGGCGATCGAGCAGGCAGGGCACGCTACCGCGCGCTGCCTCGCCGGACCTGATGACATCGCGACACTGAACTACACCGGCGGCACGACGGGCAAATCCAAGGGCGCGCTGCGTTGTCACCGCGAATATGGCGGCTTCGCCGGCGCCGTCCTTGCCGATTTCGAGATCCCCGAGACGCCGCGCTATCTCACGGTGGCGCCGATCAGCCACGTCGCCGGGACAAAGGTGCTGCCGGCGCTGATGCGCGGCGGCACTGTGCATATGCTGAAAGGTTTTGATCCAGAGGCCGTGTTCAGGACGATCGAGCGGGAGAAGATCAACTTCACGCTGTTCGTGCCGACCATGATCTATGTGCTGCTCGATCATCCCGCGTTGGACAAGACCGACCTCTCCTCGCTTGAACTATTGCTTTATGGCGCCTCGGCGATGTCGCCGAGCCGGCTGGTCGAAGGCATCGAGCGGATCGGGCCGGTGTTCTCGCAGCTCTATGGCCAGACCGAATGCTATCCGGTCTCGGTGCTGCGCAAGGCCGATCATGATCCGAAGACGCCGGAGCTGTTCCTGTCCTGCGGCTTCCCGATCGCGGTCTGCAACGTGAAGATCCTCGACGACAATGACGAGGAGGTCAGAGCTGGCGAGGCGGGCGAGATCTGCGTGCGCGCGCCGCATGTGATGGCGGAATACTGGAAGCGGCCGGAGACGACAGCGGAGACGCTCAAGAACGGCTGGCTGCATACCGGCGACATCGCCCGCGCCGACGAGCGCGGCTATATGTACATCCTGGATCGCAAGAAGGACATGATCGTCTCCGGCGGCTTCAACATCTTTCCGCGCGAGGTCGAGGACGTGCTGTCGCAGCACGCGGACGTGGCGATGGTGGCGGTGGTCGGCGTGCCCGACGACAAATGGGGCGAGGCCGTCACCGCTGTTGTCGTCGCCCGCGACGGCGCGCGGCCGGACGCGGACGAGCTGATCAACCTGGTGAAGGCGAAGAAGGGCTCGGCGCACGCGCCGAAGCAGATCCGCTTTGTGAAGGAATTGCCGATGACGGGCGTCGGCAAGGTCGACAAGAAGGTGTTGAAGGCGAGCTTCTGGGCCGGCCGCGAGCGGATGGTGGGGTGACGTTGCGACGCCGGTGGCCTCATGGTTCGAGACGCGCGCAAGCGCGCTCCTCACCATGAGGGTCTGAGAGCTCAGCGTAAATCTAGACCCTCATGGTGAGGAGGCGCGAAGCGCCGTCTCGAACCATGAGGCCACCGGCGTCGCCAGAGCTCTCTCACCGCAGCAACTGGTCCAGCCGATCGCGCAACTGGTCCTGATGATACGGCTTGGCCAGTCGCGGCAAATCGACCTGGACGCCGTCGGGCAGTTCGGCATAGCCGGTGGCGAGCAGGATCGGCAGCGAGGGGCGCACCTTTCGCGTGGCAGCGGCGAGCTCGAGCCCGGTCATCCCAGGCATCACATGATCTGTCATCATCAGGTCGAGCGGCTGCTCGCTGCGGAGGATATCGAGCGCGTGCAGGCCAGAGGTGGCGCCGATCACGCGGTGGCCGAGATCCTCCAGCATCTCCGTGGTCGACATCGCGATCAGGGGATCGTCGTCGACGAACAGGATCACCGCGGAGCGCTTGAGCTTGCGCGATGGCGGCGCCGGGCTTGCGGCTTCCGCCAGGGCCGTCGCCACCGGCAGCATCAGCGTCGCGGTGGTGCCCTCCCCTTCGACACTGGAGAGCTGCAGCGTGCCGCCGAGCTGCACGGCGAGCCCATGCACCATCGACAGTCCGAGCCCGGTGCCCTTGCCGAGCGGCTTTGACGAGAAGAACGGCTCGATCGCGCGCTTCAGGATTTCCGGAGTCATCCCGGTGCCGGTGTCTATCACCGACAGATTGAGATAGGCGCCCGGCTTGAGCGCCGGATCCCTCGCGGCCTGTTCTTCCGACACCTTGATGTCGATCATGCCGCCGTCCGGCATCGCATCGCGCGCGTTGATCGCGAGGTTGAGGATCGCGAGCTCGAGCTGGTTGGCGTCGATCCGCGCCGGCGGCAGCCCTTCGGGCAGGTCAAGGCGCAACGTGATCCGCGGCCCCAGAGAGCGCTCGAGCAGATTGCTCATGCCCTGGACCAGCGTGCGCAAATCGACCGGCACCACGCGCAGGTCCTGCTGGCGAGCGAAGGCGAGCAGCCGCTGCGTCAGCGAGGCGCCGCGCTCGGCGCCCTGCATGGCGCCGTCGATGAGGCGATGCAGGCGCTGGTCGCCGGGCAGGCGCTTGCGCAGGAGTTCGAGATTGCCCATCACCGCCATCAAGAGATTGTTGAAGTCGTGCGCGATGCCGCCGGTGAGCTGGCCGATGGTCTCCATCTTCTGCGCATGGCGGAGCTGCTCCTGGGCCTTTTCGCGGGCCGCGACTTCTTTCAGGAGGTCGGCGGTGCGCTGGTCGACGCGGTGCTCCAGCGTCGCCGTCAGTTCGGAAAGCGCAGTGCGCTCGGCTGCGAGCTGTGCCAGCAGGTTCTCGCGCTCGATCTCGGCGGTCTTGCGCAGGGTGATGTCGGAGCACACGCCGACCAGCGATTTGAGGCTGCCATCTGGGCGCCGCACCGCGCGGGCGCGCACGTCGAGCCAATGTTGCGAGCCGTCCGGCCAGATCACGCGGTATTCGATCGCGTAATGCCTGCCAGTACGGATGCTTTGCTCCAGGACGCCAAGCCGCCGCTCGCGGTCCTCGGGATGTACGGAATCGAGAAGCTGTTGATAGGTGAACGGCTCGCTGGCGCGGCGGCCGAAATAGGCTTTGCAGATGTCCGAGGCCTCGAGCTCGAATTCCGGCAAATGCAATTCCAGCGCGCCGAGCTGCCCGGCATTCAGCGCGGTCTGCAGCAGGCTCTCGCTTTCGGTGAGGTCTTCGAGGATGGCGCGGCTCTGGTACTGGCGGCGCCGGCCACGTACTGCCGAGCCGACGATGCTCGCAAGCGTGGTGGGATGAAACGGGCGCTCGATGAAGGTCACGTTGCCCAGGATCTTGCCGAGGCGTACCGCGCCCGGATCGCGCTCCAGGCTACCGCCCCGCGTTAACAGCACGATCGGGAAATCCGACCATGCCGGCTGATCGTTGAGCCATCCCGTCAGCCCGGTCAAATCCGCGCCCTTGATCGCGTCATCGGCGATCACGGCGAGCCCCGCGCCGCTGCCGATCTCGCGCCTCAGCGCATCCAGGTCATCGCAGATGTTGGCGTAATAGCCGGCGTCGCGGATCAGACCGGCGGTCTCGGCGGCTTCACGCTGGGTCGCGGCAAGGACCACCGCACGCTCGGAGGAAGGACCCGGCCTCACGGCACGCTCCGGCTTGAAAAGAGCTTGGTTACAATATCATAGGCAGCAACAACGCCCGATGCTCGCCTGGCAGTGAGCGTCGGCCCGCCGGCGGCTAAATCAACCCGCTTCATGATGGCCCTCAACGAGGGGCCAAACTCGCACGGCATCGAAGCGTTCCAAGGCGAAGCAACGATTTTTCGCCGCGCTATTCTGTCTAGCGCTTCTCGATCACCAGGCTTTGCACGGCGCGACCGAAATAGCCGCGCTCGTCGGCGAGACGCGACATCGCAAGCCCCGCCCCGTCGGGTCCGATCCAGCTTTCGCCATCGAGCAGGATCCACTCGCCGACAGGCTGCCGCGCCAGGTTCACGGTGAGGTCGGCGTTGATGAAGGTCCACTCCCGAAAATCGAGCACGGACGAGGTGCCGTTACTGAAATCGGCGGCGACCACCGCGCGCATCGCCTGCGACACCGGCGATCCCGCGATCAGCGGCCGGTCGACACGAAACCAGATCGCGGCAGGGCCGACCATGCCGAAGCGGCCACGCGCCGCGCGCATCGAGATACATGTCGTGAATGGGCTGCCGGCATTGTCGGCGGGCTCGATCATCGACTGGTCGGGGCCGGGAAAGGCGAGCGGCGCATCGGCGATCTCGGGCGGCAATGCCTGTGCCTGCGACTTGATCCTGAGCACGGAAGCCGCGACCACGACGACGCCTTCGGCCAGCAGCCGCACGCTGCAGAGCTGGATCTTGCGGCCCTCGCGCAGGATCTCGGTCTCGATGGTGAGCGGCGCAACCGGCACCGGCCGCATCAGGTCGATGGTGACGCGCGCGATCTGCATCGGCACGGGCGCAGGCAGGGATTCCGCAGCCCATACCACCAGCGCCGCGGGCGCGGAACCGTGCTGCATCTGCGGATGCCAGGGGCCGGCGGCATCGGGACTGGTGGCGACCTTGTTGCCGTCGACGCGGAAGATGGGGTCCATTGCAGCCGTGCCTATTTGGTGCCGAACATGCGGTCGCCGGCATCGCCGAGGCCGGGCAGGATGTAGCCGTGGTCGTTCAGCCGCTCGTCGATGGCCGCGGTCCACAGCGGCACATCGGGATGCTCCCGCTGAAAATGCGCGATCCCCTCGGGCGCGGCCAGCAGGCAGACGAAGCGGATGTCGCGGGCGCCGCGCTTCTTCAAGAGCGTTGCGCCGGCGACGGCGGAATTGCCGGTCGCCAGCATCGGGTCCATCAGGATCGCGGTGCGGTCCGACAGATCGTGCGGCGCCTTGAAGAAATATTCGACCGCTTCCAGCGTATCGGGATCGCGATAGAGACCGATATGCGACACGCGCGCGGACGGCACCAGTGCGAGCATGCCATCCAGGAAGCCGACGCCGGCGCGCAGGATCGGCGCGAAGGTCAGTTTCTTGCCCGCGATCATCGGCGCCTTCATCGGCATCAGTGGCGTCTCGATGTCCACGAGTTTGAGCGGCAGGTCGCGCGTCACCTCGTAGCAGAGCAGCATGCCGACCTCGTTCACGAGTTCCCGGAAACTCTTGATCGACCGGTCGCGCTCGCGCATCAGCGTGAGCTTGTGCTGCACCAGCGGATGGTTGACGACGTTGACGGCGGCGGCGCTCATGGCGGTATTTGTCGCACAGGGTTGCCGCGCGCTTCAAGGGCCCGTGACGCCGCGCCGAAGCATGGAAGCCCGTCGTCGCAGGGTTATCCCCACGAGCGAGAAGCCGTTCGCCTTCACTTGCGAATACTTGCCGATTGCATAGATCGCACGGATTTCGAGGCCTGCGCTTGCTTGGGAATTCGGTTCTCTCTTCGCACGACGCCCGATGACAGCTCTTCCCGCAGCAGATCGACAAAGGCACGAAGGCCCGCGGTCATGTGCCGATGCCGTGGATAATAGAGCCGCAATCCGGGAAACGGCGGCGTCCAGTCTTCAAGGACGGCGCGCAAGCGACCATCGGCGAGATGATCGGCGACCCACCAGTCGCTCACGAAGACGAGGCCGAAGCCGTCCAGCGCCGCCTCGATCATCAGGGCGTCGCTGTCGAGCGTCAGCCTGCCCGGCACGTCCAACGCAACCTCCTCGCCGCGCTTCTCGAACTCCCACCGGTACAGCTTGCCGCTGGGCATCCGCCTGCGAACACATTCATGCGCAAGGAGGTCCGAAGGCGAGCGCGGTATCGACATTCGCTCAAAATAGGACGGCGCCCCTACGACAAGGAAACGTGAATCCGGGCCGCACGGGACCGCCACCATGTCCTGCGGGACGGCCTCGGCAAGGCGAATGCCCGCATCGAAACCTTCCGCGACGATGTCGATGTGACGGCCTTCCATGGTCAGTTCGACCTGCATGTCGGGATATCGCCGCAGGAATTCTGCAACGACAGGCCGCAGGATCTGGTGGCCGGCGCGTTCCTTCAGGCTGATGCGCAGCGTACCCGCCGGGGTATCGCGAAAGACGTTCACGTCTTCCATCGCGCCGGCGATCTCGCGCAGCGCCGGATTGACCCGTGACAGGAAGCGCTCGCCCGCCGCAGACAACGAGACGCTGCGCGTCGTGCGGTTGATGAGGCGAACGCCGAGCCGCTTCTCCAGCACCGCCACCGCGTGGCTCAGCGCAGATGGCGAGATGCCGAGCTGCGTGGCCGCCGCGCGGAAGCTGCGATGGGCCGCGATCGCCGCGATCGCGTTCAGTTCAAAGAGACCGGTGTCGAGCATTGTTCGATATTCTGCATCAGGTCATGCCAATTTATGCCGATTGTTGCATTAATCAACCTGCCTACCTGTGATCCGGATCGAGCCAAAAAGGACATCACAGATGGCAAAGACATTCCTCATCACAGGCGTTTCCACCGGCTTCGGCCGCGCATTGGCCGAAGCCGCCCTGCGGGAGGGCCACACGGTCGCCGGCACCGTGCGCAAGCAAAGCGATAAGGAGAACTTCGAGAGACTCGGCAAGGACGCGCACGCCGTGATTCTCGACGTCACCAACACCGGCGCGATCGCACCGGCGGTTGCGGAGATCGAGCGCGGCATCGGCCCGATCGACGTGCTCGTAAACAATGCCGGCTATGGCCACGAAGGCATCCTGGAGGAATCCTCCATCGAGGAGCTACGCCACCAGTTCGAGGTCAACGTGTTCGGCGCGGTGGCGATGATCCAGGCGGTGCTGCCTTCCATGCGCAAGCGCCGCTCCGGGCACATCCTCAACGTCACCTCGATGGGCGCGCTCATCACGATGCCGGGCTTAAGCTACTACCACGGCAGCAAGTTCGCGCTGGAAGGAATCTCGGAGACCCTCGGCAAGGAAGTGAAGGACCTCGGCATCAAGGTCACGGCGATCGAGCCGGGCGGATTCCGCACCGACTGGGCGGGACGATCACTGGTGCGGGCGGCACGATCGATTTCCGATTACGACCAGGTGATGAACCCGGCCCGCCAGCGCCGCAGGGAATATAGCGGCAGGCAGATCGGCGACCCCGTGAAGGCAGCGCAGGCGATGTTGAAGGTCGCGACCTCGGACAATCCGCCCGCCCACCTTCTGCTTGGCAGCGATGCCGTGCGGCTGGTCGAGGAGAAGATCAAGGCGCTCGAGGCCGACTTCGAGGCGTGGAAGGATGTTTCGCTTTCCACCGACGTCGGCTGATCAGGAAAGCAGCGGCGGTCCCGTTCGCATCGGCGGGACCGCCAATCGCTGAATCAGAGTGGCGGATCGACTGCTTCGTCATATTCGTTCTTGAAGCGTGCAATCAGTTCGGCGGCGGGCACGATCTTCTCGACGCTGCCGACGCCTTGGCCGCTTCCCCAGATCTCCTTCCAGGCTTTCGGCTTCGCGCGCTCGCCCGAGGCATCGGTGCCGAAGCTCATCTTGGAGGGGTCGGAGGTCGGCAGATTGTCCGGATCCATGCCGGCCGCGACGATCGAGGGCTTCAGGTAGTTGCCGTGCACGCCGGTGAACAGGTTGGAATAGACGATGTCCTCGGCGGCCGAGCCGGTGATCATGTTCTTGTAGCCCTCGACCGCATTGGCTTCTTTCGTCGCGATGAAGGCCGAGCCGATATAGGCGAAGTCGGCGCCGAGGATGCGCGCGGCGCGGATCGCCTTGCCGTTGCCCATCGCGCCCGACAGCGCGATCGGGCCGTCGAACCACTGCCGGGTCTCGGTGACGAAGGGGAATGGCGACAGCGTGCCGGCATGGCCGCCCGCGCCGGCCGCCACCAGGATCAGGCCGTCGGCGCCCTTCTCGATCGCCTTGTGGGCGAACTTCTGGTTGATCACGTCGTGGAAGACAATGCCACCCCAATTGTGTACGGCCTGATTGAGCTCCTCGCGCGCACCGAGCGAGGAGATGATCATCGGCACCTTGTGCTTCTCGCAAAGCGCAAGGTCATGATCGAGCCGGTTGTTGGACTTGTGCACGATCTGGTTGACCGCAAACGGCGCCGAGGGCGCTTCGGGATGCGCCCTGTCATGGGCCGCGAGTTCTTCCTTGATCCGCCCCAGCCATTCGTCGAGCAACTCCGGCGGCCGTGCATTCAGCGCCGGAAACGATCCGACCACGCCGGCCTTGCACTGCGCGATCACGAGATCCGGCACGGAGATGATGAACAGCGGTGCACCGATCACCGGAATCGACAGGCGGCCCTTGAACAAGGCAGGCATGGACATCAGGGAAGATCCTTCGAGTTACTTGGAAGACAGACTGCGCTTAAGATGCCAGACATCATGCCAACAAGGCAATCTTTCCAGCGTCAAGTATTGCGTTTTCGCGCTACTGGCAGATCGCCCGTGTGACGAAATTTTCCGTGCGGCAGTCGTTGGGCCCGCGCTTGTGGCCGGGCAGGAACACGATCGGCGAGCATTTCTCGGCGGCATCGGTATCCAGGCTCTTGCCTTCCTTGTAGCCTTTGCTCTGGCAGAGCCTGTCGGCGCCAGCCTTGCAGTCCGGCGCGCCGTTGGCGGCCACCAGACAGGCCGCGCGGCCGGTGACGATCGATGACGGTCTTGTGAGAGCGGACAGGCCCTCGCCCGCATCCTTGGCGCGGGTGTTGAGATCATCGACGGTCTCGCTTGGGCTCTTCAGCGGCGACAGGATCGACTTGGATTTTTCGAACAGCTTGCTGATCTCGTTGATGAGACCCGGGTTCTCCTCGCGCGCCGCTGGCGGAGCTTCGTGCGGCTGGGACGGCTGCGATTGGACGCCAAGCGAGACCGGCGGCGCGGCTTGCGGAAGAGCGAGATCGGGGGAGAGTGTCAACATCGACAAGGCGAAGCTCGCCTTGGCCGTGGACGGTCCGATACGAACAAGCAGCCCGAGTCGATCACGCATAGGGAAGCGTAACCTGACACCGCCTCGCGGCAAAGCGCTTTCCGCCACCCCTCCACCCTCATCCTTGAGGAGCGCGCTTCGCGCGCGTCTCGAAGGATGGGCCACGGGCCTCATGGTTCTCAAGGCGATGCGAAGCATCGTCCGGAGCGGCGCTTTGCGCCTCCTCACATGAGGGGAGAGAGCTTTCGCGCGCGTCAGACCAGCTTGAAGGCGATGTAGAAGCCGAGCACCAGCACGATCGCGCCGAGCGCGACGTAGAAACCCAGCCGCTTCTCCAGTTCCTTGCGGATGAAATCGCCGTAGCGGTTCAGCAGGACCGCGACGATGAAGAAACGGCCGCCGCGCGCGACGATCGAGCACAGGATGAACAGCCAGATATTGTAGCCGGCAAAGCCCGAGGTGATGGTGACGAGCTTGTAGGGGATCGGGGTGAGGCCCTTGAGCAGGATGATCACCGCGCCCCATTCGGCGTAGGAGGCGCGGAAGGCGTCGACCTTGTCGCTGAGTCCGTAGATCGTGATCAGCCAATGGCCGAGCGAATCGTAGAGCAGCGCGCCGATGGCGTAGCCGAGCACGCCGCCGGCCACGGAGGCGATGGTGCACACGGTGGCGAACCACCAGGCACGCCGCGGCTGCGCCAGCGACATCGGCAGCAGCATGATGTCGGGCGGAACCGGGAAGAACGAGCTCTCAGCGAAAGCGACCGCTGCGAGAATCCAGAGCGCGTAGGGTTTGTCGGCGGCGTCGATGCACCAGTCGTAGGTCCGTTTCAGCATGGGCGCGATCAACCATCATGGAGCGCATTTGTCCATGCCGGCAAAAGAGGATTGTTGGCGGGTCAGCGCCGCTTCCGCAGGCTGCTTTCGAGCGCGACAATTCGCCGCCGCACGACCGGCTCGGTCGACGGCTTGGCCAGTCTGGCGCCGGTCTTCGGCAGTTTTTCGGCGATTCCGAGCAGATGCTCGCGCCGTTCCATCTCTTTCCAGACATCCTCCGGCCTCACTCCGGCGGCTGCCCACAAAACGGTCAGGTTATAGAGAAGGTCGGCGCTCTCGCGGACCACGGCGTCGGTCTTGCCGCTGAGGGCGTCGATCACGACCTCGATCGCTTCTTCGGCCAGCTTCTTGGCCATCTTTGTCGGCCCGCGCTGAAACAGCCGCGCGGTGCGCGATATCGCCGGATCGAGATTCCGGGCCGCGAGAACCGCCTGATAGAGCCGATCGAGCGAATCACTCATTCCTCAAGCCTAATTCAAACCTCTGGCCAGCGTGTTAACGCATTGACCGGTGGACGAAAAAAATCCACCGGCCGCGCGGGCCGGTGGCGTCATCTCGATCAAAATCGCGTTTACCAGCTCGCGAGCGGGTGACCGCGATAATAGGGCACGCCGCGGCCGTAGCCGCCGTAATAATACGGGCCGCCGCCGTAGTAGGCGGGACCGCCATAATATACGGGACCGCCGTAATAGCCCGGGCCACCATAGTAGCCATAAGAGTCATAGTAAGCGCGGCGGTTCTGGGCGGCGGCGATCGCAAGCCCGGTGCCGACGATGCCGGCAAAGGCTGCCGCTGCGGCCGCGCCACCACCGCCGCCGCGATAGTATCGCCGGCGCGCGCTGATATCGGTGACGTCGCTGGTGCCGGCCGACGTCTTGATCTCCTTGGCCTTCGGAGCCGAGCCCGCATAGGCCATCGACGGCTCGACCGCCGTCAGCGCGACCGCGGCAACAGTCGCCAGCGCGGCAGCGCGCCCGATCGATGAAAACACACCTTTTCGCGCAAACATCTGAGTAGTCCTCCGTGGAAGCTCGGCCCGTCGGGCCGTAATAGCCAACCACGGGTACGATCCTAAGTTCCCCAAACCAAATGCAGGCTGAACGATCCCTGGCGAAATCGTGGCAGTCATCAAGCATTCAGGTTAGAAGCGGCAGAATGGCACCGCTGAACGCGCGAAAACGCGCGTTCAGCGTCACGAAACAGACATAGCCAGCGCGACAGATTGTCTCGCGTCTCCTGACGGCATCATGCGCGTAACCCGGATTTCCACCCGCCGCGATTTCCTGGGCCTTGCGATGGGCTTCGGCAGCAGCCTGTGGTCTGGCGCAAGCCGCGCACAGAGCGCAGGCGCAGCCAAGCAGCCGATCACGATCCAGCTTACGCTCGACCGCCCGATCGACGCGGCAGTGTCGCCCTTCGTGATGGCAGCGGTCGGCGGCTTGTTCAGCACAGAAGGGCTAGCCGTCACCACCAACATCGCCAGCGGATCACAAGACGCGATCGCGCGCGTCAGCGCGGGGATGAGCGATTTCGCGCTGGTCGACATCAACACGCTGATCCGCGCGCGCGACCGGCAGAGCGCGGCGCCGATCAAGGCGATCTTCGTGCTGTTCAACCACGCGCCCTACGCCATCATCGCGCGCAGGAGCCGCGGCATCCGCGCACTCTCCGACGTCGAGGGCAAGACTCTCGGCGTTGCCGAGGGCGATCTCTCGATCCGGCTGTGGCCTGCGGTCGCCAGGCAGAACGGCATCAAGCTGGCAAGCGTGAAGCAGAGCAGCATCAGCGCAGCGGTGCGCGAACCGATGCTGTCGGCGGGACAGGTCGATGCCGTCACCGGCTTCTCCTATTTGTCGCCGATCAACCTGCGCGACCGCGGCGTGCCGGCGGACGATCTCGCGGTGCTGCGCTTCTCCGAATATGGCTGCGAGGCCTATGGCGCGGCGCTGATCGTCAATCCGAATCTGGCGGCCGCCAAGCCCGACGCCGTGAAGGGCTTTGTGCGGGCGGTGATCACAGGAACGCATCTTGTGATCAAGGACCCCGCGCGAGCGGTGACCGAGGTGGTCAGCCGCATGGATGGCGGGTCGCGCGAATTGGAGTCCGAGCGGCTGCGCGCCATCATCGGCGACAACATTCTCACCACGGAAGTGAGGCATCACGGCCTCGGCGGCATCGATCCGAAGCGGTTCGAGCGGTCGATCGATCAGATCGCCGAGGATTTCAAATTCCAGAAGCGGCCGACCGCAGCCGACATTTTTGATGACGCGTTCCTGCCGCCGCCAGACGGGCGTGCGGTGAATTGAGTAAATTTTTCCTACGCGCAAGCGTCAGCCCCTCATGGTGAGGAGCGCCGTCAGGCGCGTCTCCGGACGATGCTGCGCATCGCCTTGAGAACCATGAGGCCGCAATATTGCCCGCGACCCATCCTTCGAGACGCTTGCTGCGCAAGCTCCTCAGGATGAGGCTGGAAGGCGCGGCCCCGCAGGATCACATTACTTGCGCAACGTGGATAATATCTTCGCGAAACCATCGCGCTCTGGTTCTTGCGTGCGATCCCTGATTAGATGGCGGCATGTCGCTGCTTCGTCTTTACGTCCGCGTGCTCGAACTGCTTGGCAAGGAGGCGCGGCTCGGCTGGATCCTCGCCGGCGCCAATCTCCTGCTCGCCTGCGCGCAATTCGCCGAGCCGGTGCTGTTCGGCAAGATCGTCGACGTGCTCTCGGGCAAGCCGGTCACCGGGCTGATCGCGTCCACCTCGCCATGGCCGCTGCTCGCGGCTTGGGTCGCGTTCGGCCTGTTCACCATCGGGTGTGGTGCCGTCGTGGCGCTGCATGCCGACCGGCTCGCGCACCGCCAGCGCCAGGCGGTGCTGACCGATTATTTCGAGCACATCCTGCAACTGCCGCTGACCTTTCACACCGGCACCCATTCGGGACGGCTGATGAAGGTGATGCTGAACGGCACGGACGCGCTGTGGCGGCTCTGGCTCGGCTTCTTCCGCGAGCATTTCGCCGCCATCCTGTCGCTGGTCGTGCTGTTGCCGCTGTCGCTCTACATCAACTGGCGGCTCGCGATCCTCCTGTTCGCGCTCTGCGTCGTCTTCACCGTGCTGACCACGCTGGTGGTGCGCAAGACCTACGGCATGCAGAGCGAGGTCGAGGAGCATTACAGCGACCTCTCCGCGCGCGCCTCCGACGCGCTCGGCAATGTCGCATTGGTGCAGAGTTTCGTCCGCATCGATTCGGAGGTGCAGGGCCTGCGCTTCGTCGCCGACAAGCTGCTCGCCGCGCAAATGCCCGTGCTGTCGTGGTGGGCGCTGGTGACGGTGATCACCCGCGCCTCCACCACCGTCACCGTGCTTGCGATCTTCACCGTCGGCATCGTGCTGAACCAGCAAGGGCTGACCTCGGTCGGCGAGATCGTGATGTTCGTCTCGTTCGCGACCATGCTGATCCAGAAGCTCGAGCAGGTGGTGAGCTTCATCAACAACGTGTTCATGGAAGCGCCGCGGCTGAAGGAATTCTTCGACGTGCTCGACGCGGTGCCAGCGGTGCGCGATCGCCCCGGCGCAGTCGACGCCGGCCGGCTGTCGGGCCTCATCGAATTCAACGACGTCTCCTTCTCCTATGACGGCAAGCGGCCGGCGGTGGAGGATTTGACCTTCACCGCGCTGCCCGGCCAGACCATCGCGCTGGTCGGCCCGACCGGCGCCGGCAAGTCGACCGCGATCGCGCTGTTGCACCGCGCCTTCGATCCGCAGTCGGGCATCATCAAGATCGACGGCATGGATATCCGCGCGCTGAAGCTGACGGCGCTGCGAAGGAACATCGGCGTGGTGTTCCAGGAGGCGCTGCTGTTCAACCGCTCGATTGCCGAGAACCTGCGCGTCGGCAAGCCCGATGCCACGGACGAGGAGCTTCGCACGGCCGCGGCGCGGGCGCAGGCGCTGGAATTCATCGAGCGCGGCGAGAAGGGATTCGACACCCATGCCGGCGAGCGCGGCCGCATGCTCTCGGGCGGCGAGCGGCAGCGCCTGTCGATCGCCCGCGCGCTGCTCAAGGACCCGCCGATCCTGATCCTGGATGAAGCGACCAGCGCGCTCGACGCCGTCACCGAGGCCAAGGTGAACGCCGCTCTCGATGAAGTGATGAAGGGTCGCACCACCTTCGTGATCGCGCACCGCCTCTCCACCATCCGCCATGCCACCCGCATCCTGATGTTTGACAATGGCCGGGTGATCGAAAGCGGAACTTTCGATGAACTGGTCGCAAAAGGCGGCCGTTTTGCCGATCTTGCGCGAGCCCAGTTCATGGTCCAGGAGAACGCGCGGGCGAGCCTGCAGGCGGAATAGGCCGCGGTCGGGGGGGCCGCGGAATTGTCGAAATTCGGCCGGTTTCGTCCACGATTAAATCGGCCGGCCTCTGTTCTCCAAAGGCGACCCAGTATAGGGTTTGCACCACTGCAAATGCGCCCGCGCCGGACACGCTGAAACCCGAACGTCACATCTGAAAACCCCTTGTTCAAGGCGGATCTTCATCAGGACCGGACCAGGATAGTGCACCTTCTTCGCCCGCTGCTTCGCCGATCGCTTCTCCTCTTCGTCGCCGCCACGGCCTTCGCTCTCGCGCCGCGCGCGAGCAACGCAGAGGCCCTGCTGGTGGTGGAAGCCGATACGGGAAAGGTGCTGCAGGCCGACAACGCGACCATGCCCTGGTATCCGGCATCGGTCACCAAGCTGATGACGGCCTATGTGACGCTGAAGGCGGTGAAGGACGGGCGCATCTCGCTCGACACGCTGCTCACGGTCTCGCCGACGGCGGCCTCGCAGTCGCCGTCGAAGATGGGTTTCCGTCCGGGCACGCAGGTCACCGTCGACAATGCGCTGAAGATGATGCTGGTGAAATCGGCCAACGACATGGCGGTCGTGCTCGCCGAAGGCGTCGGCGGCTCGATCGACGGCTTCTCCGCGATGATGAACGACACCGCGCAAAAGCTCGGCATGACGCAGACGAGCTACGTCAATCCGAACGGACTGCCGGCGGATGGCCAGATCACCTCGGCGCGCGACCTTGCGATCCTCGCCCGCGCCATCATCCGCGACCTCCCCGAATACGAATATTTCGTGCACATCCCCTCGATCCGCTTCGGCCGCCGGATCACGCAGAACTTCAACCGCCTGATCGGCCGCTATCCCGGCGCCGACGGTTTCAAGACCGGCTTCATTTGCGCCTCCGGCTACAACCTCGTGGCGTCGGCCACGCGTGACGGCAAGCGACTGATCGCGGTGGTGCTTGGTGCCTCGTCGGGCCGCATGCGGGCGGTGCGCGCGGCGCAACTGCTCGATCGGGGCTTCGGCAACAACGGGCTGTCGTGGCTCAAGCCCTCGCTCGGCACGGTAGAGAATCTGGTACCGATCGACGCCTCGCCGCCGAATCTGCGCGACGAGATGTGCGGCCCCAAGCGCAAGCGGCCCGCCAGCGACGAAGACGAGGACACGGTCGCCAGCAGCAGCAGTAGCGGCGAGACCGGCGCGACCTTCTTCGCCGCCGCCCTGCCGCCGCCGGTCTTCAAGCCGGCCGACTTGCTGGCGCAGCCGCCGGAGCCCTCCGAGCCGGTCGTGGTCTATACCGGCCCGACCCGGACGGGCGCGGCGCTGATCGCCGCGGTAGCGGCGGATGCCGATAAGGACGCGCCAAAGCCGCGCAAGAAGAAGACCCATGTCGCGGGCAAGAAGCCGGACGCCTCTGCCGACGCCAAGTCGGATGGCAAGCCAGACGCAAAGCAGGCCAAGACGGATAGCAAGGCAGATACCAAGGAAGCGGCCAAGTCGGACGCCAAACCAGCAGCGAAGCCGGCCGCCCGGCATGCCAATGCCAAATCGGATGCCAAGTCGGATAGCGCCGCCGCCAAGCCCTCGGAGAAGCCGGCTGCCGCCGCGGGCGACAAGCCCGCCGCCAAACCTGCGAAGCCGAAGGCGGTCGCCAAGCCGAAGAACGACGCCAAGCCGGCCAGTTAACCGCGCCGCAACATCCCACGATTTGCTGATGCGTCGAACAGGCGCGGGCGGCTTGCCATCGGCGTCCGGCTAGCCCAATACTGCCCAAAACAAGGCAGTCCGGGCCAACGAGCCGGAGGCAACAAGAGGGGATTTTCCATGGAGCGCATCTGGCTCAAGCACTACCCGGCCGGCGTGCCCGCCGACATCGATGTCACGCAATACTCATCGCTGGTTGAGCTGCTCGAGGAAAGCTTTGCGAAGTTCGCCGATCGCAAGGCCTTCATCTGCATGGACAAGGCGATCACCTATCGCGAGCTCGACGAGATGTCGACCGCGCTCGGCGCCTATCTGCAGAGCCTCGGTCTTGCCAAGGGCGCGCGCGTCGCGCTGATGATGCCGAACGTGCTGCAATATCCGATCTCGACCGCCGCAGTGTTGCGTGCGGGATATGCGGTCGTCAACGTCAACCCACTCTACACCCCGCGCGAGCTCGAGCATCAGCTCAAGGATTCCGGCGCGGAAGCCATCATCGTCCTGGAGAATTTCGCCGCCACCGTGCAGCAGGTGCTGGGCAAGACCTCGGTCAAGCACGTCATCGTCGGCAGCATGGGCGACCTGCTCGGCTTCAAGGGCGTGATCGTGAACCTGGTGGTACGGCGGGTGAAGAAGATGGTGCCGCCGTTCTCGATCCCGCGCGCCGTCCCGTTCAATAGCGCTATCGCCGCAGGCCGCAACCTGAAGCTCAACCGGCCCAGGATCACGCCCGATGATGTCGCGTTTCTGCAATACACCGGCGGCACCACCGGCGTGTCCAAGGGAGCCACCCTGCTCCACCGCAACATTGTCGCCAACGTGCTGCAGAACGACGCCTGGCTGCAGCCGGCGCTGAAGAAGCCGCCGCATGTCGACCAGCTCTTCATCGTCTGCGCGCTGCCGCTCTACCACATCTTCGCGCTGACCGCCTGCTACCTGCTGGCGGTGCGCGCCGGCGGCGTCAACCTCTTGATCCCGAATCCGCGCGACCTCGCCGGCTTCGTCAAGGAGCTCGCGAAATACCAGATCAACAGCTTCCCCGCTGTCAATACGCTCTATAATGGCCTGCTCAACACACCGGGCTTCGACAAGCTGGATTTCTCCAAGCTGAAGACCTCCTTTGGCGGCGGCATGGCGACGCAAAAGCCGGTGGCCGAGAGGTGGCTCGCTGTGACCGGCTGCGCGCTGTCGGAGGGCTACGGGCTATCGGAGACTTCGCCGACGTTGACCTGCAATCCTGCCGACACCGACAAGTTCTCCGGCTCGATCGGCCTGCCCGTGCCTTCGACATATCTCTCGATCCGCGACGATGACGGCAATGAACTGCCGCTCGGCCAGCCCGGAGAGATATGCGCCAAGGGCCCGCAGGTGATGTCGGGATACTGGAACCGGCCGGACGAGACCGCGCGGGTGATGACATCCGACGGCTATTTCCGCACCGGCGACATCGGAGTGATGGACGAGAACGGCTACACCAAGATCGTTGACCGCAAGAAGGACATGATCCTGGTCTCCGGCTTCAACGTCTATCCGAACGAGATCGAGGAAGTGATCGCGAGCCATCCGGGCGTGCTCGAATGCGCCGTGATTGGCGTCGCCGACGCCAAGACCAGCGAGGCCGTCAAAGCCTTCATCGTCCGCAAGGATCCGAGCCTCACCGCCGAGGAGATCATCAAGTTCTGCGGCACCCAGCTCACCAATTACAAGGTGCCGAAGCAGATCGAGTTCAGGACCGAGCTGCCGAAGACCAATGTCGGAAAGATCCTGCGCCGCGAGTTGCGCGACGAGAACAAGCCAGCGGCCGCGGCCTGAACCGCGCGCGAGCGGACGTTCGAACCATGACTGACGCGCGCGACGTCACGCCGGCGGAGATCCTGGCATTCTGGCGCGCGGCCGGCAGCGATCGCTGGTACACGCCCGACGATGCGTTCGATGCAGAATTGCGCCATCGCTATCTCGACCTGTGGCGGAAGGCGGCGGGCGGCGAATTATCATCATGGGAGATGAGCGATGACGGCGCGCTGGCGCTCGTCATCGTGCTCGACCAGTTTCCCCGCAACATGTTCCGCGGCAATGCGCTGGCCTATTCGAGCGACGCGCTGGCGCGGGAGGTGGCACGCCGCGCCATCGATCGCGGGGTGGATGCGCGGGTCGATCCCGACCTGCTCGAATTCCTCTATCTGCCCTTCATGCATTCGGAGCATCTGCCCGACCAGCTTCGCTGCATCGAACTGTTCCGCAATGTCGGCAATGCGGAGCAGTTGAAATATGCCGAGCACCACGCCGGGATCATCCGCCGGTTCGGGCGTTTTCCCCACCGCAACCGCATCCTGGAACGCGCAACCACGCCCGACGAGCAGGCCTTTCTCGACGAGGGCGGTTTTTCCGGATGATGACGGAACGGTGAATATACGCGGCCGTTGCAGTTTTGGACCTTGCGAATATTGTGCCCGCAGGCTGCACGGTCTACAAAACTCCAGCTCAGTCAGGGAGAATGGACGATGACGATCCAAGTTGGCGACAAGCTGCCGGATGCCAAGTTTCGCGTGATGACCGAGGAAGGTCCGCAGGTGCGGACCACCGACGATGTCTTCAAGGGCAAGAAGGTGGCGCTGTTCGCGGTGCCCGGCGCCTACACCGGCACCTGCCACAAGATGCACCTGCCGAGCATCTTCCTCAACGCCTACGCGATCAAGGACAAGGGCGTCGACACCATTGCGATCGTCTCGGTCAACGATGCTTTCGTGATGAATGCGTGGAAGCGCGACACCGACCAGCGCGATGAAGCGCTGTTCCTCGCCGACGGCAATGCCGATTTCACCAAGGCGATCGGCATGGAGCTCGACGCGTCTGGTAATGGTCTCGGCATCCGCTCCAAGCGCTATTCGATGCTGATCGAGGACGGCGTGGTGAAAAAGCTCAACCTCGAACCGGCCCCGGGCAAGGTCGAGGTCTCCGGCGGCGACACGCTGCTGGCGCAGCTGTGAGACGACGACGTCGCCACAAGCGCGCTGTCATCGCCCGGCTTGACCGGGCGATCCAGTAAGCGGCGGCTTCTCCGTCTTCTCTCCAGCTTCTCTGGAATACTGGATCGCCCGCCTTCGCGGGCGATGACAGCGTGTAGGATGGTGGGCACGCTTCCGCCGAACTCGTTTGAACCGCGGCGCAAGAAGTCTCGTTGCCCACCACCAACTACGAACCGCCGACCTTCTCCTTCAACCGCGCCATGGCGATGCCGTCGCGGGCGAGCTGGTCGGCGCGCTCGTTTTCGGCGTGGCCGGCGTGGCCCTTGATCCAGTGCCAGCGCACCTCGTGCGGCTTCAGCGCGGCATCGAGACGCTGCCATAGCTCGACATTCTTCACCGGCTTCTTGTCGGCGGTGCGCCAGCCGTTGCGCTTCCAGCCGAAGATCCATCCTGTGATGCCTTGGCGGACATATTGGCTGTCGGTGGTGAGATCGACCACGCAGGGTTTCTTCAGCGCCTCCAGCGCCGAGATCGCCGCCATCAATTCCATGCGGTTGTTGGTGGTATGGGTCTCGCCGCCCTTCAATTCCTTCTCGACCTCGCCGAATTTCAGGATCGCGCCCCAGCCGCCCGGGCCGGGATTGCCGGAGCAGGCGCCATCGGTGAAGATGATCACGTGCGGCTTTTCGCTCACGCCACGCACCCTGCCTGCGTCACGCCGTAGTCGCCGAGCGTCTTCACGCTCTGCTGGAAGCGCAGCTTGCGCACATATTCCAGCGGGTCCTTGGGCTTCACCAGCGCGCCCGGTGGCACGTTGAGGAAATCGACCAGCCGCGTCAGCAGGAAGCGCAACGCGGCGCCGCGCGCGAGCAGCGGCAGCGCAGCCTGCTCTCCTTGCGACAACGGCCGCGCCCGGCCATACGCATTCAGCAGCGCGCGCGCTTTGGTCGCGTTGAAGGAATGATCCGGCTCGAAGCACCAGGCATTGAGGCAGATCGCCACGTCATAGGCCAGGATGTCGTTGCAGGAGAACGGGAAGTCGATCAGGCCGGACAGCCTGTCGCCGAGGAAGAACACGTTATCCGGAAACAGATCGGCGTGGATGACGCCGACCGGCAGATCGGTGGGCCAGTTCGCCTCGAGATAGCCAAGCTCGCGCTCGACGAAATCACGCAAGCCGGCCTGCACGCTGTCGGCACGCGCGCTGGCAAGATCGAACAGCGGACGCCAGCCGGCAACCGAGAGCGGATTCTGCCGGAACATCGGAAAATCCAGTCCGGCAAGATGCATCTTCGCCAGCGCCTCGCCGACGGCGCCGCAATGCCCGACATTCGGGCGCCGCGGCCACATGCCCTCGAGGAAATTGATGATCGCCGCCGGCCGGCCGGCGAGCCGGCTATAGACTTCGGCGTTGCGGTTTCGCGCGGGCTGCGGGCAGCTCACGCCGCGCTCGGCCAGATGCGCCATCAGCGACAGGAAATAGGGAAGATCATCCTCCGCCACGCGCTTTTCATAGAGCGTGAGGATAAACGAGCCGCGGCTCGTATGCAGCAGGAAGTTCGAATTCTCGACGCCCTCGGCGATGCCCTTGTAGGAGAGGAGATCGCCGATATCGTAGCTTTTGAGGAATTCCGCGAGCTCTTCGGCGGCGACGTCGGTGTAGACCGCCATAAAGGACTACTCGGCGGCAGCTTCGGGACGCAGCGAGCGCGGCAGCGGGAAGAACTCGTTTTCTTCCGCGGCCGAGACCGTCTCGACATGCAACTCATAGCGCTCGGCGAAGGCGTCCATGATCTCTTCGACGATCACTTCCGGGGCCGAGGCGCCGGCGGTGATGCCGAGGCTCTTGATGCCCTCGAAGCGTTCCCAGTCGATATCGCTGGCGCGCTGCGCCAGCACCGCGATCGGGCAGCCCTCGCGCTCGGCGACCTCGCGCAGGCGCTGCGAGTTGGAGGAGTTCGGCGCGCCGACGACGATCAGCGCGTCGACCACCGGCGCCACCTTCTTGACCGCGAGCTGGCGGTTGGTGGTGGCGTAGCAGATGTCTTCCTTGTGCGGCCCGTTGACGTTCGGGAAGCGTTCTTTCAGCAGCGCGACGATCTCGGCGGTGTCGTCGATCGACAGCGTGGTCTGGGTCACAAAGGCGAGGTTGTTGGGGTCCTTCGGGGTGAAGGTCTTGGCGTCCTCGGCGGTCTCGATCAGGGTCACGGCGCCCGGCGGCAACTGGCCGAGCGTGCCGACCACCTCCGGATGGTGGGAATGCCCGATCAGCAGGATCTCCCGGCCGCGCTTGAAATGGATCGCGGCTTCCCGGTGCACCTTGGTGACCAGCGGACAGGTGGCGTCCAGCGAGAACAAATGGCGTGCCTGCGCATCCGCCGGAACCGATTTCGGAACCCCATGGGCCGAAAACACCACCGGCGCGCTGGTATTTTCCGGGATTTCAGCCAGTTCCTCGACGAAAATCGCGCCCTTCTTCTTCAGCCCGTCGACGACATATTTGTTGTGGACGATCTCGTGGCGGACATAGACCGGGGCGCCATAGATGGTCAGCGCCCGTTCCACGGTGTCGATGGCCCTGACCACCCCGGCGCAGAAGCCGCGTGGCGAACAAAGCACGATTCTCAGGTCTGGTTTGGCTGGCATGGGAGTGATCTCGCGACCGAATCACCCCTTGCCGGCGGGCAGGGAACGGTCAGTTAGGTTAGGGCTTGAGCCCCGACTTGGGCTTGGTTTCGGTCGGTGTCAAGGCAGTTTAGCAGAACCATTGCGTCATCGGTACCCGAAGGCTTATATAGGGTTGAATTCCCGTCATCGCTGATGACCCGCAGGTTTCGCCTCCAAAGAGGTGGGCGAAGCACAAAGGAGATTTGCCATGAGCAACGCACCTCTGATGCCCAAGGCGACCGCCGTCTGGCTGCTCGACAATACCGCGCTGACCTTCGACCAGGTCGCCGATTTCACCAAGATGCACCCCTTGGAGATCCGCGCCATCGCCGACGGTGACGCCGCCCAGGGGATCAAGGGCATGGACCCGATCTCGACCGGCCAATTGAGCCGCGACGAGATCGAAAAGGGCGAAAAGGACCCCAATTACCGCCTCAGGCTCGGTGAGAGCAAGGTGGCGCTGCCGCCGGCCGCCAAGCGGAAGGGCCCACGCTACACCCCGGTGTCCCGCCGCCACGAGCGGCCGAGCGCGATTCTGTGGCTGGTCCGCAATCACCCCGAGCTGAAGGACGCCCAGATCATGCGGCTGGTCGGAACCACCAAGACCACGATCGCCAGCGTCCGCGACCGCACCCACTGGAACACCTCGACGCTGACCCCGATGGACCCGGTGACGCTCGGCCTGTGTTCGCAGATCGAGCTCGATTTCGAGGTGCAGCGCGCGGCCAAGGAGAAGCCCGCTGCATCCACCTATGGTGGCGCCACGCTGCTGCCGGCCTCCGAGACCACGCGGAAGGAACCGGAATTCGAGCCGACCGAAAAGCAGCGCGACGACCTCAACGTCGACGCCGTGTTCGCCAAGCTGAAGACGATCGGCGGCAAGAAGGAAGAGCAGGAATAAGCCTGGTTCGCTTCGAGCATCGAAATGCGAACGCGGCGGGATACCCGGCGCGCTTCTGTTTGGAGCGATGCAGCAAACGCCCACTCAATAGTCATACCCCGCGAATGCGGGGTATCCAGTACGCGGCAGCTTATCGGTCCGACGATTGACGTCTCTGGAATACTGGATCACCCGCTTTCGCGGGTGATGACGGCGGGCGGATGGCCGCTGCTCACGCCTTCTTCAAGAACTCCGTGCGCAACACCAGGCCCTTGACCTTGTCGGTGCGGCCTTCGATCTCGTCCTCGTTGTCGGTGAGGTGAATGTTCTTGATCACCGTGCCGCGCTTCAAGACGGTGGACGAGCCTTTCAGCTTCAGGTCCTTGATCAGCGTGACGCTGTCGCCTTCGGCGAGCGGCGTGCCGTTTGAATCCCTGACCTTGATGTCCATGTGGTGCTTTCCGCGATGAGCGCTGAGATGAGGGGATGACTTGACCGATCTCCCTTAGCGCAGGACGATCTCGTCCGTCACCTCATGCTGTTCGGCAGATGGCTCAAAGCCAAAGCGGATACGGCGCCGGGCCCGGCTCCCGGCGCCGCCCGCCCCTGCGGCGTCAGAACTTGTAGACGACGCCGCCGCCCACCAGCCATGGATCGATATTGGCGCGGCCGGTGACTGGAATGGCGTTGTTGACGGTTGCCGAATAATCCGGCCGCAGCCACAGCTTCTTGACGTCGACGTTGAGGCCCCAATGGCGGTCGAGCATGTAGTCGAAGCCGAACTGGACCGCGGCGCCGACCTGGTTACTGATGTGCAGATCCGTCACCGCAAGGCCGCCGACCGGCATGTTGGCCGCGGACTGGTTGAAGAACACGGTGTAGTTGATGCCGGCACCGATATACGGCTTGAACGCACCGAGTTCGGTGAAGTGATATTGCAGGGTCAGCGTCGGCGGCAGCAGCCATGCCTTACCGATGTCGAGCCCGTTGAGCGTCCCGGTGCCGCTGATGTGATGCCTGGTCGCGCCGAGGATCAGTTCGGCGGCGATGTTCGGGGTGAAGAAATAGGTGATGTCGAGCTCCGGAATCACCTGATCGCTGATCGAAAGCCCTGAATTCGGCGACGACAGGCCCGGGACACCGAAGACGTTGACCGAGCTGCCGCCCGCATCCGGCAGCACGCCGAGCGCGCGCACGCGGATCATCCAGGGGTTGAAGCTTTCAACCGGCGGCGGCGCCTTGGCCTTGTAGACCGGCGCCAGATCCGCAGCCTGCGCCGACATGGCAGCCCCACCGAACGCCGCCGCAAACACCAGCAGCGACGCCGTCACAATTGTTCTTGTTCTCATCAAATTCCCCATCGCCAAGTCCGCGCGGAAAGTCGCGCGTCGCCTCTGTCAGACCAGAAGCGGGACGGTGAAGGATTTGATGCGGATCAAACCAACCGGAACATGATGCGATTAAGTCGCGCCGTTGCAAAAGTATCACGGCAGCCGCTGATGCGATTAAGTCGTAGCGGTAACGCGCTGCCTCGCTCGTCATACCCGCGCCTGCGGTGTATCCAATACACGGTCGCCCTTTGGTTCAAGCACAACCAGCGCTGAATACTGGATGCCCGCCGGAGCCTGTCATCGGACGGCCGTTCGGCCGCCCCGGCGGCGCGCATGACGGCGGAAATCCGCGCAGCGCTACCCGAGCGCAATCTCTTCCGTCACTTCGTGCTTCAGCCCGACGGTGTCGATCGTCAGCGTCATCCTCGCCGCGAGCTTTTCGTTGCCCTTGAGGCGACCGGATTCGATGGCGTCGCGCACGGCCTTCTCGATCTCGCGCTGCGAGGTGATGCCGACGCGCTTGAGGAAGCGGCGCAGGCTTTCGTTGAAGACGTCTTCGTTCATGACGGTCCTCCTCTGCTCATGGCCTCACCGGATTGTTCAGCATGTCTTCGGCGAGATTGCGCTGCCGACGGTCGGTCCTCGCTTCGGCGTTCTGCCGCTGGACGTCGCGGTCCTTGCGGCAGGCGACATATTCCGGCGAGCCCTGCTGAACGTTGTTGGCGCGACAGAACGCGTCGTCATCGCCGGCGGCCTCGGCCAGAGGCGCCGTTCTCCGCTCGAGGCAGCCGACGAGCAGTGGCGCGAGCAGCAGGAGAGCGATGGAAAACCGCATTGAATTACGTCGCATGAGCCGTCCATTCATTCGTGTCGTCGTAGTCGCGCTTTGACCCGGCAATCCATCGAAATAAAGGCATTCTGCCAGAGATGATGGATATCGCACGCCGGCACCGTCATTCCGGGGCGCGTCGCAGACGCGAACCCGGAATCTCGAGATTCCGGGTTCGATGCTTCGCATCGCCCCGGAATGACGATGGGGAAACTACACCCTTCCCTTCAGCGCGTCGCCGATTTCGTCGAGCACCTTGGGGTCCTCGATCGTGGCCGGCATGGACCAGGCCTCGCCATCGGCGATCTTCTTGATGGTGCCGCGGAGGATCTTTCCGGAGCGCGTCTTCGGCAGGCGGCCGACGGTGATCGCGAGCTTGAAGGCGGCGACAGGACCGAGTTTCTCGCGCACCAATGCCACGATCTCCTTCTCGATCTCCACGGGCGGGCGGCTCACGCCGGCCTTCAGCACCAGGAAGCCGCAAGGCACCTCGCCCTTGATCGCGTCCCTGATGCCGAGCACGGCGCATTCGGCGACATCGGGATGCGAGGCCAATATTTCTTCCATGCCGCCGGTGGAGAGCCGGTGGCCGGCGACATTGATGATGTCGTCGGTGCGGCCCATCACCCAGACGTAGCCGTCCTCATCCTTGTAGCCGGCGTCCGAGGTTTTGTAATAGCCAGGGAATTCGGTGAGATAGGCTTCCTTGAAGCGCTCGTCCTGCTGCCACAGCGTCGGCAGGCAGGCGGGCGGCATCGGCAGCTTGATCACGATCGAGCCCATGGTGCCCGTAGGCACCGGACGCGCGGCTTCGTCGACGACGTCGACCTGATAGCCCGGCATCGGCACCGCCGGCGAGCCGTGCTTGACCGGGAGCATGCCGAGCCCCACCGGATTGCCGGCGATGCACCAGCCGGTCTCAGTCTGCCACCAATGATCGATCACCGGCACCTTCAATTGCGCCTCCGCCCACTCCACCGTCGGCGGATCGGCGCGCTCGCCGGCGAGGAACAGCGTGCGGAAGCTTGAGAGATCATATTTCCGGATGAACTTGCCTTCCGGATCCTCCTTGCGGATAGCACGGAAGGCCGTCGGCGCCGTGAAGAATGCAACCGCCTTGTGCTCGGAGATCACGCGCCAGAACGCGCCCGCATCAGGTGTGCCGACCGGCTTGCCCTCGTACATGATCGAGGTCGCGCCATGGAACAGCGGGCCGTAGACGATATAGCTGTGGCCGACGACCCAGCCGATGTCGGAGCCGCACCACCAGACCTCGCCCGGCTTGACCCCATAGAGATTGAACATCGACCACTTCAGCGCAACGAGATGCCCGCCATTGTCGCGCACGACGCCCTTCGGGATTCCCGTCGTGCCCGAAGTGTAGAGGATATAGAGCGGGTCGGTCGCGAGCACCGGGATGCAAGGCGCGGCCTTGCCGGCATCGAGCGCGGCACGGCGCAGATCGGCCCAGTCGCGATCGCGGCCGGCCGTGAGTTCGCAACCATGCTGCGGGCGCTGCACGATGATGCAGCCTTGCGGCTTGGCGCCGGCAAGCTTGATCGCCTCGTCCAACAGCGGCTTGTACTGCACGATGCGGCCGGGCTCGATGCCGCAGCTTGCCGAAAAGATCAGCTTCGGCTTGGCGTCGTCGATGCGGCTGGCCAACTCCTTTGCGGCAAAACCGCCGAACACCACGCTGTGCACCGCGCCGATGCGGGCACAGGCAAGCATCGCCACCACCGCTTCCGGCACCATCGGCATATAGAGAATGACGCGGTCGCCCTTCACAACGCCAAAATCCTGCATGACCGCAGCGAGCGTCTGCACCTCCTTCAGAAGTTCGGCATAGGTGAACTTCGTGACGCTGCCGGTAAGCGGGGAATCGTGGATCAATGCGACCTGTTCGGCGCGGCCGCCCGCGACGTGGCGGTCGAGCGCGTTGTAGCAGGTGTTGACGACCGCACCGGTGAACCAGCGCCCATAGACCCCGATCGAGGGATCGAAGATTTTCTTGGCCGGTTCGATCCAGTCGATCTCCCGCGCGGCCTCGCCCCAGAAGCCATCAGGATCAGCCAGCGAGCGGGCATGGACCTCATGATAGCGGCTCTTGTGAATGTTCATGGCGTTCCTCCCGGCGGTCGCCGGCCTCATCGAGGCAGGCGAATGGCATTCTTGCCGCCATTGTCACGGTAAGCGGCGCGGTTTCAAGCCGAAAGCGCAGGGGTTGTCGCCGCAACTAACGTCCATTAACCCCCATTCAGCTTCTGAAGCCGCTGCTGCATCGCCTTGTGCAGGTCGTAGCCGGGGCGACCGAACTGGGCGTTGCGGCGGGCGATGAATTCGTCCTGCTCGCGCTGCAGGGCGCGGGCGGCACGCGGGTTCTCGGCCTCGCGGACCACCCTGGCATTCGCCGCGAAGATCTCGCGGTCGAGATCGGCGAGCTCGGGATTGGCGCAGATGGCCTTTTCCACGGTGCGGCGAGCCCTGGCACAGTTGAAACTCGGCTTGCCGGCAACGGCCATCAGCGCGCCCAGACGCTCGAGCTCCAGCGCCAGCGATTTATAATTCGCGCGCGCCGCGGCATGATCCGGGTTCAGCTTGATCGCCGCGCCGAAATCAGCGAGTGCCTTGGGTCGGTCGCCCTTCCTGCGCCAGAGCTCGCCGCGCGCGTTGAAAGTATCGGCAAGGGTCGGATCCAGCCCGAGCGCGGAATCGTAATCGGAGATCGCGCGGTCGACCATGTCCTTTCGCGCATAGGCGTCACCACGCACGACCAGCGCCTTGGCGCGATCGGCCTTTTCGGCGTTTTCATTGTCGATCAGCTCAGTACAGAGAGCGACGACCTTGTCGTCATCATTTGCGCCGGCGGCAGCGAGGCATGGCGCCGGATCGGCCTGCACGTCCTTGAGCGGCTCGACGCTGGCTGCAAGTGCATGCTGCGCGAGCGCCATGCCAAGGCACGACGCGACAATGACGCATCGGTTGAAGAGCCAAAAGTGCATCGATTGGTCCGGCCGGAATTCTTGATCTCGAGCCGATGGTAGCAAATGACGCCTCCCCCGCACAGCGGGAGATTTGTCGCGATTCTTCGCTTGCTTATAGCCGCGCAAATAGATGCTAGATTAACGAGCGACTGCCAACGGGAATTCGACGCGTGTCAACCTTCGAATGGATCATCGTCCTGCTGCTCGTCGCCATTCCGCTGTCGGCGGTGGCGCGACGGATCAACGTGCCCTATCCGACCTTTCTTGCGGTCGGCGGCGTGCTGCTGACCTTCCTGCCGGCGGGGCCGTCCTGGACCTTGGAACCCAGTCTCGCGCTGGCGCTGTTCGTGGCGCCGGTGCTGCTCGACGCCGCGTTCGATACGTCGGTCCGCGACCTCCGCAACAACTGGTTGCCGGTATCGATGCTGGTGCTGGCGGCGGTCGGCACCACGACCACCGCCGTGGCACTGGTCGCGCATTGGCTGAAGCCGGACATGCCATGGGCCGCGGCGGTCGCATTGGGCGCCATCGTCGCGCCGCCGGACGCGGCGGCCGCGGTCACGGTGCTGCGCCAGGTGAACCTGCCCTATCGGCTGCTGAAGATCCTCGAAGGCGAAAGCCTGCTCAATGACGCCAGCGCGCTGCTGATCTATCGTATCGCCGTCGGCGCCGTCGCGGTCGATCACCTGAAGCTGCGTGAACTAGCGCCGTCGCTCGTGCTGGCAGTCATCGGCAGCCTGATCGCCGGCTATCTGTTCGCCCGGCTTTCGATGTTGCTGATGCGCCGCATGACTTACGCGCCGAGCGCGATCATCACCCAGTTCGGCGGCACGTTCATGGCGTGGATCATCGCCGAGCGGATCGGCCTGTCCGGCATCCTCACGATCGTCGTCTACGCCATCACCATGGCGCGCACCGCGCCGGCGCTGATGCCGGCACGGCTGCGCGTGCCGTCCTACGCAGTATGGGAGACCGTGGTGTTCGTGCTCAACGTCCTCGCCTTCATGCTGATCGGCATGCAGCTCAAACCGGTCTGGGCCGGGCTCGACGAGATCGTGCGCGTCCAATATTGCGCCTTTGCCGCAAGCGTGCTGGCGACCGTCGTCCTGGCGCGCATCGGCTGGGTGATGAGCTATGGCGCCGTCGTGAGGCGGCTGGTGGCGTGGGGGCTGTTTCATCCCCGGCGCGCCGCGCCGCCACCGACGGTCAAGGGCGGCATCATCGTGTCCTGGTGCGGCATGCGCGGCATCGTCACGCTGGCGGCCGCTTTTGCGCTGCCGGAAGATTTTCCGTATCGCGACCTCATTGTGCTGACCGCCTTTTCGGTGGTCCTTGGAACGCTGGTGATCCAGGGATTGACCCTGCGGCCCTTGATCCTGGCGCTGCGTCTGAAGGACGACGACCCGGTGGCGACCGAGGCTGCGCGCGCCCGCACCATCGTCTTTCGCGCCGCGCTGGAGGAGATCGACAGCGATCCGTCCGAAGAGGCCGAAATCCTCAGGCTGGAGTATCGCGCGCTTCTGATGCGCGCCGACACCGATCCGAGCGGCGGCGTCACGTCGAGCGAACTTCCCGCCGATCCCTTGAGGCGCCGCGCGATCAGCGCCGCCCGGCAATCGCTCTTGAGCTTGCGTGAATCGGAGGAGATCGGCGACGATGCCTTCCACCTGATCGAGGAGGAGCTCGATCGTGCGGAATTGAGCGCGCAGGCCTAGAGCATTTTCGGTTCTGATTGAATCAGAACCGAAGCTCTAGATTCTTGTTTTGACGCGTTTTCTTCACGCGAACCGTGTCCACTTCGCTCGAAAACGCTCTAGCGAGGCGTTGCGTGGCCGCCGCGCTTGACCGGCCCGGTCCCGGCCACCTCGCACAAGAGGTCGAACAGCCAGGCGAGGCCCGCATCCATCAGTGCGGCCTTCGGCGCGACGGCGCGGATCGAGAAGCTGCGGAGCCGCAATGGCACGTCCCTGCTTACCACCGCGAAGCGCGGGGCATGCATGGCTACGAAGCGCCGTGGCATCGTAGCGATCAACCCCTTCTCTGCGATCAGTGCGAGACCGGACGCGAAATCGGGCACGGTGAGCGCGACGCGACGGACGAGGCCCTGTTTTGCCAGCAGCTCATCGACGAAGCCGTGGGCGTCTGCCGTCATCGAGACGACCAGATGCTGCGCGCGGCAGAACCGCTCCAGTGTCGGCCGCACCGCGAACGGATGACGCGGACGTGCGACCACCACGAAATCCTCCTCATAAAGCAGGCGGGCGACAAAGCGCGGCGGAGCACGGTCGATCGGCGCGACAGCGATATCCATCGTCCCGCTCTCCAGTTCGGCAAGAACCGGCATCCATGCATGCTCGACCGACTGCCCGCCCCGCGGCGGCAGCAATTGCCGCAGCCCGATGTCGATTCCCGGAGCGCGGCTTTGCAATGCCGTAAGCAGCGGCGGCAGGAACACGGAGGAGACACCGTCCGGGGCGCCGATAACGAAACGCCGCACTGATTTCGCCGCGTCGAACGCTTCTGCTCCGGCAAGCACGTGACGGGCACGCGCCAGCACCTCCGCGATCGGTTCCGCCAGCGCCATGGCGCGCGCCGTCGGCACCACACCTTTCGGCGTGCGCAGAAACAGGGGATCGTTGAGCAGACGCCGCAACCGCGCGAGGCCGTGACTGACGGCCGATGGCGTCAGGTTGAGCCGCACGGCGGCACGGCCGACATGGCGCTCTCGAAAAATTACCTCGAACAGCGTCAGCAGGTTCAGATCGGTTCGGGCAAGATTAATTTCGTTCAGCATATCGTACAAATCATATCATTGGATTCATGACGTTCCAACGGCCAGTTTGGCGGCAACTGACGGAGCCGGGCTTTCGGTTGCGTCCATGGTCGGCCAGCAGGAGCAAGGCATGTCATTCCGCCAGGAAATCAGCAGCGCCGCGGCAAGTCGCGAGGGCTTTGTCGAACAGGAATTTCATGCCGGCAGGGATTTGCGTGTGGCCGAGGCGCATCCTGCTACGGCGGAACAGGTCGTTGCCTTCTGGCGGGAGGCCGGTCCCGCACTATGGTTTGCCAAGGACGCTGCGTTCGACCGGCTTTTTCGCGAGAGATTCCTGGACGCGCACGAAGCTGCCCTGCGAGGCGAACTCGAGGGCTGGCAAGCGACGCCGAATGGCGCGCTGGCATTGATCATCCTGCTGGATCAGTTTCCTCGCAACGCCTTCCGCAGCACGCCGCGGATGTATGCAAGCGATGCCCATGCCCGCGGAATTGCCGACAACGCGATTGTCAAAGAGCTGGATCAGCGCCTTCCGGACGATCTCAAGACCTTCATCTACCTTCCATTCGCGCATTCGGAAGATATCGCCGATCAGTCCCGCTCGGTCGCCTTGTTCCGGCAACTCGGAGAGCCCGGCGCTTCAAACGCACGGCGCCATAGGGACATCATCCAGCGGTTTGGTCGTTTTCCCCACCGCAACCCGATTCTCGGCCGCAGCATGACCATCGAGGAAGAGGATTTCCTCGATCGGGGCGGATATGCCGGATGATGAAAAGCTTCGCGCGATAGCGCCGGATCAACTGACCTTGCAGGTGATCCCGCCGTCGACGACGAGCTCGATGCCGGTGATATATTTCGATTCGTCGGAAGCCAGGAACAACGCCGCATTGGCGACGTCCCATGCTTCGCCCATGTGGCCCATCGGCACCTGGGCGTCGCGCGCGCGCCACATCTCCTCTACGTCGCCGGCGGAATAGCTGGCGGCAAGGCCGGCGGAATGCGCCACCATCGGCGTCTTCATCAGGCCGGGCAGGATCGCGTTCACGCGCACATGGTCGCGTGCGAACTGCACCGCCGTGGTGCGCGTCATCTGGTTCATCGCCGCTTTCGTGGTGGCGTAGGTGACGTAAGAGATGCCGAGATGGCGGATCGAGGCGATCGAGGAGATGTTGATGATCGAGCCGCCGCCCTGCTTCTGCATCACGGGAATCACGTGCTTCATCGCCAGATAGGCGCTCTTGAGGTTGACGGCGAAGACGCGGTCCCATTCCGCTTCGCTCACCTCGACCACGCTGCCCATCTCGGCGATGCCGACATTATTGTCGAGCACGTCGATGCGGCCGTACGTCTTCAGGCATGCCGCAACCATCGCCTCGACCTCGGCTGCACGAGAGACATCGGCAGCGAACGCCACTGCCTTGCCGCCCTCGCCGGTGATGATGCCGGCGGTCTCTTCCGCGGCTGCCCCGTTGCGGTCGACGCAGAACACGCTGGCGCCCTCGCGCGCAAAGGTGACGGCGGTCGCCTTGCCATTGCCCCAGCCCGGCCCGATCGAGCCGGCGCCGACCACCATCGCGATTTTGCCCTTGAGCCGATCCATTGGTTTCTCCCTTGTCGTTGTTCGTATTGCAGCGCGGCGCCCGCGGTCAACCCAATGCGGGAGGCGTGCCCAATGCAAAGTCCGCATGCATCATCCCAAAGTCGCACGCTCAACCCTTGCAACGCTTGCCCAAACGGGCATGAATGCGCCGCCCAAGACCCCGGCCGTCCAGCCGGGCCGCATGAGAACGTTCCGGGGGAAGCATGACCACAGAAGGCCGACCGTCAGGCAAATCGTCGCCCGGTGACGACGTCGTCCCCATATCCGAGGAGGCGCTGCACAAGGCGGAAACCTTCGTCGAGGCTGAGGAAGGCGCGACCAACCGCCTGATGGGCTGGGCGGGACGCATTTCGACCACGATCGCAGTGGTCATGAGCCTGTTCCATCTCTATGCGGCCTACGCGATCGTTCCTACCCAGGAACTTCGCTATACCCATGTCGCCTTCACGCTGGTGCTGAGCTTCCTGCTGTTTCCGCTGGCCACGCGGTTTCGCAACCGCGTCCGCTGGTGGGACATCGTGCCGGGCATCGTTGCGGTCGCAACCATCGTCTATGCGCTGTGGGGCGGCGAGGACTTCACCGACCGCGCCACCACGCCCGACCACCTGGATGTCATCGTCGGCATTGTCTTCATCGTGCTGCTATTGGAGGCGACGCGGCGCACCACCGGACCCATCATGCCCGTGGTGTCGCTGTTCTTCATCGCCTATGCGATGCTCGGTCCGCACCTGCCGGCACCGTGGACCCACCGCGGCTACGACCTGACCCGCCTGGTCGGCCATCTCTTCATCACGCTGGAAGGCATTTTCGGCGTCGCGGTCGATGTGTCAGCCACGCTGATCATTCTGTTCACGATCTATGGCGCATTCCTGCAGCAATCCGGCGCCGGGAAGTTCTTCATCGACTTCTCGCTGGCGCTGATGGGCGGCAAGCCGAACAGCGCCGGGCGGACGGTGGTGCTGTCGTCGTTCCTGCTCGGTGGGCCATCCGGCTCGGGCGTGGCCACCACCGTCATGATCGGCACCGTGGCCTATCCGATGCTGGCCAAGGCAGGATTCGAGAGAAACGCCGCCGGCGGATTGCTGGCGGCCGGTGGCCTGGGCGCGATCCTGTCGCCGCCGGTGCTGGGGGCGGCCGCGTTCCTGATCGCCGAGTTTCTCAAGATCAGCTATCTCGACGTGATCTGGATGGCGACCATCCCGACCTGCCTTTATTACATGTCGCTGCTGTTCATGGTCGAACTGGACGCCCGCAAGTTCGGCGCCAAGGACGTCAGCTTCACGCCGGAATTGACGCTCGGCCAGATGACGAAGCGCTACGGCTTCCACTTCGTCTCCCTGGCCGCCGTCGTGGTGTTCATGATCATCGGCTATTCGCCGTCACTGTCGGTGTTCTACGCCATCGTGGTCACCTTCGCGCTGAGCTTCCTGCGAAGAGAAACCGCGCTGATGCCCTCGAAGCTGGTGAAGGCGCTGGCCGACGGCTCGATCGGCGCGCTCAATGCCGCAACCACCTGCGCATGCGCCGGCATCGTCGTCGGCATCGTGACGCTGACGGGTCTTGGGCTCAAATTCTCGTCGATCGTGATCAGCTACGCCGGCGGCAGCCTGCTGCTGACCGCGATCTATACCTCGCTGATTGTCTGGATCATCGGTCTCGCGGTGCCGGTGACCGCCTCCTATATCATCTGCGCGGTGATCGCAGCACCGGCGCTGATCAAGCTCGGCGTGCCCGATTACGCCGCGCACATGTTCATCTTCTACTACGCCGTGCTGTCGGAGGTGTCGCCGCCGACAGCGCTGTCTCCGTTCGCGGCTGCCGCCATCACCGGCGGCGACCCTTACCGCACGACGCTGCAGTCATGGAAATATACCCTGCCGGCGTTCCTGGTGCCGTTTGTGTTCGTGCTCGACCCGCAGGGCGTCGGTCTGCTGCTGTCGATCCCCAAAGGCGGCTCGTGGGTCGATATCCTCGAAATCACGATCAAGACCACCATCGGCCTGCTGGCGCTCGCCGCGTTTGCCCAGAACTGGGCACTGCGACAAAATACGCCGGTCGAGAGCGGCCTGCTTCTGCTATCCGGATTGCTGCTGGTGTTTCCGAGTTTGATCGAAGCGATCGTCGAATGGATGATCGGCCGCGATATCAGCTACACCTACGTGCCCGGTCTCATCATCGGCCTCGGCGTATTGCTGTGGCAGGCCAGAACGCCGACGCCGACAAGACCGGCGCTTACGATTTAGTCAGGGAGTGATACGATGAAGAAACTGAAAAAGACTGTAGCGATACTGGCCGTGACGATTTCGGCCGGTCTCGCTTTCGCCGGCCTCGTCCATGCACAGCAGAAAACGATGTCGATCGGGACCGGCGGCACCGGCGGCGTCTACTATCCGCTCGGCGGCGCGGTCGCCAACGTGCTCTCGAAGAATCTTCCCAACGTGCAGGCCACCGCGGAGGTCACCGGCGGCTCGGTCGACAATCTCAAGCTGATCGGCACCGGACAGAGCGAAATGGGCTTCACCATGGCCGATGCCGCGCTCGATGCGCTGCAGGGTCAGGACAAGTTCAAGAACAACAAGGTGCCGCTGCAGGCGCTGCTGGTGGTCTATCCGAACCGCATGCATGTGGTGACCGTCGAAGGCACCGGCATCCAGACCATGGCTGACCTCAAGGGCAAGCGCGTTTCGACCGGTTCGCCCGGCAGCGCCACCGAAGTGATGGCGTTCCGTGTCATCGAAGCCGCCGGCCTCGACAAGGACAAGGACATGAAGCGCGAGCGGCTTGGCGTTGCCGAATCCGTCAACGCCATCAAGGACCGCAAGATCGATGCGTTCTTCTGGGTCGGTGGCATTCCGACCGCGGCGGTGACCGACCTGGCCGCGACCCCCGGCATCAAGATGAAACTGATCGACCATGGCGATCTGGCCGAGAAGATGAACGCCAAATACGGCAAGCTCTATTCCCCCAGCACGATCAAGGCGGGCTCCTATCCGGGCTACGACAAGGACAACTCCATCACCGAGGTCTGGAACCTGATCGTCACCGGCGACAAGATGAGCAACGACGATGCCTATGCGATCGTCAAGACGCTTGTGGAAAAGAAGGCCGACATCGTCGCCGTGCACAAGGAGGCCGAAAGCTTCTCGCTCGACAACCAGTCGCAGGATCGCTCCCCGATCCCGTTCCATCCCGGCGCGCTGAAATATTTCAAGGAAAAGGGTGTCGGCGGCTAACGCGCGTCTCAACCACAACTCCTGACCACCGCCGAGCGGCGCCATCGTGCGCCGCTCGATTTTTGGCGCCTCCCCCTCCGCATCTCTCAAGGACCTTCAAATGCGCTGTTCGACCGTCGCTTCGTCACCTCTCAGCCGCCGCTCGCTGCTGCGCGGCACCGCAGCACTTGCCGGCGCTTCGCTGCTGCCGCATTTGGCACGCGCCGCCGAATGGCCGACGCGGCCGGTCAAGCTCGTGGTGCCGTTTGCCGCCGGGGGCACCACCGACATCCTGGCCCGCGTCGTCGCGGCCAAGGTCTCGGAAGAGTTCGGTCAGCAGTTCATCGTCGAGAACAAGACCGGCGCGGGCGGCAATATCGCGGCCGACGCCGTCGCCAAGGCCGACCCTGACGGCTACACCTTCCTCGTGGGCACGCCGGGCACGCATGCGATCAATCCGTTCGTGTTCAAGAACATGCCGTTCGATCCGCTGAAGGATATCGCGCCGGTCATCATCATCGCGCGGGTGCCCAATCTCTGTTCGGTCACCAATTCGCTGCCGGTGAAGTCGGTCGCCGAACTGATCGACTACGCCAAGTCGAAGCGCGGCGAATTGTTCTTCGGCACGCCAGGGCTTGGCAGCACCGCTCATGTCTCGACCGAACTGTTCCGCTCGATGACGGGCGTCGAGATCACGCACGTGCCTTACAAGGGCAGCGCGCCGGCACTGACAGACCTGATCGCCGGCCGCGTGCATCTGATGATCGACAACCTGCCCGCCGCGCAGCCCTTCGCGGAGGCCGGACAGATCCGTCCGCTTGCAGTGTCCACGTCCAAGCGCTGGCCGCTATTGCCCGATCTTCCGACGATCGCGGAGGCGGGCGTCCCCGGTTATGAAGCCGCTTCCTGGTTCACGATCGCGGCTCCCGCGAAGACGCCGAAGGAGATCATCGATCGCCTCAATGCGAGCGTCGACAAATTCCTCAAGACCGAGGACGGGATTGCGCGCCTGCGCAAGCTCGGCGCCGAACCCGCCGGCGGCTCGGCCGAAGATATGCAGGCGTACGTGCTGGCAGAGACCGAGAAATGGGGCAAGGTCGCCAAATTCGCCGGCATCAAACCGGAGTGACGATCGGTAGCCGCATCGATCGCGTGAATGCTTTTCTCAAAACGGGAATCGATCACGACGGCGACCCCAAACAACCATAGACATTAACAGGTGCAGCCGCCGCGAATGACGCGGTGGCGCATCATTGCGAGCGCGCTTCGCACTGAATGGTGTCGGAGCACGGCATTTGCAGCCACGCATGCTCTCGCCTGGATTTTTTCATTACAATTTTAGCTTTATTGCTCTCTTTAACCCTACCTAAGCATTCATGGGGATTTGCAGGGAGTGTCCTTAAATTTCCAGATTAAGGCCGCCACGGAGATGTACGAGTCAAATCGACATCGCGGGAAAGGGCGGGCATGAATCAAATCAACCCCAACGAATACGCACGACCCGGCTGGTTCGGTCATCGCAAATTGACGCCGCGGGCTTGCGTCGCCGATAGCAAGAAGCACCTTCGTACCTTTCTTTCCGATGCTCTCGAGGATCTCGGATTCATCACCTCGGAGTGCAGCGAGGCCGCCGAACTCGATGGCGCGCTGGACGAGCATCAACCGGATCTGCTTGTGCTTGGTGTCTCGGTGAACGGCATCGAGGTCGGCAGGATTCTTGAGGTTCTCGTCAGGAAGAATTTCGCAGGCAAGGTTCTCGTCATCGGCCCGCCCGAGTCGATTATGGTAAAAGCCGTCAGGCAAATTGGCGAAGAATACGGCGTAGCCATGCTGCCGCCGCTGGCGACGCCGTTTGGCGCCGGAACGCTGCGCGACAGCGTCGCGATGCTGCTGCCACAGGAGCCGGCGCCGAGCCCCGCGGTCGATGTGGCGGAGGCGCTGAAGGCCGGCTGGCTCGAATTGTGGTACCAGCAGAAGATCAACCTGCGCACGCTGGTTCCTGCGGGCGCGGAAGCCCTGGTCAGGATGCGGCATCCGGCGTGGGGCGTGGTGCCGCCGGCCTATTTCATTCCCGATGACGGCGATCCGCATTTCCAGGCGCTGTCCGAATTCGTGGTCGGCCGTGCCATCGAGGACTGGCACTATCTGCTGGAGCAGAAAGGACCGGTGGATCTCTCGATCAACCTGCCGGTGTCCTTCCTGGAGGATCCTCATGCCGTGCGCGAACTATGCCATCGCGTGCCGCAGCATCCCGCTTTCGGCGGCCTCTTGCTCGAGATCGGAAGTGCCGAGGTGATCGAGAACCTGGATCTCGTGATCGAGGTGGCGCGGCAGGTGCGGTTCCACAACATCGCAATATCGGTCGACCAGGTCGGCACCGAGTGGCCCTCGCTGATGGGGCTGAAGAGCTTTCCTTTCGTCGAACTGAAGATCGATCATCAATTCGTCACCGGGGCTGCCAACGACCGGCTGAAGCAGACGGTGTGCAAGCATGTCGTCGAGCTTGCCCATGACCATGGCGCGCGGGCGCTGGCGCAGGGTGTCGAGACCCGCGCCGACTTCCTCACCGCGCATGCGGTCGGCTTCGATCTGGTGCAGGGCTATCTGTTCGGCAAGCCGATGGCGGTGAAGAAGTTCGCCCGATCGCGGCCTTCCTCCGCCGCGAGCGCCGAAGCGAAATCGTGACCTTCCCTCGGGCTCACTGGAACGTCATGTCGATACATTTCGAAATGTCGGAGCCGAGGCCGGAGGAAATGATGATGCAGCCGCGCACCTTCTGGACGTTGTTGTCGCTGGCCCAGACGGAATAGCCGCCGGGCCCGAAGAACGAGTTGGTGTTCGGCGGTTCGGTTTCGGTGGCGTCGAAGGAGTAGTTGCCGTCGGTATCGAAGATCCGCGGGCGCTTGGTGCAGCCGCCGTCGGCCTGCACATTGATGACCTCCTTGTTGTCGCGCGTCAGCGCCAGCGAAACCTGGCAGCGGAAGTATTCCGAGGTCTTGGTGTTGAACAGATAGGCGTAGGATCTGCAGGTCGCGGTGTTGAGCTTGCCGGCTGACAATCCCCGGCTGCAGGCGATACGCTGGTTGTTGGAGAGCTTGAATTCATCGGCATAAGCCACGCTGGCTATCGTCATGAGCGAGAGCGCGATACCAAAAACGATATTCATGCCGGACTTCATTCGAATCATCCCTATCGAGCTTTTCGCAATGATGCGCTTGTAGATGGAAACGGCAACATAGTCGCGAAGCAGAAAATCACAAACCCGCAAGGGTGCGCGCGATGCCGCACGACACTTCCGTCGTATTGACGGAATAATGGCGTTCGTGATTTGTTCAAGCAAGGGCGCCGGTTTCGGCAACGACGACTGGGGAGGATGATCATGATTCGATTTCTGGCCAAGATCCTTTTGATCGCAGCGGCGCTGACGACGCTGGCCGCTCCCGCAATTGCGCAAAACGCATCGCCCACGCCCTGGGAGCTGAAGTCCGACATGGGCTACGCCTATGGCAAGGACGGCACGACCCTCGCCTACAAGCTGGGGACCAACAATGCCGGCCTGCTGCTCAAGGGCGCGAAGAAGGTGCCGAAAGGCACGCTGTTCTTCGTCGGCCAGAACGGCCAGCTCTACATGCGCTCCGGCCCCTATCTCGAGGGCGACGGCAAGTTCATGTTCGGATCGAATTGAAGATCGCACATCCGTTGATTTCACCCTTCCCTGAAGGGTGAAGAGGCTAAAACGCCGACGCCAGTTCCTTGGCACCGGGCTTGTTGCTGTTGAAATCCATCCGCTCGTCGGTGACCGCGAGCAGCTTTGCCACCGTGTTGTGGCGGATCGCAACCGGGTTGCGCTCATAACCGCCGCGCTGGAAGAAGTTCGATGTCGGCACCCTCTCGCGCATCGCCTGCGGCATCGTGACCATGTCGAGGCCGGTGCCGTCGCCGGTCAGGTTCATCATCTCAAGTTCGGCCGCGGTCAGCGGACGGGTATAGCCCTTGGCGCGCGCGAAGATGACCGACGTCAGCAGCTTGTGGGTCTGCAGCATCGGGCCGATGTCGATGTCGAGCACCATGGCATGGACCGCCCAGCCCTGCGGCGTGCTCGCAAGCTTCTCGTGCGCCGACCAGTCGTCCGGCACCGAGCGTGCGAAGGCCACCATCTTCTTCAGCACCGCGATCTTGTGATCCATCGCCTTGCGCGCGGGACCGGACAGCGTGGCTGCCTTCTGGGTCAGCACCTTGATGAACTCATGGCCCTGCTGGGCGATCAATTCGACGCTGTTGGTGGTCAACAACTGGTTGTAGCCGATCGCGGTCGAAATCGCCCTCGTGCCGGGACCGCGATAGCCCGACTGCATGTCGTGATTGCCGCTGCCGCCGGTTTCGAACGAATAGACCCGGACCGCCTGCTCGCGCGTCAGGCCGGACGCGATCGCATAGCGGGCATAGGCGCGCTTGAACTCGAGCTCGGAGGCCGGCCGTTGCGGCGTGAATTGAAACTGCTCGGCGGCAGCCTGGAGGAAATCGGCGACAACAGGAATGGCCCTGCGTGGACGCGACGGCTCCTCTTCCTCCGGCTCCGGACTCACCGGCCGCTTCGGCCCGGTATAGACCGGCGGCTGGGCGAGCACATAGTCGTCGAGCGTGACCGGCTGCCGCTCGCGTCGCTTGGCGTTGCGGGTGCGCCGCTTCTCGGTGATCGCGCTCCAATAGGCGCCCGCCTCCTCCTCGAAGGCGGCGCGCGCCTCCTGATATTCCCGCAGCTTGCGGCGATATTCGGCGATCGCTTGCGGCGTCGCGGCCTGCGCCATCGCGTCCGCCGTGGATGCCGAAAGGGTGGCAGCCTCGGCCGCCACGGCCTCCGGCGCGCCCGCGAACAGCGCGAGCGCGACCAATCCGGGGAAGAGGCGAATCAATGGCGGGCGCATGCTCTCTTGTAGCAAGCCTGCCCGCGAAGTCAGCCCCGGAACCTGCTCACTCCGGCTCGACGCCGCTGGCCTTCACGAGCTGCGCCCACTTCTTCTCATCCTTGTCGATGAAGTCGGCGTAGTCCTCGGGCGAGCCCGGCGTGATCTCGGTGCCGTCAGAGCCCAATTGCCGCTTCACCTCATCGGAAGCGAGCGCATCGCGCAGCACCTTGTTGAGCTTGTCGATGATCGGCCGCGGCGTGCCCGCCGGCGCGGCAAGGCCATAATAGAGCGAAGCATCGAACCCCGGGATCCCGGCCTCCGCAATCGTCGGCACGTCGGGCAGGAGGCCGGAGCGGGTCGAGCTGGTCACGGCGAGCGCGCGCAGCGTTCCCGCGCTGACATTGGCGTGCGAGGCCGGGATCGGCGCAAATGCCATCGGGATGTGCCCGCCAATGAGGTCCACCAGCGCAGGCCCCGTCCCCTTGTAGGGAACATGCACCAGCGCGATGCCGGCGCTGCGCGCAAAATATTCGCCGGTGATGTGGCTTGCGGTGCCGGCACCGGCCGAGCCGAAACTGACCTTGCCGGGATTTTGTTTGGCATAGGCGATCAGCTCGGCAACGCTCCTGGCCGGGAACGACGGATGCACGACGAGCGAATTCGGTGCATTGCCGATCATGCCGATCGGCGCGAAATCCTTGCGCGGATCGTAGCCCGCCTTCTTGAAGAGCGACGGACCGATCGCGAGCGTGCCGGTATAGCCGAGCAACAGCGTGTAGCCATCGGGATCGCTCTTGGCGACGGCCTTGGTGCCGACCGTGCCGCCGGCGCCGGGACGGTTGTCGATCACGATCTTCTCGCCGAGCAGTTCGCTCATCTTCTCGGCGATGCCCCGGCCGACAATGGAGGTGCTGCCGCCCGGAGCGAAGGGGATGACGAGCGTGATCGGCCGGTTCGGATAATCCTGCGCCTGTGCGGGCCAGAATGCTGCGCCCGCAGCAAGCGCGACGATGGCGCCGCAAAGTCGGTTCTTCCAGGACAGCATGTCCGAAAGCCTCCCCTGATGTTTTTTGTTGTGGGCGCATTGTCACCCAAACGCCTGGCATCGGCAACCAGGGTTCGGACGTGCCGGCTCGTCATGGCGCGCCACCGGGTCGGCGCGAATGCGCCGCCCGATGACAGGCTCAGCGAAGCAGTCCATCGCGACGTGCTACTGGACCCTCATGGTGAGGAGCGCGCAGCGCGTCTCGAACCATGAGGCCCGGCCGATGGCCTCGCCCTTCGAGACGAGCGCTCCGCGCTCTCCTCAGGGTGAGGGGATAGACTCGAGTTCGCTGCTCCCTGCACGTCACTGCCACAGCAATGATGACGGAGATCGCTCGCCCTATTTCCAGGCGAATACCGGCTGCTCGAGATCGGCGACGCGGGTGTCGCGGCCGGCCAGCACCTCGCGGAACTGGTAGATCAAGGCGGCTGTCGGCGCGTGGATGTGCTGGTCGGCGTGACGGAAGCGGATCACGCGCCTGACGCTTTCGGGAATGGTGGTGAAGCTGAACGCGTCCTCCGCCTCGATCGCTTCGAGCGTGATGCGATGGACCGAGGCGACTTCGTCCGGATTGGGCACGATCCGCGCCCGGCTCGAGACCCACACCACGACCGGCGTGATCAGATAGCCGGAGCGGGTCGGATAATCGTCGAGCACGCCGAGCACATCGCCGTCATCGACGCGCAGGCCGAGCTCTTCGTGCAGCTCGCGCAGCGCCGCTTCCGCCTGCGTCTCGCCAGCATCGCAGCGTCCGCCGGGCAGCGCCCATTGCGCGCTGTGGTTGCGCAGGCCGGCCGCGCGGCGGGTGAGCAGGAACGCGGTCTCCTCGCCCTCGCCTCTCGTGAGCGCGATCGCGACCGCCGCGCGTTTGAGCAGCGGCGCACTGTCATCCGGCAGGCGCGTGAACGCCGCACAGAGCTCTGCGATATTCCGCCGGGTGGCATCATCAAATGAGCGGGCCATTGATCTTGACTACAACAGTCCCGCGTTCAATGAAATGACGACCTGATATCACGCCTTGGCCACGGAAAGCATCACATGACGAAACATGCCGCGGAAAAGCTCAAATCCGACGGCTGGAAGATTGTCGATACATCCGGCTTCCTGCATCTGGTCGGGCCGCTGTGGCAGCGCCTCGTCGGCGAAGAGCATGAATATGCATTGATCACCGAAGACAAGCATCACAATCGCCGCGGCCTGGTGCAAGGCGGCGTGATCATGACCTTCGCAGACCGCACCTGCGGCATGACCGCCCGCTACGTCTCGGGCAAGCCGACGCTGGCGACCGTGCAGCTCGATACCCATTTTGTGGAGGCCGGCAAGATCGGCGAAATCTTGATCTCGAGGCCGCGCGTGGTGCGCTCGACCAGGAGCCTGATCTTCATCACCACGGAAGTCACCGTCGACAGACGCTGCATCGCCATGGCGAACGGCGTGTTCAAGATACTGAAGAGCGAACAGGCGTAGCGTTCGTCATTCCGGGATGGTGCGCCAGCACCAGACCCGGAATCTCGAGATTCCGGGTTCGATGCTCCGCATCGCCCCGGAATGACTCCAGGAGGAGCAGACGATGCAGTACCGTCCACTCGGCCGCAGCGGCCTGAAGATTTCGCCGATCTGCCTGGGCACCATGATGTTCGGCGGCCCCACCGACGAGGCGACCTCGGCGCGGATCATCGCAAAAGCGCGCGAGGCCGGCGTCAATTTCATCGACACCGCCGATGCCTATAATGGCGGAAACTCCGAGCAGGTGGTCGGCCGCGCCATCGCCAACAGCAGGCCGAACTGGATCCTCGCCACCAAGCTGGCCAATCAGATCGGCGACGATCCCAATTTTGGCGGGTTGTCGCGACGCTGGGTGCTGCAGGCGGCGGAGGCGAGCCTGACGCGGCTCGGCACCGACTATATCGACATCTACTACCTGCACAAGGAAGACCACACGACGCCGCTCGAAGAGACCGTGCGCACGATCGGCGACCTGATCAGGCAGGGCAAAGTGCGCTATTTCGGCGTCTCGAACTACCGCGCCTGGCGCGTCGCCGAGATCTGCAGCATCTGCGACCGGCTCGGCCTCGACCGCCCGATCGTGAGCCAGCCCTATTACAACGCGGTGAACCGCATGCCCGAGGTCGAGCATCTTCCGGCCTGCGGCTATTATGGGCTCGGGGTGGTGCCCTATAGCCCGCTCGCACGCGGCGTGCTGACCGGCAAATACCGCCCCGATGCCATCCCCGACAAGGACACCCGCGCCGGCCGCAGCGATACCCGGATGATGCAGACCGAGTGGCGGTCGGAATCACTGAAGCTGGCGCAGGAGATCAGGCAATATGCCGAGGCCCGCGGCATCACGGCGGCGCAATTCGCCGTCGCCTGGGTCCTGAATTCGTTGTTCGTCTCTGCCGTGATCGCCGGCCCGCGCACGGAAGCGCAATGGGACGACTACATCCGCGCGCTCGACTATCGCTTCACCGCCGAAGACGAGGCGCTGATCGACCGGCTCGTCGTGAGCGGGCATCCTTCCACACCCGGCTACAACGATCCGGCCTATCCGATCGAGGGGCGACGGGCGCGGACGGCAGAGTCGTCTTAGCATGATAATCGGCCGCATTGCATCGCAATAAAATCTAGGCGTTTCGTCTGGGCACCGTGGCGCTTCGTTAACCACGGCGCTATCACTTACTGCACCGGCTGCTGTTGGACGGCCAGATCACCTCTCGGACAGGCTCGCTTCCAATCTGCAATGTCGGGGCAATTGCAGCTCTCCGGCACACGCGGAGACCACGATGGAAGAGCGAAGAAGCAATCAGCGACATCGTACGTTGAAGGCGGGCACGATCTCGTTCGGCGGCGGCGCGATCGATTGTACGGTCTGCAATCTCTCAGAAAGGGGCGCTGCGCTGGATGTGGCATCGCCACTCGGCATTCCCGAGCGCTTCACTCTGGTGGTCGAATCCGAGCGCCTTCAACGGCCCTGCCGTGTCGTCTGGAGAAAAGAGAAGCGGATCGGGGTCCAGTTCAACAACTGAGCGGCCGCAGCATCCTGCCGATGGCTGTGGGCGGATCGTGGCGATCGCGCTCCCCTTATCGGCGAACCAGCCTGATGTCAGCGACGCGCGCCGTTCCCCGCCCGCAGCGATTGTGCGAAATCGATCACCGCCAGAATCATCACGACTACGACAATAACGATGAGCGGGATGGCTTTGACCCAAATCAACAAGATTCCCAAAAATGTCATCACAAGCCCGAGACCGATGATTCCGGTGATCAGATTGGTCATTGCGCTTTCCTTCCCTGCGCGCCAAGCGCCGGCTTCGATCCAACGGTCGTGACTTTGCGCCGGCCGCTGCGACTGGTGCGCGCGACATTGTCGACAAGCCAGCGCGCGGTGCGCAACAGGCGGGCATCGTTCCCGCGGCGGCCGACAAGCTGGACGGCAAGCGGAAGGCCGGCTTCGGACCTCATCAACGGCAGGCTGACGGCGGGCACACCGAGATAGGTCCAGGTCGTGCAGAAAATCGGGCTGCCGGTCGTCTCGATACCGGGTGCCTCGCCCGGCGCAGCCGGCGTCAGGACGGCGTCGTACTCGTCGAATACAGAATCAAGAACCTGGTTGAGCCGGGTGATGCCGGCCATGGAGTTGCAATAATCCACCGCGAGATGCGCGCGGCCGCGTTCGATCGCCTGCCGCAGCGGTGTGCTGAGCTGGTCGCCGCCTCTCTCGTAATCGCGGCGGAGATTGTGCGCCATATCGACCTCCATGATCACACGGTGCATCTCGATCGCCTTCTCGAAGCCCGGCCCAAGCTCGACTTCGCTCGATGCTTCGCCCAAGGCCTCGACAAGCTCGGCAAAGGCTTCACGCGTCACCGGCTCGGCCTGCTCCCAAACCGCAGAGCGCACGAAGGCAAATCGCGGCGGCAATGGCGGCTCGCTCGCCGCTGTGGCGGAAAATGGCGGCCGCGGAACGGGCCGTGTGTCCGGATCCTCTTCGTCGAACCCGACCATCACCTCGGCCAGCAGGGCGACGTCCTCGACGCTGCGCCCGAACACGCCGACATGATCGAGCGTGCGCGACAGTTCGAGCGCGCCGCTGCGCGGAATGAGGCCATGGCTGGGCTTGAAGCCGACCACGCCGCAGAAAGCGGCGGGGCGGATCACCGAGCCGTTGGTCTGCAAGCCGATGGCACCTGGCACCATCAGCGCCGCGACAGCCGCGGCGGAGCCCGAGGACGATCCGCCCGGTGTGCGATCCGCATTGTGCGGATTTCGGGTCTTGCCCGGATGGTAATAGGCATACTCGGTCGTCACCGTCTTGCCGAGGATCACAGCTCCTGCCGCGCGCAGACGCGCCACAGCCGCCGCATCGCGCCGCGGCGTGCGCCCGGCCCACAGCTCTGATCCGAACTCCGTCGGCATGTCGGCGGTGTCGAAGATATCCTTGATGCCCACCGGCACGCCATGCAATGGGCCTACAGGCTTGCCCTGCTTGCGATGATCGTCCGCGGCCTCGGCCTGCCGCATCGCATGGTCACGATCGAGGAACGCCCACGCCTGGACATCGCGATCGACCTCATCGGTGCGCTCGAGGCAGTCTCCGACAAGCTCCGCCGAACTGAACCGGCCGTCGCGGATGCCGGCCGCGGCTTCCGCGAGGCCCAGCGCATTGAGACTCATGCGTACCCTTTCATCGGCTGACCAGGCAGCTCACCGCGATCCATAGAGATAGCTTGGCAACCACAATGCAATGTCCGGGAAGATGTAGACCAGCGCCATGGTGAGGAAGACCAGGCCGACAAAGGGAAGCGCGCCGGAGAAGATGTCGGTGAGCTTCACCTGCGGCGGCGCCACGCCCTTCAGGTAGAAGGCGGCCATCGCGACGGGCGGCGTATTGAACGCGGTCTGTGTGTTCAGTGCGACCAGGATGCCGAAGAAGATCGGATCGATGCCGTACTGGGGAAGCAGCGGCAGGAAGATCGGCACGAAGATGATGATGATCTCGGTCCATTCCAGCGGCCAGCCGAGCAGAAAAATGATCAACTGGGTCAACAGCAGGAACTGGATCGGCGATAGGTTCAGCGAGGTGAAGAACTGCTCCACCACCGCCTGTCCGCCGAGCACGGCAAACACCGCGGAAAACGTCCACGATCCGATGAACAGATAGCAGACCATCGCAGTGGCACGCACGGTCAGATATACCGATTCGCGCATCATCTCGTAGTTGAGCGAACGATAGGCCGCGGCCAGAACGATGCTCATGAGGGCACCTACAGCGGCCGCCTCGGACGGCGTCGCCAGGCCGAACAGGATCGCGCCGAGCACCGAAACGATGAGCAACGCAAGCGGCAGGAATGACGTGGTGAGTGCCCAGATGACCTTGGTGATCGGCACATTGGCCTGCTCGGGCGGCAGTTTCGGCGCGAGCGCGGGATTGATGATCGCGCGCGCCATCGCATAGAGGACGTAGAAGCCGGCCAGCAGAAAGCCCGGAAAGAACGCCGCCGCGTAAAGCTTGACCGCCGAAACGCCCGCGGTAGCCGCATAGACGATCAGGAGAATGCTCGGCGGAATAAGGATACCGAGGCAGCCGCCGGCGCAGACTACGCCTGCCGACAGCTTGGTGTCGTAGCCAGCTCGCAGCATCGCGGGCAAAGCGAGCAGGCCCATTAGCGTGACGACGGCGCCCACGATGCCGGTGGCGGTCGCGAACATCGCGCAGGTGATCAGCGTGGCCACCGCAAGCGCGCCCGGCACGTTCTTCATCGACAACTGCAGCGAATAGAACAGGCGGTCGAGAATGTTTGCACGCTCGACCAGATAACCCATGAACAGGAACAGCGGAACCGCGACCAGCACGTCGCTGGATGTGACCTCGAACGTCTTCTGCACCAGAAGCGTGAAGATGCGATTCTGGAAGAACTCCTGACCGGGAGTGTAGTAGGCATAGTAGCCGAATGCGACGCCCATCGCCATCAGCGTGAAGGCGATCGGGAAGCCGAGCATGATGATGAAGATGAACAGGCCCAGCATCAGCATGCCGAGTTGAGGATCGGTCATGTGCCTGCTCCCTTCTCGCTCCGCTGTGCAGCCGCCTGTTGCTGGTGTTGTTGGATGACGATGCTCTCGGTCTCCTCCACGTCGTGCAAGCGTTGCGGCCAGCGGCCGGTGCGGATGCACAGCACACAGCGAATGATTTCCGCGAATCCCTGCAGGAACAGCAGGAAGCCGGTGAGCGGGATCAGCGCTTTCAGCGGAAACACCGGCACGCCGGCCGGACTGAAGATGCTGACTTCGCGGAAGCGCACCGACATCTGGGCATAATTCCAGCCGGAATACATCAGCGCCGCGATCGCCGGCAGGAAGAACAGAATGTAGAGAACAAGGTCCATCGCCGCCTGAGTGCGCGGCGACCAGAGGCGGTAGACCACATCGGCGCGCACATGGCCGTTGCGCGAGAGCGTATATGCACCGGCCATCAGAAACATCGCGCCATAGGTGATGTAGCTGATGTCGAAAGCCCAGGTGGTCGGCGCGCGCAGTACATAGCGCACGAACACCTCGTAGCTGACGCCCAGCGTAAGAACGAGAATCAGCCAGGCGAACGCCTTGCCGACCCAGGTGCTGAGCTCATCGATGAAGAACAGAAACTTCGTCATGCGAGTTGTACTCGCTTCGCGCAGCACATCCGGATGTCCCCCCTCCCGATTCGTGGCTGGACGGCGCGTCAACTGCGCCGTCCGTCATCATGCAGCGTCGGCGCCGCGCTGCGAGAGCCGTCAGACCTTGAGCACGCCCGGGAAATGATGCTCGAACGCGCCGCGGTAGTCCGTTGCGTTGTACATGTTGTAGTAAACAACGCGGCGCACCCATTCCTTCTGGGAGTCCATCACCTTCTTCATGAACGGGTCCGAACCGAGCTGGACGATCAGACCGTCCCAGGCCTTGATCTGCGCGTCGAACACCGACTTCGGCGTCCGCAGGACGTTGACCTTGTCCTTGTTGATCAGCTCCTGCAGGTCCTTGGAATAATAGTCCATGGCTTTCCACTCGTTGGCGGAGGAAGCGGCTTCGGCGGCGTATTGCAGGATCGCCTGCTGTTCTTTCGGCAGGGCGTTGAACTTCGTCCGGTTGAACATGATCTCGAAATATTCCGTCGCCTGATGGTGGCTGCCCATCATGTAATTCTTGGCGACATCCTGCGCGCCGAAGCGCCGGTCCGAGGTCGGATTGTTGAACTCGAACCCATCGATCACGCCGCGCTCCATCGCAGGCACGATTTCGCCGCCGGGAAGCTGCGCGACGGATGCACCCATCGCCTGGAAGAGATCGGCGGCAAGGCCCACCGTGCGATACTTCAAGCCCTTGAGGTCGGCGTCGCTCGTGATGGGCTTCTTGAACCAGCCGAGCGGCTGGGTCGGCATCGGCATGGCAAAGAAGCTCTTGATGTTGACGTTCATGACCTTGGTTTGCAGCTCCTCGAACAGTTCCTTGCCGCCGCCGTTGTGGATCCAGCCGAGGCCTTCGTTGGCGTTGAAGCCGAACACCGGGCCGGTGCCGAACAGCGAGGCCGCCTTGTGCTTGCCGTACCAATAGACCGTTACCGTATGTGCCGCGTCGATCTGGCCACCATGAACGCCGTCGAATACCTGGAATGGATGCACGACCGAGCCGCCGACCAGATAGTCGATCCGCAGCCGGCCACCGGCCATTTCGTTGACGCGCTTCACATAATCTTCGGCCATCTCGTTGAAGACATCAGCCTTGCCCCACGAGCCCTGCATCTTCAGCGTCGCTGTCTGCGCCCGGCTGACTTGCGGCATGGCGATAGCGGCGGCGCCGGTGGCGCCCGCGGCGAGCAAAAATTTCCGACGGGTTGTCTTGGTCTTTTCAGACTTTGCGGTCATGGACGTCCTCCCTGGCGGCGTTGTTGTTCGAACGGCACTTTGGTGCTCTTTTCGTTGTCGACCGCTGGAGCGATGCCGCATTCCAGCGACTTTCTTCGCAGTCTGGACGCATTGCCAGCATCCGACAAGCCACGCGATGTCGCATTTAGCCTTAGGTCGCACTTGGCCTCAGGGCGATCCCATTCGGGCTTTCAGCAGCCGGATATCCAGTCGTCGTCTGTCGCGGCGCAGCAAAGGATGCAGACGGTATGTCCTCATTGTTCGTGAAGCTGCAGGCGGCGCCCTGCCGCCACCGGCGGTTTTATCCGAGGGACGTCGCGCCGAAGCACCTCACGCCCAACCAGATCTTGTCGGCCATTACGTCCTGCCGATCGTCATCGTCTGCAGGATGCTGATGTATCTTTTGCCGGGCTTGACGCCGTCGCTGCCGAAGGACCTGGACCGGGTCGAGGCGGAATGGAGACGGCGCCTCCCGATGAAGCCCCGTTAATGAATATGAACGTTTATTCAAAGACTTAGGCGGAGATTTATTGTCGCACTCCGGAACGCATGAGCCTCGCCGTCATTAGCCCTCCACACGACAACGGGAGTGTTCATATGAAAAAGTTGCTGATCGCGATCGCAGTTGGCGCGACCGCTTTGGTTGGCGGATCAGTTGCGAACGCCGCAGAGAACGGAGTGAAGGCGAAAGGCGGAGCCGACGTGACGCAGTCGTCGACCGACTTCAGTTCGCAACGTCGGCACTGGCATCACCATCACCACTGGGGCCATCGTCATTGGGGCCATCGCCACCACTGGCGCCACGGTTACTATCGGCCGTACCGCAATAGCTACGGCTACTATGGACGACCTTACTATGGCGGCCCGAGCGTAACCTTCGGCTTCGGCGGCGGCGGATATCGGGGCTGGTAAAATACAAGAGCCCGCCGCAAGGCGGGCTTTTTCTTTGAGGGCGCGGGGCTCAGGTTACGTATCGCTGCATAGATCGCAATGAACGCGCTGACCAGGAAAAAGCCGAGCACGTTGCGCAAATCGTCCCTTGCCGTATTCGGCCAAACCGCGATTTCCGATCAGCAGAGGCAGCATCGACCATCGGACTCGCGGCACGAACGGACACAGCGAAACGCCGCAACGATCAGTACCCGAAACGCGATGGTGAAGTTGTCATTGAACAGCTTGGCTGCGCGAGAGAGCCGCTCGTAAAACTCGGTCACCGGAGTTCGGCACGGATCACACCGTCAGGTGCGAATAGCTGATCGCGCCATCTTCATGTCGGCGAACGCCGGATAGTAATCCGCGAGCCTGGCCTGCAGCGGCAGGCGACCCTGCTCCATCAGCGTCAGCCCGGCGACGGCGGCAAGCGGCTTGGTCATGGATGCAAGTGCGAAGACGGCATCGAGCGGCATCGGCGTGCCCTTGGCCGGATCGAGCTGGCCATAGGCCTTGTAGTGCACGAGCTTGCCGTCGCGGGCGATCGCGACCACGGCGCCGGGCACCCGCTTCGCCGCAATCTCGCGGGCGAAGAAATCGTCCAGCCGGGCCAGCCCCTGCTCGGAGAATCCGACGTCATCAGGCCTTGTTGCCTCGGGCAATGGCGCGGCATGTGCCATTTCGAGAGCAAGGCCGGCCACCACGGCCGCGGCGATCAGCATCTTCATGATTTCCTTCCGGGTGCGGATTTCGCCCGATTGTTATGCGATTTATGCGTCCGCCAACTTTATGCTTAAATCATGTCTGCCGACCAACGGAGTTCGAAATGACCAGCAGGATACTTGCAACCGCCACCCTCTTCGCTTTGGCAACGTTGGCGCCTTTCGGGACCATCGCGAAAGCCGCTCAATGCGGTAACGGCCCGGGAGGTTACGAGGCCTGGAAGGCGGAATTCGCGCGGGAGGCAAGCGGCAAGGGCATCGGCCAGACCGCGGTCGCCGCCTTGATGCAGACGCACTATGCAAGCGCGACTATCGCCGCCGATCGCGGCCAGCGCAGCTTTGGCCTGTCGCTCGATCAGTTTCTCGCCAAGCGTGGCGCCTCGACCATCGTCGCGCGCGGCCGGGCGCTCAAGCAATCCCACGCGGCGCTGTTCGCATCGATCGAGCAGCGCTATGGCGTCCCGCCGGGGCCGCTGATCGCGATCTGGGGCATGGAGACCGGCTTTGGAAGCCAGCGCGGCCATCAGAACATGCTGTCGTCGATCGCCACCCTTGCCTATGACTGCCGCCGGCCCGAGTTCTTCACCGACCAGCTTTACGCGGCGCTGAAGCTGATCGACCGCGGCGTGCTGTCGGGAGCCACGCGCGGCTCCATGCATGGCGAGGTGGGCCAGACCCAATTCATGCCCAAGAACATCCTCGCCTATGGCACCGGCAATCTGGACGTGGCGGCCAATGCGCTGAATTCGACGGCGAACTTCCTCAAGGCCCACGGCTGGCGCGCCGGCGCCGGCTACCAGCCCGGCGAACCCAATTTCGCGGCGATCGAAGCCTGGAATGCCGCCGGCGTCTACCAGAAAGCGATCGCGATCATGGGTCGGCAGATCGACGGTGAGGGTCGCGCGTCAGCGGCCCGGTGACGGCGGGAATACCGGCGAGGACGTGCGCGGCGCTATTGCGCCTGCGCGGTCGCCGTGCCTGCGTCGGGCACCTTGTCGTTCCAATCCGGCGGCACGCCGATCGCTCCCCCGACCAGGCCCGCGATGCCCGGCTCGCGGCCGAAAGCTTCGCAGGCGGCATATTTCGGTGCGCCGCCCGCCCAGGATTGGATGCGGTCCATGGAAGGCGGCTTCGCGAGCGATCCGAACGGCGTCTTGCCGGTGACCAGCATCCGGCTGAAATCGTCGCCGAACGCGCTCGCCAGTTCGTAGGCGTCGCCAGAGGGCGACACGCGCGCCGAGCCGGAGAGGGCATTCGCGCCGCGCCCCCAGACCATGGCCGCCTCCTGCTTGCCATCGCGCGCCCGCGCCTCCGCTTCGACCGACAGTGAGCCGAGACCAATGGGAATGCGCGGGACCGGCACCGGCACGCCGGGCAGCAGCACGGTCTTGGCAACGGATGCGCCTTTCGATGCCGCCACCGCCGTTTCGTCGGTCGGCGTCATCTGCGTGATCAGCGAGTGAACGGTGAGATCCGCGTCATCGCCCGCAGCCACGACGGTGAAACGTTCGCTGAGGCCGGCGCAGAGGGAGCGATCGATGGCGTTGGCAACGAGCCTGCGCTCCTGGTCCGTGATCCCCTCCACCCTGGCCTTGCCGGCGATCGTCGCGGGGACGATCCGCACGGTGCGCGCCGCCAGCACGCCATCTTCGCGCACATAGAGCTTTGACTTGGTGAGCACGCCGTCGGAGGGCTGAAGCTGACCATATGATGTCAGCGAGCCGCCCTGATCCAGCGCCACCGTCGCGCATCCCGACATCAGGGAAGCGGCGGTCACCACGGCCGCACTCCGCAACGTGGCGCGACCGGACGGATTTGGCATCCGCCATCGGCGCACCTTCGGCAGCAGGCGATGAACGACCATCTGGCAGTCCTGTTTCTGACGGCAAATGCTGACGAGCGTCAGATGCACGACCGATTGAGGCGGAGATATGCTCTGCTGAATACAGATTGATGATTGCGAGATCCTGTCGCAACGTTGCCGGTATCGTGGTGGGATTGGCGTCCGCTCTCCGTTTCCGTCATCCCGGCGAAAGCAGCGACCCATAACCACATGAGGGTGTTGTGGCAGGAGCAAGCGGTTGCAGCGGAGCACACAACAATGGCCTGTGGTTATGGGTCCCGGGTCCCGGCTACGCCCAAAGGGCTTCGCCGCGGCGCGCAAGCCCGGGACGACGTGGGGAGATACTGATTCAATTGTCAAACAGCCTTGCGCTGTCATCGTCCGGCTTGACCGGACGATCCAGTATTCCAGAGGCGGTCGTGCTTGACCCGAGAGGCCTGTGGTTACTGGATGCCCCGCCTGCGCGGGGCATGACGGTGGAATGGATGTGAGTTCGCATTCTCGCGGCGCATTACGTCCGAGCTTTGCATCTCGTTTCACCCTCTCATTGGTCAGAGGGCGCAGGGAAAGCCGGGTGCCGGTCGCACCCGTGGGCCCCGTGCAACAAAAAGCACGGGGGTAGGACCACAGGTCAACCGAAGCAACTCCGGCTTTCCCTGCGCGATGGTTTTACGGCTTACTTCGAGCTCTTCTCGGTGACCGGGCTTTCTTGCCACCGTCATCTCTCGCGCGAACTTCTTCGCGCAAAAGACTTAGCGCCAGCGTCGGGGCGCCAGAACCACACGACTTCGCCGTCCGCATTACGCACGCTCGTCAGTCGCACGCATCGCGTCCACCGCATCCCACCGCAACGTTCGTGACGATCGCGAGCCGCCCCTCATTTGGATGAGACGCGCGGAGTTAAATCACTGATTTGCCCGACGACGGAAGCGGAATGTTTTTTGCGCGAGCAGTGGACAGGGCAAATCACGTTGGAATCACTCGCTTAATTTGTCCGGCCGCGCACGCGCTGTTGCCCGCTCATGGTGAGGAGCGCGCAGCGCGTCTCCGGACGATGCTGCGCATCGCCTTGAGAACCCATGAGGCCACGGTCTCGCCCGTACCCCATCCTTCAAAACGCCGCTTCGCGGCTCCTCAGGATGGGGGTGTCATCCGGGGCGACGCGATAGCGCCCACGAAGCAATCCATAGCACCGCAAGCGGAAGAATGGATTGCTTCGTCGCTATCGCTCCTCGCAATGACGGCGTGAGCAGCTGACTGAACTCCCAATCGATCACGAACAAATCATCGCGGGCCTTCTGGATAGCGATGAGGCGCTGCGTTAGTTCGATGCCGCCTGATGTTCCACGCTGCAGGATTGCCCGATGATCCGTTTTTCGACCCTGTTCGCTCTCGCTTTGACCGCCGCCGTCAGCCTGAGTTCACCGGCCTCCGCCGCCGATGACGGGCCAGCCTATGGACCCGAACTGCAGGGGTTCGAATACCCCTTCCCGGTTGAGCGCTATCGGTTCACGTCGCAGGGCCAGGAACTGGAGATGGCCTATCTCGACGTGAAACCGTCGAACCCGAACGGCCGCACCGTCGTGGTGCTGCATGGGAAGAATTTCTGCGCCGCCACCTGGGAAGGCTCGATCAAGGCGCTGACGGCGGCCGGCTATCGGGTGATCGCGCCCGACCAGATCGGGTTCTGCAAATCCAGCAAGCCCGAGCGCTATCAATACACGTTCCAGCAGCTCGCCGGTAACACGCATGCGCTGCTGGCCTCGCTCGGCATCGAGCATGCGGTGATCATGGGCCATTCGACCGGCGGCATGCTGGCGATGCGCTATGCGCTGATGTATCTGGCGGCCGTCGATCAGCTCGTCCTGGTCGATCCGATCGGCCTCGAGGACTGGGCGGCCAAGGGCGTGCCGTGGCTCAGCCTCGACGGCTGGAACGAGCGCGAGAAGCGCGTGACCGCCGACACCATCCGCGCCTACGAACGCGCCACCTATTATGCCGACACCTGGGACGCGTCATATGAGCCCTGGGTGCAGATGCTGGCCGGCATGTATCGCGGCCCCGGACGCGATGCCGTGGCGTCGAGCTCGGCGCGGCTCTACGACATGATCGCGACCCAGCCGGTGTTCTACGAATTCGAGCGCATCAAGACGCCGGTGCTGCTCCTGATCGGCGACAAGGACACCACCGCAATCGGCAAGGACAAAGCGCCGCCGGCGATTCGCCCGACGCTCGGCAACTATCTCGTGCTCGGCAAGGAGGCCGCCAAGCGCTTCGCGCACGCCCAACTGATCGAATTCCCCGACCTCGGCCACGCCCCGCAGATCCAGGCGCCGGCGCGATTCCATGAGGCGGTGCTGGGCTGGCTGCAGCATCCGGAGACCGGGGGGATGGTGACGAAATAGGGGCGCAGTAACAGCGTACCCAACTCCGGTCGTGCCGATCACTTAAAAAATTCAGGTTTCCCCGCTGGCCAATGTCAAACAATCACATCCTGTTTCTTTGTACGGGCAACTACTACCGTAGCCGATATGCCGAAGAGCTGTTTAATCACCAGGCAAGACTCGAAGGGCTGAACTGGCGAGCCTTCTCGCGCGGCGCGGCGGAAAAAGGTTCCCTAGACAATGTGGGACCAATTTCGAAATTTGCTTTGCAGGGCCTTCAGGCAAAATCGATCGTCGCAGAAGGGGCGCACCGCTATCCTCAACCCTGCTGCCTGGCCGACTTCGACGGAGCCGATCTCGTCATCGCACTGAAGGAAGCCGAGCATCGGCCGTTGGTCGAACGGCGCTTTCCAGCCGTTGCGGACAGGGTGAGGTATTGGCATGTCCACGATATCGATGTCGCCAACCCGGCTGACGCCCTGGCCATGATCGATAGGCTGATGGAAGATCTTTTACGAACGCTCCGATAGCGAGAACTTCGAAAACGCGCGGCGCGCGCAGTCGAACCAGAAACCGCAAGGCGTAACCCACCATCCTCGGCGCAGCGCCAGTGAACGGCTTCGAGCGGCGGCGCAAGGCTGATCCGCCCTTCGGCGCTTGAGAATTAGGCCAAGAACTCTGCCCTATCGGTGACGCCGTCGCCGCGACGACCTCCTGTTGCAGGTAAAGACGGAAACCATACCAACGCCAACGTGGAGACGTTGCACCGCACCCCAGTCACTGACGAAGAATTGCAGCCGGCGGATGGAAGGAATATGTTGATCCTATAGTGACGCAGCCGCCGTAAGGCGAGGCTCGGCAGGAAGACCTTGCGGCGGATGGTTTGCCTACCCGCACCGGAGGTCACGTCATGTCCATCGCTCCCACACTGCAAAAATACCTCGCTGCTGAAAACATCCAATACGAGGAGATTCAGCACGAGCCGAGCATGTCGTCCACCCGCACGGCCCAAGCGTGCCATATCTCGGGCGACCGTCTTGCCAAGGGCATCGTGTTGCGACGCGACGGCGAATATATTCTTGCCGTCGTGCCCGCATCGCACCACCTCCGCCTGTCGGAGCTGCGGACCACACTCGGTGATGATGTCGATATGGCCGATGAAACCGAGATCAATCAGCTGTTCCGCGACTGCGCACACGGCGCCGTTCCTGCCATCGGCAAGTGCTATGGGCTCGATACCATCGTCGACGACAGCATCGAGACACAGCCGGAAATCTATATGGAAGCCGGCGATCATCAGACCCTGCTGCATCTCACGCGTGAGCAGTTTGCGCGCCTGACGGCGGACGCGCCGCATGGGCGCTTTAGCGTACACGATTGAGGATTGGTCGCTCGGATCTGCCACCAGAGCATGATCCGGAAAAGTGGAAACCGGTTTTCCGAAAAGATCATGCTCAAACGAAGAGATCTGCGCAAGTGCGCTGCATCAAACGCACCTGAAATCCAGTAACGGAGGTCCGCCATGAAAGTCCAAGAAGTGATGCACAAGGGCGTCGACTGGGTCAGCCCCGACACCCCTGTCACCGAACTCGCGAAATTGATGCGGGAGCATGACATCGGCTGCATTCCGATCGGAGAGGACGATCGGCTGATCGGAATGGTGACCGATCGCGACATCGTCTGCAAAGGGCTTGCGAGCAACAACTTCGATGCGCGTCGCGCGATGGCGCGTGATGTCATGACCGACGGCATCCATTGCTGCCGGGAGGACGACGACCTCGCAAAGGCGATGCATCACATGGAGAAGCTGCAGGTCCGCAGGCTGCCGGTGATCAACAAGAGCAAGCGGATGGTCGGCATTCTCAGTCTAGGTGATCTCAGCCATTCTGCGTCTGGCGACAATCTGCTGTCCGAGTGCTTCAGGAGCGTTTCGGCCCATCACTGAGGCACGACCGGCGCGACAACCGCCAAGCCGCCGAAGGCTGGAGGTGGGCGCGCGCGACTTTGTCCGGGACGTAACGGTCTCCGGAGGGAGCAAGCCAGGGGTTAACCTTCCCAGGCGCGTCGTTACGGATGGACCCTCGTGACCTTCGAGGGTGCCGCCGGCGTACGCTGGCTGCAGGATCAACTCTTGATGTGATTTGACGCCGCTGATCGCGCAGAGAGCCGGCTATGGATTCCAGCCGCCGCTGCCATAGGGACGCGTGATGATTTCGAGCAGGTGTCCGTTCAGTTCCTCGAAATAGAGGCCGCGTCCACCGTCATGGTCGTTGATTTCGCCTGCCTTTTGCCGGCCGGGATCAGCCCAGTACGGCAGGTTCCGCTCACGAATTCGATTGAATATCGCGTCGAACGCGGCGTCGTCGACCAGGAAGGCATAGTGCTGACGCGCAATGTCGCCTTTGGCATCCATGTAATCGAGATTGGCGCCATTATCGGTCGTAACCATATGGAATGGTCCCCAGCGCCGCGGCGCCGGCAACCCGAGCATCTCGGCCAGGAAATCGGCCGAGGCCTTGCTGTCGCGAGCCGACAGAATCGTATGATTGAAGTCGATGGCCATGATCGTTAGCTCCGCACTGATGGCAAGACTGGCCTCGAGGCGAGTCAACGTCTGGAGCATGAGCAGCGTTCCGCAGCTCCAGCAATGCATGGGGCTGGCGTCTCGCAAGAGATGAACGGCTTGCCGCTTTCCTTTTCAACAGACGCACTGAGCTTCGCCGGCCGCAACCATCCGCCTCACGTGCGCGACGATTTTGCCGAGCCCGGCTCGGCCATCTTGCGATGCTGCCGCGCCAGCATGCCGGCGGGCAGCACGTTTGCGACAGCCGACTGGATCTTGTTCCTGATGCCCGTGACGATGTCGCCCTTGCCGCCCATCATCGCGTCGAAGCCGGCCTTTGCGACTGCAGCCGCATCGTCCTTCTTCGCGGTGCCGACGCTGGTGTCCATCATGTCGGCGCGGCGGAAGAATTCCGTTTCGGTCGCGCCCGGCATCAGGCACGTCACGGTGACGCCGGTGCCGCGCAGCTCCTCGCGCAAGGCAAACGAAAATGAATCGAGGAACGCCTTGCTGCCGTTGTACACCGCCTGGAAGCTGCCCGGCATGAAGCCCGCGATCGAGCCGGTGATCAGGATACGCCCGGCATTGCGGCGGCGCATGTCATTGCCGACGCGGTGGATGAGATCGACGGTACCGGTGATGTTGGTATCGATCACGCGCCTGACCCGGTCGAAATCCTGATCGAGGAACGCATGGCCGAGGCCGACGCCGGCATTCGCAAGCAAGGCATCGACCGGGCGCGCCTTGGTCGCCGCATAGAGCCGATCGACGCCTTCCGTGGTCGACAGATCGGCCTGGACCGCATCCACCTTGCCGCCCTCGCGGCGGAGCGCATCGGCCGCGCTCTCGATCGCGGGCTCGTCGGCGGCGATCAGGAGGTCGAAGCCCGCGCGGGTGCAGCATCTGGCAAGTTCCAGACCGATGCCGGTGGAGGCGCCGGTGACGATGGCGAATTGTCCATTGGGCATGTGAATTTCCTCAACTCTGCATTTTGCCCGCTCAATCGCCGCGGCGACCGGTCGTTCCTATTTGCGCCCGAGGCTTGTTTGCGTCCGAGGCTTGCCGCGACGCGTTCAGGAAAACTGCCAGGCCGCTAGCAACCATCGTCGGCGATCCGACTTTAGAACTTCATTCGGACCCCAATTCCATTCGGATACCGGAGGCTTGGCATGAGAGCGCTGGTTTGGCACGGCAAGGAAGATATTCGTTGCGACACCGTCACCGATCCCGGGATCGAGGATCCGCGCGATGCCATCGTCAAGGTCACGAGCTGCGCGATCTGCGGCTCCGATCTTCACCTGTTTCACAATTTCATTCCGGGCATGCTGCCGGGCGACATCATGGGCCATGAGATGATGGGCGAGGTCGTCGACGTCGGCCATGGCATGGACGGCAAGCTGAAGAAGGGCGACCGCATCGTCGTGCCCTTCACCATCATTTGCGGCCAGTGCGAGCAGTGCAAACGCGGCAACTTCTCGGTATGCGAGACCACCAACCGCAAACGGCATCTGGCCGACAAGGTGTTCGGCCATTCCACGGCCGGCCTGTTCGGCTACACCCATCTGACCGGTGGTTATCCGGGCGGACAGGCCGAGTACCTGCGCGTTCCCTTCGCAGACACCACCCATATCAAGATCCCCGAGGGCATTTCCGACGAGCAGGCGCTTTTCCTGGGCGACATCTTCCCCACCGGCTGGCAGGCCGCGGTCCAATGCGACATCGAGCCGACCGACACGGTGGCGATCTGGGGCTGCGGCCCGGTCGGGCAGATGGCGATCCGCAGCGCTCTCCTGCTCGGCGCCAACCAGGTGATCGCGATCGACTGCGTGCCCGAGAGGCTCAGCATGGCGGAAGCCGGCGGCGCCACCACCATCAATTTCGAATCCGAAAGCGTGGTCGAGCGCCTCAACGAGCTCACCGACGGCAAGGGTCCGGAGAAATGCATCGATGCAACCGGCATGGAATCGCATGTGATGGCATCGCAGCCGGATACGCTGCTCGACCGCGCCAAGCAGATGCTGATGCTGGAGAGCGACCGGCCGCACGTGCTGCGCGAGATGATCTATGTCTGTCGCCCCGGCGGGGTGATCTCGATTCCCGGCGTCTACAGCGGCCTTTCCGACCACGTGCCGATGGGTGCCCTGATGAACAAGGGACTGACGGTCCGGAGCGGCCAGACTCATGTGAATCGCTGGACCGACGACCTCCTGCGGCGGATCGAAGAAGGCCAGATCGATCCGTCCTTCGTGATCACCCATACGGTCGATCTGGCGCAGGGGCCGGAGATGTACAAGGTGTTCCGCGACAAGCGGGACAGTTGCGTCAAGGTCGTGCTGAAACCCTGAACATAGCGAGGCGAGAACATGTATTACGTTGCCAACATCATGCGATCCAAGGGCGATCCCAAGATCGTGCGCAGCGGCCCGAGTTCGATCGAGCCGGCCGACCGTCTCGCGCGAGCGCTTGGCTGGTTGTCGATCGGCCTTGGAGCGATGGAAGTGCTGGCGCCGCGACGGATCACGCGCGCATTGGGAATGCGGGGAAGCGAGGGCCTCGTCCGCGCCTATGGTTTCCGCGAATTGTTCAGCGGCGTCATGTCGCTTTCGGTCGACAAGAATGCCGGCATGTGGAGCCGCGTCGCCGGCGACGGCCTGGACGCCGCCACGTTGCTGTCCGGCTTCAGATACGACAATCCGAAGAAGCACAACGTCACGCTCGCCCTGCTGATGGTGGGAGGAATCGCCTGCCTCGACTACAAGGCCGCCCAGCAGACCGCGCCGCGCTCACCCGCACGTGGCGGGCGACGGCGCCTTTATACCGACCGCAGCGGCTTCCCGAAAGGGATCGAGGCGGCGCGAAGTTCGGCGAAGGCTCTCCTGAGCCGGACGGCCGTCGGAGCGTCGTAGATGACATGAGCGTGCAGGCTTGGGGCAGCGCGCCGGCGCGCACGGCACACGCGACGAAATCACACTGGCTCGCGGCGGCCGAGCTCGGCCTGATCAGCAGCACGTTCTCGACCATCGTCAGCCAGCTGTTCGCTGCCCGCATCGGCCGCGACGCATGGGTCGACTGGATGACGGTGGCCGCAATTCCCGCGCGCGACTGGGCGATCAGCGCCGAGCCGTCCTGGAGCGCGATCCTGGCCGGGATCGCATTCCATCAATGGGCCGATTTCTCCTGGGCGATGGTGTTCTTCGGCCTGTTCGGACGCTGGACGGCCGCGCTTCGGCCGCTGACCATCCTCACGCTCGCGCTGCCATGGGCGGTGTTCTCGTCGGCGACGGAATGGTTCGTGCTGGTGCCGCTCGTTCCGTTCTGGCAGCCGCTGTTCACACTGCAGCAGCCCTATTGGATCGGCCTGCTCGTTCATGGCGCCTCCGCTCTCATGTATCCGCTGTTTGCATGGCTGCGGTGGCCGCCCGGCGACGCGCCCGCGCGGGACTCCCGCTTCGGCAAGGCATGGCTGATCGGGTCGCTTGCGATCATCATCGTGCTGGGCGGCATGACACTATCGGCCAGCCTCGGCCGTGAGCTGCCTTGGGTCGGACGCGACAAGGAAGCGGATCAGACCTACATCCGGCACATGACCGCCCATCACACGCAAGGCATCGAGCTGGCCCGCATTGGCATCCAGCGTGCGCAGGATCCACATCTTCAGTCGCTTGCCATGCTGATGGTGGCGAGCCAGACGGGTGAAAACAGGATTTTCGACAACTGGTGGCAAAGCTGGTTCGACACCGTGATGCCGGGCTGCACGGCCGAGGAGCGCGCCAACATGCCGGGCTACCTCAACTCCGTACAGATACAGCAGGTCAAGGCCGCTTCACCGGAGCAGTTCGATGCACTGTTCGTTGAAATGATGAGCCTGCATCACAGGGGCGCGGTGAAGATGGCCGATCAGCAATGGCGCAGCGAGGGCGATCCGCGCCTGCGCATCATGGCGCACGCGATCCGACATGAGCAACAGGGTGAGATCGCGCTGATGCAGGGTGTGACCGGCGTCGCGGCCGTTGCCACGGCGTTTCGCAACATGTTTGCCGATAACGTCAACTAGAGCGTGATGACTTTTCTTCGAATCGTCATCCCGCTCTAGCTCTCTGTTTGAGCATGATCTCCGCGCAAACGCTTCGCGTTTGTCGCGAGGGAAAACCGGTCTCCACTTTTCCGGATCATGCTCTAAAGCATTTTCGGTTCTGATTGAATCAGAACCGAAGCTCTAGATTCTTGTTTTGACGCGTTTTCTTCACGCGAACCGGTATCCACTTCGCTCGAAAACGCTCTAGCGCAATGTCAGCCAGCGTAAGGCTCCGGCTTGCGGCGCGATGGCTTGATGACCTTGTCGGTGTTGCGGTCGGTATCGTCGAGCGGCGGTCCGTCATCGGGCCGCGGCGGCATATGATGGCCACCCTGCTTCTCCTGGATGCGCTTCTGCTCGTCCTTGTCAGTCATGATCTGTCTCCCTCACGCGGCATGCGCCTCGGCCCTGACCCGCACCGGAATCGACTTCGCGGCCGGAGTCTTCGCCTTCTTCTCATGATGCCAAAGCGGCAGCAGCGGATTGCATTCGGGATAGTAGCCGGCAATACATCCTTCCGGGATGTTGTAGGCGACGACGCGAAGCCCGCCGACTTCCCGCTTCACCCCGTCGTTCGCGGCCGTGGCGAGCGTCACAACGCTTCCCTCCTTCAGCGCAAAGCGATCGATGTCGTTCGGATGCATCAGCACGACCTGGCGCGAGCCATGGATGCCGCGAAAGCGATCGTCGTAGTTGTAGATCGTGGTGTTGAACTGGCCGTTGCTGCGCAGCGTGATGAGCTGGACGATGTCGCGATCCTCGGGCCGCGTATCGATGTCGGTTGCGAGCGAACCCGGCGTGATGAAGTTTGCCTTGCCGGTCTTCGTGTTCCAGCGGCGCTCGCGGGCGCCGAGCGGGCGATGAAAACCGCCGGGCCGCCAGAGCCGCGCGTTGAAATCATGGAAGATGTCGGGATAGATCGCCGCGATCGCATCGCGGATCCGGCTGTAGTCCGCCACCCAGTCATCCCATGGAATGGTCGAGCGCGCAGGCGCTGCTGCCTTGGCCAATTCCGCGATGATCCGCGGCTCGGACAGCAAGTCGGGGCTTGCCGGTTTCACCTGTCCCCATGAGCCGTGCATGCAGCCGGTGGAATCCTCCATCGAGACCGCCTGTCGCACGCCTGCCTGCTCGTCGATCTCGATGCGGCCAAGGCATGGCAGGATGTACGATATCTCGCCATGTACCAGCGCCGAGCGGTTGAGCTTGGTCAGGATATTGACCGTCAGGCGCAGCCTGCGCCAGGCAGGCTCGACCCTCCGGTGGTCGGGAACGGACCGAACGAGATTGCCGCCGAGCATCACCATGGCGCGCACCGAGCCGTCGATGATCTTCTCGCAGGCTTCGACGGTCGTCGTACCCTTCTGCGCGGGCACATCGATGCCGAACAATTGCTTGATCTTGTCCTTCGGCACCATCTCCGGCTTCTCAGTGATGCCGACGGTCCGCTGCCCCTGCACATTGGAGTGTCCGCGCACCGGACAGATGCCGGCTCCGGGCCGGCCAATATTGCCGCGCATCAGCGCGAGATTGACCAAAGTCTGCACGGTTTCGACGCCACGCTCGTGCTGCGTCAGGCCCATGCCATAGATGAACATCACGGATTTGGCCCGCGCGTAGACCGTGGCCGCAGCTTCCAGTGCATTGCGTGTCAAACCCGAGCGGCGCTCGATCTCGGCCCATTCGCAGCTCTTCACAGCGCCGGCGAATTCATCCCAGCCATGGGTGTGCTGGCGGATAAAATTCCAATCGATGACTGGCTGGGCAAGGTTGGCCTTGCCCTCAAATGCCAGCAGCGCCTTGGCGATTCCCATGATCGCGGCAGTGTCGCCGCCGGTCTTGATCTGATGATATTGCGAGGAGATGCGGGTCGACGATCCCATCAGCATCTCGGCGGGTGCCTGAGGGTTGACGAATTCCTCCAGGCCGCGTTCGCGCAGCGGATTGAAGGTGACGATCGGCACGCCGCGGCGGGATGCGTCCTGCAGTTCATGCAGCATCCGCGGACTGGAGGTTCCGACATTCTGTCCGAAAAAGAAGATGCAGTCAGTTTTGCCGAAATCGTCGAGCGTACAGGTGCCAACGGGGACCCCAATGCTTTCCGGCAGCGCCACCGACGTCGTCTCGTGGCACATGTTGGAACTATCCGGCAGGTTGTTGGTGCCATAGGCCCGCGCGAACAGCCCATACATGAAGGATGTCTCGAGCGAGGCACGACCGGACGTATAGAACACAGCGCTATCAGGCTGCAGCGCCCGCAGTTCGCGGCCGATCTCGGTGAACGCCTCCTCCCAGCTCACGGGCACGTATTTGTCGCTCGCTGCGTCCCACCGCATCGGATGGGTCAACCGGCCTGCGGCCTCGAGATGGTGATCGTCCCAGGTCTCGAGCTCGGCGACCGTCTTGTCGGCAAAGAATGCCGCTGTCACGCGTTTGTGCGTGATCTCCCACGTCGTTGCCTTGGCGCCGTTTTCGCAGAACTCGAACACGCGCGGATCGGCCGGCTTCGCCCAGGCGCAACTGACACACATGAAGCCGTCAGGCTTGTTCTGACGCAGCAGAACCCGCGGACCCGTGAACGGCACGTAATCGCCCGCGAGACTCCGCGCAAGCGACCGTACCGAACCCCATCCGCCGGATGGACGCTCATAGGGCTCGACCTCGAGGTCTGCGCTCAGTTTGCGTTTGGTGCTCATGGCAGTTCCTTGGCAGAAGCTTGTCTTGCGAGTTTCCCATTCAAGCTCGATCCGCGACCTTCGTTCCTCTTGATGCCCTTGACGTTTCTACGGCCGGCCGAGGAACTTCGGTCCGGGACATCGATTGCAAGTCTTTGAGCTCGTTCATTTCGAGAGCATGCCTTAACGCCGGTTCTCCGGGTCTGACTTCGACCTGTGCGGCGAACACCGCCAGCGATCGGGAGACGAGAGCTACGATCGGCCTCACTGCGATAGCGGCCGGCAGCCTGCCCGGCTGCTTCATGCGCTTCAGTCAGTCTGGCGGACCGCGCAACAAAACAGGAGAAGATGATGAGCGATCTCCGCGCAAACGCTACGCGCTTGTCGCGAGGGAAAGCCGGTCTCCACTTTTCCGGATCATACTCTAGCGATCGCCGGGAACGCCATAAGACGGTGCCGATCGAGGATCAAGCGCACGCTTAACGTAGTCGTTGAGCTGCGGCTTATAGACTGCCCACGCGGACGCAACGGCTTCAATCGGGCATTCCATCGTCCAATCGCACCTCAGATCCACAACCGGCCAGCTGACCTTATCGACGACTTTGAGACCTGCGGAATGTATCGGACCAGCCTCCCCGCCGGCCGACAAGCCCGCCCGAAGAGCTGCAAGGAGCCGATCGCCCAGGTGACCGGTTGACCCCAAAAACGCGCTGACAATCATCTTCGGAACGTCTTCGTGCGCGAGGAGATTGCCCCCCGACGCCACATCTTCGGCCTGCGCCTGGCTCCAAATTCCGAGCGATTTATCACCCGAGTGGATCGCGGAACGACCTGACTTGTCGACGATGAGGACTTGTCGAAACTCGATGAAATGTCCGCGCTTTTTCACCTCCGCGATCGCCTCCTCGGCGGAAAGGCCGCGCGCTAGAGCCTCGAGGCCCATAGGGCCCAAAGTTGGATCTGTGACATTCTGCGTCGCCACCGCCCCCACGCTCGCCTGCGCAAATGAGCAGCGAGCCGCGACGGCCGGTGATGACGATGAGATGGCTACGCCAAACATTCCGGTTTCAGCGCAACGCGCGACAAGCGAAAAGGTCATGTTCTATTCCGGAATAACTGCTGTACCGTCGATTTCGACAAGCCATTCCGGACGCGCCAGAGCCTGTACGACAAGCCCCGTCGACACAGGATGCACGCCTTTGATGTACTCGCCCATGGTCCGATATACCGCTTCCCGGTGGCGAACGTCGGTGAGGTAGACGACGACCTTGACGAGATGCTCCATGCCACCGCCTGCTTCCTCAAGCAGCTGCTTGATGTTCTGCATGACCTTGTGGGTCTGCTCGACTGGATCGTGACTCTCGATATTCTTCGCATCATCGAGGTTCTGAGGACACTGTCCTCGCAGCCACACGATCTTCCCTCCGGTCGTAACCACCGCCTGGCAAAGATCGTTATCGAGCTTTTGCTCCGGATATGTGTCCTTGGTGTTGAACTTGCGAATTCGAGTATGAACCATCGATCTTTCCATCTCCCATAACAGCCGACCAACGTTATTTTGGCATGGAGTCTATCCGACATCCTTCGGCCAGGCACCCACCGCGACACATGGCTGAACGGATGCAAGACGCTTGCCATGGCACCTCTGGAGCATGATCGCCACGCAAGCGCTTCGCGTTCATCGCAAGGGAAAACCGGTCTCCACGTTTCCGGATCATGCCCTAGGTGGCACACTTGACCGAGCACCGAGCCGATGCATCGTAGTCGAGATAACGCCGTCGCGTGGATATGCGATCAGCAAGATGCTTCGCGTCGTGCCAGACTCCCCAGATGAACGCGGAACCCCTGCGGGACTGCCAAGGCAACCCAAGAAAGTAGATTCCGGGTTCGGAAGACACGCCACGTTGGTGCTTCGGCTTTCCGGACTCGTCAAAGACGCTCACCTTCAGCCAGCTATAGTCCGTCGCGAAGCCGGTTGCCCAAATGATCGATTTGACGCCGGCCCCGGCCAGATCCAGTTCGAGCATGGGGCTGACCATGCAGTCCGGATCCGGCCTGACCTCGCGAGCTTCCGGCTCGGTCGGAAGGTCAAGTCCAAAGCGATCGACATAGGCATCGGCTTCGTCGAGCAGCGCCATGTAGGACGCATCGCCCAGAGCGATATTGGCCGCGAGGTCGCCTGCAAACAGAACTCTGCCTCGATCGTACGACTTCGTAGAGCCCACGAGATGCATTCCCTCGGCCGCAAGACGCCGGAAATCAACGGTGTGACCGCCGCGCGCGCCGCTCACCGCGATCGTTACGTGCTCAGTACCGGGCAGCTTCGTTTCCATGTCCCATTTCCCCAGGACACCCAGCCACCAACAGAAATCGCGCCCCCGGTAGGCCCGCGGCGGACGTTCATGCGGCCCGACCGATAGGTACACCCGCCTTCCCGAACGCAAAAGCTCGTCAGCGATCTGGCCACTAGAGGATCCCGCCCCAACGACCAGGACGGCTCCATTCGGCAATTGGCCAGGATTGCGATAATGACTGGAATGCAATTGCGTAATGTCTGGACTTGCCGGGACGATTTCCGGAACGATAGGCACTTGAAATGCTCCGGTCGCAGCGACCACATTCATCGCTTCCAGTTCGCCCGACGATGTCTTGACTCGCAGGCCCGGCTTCCCTGCGATTCTTTCGACAGACGTCACTTCAACCCCGCATCGCACGGGAGCTGCGATCATTTCCGCATATGATACGAAATAGTCCGCAACGCTTTCCTTCGAGGGAAACGAGTCGGGGTGAGATCTAGGAAACTCCAGATTCGGAAATCGGTCATGCCACGCAGGACCATTTGCCACCAACGAGTCCCACCTGGCGGAGCGCCATCGCTCGGCAATCCGGTGCCGTTCCAGTACCACGTGCGGCACGCCTGCCAGGCTGAGGTGCTCACTCATGGCGAGGCTAGCCTGGCCTCCGCCGACCACAATCGTGTCTACGCGCTCGATCGACATTTATGTATCCACTCCTGACCGCCTGACATGATCCGCGGCCGGACCAATGATCTATCGATGCTTTAAGTGACGCCCCGATACTCGGACATTATCTTCTGGCTTCCCAGTGATCAGGCCAGGCCTATGTGAACGCCTCGCCTCCCGCGCTCCTCAGGCGACCGATTAATGTGCGTAAGAAGGATCCTCCACATTCAGCAGCTCCTTCATCTCCGCGAAGTGGGCTTCGGAGAAGTCCGCGATACCTTCCCAGTCTTGCGCGGTGCGCTCTGCGACGTCATCGGGCAGCACCTTCAGCGGCTGTCCGGTCGAGTAGGCCTGCACAAGCGTCTGGCAAGCGCGCTCTATGGTGTACATGTCGTCGAACGCCTCGCCGACGGTCCTCGCAGCAATCATGACGCCATGATTCCCCATCATAAGCCGCGAGCGATTGCCCAACAGCCTGGCGAGACGGGCGCCTTCTTGTTCGCTGTCGGCCATACCGGAATATGATGAGTCCAAGGCCACGCGATTGAAGTATCGGGCGGTGTTCTGATCGATCGGCTTTATCTCGGGATTGGCGAGCGAGGCGATGGTCGTGACGAAGGGCGGATGAAGATGAAGCACGACCCGCGCTTGTGGAAGAAGTCTGTGCATCTGGCTGTGGATCGACCACGCAGTCGGGTCGACGTCCTGCTGCCTCCCGCGCGAGTCCTCTGCATCAAGATCAAAGAGCACCAGATCGCTTGCTTTGATTCGCGAGAAGTGCCGCCACTTTGGATTCATCAGGAACTTGCGACCGTCGGTCGAAACCGCCGCACTGAAATGGTTCGCGACGGCTTCATGCATGCCCAACTTGGCGAACAGGCGAAATGCGGCCGCAAGGTCAATTCTCAGTTGACGCTCGTCGGAGACGGTCGTGTTCGTTTCCATTGGAAATCCCAAATTTGCGAAACGTGCGCCGTACAACGCTGCAAATTGTAAACCATTGCAAATCGCGGCTTTGGTTCTGACGCTACGTAGTGGGGTAATGCTAGGGAGGGGCACTCACACTACGCAATTACGGAATTCGTATCTTCCGCTTCGGAAAGATTGATCGCGTGCCTGCACCAACAGAGCTGTGCATGTCCGTATAATCCAAGGCTCAGGTGATTTGGGACGCAGCTTGATTGCGCGCGCCTCGAGAAGAGTACTAAGCGACAATCGCGTTCTTCAGAGGCACGAAGCAGCCGCCTCCCTGTAGCCGACGTCAGACTACAGGCGGATGCGGCATCAAGTTGTGAACGAACCTGATAAGGCGGGGCAGAACCGTTCTTCGGTATTGCTTCATAAACGCTGCTATCATCTCGACACCCGGGACAATCAACAGAGTTACAGTGTGACCTGGCGTTAAGACTCAATCTACCGAAGCTGACGGATGCGGACCAATGCGCTTTTGCGAAGCGCGCCTTCCGTTTTCCCTAAGCAGGCTCAAATTGTTTGCAGCACTGCCCCTGAACTAGGCACGAGCGACGCCAAGAAGGGCCGCTGTTTCCGCTCAGGTCGCTCCAGAGGTCGGGCGATCGGCGCGGGGGGCAACCATCCCAGGGATGTATTCTTCGGAAATCAAGGCTTGGCAATGCGCTTGAAACGTCTCGATCAGGCGAGATTTCGTGAGTTGCGCCAAGGTCGCGACGCCGATCACCATCGGCCGGTATTCCCCGGCGAGTTTCACCCTGACAACCTTTCGACCGTCCAGCGCCGTATTGGCCCTCGGCCTCACATTGGCCAGCGTATAGCCGTAACCATTCGCGACCATGGTCCGGATAACGTCCTGATAAGCCGAGCGCGCTTCTATTCGGGGCTCGAGCCCCTCGCCCATGAATAGCGCGAGGAAGTACTCCCGGCTCAGCGGCAGATCCAGCAATAGAAACGGCTCGTCGACGAGCTCAGCGAGAGAGACAGCCGACTTGGACGCGAACCTGTGCTTGTCGCTGACCACGACGTGCACCGGTAGCTGAGCGAGCGGCGTGAAAGCGATCCCGGATGGAATCTGCAGGTCGTACGTTATGACGACATCGATTTCGGCGCAGCGTAATCCTTCGAGGAGTTGCTCCTGATTGAGCTCGATGTGCCTGATCTGCGTCGCAGGAAACGCAGTCGTGAAGGAGTGTGCCAGTTCCGGCATGACCATTGGCGCCAGCGTTACAAGGCAACCAACCGTGATCTGACCACGGATCTGCTCGCCGACATCAGATGCTACGGAGTAAAGCTGCTCGGCCTGATTCAACACATTCTTCGCCTCCCGGAGCAGACTGCGCCCAGCCGGCGTCAATGAAAGGCCCAGCGCGTGCTGGCGAACGAAAAGCTGAACGCCCAACTCCTTCTCCAGATGCGAGATGGCGGTTGAGATCGACGGCTGCGAGATGTTGATGCGTTCGGAAGCGAGCGTGATGCTTCCGGTCTCCCCGGCAGCTACGAAGTATTCCAGCTGTCTCAAAGTAAAACGCATTGTTGATCCGCGATTCCGCCGCCGGTATCGCGGGTCAGCTCTCTGTATGCGAGTCGTTCCAAGAAGGCTTAGATACCCGCATCCCTGCTTCCGCTATCCGATGCTCCTTTTTATACACCGGCCTCAATGGGCGCGGTCAAGCAGGCTTTCGCCAGTAGCTGATGACCTCCATGAGCAAGAAGAGGACCGTCACGACGCCAAGAACCACAACCGATGCCGCGGCTAACGTTGGGTTGATCTGGAGGAAGATGTCGCTCCACAGCTGCTTGGGCAGCGTTGTAACGAGTCCGCCGCCGATGAACAAGGCGATCGTGAGTTCCTCAAAAGATATGAGAAATGCCGTAATGAGTCCGGCAGCAATGCCTCCACTGATCAGCGGCAATGTCACCCTGAAAAACGCTCTTCGCGGCGTCGCCCCCAGCGTGAGGGCGGCGTCATCCAGCCGCCAGTCGTGCCCGCGCAACGTTGATAGAACGACAATGAATACGACCGGCGTCGCAATCACGCTATGGCCAAGCACGAGGCCGATGTCAGTCGCGATCAGCGACATTTGTGCGAAGAGATAGAACAGGCCGATCGAGATAACGAGGTGAGGCACGATCATTGGCGACATAAAGAAAATAAAGATGGCGCCAGCCAGCCGGCTCCTGGATCGAACGACTGCAAAAGCGACAGTTGCCGCAACGACGATAGTCAGAGCCGCGCATGCCAACCCAATTCCAAACGATCGAGCAGTGGCGGCCATCCAGATAGGCGACGCGAAGTAGGTTTCGAACCAGCGCAGACTGAAGCCAGGCGGTGGAAAGGCGAGGAAGCTGCCACTTGTGAACGCCATGGGAATGATCGCAACCACGGGAACAAGCAAGAGGGCGATCACGAGCAGGCTATAGGCCCCCAAGAGCCGAGACCCCGGAAGGCCGCGAAACGTATCACGGTAACCGCGGGCCACCGGGTCGAGCATGTTGCCGATGCGGCTGCACAGCCATAGGCCGAAGCGCCGAACGCGATCGTCCGGTTGCGAATTCCCGCTTCCACCCGCCACGCCCGAGAGGCCGAAAATGCGATCGAACAGGATGACTCCAATAATCGCCCCGACCAGCAGGACCACGCCAAACGCGCTGCCCTGCTGAAGGTTCTGCAACTCATTGATCTGTTCAATGATAAGCTGTCCTACCATCGTCTCGCGAGGACTTCCGAGAAGCGACGGAGTGATGAAGAAGCCCAGTGACGTGACGAAGATCATCAAGCCCGCGGTCGCAACTCCTCGCATTGAGAGAGGAAGAAAAATCCGCCAGAACGCTTGCGTCGGGCTTGCGCCAAGCGTCGTCGCGGCGGAGAGCAGCGACTTGTTCACCTGATTGAACGTCGGCATCATCGCAATGACGCACAGGGGGACGAGGGTGTGCACGATGCCGAACAGAACGACCGTCCTGTTGAACAACAGGCGATCGCCCGCACCACCCATGGACGTAACAAACTGTGCAAAGTTGCTGTTTCGTCCGAGCAGGACCAGCCACGCAAAGTTCTTGACCAGGGCGCTGGTCCAGAATGGCAAAAGGATCAGCATCATCAGCAATCGCTGTCGCCGGGCCGAATGTCGGCTAAGCCAGTACGCCAGTGGATAACTGATCAGAACGCACAATACCGTCACCTGCACGGCGACAGTAAATGTCGTCGCCATCACGCGACTGTAGGAGGACGAGGTGAAGACCGAAAACAACGCCTTCGAAGAGAAGCGTCCGTCGTCGCCCCACACGGCCGACACGAGGATGTGCACCGTCGGCCACAGGAAGAATATCAGCAGGAATGCCACACCTGGCACGGCGAGCCAGATGGATCCGAGGCGGAAGCTTGGCTTGCCCGTTGCCGAAAGGTTCGGCGAGGATAGGTCCGACGACGCCACGGGCCCCCCGATCACTGTTTGCTATATTGAATTCTTGTTTGCGACGGGCTTGAGACCGAGATTCTCTCTCAATGTCGTTCCCTTGTACGCCGTCTTGTAGATCCCGCGCTCCTGCAGGATCGGCACGACCTCACCGATGAACTCCCGCAGCGAGCCCGGAACGACGGCAGGCGACAGCATGAACCCATCGCAGCACCGCTGCTCGAGCCACTCCTGCATGAAGTCGGCAACTTCAACGGCCGTGGCACACATGGCTCTCGACCCTCTGCTGTACCTGTTCGCCATTTCCCGCAGGGTGAGTTTCTGACTGCGGATCATATCCGCAATCTGATTGAAGTAGGCCTGGTGCAGATTCGATGAGGCCGGGATGCAGTCGATGGGGACCGGTTCGTCCAGCGGCAAATCAAGCAGATTCGCCTCGAGATCATTGCTCAAAGCCATGACCTTCACTTCGACTGGAACAAGCGACTGCAGATATTCGAACTTTTCCTTCGCTTCGTCCCGCGTCCGACCGATAACTGTGCTCAGCCCCGCAAGGATGAAGAGCTCCGATTCATCTCGGCCAAACTTCGGCATCCGACCTTTGAGATCGCTGTAAAACGCCTTGGCAGCCTCTGGCTCGGCGCCGGTACCGAAGACGATTTCGGCCGTCTGCGCCGCCAGCTCCTTGCCGCTCTCCGATGCGCCGGCCTGGATGATCACGGGATGCCCTTGAGGAGACCGCGCAATATTCAGGCCGCCATGCACCGTGAAATGCTTGCCCTTGTGATCAACGGCATGGAATTTCCTGGGATCGAAGTAGACTGCCTTTTCTTTGTCGAATACGAATGCGTCCTGGTCCCAGGTGTCCCAATAGGCTTTCACAAGCTCCAGGCACTCCCGTGCCTTGGCATACCGCTCGCTGTGCGGTGGCAAGCGATCCAGGCCGAAATTCCGTGCCGCATAGTCATTCGCCGAGGTCACGACGTTCCAGGCGGCCCGTCCGCCCGAGATATGGTCGAGCGATGCAAACTGACGCGCAATGTTGTAGGGCTCGAAGAAGCTGGTCGAGACCGTCGCTCCCAAGCCGATTCGCGTCGTTGCGCCAGCCAGCGCTGCAAGCAGCGTCACCGGCTCCATCACGTTCTGGAACAGTGGAGATCGCGTCCAGATCTCGAGATTGTCAGTGCGAGCTGCCGGAGTGTCGGCAATAAAGAACAGGTCGATCAAACCACGCTCGCATAGCTGAGCGATCTCCTTGTAGTACTCGACGTCGTTAATTCGATGAGCCTCAGCGTTTGGATGTCGCCAGGCCCCCTTGTAGATGCCATGAGGGTGTACGAGCGCCGAAAGAACGATCTGCCTTTTTGATGTCATCGTCAGTACCAATCCGAAGGTCACACTAGCGAAGCTGAACGCAGCAAGACGCTGCGTTCAGCTGAGCAGCCATTCATCCATTCGCTTCTTGACCATCTGCCGGTTGGACTGCGACCACCAACGCGGGTCCAGCGGTACGAGACCGGCGAAGTTCGCTGGATCGGTCGCAAGGATCCTTGCTCGCTCCGGCGCAATCGCGTCGAACGCCTTCTTGTTCGTAGGACCATTCGCTACTAGGTTTGAATAAGCGGCCTGCCGATCAGCGCGCATGCAGAACCGAATGAACTCCCTGGCGAGCGACTGCTTCGGGCCATTGATCGGCATCGCCCAACCGTCGACGGAGTAAAGCCCCTGCCAGACCGTCGTAAGCTTCGCGCCCCCCTGGATCGCGCCGTAGACGCGAGCAGACCACGTATCTGACATGTCGACCTCGCCGCTCTGCAGAATCTGCGTGTTGTGGGCACCGCTCGTCCACCACACCGACACGTCCTTCTTGATCTTCTCGAGGGACTTGAAGGCGCGATCAACATCGATCGGATAAAGCTTGTCCGGCGCGACGCCATCCGCAAGCAGAGCCATTTCGAGCGAGCCCCAGCCTGCACGATAGAGACCGCGGCGACCGGCGAACTTTTCGGGGTTGAAGAAGTCGGCCCAGTTCTTCGGACCGTTCGCACCATATTTCTCGGTATTGTAGGCCATGAGAATACCGAACACAGAAAAGCCGAGCCAATTTTCGGTCAGCATCCCCGGGACCATGTCACCGGTCTCATCCTTCAAATCGAGCGGCGCGATATAGTTCTTTCCTTCCTGAAGACGAAATATGTAGTCAGGGATCATCATGCATGCGTCCCAGAGATAGGTCTTCGTATCGACCATCAGCTTGAACTGCGTGACAGGGTCCGGATCATGCGCAACGTTTATAACCTGGACGCCGGTTTCTTTTTTAAACGGCTCGCAAAATGCGGCCCGTATTGCGTCGCCGGCTGCACCACCGACGTCGGCGACTGTGAGAGACTCAGCCGCAAAACCTGACCTCGTCAGGATCGAAGGCATCGCCAGCGTCCCGCTTCCGAGTACGGTGGCCTTAAGGAGCGTGCGTCGGTTCAACATGTGGCGCGTCATGAGATGTTCCTTGATTGTCGGCTCGGATGAAAGACGGCGTGGTTGGTAAAAGACTAGCTTTCCAGAATGCGGACATGTTGAGGATCCCAGGTCAGGGAGACGTTCTCACCGAGCTGACACCGTTGCGCTCCGCCGGGGACGCGCACGGTAAAGACAGAGCCGTTCGGCAGCTCGACCATCATGCGGGTTTCAGAGCCGGCATATATCTCTTCGATGATCGTGCCGTTCAGGATTCCAGCTCCGCAGTCGCCAATGCGGACGTTCTCGGGCCGGATCGCGATGCTGCAGGGCTGACCGAGCGCGACCTTCTTGCAGTCGCCACCGATGTCGATCAGTCGTTCGGAGATATCTGAGCTGATCTGAGCCGCATTCGCCAATTGGCCACTGACGACGTTCGACGTGCCGATGAAAGTCGCGGCGAATACGGTCTTGGGCTTGTCGTACAACTCAAGAGGCGTTCCGAGTTGTTCGATGGCTCCGTTGTTCATCAGACAAATACGATCGGAGAGCGCAAGCGCCTCTTCCTGATCGTGGGTCACGAAAATTATCGTCGAGGACGTTTCCCGGTGGATTCGCTTGATTTCCACCTGCATCGCTTCGCGGAGCTTTCGATCGAGCGCCGAGAGCGATTCATCCATCAGAATCAGGGAGGGCTTGTAAACAAGACAGCGGGCAAGTGCCACACGCTGCTGCTGACCGCCTGACAGTTCGTGCGGAAAGCGTTTACCGAATCTCTCCAACCCGACCATCTCCAGCGCGTTGGAGACTTGCGTTGCCGATACCCGGTCGGACTGACCTCGCATCTGAAGCGGAAATGCGATGTTCTCCTGCACCGTCAAATGCGGAAAAAGCGAGTAATTCTGAAAAACAACGCCAATATCGCGCTTGTACGGCTCCAGATCGGTCTGATCGCGACCGTCAATCATCAGCCGTCCGCTGGTCGGCTTCACAAGTCCGGCAATCAGTTGAAGCAATGTTGTTTTGCCGGATCCGGAAGGTCCGAGAAGCGTCAGCAGCTCTCCAGCAAGGATCTTGAGTTCGATCGGGTTCAGCGCGGCGGTGGCATCGTAGAATTTGCAGATGCCTTGAGCGTGCAGCTTAACGGCATCGTTCGCGTATGATTTCGTCGATGCTGTTGGGGTCAAGCTGTCCATGCACTAAGCAAACTCTTCTGCTGCCGCTTTGTTAGTCGAAAGCTAGCCATGGCCCATCTTTGGGGTAAATTAGGAAAAACAACCGCCGTTCTTCGGTTTTGCTGAAACGCGATTTTTCGCCCAATTATGCAGCCGATATGAGCGACATTTGCTCGCTCTTTAATCCCGGCAAGCGCATTTGCTGAGATCTGGCTGGCAATCGTGGCGCCAATTTAATCATCGGCCCGTGGTCGCCGCGCCTTCCTTCAGGCTGATCTTCCGCCAGGACAAGACGCTCAGGCTCCGCGGTGACTGCGGCGTGCGCTGAGACATTCGACAACGGACCGCCCGGATCCACCGCGAGGCGCGATCTCACCGCGATATGCCGTCGAACACCTGGTTCGCTTCGGAGAGGTTCAGTGCATTGGGATGTATTTGAACCAGTCCGCAAGGTTCCTTCGGAAGATTGCCAACAAAGTCCTCATTTGCTTCGTCATGAACGCCTCAAGCTCCGAATTGGACATTCGGAAGTGGAGCAAGAGTCGCGCCAACCTTCGATCACAGCGTTCGGTGTTTCGATCGCTGACCAAAGGGCTAGGCTTCGTGAGGGAACGTTTCCTGAATGGATCGTCGCTTTGCGAATTGCTCATACCAGGCTGCGAGCGCAGGGCGTGAGGTCCGCCAACCATAGGTCGCGAAGCGGAAATCCAGGTACCCCAGTGCACAGGCGATGGTCAGACTGCCGATGCTGACACGATTTCCGAACACCCCGGTGGTCCTCTCCATCTGATCGAGGGCCGCAGCGATTTTCTTCATTTGACCGCCGATCCACTCCGCGGATCTGATCTCGTCACTCCGACAGGTATTTTCGTAGCGAGCAAGAAGAGCCGCATCAAGCAACCCATCTCCAAGCGCCTGTTCGGTGAGCACCTGCCAACGCTCGGAGCCGTGCGGGAACAGCGAGCCCTCCGCGAGATCGTCGAGATATTCGCAGATCACCCGGCTGTCGAACAACAGCGTACCGTCCGCCAGCTTCGCTGCCGGCACCTTCGCAAGCGGATTGAAGGCCGCGATCCGCTCATCCCGCTTCAGCGGATGTGCTGAGCTCGGCAGCCTGACGATGCGGTCGGCGAGGCCAAGCTCGATCGCGCAAGCCATGACCTTGCGAACGTAAGGCGATGTCGGCGCATAGAACAGCTCGATCTTGTCGCTCACGGTATCTGGTCCTCCGCTTCGATCGCCACCAACGCGGCGCGCGCGACCGCGACGTCCTGCGCGCCGGTGCCCGAGCCGACGCCAACCGCACCGACGCATTGGCCGCCAATCATGATCGGCAGTCCACCTTCGAGATTGGTGAGCCGGCCGCCGCCAGCGATGGCGAGCTTGATCTCGTCGGCCGGATTGAGGCGCGACGTCGGTTGCCGATGCGACGCCGCAGTGACGGCCTTGGAAAGCGATGTCTCGCGCGACAGCAGTTTAGCGCCGTCCATTCGAACAAACGCCAGGAGATTGCCGCCGTCATCCACGACCGAGATGTTTTGCGGCACACCAAGCTCTTCCGCTTTGGCGATGGCGCCTGCCAGCGCCTTCAACGCGCCCTGATGAGTCAGTTTGAGCGAGTTCCTGGTCATCGACATTGAGTATCTCCGTTTGTTATGCCCTACGGCACCAGCAGGACTTTGCCGACGTTTTCGTTCGCCTCCAGAATGCGATGGGCCTCGGCGGCGTCGGCCAGCGGCAGCTTGCGCCAGATCAGCGGCCTGATGGCGCCCATGTTCACCAGCGGCAACACCTCCGAGCGCAACGCCGCCGCGATCGCGGTCTTTTCATCGTCAGATTTCGGTCTCAGTGTCGATGACGTCAGATACAAGCCCTTGCGCATTACCAGCCCGAAATCGATCGGTACGACCGCTCCTTCCATGAAGGAGAGGCTGACATGGCGTCCGCCCGGCGCCAGCACTTCGAGATTGCGCGCCACATACGAGCCGCCGACAATATCAAGCACCACATCAACGCCGCGTCCTCCTGTCGCCTCACGTGTAGCGGCGACGAAATCGTCTGAGCGGTAGTTGATCGCGATGGCGCCGAGAGCCTCAACCGCCATTTTCTTGACGTCGCTACCCACTGTGGCAATGGCGGCGGCACCTCGCGCGATCGCCATGCGAATGGCGATCGTGCCGATGCCGCTTGCGCCGCCATGCACCAGAACCGTCTCGCCGCTCGCGAGTTTCCCGCGCTCGAACAGATTGTGCCATACAGTGAAGAGCGCCTCGGGTAAGGCTGCCGCTTCATCCATCGTCAGGCTTTCGGCCACCGGGAGACAATGCGATGCTTTGGCGACGCAGTAGCGCGCATATCCGCCCCCCTTCACCAGCGCCATCACGGTGTGACCGCGTAACGCGGCGTCACCATCGACGATGCGGCCGGCGACTTCGAGGCCGAGGACATCGGTGACTCCCGGCGGCAGCGGCACCGCACCGCTCCGCTGCATCAGATCTGGCCGATTGACGCCGGCTCCCGCAACCTCGATCAGCACTTCACCGGGACCAGGAATTGGCACGGGCCGCTCGATCGACATCAAAACGTCCGGACCGCCCGCCTGTGGCGCGACGATCGCCTGCATCGTAGAAGTCACGCGCTGTTCTCCATCTTTTCCGGTTCCTGCATCCAGACCTCGCTTGGCTCATGCAGCAGATCGGCCAACCTGTTCATCATCGCGCTTGCGGCGGCAAGCTCGTCGAAGCCGATCCACTCATCGGCTTTGTGGCCGCGCGCCATGTCGCCGGGACCGCAAACAAGTGTGGGAATACCTGCCTGGTCGAAAAGCCCAGCCTCGGTGCCGAAGGCGACGGTCGTTGCCGGCTGCTTATCGTTGGCGAGCCGAGCGACGAGACGTGTCGCAGCATCGTCAAGGCTGGTGTCGAGGCCGGGATAAGCCGACATCTCCTCGGACACGATATCAGCTTCCGCTGCGCAGGCGCGCAATCGATCACGCACGCACGCGACCAACGCATCGATCCGTGCAAGAATCTCGCCCGCATCGCGGCCAGGGATGGTGCGGATCTCGTATTCCAGCACGGCACGTTCTGGAACGAGATTGACGGCGCTGCCGCCATGCAGAGAGCCGACATGGATGGTGGTGAAAGGTGGATCGAAAGCAGTGTCGCCGCCCCGAGCAATCTCTTCATCCGCCAAGGCTCGCAGAGCATGACCGATGGCGACCGCGGCATCGACCGCATTAGCTGCCCGGTGCGGCATTGCGGAATGACCGGTACGCCCGGTGACGATCAGCCGCCGCGCCACTTTGCCCTTGTGCGCCCGGACAACGCGCATGCAAGTCGGCTCTCCGACGATCGCAAGTGCAGGCGGCGCAACGGACGGCATCAGCGCTTGCACGAGATCAGGTGCGCCCCGACATCCCACTTCCTCATCATACGAAAACGCCAGATGCACCGGCGCAGCCTGCGCCGTCTCGACAAATTGCGGAACAGCGGCGAGCACGACCGCCAGGAAGCCCTTCATATCGGTCGCCCCACGACCATAAATGCGGCCGTCGCGGGTCACACCCCCGAAAGGTGGTACTGTCCACGCTTGTCCGTCCACCGGCACCACATCCGTATGTGCAGAAAGCACCACGCCCGAGCGGTCCGAGGGACCGATGGTCGCGAGCAGGGATGCCTTATGCCCATCAGGTGCCGGTACACGTCGCGCAGATACGCCGGACGAGGCAAGAATTCGTTCGATATACGCGACAAGATCGAGATTGGAGTTCGCACTTATGCTTTCGATCCGGATCAGTTCGCTCAGTATTTCGGCAACTCTTTCCACCATTCATGCACTCGATTGTTCTTCGCCGCTCACGGCCTGCTTGGCGCCAGTTCGACTTTTCCGCCGGTCGACGCTCATCATCATGCTGGATCAGGAATGAGGGTCCGTCTGCTTGATTACACGGGGCTTTCGAGCGCTCGATGATGCCGAATCGCGCCACTCATCTTCACCGGCATATGTCACGGCGCCGCGCCAGGCGGAAACGCCACGATGTCATCGGAGTCGATTTTCAGCCCGACCTCGACTCCTGCAGGACAGGATGACAGCATCGCGATCCCCGGCGCGCGCAGCAGGATGCGCTCGGCAGCGATGCCCGGCGCATCGATGTAGAGGTCGACATGGTCGCCTTGGAACACTTGCGTAGCGACCGTGCCGCGCAGCGCATTGGACGCTCCTTGCGCCGTAACGGTGAGGTGCTCCGGCCGCACGAAGACATCCACCGCATCGCCGATCGACAATGCCGCAATCGGAGCGGCGGCGAGATTGACGCGCACGTCGCCGATCGCAACGATCGCGCTGTCGCCTTGGCGTTCGACGATCCGGCCGCTGAGAATGTTGGCATCGCCGACAAACGACGCAACGAAGCGATCCGCCGGCCGGCGATAGATATCATCGGGCGCCGCGATCTGGCGGATGCGTCCGGCCGACATCACCGCGATGCGGTCCGACATCGACAGTGCCTCTCCCTGATCGTGGGTCACGAAGATCGTTGTGACGCCAAGCTCGCGCTGAATTTGCTTGAGCTCGACCTGCATCGACCCACGCAAATTCTTGTCGAGCGCCGAGAACGGCTCGTCGAGCAACAAGACCTTCGGCTTGATCACGAGCGCGCGCGCCAGGGCGACGCGTTGCTGCTGACCGCCCGACAATTGCCGTGGCTTGCGGTCGGCGAACCCGCTGAGCTTGACCAGCGCCAGCGCTTCCTCGACGCGGCGCCCGATCTCCCTTTTATCGATACCGCGCGTTTTCAGGCCATAGGCGATGTTGTTGGCAACGCTCATATGCGGAAACAGCGCGTAGTTCTGGAACACAATGCCGATCTCGCGCATATGCGCGGGCGTCTCGGTGACCAAAGCGCCTTCGATGAAGATTTCGCCATTGTCGGCTTCAAGGAAACCGGCAACCAGATTGAGCAGCGTCGTCTTTCCACAACCAGACGGCCCAAGCAATGTCATGAACTCGCTCGGCTGGATCTTCAGCCAGGCCTCGTGCAGCGCGACAGAGCCGCCGAAGCGCTTTGTGACCCCGTCGAGCTGCACCGCGGGGCGGACCTTGTCGCTTCCCGCGGCAAACCTGTTTGCGGTCGTCCGATCAGTGCGCATCAACATTCAGGATTTTCCCGAGGCCCAGGACGGAATTGGCGATCGTGAGCAGCGCCGCCGTCACGACGATGTAGATGACCGACAGCGCAGCGAGCGTCGGATCGGCGAATTCGCGTACGTAGTTGTACATGGCAACAGGCAGCGTCTGCGTGGCTTGACTGCTGACAAACAACGTCGCGGTGAACTCGTTGAACGACAGAATCGCCGCAAACAGCCAGCCGCTGAGCAGACCGGGTAGCAACAGCGGAATCGTCACGGTGAACAGGATGCGCAGCGGGGTCGCGCCAAGGCTGGACGCTGCGAGTTCAAGCCGGGTGTCGAGATTCTGTAGCGAGATATAAGCGCTGCGCATCACGAAGGGCAGCACCATCACCACATGGGCGAAGATAACAAGCGGAAAGCCGCGCGCCGTGTTGGTCTGCGACGCGAGTATGAGAACACCGAGCCCGATCGTGTAGTGCGGAATGATCAGCGGCGACAGCAGGATGCCTTCGAGCAGATCCCTGAGCGCGAATTTGTAGCGGTGGATGGCATAGGCGAAGGCAGAGCCGACCATCAGCGCGATGCTGGACGCCCAGACCGTAACCGTCAGACCGTTCCAGAAGCCTTTGCCAAAATCGGTATACGAAAAGGCGCGCCAGAACCAGCGTAGCGACCAGGCCTGTGGCGGAAAGGCGAGGATCGCACGATCATTGAAGGCCGAAATGGCGACGACGACGCCCGGCAACAAGACGAACAGAAGAATGAGGGCGACGAGAACCCGCCCCAGCCATCGCAGCGTCGTGGCGGCAGGTGAACGCTTCATGTCGATCCCGCCATCCGTTCGAGCGGACTTGCGGCCTTCTTGAGCAGCGCAATCACCGCGAGCGACAGCGCGAGACCGATCAGCGACAGGCTGGCCGCGAAGGGAAAATTGAATGACGAGAAGCCGAGCTGATAGATCAGCGTCGAGACCGTGCTGACGCGGCCGCCGCCGATCAGTTGCGGGGTCGCAAACGCGCTGAATGTCCAGGCAAAGGCGGTCGAGAAGCCGGCGACGATGCCGGGCATCGACAGCGGCAGGGTGATGGTGAAGAAGATGCGAACCGGACCCGCGCCGAGGCTTTCGGCGGCCTTCTCATAATTGCGGTCGATATGCGACAGCGCCGCCGCCAGCATGATGACCATGATCGGCATCGTGACATGCACCAGCGCGGCAACCACCCCACCCGCGGTGAACATCATCTGCACCGGACGCTCGAGCAGGCCAAGCTTGATCAGCAACGTATTTAGAAAGCCGTTATTCCCGAGGACGATCATCCACGAATAGGTGCGCACGACCTCGCCAAGGAATAGCGGCGTGACGGAAACGATCAGGATGAAGGAGCGCAGCGCAGAGCTGTTGGTTCGCACCAGTGCGTAGGCCAGCGGATAAGCCAGGAGCAGCGTGAATACTGCCGTCTCGAAGCACAGCAATACCGTGTTGCCGAACGCGAACGCATAGAGCGGCCGCAGCATCGCAGCGAAATTCTGCAGCGTGAAGTCGCCGACGTCCAGCGAGCCGGGCACATAGGCCCGAACACTGTACTGGAAGACGGCGAGCAGCGCCGCGATCAAGCCCACGGCGACGAGGCCCGCCGGCGAGACGAACCATCCCAGGAATGGACGCTTGTTCATAGGTTACTCATCGCAATCGAATGCGATCCGGCTTACTCAGCCGGATCGCAATGCAGACGTCAGGGAGCCATGATGTTTTCGGCGAACCACTTGCGCCACGCAGCAGTCTTTTCGGCACGCAGCTTGGCATCGATCACCAGGGCCTGCTTCGTCCACTGCTCCGGCGTGGTGAATACGCCCGGCAGCGCCGCAATCTCGGGCTTGATTTTGGCATTGTCCACCACCGGGCTGCCCTTCTTCAGTTCGGCGATCTTCGCCTGCACTTCCGGATCGAGCGCGGTGTTGATGAACTTGTAGGCCAGCTCCGCCTTGGCCGAGCCCTTGGTGATCGCCATGGTGTCGACGCCGAGGACCGCGCCCTCCTTCGGGATCGCCAGCTTGATCGGTACACCCTGGTTCTGCATGTAGTAGGCATTCATCGACAGTACGACCTGCACAGGCGTCTCTCCCGTGGCAAACAGCTGCTGGCTGTTGGCGTCGTTGGTGTAGAACGCCTTATAGTTCGGCTTCAGCGCCTTCATCTTGGCTTCACCGACCTCCCAATTGGCCGCATCGCCACCCGACAGTTTCGCTGCGACGACCATCACGTGGCTCGGATCGAAGTCGGGCGACGAGATCAAGCCCTTGAGAGCGGGGTTCCAGAGACCTTCCCAGCTCTCGAAGCTGACGCCCTTCGGCAACCGGTCCGGCAGATAGCCGATGGTGTACACGTAAGCCCAGACGCCGATGTGATACGGGCTGATCTTGGCCTGCTCGACCAGATGACTGGCGTTGGGGATCTTGGCGAGATCGAGCTTCTCGAACAGATTGTCGTTGGCATAGAGCCAGCCGACATGCGCCGTGGTAAAGGTGACGTCGCTCTCCGGCTTGGCAGCCGCGAGCTTTGCCTGATTCAGACGGTCGATGGTGCCGCCGGTGATGTATTCGACCTTGACGCCGGTCTCCGCAGTGAACTTCGTCGCGATCGCCTCATTGATCAGATCGCGGAAGCTGCCACCCCACGTACTAACGACCAACTTCTCTTGAGCTAACGCTGCCGACGTGCAGCTCATAGCTGCAAGCGTCAACAACGACATCAATGCACTCAGCTTAAATGCGCACTTCATCTTGGACCCTCACAAGAGTTACGGCTTAAAACATCAAGCAAGCATCATGCCATCGATTGGAAAATCTCTATGGCATTCAAGCGCTTAGCAGACGCGCTTCATCATCGATCTTTCTGCTGAGAGATCGGATCTAATACTTGCTCGGTTTGGCAAACATCCAGCGAAACTGACGCTGGGCGATGTGCGGATCACCGAGATATCTCGACTTTCAGCTCTGGCTATCCGCCAGAGCGGCCGCTGGATCGGAATTCCATGAACCAAATCACTCCATCGTCTGCATCTTCGATCAGCACGCTGACGCAAACCGCAGCAGCTTTCCCAAGTCCGTCATTCAATCGAGGCACGAAGGCGATTGTGAGTATTAGCTGCCAACGTTCATGCGACGGCGAGCCGGCGAAATCCGCGATCGGAATAGATCAAGGGAGGCGCGCTTCGCGTTCGGATTTGAAGCACCTCACCTGCGACTATTCGGTGAGATCCAAAGTCGAACAGGCTGGCAATGCGACAGTCGAAGTTACAAAGCGATCCGTCCAACGCCGGAGCGCCCGTAAGCATTGTGGACCAGTCGCCAGCCCGGAAACGATCGTCTCGCAGCTCCGGGATTAGACCTGCGAAGCTATTGGCGACGCGCTCCTGGGCATCACAGAGAACGTTCGCAACAAAGACGCCGTTTTCCAGGAATTTGGCCAAGTAACGATTATCCCGGTGCAGGCTGAACACCACCGAGGGAGGCTCCATCGACAGCGAGCAAAGAGAGGAAACCGTAACGCCGGCGCGGCCGCCAGGACCGTCCGTTGCCACAATCGCCACACCGGATGCGGTCGTCCGCATTGCCTCTCGGAATTCATCGATCGCAACAAGCGCGTGCGATGCGTGACTCACGTCCGCTCTCCATAGATCCGATCCGACAGGCCGGCAGATTTCTTGACGAAGTCGAGCGGTCCGGCGAAATCGAAGCTGTTGTAGACCGCCGCCAGATGGTTGAAGTGCGGCGCCTGCGCAAACTGCACGAATGTCAGACGATGGCCGGCATAGTCGGAGTTGAGCAGATCGCGCGCGAAAGCGAGCAATTTACGCCGATCCGATGCATGCCATTGATCGTTCAGCGTATAGAACTTGTTCAGCCACTTGCCGCTGCCCTCCGCCTCAAAGGCGTCGGCATTCGGCGTGATGCAAATCTGACCGCCGCACAGTTCGCGCGCAATATGCATCATTGCCGGAAGATGCGAGCACGCAAACACGCGACCGGCATAAAGCATCGACTGCTGCGGCATCAAGAGGCCGCCCGGGCTCTTCTCCGCCATGGCGATCGAAGCCGTCAGATGCGCATTGATACCTTCACGGTAGCAGACGAGATCGGCGAGCTTCTCGCGCACCGACTGCAGCTTGTCGAGACCGGTCTGCTTGGCATTCCACATCGCCGCGCCGATCATCATGTCGGCGGTGTAGAGCAGACGCAGCACATAGGGGAATGCCGAATATCGGTGCAGCGTCGAGCGGACGAACTGTGCCGCGCGCGTGTGGCGATAGAAGAAGACGTCTTCCCAGGGGATGAGCACGTCGTCGAACACCACCAGCGCCTCGACTTCGTCGAACCGGTGGGCGAGCGGGTAGTCCTCGGCGCTGCCACGATTGGCAAAGCCGCCGCGGCAAATATGCTTCACGCCCGGAGCGCCCATCTTGACGATGCAGCCGACCGCATAATCGGACAGCTTTTCATTGGCCCAGGCGCCGACCGTCGGTTTCAGATAGGCCTGATCGGCATAGGCCGCTGCGGTTTCATACTTCGCGCCGCGAATGATGATGCCGGCATCGGTCTCGCGCGTGACATGGACCATCAGGTCCGGGTCCTGCTGCTGCGGCGGCAGCGAGCGGTCGCCCTTAGGGTCGGTGTTGGCCGAGACGTGGAAGATGTCTTTCTCGACCACGGCGCGGATGTGCCGGTCGATATTGCCAGCGAAGCGCGGATCGATCTCGGCCAGCACGTCGCGCCCGTCGGTAAGCGACCACATCTCGCCAATGGTCTCGTCGCCGACACGGGTGACCACGCCGCCAATGTCCTTCATGACGTGATCGACGGCCTTGACTTTGTCGTGCCAGTCCTTCTGCTCTGTCGGTGGCCGGTAGAAGATCGAATGCTTCTCATTGCCTTCGACATAGCTCAGGTCGCTGCTGTAGCGCTCTTCATGCGCCATGTCATACATGCGCGCCTTGACGTCGATGATCGGCTGCAGCGCGGGATGGGCGGTCACGTCCTTGACGCGTTCCCCGTCAATCCAGACCTCGCGTCCGTCGCGAATGCCCTCTTTGTACTGTTCACCCGTGCGGATCATCCATCGGCTCCTCGTCCTGCTGGACGACACGGTGCCGGAGGCCATAGCATAAAGAAAATATTTTTATCTTTGGAGATGCATAGGAAAAAGCGATGAAGTTCTCACTCCGCGCGCTTCGCTATCTGGTCGAGACAGCCGACGCGGGCAGCGTGACAGAGGCGGCCAAGCGTCTAAATGTATCTCAACCTTCCATCTCGGCTGCCTTAAGCCAGATGGAAGCCGAGCTGGGCATCCAGATTTTCGTGCGACATCTTGCAAAAGGCGTGACGCTGTCGCCGGCCGGTCGGCGTCTGATCAACGACGCACGCTTGTTGCTGAAGCACGCGCATGATTTCGCGCAGGGAGCGCAATCCCTCGGAAGCACGCTTCACGGGGAAATTGTCGTCGGCAGCTTTCTCACTCTCGCAACTCGCTTCATGCCCGGGCTGCTGTCGAGCTTCCGCAAATCCCAGCCTGGCATTTCGGTCACCCTGGAGGAGGGGAACCAGCAGGAGATCATCGACGCGCTCGTCGCTGGTCGTACGGAGCTGGCTCTCTCCTATTCCTTTGCCCTCCCGGAAGAAATCATCGGCGAAAAATTGTGCGAGCTTCCTCCCTATATCCTGCTGTCCGAAGCTCACCCGCTTGCCTCTCGGGCCTTCATCAGTCTCAGCGAGCTGCGTGATGAGCCTTTCATCCTGCTGGATCTGCCGCACTCCAGAGACTACTTCTTTGGGCTCTTCGCCGCGGCAGGCGTCGAACCACGCGTTGCTTTTCGAAGCGGATCGTTCGAGTTGATCCGCGGGTTGGTTGGACACGGACAGGGATATTCCATCCACAACGCGGTGCCTCGCACGAACATCGGCTACGACGGCAGCCGCATCGCCGTCGTTCCAATCATGGAGAAACTGCCACCGACCTATGTCACGGCCCTTCGATTGAAGCGCCACGCGTTGCGGCCGGCTGTTCAGGCGTTCGCCGAGTTCGCACGCGAGGCATTCTCACTCGGCGGACAGTTTGAGCCTGGCTCAATAGCCCCTACCCGGGTCGACGCGGCTTAGGAGTTCGCGCCCGTCGCGGAGCCGCCTTACATTCTCCCCTATCTGCCGCGCGGCAGATCCGGGAAGCGGGACCGAAGCAAGATGTGGGGTCACCAGGACGTTGTCCATGGTCCACAACGGGTTATCGGCCGGCAACGGCTCGGTCGCGAACACGTCGAGGGTCGCCTCGCCGATATGACCCGATCGCAGGGCTTCAATCAGAGCGGACTCGTCAACGATGGTACCCCGGGAAGCGTTAATGAAGGCCGCCCCCTGCTTCATCTGCGCAAAGCGTTCCGCATCGAGAAGCGCGCGGGTCTGTGGCGTGTGCGGCAGCATGCAAACGACGATGTCGCTCTCGCCGAGAATATCTTCGAGAGCTGGAAGCCCGGCAGATGTCGTAACACCCTCGACTGACTTCAGCGTGCTTGACCAGCCAAGGACGCGGTAACCCTGCCTCGCGCATTCCAGCGCCGCAGCCATTCCCAGTTCGCCAAGACCAAGCACGCCAACCGTGATCGTCTCCGGATCTCGTGGGTGAAGGTACTGCCATTGCTTGTTGCGCTGCGCGCGTTCAAACTTTGGGATGTCTCTTGCATGGCGCATCACAGCGAAGAGAACGTAGCCAGCCATCATTCGCGACATCTTTGGATCAGACAATCGCGTGATTGGAACTTCCGGCAAGTCATCGCGGCCGACCAGAGCATCAACCCCCGCCCCGAGATTCACGACAAGCCCAAGGTTTGGGAAGCGTGAGAAGAAGCCGTGCGGCGGCTTCCAGACGAGCGCATGCCGAACGCGATCGGGCTCGTCGATCGATTCGGCTCGACGAAGATCGACGCCTTCACGCGCGAGAGCAGTGCTCCACGTCTCAAAATCATCGTACGCACTGTGAAACGCCATAATTTCGGCCGTCATGACTCTCCCCGCTCGGCGATCAGGCGCGCGATCGCGGTCAGCGCCAGCTCATAGCCAAGCGCACCAAGGCCAGCGACGACACCGGTTGCCGCTCGTGAAACGTATGAATGATGGCGAAATGGCTCGCGCTTCCAGATGTTGCTCATATGAGCTTCGATGATAGGCCCCTCAAAGGCCAACAGCGCATCGAGGATCGATACGGATGTATAGGTCAGACCAGTCGCATTGATGATCACCCCGCTGGCCTTCTCCCTGGCTTCCTGAAGCCAATCGACGAGAACTCCCTCGTGATTGGATTGGCGAAATTCGAGCGCCAACCCGAGAGACGCGGCATGCTCTTCGCACCGCGTCTTTATGGATGCAAAACTTTCACGGCCATACGTGCCATTCTTGTCGAGCCCGTATAAATTGGCGTTGGGACCATTGAGAAAGTAGACGTTGGGACTCTTCATCGGGGAATTCCTGCTCCTGCGTCGTTAGGATTGCGTCGCGTGCGCCAACCCGTCAATGTTACGGCGCTTCGCGCGTTGATCGCCAGTCTTGATTACACGAGCTTATTAAGTATTCTTACGCGCACCAAGACATCGACGAATACGTTCCCGACGCTGATCGGACGATCCGACCACGCCCGCGGCGAATTGACCGAGGCACCGCCGAGCGTGCTTTGGTTTTCTCGAAAGAGAGCCGTCAAAGATGACGCCTGCGTCGCGGACGACGTTCACGATCATCCCTAGGCGGACGCCGCGATGGGAGAAGAATGCCTGCCGGCCGGGCGTTTAAGGCCGAGATTCTCCCTGAGAGTTCGCCCGGCATATTCGTCGCGGAAGAGGCCACGGTTCTGGAGTTCGGGAATAACTTGATCCACGAATTCGTCGAGGCCGGCCGGAAGCACGGGTGGCTGGATGAGATATCCGTCAACGCCGTAGTTCTGAAACCAGGCTTCCATCTGGTCCACGATGGAGGACGGCCTGCCTTTGACCGTACGCTGCCCGCGGCCCGTGGCAAAGCTATCGTACATCTGTCGTATCGTCGGCTTGCCCTTCAGCAGATAAGCAACTCGGGAGTTCTTGTTGTTGAGCTCTCTCTCGATGATGTGGTCCGGAAGCGGCTCATCAACATCATAAGGCGTCAGATCCAGCCCACCCAGCGCGGTCGAGAGTAACTCCTTGCCTACGTCGGGATGAACCAGGCTTTGAAGATGACGGAGCTTCTCATCAGCGTCCTTCTCGCTTTCGGCGACGATAACGTTCAGGCCGGGCATGATGAGCACGTCATCACTTCCGCGGCCGTATCGTGCGGCGTGGCTCTTCAGCTCCTTGTAGAGCCTTTGCGCCTGTTCGAGCTCGTGCAGCGGAGTAAACAGAACTTCTGCAATTTGTGCCGCGAGCTCCTTTCCGGTGTCCGATGCGCTCGCCTGAAACATCACGGGATATCCCTGTGGCGGACGCGCGACATTCAGGGGGCCCCTGACCGAGAAGTGCTTTCCCTTGTGATTCAAGAAGTGGAGCTTGTCGGGATCAAAGTAGAGCGAGGTCTGTCGATCACGAACGAACGCGTCGTCCTCCCAGCTGTCCCATAGGCCCTTCACGATCCGCACGAACTCTTCAGCGCGCTCGTATCGTTCGGAATGACCGAAGTGCGCATCGCGACCGAAGTTGAACGCCTCGGATGCATTGGAGGATGTCACTACGTTCCAACCGGCACGGCCGCAGCTTATATGATCGAGGGAGGCCAGTCTCCGCGCGAGATTGTATGGCTCGTTGAAGCTCGTCGTCGCGGTCGACACCAGTCCGATATGTGTCGTTACCGCCGCGAGGCCCGCCAGCAAGGTAATCGGATCAAAATAGGCCATGTATTGTGGCCAACGCCGCAGCGCTTGGAGATTTCCGTCCCGCGTTGCAATCGCATCGGCAAGGAAAACGAGGTCAAACTTTCCCTTCTCGGCGGTTTGAGCCAGTTGGGCATAGTGCTTGAAGTTGGTCCCTGCGTCGATCTGAGATCCAGAATGAAGCCATGCGGCGACGTGGTGGCCTGTCGGATGGAAGAACGCTCCCAATCGCATTTTGTCTTTGCGTCGCATATCTCGGTCTCCCCAGCGCTCTGCCACGCAGAGCCAATGCTCATACTCGTGCTGCCGCCTGAAGCGGGGCGGACGTTACGCCGCTCCAGACGCTACCAATTGGAGGATTTCGCTGCCGCCTCGATCTTTCCCTGATCGAAGGCGTTGATCTCTGGAATAAACTGGTTGGTGTATGCCGCGCCGACATCGAAGTTCTTAGGGATCAGGCCTTCCTCGATGCTGATGTCGGCCATCCGCTTCCACTGCGCGGGGATGTTCTCGCCCCATCTTACGCCAGGTTCGATTTGGGTGAGCTTGAACCGCGAGTCGAAGATGTGACGCGCCTGGCGAAAGCTTTCATCGTTCTGCGTGGCCGGCTTCGTATCCGGATACATTCGCCAGTGATTGCGCAGGGCGCCGTCCGGATTGGCCAGTCCGAAGACTGATGATTCGGCGATTCCACGAGCCACCTTGACGACGAGATCTGGCCGCTTCTCGATCGTATCTTCCCGCGCGATCATGACATTGCCGGGAATTTCATCCACCCACGGCGGGTCGATATAGCGAAACTTGAAGCCGTTGTTCTCGAGCGACGCGATCACGGTATCCCACGCCGCCCAGCCATCGACTTGCCTTTGGCGAAGAGCATTCGCCGCCTGCCCGCCAATGCCAACGGACAGCCATTTGACGCCATCGCGAGGATCGACGCCTGCCGCTGACAGGGCAGCACGAGCGTAGGGAACAGACCCCGCGGACATGTCCGGAACGCCGAGCGTCTTGCCCTTCATATCTGCCAAGGATTTCACGCCATCGCCTTCCGGCACGACGATTCTATAGATGGATCGGCGCGCGTAGGTGTATACGGCCTTGACCTTTATGCCCTTTGCTCGCGCCACGAGAAGCGCGTCGGGTCCGACGGTCGCAAAATCGACCTGGCCGCTCGCGACTTGCTGAATCCCAGCGGTTGCACCCGAAAGACCGATCACTTCGACGTCGAGGCCTTGGGACTTCCAGTAGCCCTCCGTCAATGGGATCGATGATTGGGCAGCATGTCCGACTGAAATATTCGACGTCGTTACGGCATATGTCACTTTTTCCGCGGCTTGCGCCTGCCTGCCGAAAAGACACAGCGCGGCCAACGCGAGATACAATCCAGATCGTAACATTGATGCCTCCAGGGAGCCCCGAAGGGCACGGGATGAGAGAACGTCACTTGTTCCAGAAGAGAAGCCGTCGCTGAACGAAGCCCATGATTTGGCTGAGCAGCACGCCGAAGAGGCCGAGAAGCACCAGGACCGCGAAGATCCTCGCGACGTCGAACTGGAAGTTCGCTTCCAGAATAAGGTTGCCGAGCCCCGATTTCGACCCGACAAACTCGCCAACGATCGAACCGAGAATGGCCATTACGATCGCCACGTTTAAACCTGCGAAGATGAATGGAAGGGCATTGGGCAACTGAACGACTCGGAAGGTTTCCCAACGTCCGGCTCCAAGCGAGCGCATGAGATCCAGCTTTCCACGGTCGCACGACTTAAGGCCCATGATTGTGTTGACGAGGACCGGGAAGATCGCCACCAGAGCAACGATGATCACCTTGGATCCGATGCCATAACCCGCCCAGATGATGATCAAGGGCGCGATCGCAATCTTGGGCAGCGTCTGCAAGGCAACGAGCCACGGATACACAACGCGCTCGACGATTGCGAACTGCGCTACAAGGGCGCCCAGCGCGGTACCAACAAGCGCGGCAACCAGGAACCCGGCCACCGTCTGAAAGCCCGTAACGAGGAAATTCCGAACAAAGACGCCGGACGCCAATCCCTGGAAAAGCGAGGTGACTATCGCGGAAGGCGCGGGCAACACGAAGTCCGGCACCTGAAAAGCCGAGACTGCGCCTTCCCAAATGCTCACGAGTGCAAGAAAGCCGAGGACCGATATCGCCGTATCCGAAACAAAAGGGCGTATCGGCCGGTTTTTTCGAGACCGGGTCGGAGCGGCGATTGTTGCACTCTGCGCTTGTTCAATTTGCATCGACTACGCTCCCTCCTTCCGAGACGAGCCTATATCGAGCAACCGCCGAAGCTGCCCCGTGTAGGCGGCAAAGGCTTCTCCACTCAGCGTTTCGATATTTCTTGGCCGAGGCAACGCAATATCGACCTCAGCCACTACTCGACCTGGCCTCGGCGACATCACGACGACCCGATCGCCCATGAACACGGCCTCGGAAATCGAGTGGGTGATCATGAAGACGGTCTTGTTTGTTGCCTCCCAGATCTTGAGCACCTCAACGTTCATCACTTCACGCGTAAGCGCGTCGAGCGCACCAAACGGCTCATCCATCAGCAGAACTGCGGGGTCATGAACGAGGGCTCTCGCAATCGAGATGCGCTGTCGCATTCCGCCGGATAGCTCGTAGGGATATTTGTGCTCGAATCCCTTCAAACCCACGAGCTCGATGAGCTCGTGCGCGCGTTCGATTGAAGCGCGTCTATCGAGGCGCAGCACTTGAGCTGGCAGCAGCACGTTCTGCAGAATGTTCCTCCAGGGGAGGAGGTTCGAATCCTGGAACACGATGCCGACATTGCGGCGCACCTGGCTTGCACTGTCTCCGCGCAGCGAGAGCTCTCCGTCATAGCCGCCCTCAAGGCCGGCGATTATGCGCAAGAGCGTGGTTTTTCCGCATCCGGATGCGCCGATTACGGAAAGGAATTCACCTGATCGCACATCGAGATTGATGTTCGACAGCGCGTGAACGGTCTCCCCGGATTCCGTTTCGTATATTTTCGAGACTGCACGCAGGCGAACCGCTTCTTGAAAGGGCCTATCTGGAACATAGGGCTGCCCTGCACGTCGTGGGTAACTCGCCACGAGGCTCATTGTTGTACGCTCCCTGCCCGAGCACATCGACGGCGATGCGCAGCATGCTTCGCTTTCAGTCAGCAACTCTCGTGCCAGATGCGCTCCGTAGCCAACATGAGGCTTCGACCGTCGTTTTCGTCGAGTTCGACACGTATCTCGCTGGAACTCCCGCTTGATGTGCTGAGCAGGCTCATTCAGCGCGCGGGGGATGACGACAAAACCGGCATCAGGAGACTAAAATCATGGCAAACTAGTCTGCTAGACAACTTGTTGACTAGTTTGGGTCGTCACCTTGGTCCCGCCGTATTAAGCTGGCTGCGAAAGACTCTAAGGTGTTGGGGACCGGGCCGAATGCGCTCACCTGTAGATCAGTGTGCCGAACTGTACCAATCGATGCGTGTTGCAGTTGCACAGCCGCGAAACGAAGGGCTATTCAAGGGTGAGCCTTTTGACGAGCTGCCGAGCAAGAGAATGATAGCCGATCTGAACCAAGAGAGTGGTCGTGCTGGCGTGATCTATCGCGAGATCAAGCGGCGCATCACCGAGCTGGTTTATAAGCCGGGCGAAAAAATATCCGAAAGCCGGATTGCCGAGGAGCTCGGATGCGGACGGTCGCCGGTTCGGACCGCATTTTCACGTCTTCAGAATGAGGGATGGATCGAGATATCTCCGCAAAGCGGCACGTTTGTGCGCGGTCTTTCGCAGGCGGAAATAGACGAGATATTCGAAGCGAGATTGCTCCTCGAAGCCTATCTCGCCGGGCGCGCCGCCAAGCGCATGAACGAGCTGGAAATGCGGCGCTTTCGTCGCGCGCTCGCGGCCTACGGGAAGCGCGTGCCCGCCGATCGAATGGACGAATTCCTGGAGCTCGACCTGCAATTCCATTTGGCGATCTACAAGGCCGCATCCAACAAGCCCCTGGCTGATGTTCTGTTGAACCTCACCGACAAGTCTCGGTGGATCCGTTTGATGAGGAAGGGCTCAACAACGCGAATGAGCGACGCTTTAGGCGAGATTCGCGACGTCCTGGATGCGCTCGAGGCACGCGACGAAAAGGCCGCCGCAGCCGCGATGCACACCCACATCGAAAACATGATACGCCAGTCCAACCAGCGAACGCAGTCGCCCCCCAAGCACAAGGGAGCTAACGCGAAGACGCCGAAAAATGGCCGGGTCGCCGCCCCGACCAAGTAGGCCGCAGGTTCGTAGCAAGAACGATCGCCGGAGCCGCTCGAAGCTTCGGTCTGAGCGGTTGCTTTGATACCCGAGCCGGCAGTCCAGCTTGCTGCAAACAGCTTCAAGCGGGATTCCCGACCGTCGTTTGCGGTCCAGGTACGGTTGATGTCGCACACAAGACGAACGAACATATCGCGCTTGAGCAGCTCGCCAGGTGTAATCAGGCAATTGAAGCGATCAGTGCCCGTTGTCGGCGACCATAGCTGACATCCACCGGTCTGGCGCGGAAACGGCAACGCGCGACGTTATGGATCCGCAGCCCAGCGGCTCACGCAATGCCATGCACAAAAGCGTAGTTTTGGTGCCCAGGGGCGGAATCGAACCACCGACACTGCGATTTTCAGTCGCATGCTCTACCAACTGAGCTACCTGGGCAGGTCGCGGGAGGGCCGGAAACGGCCGAGCGAGCGGGCGGGTTATAGTGGGGTGGAGGGCTGCTGTCTACCCGGCTTCGCCTTCGGCTACGCCGGGCGCGGCCCGCTTCGCATAGCCCGCGCGAACAGGCGGCCTTATCCACAACTTATTGGAAAATCTAGCCTATTCCTCCTCGACCTCGTCGTCGCGGCCGCGGACGATGTAGGTGCCGGAGAGCCAGCGGTTGAGGTCGACGTCGCGGCAGCGGGGGGAACAGAAGGGGCGGAAGGCGCGCTCGGCCGGCTTGCCGCAGATCGGGCACGGCCTGGACGGCTTGTTCGCCTTCTCAGGCGCCTCCGCAGCGCCCGCCTGTCTTCGCTCTTGCCGCATTCAACCAACCGTAGCGGTGTTCAACCAGCCGTATCGGATCGGAAAACCCTCGCCGCCGAGCAGCGTGACCGTTTCATAGAGCGGCAGTCCCACCACATTGCTGTAGGAACCGACCATCTTGACCACGAAGGAGCCGGCAATGCCCTGCACGGCATAGCCGCCGGCTTTGCTGCGCCATTCGCCCGAACCGATATAGGCCTGGATATCATCCTCGCTCAAACGCTTGAAACGCACGCGGGTTTCGACCAGGCGCTGGCGGAACGCCTCGCGCGGGGTCACCAGGCAGATCGCGGTGTAGACACGGTGGTTGCGGCCGGACAGCAGGCGCAGGCACTGCGCGGCCTCGTCGACCAGGTCTGCCTTGGGCAGGATGCGGCGGCCGACCGCGACCACGGTGTCGGCGGCCAGGATGAAGGAGCCGCGGATGTCGTCGTCGAGCTGCACGGATTTGAGCGCCGCTTCGGCCTTGGCCCGCGCCAGGCGGTTGGCGCAGGCGCGCGGCAGCTCGCCCCGCCGCGGGGTCTCGTCGACATCGGCCGGACGCAGCGCGTCGGGCTCGATACCGGCCTGGTTGAGCAGTGCCAGCCGCCGCGGCGAGCCGGAAGCAAGAACGAGTTTGGGACGGCCAAGCATCAGGTTCATGGAGAGCGGACTTAAGGGGCTAAAGGCGCGCGGAACCTATCGGAAGGGGCCTTCTTTCACAACCGTGGAACCGGCTCGCGAATCATTTCCATCAGGAGGACGTAAGGCCCCATAAGCACAGCTCTTTGTCAGGGAAGCGACAAGGGGGCGCGTCTGCTAGCGGGGGTCCCTTGAGAGGCCTGACCCTCGGCACGCACATCCCTACTCGCTTGCGGCGCTGGTCTTTGCAAAACGCTTGCGGATGCGCATCAACAGGCCGTCGCAGACTTCGCGATAGGCCTGCAATTTCTGCTCGCGGTTGCCTTCGGTGCCGGTCGGGTCGTGGGTCGGCCAATATTCGACGTCGGCAGCGAGCGTGCGGGTCAATTCCAGCGCCTTGTGGTGTGCTTCCGGCGACAGCGTGATGATCAGGTCGAAATTGAGCCCTTCCCAATCCTCGAGCTCCTCGAAGGTGACCGGCTTGTGGGCGGAGATATCCTGGCCGAGCTCGGCCATCACGGCGACAGCGAACGGATCGAGTTCGCCCTTCTTGACGCCGGCCGAACGCACATAGAGGCCTTGCGGGAACATCTGCTGCAACAGGCTCGCCGCCATCGGCGAGCGCACGCTGTTCAGGCCGCATGCGAACAGCACGGCCTGCGGATTGCGCGCGGGCGGCACCGCCATGCGCTATGCTTCGTCTGATTGCGGCCGCGCGCGCCTCATGCGTCCTGTCCCTTCCAGTGGAGGACGCAGATCAGCGTGAACAGGCGCCGCGCGGTCTCGAAATCCACCCGTACCTTGCCCTTCAGCCGCTCCTGCAGCGTGCGCGAACCCTCGTCATGGATGCCGCGGCGGCCCATGTCGATGGCCTCGATCTTGTCCGGCGTCGCGGTGCGGATCGCCTGGTAGTAGCTGTCGCAGATCATGAAATAGTCCTTCACGATCCGCCGGAACGGCGTCAGCGAGAGCAGATGCGCCACCACGGGCGTGCCGTCTTCCCGCCTGATATCGAACATCAGCCGGTTGCCGGTGATCGCGAGATGCAGCGTGAACGGACCGCCCTCGGCGCCTTGTGGTGCGAACAGGTTCTGCTCGATCAAATCGTAGATCGCGATCGCGCGCTCATGCTCGATATCCGGCCCCGAACGCCCGATCGATTCCTCATCGAGCGTCACCGCGACGATGCGATTGTTGGAATCCTCGTCCGTGGGCGGCTTGTTCATGAGAGATTGAGGCGCAATCCGACGGAACGGGAATGGGCATCCAGCCCTTCGGCCTTGCCGAGCGTCATCGCGGCCGGCCCCAGCGCGCGCAACTGGTCGGGGCCGCATTTCAGGATCGAAGTCCGCTTCATGAAGTCGAGCACGCCGAGGCCCGAGGAGAACCGCGCCGAGCGCGCGGTCGGCAGCACATGGTTCGAGCCGCCGACATAATCGCCGATCGCTTCCGGCGTATGCGCGCCCAAGAAGATCGCACCGGCGTTGCGGACCTTGGCCGCGAACGCTTCAGAATCCGCGGTCATGACCTCCAGATGTTCGGCCGCGATCGCATTGGCGAGCGGCACCGCATCGTCGAGCTTTTCGACCTGGATGATCGCACCGAAATCATTCCAGGAGGCGCGCGCGATTTCCGCGCGCGGCAAGGTCGCAAGCTGCGCTTCGACCGCACGCTCGACATCGGCGGCGAGCCGCGCGCTATCGGTGATCAGGATCGATTGCGCGCTCGCATCATGCTCGGCCTGCGCCAACAGATCCGCGGCGATCCAGTCGGCATTGCCGGTGTCGTCGGCGATCACGAGCACTTCGGAAGGGCCCGCGATCATGTCGATGCCGACCTTGCCGAACACCAGCCGCTTGGCGGCGGCGACATAGGCGTTGCCGGGGCCGACGATCTTTGCGACCGGCGCGATCGTGGCGGTGCCATAGGCAAGCGCGGCCACCGCCTGCGCGCCGCCGACGCGATAGATTTCGGCAACGCCGCCGAGATGGGCGGCCGCCAGCACCAGCGGGTTCAGCTTGCCGTCAGGCGCCGGCACCACCATCACCACGCGCGGCACGCCGGCGACCTTGGCCGGCACCGCGTTCATCAGAACCGAAGACGGATACGCCGCGGTGCCGCCGGGGACATAGAGGCCGACAGCCTCTACCGCGCTCCAGCGCCAGCCGAGCTCGACGCCGAGCGGATCGATAAAGCGCTCGTCCTTTGGCATTTGGCGCTGATGGAAGGTCTCGATGCGGTCGCGGGCGAACTTGAGCGCGTCGACCGTGGCGGCATCGCAGGCGTTCACGGCGGCATCGATCTCGGCCGCGGTGACGCGCAGGCGGGACGCATCGAGGTCGAGCCGGTCGAACTTGCGGGTCGCCTCGATCAGCGCGGCGTCGCCCCGCGCCACCACGTCGTCGACGATCGCGCGCGTCGCGCGCTCGACATCGGCCGAAACCTCGCGCTTGGCGGTAAGGAAGGCGGCAAAGCGCTGCTCGAAATCGGCGCTGCTTCGGTCCAGGCGGAGGGGCATGGGGCTGTCTTGGGTTGATTTCGGGGCCCCTGCTCAATGGCGCGGCGATAGGGGGCCGTCAACCCTCGATGGCGCCGCCTCGTCGTCCCGGGCTTGACCCGGGACCCATAACCACCAGCGCAAGCGGTTGTACGCGGATGGGTGGGCGAATTCCGACCACAATTTGCATCGGTGGTTATGGGTCCCCGCTTTCGCGGGGACGACGGGGAATTATCCGCCCCGATCCGCCGGGGCGGTGCCGAGGTCGTCAGGGCCGAGGTCGGTCAATTCGCATTCCAGGCATTCGACATCGAGCCGGAGTGTGGCGCCCTGGCTGAACAAAAGCAGCGCGCTGCCGCCGGGCGCTTCGCCCTGGTGAAACTCGATGCAGAGCAGTTCCAGGGTGGTGTCCGGCGCCTCCAGGTTGATCTTGCGCGACTTGCAGGCCAGCACGCGGTCGAAGCGGAGCGCCGCGATCAGGCGGCGCGAGGCGGTTTCGCCCGACAGCGTCTGCTCCCAGTCCAACCTGGACATGCCGACCACGAGCCGCTTCTCGCCCTGGCGCCAGACGATGTCGGAGGCCTGCACGCGGGCATCCTGCACATGCGCAGAGATCACGGCGAGATCGTCGGGATCGAGCGCGATCAACTTGAGCGGCGCGGGCGGCGTCATGGTGAAAGAAGCTTCTGGACGAGAACCGGTTCCCACCTTGATATCAATCCCTGATACGCTGGATCGACGCCCCGCAGGCCGACAGCTTCTCCTCCAGCCGCTCGAAGCCGCGGTCGAGATGATAGACGCGGTTGACCATGGTCTCGCCCTCCGCGGCAAGGCCCGCGATGACCAGCGAGACGGATGCGCGCAGGTCCGTCGCCATCACCGGCGCGCCGCGCAACCTATCGGTGCCGCAGATGGTGGCGGTCTCGCCGTCGAGCGAGATCCTGGCGCCGAACCGCGCCAGCTCCTGCACATGCATGAAGCGGTTCTCGAAGATGGTCTCGGTGATGACGGACGCGCCGTCGGCGCAGGTCATCAGCGCCATCAACTGCGCCTGCAGATCGGTCGGGAAGCCGGGAAACGGCGCGGTTGCGACCTTCACCGGGCGAAGGCCGGCGCCGTTGCGGCCGATCCGGATGCCGTCATTGTTGACGCTGACGGTGGCGCCGGCGTCGCTGAGCACATCGAGCGCCGATTGCAGCAGCTCAGGTCGGGCGCCGGAAAGCTGCACCTCGCCGCCGGTCATGGCGACCGCCATCGCATAGGTGCCGGCCTCGATGCGATCCGGCAGCACGGTGTGGCGCGCGCCATGGAGCCTTGTGACGCCCTCGACGATGATGCAGGGCGTGCCGGCGCCGGTGATGCGCCCGCCCATCTTGTTCAGGCAGGCGGCGACATCGGCGATTTCAGGCTCGCAGGCGGCGTTGGTAATGACGCTGGTCCCTTTGGCCAGCGTCGCCCCCATCAGCGCGACGTGGGTGCCGCTCACCGTCACCTTGGGGAAGGCGATGTCGGCGCCGCGCAGGCCGCCCGGCGCTTTCGCGACGACATAACCGCCGTCGATCGAGATCTCGGCGCCGAGCTTCTGCAGCGCCATGATCAACAGATCGACCGGCCGGGTGCCGATGGCGCAGCCGCCGGGTAGCGACACCCTCGCCTCATGCATGCGCGCAAGCAGCGGCGCGATCACCCAGAAGCTGGCGCGCATCCGCGACACCAGTTCGTACGGCGCGGTGGTGTCGATGATGTCGGCGGCCGAAATGTGCAGGGTCTGGCCCTGGTACTCGCCATCGCCGGGCCGCTTGCCCGCGGACATGATGTCGACGCCGTGATTGCCGAGGATGCGCTGCAGCTGCGCGACATCGGCAAGCCGCGGCACGTTGTCGAGGATCAGCGTCTCCTCCGTGAGCAGTGCTGCGATCATCAGCGGCAGCGCGGCATTTTTCGCGCCCGATATCGAAATGGTACCGTTGAGCTTGTTGCCGCCGACGATACGGATGCGATCCATGCTGCCTCTTCGCCTGATCCGGGGAACTTACAGGAGGGCCGAGGCTACCGCAAAAGTGTTGAAATTTAGGGCGATTTCGTGGGCCTTTCAGGCAGCCGCCGCGAACTGGTCGAAGGAGACGCCGGTCAGCGTCGCCGAGATCTCCCACAGCATCGCCGCGACCGCGGCATCCTTCGCCTGCGGCATGATCTTCGCCTCCACCGGTGGGCCCTTCATCTCGTAGAACCGGTTCGGACCATAATAGCCGCCGGGCTTGGCGTCCGGCGAGGTCGCGGCAAACAATGTCGGCAATGCGCCGGCCGCGGCAGAGTGGCTGACAAAGGGCTGCAGCAAACGGCCGAGACGCCAGGACAGGCTTGCCGTACCCGGACCATTCGGGATCAGCTCGGTGCGCGCATAGCCGGGATGGGCGGCATTGCTCATCAAGCCCCAGCCGGCGGCGTCGCTGCGGCGCTGCAATTCGAGCGCGAAGATCAGCATCGCCAGCTTCGACTGGCAGTAGGCGCGCCATGGGCGATAGGACTGCTGCGACTGCAGGTCTTTGAAATCGATCGCGCCGGAGCGGTGCGCCAGGCTCGAGAGATTGACGACGCGGGGCTTCCGGCCGCGGCGAAGCTGCGGCAGCAGCCGCGCCGTGAGCGCGTAATGGCTGAGATAATTGATGCCGAGCTGCATCTCGAAGCCGCCCTGCGTCGTCCGCCGCTTCGGCAGCGCCATCACGCCGGCATTGTTGATGAGGAGATCGAGCGAGGGGCGGCTGATGGCGAAGCGGCCGGCGAAGTCGGCGACCGAGGCGAGGCTTGCCAGATCGAGCGTCTCGTAGCTGACGTCGGCGTTGGGATATTGTGCGCGGATGCGCGCGAGCGCGTCCTTGCCCTTGGCGTCGTTGCGGCCGGTCAGCACCACGGTTGCGCCGGCGCCCGCCAGCGCCAGTGCGGTCTCATAACCGAGCCCGCCGGTGGCGCCGGTGATCACGGCGGTCCTGCCGATCTGGGATGGAATGTCTGCAGTGCTCCAGCCGCTCATGCTTATATCTCCTGTCGAATCGGGTGTGGTTCCAAGCCGTGCCCCTGCTAAATGTGCACTAAGTGCAATTATGCAAGTGGTGAAGAATTTGAAGCGACCGGCGACCTTGCGCGGACCGGCTAACGGCAGGTTATCAAAGGAGAAATCCGCACCCGCGGCGGCGGGCCTGCGCGCGCGCAAGCGCCAGGAGACGCGCGAAAGACTGACGCGGGCGGCGATGGCGCTGTTCCTGGAGCGCGGCTTCGAAGCGACCACGCTCGACGACATCGTCGCCGCCGCCGACATCTCCCGCCGCACCTTCTTTCACTATTTCGCGTCCAAAGAGGACGTCGTGTTTGCCTGGCAGGAGGAAAGCACGGCGGCGCTGATCGCGGCGGTCGCGGCGCGGCCCGCCGAGGAATCCATGCTCGCCGCGGCGGAGAACGCCATCATCGCGATGGCCGGGCAGCTCGATCCCGGCGAGGCGGTGGCAATGGCGCGGCTGAAGCGGGACAATCCAGCGCTGCAGGCACGCGATCAGGTCAAGTATGAGAAGCTGGAGCGCGCGCTGGCCGATGCGCTGCTCAAACGCGCCGGCAACAAGGCTGACAGGATGCAGGCGCGGCTGGTCGCGATGATCACCGCCGGCGCGATGCGCATCGGCGCCGAGCTCTGGGCTGCCGAGGGCGCCCGCGAGAAGCCGGAGCTTCTCGCCAAGCGGATGTTCGCGGCGATCCGGGCGATCTTCGCGTGAGCGTCTTTTCTCCCTCTCCCGCCCTTTGCGGGGAAAGGTGAAAGAAGCGGCGCTTAGCCCTTGATGAACGCGAGCAGGTCGGCGTTGATGGTGGCGGCTTCCGTGGTGGGCATGCCGTGCGGAAAGCCCTTGTAGGTCTTCAGCGTGCTGTTCTTGAGCAGCTTGGCTGACAACGGCCCGGCGTCCGCATAGGGCACGATCTGGTCGTCGTCACCATGCATGACGAGAACGGGCACGTTGATCTTCTTCAGATCCTCCGTGAAGTCGGTCTGCGAGAAGGCGACGATCCCGTCGTAATGCGCCTTGGCGCCGCCCATCATGCCCTGGCGCCACCAATTCTGGATGACGGCTTCCGAAGATTTGGCGCCCGGCCGGTTGTAACCGTAGAACGGGCCCGACGCGAGCTCGCGATAGAATTGCGAGCGATTGGCGGCGAGCTGCGCCTGCAAGCCGTCGAAGACATCCTTGGGCAAGCCGCCCGGATTGGCCGGAGTCTGCACCATCAAGGGCGGCACCGCGCTGATGATCGCCGCCTTCGCCACCCGGCTCTCGCCGTGCCGCGCGATATAGTGGACCACCTCGCCACCCCCGGTGGAATGACCGACGTGGACGGCATTCTTCAAATCGAGATGCTCGGTCACCGCGGCGAGATCGTCGGCATAGTGATCCATGTCATGGCCGTCGCTCACCTGGCTCGACCGGCCGTGGCCGCGGCGGTCATGCGCGATGACGCGAAAACCGTGATTGAGGAAGAACAGCATCTGGGTGTCCCAGTCATCCGATGACAGCGGCCAACCGTGACTGAAGACGATGGGCTGGCCATTTCCCCAGTCCTTGTAAAAAATCATGGTGCCGTCTTTGGTGGTGATGGTGGGCATCGCGCAGCCTTTCGTGCGAGTGGGAGCGTCCGAACATACCGGACGCCGGCATGCTCCGGATTTCAAAATCGCCCTGCGATATCAAATCACGGTGTCGGTCAAGCGAACGAAGCCATCGGCCTGAAGCGCCGCCAGATACCAATGATCGCCACCACGAACAACACCAGCACGATGCCCTGCACAGCGGCGAAGACGGGGCCGGACGGCGGAGCCGGCGGCACGCTCGGCGCAAGCGCCTGCAGGGCGGGTATCTTGAGGAAGGACTGGACCACCAGCACGAAGACGTTGAGATAGAGCGACGTCATCGCCGTCACGATATAGATCGGCCGCCAGGCGCCGGCGAGCTTCATGACATAGAGCGCGATGCAGGCGAGTGCGAGCAGCACCAGCGAGATGACACCGAATATGTGCGACGGCAACAGCTCCTTGAACGGAAACAGGAAGCCGGTGACGCTGGTGAGAATCGTGAACAAGAGGAAGATCGCGGTGAGTCCCGGCATCTGCCTTGAGCCGAGCAGCCCGAACATCACGACAAGGCCGGCGACAATCGCAATCAGACTGATCACCACGTGAACAAGCGTCAGCGTGGCCAAGCTCATACCCAGGATCATGTGAAGTACTCCCCAATGAGACCGCGGGGAACACTACGATGCGACAAGCGGGATTGCTACATGGCTCGCGGACCGGAAGGCCGATCTATATGATGCGGATAAGATGAATAGATATGATGCGGATAAACCAAAGTATCGGATTGCCGAAGCTGTTTGCACGCTTGTCATAAATGACGGCACACCGACAGCAATCACCAGGCATTGGAATTAGTAGTAGCGCGGGATCGGGCCGTTGTGCGGCGTCTTGCGCTCGGTGAGATCGAACAGCACGCGATCGACATAACACCAGCCCCAGCCTTCCGGCGGATCGTAACCCTCGATGATCGGATGGCCGGTGGCGTGGAAATGCGCCGTCGCATGCTTGTTGGGGGAATCGTCGCAGCAGCCGACATGGCCGCAGGTGCGACAGATGCGCAAATGCAGCCACCGGCTGCCGCTCTTCAGACATTCCTCACAGCCGAGCGCGCTCGGCGTGACGGTCTGGATATCGGCAATATGGGTGCAGCCTTTGGACATGCGGTGCTTCCTAATGCATGATGAAGTAGATCGAGCCACTCACCCGGCCCTAGGCGCCGACCTCCCCCGCAAGCAGGGGAGGCGGACGAGTATGCGGATAACCTGATCCGACCAGACCACATTTATGATTTCGGCCCAAAGAATCAGGCCGTCGAATTGGCGTTGTCGGCGAGGAAGCCGTGCAACGCCGCGACGACCTGGGCGCCCTCGCCGATGGCGCCGCCGACGCGCTTGACCGATCCGGAGCGGACGTCCCCGACCGCGAACACGCCGGGCACCGTGGTTTCTAGCGATTGTCCCTGTCGCGGGCCATCGTGCCCGTTCTGGCCGGTGATCACAAAGCCTCCGCGGTCGACCTTGACGCCGCAACCTTCCAGCCACCCGGTCGCGGGATCGGCGCCGACGAACAGGAAGACGTTGTTGACGTCGAGCGTGTGCTGCTCCGGCGCCAGGCGGCTCTTCCAGCGCACGCGCTGCAGCGTGGAATCCTCGCCGCCTTCGAGCGCCGTGATCTCGGTGTTGAACATCAGTTCGATGTTCGGCGTCGCCTCGATGCGCTCGATGAGATAGCGCGACATGCTGGCCCCCAGGCCGCCGCCACGGATCATCATGTAGACCTTGCGCACATGGCCAGACAGGAACACCGCGGCCTGGCCTGCGGAATTGCCGCCGCCGACCAGCACCACGTCCTGCCCCGCACACAGCTTGGCCTCGATCGGCGAGGCCCAGTACCAGACGCCACGGCCCTCGAAAGCCTCGAGACTCTCGATTCCCGGCCGGCGATAGCGCGCTCCGCTTGCCACCACGATCGATCTTGCGCGCAAGATGTGCCCGCATTCGGTCGCGAGAGAGAACAGGCCGTCCCGTTTGGAGCAATCGAGCGACCTGACCGAGACCGGGATCAGGATATCCGCGCCGAATTTCTGCGCCTGGTTGAAGGCGCGGCCGGCGAGCGCCTGGCCGGAAATGCCGGTGGGAAAGCCCAGATAGTTTTCGATGCGGGCGCTGGCGCCGGCCTGGCCGCCGAAGGCGCGCGAATCGAGCACCGCGACCGAGAGGCCTTCGGACGCCGCATAGACGGCCGTGGCGAGCCCGGCCGGCCCGCTGCCGACGACGGCAACGTCATAAAGCCTGTCATGAGCGTGGTCGCCGATCATGCCCATCGCCATCGCAAGCGCGGTCTCGGATGGGTTGCGCAGCACGTTGCCGTTGGGGCAGACCACCAGCGGCAGTTCGGCGCGCGTCGGCGAATAGCGCGCCACCAGGTCGGCGGCGTCCTTGTCGGTTGCGGGATCGACCACGTGATGGGGCTGGCCGTTGCGCGCCAGGAAGTTCTGCAACTGCGCGATCCTTCCGAGCGAGGGCGAGCCGATCAGCACCGGGCCGCTGATGCCGCCCTGGATCAGGTTGACGCGGCGCAGGATCAGCGCGCGCATGATGCGCTCGCCGAGTTCGGCCTCGGCCACCAACAGCGCTCGCAACCTGTCCGGCGGGATCAACAGTGCCTCGACTTCGCCTTCGGCATGACCGTCAACCAGCGCGGGACGGCCGGAGAGCTGGGCAATTTCGGCCAGGAATTGTCCCGGCCCCTGATCGATCACGGGCGAGACATGGCCAAGGCCATCGCGCTGGGTAATCGCGACCGTGCCCGAAAGCACCACGAACATGCCAGGTCCCGGCTTGCCGGTCTCGAACAGCGCTTCGCCGTCGCTATAGCGCCTGACATCGCCGAACCGGCGCATGCGCTCGATCTCGTGCTCGGTCAGGGTCGGGAAGGTCTGTTCGTGCCGCGGAAACGCGAGCGATCTCGCGCTGATCGGATTCGTTATCGTCTCTGCAGCCATCTCAGTCACTCACTCTCCTTAACCAAAACACAGCCTCGTCCTCAACCAAAACAGAGCGGCCACCATGCCAAGCAAAGTCCGGATCGGCTAGCGACCCGGCTCGCTATCGCCTGCGTCATCTAGTCGGCCTTCCCCCGGTTCGGAAGATGCAACACCGCTGCGCCCGCGCGCCTGTGATTTCCGCCGCTTGAGGTTTTCGCGCAGCGCGAGCTTGAGGCGATGCTGTCTCTTTTCGTTCGACGCGATCGCGGCCTGCCGCTCCTGCTTGTCTTTCTCGTCCTGCATGCTGGACCCGTGTTCGCGAACCTGCCATGGGTGCATGACAATAGACCAGGCGCCCAGGGCAATGCACCGGGTCTATCGGGGAGGTGGACTCCCCAGAGTCAGTGCGCGCTGGGGCAAAGCAGCCAAAATCGCATTCCCGAGCAGCCCATGGAACCGAAGCGCCCCGGATTGGCCGAATTTCGACCAGACGAGGCGTTTTTGCGGGCCGCCGCCCGTCCCCGCGCTTGCGCCGGAGGGGGGCTTGTGGCAAGAACCGCCGCGCCCGCTGGGGCCAATTCGGCCGATTCTTCATTCCCGGGCATGCTGCCGTAGCTCAGTGGTAGAGCACTCCCTTGGTAAGGGAGAGGTCGACAGTTCAATCCTGTCCGGCAGCACCAGAAATCGTAGAGCGATCAGTCACTTACGAATTCGAATAGCGTCGGCCAACGCTGGCGATCTGTATACCCGCTGGACGAAGCGAAAAGGCCCTGCCCGGTCGTGCTCGGAGCACACCGCCAAAATATGCGACGTGAGCGAGGATTATCGCGGCACCGCTTATCACGAGGATGCCATGCCGTAGTCGCTTTGGCGCTCGGCTCAAGCGTTACGCGCGTGGAGGTGTTCGTCGAGGCAACTCAGGCGGCGCCGACGTTGACTGCGCTCCATCTGCAATCGTGGCGATGGCCGCGACAATGAATGTCGGCCGACAGGTCGGGGTTCGTCCAGCCTGCTGCGCTACGAGAACCAAAAATCATTTGCGCTGAGATTTTGAACACCCGCGACGGTGAGGTCATTATTTGCATCAAAGTGAATGATGGTGTTGCCACCGGTCACCTCGATGTTCAAGTCGCCAAAGTCGTGGATGTTGTTTGCGGCCAGCGCCGTGAGGTCGATCTTGTCTCGTCCCGCTTGGAAGTCGGCCGTGTCATGCCCGCTGTCGGCGGCAAAGACGAATGTATCGGTGCCGCGTCCGCCGAACATATCGTCGTTCCCGATGCCGCCGGTGAGCACGTCCTTGCCATCGCCGCCATCGAGGACATTCCCTGATCCACCGAAGACGGTGAGTTGGTCATTGCCTGCACCGCCGCTGAGGAAGCTCGATCCGAGCGAACCCGGCGCAACGGTTGCCGCCATGACATCGTTTCCAGCGCCGCCATCCAGACGATTCTCGGCAATGGAGTTGTCCGTGACTGCGGGATTGGGGGTTGCCGAAAGAAACGCAGTGAGCTGGTCGTCTCCTGCGCCGCCACTCAGGACGTTCGCGACATTGTAGAGATCGCCCCCGGGACCAATTCCACCATGCGCCGCAGCGTCGAGATGTGCCGTGAGGCTGTCGTTGCCACTGCCTCCCTCGAGCTGATTGAGTGCGCGGACAAATCCGCCGAGCGCGGTGGAGTTCGCAATCAGGTTGTCATTGCCTCTCCCGCCATCCAGGTAATTCGTGAGATCAGTAACGGCGTTCTCCCCATCGGTGGAATGGGTCGCCTCCAGGGTGTCGTTGCCGTCATCGCCCCAAAGCTGATTGATCCCGACCGGCGTGCTGCTGTTGGAGTCTGTCAAGTTGAAGGCGTGCAATATGTCATCGCCCCGGCCACCGTGAAGCTCGTTTGTTACCAGGTCGGTGGAATTGGATCGTCCTATAGCGGCCGCGTCCAGCGCGTCGTTGCCATCACCACCGAAGAGTACGTTGCTGGCGCTGCCGTTGTACGCAGAGAATTCTGTTTCGGCATGAGCCGTGATGTGGTCATCGCCGGAACCGCCGTCGACGGTGTTCATGGCGTTGCTGTTTCCGATGGCGTTGCGGCCATCCGCAAGGGCATCAATAGTATCATCGCCGCTTCCGCTGAACACGTGCGTGCTGACGGTTACAGTTTCGAAGACCCAAGGCGCCACATTTGCTGTGGCGTTGATAACGTCGTTTCCGCTGCCACCATCGAGGAGCACATCTGCGGTCTTCTCGTTGCTCTGAGGCGTGCTCTCACCCTGAACGGTCACGGTCCCATCGAGGTGGTCGTTGCCTGTTCCGCCGAACTGGATGGCAAGTCCGTGCAAATCGCCCTGCGGGACGACAACATTGGTTGTCAAAGTGTCATCGCCGCGATCACCGATCAATGCTGTCCGGTTGAACGCGCTGCTCAAGCGATCATCGCCGGCAAGGCCCAGGACAATGTCGCCGTCAGCCCGTGCGCTGAGGACGTCATCGTGTCTGGTGCCAATGATCAAATTGTTGATGGATCTATCAGGGAAAGCCAATCCAGGGCGTGGGAATCTGTAGAAGACCCCCCGGTTCCCATCAATTGGAGAGCGGCCAGGTTCTTGGTTTGGTTGGTACTCGCCATATCTTCCTCCTGTGGCGCCTGGATAACGACGTCGATCAAAACCGGGCGACGGAATGCAATCCCGCAACACGCGGAATAAATAAGAATTAAATCATGATATTTACGCACTGCCCGCGCGGATTTGGGCCGCGCATTCAGTGCACAAGCGGCCTGTCGATTACCGGCCTACATCGCTCTTGCGGTTGCAGCTCTCTGCGCGCGGGCCAGGAAATTCCGACGATCGGAAGCGGCTTGGGCTTCGACCGTTGCGTCTGGCTCTTCTGAGTTGAGCATCCGAAATCTCTTCCTTGCAGATATAAAAAGAACGGACCTATTTAAATCCAGCCAACAACAAAATTAAATCAAAAGTTGTATAATGTCCAATCACATTTAATATGGAACCGCGAGGGCAGCCGGTGCGCAATAATGGTGATTGGCGCGGGCAGGACCGCGCCAAGAGAAGAGGGAACCCCCTCCTTCGACGCGCGGGCCTGTTTCGTAAACGTCTCCGGAGCCTGATGACTTTTCTCCAAATCGCGCAGACGCCCTATTCGGCATCCGCCTGATCTCAATCGCTGGATGTTGCGGCTGCTTCAGGCCGGACCGATCACGTCGAACAAACTCACAACCCAGATGATCTGGAACGCCAGCGCAAAGGCGACGAACGCAACGTGGTATCGTTCGGAAGCCGACAGCAGCGCACCTATCGTCCCGCCGATCAGGAGGCACTGCCTCACCGGATAATACCAGCCATAGAACTGCTTGTAGTAGTTCGCTCCCTTCAGGAGCGTATCGAAAACATCGACTGAAAACAGAATCAAAATGAGAACGTAGAATACGTTCCTGCGATCCCAGAAATACTCCTTCAGCCCCTCATGCTCCCCGATGTTGTCTGGAAAGATCATTGCGGCCAGCATGACGAACACGACGGCGTAGCAGATCACCAGAAAATAGCTCTCGAACGTCCACCGCTCGATCCTGGACAGAGCGAATTCGAACCACCAGAAATGGATGATGGCGAGGAATACGAAAACAGCCCATCCGATATGGAGGAGAGTGATCCTCTCCTTGCCGGGATGCTGAATGAACCGCGTCACGCCGCTGACGAGCCGGGCAATGCTGATGCCCAGGATCATTCCGACGATGATGCGGATGTGGACGAATATCTCGTGGGCCTGATACGCGTCATTGTGGCCATCCATGGGAATTGCACGACACCTCATTTCAGGATGAAGCCGCCGTCGACGGGAATGGTCTGCGCCGTCATCCTTCAGCCGCCGGACACCGGGAGCGAATCCGGAATACGATATTTGGATATCGGCGAGACCAGCCGGGGTCAACTTCGGCTCTCGCGCATGCAGGGAGTTATGGGCCTGCTTCGGCGGCTATTGTTAAGAGAAGACAAAGCTTCGGCTACCGCGTTCGGCGGCCAGCGGCTCGCTCCGTTCAAGAGGGAGCGCGGGTTCCGTCGCAGCCCGCTAATCCTTGGCGCGCAGGATGCTGATCCGCGTTTCGTCGACGAAGCTCTTGGTGTCCTGATCGGGCCGGCGGAACAGGTTGCGTTCGACGACGAGCGCACGGCCGCCGACGGTTTTGGTGCAACGCTCCTTGAGATAGACGCCGCCGACCGGCTGATCTCCCGCGTCCGGCTGGCCTTCGGTGCAGGCCCAGCCTTCGGCGCCGTAGCGCGACTTGGCCTGCAGCCCGAGCAGGAACGCCTTCTTCCGGATATAGAGGCGCGCCTTCGGATCGGTCTCGATCAGCAAGCCGGCAACACGCCCGCCATCGTCGACCAGCAAGGTCAGGAGCGCCGGATGGCCCGCCACCATCGTGCCGTCCTTGCTGGTCATGGGATCATAGCCAAACCGGATCGCCCGCGCCCCGCTCGTGCCGGGCGGACAGTCGCGCCAGTCTTTCCAGCCGGTCAACGTGTGCCTCGGGTCCGTCGCACAGTAGAAGTCGACATAACCGGAGTCCGGCAATTCGGTCACGGCCATGCCGAGGCGGATGTCGCGCAGGTCATTGCCGCCGAATTCCTCCGTCCGGGCCGGAGAATTGGCGAGCGCGACCGCCTGCCAGGCGAGCAGGCCGGCAAGGATCCCACAAAGTCGCAGCCTGATCGTCACTGGCTCTTCCCCGTGCTGGCGGTCGCATCGTCCTGCTTCTTGTAGATGTCGCAGACCCGCGAGGTGCTCGAGAAGAAGGTGACGCATTCCGCATAACTCGGCTCACCGGCGCCCTTGATATGCGCAAGCACATAATCGGCGACCGCCTCGATATCCTTCTGCCGCAGGAACGTCCCGGCCTCCGGCGGGATGTGGCTGCCCGCCTCCTCGCGGTTCATGCCGTAGCACTTCACCTCATCATAGGCGCCGCGCACGAAGAACGGCATGCCGGTGGCGGGCCGCCCGCAACTGACGGTTTCGATGATCTGCTCGCGCGTGAGCTGCGTCTTGCGCAGCGACAGCGCATCGCCGCCGTAACCACCGCCGCCATTGCCGTGCCACTTGTGACAACCCATGCAATTGGCCTTGCTGAACACCGCCTTGCCGGCATTGGTCGGATCCGAAGCCGTCGCCTGCGCCGACTGAGCGAATGCAATGGCCGGCATCGAAAGATTCAGGGCGACGACACTCATAAGCAGCACACGTTTCGCCGCCGGGGATGCATTGAAGATCATCATGACGTCTCTTGTTGAAGCAGCGGGAGGGCCCGGCATTGCCCGGGCCCTCCATGGTTTAAAGGTCAGAGCGCGAACACGTAGAGCATCGATCCGGGCTGGATCTTCTTCAGCTCGGGCGTTGAATCGATGAACCACTTGTCCCAGGCGCCACCGAGACCGACGAGGATGGCGAGATACTGCTTGCCATCGACCGTGAAGGTCATCGGCGGTGCGTTGACGCCGCCTCCGGTGTTGAACTCCCAGAGCTTCTGCAGCGACTTGGCATCAAGCGCCATCACTTCGCCGGACGGCTGACCGGTGAAGACGAGATCGGGGGTCGCGAGCATGCCGCCCAGATTGGGGAACGGCGTTTCCAACTTGCCGGCGATCTTCCCGCTGGTGACATCGATCGCAGTGACGCTGCCGGTGATCCTGAACGGCTGGCTCGGGCCGCCACCGGTCCAGAACTCCCGCGGCTTCAGCTTGTCGGGAGTAGCCACCTCGACCTTGATCCGGTTGCAGCTCTCGATGACAGGGATGTACCAGAGCTTCAGGTCCGGATTGTAGGCGGTCGGCGGCCAGTTCTTACCGCCCATGTTGCCGGGGCAGATGTCGGTTTCCATGTTGGTGCGGCTAGGCGTCACCGAGGCGATGTAAGTCTGCACCGCCTTGTTCGGGTCATACTCGATCGGCTTGCCGCTCTCCGGGTCGAGCCCCTTGGTCCATGTGACCTTCTTGACGAACGGAAGGCCCCAAATGAACTTGCCGGTGGTGCGATCGATCGCATAGGCGAAGCCGTTGCGGTCGGCCTCGAGCGCGAGCTTGCGCGGCCCACTGGGTCCGGGGATGTCGACCAGCACGTTCTCCGCCACGCTGTCATAGTCGTAGGGGTCGTTCGGCGTGTGCTGATAGTGCCACTTGATCTTGCCGGTCGTGGCATCGAGGGCGAGCGAGCTGTCGGTGTAGAGGTTGTCGCCCGGACGATACTCGTTGTCCCAGTCCGGTCCGGGATTGCCGACGCCCCAGATGATGGTGTCGGTCGCCGGATCGTAAGTGCCGGTCACCCAGGTCGAGCCGCCGCCTGCGGCCGCCGCGTTGTTGCTGTCCTTCCAGGTATCGCTGCCTGGCTCGCCCTTGGCCGGAATCGTATGGGTGCGCCAGAGTTCTTTCTGGGTCTTGAGGTCGGTCGCAGCGATCCAGCCACGGATGCCGTATTCCGCGCCGGCCACACCAGTGATCGCCATGTCCTTGACGATCAGCGGCGCCCCGGTGATGACCTCGCCCTTGTCGGGATCGGCAACCGTGCGCTGCCAGGCGACCTGGCCGGTCTCCTTGTTGGTCGCGATCAGCCGGCCGTCCAGCGTGTGGGAAATGACGAGATTGCCCCATAGCGCGACGCCGCGATTGTCGACACCGCAGCAGGCCACGGCACCGGCCCAGTCGCGGTCGGTCTTGGGATCCATCTTCCAGACCAGCTGGCCGCGGCCGCCATGCGCATCGATCTTGTAGACCGAACCCCATCCGTCGGTGACATAGAGGAAGCCGTTCTCGGCAATAGGTGTGCCTTCCAGGCCGCCATGGCTCCAGATGCCGCCCGGCTCGATACCGCCGAGATGCATGGTCCAGGCGACCTTCAGGTTCTTCACGTTATCGCGGTTGATCTCCTTGAGGGTGGAGAACCGGTGCCCGGAGTAGTTCTGGTGATGATGCAGCCAGTTGCCCGGCTCCTTGTCGACGTTGAGCAGCCGCTCCTGGTTGACGTCGTCCGCAGCGAACGCCGGCAGTGCAGCCAGCATCCCTCCTGTGGCGGCGGCTATCGCCAGCAGGCGCGCTCGCCTGGTGATTGTCGCATGACCTGAAAATCGCTCCATGAGTAATGCCCTCCTTTGGCTAGTTCATGTTGGATCGAGCGTCCGGCACATCCGAGCCGCTCAGTCGAGAAGCCTCATTCAGCGGGCTCACCCGGCCCGCTGCCGCGATCAGGGCGTTCGGGAAACCTCCACCTCCGTTTCTTTGGTTCCGGCCTTCTGGAAGACGATGGCGCAAGTGAACTTCTCGCCGTCGACAAGCTTCTGCCGGGTCTGCAGCAGCATCACGTGATATCCGTCGCGCTTGAGCTCGGTGGTCTTGCTTTCCGGAATCGGAATCGACTTGATCTCGCGCATCGCCGGCGCGCCTTCGCCGCGATCGACGGTATGCTTCTCGGAGAAGTTCGCGAACGGACAGCGGACGCGTAATATCGCGTCGGCTTCCGCCGCATCGTTCCTGATCGTCATCAAAAGCGGGAGGTTGATCCCGATCTCTTCGGATGGTGGCACGCGGGCGTTCGTCACCTGCAGCGCTGTATTGGCGGCGGCGGACCCGGACATCAGCCAGGTTCCGACGGCAACCAAGCCAATCGCAAGGAGTCCCGATCCGCGGGACAGCGCGATCCGGCTGCCGCGATCAAGACCCGCGCCATCACGTCCCGATGTCGCTATGGCAATCATCGGCTACGTCCCGGCGGGAACGTGATCCTGCGAGTACCCGGTCGGCCGAAAGCGACAGGTGATGGATGCCCAAACGAAATGCTTCGTCCGACTCATCGGCGCGTTCCTCCCAAGATCATTTTTTGTTTCTTAGCGTGCGACGTTACGCTCCTTGCAAACACAAATCATCCCAAAATATGGCGATGAAAGGACCATGCCTGGAAAAGGATTCCAATGAATGATGTGCTTAACGCATTTCATTCCAACGATGCGCGCAGCGACTGAGTGTGATCGCTGCTGAGCGAGAGCGAGGCGTTCGCGAGCGGTCAGCCAGCGCGGCGCGAGCGCGCTGGTACATTGGATTCCAAGCAGGACAGTTGCAGTGCAGCGCCGCGATCCGAAAACGTGCATCTAGATCGATGCTCGCGATAAACGCGAAATCGCGCGGTCAACGCGAGGACGAATGTTCATTCCCCTTTGAGGCCGGCGTCGCGGATCACCTGACCCCATTTACGCGTCTCGGCGTCGATGAACGCGCCGAACTCCGCGGCCGTGCTGCCGCGAGCTTCCAGCCCTCTGAGCGAACAGCTTCTGCTTGACGTCGGCATCGGCAAGGATGCGGACGATCTTGTCCTGCAGGCGATGGATGATGGAAGGCGGCGTCGCAGCCGGCGCCATGAAACCATACCAGCCAGCGGCGATCACGCTGGACAAGCCTTGTTCTCGCAAGGTGAGCGCTTCCGGATAGATCGAACTGCGGTCGGCCGAAGCCACGCCGAGCACCCGGAACTTGCCGCTTTGGATATAAGACAAGGCCGTGCTGATCGCGGTCAACGTGGCGTCGACGCGGCCTGCCAGCAATTCCGTGTACGACATCGCATCGCCACGGAACGGAACGTTGAGACCCTTCACGCCTGCATCCCTGAACAACAACTCGGCCGCCAGATGAGGTTGCGAGCCGGCGCCCGGAGAGGCGAAGGTGAGCCCGTTGGGCTGCGCCTTGCCGTGGGCGATCAGCTCCTGCAGGTTCTTGAACGGTGCCTCGGCGCTGATGATCAGGAAGAGCGGCGCAATAACCGCCATCGCCACCGGCTGCAGGTCCTTGCGGTCATAGCCAAGCTTTCCGAACAGGGCTTCAGCGGTCGCATAGGGTGCTGCAGCGTACAGGAACGTGTAGCCATCAGGCGCGGCGCGCGCGACCGCTTCGTTGGCGAGGCGCGTGCCCGCGCCCGGCCGGTTCTCGACCATGCATTGCTGGCCAAGCTGACGCTCGAGCTGCTCGGTCAGGATCCGCAGCGAGATGTCGTTGGCACCGCCTGCGCCATACGGTGAGACGAACCGCACGATACGCGTGGGCCAGGCACCCTGTGCGAACGCCGGGGCGCCGCCGCCTGCCGCGAAGCAGGCCGCGACGCTGCCCAGCAGAGTTCGGCGTGTGACGTCCATGAATGCCTGCCTTTCGTTGTTGCGCGTCCGCATTGCGTACCTTGTTGTCTTCGACAAGGCCGCCGGTGCATGGGCCGGCCGTCAGAGCACTTCCTTATAGGTGGGCCCTTCCATCTACGGCTCCGCAAATAATGCACAGATCGCCTTGCTTGCGCTTGTCGCGGTAATCGAGAGAGCGCGACTTCAGGCGGAAGGCCGATAACAGATCAACTTGCTCCCGAGCCATTCATTGTGCAACTTAGAGGGGAATTCATCATTTGACCAACCAGCGCTCGCTGAAGCCGTGTCCGTATGAAGAGTTCCCTTCGCACCGAGATCGTTCAACTCAGGGCGGTCGCCGTCATCTGCGTCGTTCTGTTTCATCTGAGGGTGCCGGGGTTCGAGGGAGGCTTCGTCGGCGTCGACGTGTTCTTCGTGATTTCCGGGTACCTCATCACGCGTAGTATTCTGACGGATTTGTCGCTCGGTGATTTTTCGTTTGGCCGGTTTTATGTGCGCAGAACCAGACGCATTTATCCGGCGCTAATCATCACGATCATCGCGACGTACCTGGCGGGGCGCTTTGGTGTGCGCCGGCGATGTTTCTTGATCTTGCAAAGGAATGCACCCACGCGCTGCTGTCGATCGCCAATATCCAGTATTGGCGCGAATCGTACCAATACTTTGCCCGGACCTCCGATGAACTGGCCCTGCTGCACTTCTGGTCTCTCTCGCTGGAGGAGCAGTTCTATCTCGTCTGGCCGGCCCTCATTGTACTGGCGTATCGAAGCGGCCGGCTGCGCGAAATCATTCTGCTGGTGACGACCAGCTCTCTGCTTGGAGCATTCCTTGTGGGGAGGATCGATCCGTCAGCGGCATTCTTCCTGATGCCGTTTCGAATCTTTGAGTTCGGCTGCGGCGCCCTGATGCTGTTTGTTGACGAGCATCGGTTGAGCCGGATCGCGAGAGAATCCCTTGCCGCCTTCGGCATGCTCTTCATCGCAGCAGGGGCGGTATTTCTGAGGCCTACAACGGCGAACCTGGAAGTGATGGTCCTCATTCCGTGCCTCGGCGCCGCAGCCACCATTCTGGCAGGCGAGAATACGGTAACCTCGCGGAGTCTTTCGCATCCGATCGTCGCAGGCATTGGTACGATTTCCTACTCTCTCTATTTATGCCATTGGCCCATCATTTTCTTCGGCCGCTTCATTTTCGGAGAGAGCGCCGATGGCTGGACCGGCACCCTGACGATGCTGCCTGTCATGATCATCGTCGCGACTTTGATGTACCGCTTCATCGAGCGTCGCTTCATTCAGCGCTCGGGACTTGGCCCTGCGGACGCATGGAAGAATGCGTTCCAGTTCGGTGCCATCATCATTCCGCTGGTTACCATCACGCATCTCACCTTCCTATCGAAAGGCTTCGCCTGGAGGCTGCCCGAGAGCCGTCTTGAACATGCGCGGCTGAATGGACCATCCCTGATCGAGGATATCGAGCCGTTCAACGGATCGGTCGGGTTTCAGCTGGTCGGCGATTCCCACGCTCATCAGTACGGCAGAGGCATCGAGCCGCTGATGAAGCGCATGAGCATCAGGATGGAAGTGCTGGGCAGTGCCGGCTGCCCGATGCTTCAAGACATCACATTGAGATCTCGGAACAGGGAAGGTTGCATTCAGGCTCGCGACCAAGCACTTGCACGGATGAGAGAAACGCGCCTGCCCGTGATCTTTGTCCAGCGTTGGGACATTTACGACGATGCGGCGGTCGACTACCACGACAGCACCCAAGGGAGGAATTGGACGGACGAAAGGAATTCCTACTCAAAGCTGGAACATGCGCTGACGCAGACTTTGGTATCAGTTGTCGAAGGGCGTCAGATCCTGCTCATCGGCGCGCAGGTTGACGCCAGCTGCGAGATCAATCGGCCTAGGTTGTTGCAGGGCCCTTTATTGCATGCTCCTTTGCCGCCGTGCCCACCTTCGAGGAAGGAAGATGTCGAGCGATCGGGCAGCAAGATCAACGCAATGCTCTCACGGGTTCAGGCCAAATGGCCTGATCGGATTGAGCTCCTTCGACCGGTCGATTATTTCTGTGGTGCCGAATGCCCGGTCGTGGCGGAAGGTTATTGGCTCTATTGGGACCGGACTCATTTCAGCTTGGCTGGCTCGCGCTACATGGTCGAAAGGGCCAAGGAGCCGTTCGGCAGATTGCTTGCGCGATCCGCGCCCTAGACTAATAGCAAACGATGTCGGCCGGTTTTTCTCACTCGCAGGCTGGTGCGCGCTCCTCTGGTGCCTGCAGCTTAATGCAGTTCTTTCGCGCGATGCCGCCGCGGGTGTGGAGGGCACCGTCTGGACGGCGATCATTCCCGATGCTTTCCCGCGATATGTCTACACGTGGCGAATGAGCCTGGACGGGAGCTACCGCGAGGACGGACGCGATGCCGCAAGCGGCAGGCCGATCCAGGCCACGCTGTCGGGACGTTGGAGTCTCGACGGAGCGCGGATGATTCTGAGGCAGGAGGGATATCCCTTTGTCTTCGACGGCGTCGTGGTTGGGAACAGCTATTCGGGCACGCTGTATCTCAACGATCGTTCCTTTTCCCGCTTCTGTGCCGCCAGGGGCGAGAAGCCGCCTGAGCACTGTGGCAGCGGGTCCGGCGTCGCGATGATGCAAGAACGGGATTGATCGGGCGACGGCTTTCCACATCGCGACCGTCGCGAGCTTCGACCAGCCGCGCTGCTCGAATCAGGCGAGGCGGAGCACGCGGCTTCCGCCGCGGTCGCCGGACATGAAAAACCTCCGGCAGGGCATTGCCGGAGGTTTCGGAGGTTTAGCATTAAGAGGTCATATCTCAGCGAGACCTAACGGGCCGGCCATGCTGCACCGACTTGACTCCTTACTACCTTAGAAAATTACCTGAGTAAATCATGTTTTTTCGGTCATGCACTATGCCGAAGCTGCGGGGGTAGCGAACGGCGAATAGCGCGTGGCGAACAGGAGATGCGACTGGACCTCGCGCACTCCCACGACACTCGCGATTCGCCACTCACCATTCGCAATAAGAAAAATCCCCGGCAGTTTCCTGCCGGGGATTCTCCAGACTTGAGTCAGATCGAACAGATCAGAAGTTGCGCTGAGCGCGGATCTGCAAGCTGACCGTATCCTGGTCCTTGAACTCGTAGGTCGCGACCGGCTTCGGAGCACCGGCGCCAAAGGTCGACGTGCCCTGATACTTCTGGTCGAGGTGGAGCCAGATCGCTTCAGCCGAGAACGTCAGGTTCTTGACCGGAGTCCAGCGGGTGACGAGGCCGAGCTGCGAGACGTTGAAGCTCGGATCGCAGGTGTAGCTCACACCAAGGCCCGGATGGCTCGCAGCGAAGGCGGCGCAATACGCACCCTTGGCAGTCGACAGGTCACCCACGGTGCCGTCGTAACGGACCGAGGAGTAGCTGCCGAACAAGCTGGTCGACCAGTAGGGATCCCAGTTGTGGTTGAACGCACCACGGATACCCCACGCCTTGGTGAGCTTCAGCGATCCGTCGCCGCCCGCGAAGCCTGGCAACCAGACGGCGTCAGTCGTCACACCGAGGCCGATGCTCTGATAGCCGGCGTTGCTGCCGCCGAAGATCGCGAAGTTCGGCGAAGCCGACGACGTCGAGATCACCTGCTTGGTGTCGCCGACGGCATAGGTCGCATCCAACTTGATGTCGTCGCCGGGACCGGTCGGGATGTTCTTGATCTGCAACGCAGCCATCACCGCGCCGCCCCACTTGGTGTCGGGGTGACCGGACAGCTCCGAGCCAGCGACCGGCGCCGCACCCGGCAGACCGACGCCACCGGGAGGGGCCCCTGTCGTGTTCAGCACGTTGTAGGAGCCGCTGACTTCATGCGCTGCGGCGGAAATCTGGAACAGACCCCAGGCCTGATCGATGCGGATGTTGCCGACGATGTCGGGCGAATGCACGCCGGCATAGGCGTTGCCGGTGGTGCCGGCCGCGCCGATCGCGGTGGAGAGATTGTAGACCGAGGTGCGGTTGAAAACGGTCGGATCATCGAGACCGATGGTGCCCGAGATGCCGTTGCCGAACTGCGCGGTGTACTGGATGTTGTTCACGCCGGTGACGGTGTCATGACCGCCGAGCAGGTTCGACGAGATGTTGCCCGGATAACCGTGCCACGGCGTCGCGAAGGCCGAAGACGATTTACCGAAGGTGAAGCCCGCGAACTGGATGAACACGAATTCGACCGCGACATAGCCGCCGCCGGGGGTGTGCAGCAGGTTGGCACCGGCGACCGGAAGCGAACCGTTGACCGAGTTCGGGCTGTAGGTGTTGTTGCCGAGCGTATCGAACTGGAAGTCGCCCTGAGCGAAGGTGCGGACGACGCCATATTCGGTCGCGGTGCGTGTATCGACCGTCAGCGCCATACGGGAGCGGGCGGAGAAGTAGTCTTGATAGCGGTTGCCTTGACCAGCATCACCGCTCCAGGCCTGCGAACCGTAGATGCCGCCGTTGAACGTGGTGTCGACACGCAGATAACCACCGATCTTCATGCAGGTATCGGTGCCCGGGATGTACCAGAAACCGGCACCGTAGAGCGAACAGACCTTCACGTACTCGACCGCTTTGGCCTTGACGGGAAGATCGGCTGCCTGTGCCCCGCCCATGGCGAGCAGAGCCGCCGCTGAGCCGAGGATAAGGCTCTTAGCCACCTTCATTGTTAACCTCCAAGTAAGTGCTGTGCACGAACCCCCGTGCAAAGCGGATAAGACTGCCATCGAAAAAACGTTGAGGATCAACGCATCTCTCAAGCCGGTGGACTTACGAGAGCCACCTGAGACGAGACGGTCGGGAGCCCCCCTCCGTCGGAATGAAAGTTATGCATGTGCAATTTAGATAATCAAATTAGTTTACTCACTCATATATTGATTGCCATTCCGATGTGTCTTTTCGGCAACTGATGCGCGGCCAGCGTGCAAAGACGCGGCTGCCGTCAATTTTCCGTGCATATTGACGCACTTAACGGAATACCGTGTCGTTTCCGCCCGACATCCGGTATGGAATCGGGCAAGGGATGAGCACGGTGCCCATGGATGAGTCCGCCAGCAAGAATCAGGATGTCATTCGGCGATTCGCCTGGGAAATCGCCGCGATCAGCGTTCATCTTGAGGAAATTCGCTACTTCTGGGCCAAGAAGCTCGGAATCAGCGGGCCGCAATGGATGATGATCGTGGCGCTTGCGGACCTCGATAAGGGCGACGGCGTGCCCGTCAATGCCGTCTCAAAAATGCTGCATGTCGATCCGTCGTTCGTCACAACCCAATCGAAGCTTTTGGAGAAGAAGGGTTTCGTCCGCCGCAGGCCGGCGAAGGAAGACGCGCGCATCGTGAAGATGTCGCTCACCGACAAGACCTACAAGCAACTCGCGAGCCTGACCTCGCAGCAGGAAAGCCTGAACGAGTTCATTTTCGCCGAGTTCAGCCCGCGCGAGCTGGATGATCTGACCAACAAGCTCGCTGTCCTCAAGAGGCGGTTGGAAAAGGCCCGCCTGAAAGTCGCTGCTGATTTCTAGATCATGATCCGGAAAATTGAACACCGGCTTTCTCTCCCGATAAGCGCGAAGCGCTTGCGCGGAGATCATGCTTTAGAGCGTTTTCGAGCGAAGTGGATACCGGTTCGCGTGAAGAAAACGCGTCAAAACAAGAATCTAGAGCTTCGGTTCTGATTCAATCAGAACCGAAAATGCTCTAGGGAAACCGGTAGGGGACTGCGTCAGCAGGGCCTGTGCGCCATCATATTATTAAAGACTGCGCCCCGATGCGGGACGCGATCCAATCGAAGATGAACTCGTTGGCGAGGATTGGATTGTCGGAGCGACCCTGCCCCGCGGCGGTCTCCGTGCCCTCGGATATTTCGACCGTGACATCCCGGTCGCCTCGCCCCGCGCGCAACCGATCCGTCAATTCGGCGATCCGATCCGCCTTGAGCCCGCCGCGCGCGCTTGCAGCGACCAACAACGGACACTTGATGCTCATCAGGATGCGGTCAGCTTGCAGCTCCGGACAAGGCTCGACGTCGAACGGTCTGTTCTGCGGATCCAGAAATGATCCCAAATGCAGATCCCAAATGCCGCCGTCGCAAACGGCCGCGGCAAACCGATGGTCGAAGGCGATGCCGCGCGCGACAAAGGATGAACTCCAGCCGTAGGCGAGGATCGCGATCCGTCGCTCATCGACGTCGTCCCTGCCGATGAGATAATCCATGATGGGCGCAATCGCGTGCTCAGGCTTGTGGCGAAGCGACACCTCTTCGAACGTCAGGCCGGTGTCATCACCCAGGATGTCCACTGCAAGCAGCGCCATCCCGCGCTCGGAGGCGTGGCGTGCGAGCTTGAATAGAAACTCTTCTTTGTGATGCCCGGGTTCGCCGATACAGATCACTACCGGCGCAGCATCGCCGCTTGCGGGCGCAGGCAGATAGTACCCTTGCAAGGCGAACTCGCTCAGCCATGGGATCGAGACGACTTCGCCACGAGGCTCACGGCAGTTGAGATAGTTCGCGGCACATTCGCGCATCGAGGCGAGCGCGGACCGCCGCTTGTCCGGCGAGAGATCAAACGCATAGGCGGCGGTAAGATAATAGTTGATGGCGCGAAGCCAGTTACTCCTGGCCGTCGCTGGATGGCCTTGCGCTGCTGCAGATAAAGCCCGCCCGCGATTAACCTCCGCGGTGGCTGTCCATTCCCGGTGCCAGGAATCGTCACCATCGTCGCCGGTGAAATCGATGCGGCTGGCGGTGAGCCAGCATTCCGAAAAGGTCGCGCCGCCTTCCTGGGCGGAAGCCAGCAACCGCGTGAACTCGAGCGAGAGATCCTCACGTTCAGGCCACCAGATCCACCTTTGGTAGTGCAGATCAGAGTTCACGGTCGCAGCCGCCCCCACCTGCGAAAGATGATCGCGAAGACTGCGATCTCCACGATCGATGACCGGCAACAGCAACTGGCGCGCCCCCAATAAAATGTTCAGCGAACATCAACAGACCAACGACCGCATTACGAAACGTTCATGCGCGCTTCGTTCTGAGACGTCCTTCCCCAACGACGCACATACAAGAAGCGCGCCTTCTTTCGGCGCAAATCACATCGCTGTCAAAACGAATGATGCATGGCGGGGTTGCGCAGCAGGCGGGAGCAGAAACATTGCGAGATGATGATTGCGGCCGATTGTGCTCACCAATTCATCACTGCGATGGGCGTGGCGAACTGAGAAGTTGCGAATGCACCATGGCAAACAATGCACAGTGCACCTTGGCAGACAGATTTGATGTGCGCTCCCTGGTTCGCAGCGACCTGACCAACGTCAGAGCGCCGGTCGTCATCGGCGCACTGACGATACACAGCTCGAACCATGGCCTCACGTGCCGCGGCGATAGTCCTTCGCATAATCGGGAACGGCGATGCCGGGCTTCAAGGCCGGACAATTACGGGGCTCGCCGGCGGTGAGCTGCAGCGGTATCACACCCGACCAGGCGTCGAGCCGATAATCCTCCTCGGGATCCACCACGCCCTGATTCCTGATCTTGACCGAGGCTTCGGTCAGCGGAAACCGCAGGAAGAGCGTGGCGGCGATCTCCTTCGGTTTCGGCGGACGGACCTGGTGGCCCGGGCAGATATCCTCGATGAACGCCGCAACCAGGCGCTCCTTCTCCCTGGGATCGACGATCTTTTCTGCCATCGCAAAAATCATCACGGAGCGGTAGTCCATGCTCATGCCGAACCCCGATCGTCCTGCAACGATCGAGTCGATCAGAGTGACGGTGATGCAGGCCGGAGCGCCGGCCGCCAGCGCCGCGAGCGATTGATTGGCGGGACTGCCATGGATGTAGGCGAAGTCGTCGATCCTGACGATCGCGGTCGGCAGCACGCGCGGTGCGCCATCAACCACGACACCGACGTGACAAACCAGCGCCTCGTCGAGAATGCGGTACATCACCTCGCAATCATAAACGGCGCGCTCCGGATGAAGCCGGACGCGGGTCCGTTCGGTTGGCGTCAATGTCGAGCCTGTCATGGCAGCCCTCATATCGCCACCGCCTGACCGGCATCCTTGCGATGCGTCAGGTGATCGCCCTCATAGGCATTCCGCTCGGCCACTCGCTTGCCAGCGATGTAGAGTTCGATCGAATCGTGGAGCGATTTCGGCACCAGCACACCTTCGGCTTCGGTGCGCTTGCGGGCCTCGTAGCGGCGGTCGGATGGCAGCCGCACACCATCCTGCGCCAGCATCTTGTCGAACAGCAATTCGGCGTGGTCGAGCTGTCTGGCGCGGTCCCCATTCGCCATGCAGCGGACCGGATCGATCGCGATCACGAGTTCTCCGCCGCAAGGTGCACCCGTGTTCGCCTTGTCGCGCTCGCCGGCTTCGAAGCTGAGGACATCGCCGAGCAGCGGCCCGGCCAGCAATTCCACCATCATGGCGATGTTGGAGCCCTTGAAGCCGCCGAACGGAAGCTGCGCGCCGGCCAGCGCCTGGGCCGGATCGTTGGTTGCCCTGCCGTCCGGTCCGATGGCCCAGCCGTCGGGCAGGGTCCTGCCGTCGCGAAGGCGGAGCTGGATTTCACCGCGGGCGCTGGCGCTCGAGGCCTGATCAAACACGACCGGAGGCTTGCCGTTTCGCGGCCAGGCGAACGCCATCGGATTGGTGCCGAACAGCGGCTTGGTGCCGCCGGCCGGCGCGACATAGGGGCTGGCGGCGACAAAGGCGAAGCCGACCAGGCCGTGCTCCGCCAGCCGCTCGACTTCCGGCCAAAGGGCTGCGACGTTGAGCGCGTTGTTCACCGCCATCGCCGCGATCCCCATCTTCTTGGCGAGCGCAGCCAGCGGCTCCGCGCCGCGCTCCAGCGCCAGCGGCGAGAAACCGTATTTCGCATCGACCTTGATCACAGCAGGCGCCAGCACTGACAGTTCGGGCTCGGCGTCCGGCGACGCCTGACCCGAGTGCAGCCCGTTCATGTAGAAAGGCAGCCGGAACAAGCCGTGATGCCGGCACTCGTCCCGCTCGGCCATGGTCACGGTATTTGCAATCGCATTTGCATGTGATGCACCAAATCGTTGCGCAAGCAGCGCGGCTTTGGCCGACCTGTGCACGTCAGCCAGCGACATCCGGACCGCATCCGACATTCCCTACTCCCGTTTTCTTTGACTTTTCCGGCGCGAGCGGCCGGTGAGCTTCGAATGAGGAATTTTTGCATATTATGCAAATATCGTCCAGACTATTTCATTATCAGCAATGCCGATAATTTGGTCCTGCACAAAAGTGCATGATATGCAAAATTAGGTGGGTTCCCAACAAATGTCGCCGCGGAGCGAAATCCAAAGGAGAAGCAAGATGCCGTCACTGACGAAATTCCTCGCCCTCGCAGCCGTGCCGATCGGCCTGGTCCTGGCCACACCGCAGGGCCGGGCCGCCGAACCGGTCATCTCGGACGGCTTCGTCAAGATCGGCATCATGAACGACCAGTCCGGGCTCTATGCGGATCTGGCCGGTCCCGGCTCGGTGGTCGCCGCAAAAATGGCGATCGAGGAGTTCGGCAGCACCGTCCTCGGCAAGAGGATCGAGCTCGTCTCCGCCGATCATCAGAACAAGGCCGACATCGGTGCGGCGAAGGCGCGCGAATGGTTCGACCGGGACGGTGTCGACATGGTCGCCGATTTCTCGAACTCGTCGGTCGGCTTTGCGGTGCAGGCCCTGGCAAAGGACAAGAACAGGATCGCCATCATCATGGCGGCCTCGTCCGATTTCACCGGCAAGGCGTGCACCGCGACCTCGGCGCAATGGGTCTATACCAGCTATTCCAATGGCTACAGCCTCGCCAGGACCATGACCGATGGCGGCGACAAGAGCTGGTTTCTGCTGACGGTCGATTACGCATTCGGGCATGCCTTCGCCAACGATATCCGCAAGGCGGTGACCGAAGGCGGCGGCGCCGTCGAGGGCGAAGTGCGCCACCCGCTCAACACCGCCGACCTCAGTTCCTATCTGCTGCAGGCCCAATCCTCGAAGGCCAAGGTGGTGGCGCTGGCGAGCGCCGGCGCCGACATGGCCAATGCGATCAAGCAGGCGGCAGAATTCGGCATCAACAAGAGCAAGACCTTCGTGGCGCCGATCGTCTTCATCACCGACATCCATGCGATGGGCCTCGCCAGCACCCAGGGCCTTCGCTTCATCTCCGCCTTCTACTGGGACCGCACCCCGGAGACGCGCGCCTGGTCGGAGAAGTTCTTCAAGCTGCACAAAGCCATGCCGACGATGACGCAAGCCGGCGTCTATTCGGCGGTGCGCCATTATCTTCGCGCGATCGAAGCGGCCCGGACCGATGAAGCCGGCGCCGTGATGGCGAAGATGAAGGAGCTGCCGGTGGACGACATCTTCACCCGCAACGGCAGGGTCCGCGAGGACGGGCTGCTGATGCACGACATGTACCTGATGCAGGTGAAGCAGCCGCAGGAGTCCAGGGAGCCATGGGACTATTACAAGGTGCTGGCCACCTTGCCGGCCGACAAGGTGTTTCCGCCACTGGAAGCGAGCGCGTGTCCGCTCATCAAGAAGTGACTTGCACATTATGACACGGCGCAAGCCGAAGCTTGCGCCGTTTTTACCGCTGATCTTGCGCCCGATGCAAATCACCTCTAGAGCAAGTCCCGGTAAGCAATCACAGTAGCTTTCGGGAGGAGCCATGGATCAGGCGCGGCTGATCGCCCGGCAACTTGGCGCGCGAATCCGCAAAGCGCGCACGGATCGAAAGCTCACGCTGCAGGCGCTCGGCAACGACACCGGCCTCTCGGCGGCCTATCTCTCGCGGGTGGAGCGCGGCGAAGCGGCGATGTCGATCGCCAACGTGATCCTGATCGCGACCCGGCTGAACATTCCGCTGCGCGACCTGTTCGAGGATTCCGCCGACGTCCAGGCGCCCAAATACTACACCATCTCGCGCCGCCGCCAGCGCGAGACCTCCCCTCCGCACTCCGCCAACGGCTACGACTATCACTGGCTCTCGGGCGACCTCACGGACCCCAAGCTCAGCGCCTTCGTGCTTGATTTTCCGGTTACCTCCGACCTCGACATCAAGCTGCTCTCCCACGAGGGCGAGGAGATCCTCTACGTGCTCGAGGGCAGGATCGAATTTCAGATCGGCGAGGAACGCTTCGTGCTCGACCAGGGCGATTGCGTCCATCTGTTCGGCGATCGGCCGCATATGGGCCGCAATGCCGGACTTGGACCGGCGCGATTATTGATGGTGGTGACGCCGCCGGACGTGATCGAACATCATTCGGAAGTTCAGCCGTGATCCGGAGAAGTGGTTTTTCAAGAATATCTCGCTCGAATAGAAAATGAGATCATGATCCGATTTCGTCCGCTGGCAACGTGACGCGGTCGATCAATCGGCGGCAAGCGCGCAGGATACGCAGGCGACCGCAGCCAGCGACATCTCGTAGGCCGAGCCTTTCGTGGATCGATGGGTCATCAGCAGGCTGGCTGCGATCACCATCACCACCACATAAAACGCGAACACGGCGCCGATCCATTTCCAGTCGATTCGGCGCGCATCGGGCGTGAGGCTTTCAATCAGGCTGCGCATGATTTCCTCCTCATCAGGAATCGGGGAGCGGTATAACTTGCTTGCACGGTGCGCCATGTGAGCCAGTTCACAATTCACCGAATGGTGCGCGCCAGTGATCTGGCAATGATCTGAAGGGGGTATCCCGTGACTGGACCAGAACTGAAAAGGCTTCGCGAGCACCTCGGCGAGGCCATCCGCCAGCCGCTCACGGTGGCCGACATGGCCAGGCTATGCGGGCTGAAGGCGCCCGACGGCGCCAACACCATTCGCCGCTGGGAGGTGACGGGACCGAGCGCGCAAGCCGCCGATCTCCTGCGCGTGCTGGCGATGGCCAGCGAACACTATCCGATCCTCGAGAAGTTCAACGTGTTCGACCGCCATGACGTCCCGGAGAAGGAGCGGCCGGGGCGCAGGGCTCAATTCCGCGAGCAGATGCGCGAGGACATCCGGCGCAGGCTTGGTTAAGCGAACCTTGCCTGGGAGCAAAGGGCAATTAAGCCTTCATTCACGGTTCCTTAAGCCGCCGTTAAGCACAAAAAACAATTACCGACCAACAGGTTGGACAATCAGCCGCAATCGCCCCGCGCTGACATGATTTTATTCAAATGCGGTCTTTACTCGCGCCACGGGGGCGCTGCGCGCAGCGTCTCGTTTTGAATCTCCGGGGAATGAAATGAAGAAGATCCTGCTCGCAACCGTTGCCCTCGTGGCGCTCGCCGCCGCCGCGCCGGTATTCGGCGCCGATCTCGGCGCCCGTCCTTATTACAGCAAAGCGCCGGCGCCAGCTTACGCCGCACCGATCTACAACTGGACCGGCTTCTATATCGGCGGCCATCTCGGCGGCGCCTTCAGCGGCAGCGACAGCTTTGGCGGCTTCGCGCTCGGCGACGATAACACTCGCTTCCTCGGCGGCGTCCAGGTCGGCGGCGACTGGCAATTCCATCCGAACTTCCTGATCGGCGTCGAAGGCCAGTACTCGTGGCTCGGCGGCGACCAGGTCAACGCGGCGTTCCCCGGCGGCTTCGTCTACAGCAACGACCAGCGCGGGATCGGCTCGATCACCGGCCGCATCGGCTGGACCTGGGGCCCGGGCCTGGTCTACGCGAAGGGCGGCTACGCCTATTCCGACAACAACGAAATGCTGACATTCGTTGGTGTCCCGGTCGGGTTCGCGCTCAGTGACAGCCATCGCAACGGCTTCACCGTCGGCGGCGGCATCGAATACATGTTCGCGCCCAACTGGTCGGCCAAGGCCGAATATCAATATTACGATTTCGGCGACAGCCGCTTCATCGCGCCAGCCCCGCTGGTGCCATTCGGCAGCTTCCATAATGACGAGCACACCGTGAAGGCCGGCATCAACTATCGCTTCAATCTCGGCAATTTCGGCGGGCCGGTGGCCACGGGCTACTGATCCCAATCCAAGAGATCGAGCAAGAGATCGAGAAAGGCTGGCATCTCGCCGGCCTTTTTTGATTCTCGAGAGGTTGTGGATGCGACAATTCTGCAAGCATCGCGCGATCAATTCCGACGTGCGGTACAAAGCTACTTCAACGCAGCCATGCGCGGCAAAAATTGCAGCGCCGGGCGTTCAAGTTCCCGATTTTGTTAACCCGCCATCGCGATACTGCCGCGCGAGGATTCAAGCTCAAGGGCAGTGACTGCGGGGGCAGGCAGATGGCGTTACGATTCCGCTTCGGTAAATTGAAACTTAAGGGCATCCGACGTCCGCGATGGGGCGTCCGGGGCAGCCTGTTCGCGGCGTTCGCCGTCATCGCCGCCATGGCGATCGTGATCAGCGCAGGCGCTGCGATGGTGTTCGAACAGCTCGGCAAGACCATGGGCGACCTCTCCGGCCGCGACATCCCGCGGCTTGCCGCGAGCCTGCAATTGTCGGCGCAGAGTGCGAGCCTGGCGAGCCAGGGACCGGCGCTGCTCGCTGCGCGCACCGAAGAGTCCTTGAACGAGCGTTCGCGCAAGATGAAGGAAACCCAGACGCACGCGCTGCAGAAGCTCGACGAGATCATCAAGCTCGGCGCCGACAAGGCGATCGGCAACGCGCTCACCGAAACCGTCAAGAACATCGACGACGTGATCCAGAGCCTTGGCTCGGCCGCGCGCGAGCGGCTGGAGACGGCGGCGCTGCACGAGAAACAGTATGAGGCGCTGCGCAAGGCACAGGCCGAGTTCGTCGCGGCCTCCGCACCGGCAATGGTGGATTCGCAGATGCAGCTTCACGCGATCCTCGGCTCCGCCGATCCATCGTCCGATGATGCGAGCAATGCGGCACGCACCGTCGAACAGCTCGGCAACGTGATCGCGAGCGGCAATCTGATGGCCTCCAACATGGCCGCCGCGCTGTCGGCGACCAGCAGCGACACGCTGGAAGCGATCGAGAAGGATTTCAAGCAGGTACTCGCACAGGTAAAATCCAACCTCGAAGTACTGCCCAAGAGCCTGAGCGCCAAGACGCTCGCCGAAGCCGCCGCAAAGCTGCAGGCGCTCGGCCAGGGCAAGACCGGCGTGTTCAAGGTCCGCCAGAAGGAATTGGACGCCACCGATTTCGGCGAGACCATCCTGGAAGAGACGCGCAAGCTCAACGTCGGCCTCGGCATCAGCGTGCAACAGCTCGTTGACGGCGTGCGGAAGGCGACCGACACGTCCACCAGCCAGGCACGCCAGGAGATTTCGTTTGCGACCATGGTGATGCTCGCGCTCGGCGTCGCAACCCTGATCGGCTCGATCCTGTTCGTCTGGCTCTATGTCGGCCGCAGCATTCTCAAGCGGCTCAAGGGCCTGCAGGACTCGATGCAGCGGCTGTCGGCCGGCGATCTCGAGACCGAGATCTATCAGAGCCGCCAGGATGACGAGATCGCCGCGATGGCCAAGGCGCTGACGGTGTTCCGCGAAAGCATGATCGAGGGCCGCGCGCTCTCGGCCGAACAGGACAAGGACCGCACCGCCAAGGCGGAGCGCGCCTCGCGCATGGAAGCCCGTATCGTCGAATTCGAATCCACCGTCCGCAGCGCGCTCGACAGCCTGCAGAATGCGGCCAATTCGATGCAGTCGACGGCACAGAGCATGTCGGCGACCGCCGACCAGTCGAGCGCACTGGCGAACACGGTCGCCTCCGCCGCGGAGGAGACCTCGGTCAACGTGCAGACGGTGTCCGCGGGCACCGAGGAGCTCTCTTCCTCGATCGCCGAGATCGGGCGCCAGGTCGTGACCTCGGCGGAGATCGCGCGCAAGGCGGTGGAAGAAGCCGGCCAGACCGACGTCACCATGCAGGGCCTCGCCGAGAACGCCACCCGCATCAGCGTGGTGGTCGACCTGATCCAGACCATCGCCTCGCAGACCAATCTGCTCGCGCTCAACGCCACCATCGAGGCGGCGCGCGCCGGCGAAGCCGGCCGCGGCTTTGCCGTCGTCGCCTCCGAGGTGAAGAGCCTCGCCAACCAGACCGCGAAAGCAACCGACGAGATCCGCCAGCAGATCGTCAGCATGCAGGACGTGACGACGACGGCCGTGTCCGCGATCCGCAACATCAGCAATACGATCGGCGAGATCAACGACGTCACCACCGCGATCGCCGCGGCGGTCGAGGAACAGGGCGCAGCTACGCGCGAGATCGCCCGCAACATCCAGCACGCGGCCGGCGGCACCAGCGAGGTCTCCAGCAACATCGTCGGCGTCAGCAGCGCCTCGGCTGAAGCCGGCACCGCCGCCGGCGACGTGCTGAACGCCTCCAGCGAATTGCGCCGCGAGGCCGAGGTGCTGCGCGCCGAAATCGACGCGTTCCTGTCGAACATCCGCGCGGCGTAAGCGGGAACCGCCGTAGCCCGGGTGGAGCGCAGCGTAGTCCGGGATTGGCAGTCCGGGGCGGGATGGCCCCGGATTGCGCTTCTCGCTTCATCCGGGCCACGGGATATCCCTGCCCATTATCCGGACCGGGGTCTGCTTTTTTGAGCTAGCGCCGGGCGACAGGTACCGCTAAGCCGATAAGCGATGCATTCGAAAACGGACAGCGTGCAGTCCTCGGCCGAGGCACTGCGATACCCCTTCGAAAATCACCCCGGCCCGGACCAGGTCGTGGAGGTGATGCCCGGCGTGCTCTGGGTACGGCTGAAGCTGCCGTTCCGTCTCAACCATGTGAACATCTATCTGCTCGCCGATGGCGACGGCTGGACCATGATCGATTCGGGTTTCGGCAATGAGGAATCGATCGGAGCCTGGACCACGCTGTTCGAAGGCCCGCTCAAGGGCGTGAACATCACCCGCCTGATCGTGACTCATTCGCATCCTGATCACGTTGGTCTGGCGGGATGGATCGTCGAGCGGTTCGGCTGCGCGCTTCACATGTCGCAGGTCGAATATCTGCAGTCGGTCTATCACCAGAACCGCGGCACCGAGGAGCGACTGAAGGCGCAGCGGCTGTTCTTCCGTCGCCACGGCATGGACGAGGACCTCACCGACAAGCTGCTGGGCCGCGGCCAGGAGTACCTGAAGCGGGTATCGGTGTTGCCGCCGTCCTATCGCCGCCTCACCCATGGCGACGAGGTCGTGATCGGCACGCGGCGCTTCAAGGTGGTCACCGGCGGCGGACATGCGCTCGACCAGGTGATGCTCTATTGCGCCGCCGACAAGCTGTTCCTGTCAGCCGACCAGGTACTGAGCAAGATCTCGCCCAATGTCAGTGTCTGGGCAGTGGAGCCGGAACAGAATTCGCTCGGCGAATACCTGGCGTCGCTGGCGAGCCTCACGACGACGCTGCCTTACGACGTGCTGGTGCTGCCCGGCCATGGCGTGCCGTTCTACGGCATGAAGACGCGGATCAAGCAGCTTGCCGACCATCACGAGGAACGCTGCCGGCTGATCGCCGAGGCCTGCCGGGAGACCGCGAAAACCTCGAAGGAGTTGGTACCGGTCGTATTCCACAAGCACGTGCTGGATGCGCACCAGATGGGATTTGCCGCCGGCGAACTGATCGCCCACGTCAACTACATGCTCGTCGAGGGCCGCCTGACGGCCGAGGAGGCCGACGGCGTGCTGCGCTTCCGCACCACCTGACGCCGGCCGGTCGCGTCCAGCTCATTTCATCTGGGCAATCGCCTGCATCGCCGCGATGTAGCCGTATGGCCCCAGGCCACAGATCACGCCGGTCGCCACGAAGGAAATCCTGGAGTGGCGGTGATATTCGTCGCGGGCGTGGATATTGGAGATGTGCACCTCCAGCACCGGCCCCTCGAACGTCTTGATCGCATCCATGATGGCGACGGAAGTGAACGAGAAGCCGGCCGGGTTGATGATGATGGCGTCCGCCTCCTGCCGGGCCGACTGAATCAGGTCGACGATCACCCCTTCATGGTTGGACTGGTGGAAGGCGATCTTCAGATCCAGCCTCGCGGCCGCCTGCCCGCAGCTTTCCTCGATCTGCGCGAGCGTCGTTGTGCCGTAGATATGTGGCTCCCGCACGCCGAGCAGATTGAGATTGGGACCGTTCAGAATCATGACTCGTTTCATGGTGCGTCCTCCTCCTCGAAAATCTTCGGCAGAGCATGGCCCAGCGAGGTTCCCTGGCCGGCACCGTGCACCAAATTGGAGATCAGGGCCACGCCGACAGGTCACGTGGTCAAGTTGTCTTCGAGGGACTTGCGCGCCGGCTGCGACGTCGTGCGAAGTCGAAACGGAGGCGCAGCCTGTGCGACCCGGCCCGGCGTTCAAATGGCGCCTAGCTCTTTGATCCACATCAACATTTGCTCCGCTTCCATGGACAATCTGTCCAATGTCTTGCGCATGCTCAAACGTGGGATAGCGCATAGACATTAGAGATTGAAAAGCTCTAAGAAAGAGGCGGCCGCTCCGGCCGGGTTCCGCTCCAGGTTTGCCCTAGGTCTTGCCCATGGATTACAGCCAGTTTTTCAGCGCCGCCCTCAACCGCCTCCATGACGAGCGGCGTTATCGCGTATTTGCCGACCTCGAGCGCATCGCGGGCCGCTTCCCGCACGCGATCTGGCACTCGCCGAAGGGCCAGCGCAATGTCGTGATCTGGTGCTCGAACGACTATCTCGGCATGGGCCAGCATCCCAAGGTCGTCGGCGCCATGGTCGAGACCGCGACCCGCGTCGGCACCGGCGCGGGCGGCACTCGCAACATCGCCGGCACGCACCATCCGCTGGTGCAGTTGGAGGCAGAACTCGCCGACCTCCATGGCAAGGAAGCCTCGCTGCTCTTCACTTCCGGCTATGTCTCGAACCAGACCGGCATCGCGACGATCGCAAAGCTGATTCCGAACTGCCTGATCCTGTCGGACGCGCTGAACCACAATTCGATGATCGAAGGCATCCGCCAGGGCGGCTGCGAGCGGAAGATCTTCCGCCACAGCGACCTCGCACATCTGGAAGAACTGTTGCGCGAGGCCGGTCCCGAGCGGCCCAAGCTGATCGCCTGCGAAAGCCTCTATTCGATGGACGGCGACGTCGCCCCGCTCGAGCAGATCTGCGATCTGGCCGAGCGCTATGGCGCCATGACCTATGTCGATGAGGTCCATGCGGTCGGCATGTACGGACCGCGCGGCGGCGGCATCGCCGAACGCGACGGCGTGATGCACCGTATCGACGTGCTCGAAGGCACCCTGGCAAAGGCGTTCGGCTGCCTCGGCGGCTATATCGCCGCCAAGGCCGAGATCATCGATGCCGTGCGTTCCTACGCGCCGGGCTTCATCTTCACGACCGCGCTGCCGCCGGCGATCTGCTCGGCCGCGACCGCCGCGATCCGCCATCTCAAGGCCTCGAACTGGGAGCGCGAGCGCCACCAGGAGCGCGCCGCCCGCCTCAAGGCGATCCTGAACGCGGCCGGCCTGCCCGTGATGTCGAGTGACACCCATATCGTGCCGCTGTTCGTCGGCGACCCCGAAAAGTGCAAGCGCGCGACCGACATCCTGCTGGAGGAGCACGGCATCTATATCCAGCCGATCAACTACCCGACCGTCCCCAAGGGCACCGAGCGGTTGCGGATCACCCCGTCGCCCTACCACGATGACGGCCTGATGGACGGCCTCGCGGAGGCCCTGCTGCAGGTCTGGGAACGGCTGGGCCTGCCGCTGCGCAAGCAGCCGATGGCGGCGGAATAACCCTAACGACGCGACATCGGCGATTGGAACGGCAGCGCACGATGCGCCAGCCGCCCGATCCCGCTATACTCTCCCGCCACGGCCCGTTCTGAGGCCGGGAAGGGAGATCAGCAGCGATGCTGCACGACTGGGGCGTCATCGCCGCCGCGTTCGCCTATATCGGGTTCCTGTTCTTTGTCGCCAGCCGTGGCGACCGGCTGCCGCCGGAACAGCGCGGCCGCGCAGGCATGGTGATCTACCCGCTATCGCTCGCGATCTATTGCACCTCCTGGACCTTCTTCGGCTCGGTCGGATTTGCGACCCGCACCAGCGTCGACTTCCTCGCGATCTATGTCGGCCCGGTCCTGATGATCGGGCTGTGCACCCCGCTGCTCCGCCGCGTGATCGGCCTTGCCAAGTCGCAGAACATCACCTCGATCGCCGACTTCATCGCCGCGCGCTACGGCAAGAGCCAGGCGGTAGCCGCCACCGTGGCGCTGATCGCGATCATCGGCTCGGTGCCCTATATCGCGCTCCAGCTCAAGGCGATCGCGTCTTCGCTGGAAACGATCCTGACCGAGGACAGGGCATTCTCCTCGGTGCCGATCCTCGGCGACATCGCGCTGGTCGTCACGCTGGCGATGGCTGTGTTCGCTGTCCTGTTCGGCACCCGGCAGACCGACGCCACCGAACACCAGCATGGCCTGATGCTGGCGGTCGCAACCGAATCCATCGTCAAGCTGGTGGCGTTCCTCGCCGCCGGCATCTTCGTCACCTTCTGGATGTTCTCGCCGACCGAACTGATCGAGCGCGCGATGAAGACGCCGGAGGCGGTGCGCGCGATCGAATATGTGCCGTCGGTCGGCAATTTCCTGACCATGACGCTGTTGTCGTTCTGCGCGATCATGCTCTTGCCGCGTCAGTTCCATGTCAGCGTGGTCGAGAATTCGGGCCAGGACGAGGTCGGTCGCGCGCGCTGGCTGTTTCCGCTCTACCTCGTCGCGATCAACCTGTTCGTGATCCCGATCGCGATCGCAGGACTCGTGACGTTTCCGTTCGGCGCCGTCGACAGCGACATGTACGTGCTGGCGCTGCCGATGGAGGCCAACGCCTCGCTGCTCAGCGTCGCCGTCTTCATCGGCGGGCTGTCGGCGGGCACCGCGATGGTGATCGTGGAATGCGTGGCACTGTCGATCATGGTCTCCAACGACATCGTGCTGCCGACGGTGCTGCAGCGCAGCCGAGAAACGCTCGCCGGACAGAAGGATTTCAGCGACTTCCTGCTGAGCGTGCGCCGCTTCGCGATCTTCGGCATCATGCTGATGGCCTATTTCTATTATCGCGCGCTCGGCAACACCCAGCTCGCCGCGATCGGGCTGTTGTCGTTCGCGGCGATCGCGCAGCTTGCGCCCGCCTTTTTCGGTGGACTGTTGTGGCGGCAGGCGACCGCGCGGGGCGCTATCGCCGGCATGGTGGTCGGCGTCGCGGTGTGGATCTACACGCTGTTCCTGCCGAGCTTCCTGGAAAGCAGCACCACGGGGCTGATGCTGCTGCAGCACGGCCCGTTCGGCATCGAGGCGCTGCGGCCGCAGGCGCTGCTCGGCACCGACCTGCCGCCGCTGTTGCACGGCGTGCTGTGGAGCCTGTCGCTGAACATCTTCACCTACCTCGTGTTCTCGCTGGCACGCGAGCCGACCTCGATCGAGCGCCTGCAGGCCGACCTGTTCGTGCCTCACACCTTCACGCCGATCGCGCCGAGCTTCCGGCGCTGGCGCACCACGGTGACGGTGCAGGACATCCAGAGCACGGTGGCACAATATCTCGGGCCCGAGCGCGCCGACCACGCCTTCGAGGCGTTTGCAACCGAACGTGGCGGCAGGCTCGACCCAGCAGCGCCCGCCGGCCTCGAATTGCTGCAGCATGCCGAGCGGCTGATCGCCTCCTCCATCGGCGCCGCCTCCTCGCGGCTCGTGATGTCGCTGCTGCTGCGCAAGCGCACGGTTTCGGCAAAGGCCGCGCTGAAGCTGCTCGACGATTCCCACGCGGCGATGCATTTCAACCGCGAGATCCTGCAGACCGCGCTCAACCATGTGCGTCAGGGCATCGCGGTGTTCGACGTCAATCTGCAACTGATCTGCTCGAACCGGCAATTCGCCGAGATCCTGGCGCTGCCGGCGCACCTGGTTCAACTCGGCATCCCCTTGCCGGAGATCCTGGAGTTCATGGGCGCGGTGAATCCGCAGGGCTCGGGCGACGCGCAGCTCATGCTGGAGAAGCGGCTCGCCGCCTACACCACCGAGGGCGAGCCCTACCTGGAGCGGCTACCCGACCGCCACATGGTGATCGAGGTCCGCACCAACCGGATGCCCGGCGGCGGCTTCGTCATCACCTTCTCCGACGTGACGCCGAGCTTCGAGGCGGCCGAGGCGCTGGAGCGCGCCAATGCGACGCTGGAAAAGCGCGTGCGCGACCGCACCGAGGAACTCACCCGCCTCAATTCCGAACTGGCGCTGGCCAAGAGCGCGGCCGAGGACGCCAACATTTCCAAGACGCGATTTCTCGCGGCCGCCAGCCATGACATCCTGCAGCCGCTAAATGCGGCGCGGCTTTACGTCACGAGCATGGTCGAGCGCCAGCAGGGCGGCGAGGATGCGCGCCTGGTCGAGAACATCGACGACTCCCTGGAAGCGATCGAGGAGATTCTCGGCGCGCTGCTGGACATCTCGCGGCTCGATGCCGGCGCGATGACGCCGTCGATCAGCCGCTTCAAGATCGGCGATCTCATGCGCTCGCTCGAAATCGAGTTCGCCCCGATCGCGCGCGCCAAGGGGCTCGAGTTGACCTTCGTACCCTCCTCGCTGGCGGTGGAGTCCGACCGCTCGCTTCTCAGGCGACTGTTGCAGAACTTCGTTTCCAACGCGATCAAATATACGCCGCGCGGGCGCGTGCTGGTCGGCTGCCGGCGTCGCGGCCGGTCGCTTCAGATCTGCGTCTACGACACCGGCGTCGGCATTCCCGTGCTCAAGCGCCGCGAGATCTTCAAGGAGTTCCACCGCCTCGAACAAGGCGCGCGGATCGCACGCGGCCTGGGACTGGGGCTGTCGATCGTCGAACGGCTGGCGCGCGTGCTCAATCATGGCATTGCGCTCGATGCCAATGCCGGCGGCGGCTCGGTATTCTCCGTGAGTGTTCCGGTGGCGCAGGCGATCAACCACACCGGTCCCGTGACCAGCGCGACGCCGCTGGTCAAGACTCCGATTAGCGGTGCGCTGATCGTCTGCATCGAGAACGACCCGGCGATCCTCGATGGCATGAAGACGCTCTTGACCGCCTGGGACGCCGAGGTGATCGCGGTCGCCGATCCCGAAAGCGCGATCGGCGCGATCGAGGCGGCAGGCAGGCCCATCACCGGCCTGCTGGTCGACTATCATCTCGACCGCGGCAACGGCGTCGCCGCGATCCGGGATATCCGCCGTCGCTTCGGCGAGGGGCTGCCCGCGATTCTCATCACCGCCGACCGCAGCCCCCATGTCCGCGCCGCCGCGCGCGAGGAAAACATCGCAGTGCTCAACAAGCCGGTGAAGCCCGCCTCACTCCGCGCGCTGCTCGGACAGTGGCGGACCCAGCAGATGGTGGCGGCGGAGTAGACGCGCGATGCGCTGACTGGAACGAGCCGCACGCTCCAACCTATCTCCTCACCCTGAGGAGGTCGCTTAGAGCATTTTCGGTTCTGATTGAATCAGAACCGAAGCTCTAGATTCTTGTTTTGACGCGTTTTCTTCACGCGAACCGGTGTCCACTTCGCTCGAAAACGCTCTAGCGACCGTCTCGAAGGGCGAGGCCACTGACCGGGCCTGATGGTTCGAGACGCGCTACGCGCTCGTCACCATGAGGGTCGACACTTCCGATGATGTGGTCGGCGTGAAGAGCGTCTTTCCGGCCCTGCCGATTACCCCTGCGGCGTGCCCTGCCGCCATTGGCCGCCGGCGATCTTGGCCGCGGCGATCACGGCTTGCGTGCGGCTTTCGACACCGAGCTTTTGCAGGATCGCGGACACATGCGCCTTGATGGTGGCTTCGGAGACGCCGAGCTCGTAGGCGATCTGCTTGTTCAGCAAACCTTCCGACAGCATCATCAGGACGCGAACCTGCTGCGGCGTCAGCGTCACCAGCCGGTCGCGCAGCCGCGCCATCTCGGGATCGCCGGCCGACGACAGGTCGGTGTCAGCGGGAACCCAGACGTCGCCGTCCATTACCTTCATGATGGCATCGCGAAGCGTGTCGACGCCGAAGCGCTTCGGGATGAAACCGGACGCGCCGAAGTCGAGCGAGCGGCGGATCGTGCCGGCATCGTCGCTGGCAGACACGATCACCACCGGGATCGCCGGATACTGCGCGCGCAGATAGATCAGGCCGGAGAAGCCGCTGATCCCCGGCATGGTCAGGTCGAGCAGGATCAGGTCGACGTCGGCGTCCTTCTCGAGCAAGGCGGTGAGCTCTTCGAACGAACCGGCCTCCGTGATGACGGCCGAACTCACAACGCTTGCGACCGCCTGCCGCAGCGCATCGCGGAACAGCGGATGGTCATCGGCGATGACAAGATGGGTCTGGACTGCAGCAGTCATCGGTATCTCGTGAGCGGGTCGCCGCCCCCTTCTTGTCCTTTGTCCTCCGAGCGGCGGCTGCGTGCAAGGACGTAATTTTACCGTGTCTCGAAGCAGTTAATGCCGTCGCTTGTGCGCCGCAACACGCGACCGAAGTCCCGATCGAAGCGCGCACGACCGACGGGTTCCTCGCGGTGCGGAAGGTCGTGAACAGGGCCGAAAGTCTTATTGGGGCGGCTTTTGCCGCGATGTTACGCTCTTGCCAAGCCCGTAAGCTCATCCGGCCGAACTCGGCAGGCGAGTTCAGCAGCAATAATTTGGGGGGAATGATCCATATGACCACAGTGACTGCAACTTCGGCGCGCCCGGCCGGCATGACGAAGGACGAACGCTTCGTCATCCTTGCCTCCTCGCTCGGTACTGTCTTCGAGTGGTACGACTTCTACCTCTACGGATCGCTGGCCAGCATCATCGGCGCGCAGTTCTTCTCCGCCTATCCGCCGGCGACCCGCGACATCTTCGCCCTGCTTGCCTTCGCCGCCGGCTTCCTGGTGCGTCCGTTCGGCGCCATCGTGTTCGGCCGCGTCGGTGACATCGTCGGCCGCAAATACACGTTCCTTGTAACCATCCTGATCATGGGCCTGTCGACGTTCATCGTCGGCCTGTTGCCCAACGCCGCCACCATCGGCATCGCCGCGCCGATCATCCTGATCGCGCTGCGCCTGCTGCAGGGCCTTGCGCTCGGCGGCGAATATGGCGGTGCAGCAACCTATGTCGCGGAGCACTCCCCGCAAGGCAGGCGCGGGTACTACACCTCCTTCATCCAGACCACCGCGACGCTTGGCCTGTTCCTCTCACTGATCGTGATCCTGTTCACCCGCACAATGACCGGCGAGCAGGCCTTTGCCGAATGGGGCTGGCGCATTCCGTTCCTGGTGTCGGTGCTGCTGCTCGGCATCTCCGTGTGGATCCGGCTGCGGCTGAATGAATCGCCGGTATTCCAGCGCATGAAGGACGAGGGCAAGAGTTCCAAGGCGCCGCTGACGGAAGCCTTCGCCAACTGGGGCAACGCCAAGATCGTGCTGCTCGCCTTGATCGGCGGCACCATGGGCCAGGGCGTGGTCTGGTACACCGGCCAGTTCTACGCGCTGTTCTTCCTGCAATCGATCCTGAAGGTCGACGGCTATACCGCCAACCTCCTGATCGCCTGGTCGCTGGTGTTCGGCACCGGCTTCTTCATCGTGTTCGGCGCGCTGTCCGACAAGATCGGCCGCAAGCCGATCATCCTCGCGGGCTGCGCGATCGCGGCGCTGACCTTCATCCCGATCTTCAAGATGATTACCACCAACGCCAACCCGGCGCTGGAAAAGGCGATCGAGGCGGCCAAGGTCGAGGTGGTGGCCGATCGCGCGGGCTGCGGCGACCTGTTCAACCCGGTCGGCACCCGCGTGTTCACCGCGCCTTGCGACACCGCGCGCGCCTATCTCGCCCAGTCGTCGGTGAAGTACTCGACGACCTACGGCGCGGCGGGTTCCGGCGTGAAGGTCGTCGTCAATGGCAAGGACGTGCCGTACACCGACGCCAAAACCTCCAACCCGGCGGTGCTGGCGGCGATCCAGGCGGCGGGCTATCCGAAGGCGGGTGACGCCGGCATCGTGAAGATGGCGCATCCCTTCGACATCTTCCGTCCGCAGGTTGCGGCCGTGATCGGGCTGTTGTTCATCCTGGTGATCTTCGTCACCATGGTCTACGGCCCGATCGCCGCCATGCTGGTCGAACTGTTCCCGACCCGCATCCGCTACACCTCGATGTCGCTGCCCTATCACATCGGCAACGGCTGGTTCGGCGGCTTGCTACCGGCGACGGCGTTCGCGATCGTCGCCTCCACCGGCGACATCTATGCCGGCCTCTGGTACCCGATCATCTTCGCGGCGATCACCGCAGTGGTCGGCTTCTTCTTCCTGCCGGAAACCAAGGACGTCGATATCAGCAAGACCTGAGCCGAAGAGCTCGTCCAGCGCTTGCTCGATCGGCCGCGGAGCGATCCGCGGCCGATTTGCTTGTCGACATCTACCAGCGGTCCCAGGTTACGCTGGCGCTCCACCCGGGCTACGAAGCTTCGCGTGGCGAGAGACGATCTGCGTCATTTTGTGCTGCCGATGAACTGCAGCACGATCTCGCGCCGGTGCGGCCTGGCCCGATGCTCGATCAGGTAGATGGCCTGCCAGGTGCCGAGCGCGAGTTCGCCATCCAGCACCGGAATCTGGAGCGAGGTCGATGTCAGCATGGTTCTGATATGCGCCGGCATATCATCGGGACCTTCGGTGTCATGGCGCCATCCGCCATTCTCGGGCGCCAGGCGGCGCAGCACGGTCAGGAGATCCTCCAGCACGGTCGGATCGGCATTCTCCTGGATGGTCAGCGACGCCGAGGTGTGGCGGATGAACGCCGTCACCTGCCCCTCCGCCCCGCGCGCCTCGCGCAGGAATTTTGCGACCTCCGATGTGAGATTGGTGAAACCGGCACCCGTCGTGTGAACCGTCAGCAGCGACGACACGATGGTGGTGGCACTAACGGCTGACGGGACGCTGCGCGAGAGTGATCGGGTCGAGGTCATGAAATCTCATCGTAGGATGGTTGGACCAATCAAATCTTCCCCGACATGTCGCGCTGGACACGGTTGGCCATCTCGATCAGCCGGCGCCAGGCGCGTTCGAGGAACGACATCACGCGGTCCATGTCCTGATCGCTCGGCAACGGGATTTCGATCCTGCGTCCGCCCTCGGCGGCCTTTGGGTCAGGCTGCTTCAGCGAATCCGATTTCGGCAGCGCCTCGTCGGTCTTGCCGGTGGTGGCTGGATCGCGCTGGGCAAGCTCGGCCCTGAGCTTTTCGTTCTCGGCCTGCAGTCGGCCGATTTCCGCGTCCATCGCGGCGCGTTCGTCGGGTATGGCATAGCAGGCCCAGCCTGCACCCGAATTGTTGTTGCAGGTCGAAACGGCGCCGGTCCTGGTGTCGAGCCGCAGCACGCCGTCAGCGGTGGTCGACAGTGCATAGCGGCCGTTCTCGGTATCCGGCCGGGATTGGGCAAGGGACGCCCCGCCCAGGCTCAAGCTCAACGCCACAACCATGATGGCAGTGGACACTTTCGAGGACGACGTCGCGTGGCACATCGGCTTGCTCCCGCCTCAGGAAAGGTTGGCTCCGAGCCCGTGATCCGATTGATCGGACCATGGTCTCGTTTTCTCTTTGAGCATGATCTTCCCGGAAAACAGGTTCCCACTTTTCCGGATCAAGCTCTAAATGTCTGACGTATATGGCGGCCTGCCGGACTTCAATGCATCGGCCAGCAAATCCAGCCGGTCCTGGCCCCAGAACACCTCGCCATCGAGCACATAGGCCGGAGAGCCGAACACGTCGGCCGTTATCGCATCCTGACGGTTCTGCTCATAGGCCGCACTGATCGCCTCCGAGGCGGAACGTTCCACCAGCCTGGCGCCGGGCAGACCCGATTCGTCGGCGAGCCGCGCCACGGTCGCGGCATCGGCGAGATCGAGCTGGTCTTCCCAGACCGCGATAAAACCGCGCTTCAGCAAAGGATCGGGATCGAGCCCGGCCTCGATCGCGGCGATGACCACGCCGTCGGCAAGGCGGGCGTTGAACGGCCAATGCGCGGGCTTGAGATGAAACTGCAATCCGCGCCGGTCGCGCCAGCGCTGCAATTCCACCATCCGATAACGTTGCCGCACCGGATGGCGCTTCAGAAGCGGCAGTCCCCCGGTCTCCGAGAACAGGTCGACCAGCACCACGGGCTTGTAGTTCACCTTCAGATCAAAGCCCGTGACGAGATCGCGGAACGGCTGGTGGCCGATATAGGCCCAGGGAGATTGAAACGAGAAGTAGTAGTCGACCTGGCGCGACATGGAGGCTCCGAACGGGATTTGTGCGACGGTGCCGGTATCCCAACAGAGCACCCGGACCGGTGCAAGAGCGCCGCGGCCCGAACGGCGGCTGTTGCGCTGCGATGACAGGTCGCAGACATCTGGAATATCTCCAGATAAGTGCAGTCGAATCAATGCACTAACTGGTTGTTACGCAATCTTGACTTGATCGGACACGGTAAGTATGGTCCGCGCGGCTTTTGAGGGTGGCGGCGCAATTTCCATCAACCGCAGCATCGTTTAGTGTCTGCCGCATGGCGGAAAACAAAAACGACAACGCAAGTGGAAATCGCGACCAGTCGTCGTCCGACGAAGCTGCGCTTTCCGCAAGGCTCGGAAGTCTGGATCATCGGTTGTCCGAAATACGCGACAGCCGCAAAATCAGGACTGATCAATCCGGTACTGAAAGCGGAGACGGTGCCGCCAGAGCTTCCGCGATGGCGCTCGGTTTCCGTCTTTCGTCGGAATTGGTCGCGGGCGTTGTCGTCGGGGCGGTGATTGGCTGGGGATTCGACCGTCTGCTGTCGACATCGCCGTTCGGTCTCATCGTGTTCTTGCTGCTCGGCTTCACTGCCGGCGTGGTCAACGTGGTGAGATCTGCGCGCGTGGCCTCAGGCAAGCGCTGAGCACTGGCGGAAGTCACAACATCTGTAATTCGATTGCCGGCGGATGAGCCGGGGGACCAAGAGCCGCGCGGATGAAAATCGATCCGATCCACCAGTTCAACATCGAACCCCTCTTCACGATCGGCCATATCGGCAATCACACGATCGCCTTCACCAACTCGACGCTCTACATGTTCGTGGCGGTGGCGGTGATCTCGGTGCTGATGCTGGCGAGCGGTCGGCAACTGGTTCCGGGGCGCCTGCAGTCGGTCGCCGAAATCTCCTACGAATTCGTTGCCAGCACCATCCGCAGCACCGCCGGCTCGGAGGGCATGAAGTTCTTCCCGCTGATCTTCTCGCTGTTCATGTTCATCTGCGTGTCGAACCTCGTGGGCATCATCCCCTACACGTTCACGGTTTCGAGCCACCTCATCGTCACCGCAGCGCTCGCGCTGCTCGTGTTCTTCACCGTCCTGATCTACGGCCTCTACAAGAACGGGCTGAAGTTCTTCAAGATTTTCGTGCCGTCCGGCGTTCCGATCTACATCCTGCCGCTGGTGATGTTCATCGAGATCCTGTCGTTCTTCCTGCGGCCGGTCTCGCACAGCGTGCGTCTGTTCGCCAACATGCTGGCCGGCCATATCGCGCTGAAGGTGTTCGCGGGTTTCGTTGGAATGCTCGGCGTCTCGCTGGGCGCCATCGGCTGGCTCGGCGGCGTGATGCCGCTGGCGCTCACGGTCGCGTTGACTGCCCTCGAACTGCTGGTCGCATTCCTGCAAGCCTATGTGTTTGCGATCCTGACCTGCATCTACCTCAACGACGCCATTCATCCGGGACACTGAGCGGTCCGGGGAATTTCCACCCACATCTGTCTTTCTCTCCAAGGAGCAAACTATGGAACCGGCAGCAGCTAAACTTATCGGCGCGGGCATCGCGTGCATCGGCATGGGCGGTGCGGGCGTCGGCGTGGGCGTCATCTTCGGCAACTACCTTGCCGCAGCCGTGCGCAATCCGTCCGCCGCCCAGGGCCAGTTCGGCAACCTGATCTTCGGCTTCGCCGTGACCGAAGCGCTCGGCATCTTTTCGCTGCTGATCGCGCTGCTCTTGCTGTTCGTTCCGCTCTGAGCGGTACAGTTTCGCGCCGCCCTCGGGGCGGCGCCATGACAGCTACAGGAGAACTCCATGGCTGAGAGTCATGGCGAAGTATCAGGCCAGAAGGCCGGCGCCCACACCGAAGCCGATGGCGGCCACGGCGGAGGTTTTCCTCCGTTCGATTCGTCCACCTTCGCCTCGCAGTTGGTGTCGCTGGCCATCGCCTTTGTCGTGCTCTACATCGTCGTGTCGCGCTTCGCGCTGCCGCGCGTCGGCGGCGTGATCGAAGCGCGCCAGAACATGATCGAAGGCGACCTGGCGGAAGCGCAGAAGCTCAAGGATGAGTCCGCCGCTGCGCTGAAGGCCTATGAGAGCGACCTGGCGGCCGCGCGCTCCCGCGCCCAGGCCATCAGCAACGAGACCCGCGAGAAGCTGAACGCGGCCTCCGAAGCCGAACGCAAGGCGCTGGAGGACAAGCTCACAACCAAGCTCCACGACGCCGAGAAAACCATCGCGGCGACGCGGACTGCGGCGATGAGCAATGTCCGCGGCATTGCGGCGGATGCGGCGACCGCGATCGTGCAGCGGCTGACCGGCGTCGCACCTGACGGTGCTGCGGTGAACAGCGCCGTCGATGCCTCGCTGAAGGGATAAGCGCGATGTTCACCGAACCGGAAACCTGGGTTGCGATCGCCTTCGTCATCCTGATGGTGGTGTTTGCCTATCTCGGCATCCACCGCACCTTGCTGAAGGCGCTGGACCATCGCAGCGAACGCATCAAGGCCGAACTCGACGACGCCCGCCGCCTGAAGGAAGAAGCTGCAAAGCTGCTCGCCGAATACAAGGCCAAGCGCGCGACCGCCGAGCGCGAGGCGGAGGAGATCGTCGCCAGCGCCAAGGCCGATGCCGAGCGCATCGCGGCCGAGGCCAAGACGAAGATGGAAGATTTTGTCGCGCGGCGGACCAAGACCGCCGAGAACAAGATCGCGCTCGCCGAAGCCCAGGCTTTGGCGGATGTCCGTGCCGCTGCGGCGGATGCTGCCGTGACGGCCGCGTCCACCATCCTGTCGCAGTCGGTCAAGGGCTCCGTCGCCGACGATCTCCTGGCCAAGGGAATCGCCGAGGTCCGCTCGAAGCTGAACTGAGCGGCTTCAACGCAAACAACAAAAAGCCGGCGCGAGACAATCGCGCCGGCTTGTTTGTTTTCCACTTCCCTTGTCATCGCCCGCGAAGGCGGGCGATCCAGTAACCACTGGCGCCTGTGATTGAGCCGAGGACCCCCGCTTACTGGATACCGCGCCTTGGCGTGGGCATGACGAGCTCGGCACGCTGGCCGCGCAGCCCTCGGCTACTTCTTTCGCACCGCCTTCGGTTTCGGCTCCGGCTTCAGCGCCTGCGGATCGAAGCCGATGTAGAAGATGTAATTCTCGGCAACATCGGCCGACGGCGCCGGGAAGGTCATATCCTCGGCCACCAGCGTAAAGGGTTCGCTGCCAGATTCGCTCATCGTCACCGTGGTCTGATAGGCCTTGGTCGCGATCGTCTTTTCCGAGACACCGCCCTGCACCACGGCGACGCGCAGCGGCACCTGAACGGTCGGCGGCGCCCCGGCGGGACCGACAATGATCCGGCCCTGGATGCCGATCCGCGCCGTGATCTCGCCGCCGTTGATCGCGCATTCGCGCGCGGTGCGGGTGATCGTTGCCTGGAACCTGAGATCACTGCCGACCGGCTCCTTGCCGGGCGCTCCCACCGCGTAAGTCGAGGCACCGGAGCGGATCGCCACCGGCGGACAGAGAACGTCCGATTCGCGGCTCTGGCCCTCACCGGGCGCCGGCTTTTCAGCCGGCTCCTCGGACTTGCCGCCGCCGAACAGGCTCTTGAAGCGGTCGGTCAATGACTGTGCCGCCGCTGGCCCGGCCAAGGTGCCGCAACCGAGCGCGGCCGCCACCACAGAGGCGAGTGCGGCCCTGATCACACGATGTCTTGCCATGCGAATCCCTGCCATCCCATTTCCCGGGCGGCGTTATAGCAGCGCAATGGCGGCGAACCCAAGGCGCTAGCTAGCCCCGGAAATCCTCATGCAACAGGCCGAACAGCAGGTGATCCTGCCAGATGCCATTGATGCAGAGATAGCGCCGCGCCAGGCCCTCGCGGGTGAACCCGCATTTCTCTAGGACGCGGATCGAGGGCGCGTTGGACGGGATGCAGGCGGCCTCGATACGATGCAGGTTGAGCTCGCCGAACAATGAGGGCAACAGCACCCGCAACGCCGTGGTCATGTAGCCGCGATGCGCATGAGGCTCGCCGACCCAGTAGCCGATGGTGCCGGCCTGCACAATACCACGGCGGACATTGGCAAGCGTGATGCCGCCGATCATCACACCGTCCGCCTCGCGGAAGATGATGAAGGGATAGGAGCGATCGGCGGCGATGTCCTCGGCGTAGCGGCGCAGCCGGCGGCGGAAGCCCGCCCGGGTCAAATCATCGGACGGCCAGATCGGCTCCCAGGGCGTGAGATAGGCGCGGCTCGATTCGCGGAGCTGGGCCCATTGCGGAAAGTCGGACATCTGCGGCGCGCGTAGCAGCAGGCCATGACCACGCGGCATCAATGCAGCCGGTCCGCTGGTTGGCAAACGAAACAGGGCCATGCCCGTCAACTCCCCTGCCCGCGTCGGGGCCGCCGGTCTGTCTGCGTGGGCATGATCTTGCCGGAAAACCCGGAAACCACTGTTCCGGATCATGCCCTAGTGCAGGAGCGTCTTTGCCTTCGACCGAGTCAATCCTTCCGCAAAAGATACTGCCGTGTCCAGACCTCTGCCGCTGCCGAGCGCCACCACCGCCGGTCGGCTGCGCGAAAGCAGCGCGCGGGCGGCATTGCGGGTCGATTCGACGCTCACCGAATCGATCCGGCTGACCAGTTCGTCGACCGTCAGCGGCCTGCCATAGGCTAGCACATGCCGTGCCAACTGCTCGGCGCGGGAGGAGCAGCTCTCCAGCGCCATCAGCAGCCCCGCCTTCATCTGCGCCTTGGCGCGGGCGACCTCGGCCTCCGTCAGCGTCTCCACGGCTTCATTGATCACGTCGACGATCACTTCCATCATTTCCGGCGCATCCGACGGATCGGTGCCCGTGTAGAGGCCGAAAAAACCGGTATCGCTGTAGGGGGCGTGGAAGGTGTAGATCGAGTAGCACAGCCCTCGCTTCTCCCGCACCTCCTGGAACAGCCGCGAGGACATCCCGCCGCCGAGCGTGTTGGTGAACACCTGCAGCGAAAACAGCGACAGGTCGGTCTGGGGCACGCCCTCCAGCGCCAGCGTCAGATGTGCCTGTTCAAGGTCGCGGTGCACGACGCGGGAACCGCCTTTGCCGAACATCGCCGCCAGCGGCTTTGGTGCCGGCGCCGCATCGAAGCTTGCGAACTTTTGCGCGGCCTCTTCCACGATCCGCTTGTGGTCCACCGCGCCGGCGGCTGCGATCACCATGTCTGGCCCGCGGTAATGGGTGGTGAGATAGCCGCGCAGCATGTCGCGGTTGAACCCCTTCAGCGTCTTGGCGGTGCCAAGCAGGGAGCGGCCCATCGGCTGATCGGGATAGCAGAGCTCGTTCAGGTGCTCGAACACGACGTCGTCGGGCGTGTCCTGGGCCGCGCCGATCTCCTGCACGATGACGCTCTTCTCGCGCTCGAGTTCATCAGGCACGAAGGAGGGATTGGCGAGGATGTCGGCGAGCACGTCGAGCGCCAGCGGCACGTCCGCCTTCATCACGCGCGCGTAATAGGCCGTGGTCTCCGTCGAGGTGCCGGCGTTGAGATCGCCGCCCACGGCCTCGATCTCCTCAACGATCTCGCGCGAGGAGCGGCGCGTCGTGCCCTTGAACGCCATGTGTTCGAGCAGGTGCGAAATCCCGTGCTCGTTCGGCTTCTCGTCGCGTCCGCCGACGCCGGCCCACACGCCGAGCGCGGCCGTCTCCAGATGCGGCATGGTGTCGGTGACGACGGTCAATCCGGACGGCAGCTTGGTGACCTCAACGCTCATCCGGTTACTCCCTGCTTGGCGGCGCGGCTCACCGACAATACGAACTTTTCGACGTCCGCCTGATCGTTTTTCATCACCTTGAGGTGTTCGGGTTTGGTCATCAATCCGTCGAGCCAGGCCGGCAATTGCGGCCGTACCCCGCAGGCGGCCTCGACCGCATCGGGGAACTTGGCCGCATGCGCGGTCGACAGCACGATATTGGGAATCCGCGAATCGGCGCTGTCGCGGTCGGCGACCGCCAGCGCGACCGCGGTGTGGGGATCGACGAGATCCCCGGCCTCGCGCCAGGCGGCGCGGATCGCCGCCGCAGTCTCGGTCTCGTCCGCCTTGCCGGCGTCGAACTCCTCGCGGATCGCAGCCAGCATCGCAGCCGGCAGCACGAAGCGGCCGGACTGCTTCAGCTGCTCCATCAGCCGCCGCACGCTGTCGGCATCGCGCCGGCTCGCCTCGAACAGCAATCGCTCGAAATTCGAGGAGACCTGGATGTCCATCGACGGCGAGGTCGTGGCGTGAACCTCGCGCACCTCGTAGATGCCCATCTTCAGCGTGCGCGGCAGGATATCGTTGACGTTGGCCGCGATACGCAAGGACCGGATCGGCAATCCCATGCGCTTGGCGACATAGCCTGCGAAGATGTCGCCGAAATTGCCGGTCGGCACCGTGAAATCCACCGTCCGGGCCGGCGCGCCGAGCGCGACTGCCGAGGTGAAATAGTAGACCACCTGCGCCACGATGCGCGCCCAATTGATCGAGTTCACGCCCGACAGCGAGACGGTGTCGCGGAAATCGTGATGGTTGAAGAGTCCCTTCACGATCGCCTGGCAATCGTCGAAGGTGCCTTCGATCGCCAGCGCATGGATGTTGGGCGCGCCGGTCGTCGTCATCATCCGCCGCTGCACGTCGGAAATGCGCCCCTGCGGGAACAGCACGACGAGATCGACATTTTCGAGATTGGCAAAGGCCTCGACCGCGGCGCCGCCGGTATCGCCCGACGTCGCGACCACGATCGTGGTGCGCTGTGAACGCTTCGCCAGCACGTGATCCATCAGCCGCGAGATCAACTGCATCGCGACGTCCTTGAACGCCAGCGTCGGGCCGTGGAACAGCTCCAGCAGAAATTGATTCGGGCCGATCTGGTCGAGCGGCACCACTGCGGGATGGCGGAACGTCGCGTAGGCTTCGTTCGCCATGCGGCCAAGATCGGGATCAGAAATCTCGCCGCCCGCGAACGGTCTGATGACGTCGACCGCGACTTCCCAATAGGGCCGTCCGAAGAAGCCGGCGATGGTTTCGCCTGACAGCACCGGCCAATTTTCGGGCACGTAGAGGCCGCCGTCGCGAGCGAGCCCGGTCAGCATCACGTCACAGAAACCGAGAGCCGGGGCCTCTCCCCGGGTCGAAACATATCGCGTCAAACCGCCCTCCAAAGGCTCAAGCCTTTATCTTAAACCTTTGATATGATGAAGCTTATCGAATTCGCGCTGCGCGGACTCGCGGGGCCACCATAAAGGGTTTTCGTGCCAAGGGGAAACCGCTTCTTGTGCGGCGCTGCCGCAAGGCGCAGCCGAAACGGCGGTGACTGCCAATCCATCGTGCAGCGGAACCATTGCCGCTTTTTCCTGTTTATGTCCGCCATCGAGGCCGGGGGAGCAGCGATCAGAATGATGCCCGTCGATCGGTGGTGGGTGGGCGCCACGCAACACGCGGCGTGACCGATGCTTCGGTAGATTGGAGAAAAGGAAGATCATGAAACGGATTTTGTTGATCGGCGCCGCGCTTGTGGTGTCACTGCTGGGCCTGACGGCATCGGCTTCCGCACGGCTCGGCATTGCGCCGATGGTGACGGCGAACGATGCGCTGATCCAGGTCAAGGGCGGGCGCGGACACGGACACGGACACGGATGGGGCCATAGAGGTGGCCGTGGACATCATTACGGCTGGTATCGCGGGCGCGGGCATCACTACGGCTGGCGCCATCGTCGCTACTACTAGCGACCAGGAATCGCCCGCACCGCCCTGCTGTTTCCGAATTGCCCCGGCAGAAGCGATGCAAGCGATGGGAACGGTCGCGCCTTCGGGCGCGACCAGTTCCGCAAAGGGTCAGCCCAACGCCATTTCGACGGCGATCCGAATCAGGTCGGAATGATTCTTGGCGCCGAGCTTCTGCTTCAGAAGCGAGGTGGTATTGGCGACCGTCTTGTAGGAGATGTTGAGCGCGGCGGCGACCTCGCCGATCTTGTCGCCCCGCCCGAGCAATCGCAGGATTTCCAGTTCGCGTGGCGACATCAGCGAGGCCGGATTGGCCTTGATGGCGGCGCCTGAGAACGTCACGGCCTCGGCCAAATGCGGCGATATGAAATTGTCGCCGGCCGCGACCTTGCGTACGGCCTTCACAAACACCCTGGGATCGTCGGTCTTCGAGACATAGCCCTGCGCGCCCGCTTCCACCGCGCGGACCACGAAGGCCGGATCGTCATTCATGCTGAACATGATAATCTTGGCCTCCGGATCGTCCTTGCGAATCCGGCGCATCAGTTCAAAGCCGGAAACATCCGGGAGGTTGATGTCGATCACAGTAACATCGGGCTTCTTGCTGACATAGGCCCGGTGACCCGACTTGGCGTCAGTGGCTTCCTCGATTTTCACCGAGGTGTCGGAAGCGAATAGTGACCGGCACCCGGACAACACCACCGGGTGGTCGTCGACAATCAATATCCTTGTGGCCGGTTTCGGCGTATCTTGCATCACTTGCATTCTGTATCGAGAACATAGGTCCCGGGGAACCCGTGAAAAGGGAAAACCGCCGGAGCGAATTAGAATTAATTAAATGTGGAAAAGATTTTCGCTTCGAACGCGGTTTTTCCTTCCGCTCGGTATCATGTTCGTGGCCGCGCTCCTGATTGGAGCGATCTCGCTGCAACTGTTCACGCCGACGCAACTGTCGGACGAGAGCGCGCCGTCCGAGCGTTCAGCCAAGGCAGTCGCCGATGCACTTAACGGCGCGCTTCGAACGTCGGCCAATCCGCAAGCGACGCTGGATGCCTTCGCTCAGGCGATCGGCACATCCGGAACCATTCGCTTCCAGCCTAGCGGTACGAGCCAGCCGTCCCATCCGCCGGTTGAGGTGCAAACCCCGATCGGGCGGGTGCCGCGATGGTTCATGGACCTGATCCGAATACCGGAGGTGGGCGCATCATTTCCTATCCGGATGGAAGGCAAGGAGGTCGGCGAGCTCATTTTTGAGCCTGACCTGTCGGCGGATATCTTCGAGAAATGGATCGGGTTTGTTGCGATCGCCTCCTCCGCGGTCGTGCTGACGCTGCTCACCGGCCTTATCGCATCTTTCACCGCCGGCGCCGTGCTGCGCCCGCTGCAGGATCTCGGCCAAGGCCTTAGCCGCATGCGCGGCGGCGACTATGAGCAGCTCATCTCACCGTCGGGGCCGCCGGAAATCCGCCAAAGCGCCGAGGAAGCCAACGAACTTGCCCGTACGCTGAGCCGGCTGAGCCAGGACAATCGAGGTCTGCTGCGCCGGATCGTCTCGCTGCAGGACGACGAGCGGGGCGACATGGCACGCGAACTGCACGACGAGCTCGGGCCGCTATTGTTCGGTATTCGCGCCAATACGGTTGCGCTGATCGAAGCGATCCCGCACGGCAACGCGCAGCTTGCCGCCTCCGCCGAGGGCATCCTGCAATCGGTCGAAGCGCTGCAACAGGCGAACCGCCGCATCCTCGACCGGCTGCGGCCGCTCTACATCCAGGAGTTGGGGCTAAAGAGGAGCGTCGAGACCTTGTTGCAGTATGCCCGCGCGCAGGCGCCCGGACTCGAGCTCGTCTCGCAGATCGACGGCCGGCTGAATACGATAGAGGGTCTGCTCTCGCAGACCGTCTATCGCGTGATCCAGGAGAGCCTCACCAACGTGCTGCGCCATGCCCGCGCCGGTTCGGCCAGTGTGGAGGCTTCGATGAACGGCGAGGAGCTGATCGTGGAGGTATCGGATGATGGTATCGGCTTTCCCGAGCATTGCGTCTTCGGCCGCGGCCTGACCGGGATGCAGGAACGGGCGCGTGCGCTGAGCGGCACCCTTGAGCTGGTGCGCGAAGACGGATGGACCATCGTTCGTTGCCGCCTGCCGCTCGGAGACGGTTAGACTACGTGCGACGTTGGCCGCGCATCCACAATGCAAACGCGATCAACACCGCCAGGGCGAGCGTGAACCAGGTGATGGCGTATTGCATGTGGTCGTCCTTGAGATTGACCTTCAGCGGACCGGGCCTCGGAATGCCGCTGTCGGGTACGGGCGACTCCAGGTCGATGTAGAACGGCGCGATGGACTTGCCCTCGCCCCAGCCGAGCGCGGTTGCCATCGCGAGATGGTTGCGGACGAACCACAGGCGTTTTGCCGGATTTTCCTTCGGCGTCAGCGAGCCGGCGTTCTCGGGAAAGCGGAGATAGCCGGAGAGCTTGACCGGTTCGCCCGTGATCAGCGGCGCGATCGCGCGACCCTCTTGCGCACGATCCTGCATCGTGTTCTGCACAAAGCCGGCATTGACCACGACGGTCTCACCGCTCGGCAGGCGGGCCGGCAGAAACGCCCAGGTGCCGGGACCGGAAATGTCGTCGCGGACGCCCGAGCCGGAGCTGAACACCATCGCATCCGGCAGCTTCGCATAAGTCGCCGTAAAAGTGACGCGGCGGAATTCGGCGCTCACCGGGCGGAGCGCGGCCCATTGCGACGGCTCCGGCAGCGCTTCGGGGGCAGCCGCCAGGCGCTCGTTGAGAGCCGCGATCAGCGCATGCTTCTCGGCCCGGCGCTGCAATTGCCAGATCCCGAGGCCCGTGAACACGACTACGAGGATCAACGTGAAAATGCCGAAGCCGGCGGCGCCGCGCCGGCGCGAAGATGGTTCAGTCATTTCTTCTCGCGCTTGATCAGCCGGCCCTCCGCCGCCTTGTGGTGGAACTGGAGTGCGATCAGAAGCGATTTCATCGAACGCAGCGGCAGCAAAGTGGTGACGACGATCAAGGGCAGCCAGAGCGCCGCATGCACCCAGAACGGCGGCTGGTACTTGACCTCCACGATCAGGGCGCAGGCCACAACGATCGCGCCGGCCAGCATGATGATGAAGATCGCCGGCCCGTCACCGGAATCGATGAAGGCATAATCCAGCCCGCAACTCTCGCAGCGCGGGGCGAGCGTGAGGAAGCCCGCATAGAGCTTGCCCTTGCCGCAGCGCGGACAGCGGCAGGCGATGCCGCGGAGCGCGCTCTCGGTGACCGTCGGGGGAGTGTCGGCTGGCATGGGCGGTTTGGTCTTCACTTCCACAAAGCAAAGGGGCGGCCGATCGGGCCGCCCCTTGTAGCACGTCGCGGCAGGCTAGTGCGCGGCATGCGCCATGGTTTCGGCGCCGCGGCCCCACACGTAGATGCAGATGAACAGGAACAGCCAAACCACGTCGACGAAGTGCCAGTACCAGGCGGCGAACTCGAAGCCGAGGTGCTGCTTCGGCGTGAAGTGGCCGGCATAGGCGCGGAACAGGCAGACCAGGAGGAAGATGGTGCCGATGATCACATGGGCGCCGTGGAAGCCGGTCGCCATGAAGAACACGGAGCCGTAGACGTTGCCGCCGAACGAGAAGGTTGCATGGGCGTATTCGTAGGCCTGCACACAGGTGAAGGCCGCGCCGAGCAGCACGGTGAGGATCAGGCCGTATTTGAGGCCCTGACGATCGTTCTCGAGCAGCGCATGGTGGGCCCAGGTCACCGTGGTGCCCGACGTGAGCAGCAGCAGCGTGTTGAGCAGCGGCAGGTGCCAGGGATCGAAGGTCTCGATGCCCTTCGGCGGCCAGGTGCCAGGCACCGCGCAGGCGCCCATCTGGGTGCCCGGGCCGCAACCGAAGATCGCGTCGCGGGCGGCATGGACCGGATCGGCCGGGAACAGCGCGGCGTTGAAGAACGCCCAGAACCAGGCGACGAAGAACATCACCTCGGAGGCGATGAACAGGATCATGCCGTAGCGGTGATGCAACTGCACGACGCGGGTGTGGTCACCCTTGTACTGGGCCTCGCGGATCACATCGCCCCACCAGCTCGCCATGGTGTAGAGCACGCCGATCACGCCGATGCCGAACACGATCGGCGCGCCCGTGAACATGTGGTGCATCCAGCCGATGGCGCCGAAACACATGATGAAGGCCGAGATCGAGCCGACCACCGGCCACGGGCTCGGATCGACGAGGTGGTAATCGTGGTGCTTGACGTGCGCCTCAGCCATTACAGTCTCTCCGTTCGCGTGCCGTCAGGCACGTATTCGTTTCACAAATTCAAAGATTGCCCTTGCGCCTGTCCGATTCGCCGGAAGCCACGGGCTTCGGAACCGGATCGCGCACGGAATAGAAGGTGTAGGACAGGGTGATCGATTTCAGGCTGTCGTTCTCGCGGTCGGCGGCCAGCGCCGGATCGACATAGAACACCACCGGCATCTCGCGCTTCTCGCCCGGCGCCATGGTCTGTTCGGTGAAGCAGAAGCAATTGATCTTCTGGAAATAGGCCCCGACCGTCAGCGGCGCCACGTTATAGGCCGCCTGGGCCGTCGTGGTCCGCGCCGACTGGTTGGTGACGGTGTAGAAGACAGTGACGACTTCACCGATCTTGACCTCGATCTCGTTCTGCTCAGGCTCGAACTTCCAGGGCAGGCCCGGCGCGACATTGGCATCGAAGCGAACCTCGATCTTGCGCGCGAGCGGACCATCCGTCGGCGCCGAGGTCGCGACCTGGGTGGTGCCGTTGAAGCCGGTGGCGCGGCAGAACCAGTTGTAGAAGGGCACGGCCGCATAGGACGCGCCGACCATCAGCACGACGACGAAGCCACAGATCGAGGCAATCACCGCGTCACGCGTCAGCCTACGGTGCGACGCCTTTTGGTGCGTGCCGGACTGGTTGGGCGTGGTGGTCTCTTGCGCCATCTCGATCACACCTCAGATCGGCCGCACCAGAACGGCCGGGCCTTTGACCAGGGTGACCGCGAAGAACAGCAGGACCAGCACGCCGAGCGCGAGCGCAATGGCAATCGAGCGGTGGCGGCGGCTCCTGAGCTGCGCCTCGGTAAGGACAATTCCTTGCTCGCGTTTGTCATCCATTGCCTGCGCATGCGCTCCCTACCCGACCCATGATGCAACGGTGCGGAAGGCAACCTCGATCAGCAAGGTCGCGAACAGCGCGAACAGATAGAGGATGGAGAAAGCAAACAATCTGCGGCAGGCGCGATTGGCTTCCGCGCGCTCGCGGCGGCGATAGACGTCAACCGCGAGCCACAGCATTCCCGCCCCAAGCAGGAGCGAAGCCACACCATAGACCGCATCGAAATAACCGAGCGGCCACGGCGCCACCGCGATCGCAACGAGCACGATCGTGTAAAGCAGGATCTGCAGCCGCGTGGCGTCCGGACCGGCAACCACCGGCAGCATCGGCACACCGGCGCGGGCGTAGTCGTCGCTGCGGAACAGCGCGAGCGCCCAGAAATGCGGCGGGGTCCAGAAGAAGATGATCAGGAACAACAGCACCGGCTCGACCGACAACGAGCCGGTCGCCGCCGCCCAGGCCACCACGGGCGGCAAGGCGCCGGCGGCGCCGCCGATCACGATGTTCTGCGCGGTCCAGCGCTTCAGCCACATCGTGTAGATCACCACGTAGAAAAAGATCGTGAATGCCAGCAGCGCGCCCGCAAGCCAGTTGACGAGGATGCCGAGCGTCATCACCGAGAAGAACGCCAGCGTCAGGCCGAAGGCGGTGGCTTCTCCACTTGTGATGCGGCCGCGCGGGATCGGCCGATTGGCGGTGCGCGTCATCAGCGCGTCGATATCGCCTTCATAGGCCATGTTCAGCGCGCCGGAGGCGCCGGCGCCAACCGCGATGCAGAGGATCGAGGTGAAGGCCAGCACCGGATGGACGTGCCCCGGCGCCATCATCAGGCCGACCAGCGCGGTGAAGATCACCAGCGACATCACCCGCGGCTTCAAAAGCGCGATGTAGTCGCCGACCTCGGCCTCGGAGATCCGCGGCAGTTCGATGGCGTTGTGATCGACAACCGACACGATGGTCTCGTTTCCCTAAAGCAAACCAGAGAGCGCGACGCGCCCATGAAGGGCGCGTCGCTGTTTCTTGACTACTGCACCCGCGGCAGCACTTCGAACTGGTGGAAGGGCGGCGGCGACGACAGCGTCCATTCCAGCGTGGTGGCGCCGGCACCCCACGGGTTGGCAGCCGCCTGCTCCTTGCGGACGAAGGCATCGATCACGCCGTAGATGAAGATCAAGACGCCGAAGCCCGAGATGTAGGAGCCGACCGAGGAGACCAGGTTCCAGCCGGCGAACGCGTCCGGATAGTCGACATAGCGCCGCGGCATGCCGGAGAGACCAAGGAAGTGCTGCGGGAAGAACACCAGGTTCACGCCGATAAAGGTGAACCAGAAGTGCAGCTTGCCGATGGTCTCGTTGTACATGTAGCCGAACATCTTCGGGAACCAGTAGTACCAGCCCGCGAAGATCGCGAACACGGCGCCGAGCGACAGCACGTAATGGAAGTGGGCCACCACGTAGTAGGTGTCCTGCAGCACGCGGTCGACGCCGGCATTCGCCAGCACGACGCCGGTGACGCCGCCGACCGTGAACAGGAAGATGAAGCCGATCGCCCAGATCATCGGCACCTTGAACTCGATCGAACCGCCCCACATCGTGGCGATCCAGGAGAAGATCTTCACGCCGGTTGGCACCGCGATCACCATGGTGGCGGCGACGAAATAGGCCTGCGTCGCGCTCGACATGCCGACCGTGTACATGTGGTGCGCCCACACCACGAAGCCGATGCCGCCGATCGCGACCATCGCATAGGCCATGCCCAGATAGCCGAATACCGGCTTGCGCGAGAAGGTCGACACGATCTGGCTGATCATGCCGAAGCCCGGCAGGATCAGGATGTACACTTCCGGATGACCGAAGAACCAGAACAGGTGCTGGAACAGCACCGGATCGCCGCCTGCGTCGGGGGCGAAGAAGGCGGTGCCGAAGTTGCGATCGGTGAGCAGCATGGTGATGGCGCCGGCGAGCACCGGCAGCGACAGCAGGAGCAGGAACACCGTCACCAGGATCGACCACACGAACAGCGGCATCTTGTGCAGCGTCATGCCCGGCGCACGCATGTTGAAGATTGTGGTGATGAAGTTGATGGCGCCGAGGATCGAGGAGGCGCCGGCCAAATGGAGCGACAGGATCGCGAAATCGACCGCCGGTCCGGGATGGCCCGAGGTCGACAGCGGCGCGTAGATGGTCCAGCCGGCGCCGACGCCGTTGGCGCCGGGCTCGCCCTCGACGAAAGTCGAGATGAGCAGCAGCGCAAAAGAGGCCGGCAGCAGCCAGAACGAGATGTTGTTCATGCGCGGGAACGCCATGTCGGGCGCGCCGATCATCAGCGGCACGAACCAGTTGCCGAACCCGCCGATCATCGCCGGCATGACCATGAAGAAGATCATGATCAGGCCGTGCGAGGTCACGAACACATTGTACGTGTGGGACTCGTGGAAGATCTGCACGCCCGGATACATCAGCTCGGCGCGGATCGCGATCGACATCGCAGCGCCGATGATGCCCGCAATGACCGCGAAGATAAGGTACATCGTGCCGATGTCCTTATGGTTCGTCGAGTAGAGATAGCGGCGCCATCCGGTCGGATGGCCGTGATCATCATGGGCGTGATCGTGTGTCGCTGCGCCTGTTGCCATGTCCTAGATCCTTAAGCCAAGTCCCTTTTGGACCTTTGCGGTCCTATCGCCCTTATTCCGATGCGCGAAGCCCGCCCCTCGGGGCTTGCAGCTACTGCGCCGCCTGACCAACCGAGGCGTATGTACCCGCCGGGTTGCTGGCAAATTTCTTCTTTGCGGCGTCCACCCAGCTTGCGAACTCCTGATCGTCCACAACGCGCACCGCAATCGGCATGAACGCATGATCCTTGCCGCACAGTTCGGAGCACTGGCCGTAATACATGCCGGTCTTGGTGGCCTTGAACCAGGTCTCGTTCAGACGGCCCGGGATCGAGTCGATCTTGATGCCGAAGGCCGGCACCGCAAACGAATGGATAACGTCTGCACCAGTGGTCTGGATCCGGATCACCTTGTTGACCGGCACCACCATCTCGTTGTCGACACCGAGCAGTCGCGGCTGCTTGTCCTGGGCAAGCAGCGAGTCGAATTCGAACTTGCCGTTATCGGGATAGGCGTAAGACCAGTACCACTGCTTGCCCGTAACCTTCACGGTCAGATCCGCCTTCGGCACGTCGAGCTGCAGGAACAGGAGGCGGAACGAGGGCACCGCGATGCAGACCAGGATCAGCACCGGAACCAGCGTCCAGGCGACCTCGATCAGCGTGTTGTGTGTGGTCCTTGAGGGGACCGGATTGGCGCGCGCGTTGAACTTCATCACCACGATGACCAGCAGCGCCAGCACGAACAGCGTGATCAGCGTGATGATCACGAGCAGGAAGTTGTGAAACCAGACGATGTTCTCCATCACCGGGGAGCCCGCCTGCTGCAGCGTGGTCTCCCACGGCGCCGGCTGCCCCAATTCGGCGAATGCCGTCCCGCCGGTCGCGAGCGCCATGCCCGCCACCGCACCTCCCAGCAACCGCCGGCCAATCAGGCCCATCGACATCCTCATGCCGTTCGCGCTCCCTATGATTTATCCCCAAACATCCCCACCAGATGGCGAAGATGCAGCACGATCCGCCCTGACAAACGGCCTGCCGGACGTACCTTCGTAAAGCACGGGGGCCAAATCGTTAGAACGCGTCGAAATCCAGCCTCTCAAACCATAATTCGCAGGCGCTCGCAATGCAGTAGTAGGGCCCCAAGCCATGCGCGCTCGGCTATTCCCGTGATGTGACATTTTCTCGATAAATCAGGCAATAGCGCCGCTTCTGCAGGCCACGCCGCTTGACAGGGCGAATGCCGGATGTACCCACAGGCTGGGCGCTCCACAGGAACCTGATTCGCTCGAAGAGCCCCCACCACGGCGCGAGATTTGCTTGAGGATCGCCTTCAAGGCGCCGTCATTGCGGTATCAGTCGCTTTGCGTGCCGCCGGCAGCCGGACAATGCACCGGCCCTTGGCCGGCGAAACCAGCCCGGCATGGCCGGACATCAAAGGATCGACCCGGATGGGCGCTTCGAAACATCACAGCGGACGTAGCTGGAGTGCCGGCAACTGGCTGGGCGGCCTGCTGGCGCTCGCGTTCACGTTGAGCCTGGCCCAGGCGGCCCACGCCCAGGGTGCGGTGCGCTCGGTCCACGGCGACTGGCAGATCCGCTGCGACACCCCGCCGGGCGCCCAGAACGAGCAATGCGCCCTGATCCAGAGCGTGGTCGCCGAGGACCGTTCCAATGCCGGCCTGACCGTGATCGTGCTGAAGACCGCCGACCAGAAGAGCCGCCTGATGCGGGTGGTTGCTCCGCTCGGCGTCCTGCTTCCCTCCGGCCTCGGCCTCAAGCTCGACAATCAGGACGTCGGCCGCGCCGGTTTCGTCCGCTGCCTGCCCAACGGCTGCGTCGCCGAGGTCGTGATGGACGACAAGCTGCTCGGTCAGCTCAGGACCGCCAAGACCGCGACGTTCATCATCTTCGAGACGCCCGAAGAGGGTATCGGCTTTCCGCTCAGCCTGAACGGGCTCGGCGAGGGGTATGACAAGTTGCCGTGAGGCAACCTCTCCCGAATTGCTGCAACAGCGCCTATCTTGATCCATGCTGTCCCGGCCAGGCCAAAACATGAACGGGATTTAATTGCGTTGAATTCGGAGTCGTCATGACCAGTCCCGCCACAACCTCCCTGCTCGACCGTGCCAAGCTCGATCGCGATGCTGTCCGCCGCGAGGTGGCGCGGGGGCTTGCCGGGGCGGATGACGGCGAATTGTTCCTGGAATTCGGGCAGACCGAAGCCCTGGTGTTCGACAATGGGCGGCTGAAGCAGGCGACCTACGACACCAGCCAGGGGTTCGGCCTGCGCGCCGTGAAGGACGATGCGGTCGGCTACGCGCATTCCTCCGACGTGTCGCTGCCGGCGCTGATTCGCGCCGCCGACGCGGTCGCTGCGGTGCGCGGCGGCTATTCCGGCAGCTTTGCCGCGGCGCCCGCGCACACCAATGTGAAGCTCTATGGCGACGAGAACCCGCTGGATGCGCCGGGCTTCGAGGCCAAGGTCAAGCTGCTCGGCGAGATCGATGCCTATGTCCGCGACAAGGATCCGCGGGTGCGTCAGGTCTCCGCGAGCCTGACTGCGACCTGGCAGGTGGTTGAGATCGTCCGGCCGGACGGCGAGAGCTATCGCGACATCCGGCCGCTGGTGCGGGTCAACATCTCCGTGGTCGCGGGCCAGGGCGACCGGCAGGAGAGCGGCAGCAAGGGCTATGGCGGCCGCGAAGGCTACGCCCGTTTCATCGAGACCAAGGCCTGGCGCGACGCAGCCGACGGCGCGCTGCGCGAGGCGCTGGTCAACCTGGAATCGGTACCGGCGCCGGCCGGCGAGATGGACGTGGTGCTGGGCGCTGGCTGGCCCGGCGTGATGCTGCATGAAGCCGTCGGTCACGGGCTCGAGGGCGATTTCAACCGCAAGAAGACCTCGGCCTTCGCAGGCCTGATGGGCCAGCAGGTCGCCGCCAAAGGCGTTACCGTGGTCGATGACGGCACCATGGCCTCGCGCCGCGGCTCGCTCTCGATCGACGACGAGGGCACGCCGACCAACCGCACCGTGCTGATCGAGGATGGCATCCTGGTCGGCTATATGCAGGACCGCCAGAACGCGCGGCTCATGAACATGAAGCCGACCGGCAATGGCCGGCGGCAGAGCTACGCCCATGTGCCGATGCCACGCATGACCAACACCTATATGCTGGCGGGCAACAGCGATCCCGCCGAGATCCTTGCCTCGGTGAAGAACGGCATTTACGCCGCGAATTTCGGCGGCGGCCAAGTCGACATCACCTCGGGCAAATATGTGTTCCAGTGCACCGAGGCCTACAAGATCGAGAACGGCAAGCTGGGCGCCCCGCTGAAGGGCGCAATGCTGATCGGCAACGGGCCGACCGACCTCAACCGCATCACCATGATCGGCAACGATCTCGCGCTCGACACCGGCATCGGCACCTGCGGCAAGAACGGCCAAGGCGTGCCCGTCGGAGTGGGTCAGCCGACGCTGCGCATGGAGCGGATCACCGTGGGAGGAACCGGCTAGTGAGCAACAACGAAGTGGCGGTCAGCAAGCCGACAAGCTGGCGTTCGCAAGCAGCCCAACTCGCGGCGATCGTCGCTGTCGTGTTCCTCGCCAAGGGCGCGATCGCCGAGCCGTTCTACGTGCCGTCGGGCTCGATGGAGCCGACGCTCTTGATCGGCGATGCGCTGGTCGCGTCGAAATATCCTTACGGTTACGGCACGGCCTCGCTACCGATCCAGATCACGCTGCCGGAGACGAGCGGTCGGCTGTTCGGAGAGCCGCCGAAGCGCGGCGACGTCGTGGTGTTCCGCTGGCCGGGCGACCGTTCGCAGGCTTGGGTCAAACGCGTGGTCGGCCTGCCCGGCGATCGCATCCAGATGCGGCAGGGGCAGCTCTTCATCAACGACCATCCCGCGACGTTGAAGCCCGACGGCATCGGTGAAGCCGAGGACGACCGCGGCAACAGCGAAACCGCCTATCGCTACATCGAGACGCTGCCGAACGGCGTCAGCCACGCGATCTTCAAGATGCGCGACAATGGCCGTCTCGACAACACGCCTGAGGTCACCGTGCCGTCGGGAGAACTGTTCGTGCTCGGCGACAACAGGGACAATTCCGCCGACAGCCGCGTCTCGGTGCGCGACGGCGGCGTCGGCCTGTTGCCGATCGACAATCTGATCGGCCGCGCCGACGCCGTGGTCGGGTCCTGGGACATGGGCATGCGCAGCCAGCCGGTCTGGACCTGGCCGTCGGGATTCCGGTTCGCGCGGTTCTTTACGTCGGTGCACTGATCTGTCGACCCTCATGGTGAGGAGCACGTCTTCGCGCGTCTTGAACCATGAGGCCCTGATCTCGCCCGCGGCCCATCCTTCGAGACGCCGCTTCGCGGCTCCTCAGGATGAGGAATCGAGTGTGAGGCTCACGAAGTGACCTTCGACGACGTCAGGAAAATCGCGCTGGCGTGGCCGGAGGTCGAGGACGGCACCTCCTACGGCACACCGGCATTGAAAGTGCGCAAGAAGATGCTCGCGCGCCTGAAGGAAGACGGCGACAGTCTGGTTATGCCCGGCGTTCCGCAGGACGAACGCGAGATGCTGGTCGAGAGCCGGCCGAAGCTGTTCTACTTCACCGATCATTATCGCGACTATCCGATCATCCTGATCCGCCTGTCGAAGGCGAGCCGCAGCATCGTCGAGCCGCTGTTGCGCCGCCACTGGCGCACGCTGGCGTCGAAGGCTGCGGTGAAAGCATATGACCAGGGATGAATTCCTCGCAGCAGTGCTGCGCAATCCCGCCAATACCACCATCGCCAACGAGTTGCTGCGGCTGGCACTGCCCGACGCGTGGCTCGTGGCGGGCTGCCTGTCGCAGACGGTCTGGAACGTGAAGACCCATCGTGCGGTCGATCACGGCATCAGCGATTACGACATTTTCTACTTCGATCCCGATACTTCCTGGGAGGCCGAAGACCGGATCATCAAACGTGTGCATGATGCGGTTGGCCATCTCGGCGTTGCCATCGAAGTGCGCAACCAGGCGCGCGTCCACCTCTGGTATCCCGAAAAGCACGGCCTGCCCTATCCGCCGTTGACGCGCTCGGCCGATGGCATCGACCGCTTTCTCACGAAGAACACCCAGATCGGAATCCGCCGAACGGTCGAAGGCTATGACGTCTACGCGCCCGACGGATTCGATGACGTCGCCGACATGATCGTACGGCCAAATCCGGGACCGAATTTTTCCGCAGCGAATTACGAGAAGAAGGCGGCGAGGTGGAAAGCGCTGTGGCCGGAGATTAAGGTATTGCGGGCTGATGATGCCTCCCGTCGTTGCAAGGAGCGATAGCGACCAAGCAATCCATGCCTCAGCACGTGGAGACATGGATTGCTTGGCTTCGCTCGCAATGACGGCAGCGGGCGCACTCGCCTGTTACCGCACCACGCCCGAGGAGAATCCCGCCTTCCGCCGCGGCGGCTTGATCTCCTTCTTTAGGAAGCAATGCGGTTCGCGCCCAGCATAGCCGGGGCGCGCAAAGGTCCAGGCACGGCATTTGTTGTCGGCGGCACACGCGGCCTTGCAGACTTCGTCGCCCTCGCCCGGCTTCAAGTCGAAATTCCTGTAATCGCCGCCGAAGCGATCGATCGAGGTTTCGACCGTGCCGTTGCGCGGCTCGACGACGCCGGCACCGCGCACGCCTGAAACGCAACAATTATTCTGCGCGCGCGGCGGCACGCTGTTCTTGAGCCAACAGATCGCGCCCGCCGTGATGTCGGTCGGATAGTTGAAGCTCCAGGCGCGGCAGCGGCGATCGCGCTCGCACACCAGCGCGCAATCGGCGGGGTCGCCCGAGGCTACCGGCGAACTCAGGTAATCTCCGCCGGGGCGATCGAAGTTGACCTGCGCCAGCGCTGGCCGCGACGTCGCCACGCCCGCCAACAAGGCGAACGTCACCACACACGCCCAGACGAGGCGGCCAATTCTCATATCCAACGCTTTCGACTGTCCCCCCGCGCTTACCGCGGGCGGGCATTTGAGCGCCGCCAACCTGTACGCCGGATGAACGGCTCAAAAATGCGGCAAGCTGGCACACCAGTTGTGGAGACCGCCGGGCCGCGATCAGCGTAAACGCCATGCCCGCAAAGAAGATGCATCAAAACAAGCGGATAGGCCACGATGGCGCTAGAGCGTTTTCGAGCGAAGTGGATACCGGTTCGCGTGAAGAAAACGCGTCAAAACAAGAATCTAGAGCTTCGGTTCTGATTCAATCAGAACCGAAAATGCTCTAGAACGCGCATTCGCTATAGGCCGCCTCGACCGAGCCGTTCCAGGCGCCGTTGAACTTGTCCAGCAGTTCTTCCGCCGGCGTCCGGCCACAGTCGATGATCCGCTCCAGCGGCTCGAGATAGCGGCTCTCGTCGCGGCCGATATGGTCGATACGGTTACGCCGCCGCAACCCGGCATGCGACAGTTTGAGACACTCTTTGGCGATCTCGAAGAGATAGCGATCCTTGACCCGCGCCTTGAAGCCGAACCGTGGCACGTCGTCGCGCAGCGCCTGCCGCTCCTGCGCGGTCCAGTTCCGCACCAGATCCCAGGCGGCATCGAGCGTATCGTTGTCGTAGAGCAGCCCGACCCAGAATGCCGGCAAGGCCGGCAGCCGGCCCCATGGCGCGCCATCGGCACCGCGCATTTCCAGATAACGTTTGAGCCGCACTTCCGGAAAGATCGTCGAGAGGTGATTGGCCCAGTCCGACAGAGTCGGGCGCTCGCCGGGCAGCGCAGGATTCTTGCCCGCGAAGAAATCGCGGAACGAGGTGCCGGAAACGTCGACATACTCCTCGCCGCGCTTGATGAAATACATCGGCACGTCGAGGGCATAATCGACCCAGCGCTCGAATCCCATGCCGTCCTCGAACGCCCATGGCAGCATGCCGGAGCGCGCATTGTCGGTGTCGCGCCAGATCTCGGATCGGAACGACAGGAAACCGTTGGGCCTGCCTTCCGTGAACGGCGAGTTGGCGAACATCGCGGTCGCGACCGGCTGCAAGGCGATCGACACCCGCAGCTTTTTCACCATGTCGGCTTCCGAGGAGAAGTCGAGATTGGTCTGCACCGTGCAGGTACGGTACATCATGTCGAGGCCGTATTTGCCGACCTTCGGCATGTAGCCGGTCATGATCTTGTAGCGGCCCTTGGGCATCACCGGAATCTGCGCCCGTGACCAGGACGGCGTCATGCCGAGGCCGAGGAAGCCGATACCGAGCGGGGTGGCGATCTCGCGCACCTGCGCAAGATGCGCCATCAGTTCGCTCTGGGTCTGATGCACGGTCTCGACCGGGGCGCCCGACAATTCGAACTGGCCGCCCGGCTCGAGCGAGATCGCGCCGCCGCCGGTGACGTCATAGAGGCCGATGATGTTGCCGCGCTCCATGATCGGCTCCCAGCCGAGCAGCAGCTTCATGCCTTCGAGCAGCGCGCCGATGCCGCGCGCGCCTTCATACGGCACGGGCTGATGGCCCTGCAGCGTGAACGGCGTCTTCTCGTGCTCGGTCCCGATCCGGAAATCGGCAGGATCCTTCACGCCCGACTCGAGCCACGCGACCAGTTCGTCGCGCGATTGGAGTGGCGTCATATCGATCTGGTCACGCGCCATACGAATTCCGATACTGAAGCGCTTCGATCGAATGCGCGCGGTGGCAGGGGCATCCGCGAACCGGGCGGCCCGCGGATGCTGGTGGCAACAATGATATCATCGGGCAGTCACGCCGTCTCTTATCGCAGGCGATCTGGCGTCGCCGCAGGAACATCCCAACCGATCCAGGAGCGCGCAGAGCTTGACGGCGTCGGCATCCGACAGCTTCGAGCCGACATGCTTCTCGATCGCCGCGGAATAGGCGCCCCACATCCGCTTCTGCAATTCGCGTCCCGCCTCGGTAATCTCGACGAACTGGCCGCGCTTGTCGACCTTGCACTCGCGCCGGGCCGCCAGCCCCTCGTCCACCAGGCGGTCGATCAGCCGCGACGTCGAATATTGCGGCAGCAGCATCTGCCGTTCCAACTCCACCGGCCGCAGCTCGCCCGAAGGCGCCCGCGACAGCTCGAGCAGGGCATCGTACCAGGCGAGCGGCGGAAAGCCCGCCTTCTTCAGATCCTGCTCCACGGCGTCGAGCACCCGGCTCTGCACCCGCATCAGGCGGATCCAGGCGGCGGTCGCCTCGGTCGATGGTTTGCGTTTCATGGCCCAGTCCGTCTTCGTCGGCACGAAGTGTACCGTACTGAATGCAGCTGCATCAATCTTGACTATTCATGCAAGTGCATTTAGTCGGTCCGACGCCCGAGACCAACAGTAAAAAAGGCCGACAATAAAATGGCCAACAATAATTCGACAGGAGAGCTCTGATGAAACTGTACTATTCGCCCGGCGCCTGCTCGCTTTCACCCCACATCGCGCTGCTGGAGGCCGGCCTGCCCTACGAGCTGGTCAGGGTCGATGTGCGCGCCAAGAAGCTGGAAAATGGCGACGATTTCCTGAAAGTGAACCCCAAGGGCCAGGTGCCGGCCCTGGCGCTCGATTCCGGCGAACTGGTCACCGAGGGTCCCGTGATCGTCCAGATGATCGCCGACCACGCCGCAGGCAAGAACCTGGCGCCGGCCCACGGCAGCGCCGAGCGCTACAAGCTGCTCGAGTGGCTCAATTTCATCACCAGCGAGCTGCACAAGAATTTCAGCCCGCTGTTCGCGCCGGTGCTGTCCGACGACACCAAGGCCTTCTTCAGGGATCGACTGACGGGCAAGTTCAAATATATCGACAGCCAGCTTGCCGGGCGCGACTACCTCCTCGGCAACCAGTTCACCGTCGCCGACGGCTACCTGTTCACGATGCTGGCCTGGGCCGACCGGATGAAGTTCGACCTGTCGGGGCTGCCCAACCTCACCGCCTACAAGGCCCGCGTCGGTGCCCGGCCGAAAGTGCAGGAAGCGCTGACCAAGGAAGGGCTGCTGAAGGCGGCGTGAACCCGCTTCTCCTTCCACCTGAAGGGGGAAGGTCGGGATGGGGGGTCAAGCCACGGGCGCTGGCGTTGATGGAGAGACTGATCCCCACCCGGGTTGCGCGAAACGCGCAAACCGCCCCCTTTTTCAAGGGGGAGTGAAGAGCGACTTCACTCCGCCGCCTCGGCGACCGGCTTCTTGGGCGGGAAGCGGCCGTAGAAGGTCTCGCCCTTGGCTGCCATTTCGACCAGCAGCTTCGGCGGAGTGAAGCGGGAGCCGTATTTGGCCTCGAATTTGTGGCACAGCTCGACGAACTTCTTGGTACCCATGAAGTCGATATAGGACAGCGTGCCGCCGGTGAACGGCGCGAAGCCGAACCCCAGGATCGAGCCGACGTCGGCCTCGCGGACGTCGGTGATGACGTGATCCTCCACCGTGCGCGCGGCTTCGACCGCCTGCACCACCAGGAAGCGCTGCTTCAACTCCTCGACATCAAGCGTATCCGGATCGAGGTGCTTCGGCTGCAACTCAGCGAGCCCAGGCCACAGGCTCTTCTGGCCCTTGCCCTTCTCCGGATAGTCATAGAAGCCCTTGCCGTTCTTGCGGCCGAAGCGGCCCTGCTTCTCGACCAGCTCCACCATCAGCTTCTTGTGGTCCTGGTTGATGGCGTTGGGTCCGAGATCGGCTTCCGTCGCCTTCATGATCTTCAGGCCGAGGTCGAGCGCGACCTCGTCCGACAGCGACAGCGGCCCGACCGGCATGCCGGCCATCTTGGCGGCGTTCTCGATCATCGCCGGCGGCACGCCTTCGAGGAACATCTCGTTGCCTTCCGCAATGTAGCGCATCACGCAGCGGTTGGCGAAGAAGCCGCGGGAATCATTGACGACGATCGGCGTCTTGCCGATGGCGCGGACGTAATCCAGGGCCGTGGCAAGGGCGATGTCGCCGGTGTTCTTGCCGAGGATGATCTCGACCAGCATCATCTTCTCAACCGGCGAGAAGAAGTGGATGCCGATGAACTTGCCCTGGTCCTTGAACTCCTCGGCCAGCGAATTGATCGGCAGCGTCGAGGTGTTGGAGGCGAAGATCGCGTCGGCCTTCAGTAATGGCTGCGCCTTGGCATACGTGTCGGCCTTGACCTTGCGGTCCTCGAACACCGCCTCGATGATGAGGTCGCAATCCTTCAACGCGTTGTAGTCGGCGGTCGCGGTGATGCGCGAGAGCAGCGTATCGCGCTCGGCCTCCTTCGCCCGGCCCTTCGCGATCAGGCCATCGATCACGCCCTTGGCGTGCGCCTTGCCCTTGTCGGCGCTTTCCTGGTCGCGGTCGATCAGAACCACATCGATGCCGGCCTTGGCCGAGACGTAGCCGACGCTGGCGCCCATGAAGCCGGCGCCGATCACGGCGAGCTTCTTGATCTTGGTCGGCGGCACGCCTGCCGGACGGCGCGCGCCCTTGTTCAATTCCTGCATCGACAGGAACAGCGAGCGGATCATCGCCGCCGCTTCCTTGGAGCGCAGGATCTGCGTGAAATAGCGGGACTCGACGCGGAGCGCGGCGTCGATCGGCAACTGCAGGCCTTCGTAGACGCAGCTCATGATGGCGCGCGCGGCCGGATAATTGTCGTAGGTCTCGCGGCGGTAGATCGCATTGCCCGCCGGGAACATCTGCATGCCCATTTTCGAGAAGACGGGACCGCCGGGCAGCTTGAAGCCCTTCTCGTCCCATGGCGCGACCGCCTTGCCGCCGCCCTTGATCCAGTCCTTCGCGGCCTTGATCAGTTCGCCTGGCGGCACGATGGCGTGGATCAGGTTGAGCTGCTTGGCCCTTGCGAGGTTGACCGCTTCGCCCTTCAACAAAAGCTGCATCGCGTCCTGCGGCGGCACGATGCGCGGCACGCGCTGGGTGCCGCCGGCGCCGGGGAACAGGCCGACCTTGATCTCCGGCAGCCCGAGCCGGGTCTTCGGATTCTCGGCCGCGACGCGATAGTGGCAGGACAGCGTGATCTCGAAGCCGCCGCCGAGCGCGAGCCCATTGATCGCGGCGACCCACGGCTTGCCTGAAGTTTCGATCGAGCGGAACACCTGCGAGAAACGGCGGCTCTGGTCGAACAGCACCTGGTTGGCCGCGACCTCGCCCTTCTCCTGCAAGAGTTGCGCATAGGTGCGGCTCATGCCCTCGAGCATCGAGAGGTCGGCGCCGGCGCAGAAGGCGTCCTTGCTCGAGGTGATGACGACGCCCTTGATGGCGGCATCCGCCGTGGTCTGCCTGACGATCTCCTCGAGCTCGAGGACCGAGGTTTCGTCCAGCACGTTCATCGAACGTCCCGGAATGTCCCAGGTGACGACCGCAATGCCGTCGGCGTCGGTTTCGAATTTGAAATTCTTGAAGGCCATGTTGATCGCTCCTCAGCCTTAAACCCGCTCGATGATCGTCGCGGTGCCCATGCCGCCGCCGATGCACAAGGTCACCAGCGCGGTCGACTTGTCGGTGCGCTCGAGCTCGTCGAGCACGGTCCCCAGGATCATCGCGCCGGTCGCGCCAAGCGGATGTCCGAGCGCGATCGCGCCGCCATTGACGTTGATCTTGGCGTTGTCGATGTCGAAGGCCTGGATGTAGCGCAGCACCACCGAGGCGAAGGCTTCGTTCAGCTCGAACAGATCGATGTCCGACTTCTTCATGCCGGAGCGGGCGAACAGCTTCTCGGTGACGTCGACCGGCCCGGTCAGCATCATCGCCGGCTCCGAGCCGATATTGGCAAACGCGCGGATTTTCGCCCGCGGCTTCAAGCCGTGCTTGGCGCCCGCCTCCTTGCTGCCAAGCAGCACCGCGCCGGCGCCGTCGACGATGCCGGAGGAATTGCCGGCGTGGTGCACGTAATTGACCTTCTCGATCTCCGGATGCGACTGCACCGCCACCGCATCGAAGCCTGCCATCGCGGCCATCGCCGCAAAGGACGGTTGCAGTTGCGCCAGCGACTGCATCGTGGTGGTGGGCCGCATATGCTCGTCTTTGGCGAGGATGGTGAGGCCGTTGATGTCCTTCACCGGCACGACCGATTTGTCGAAGCGGCCTTCGTCCCAGGCTCTGGCCGCACGCTGCTGGCTCTGCACGGCATAGGCGTCGACATCGTCACGGGAGAAGCCGTATTTGGTCGCGATCAGGTCGGCCGAGACGCCCTGCGGCATGAAATAGGCGGGCACCGCCATCGAGGGATCCATCGGCCAGGCGCCGCCGGAAGCGCCGATGCCGACCCGGCTCATCGACTCGGCGCCGCCGCCGATCACCAGGTCATGCTGCCCGCTCATGATCTGGGCGGCGGCAAAGTTCACGGCATCGAGGCCGGAAGCGCAGAAGCGGCTGATCTGCACGCCCGGCACCTTCTCGCCGAGGCCGGCCTTCAGCGCCGCGAAGCGGGCCATGTCGGAGCCGGCTTCGCCGACGGGATCGACAATGCCGAGTACGACGTCGTCGACGACGTCTTCGGCAATGTTGTTGCGCTCCTTCAGCGCCTTCAAGGGCGCGGTGGCGAGCGCCAGCGCAGTGACTTCGTGCAACGCGCCGTCGGGCTTGCCGCGGCCGCGCGGGGTGCGAACGTGATCGTAGATATATGCCTCAGGCATGAAGCCCTCCTTATATGAGGATCATAATATATAGCCGAGCCGGCCGAAGTCGCGAAGAGGCCACGGAAGTTTGTTCAAAACGCTTCCGCTGCCAATTCCATGGTAGTCGCGCTGCCGCTCTGGATACGCGCAAGGTGCACCGCCGTCTCCGGCAAGAGCTTCTCCATGAAGAAGCGGCCGGTCACGAGCTTGGTCGAGAGGTAAGGCGTTGCGCCGCCGGCGGCGATCTTGTCCTGCGTCACCTTCGCCATCCGCGCCCACATGTAGCCGAGCGCGACCAAGCCGAACAATTTCATGTAATCGGTGGCAGCGGCGCCGGCATTATCAGGTTTCGTCATGGCGTTCTGCATCAGCCAGCCGGTCGCCTGCTGCAGATGGCCGAGTGCGGCGGACAGCGGCGTAATGAACGGCTTCATGGCCTCGTCCGCGCCATGCTCCTTGGCGTAGGCGCCGACTTCGCCGAAGAACCCCATCACTGCGCGGCCGCCGTCGCGCGGCAGCTTGCGGCCGACGAGATCGAGAGCCTGGATGCCGTTGGCGCCCTCATAGATCATGGAGATGCGGGCGTCGCGCACGAACTGCTCCATGCCCTGCTCGGCGATATAGCCATGGCCGCCATACATCTGCTGCGCCAGCACGGTGTTGGCGAAGCCGGTATCGGTGAGCACGCCTTTCAGCACGGGCGTCATCAGGCCCATATGGTCGTCGGCTTCCTGCCGGTCCTTGGGATCGTTGGAACGATGGGCGACGTCGCTCTTCAGCGCGGTCCAGATCACCATGGCGCGCGCGGCCTCGTTGAAGGCGCGGATGGTCAAGAGCGTGCGGCGGACGTCGGGATGCACGATGATCGGGTCGGCCGGCTTGTCCGCCTCCTTCGCGCCGGTCAGCGCACGACCCTGCAGGCGCTCGCGCGCATAGGCCACCGCGTTCTGGTAGGCGACCTCGGACTGCGCAAGGCCCTGCACGGCGACGCCAAGCCGGGCCTCATTCATCATCACGAACATGCCCTGCATGCCCTTGTTCTCCTGGCCGATCAGCCAGCCGGTGGCATTGTCGTAATTCATCACGCAGGTGGAATTGCCGTGAATGCCCATCTTGTGCTCGATCGAGCCGCAGACGACGCCGTTGCGCTCACCCAGCGAACCGTCGGCATTGACCAGGAATTTCGGCACCACGAAGAGCGAGACGCCCTTGATGCCGGCCGGCGCGCCTTCGATGCGCGCAAGCACGAGATGGATGATGTTCTCAGTGAGGTCGTGCTCGCCGGCGGAGATGAAGATCTTGGTGCCCGTGATCTTGAAGCTGCCGTCGGTCTGCCTCACTGCCTTGGTCCGCAACAGGCCTAGATCGGTGCCGCAATGCGGCTCGGTGAGGTTCATGGTGCCGGTCCATTCGCCCGCCACCATTTTCGGCACGTAGGTCTTCTTCTGCTCGTCCGTGCCGTGCACCAATAGCGCCGCGGTCGCCCCCATGGTGAGCCCGCCATACATGGAGAACGCCATGTTGGCCGAGATCTGGAATTCGTTGACCGCCTGGCTCAGCGTCACCGGCAGGCCCTGCCCACCATATTCCGTCGGCGCCGAGAGTCCGAGCCAGCCGCCTTCGGCCACCTGCTTGAAGGCTTCCTTGAAACCCTTCGGCGTCGTCACCGAGCCGTCATCGTGGCGTTTGCAGCCTTCGAGGTCGCCGACCCGGTTGAGCGGCTGCAGCACTTCTTCGGAAAGCTTCGCCGCCTCGCCCAAAATCGCTTCGCGCACGTCGGCCGAGGCGTCGGTGAAACCGGGCAGATTGTCGTAGCGGTCGATCTGGAAGACGTCGTTGAGCAGGAAACTCACGTCTTCGACTGGGGCTTTGTAGATCGGCATGCTGTACTCCGGCAGACAGTTTTTGAATTTGGCGCCGCAGGCAAAATCCTTGCGGCGCTGCGACCACTAAAGGTTCCCGAAGCAGACCTTAGACCTTTCGGTGTTCCGGGAAAGCGATTATCGGGATTAGGACTGCGACTTGGCGGCGCTGGCTTCGCCCTGCTGCCGCAGCAGCTCTTCTCCCATCAGCTGATGCAGCAGGTTGACCGCCTTCAGCGGGCGCACCATCACCTTGAAATGGGTGATCCGCCCCTCCGCATCGAAGGTGATGATGTCGACACCGTTGATCTTGATGCCGTCGATTTCGTTCTCGAATTCGAGCACCACGCCGTTGTCGCTGCGCCATTCCCCGCGATAAACGAAGCCGGCGCCACCCAGCACCTTTTCCGCGCTCGACAGATATTTGAAGGTGATGTCGCGCCCGCGCTGCGGCGTATGCACGACCGGGCTTTCGAACACGGCGTCGGGGTGAAGCAGATCCCAGAGCGCTGCGCGATCATGGTACTTCATATAAGCGTACCACTTGTCGAGGCCGGTCATTGTCAAAGACGTCTCCTCTTGGCGGAACGTGCAATGGCCCGATCTTGGCGGGCCCGTTAAGTCCTGACCGCTATATGCACATTGACGCATATGCGCCTATGTGCATAAAGTCAAGGATGGTCGAGGAGGTAAAAGAGGAGTGGCGACCGGTGGCGCTGGGTGATGCGATCCTCGCATGTCTGACCGAACGTCCGATGACGGGCTACGAGCTCGCCAAGACGTTTGACGCCTCCATCGGCTTCTTCTGGAAGGCCGACCATCAGCAGATCTATCGCGAGCTTTCCAAGCTGCGCGACCGTGGCCATGTCCAGGCCCGCGAGGTCGTCCAGTCGGGCAAGCCCAACAAGCTGGTCTACACGCTGACCCCTGAAGGCAAGGCCGCGCTGCGGCACTGGGCGGCGCGGCCAAGCGTGCCGGCGTCGATCAAGGACGATCTCCTGGTACGACTCTACGCGCTCGACAGCGTCGATATCGAACCGCTGCGCACCGACCTGATGGCGCGATTGGAACACCACCGCGACCGCTACGAGCGCTACGAGCGCCTGCTCAACAAGCGCTTCCCGCAAGGTGTGGCCTCGCCCGCCGATATGGGCAAGTTGCTCGGCCTTCGCATCGGCCTTCGCCATGAACGCGTCGTGGCGGAATGGTGCGAAGAGGCGATCGAGGCGCTCTCCGCTCTGTCCAACCGGGCGGGCGTTCAGCCGCTCAAGGCGAGCCAAGGCGACGACAAAGCATAAGGAACCACCTCAACTCCGCGTCGTCCGATGCGGGTTCCGCGCAAAGGTAACTTTAGAGCCCGGCGGCGCCATTCCTTAACCCGTTCTTTACCCTAACGCGAAAAAGTCGACGTCTGAGGCAGACGCCCCGCGCGGAATTCGATTGTCTGTTCAATCGGGACGTACGGGGAGGCTGCAGGCGTGGGTGTGGACGCCTTAGTCGGGACCGGACGGAATCATGAATTCACGCGTATCGTGGAGTGTTGACGGCATCGATCCATCCGTCCGCGAAAGGGCCGAGGCTGCGGCCCGCCGCGCGGGCATGTCGCTGAACGACTGGCTCAATTCCACCATCGGCGAGCCGGCGCCGGCGGATGTCCGCACGGCTCCATCGCGGCCGGCGATGTCGAGCCAGGCAAGCGTCGCAGACATTCATCAGCGGCTCGACGCCATCACCCAGCAGATTGATCGGCTCTCGCAGCCCGCGCCGCGCAATGACGCACCGCGCAGCAACACCGCGCGCGGTCAATCCAACGTTGCGCGCCAGCTCAACGACGCGATCTCGCGGCTCGATGCGCGGCTGTCGCAGATCTCAAATCCGGCCGCGGCGCGCCAGCCCCAGATGCCGGACCGGCAACGCCAGGCGGAAGCCGTGGAGCGTGCCGCCGCGAAGGTCTACCGTCCGTCGCCGCCGCTAAGTCCCGCCTCCTTCGATTCCGCAATCGCGGAGATCGCCGCACGCCAGAACGAACTCGACGGTCCGCCGCCACGGCAGATGCCGCCGCGCTATGCCGAGCCAATGGGCCCAAGCGCTCCGCCGATGGCCGCGCATGCGCCGCCCATTGCACAGGCATCTCCCGCGCCGGCACCGGCGGGCCCGGATTTCTCCTCGCTGGAGCGTTATCTGATCAAGATCACGAGCCAGATCGAAGCGCTGCAACGGCCCGATCATATCGAGCAATCGATCGCCGCGTTCCGCAGCGAGCTTGCCGAAATCCGCGCCGCGATCACCGAGGCGATGCCGCGCCGCGCGATCGAATCGCTCGAAAGCGATATCCGCTCGCTGGCGCGCCGCATCGACGACAACCGGCAGAACGGGGCCGACAGCCAGGCGCTCGCCGGCATCGAGCGCGCGCTGTCGGAGATCCGCGAGGTGCTGCGCTCGCTCACCCCCGCCGAGCAGCTCGCGGGCTATGACGAGGCGATCCGCAATCTCGGCGCCAAACTCGATCTGATCCTGCGCGCCAACGACGATCCCTCGACGGTGAACCAGCTCGAGAGCGCGATCGCCGCGCTGCGGGCAATCGTCTCCAACATCGCATCCAACGACGCACTGGCGCGGCTTACCGAGGACGTGCAGACGCTGTCGTCCAAGGTCGACCAGCTCTCGCACGCCAACAGCCAGAGCGATTCCTTCGCGATCCTCGAACAGCGGATCGCGGCCCTGGCCTCGACCCTGGAAAGCCGCGACCGCCCGGCGCCAACCGAGCATTCGCAACATCTCGAGGATGCCGTGCGTGCGCTATCGGAGCGCATCGACCGCATGCAGGTTGGTAACGACAGCGCCTCAGCATTCGCTCATCTCGAGCAGCGGGTCTCCTATCTGCTCGAGCGCCTGGAAGCCTCTTCCAATCCTCAGTCCGGCAATTTCGGCCGTGTCGAGGAAGGGCTGCAGGATATCCTGCGCCATCTCGAACGCCAGCACGCCAATCTGGTGTCGCTGGCCGAGGCAAACCGCAGCGTCGGCCCGCCGGCACCGCAGCCGCTCGACCCCGGCCTCGTCGACATGGTCAAGCGCGAATTGTCCGATATCCGCTACAGCCAGTCGGAGACCGACCGCCGCACCCAGGATTCGCTCGAGACGGTGCACAACACGCTCGGCCATGTGGTCGATCGCCTCGCGATGATCGAGAACGATCTGCGCGGGGTGCGCTCCGTGCCTGCTGCGCCGGCGCCGCCCGAACCGCCGCGCGCCGCCATGCCGCAGACCATCGTGCCGCAGGCGCAGCCCGAACTGCCGAATCCGGCGGCGCAGCAGCGCTTCACGGCGGAGGAACACTTCGCCGCGGCGCCGCGCGACTTCCACGCGGCCACGCCGACCGACACTGCACCGATGCCACCGCCGCTGCCGCCGCGCGCGATCAGCGAGATCCTGGAGCCGCACGCCGCGGTCCGCGCCGCGCTCGAGCCGGACCTGCCGCCGGATCATCCGCTCGAGCCGGGCACGCGCCCGACCGGACGGGTGTCGCCCACCGAGCGGATCGCCGCGTCGGAGAGCGCGATCAGCGAGATTTCGACAGGCAAGAAAGAGCCGGTCTCCACATCGAGCTTCATCGCCGCCGCCCGCCGCGCCGCCCAGGCTGCGGCCGCCCAGGCTGCCAACGAGAAGGGCGGACGCGGCGGAGCCAAGGCTGCGGCCAAGGCCAAGCCGGTCGACAAGACCAAGGCGCAGGGCCAGTCGGAGGGCAAGGAGCCCTCAAGCATCACGTCGAAGATCCGCTCGCTGCTGGTCGGCGCCAGCGTCGTGGTCATCGTGCTCGGCGCCTTCAAGATGGCGATGATCCTGCTCGATGGCGACACCGCGTCACAGATGCCTCCGATGGAGAGGTCGAGCGATGCCCCCGCCGCGGCACAACCGGCCGACAATGCCGCCGTCGCACCGGCGCCCGCGCCGGCTCCGGCTCCGGCGGCGCCATCGATGACCTCGCCGACCCCGCTTGGCCGGCAATCCAACAACAGCACCGCGCCGAACATGCTCGACGGCTCGCAGGTGGCGATCCCACCGGCGCCCGCGCCGTCCCCATCTCCCGTTGCGAACAACGACGTCACCGGCACGATCCCCACGCCATCGGCGGCTCCAACAGGGGGCAGGCTCACGATGGTGCAGGTGCCGCCCAGCGAGCGGCTGCCTGACGCCATCGGCGGCCCGGTGCTGCGCGCTGCAGCGCTGCGGGGCGATCCTGCCGCGGCCTATGAGGTCGGCGTGCGCTTCGCTGAAGGCAAGGGCGTTCCGACCAATTACGACGAGGCCGCCAAGTGGTACGACCGCGCCGCGCAGGCCGGCGTGGTGCCCGCGATCTTCCGGCTCGGGACCTTCTATGAGAAGGGACTCAGCGTGAAGAAGGATGTCGACACCGCGCGGCGCTACTACGTGCAGGCCGCCGAGCGCGGCAACGCCAAGGCCATGCACAATCTCGCGGTGCTCGACGCCGATGGCGGCGGCAAGGGGGCCAACTACAACAGTGCGGCGCTGTGGTTCCGCAAGGCCGCGGACCGCGGTGTCGCCGACAGCCAGTTCAATCTCGGTATTCTCTACGCCCGCGGAATTGGTGTCGAACAGAACCTGGCCGAGTCCTTCAAATGGTTCAGCCTCGCCGCAGCCCAGGGCGACGCCGACGCCGGCCACAAGCGTGACGACGTGGCCAAACGCCTCGACGCGCAATCGCTAGCGGCGGCCAAGCTCGCGATCCAGACCTTCACTGCCGAGCCGCAGCCCGACGACGCCGTCAACGCCGCGACCCCGCCGGGCGGCTGGGACTCGGCGACCGTGCAGCCCAACGCGGCCAAGCCCGCTGCCAAAGCGGCGGCGACGGCGAAGCGGACCGCGTCGATCGCGCATTAAAATTATGACAGGGTGACGACGCCGTGGCACGGCGTCGCCATATGTATCTCTGCGCTGAAGCTGTGTAGAAAGGCCGCGCCCGCGCGGGGTGCTGCCAGCGCCGAGAGAACCGATTTGTCAGTCCAGGACCAGGAAGGTCGCTACCGAAGCTCGCCGACCGGGCCCCGCGTGGCACCACCACGCCAGCCGATCGATCAGCGGAAAGCGCGGCCGCCACACCGGCCAGCCTGGAGGTGGTCGATGTGGTCGATTGTCATATTCGTCCTCCTGATCTCGAGCGTCGGCATCCGCGCCTATCGGGACCTGTCGGAGCCCGCAGCCTGGGCGTATTGGAAAGACCAGTATCTTTCGCCGAGCCTGAGTTCGCGGCTCATCACCAAGGTCGATCTCGGCGGGCCGGCCGGCTCGCGGCCCGCTTTGGCCATCAGTGGACGGATCGGGCCGGCCGCCGCGAACTGGTTCCGCGACAGGCTGGACGAGGCTCATCTCGCGCCCGGCGATCTCGTGCTTCTGTCGTCTCCGGGCGGCGACCTCAATCAGGCGCTCATCATGGGCGAAATCATCAGGTCCCGCGGGCTGACGACCGCCGTCGGCGTCGCCGATGCCTCGGGCCGGGTCCGGCCGGCCTATTGCGCCAGCGCCTGCGTCCTCGCCTATGCCGGCGGCACGACCCGCTACGGCATCGAGGGCTCGATGCTGGGGGTGCACCGGTTCGTCACCACTGCGCCGGTTGCCGACCCCGTCGCCGACACCCAGCGCATCACCGGCGCCGTCCTGCACTACATGACCAAGATGGGCGTATCCTCCAGCGTGATCGAGGCGATGTCACAAACCAGGGACATCCGTTGGCTGGGCAGCAGGGAAACCTGATCACCGATCCCATCGGCCGGCTGTGAGGCGACGGCCGGCGCAGGTGCGACAAAAAAGTCCGCCTTGGCGGATTCAATAGTCCCTCGTCGCGGCGATTTCGGTTATGCAAGGACGCGGCAACCGATCCGCGCCTGCTTCCGCGTCGGATTCCGCTGTCCGCAAGCCCGATCAGAAAACCGCGCCGTGGAATGGCCGTGCGCCAGCCTCGCGGCATTATAAGAAGCGACCGCGCGTGCAGCTGTACCTTCCGATCGCCGATATTCCCGTCAATATCTTCCTCGTGCTGGCGATGGGCGCGGCGGTCGGTTTCGTTTCCGGCATGTTCGGCATCGGCGGCGGCTTCCTGATGACGCCGCTCCTGATCTTCATCGGCATCGCGCCGGCTGTCGCGGTTGCCTCGGTCGCGAGCCACATCGCGGCGTCCTCCTTCTCCGGCGCGATCTCCTATTGGCGGCGCCGCGCCATCGATCCGACACTGGCGCTAATCCTGTTAAGCGGCGGCACCATCGGCACCGCGCTCGGAGTGTGGACCTTCACCTATCTGCGCTCGCTCGGCCAGCTCGACCTCATGATCGGGCTGTCCTATGTCGTGCTGCTTACCTCCGTCGGCGCGGCGATGGCCTATGAGGGCCTGCGCGCGATGCTGCGGGTCCGCGGCGGCGGCGCCGTTACGTTGCGCCGTCCCGGCGACCACATCTGGATCCACGGGCTGCCGCTGAAGATGCGCTTCAAGCGCTCCAAGATCTATCTCTCCATCATTCCCGTCATCTTCGTCGGTCTCGTGATCGGCTTCATCGGCGCCGTCATGGGCATCGGCGGCGGCTTCATCCTGGTGCCGCTGATGATCTATCTGCTGCGGGTGCCAACTTCGACCGTGATCGGCACTTCGATGGTGCTGACGCTGGTGACGATGATCTTCGCGACCATGCTGCACGCGGTGACCAATCACCTGGTCGATGCCGTGCTGGCTCTGATCCTGATGGTCGGCGGCGTCACCGGGGCGCAGTTCGGCGCGCGCGCAGGGCAGAAGATCCGCGGCGAGCATCTGCGGCTGTTGCTCGGACTGCTGGTGCTCGCGGTCGGCATCCGCTTTGCGGTCGAGCTCGTGATCCGCCCCACCGATCTCTTCACGATCCGCGAAACCGGCGGGGGGCAGCCATGACCGCCCGCGCACTCCTCGTTGTCGCCGGCCTGCTGGGTGCGATCCTCGCCGCACGCCCGGCCTGCGCCGAGCGGCTGATCGTCTCGGTCTCGAACCACCGCGTCACGGTGACGCCGAACTATTCCGGCGAGGAACTGGTGCTGTTCGGCTCGGTCGAAAGGGATGCCGATACGCCTCCCGGCCGCAACAATTACGACCTCGTGGTGACGGTGGTCGGCCCGCGCGCCGACATGGTGACGCGGCGCAAGGAGCGCAGATTCGGCATCTGGATCAACAGCGACTACCGCCAGTTCCTTCAGGTGCCGACCTATCTCGCGCTGTTCTCCAACCGCCCGTTCGACCAGATCGCTTCGCCCGAGGTGCAGCGGCGCCAGCAGCTCGGGCTCAACAACGTGCTGCTGATGCAGCGCGTCGGTCCCGACTATGCCGACGTCGTGCCCGACGATGCCTTCCGCAGCGCTTTCGTGCGACTGCGCTCCGAGCGCGGGCTCTATCGCGAGGCGACCTCGGCGGTGACGTTCCTGACTCCGACCCTGTTCCGCACCACCATTCCGCTGCCGGCCGAGGTGCCGATCGGCACCTACAATGTCGAGATCAAATTGTTCACCGACGGCGCACTGGTGACCAAGGCCGACACCGCCTTCGAGATCGTCAAGGTCGGTTTCGAGCAGTTCGTCGCCACTACCGCGCGGCAGAACGGCCTCGCCTATGGCCTCGTCACCGCCGCCATGGCACTGATGACCGGCTGGATGGCCTCGATCGTGTTCCGGCGCGATTGACGTCACGAGGCGATCAGGTCGGCCGGAACAGCGGGAGAGCGATCCGCACGCGCACGCCGCCGCCCGGGGCGTCGCTCATCTCGATCGTGCCATCATGGGCTTCCACCAGACTGCGCACCACCGCAAGCCCCAGCCCCGCGCCTCCGGTGGTGCGGTTGCGTGAGGCTTCGAGCCGATTGAACGGCTCGAGCATGGCCTGACGCCGGTCGGAGGGAATGCCCGGTCCATCATCATCGACGGTGAGAATGACGGAGGCTCGTTCGAGCTTCATCCGCACATGCGCGGCGTGGCCGTATTTCACCGCGTTATCGACGATGTTAGCCACAATACGCCGGAGCGCGAGCCGGTCCCCAAGCACGATCGCACCTCTGGCCGCCTCGTCGATCGCAACATCAACGTGACCGCCTTGCGCGCGTCGGTCGTCAGCTTCGGCGATGACGACGGCAGCGAATTCGACCATCTCCTGGGAGAGCTGCCCGGCGCCGACGCGGCTCGACAATAGCGCGTCGTCGAGCAGCCGGATCATGTCGTCGATATCGGCGATCGCGCGCTGCTGCTCGACGGGATCAGGAATCTTGTCGACGCGCAGGCGGAGCCGTGTCGCAAACGTCCTGACATCGTGCGCGATGCCGCCGACCAGCGTCATGCGCGCGCGCATCATCTCGCCCAGGCGCGCCTGCAGACGATTGAACGCTGCGATCACCGCGCGGATTTCCGGCGCGCTGCGACGTGCTTCCGGAAGCGGCGGCGGATCGGCGGAGAGGTCGACCCGATCGACGGCGGCAGCAAGGCGTGCCAATGGCCGGGTCTCGCGCTGCATGACCAGCAAGGCGATCAATCCGATGATGGTCCCGATCAGCCCCGCTCCGAGCCCGACCGGCAGGCCCAGTCGCGTGACTGGCAGCCGGGTCGCGGCATCGACCACCAGCGTTTCTCCAGTATGCAGCGCAATCCTCAGCTCGACGGCATTTGATACCGCCCTGCTCAACCGTGGAAACCGCCGGCCATCGCTCGCAGCCGGCGCCGGCGTGACGCTGACCTCGCGCCCGGGCAGCGCGTCGGCATAGAGCTCGCGCAGCCGCGCGTGCATCTCCTGCGAGACAGGCCGCGGCTCCGGCGTCACCCCGACGGCATCGAGGCGTACGGCAAACTGCGGTGACGAGACAGCGTCCAGGATCAGCCGGCGCATATCCGGTGCGGATCGTTCAATCAGCTCCGCGATCGCGGAGAGCCGGCTCGGAGACGGCCGCGCAAATTCGCCTTCCCGCACCGAGGTGAGATAGAAGACGGTAGCAATCAAGAGGCTGATGGCGAAGAGCGCGACGACCGCGATCAGGGCCAGGCGCGTTGCGAGCGTCACGCGCAGCATCATGACACCTGCTTGACGGTCGCGGTGAACAAATAACCGCCGTTGCGTACGGTGGTGATCAGGTTCGAGCCGGGGCTTGTGGTATCGAGCTTCTTGCGCAGCCGCGAGATCAGCATGTCGACGGTGCGGTCGAACGGTTCGGCGGACCTGCCGCGGGTCCAATCGAGGATCTGGTCGCGCGTGAGGACCCGGCGCGGCCGTTGCACGAAGCAGCTCAACAGATCGAACTCCGCGCTGGTGAGCGAGAGCGAAGTTTCGGCCGCCTCGCCGAACTGAATGCTGCGCGAATCGAGGTCGATCACGAACCTGTCGAATGCGTAGCGACGGGCGGGAAGCTTCGCCGGTGTCGCCTTGACGCGGCGAAGAATGGCGCGCACCCGTGCCAGCAATTCGCGCGGCGCAAACGGCTTCGACAGGTAGTCATCGGCGCCCATCTCGAGACCGACGACGCGGTCGATCTCGTCGCTCTTGGCAGTGAGCATCAGGATCGGGATGTCGGCGTCGGCGCGCAGCCTGCGGCAGATCGACAGCCCATCCTCTCCCGGCAGCATCAGGTCCAGCACAACGAGGTCCGGACGCATCCGCTGCAGCACCGCGTCCATCGCCTTGCCGCTATCGGCACACTCGACCTCGAATCCTTCCCGCCGCAGGAAGTCGGCAACCAATCGACTGATCTCGGGATCGTCCTCCACGATCAGAAGCGAGGCTTGAGGCGCTGTCATGGCCGCATTTTGAACAAGGTTGTGCACGGCGCAAGGCTGCGGGCTGCGTTGTTACATACTGTTACACGGCATCGACAAAGCGATACCGGCCGTTGCAGGGCAGCAATATCGCGCTGACACGCCGCATCCACTCTCCACTCATGGCTGCCGCAACGGCAGCTACCATCCATCAAGGAGACCGCGACCATGAAGAAGCTTCTCGCCATGTCCACGCTCGCCGGCCTGCTCTCGTTGGCCACCATTGCCGAGGCCAGCGCCTGGACCCGCTACGGCACCTACTATGGCCCGCGCGGGGTGTCGACCGTGCATGTGAGCGGCGGCTGCGGCTATCGCTATTGCTCGCGCACCGCGGTGCGCACTGGCCCGTATGGAAACACCTACGTCCGCCAGACCACGGTCTCGCGCTGGTAAGCGCGGCGACCGCCCGGTCCCTCGGACGGTCGTTCCACGACATCCCGACATCAGGAGAACAGCATGTCCGTTTCTTCCACCGTCTTCGCGCCGCTTCGCATTCTGTCCGCGCTGGCGCTTGCTGCAACAGTAACCGCCAGAACGGCGAGGGCCGAAACCCTGGTCCCCACGCAATTGCGCAGCGAGACGAGGTCGCAGATGCAGGCCTGCCGCGGCGATTACAGTCGCTTCTGCAGCAATGTGTCGCCTGGAGGCGGCCGCATCATCGCCTGCCTGCAGAGCCATGCGACTGAGCTCAGTTCCAGCTGCGCCCAGGCCGTCACCCGCACGCAGGCATCCAAGGATGCCGGCTCGACCGCGAAATAGATGGAGCGCGCCATGGAGTTCTCCGCGTTCTTCCTCAATCGCCAGTTTCGGCTGGTGATGCTGGCCACCGCGCTGGGCTTCATGGCGCTGGAATATGCGCTCGGCCGCCTGACGCATCGGCAGACTCACGACTGGCGCGAGAGCGCCGCGTCGTTTGGCGTTGCGCTCGGCCAGAATCTTATCCGCGGACTGGAAGCCGGAATCGTCGCGATCCCCTTCGCCTTCGCGTACCAGCATCGCCTGATGGATTTTTCCGGGACCAGCGCACCGGCCTTGCTCGGGCTCTTCGTCGGCAGCGAGTTCTTCTATTACTGGCAACACCGAGCCTCACACCGGATCCGCTGGATGTGGGCGACCCACCGCGTGCATCATTCGCCGACCCGGCTCAATCTCACCGCAGCGATCCGGTTGGGCTGGACCGGCAACATCTCCGGCAACTTCCTGTTCTTCCTGCCGCTGGCCTGGATCGGCTTCCATCCGTTCGCGATCCTGGCGATGCTTGCCGTCAACCTGTTCTACCAGCTCCTGATCCACACCGAGCTTGCGCCACGGCTTGGGCCGCTCGAGCTGTTCATGAACACGCCGATGCATCACCGCGTTCATCATGCGTCGAACGAGGCGTGCCTCGACAACAATTTCGGCGGCATGCTGATCATCTTCGATCGCCTGTTCGGCACCTTTGCCGCAGCGCCCGAACATGAGCCGCTTCGCTACGGGCTGGTCGGCGGCACACCATCGTACAACCCGCTTCGCATCGCCTTCGGCGAGTGGAGTGCGATGCTGCGCGACGCGCGCAACGCGAAGGGCGGTGGCGCCAGGCTGCACGCCTTGTTCGGACCGCCCCGCACCTAGACTGCATCGAGGAGCCATCCCACTCCCATCGCGAGCACGCTCAGCAGCATCGCCGCAGTCGACAGCCATCCGAGCCAATAGAGCGGGCCGGTGATGACATAGCGGCCCATCACGTCGTGGCGGCGCGCCATCACCATCAGCAGCACCATCACGGGAACGGCGAGCACGCCATTGATGACCGCGCTCCAGTACAGCGCCGAGATCGGGTTGATCGAGGTGAAATTGAGCGCGATGCCGAAGCCGGCCGACAGCGCCAGCACGCCGTAGAACGCGGCTGCTTCCTTCGGCTTGCGCGCCAGCCCGACCGGCCACTTGCGTCCCTCGCCGACCGCATAGGCGGCCGAGCCCGCGAGCACGGGAACGGCGAGCAATCCGGTGCCGACAATGCCGAGCGCGAAGATCGCTTCGGCGAACGGGCCGGCGATCGGACGCAGCGCCTCCGCCGCCTGCGCTGAGCTCTGGATGTCGGTCTTCCCCGCCACATGCAAAGTCGCGGCCACCGTGACGATGATCGAGAGCGCGATCAGGTTGGAGAATGCCATGCCGATAATCGTATCGGCGCGGATGCGGGAAAACTCCTTTTGCGCGCCATAATGCTTCTCGATCAGAGGATGCTTCCTGCTGTCGACGCGCTGGTCTTCGGCTTCCTGCGAGGCCTGCCAGAAGAACAGATAGGGCGAAATCGTGGTGCCGAAGATCGCGACGATGGTCGTGTAATAGTTCTCGCTCCAGGCAAGCCTTGGAATGAATATGCCGGCGAGCGCCTCGCCCCAGGAGATGCGGGCGAAGGCGAGGGCCGCGACATAGGCGAACAGGCTGAGCGTCAGCCATTTCAGCACCGCGACGTAGCGCTTGTAATCGAGGATGATCTGGGCCGCCACCGAGGCCACGCCGAACAACAGCACGTAGAGGATGGGATGCCCGCCGACCAGGAGCGTGGTGGCATCCGCCATGGCGCCGAGATCCGCTCCGATGTTGATCGTGTTGGCGATGAACAACAGTGCGACCACGATGTTGAGCAGCCACAGCGGATAATGCCGGCACACATTGCCGGAAATGCCATGGCCGGTGACGCGGCCGACGCGGGCCGAAATCTCCTGGATCGCCACCATCAGCGGAAAGGTGAACAGCATGGTCCAGCCGATGCCGTAGCCGAGCTGCGCGCCGGCCTGGCTGTAGGTGCCGATCCCGGACGGGTCATCGTCGGAGGCGCCGGTGATCAGGCCCGGCCCGAGCGATTGCAGGAAGCGCTTGAGACTGAAGGGCTGCTGAGGTTTGGCCTCGGCCGCCGGCTTATTGCCGGTCTTGGTGTGATTGCCAGTCGATGCCTTGTGTTGCGCCATACCCGGTCCGATCGCCGCGACAACGAACCTGATGTGGTTCGGTTCCCGGCGCTGTACCTGGCTGGTCGTTGTGTCGCAAGCGTGACGGGCCGTCAGGCGCGCGATGCGGGCGCGGCGGTGGGACGGGTCACGAGATAGATGCCAAGCGCAACCGGGATGATGCCGAGCAGGTCGCGGGATTCGACATGCTCGCCGAGCACGAGGAACGCGAACACCATGCTGAGCGGCGGCATCACGAAGTGGTAGGCGCTCGCGGCGGTGGCGCCGCACACCTTGAGCAGGTGAAACCACAGCGCGTAGGCCAGGATCGATCCGCCGAACACCAGGAAGACGAATGCGCCGAGCAGCCGCGCACTCGGCACGATCTCCGACACGCTCGAGAGGCTGTAGGCGAACGGCAAGAGCGCGAGCCCGCCGGCGAGATTCTGGATGCCATTGCCGATCCACAGGCTGCCCTTGGGGGCGAGCAGCTTGAACAGGATGGTGCCGGTGACGATGGAAGCGAGCGAGGCCAGCGTGAACACAATGCCTTCCACATGCTCCGTGCCGACGGATATCCGATGCCAGACGATGAAGGCGACGCCAACGACGCCGAGCACCAGGCCCGCGACCTTGCGCCAGGTCAGCACCTCCCCGAGGAACAGCGCCGCCAGCACCGCGGTGAACACCGGATTGGCGGAGACGATCAGCCCGCCGATGCCGGCCGAGACCGTCTTCAGCCCGGTATAGCCAAGCCCGAGATACAGCGAATTGTTGGCAACGCCGAGCACCGAATAGACCGCGACATCGCGCCAGGAGAGCTGCCATGCCTCGCTGCGCAGGGCCAAAAACCCAAGGATCAGGATGCCCGCGAGTAAAAACCGCGCGGTAAGCAGGATCAGCGGCGGACAATCGGTGACCCCGATCTTGCCGGCGATGAAGGCATAGCTCCAGAGCAGGCAGAACAGCGCGATCAGGAACGGCAGCGGATTGAAGCCGGGACGGGAAACCGCGACGGAGGGCGCGAGCGACATGGGGATTCTCCTTGCCCCTTCCATCTAGGCCCTGGCCTTCCCATTTGGAAATTAAATGATAGACTGGCAGCCAGTGGATTTTTGAATGGGTGCCGCCATGTTCGATTTGGAACTGCTGCGCAGTTTCGTCTCGGTGGTCGATGCCGGTGGCTTCACCCGGGCCGGCGAGCGCGTCCACCGCACGCAATCCACCGTCAGCCAGCAGATCAAGCGCCTGGAAGAGGATGTCGGCCAGCCGCTTCTGGTCCGCAACGGCAAGGACGTCACGCCGACCGAAGCCGGCGAGCGGCTGCTGTCCTACGCGCGCCGGCTGCTGGCGCTCGCCGAAGAAGCGCGCGATGTGGTGACGCGGCCGACCTATCAGGGCGCGATCCGGCTCGGCATCCCCGAGGACTTCGCGGCCTATCGGCTCGCCAAATTGCTCGGCGCCTTTTCGCGTTCGCATCCAACGCTCCGGCTCGATGTCCGCGCCGACCAGAGCATGAACCTGCAGCGCGATCTCAATCGCGGCGAGCTCGATCTGGCTTTGCTCAAGCGCACCGCCGGCGAGAAGGGCGCGATTGCGGCTTGGCCGGAGCGGGTGCACTGGGTCACCAGCAAGACACATCCGCGCGACACGCGCATTGGTTCGGTGCCGCTGATCGGATTTCCCGCCGGCTGTCTTTACCGCGCCGGCGCGATCCATGCGCTGGAGAGCGCGGGGCGCTCCTGGCATATGGCCTACACGTCCTCGAGCCTGTCCGGTATCCAGGCCGCGGTCGCCGCCGGCATGGGCCTGAGCATCCTGTCGGAGATAGCAATCCAGGCCGATCACCGCGTGCTGACAGCGAAAGAGGGCTTTGCGCCGATCGACAAGACCGAAGTCGCCCTGCTCGCCTCCCCCGCCGCCAGCCCCGCCACGCTGCGGCTTGCGGACCGCCTCGCGGAGTTCTGCGACAACGTGCAGGCGAAGGCGGCGTAATTTCGCGATCGGTGCGCGGAGGCGAGCGCTGTCCTTCCCTTCTGACTTGTGGGAGAAGGTGGCGCGCATGAAATGCGCGATGGATGAGGGGTTGTCTGCGCGGGCAACGGTGCTTGTGGAGAGAGACCCCTCACCCAATTGAGTTCGTTGCCGGCGCCGGAGTAGCCCGCTCCCACAAGGGGCCAGGGCCCATCAACCGGCACCGGTAAACTCGCGTCGCACGCTGTCACCGCTATCGTCATTGCGAGCGGAGCGAAGCAATCCATATCGCCGCTTGCTGAGGCATGGATTGCTCGTCGCTTCGCTCCTCGCAATGACAGGGAAGAGTTCTGATTCAAATGTCAAACGGCGTCTCCGCTGTCATCGTCCGGCTTGACCGGACGATCCAGTAACCACAGGCGGTTGTGCTTATGCCGAGGAGCCGCGGAGTACTGGATGCCCCGCCTGCGCGGGGCATGACGGTGGAGTGGATGTGAGGTCGCGTTCTCGCGGCATGGATTACCCGAGTCTTGCGCCTCGTTTCACCCTCTCATCGAACAGAGGGCGCAGGGAAAGCCGGGTGCCGGTTGCACCCGTGGGCCCCGTGCAACAAAAAGCACGGGGGTAGGACCACAGGTCAACCGAAGCAACTCCGGCTTTCCCTGCGCAGTGGTTTTACGGCTTACTTCGTGCTCTTCTCGGTGACCGGGCTTTCTTGCCACCGTCGCCCTATTCAACGAATAGAACTTAGCGCCAGCGTCGGGGCGCCAGAACCACACGACTTCGCCGTCCGTGATGCCTGTGCTCGTCAGTCACACCTATCACGTCCACCGCATCTCACCGCAACGTTCGTGACGATCGCGAGCCGCCCCTCATTTGGATGAGACGCGCGGAGTCATAATGCTGATTTGCCCGACGACGGAAGCGGAATATTTTTTGCTGCGAGGCTGGACGGGGCAAATCACGTTGGAATTGCTCGCTTAATTCGTCTCGCCGCGCATGCGCTATCAGCCCTCATGGTGAGGAGCGCCGAAGGCGCGTCTCGAACCCATGAGGCCCTATCTTCGGCCGCGGCCCATTCTTCGAGACACCGCTTGCGCGGCTCCTCGGGATGAGGACGGCGGTTGCAGCGAAGATCAATAACAGCGCGAGGCGGCGATGGTGTAAAGCTTGGTGTCGCCGAGGAGGTGGGCGGTGAAGGCGGCGGTGCCGAACAGTTTTGCGAAGGCGGCGTCGCGGATGCTCAGGCCACCGGCGTAGGCGCCGAAGGCAGGCATCACGGCGCGCTCGCCGTCGCTGGCGAAGCAGCGGCGTTCGACCGCGCGGCCGCGGGTCGAGACCCGGGCCTTGGGATGCAGATGGCCCGCGATCTCGCCGATGGCACCGGTCGGCTCATGGCGGAATCTGATCCGGCCGATCGCGACTTCAGTGGCGACCATGCCGCCGAGATCGGACGGCAGCGCCGGATCGTGATTGCCCGAGATCCAGATCCAGTCGCGGCGTGCCTGCAGCGCCGTGATGGCATCGCGGTCCTGCGCGCTGAGCCGCTCATGCGCGCGCCGGTCATGAAAACTGTCGCCGAGCGCGATCACCATGCGAGGGTCATGCCGTGCGACGACCGCGGCGAGCCGGCCCAGGGTCGCGGCAGTGTCGTAAGGCGGCAGCAGCACGCCGCGGGTGGCGAAGCTCGATCCCTTCTCCAGGTGCAGGTCGGAGACGACCAGCAGGCGCTGCTCTTCCCAGAACAGCGCGCCGGAGAGACCGGCCAGCATTGTCACTCCGGCGACCTCGAAGGCGCTTTGCGTATCGACGACAGAAAAAGAAGCGCCCCGCGGACTCATTCCCTTGCTACGATGCCTTACGACATCGCCTCTTTCACGAGTTCGTCGGCGGCTTCCGCCAAGAGCTCGTCGGATGCTTCGCCATAAACTGACTCGCGGCCGATTTCCAGCATCACGGGGACTGCGAGCGGCGAGACATGCTCCAGTTCCCGGTGGGTGATTCGGCCCTGGATGCGCGTCAGCATGTCGCCAATCCGGCGCAGATCGAGCAGGCCGGTCGCGGCATCGGCACGCGCCGCGCGCAACAGGACATGATCGGCCTGATGCTTGCGCAGGACGTCGTAGACAAGGTCGGTCGAGAACAGCACCTGGCGCCGCGATTTCTCTTCGCCGGTATGGCGACGCGCGATTAGCCCTGAGATGATGGCGCAATTGCGGAAGGTGCGTTTCATCAACGCTGATTCGGCGAGCCATGCTTCAAGATCGTCGCCGAGCATATCGGGATTGAACAGCGCGTCGAGATCGAACTGGCCATGCCTGATCAGAAAGGAGAGATCGCCGAGCCCCCAGATCGCGAGCGCATATTCATTGGCGATGAAGCCGAGCGGCCGGGTGCGGGCGCGCTCCATCCGCCGTGTCAGGAGCATGCCGAGCGTCTGGTGCGCGAGCCGTCCCTCGAAGGGATAGCACACCAGGTAATGCTTGTTGCCGCGTGGAAAGGTTTCGACCAGGAGCTCGCGCACCGCCGGCACCCGGGAGAAATCCTTCTGCAGCGACAGCCATTCGTGGACCTGATCCGGCAGCGCATTCCAGGCGCGCCGATCATCGAGCAGTTTGCGCACGCGCTCGGCGAGATAGGTCGAGAGCGGGAATTTGCCGCCCATATAGGACGGCACCTTGGCGTCCTTGTCGTTGGCGCGGGAGACATAGACCTGGTCCTCGACCAGCGCCTCGTAGCGCACCACCTCGCCGCCGAACACGAAGGTATCGCCAACCACGAGGCCTTCGATGAAGACTTCCTCGATCTCTCCCAGCACGCGGCCGCCACGGCCGAGCGCACCGGTCGAGCCGGTGCCACCGGCGCGCGAGCGCACCAGCCGCACCTTCAGCATGGTTTCCTCGACGATGGTGCCGACATTCAGTCGATAGCTCTGCCGCACGCGGGGATTGGCGACGCGCCAGCGGCCCTGCTTGTCCTGCTTGATGCGCGCGAAGCGCTCATAGGTCTTCAGCGCATAGCCGCCGGTCGCGACGAAATCGACGATGTCGTCGAAATCGGCCCGCGTCAGCGCGGCGTAAGGCGCCGATGTCAGCACCTCCTCATACAGCTCGTCGGCAAGGAACGGCTCACCGCAGGCGCAGCCGAGCACATGCTGTGCCAGCACGTCGAGCGCGCCTGATCGCAGCGGCGGCGTGTCCTGGGCGTTCTCGGCGATGGCATCGATCGCGACGCGGCACTCCAGTACTTCGAAACGATTCGCCGGCACCAGCACGGCGCGCGATGCTTCGTCGAAACGGTGGTTGGCGCGGCCGATGCGCTGCATCAAGCGCGACGAACCCTTGGGCGCCCCGATATTGATGACGAGGTCGACATCGCCCCAGTCGACGCCAAGATCGAGCGAGGAGGTGCAGACCACGCCGCGCAGCCTGCCGGCCGCCATCGCATCCTCGACCTTGCGGCGCTGCGCGACGTCGAGCGAGCCGTGATGCAAAGCGATCGCGAGCCCATCGTCGTTCATGCGCCAGAGATCCTGGAACAGCATCTCGGCCTGGCTGCGCGTGTTGACGAAGACCAGCGTGGTCTTGTTCTGCCGGATCAGTTCATAGATCTCGCCGAGCGCATGGCGCGCGGTGTGGCCGGCCCAGGGCAAGCGCTCGCGGGTGTCGAGCATCTCGACGATCGGCGGCGCGGCGCCGCCGGCTATGACGACATCGGCGGCATCTTGTTTGCCGGGATGTTGCGGCACCAGGAAGCGTGCGAGCTGCTCCGGCTCGGCAACGGTCGCCGACAGGCCGATTGCGCGCAGCTCGGGCGCGAGCCGCCACAGCCGCGCCAGGCCGAGCGACAACAGGTCGCCGCGCTTGGAGGTCACCAGCGCGTGCAATTCGTCGAGCACGATGCGCTTCAGCGAGGAGAACAGGAACGGCGCGTCGTCGGATGACAGCAGCAGCGCGAGCTGCTCGGGCGTGGTGAGCAGGATATCGGGCGGATAGCGTCGCTGCCGCTGACGCCGCGACACCGGCGTATCGCCGGTGCGGGTCTCGATCTTGATCGGCAGCCCCATCTCGGCGACGGGCGTCTCCAGATTGCGCGCGATGTCGACGGCGAGCGCTTTCAGCGGGGAGATGTAGAGGGTGTGCAGTCCGCCGGCGCGCTTCACGCTACGGCCGGTGGAGATCAGATTGGCGCGCGGGAGGTCGGAACGAGCCGCACGCGACGTAGCCCTCGCTCCGCTTGCGATCTGGTCATGCTCCCTCCCCCTGTAAGGGGGAGGGTTGGGG
>NZ_JADYVX010000039.1 GCF_020194175.1 Bradyrhizobium sp. BRP22 | reverse complement strand
GCCCGCCCCGAGCGGCCAAGGCGCATAACCGAAGCCTTCCATGCGCGAAACGCCGGGATGCGTCGCCAAGGGCCTGTTTTTTCGTCGCTTTACCCCCTATATTGGGGGTGCCGGCTTGCCGGCTATGGAAATAAACGACCGTCGAAATAAACCATTCGGACCCGGGGGCGGTACCCGGCGCCTCCACCAGAGCCCATGCGGACCAAAGCCGTGGGTTCCGGCGGGGGCGAAACAGGATCGACGAGGGCGTAAAGGGCGTGTTTTTTCTCGGTATGGTTCCGCCGATATCGGGCCAATGCAATAGTTGCCAACGACAACTATGCTCCGGTTGCTCAGGCTGCGTAACGCAGTTTGAAAGACCACTTTAAAGCCCTAGCGGGTTAAGCTCCGCTAGGCGGGGTTCGGAGGCACCTGGCAACAGAAGCCTCCACTTCACATTCGCATGTTAAAGTGCGTGCGTCCGAAATGGGCGCTGCGCTGCAAATTCGATCCCGGTGCCCTGCTGACCTTGGCTTGTTGCCGGGATACCATACAGCCAGAGGCGAGTCGGGCGACCGGCATCCGGCCGGCCAATTCGAACGCGACAGGACTATCATGGCGACCGATCACATCCGATATGACGTGCTGGCGCGCGACGCCCTGCGCGGGGTTGTGCGCCACGTGCTGGCGGACGCCGCCGAGCACGGACTTCCCGGCGAGCATCATTTCTACATCACCTTCATCTCCAACGCCGAGGGCGTGAAGCTCTCGCCGCGACTGCTGGCGCAATATCCGGAGGAGATGACGATCATCCTGCAGCACCAGTTCTGGGACCTGGTGGTGACGGACGACCGCTTCGAGGTCGGGCTTTCCTTCGGCGGCATTCCAGAGCGGCTGGTCGTTCCCTTCGCCGCCGTCAAGAGCTTCCTCGATCCTTCCGTAAAGTTCGGCCTGCACTTCGAACCGTCCGAGGACGACGTCGCGCCCGAGAAGCCCGCGCCCAACCTGCCGGCAGCTTCGTCCGCGCCACCGCCCCCTGCTCCGCCAGCCGAGGCTGCCGCGGAAGAGAAGGAAGAGTCGGAAAAGCCGAGCGAGGGCGCAGAAGTGGTTCGGCTCGACCGCTTCCGCAAGAAATAATCTAAGCACGCATCAATCGTCGAGGCTGTAGAATGAACGTGGCGCCGCTTCACGGCGCGACGGACATTGGAAATGGCTCGATCAACATCATCCTCACAAAAAAACAACACCACCCGCGTCGAGACCGACAGTTTCGGTCCGATTGACGTCGCCGCCGATCGCTATTGGGGCGCGCAGACCGAGCGTTCCCGGCAGAATTTCCGCATCGGCCGCGACCGCATGCCGATCGAGATCGTGCACGCGCTCGGCATCGTGAAACTTGCGGCAGCTCTCACCAACCGCGAGCTCGGCCTGATCGACGCGCGCCGCGCCAACGCGATCACGCGCGCCGCGAAGGAAGTGATCGAGGGCAAGCTCGACGATCATTTTCCGCTGGTGGTCTGGCAGACCGGCTCGGGCACGCAGACCAACATGAACCTCAACGAGGTGATCGCCAATCGCGCCAACGAGCTGCTCGGCTTCGAGCTCGGCGCCAAGAAGCCTGTGCATCCCAACGACCACGTCAACATGAGCCAGTCGTCGAACGATTCGTTTCCGACGGCGATGCACATCGCGGCCGCGCAGGGCATTTTCGAGAGGCTGATTCCTGCCTTGAGCGAATTGCTTCGCGAGCTGCGGCGAAAGGAAAAGGCGTTCGCCAAGATCGTCAAGATCGGCCGCACCCACACCCAGGACGCGACGCCGCTGACGCTCGGTCAGGAATTCTCCGGCTATGCGGCGCAGGTCGAGAACGGAATCGCGCGGCTGCGCACGGCGGCGAAGGATCTGCTGCCGCTCGCGCAAGGCGGCACCGCGGTCGGCACCGGCCTCAACTCCAAGCCTCGCTTTGCGAGACAGTTCGCAAAGCATGTCGCCAAGATCACGAAGCTGCCATTCGTCAGCGCGCCGAACAAGTTCGAGGCGCTCGCTTCCAACGACGCCTACGTGCTGGTGCACGGCGCGATCAATTCGGTAGCGACCGGCCTGTTCAAGATCGCCAACGACATCCGCTTCCTCGGCTCGGGCCCGCGCTCAGGCCTCGGCGAATTGATCCTGCCGGAGAACGAGCCGGGCTCCTCGATCATGCCGGGCAAGGTGAACCCGACGCAATGCGAGGCGATGACGATGGTATGCACCTACGTCTTCGGCAACGAAACCGCAGTCACCATCGCGGGCAGCCAGGGACACTTCGAGCTGAACGTCTACAAGCCGGTCTTGGCATATTGTATGATGAGTTCCGTTCAGTTGCTGTCGGATGTTGTCCGCTCTTTCACCGAGCATTGCGTGGTCGGGATACGTGCGGACGAGAAGCGCATCGGCGAACTGATGCAGCGATCGCTGATGCTCGTCACCGCACTTGCGCCAAAGATCGGCTACGACAACGCCGCGAAAGTCGCGAAAGCGGCACACGCGCGCGGCACGACGCTCAAGGAAGAGGCGCTGCGGCTCGGCTATGTATCCGAACGTGAATTCGACTCGCTGGTGCAGCCGGACAAAATGACCCATCCCGGCTGAAACCGCGGATTGCATAATTTTCCCGGGAAAAAACGGTGATCGGGTTGCGCTGACGCGCTACGAATTGGCGCAGCCCGCGAGTGATATAATTATGGATCATAACGCCTAAAGAATGAGATTGGTTGTAGCGGGCGTTGCGTTGACGCATAGGACAGCAGCGAAATATATGGTTTTCGCGGGGCGAAGCTGACCTTTTGATGCTATCACAAGGCGCTATATAGGGATTTCGGATGGGCATCTGTTTTGCTTGCGCGCAATTTGGCCGCGCCTATTTCGCCAACAGGCATTTGCGCTTTCGGATCGCTGGATGATGGGGCGGGCATGGGGCACGTGATCAATTTGAACCGAGCAAGAAAACAAGAACGACGCAAAGAAGCTGCAAAGCAGGCTGAAACCAACCGCGCGCGATTTGGTCGCACCAAGTCCGAGCGGCAAGCGGACGAGCTTCGCAAAGCGCGCGACAACAAACTTTTGGATCAGCATCGCATCGACGGCGGAGACGCGTCATGAAATCTCCCGTCGTCAAACGTTCGATCGTGGTCGCCGGCCACAAGACCAGCGTCAGCCTGGAAGAAGCGTTCTGGAATGGCATGAAGGAAATCTCGGGCCTCCGGAACATGACGTTGTCGGAACTGGTGGGCGAGATCGACAGCAATCGCCAGCAGGGCAACCTGTCATCGGCGATCCGGCTTTTCGTGCTGGAGTATTTCCGTTCGCGCGCTGTCGCCGCGACGACGAGCCAGACACCGGACAACAGGCCGCAGGCCTGATCCGTTGCAGATAGCCGGTGCCGGGGCACCGGCTATCGCCGACAAATCTGAGTGGAGAGCGAAATGGATATCGCCAAGCGAACCGCGCCGCGAAACCTGTCCATTTCGGAGGCTCTCCATGCCTGCCTTTGTCGTCCTGGATTCCATCTCTCTCCACACGCCTGACAGCCGCCCGCTGTTCGACGAACTGACGCTCGCGATCGGACGCGAGCGCATCGGGTTGGTCGGGCGCAACGGTTGCGGGAAATCGATATTGCTGCGCCTGATCGCGGGCGAGGTCGAACCGTCAGCGGGATCGATTCACCGCGCCGGATCGATCGGCGTGCTCGCGCAGATCGCCGACGAACGCCTGACGGTGGCGCAAGCTATCGGCGTCGATGGCGAGCTCGCGCGGCTGCGCCGGCTCGAACGCGGCGACGGCACGCTTGAGGATGCCGCCCCCTCGACTGCCGCCTCGAAAGTGTCCACGATGTCTCCGAACACCCCTCCACCATGTCCCCGGTCTGAACACAAGAGCGGGGAGAGGGAGAGATACGATCATCGCGGTGAAATCATTGCGCCCTAATTCTGCGCGGCTGGACGCTGTGGCGGGTTGGCGACCTGCGGCGTCAATGCGAGTGGCGGACGCGGCTTTGGCTTCGCTGCACCGGGCGGCGGCCTGACGTCGATCGGCGGCGGCAACGGAGCAAGCTGCGGCTGGCTTGCAACCGAGGCGGGCGGATTGGCTGATGGCGTACTGGCCGGAGGCTGGACCTGTGGTGGCCGCGGTGCGCTCGTCTTCGACTTCTGCGCTCCCTTGCGCGGATCGCGGCCCGGGAGCGGCACATCGGCCGATGGCGGGGGGATCGCAGCGCTGGCATCGGGCGCTTCCGGCGGCTCCTGCGGCGGAATCAATGGCGGTGTCGGCAAGAACGTTGGAGGCGGTTCGCCGCGCTCGATCGCATCCAGTCGCCTGGTCTCACGGTCGATCGCGCGCACTGCGAGCCAGGACGACAGCGCCGCGACATCGACGCTGCGGGTGAGGCCATCAGGCGTGCCCACCGCAAATAGCTGGATTTCCGGTCGGCTCGCCGCGGTGATCGCGGTCGGCACCAACGCGGCGCGGATGTCGGCCTGGTCGGCCGGAATGTCGTAGCCACCGGAGATGGTGGCGTTGACGCCATTGGCCGCAAGCGTGGTGGCGCCGACACGGAGTCGTCCGTCGCGGATGTTGAAGGGGATCTGGGCCGAGGCAACCGATAGCACACCGTTCGCGAGCGCCGGCTCGACGATCTGCTTCAGCCGCGCGTCGTCAGAGACCTGCCCGTTCTCGCTGGCACGGATCGCAATATCGAAGGCGTGCGGATCGAGGCCGGCGACGCGCGCCCCTTCCAGCGTGACCGTGCCGCTGCCGTTCAGCGCGCCGGTCAGCGCCGCGGCGCTGCGGCCCTGGCTCATCAATGTCATCTGCAGCGAGGCACGCCCCTTGGGCATGCTGAGATTGCGATAGCGCAAGGCTGTGCCATCGACGCCGCTAAGCTGCACGCTCGCATTCACGGTGACACCATTCGGGCCCGGCCTCGCATCGATGGCGGCGCTGAGATCGCCGCCGCCGATCTTGCCCTTGAGGGCATCAAAGGTCAGCGCCTGGCCGTCGCTCTTGATCGTGCCGCTCACCGGCTGCAATTCGGCGCCGCCCGGCAGCTCGCCGCGTAACGACTGGAAGACGATGTTGCCGCGCCAGCCCTTGATGACGCCGCCGCCGAGCGGCTCGGCCGGATCATGCCCGCCGGCGCCGATCGCAAACGCAAACACCGGGGCGAGCGCGACCTGGTCGAGCCCGATCTCGCCCTCGATGTTCTTCTCGTCTCCCATGCCAAGCGCGACCCGGCCCCGCAGCCGCGAGCCGCCGATGATGCTGTCGAGGTCGTCAAACGACAGCTTGTTGCCGGTAAGCGAAACGCGCGACGACAGGCGGACGCCGTTCACCGGCGTGTCCGACGGCTTGAGATCGAGCAGCGGGCTGATGTCGGCGCTCCTGACCCGCAAGTTGATGCTGGCCTTCGTCTCATCCCATGGCTCGGCCGAGCCTTCGGCGTCCGCATCAAGCCCGGCGCCCCAGATCCTCGCCTTCAGCCGCAACGGCGCGCGCCAGGCGCCATTGACCGAGCCTTCGAATTGCGCAGGCCCGTCGCCGACCGTGATGACGCGATCAAGGCCAAGCAGCGTGAGCATTGCGCGCCCCTGCACGGCTGAAAATCTGGCCTCGACTCCGAGATCGCTGCGACCGAGCGCATCGAGATCGGTGCTGCGGATCGCGGCCGTCTGCGGCTTTGCGGTCACCGTGGCAGAGCCCTTGAGCTGCGACGCGTGGAGATCCAGCGCGACGCGAAGGCTGCCGCGATCGGCCTGCCCCTTGTCGAGATCAAGCGCGAGCTTCACGCGGACCGGGCCTGGGATCGAAGCCAGCGTCGTGAGGCGCGATGCGGCTGATGGCGCGAACGATGAGACCAGTCCGGTCAACTGGCTGAACGATGCAGCGTTTGCGTCGAGCGCGAGCTTTCCGGTCGCGTTGATGCGATCGAAATTGCCGCTGCCCTCGATCGTCACGTTGTCCGGCTGGCCGATCTTGAGCCGCTCGAGCGAGACCATCTTCGGTCCATAGCCGAGCTTCGCCTGTAGCGGACGCAGCTCCTGCCCGGCCGAAATCGCGCGCCCGATGTCAAGCGAGAGCTGCGCTTCTTCCGGCCATTCCGCCTGCGGCCCCGCCAGCGAGCGTATGACGGCGGTGGCTGCATCGAGATCCAGCCGATCGGCCTTCACGTTGGCGTCGACCTTGGCCCCGGTATTGCCGGTGGGATACGACACGGCTATCCGTCCGGTGATCGCGCCGCCGTCGATCTCGGCCTTCATCGCATCGACGGCAAAAGCATTTGCGGCGAGCGTGACGTCGCCGCGCAGCTTGAGCGGTTTCTGGTTGCGAGGCGGGAGATCGCTGCGGCCCTGCAACCAGACCATCAGCGCGTCGGGATCGGAAGATTCGACGTTGAGCGCTGCCTTGAAGCTGTCGGACTGGGCGTTTTGCGGGCCAGCACCGCTAAGCGAGACGCGGGTGGCGCCCGGTGCGCGGAAATCGAGCCGCCGAACTGTCCAGCCTTTGTCGTCGCCGCGCAGCTCGGCCGCGATGTCCTGCAATGGCCGCCCGCCGAGCATGATCTGCTCGGAGGAGAACTCGATCTGCGACGGCACCGCGACGCGCGGAACGCTGGAGAGCAGCGCGCGCAATGCCGGCAGCGCGCGAACCGGTTCAGCATTGTTGTCCTTGCTGGCAAAGCGGTCGACGTCGAGCTGTCGCGCCGAAAGCGATGCGCGCAGCAGCGGCGAAGCGCCGAAGCGGATGTCGCCCACGCCCGCAAGCTTCAGCGCGCGCTCTTCATTGCCATAGCTGATCTCAACCTGCTCAAGCCGCGCCGCCGAATAATCGGCCTTCACCCTGGCTCCGACACGCCAGGGCGTTGGCGCGGCGTCATCGTTCTTGGACGCGGGCGGCGCAGCGAGCGCTACCACGCCTTCGAAGCGCGGCGCGCGGGCCTCGAACGAGAGCACGCCGTCGAGATCGGCGGACAGCGGGCGCTGGCCGGGATCGATGTTGACATGCACACGGGTGCCGTTGCCATCGGCGCTCTGGCCGGAGGAAATCCGGAACGGATAGCGGGAGCCGCCGAAGGTGAAATTGCCGTCGCCCCTGATCGCGCCGGCAAGCGAGCGGACGTCGCCGCTGAAGGCGATGTCGCTCAATTCCAGCGTGCTGTGACTCGCCGCGTCATGCAGGGCGATGCGGCCGGTGAGATTGAGGCGATCGATCGCAAGCGAGGCAAAGTCGAACGCGCCTTGCGAGGCCGGCCACTCGATCCGTCCCTTCTGATCGAGGCCGAGGTCCACCGACATGCCATTGATGGTGAGCTCGGTGGCGCGCCATTCGCCGCGCATCAGCGAACCCAGGCTGAATTCGACGTCGAGCTTGTCGGCCCGGACCTTGCCGCGATCGTTGCCGCCGCCGACCACGGCCGAACGCAGCCGAAGCTGCGGCGCCGGCAACAGGCGCGCGTCAAGCTCGCCGCCGATGCGCACGGGCGCGCCGATGATTCGCGTCGCCTCGGCCTCGAATTGCGGACGGAACTGGTTCCAGTCGATGAAATACGGTCCGACCAGCGCGGCGATCAGCGCAAGGATGAACGCGATTGCCAGGCCGAGCAGCGTCGTCTGCACGGTGTCTCCCTTTGAGCCCCGCCCCGGCGTACATAGCCAACGCAGCGTCGGAGCAGCCCAATATATAGAGACAAGTATGGCGAAGTCACAGCGGTATCGCGCTGCAGCCGCCGGCGGGAGTTGAAAAGGTTACCAGCTCGCCGGCAGCTGCTTCAGACCCCGCAGCACGAAGGTCGGCCGCCATTCCGGATTTTCCGCGTCATCCAGCCGCAGGTCCGGCAGGCGGCGGAGCAGCGTCGAGATCGCGATCTCGGCCTCGATCCGCGCCAACTGGGCGCCAAGGCAGAAATGGATGCCGCCGCCGAAGGACAGCGGTTTCACATTGGGACGGGTAATATCGAGCCGCTCCGGATGGTCGGGATAGACAGCCGGGTCGTGGTTGGCCGAACCGAGCAGGCACAGCACCGCCTCGCCCTTGGGTATGCGCTTGCCGCAGAGTTCGATGTCCTCCAGGGCCGCGCGTCCGGTCATCTGCACGGAGGAATCGTAGCGCAGGAATTCCTCGATGGCATTGGTGATCAGTTCGGGATTTGCCTTGAGCAGCGCGAGCTGGTCCGGGTTGCGGTGAAGCGCCAGCAGGCCGTTGCCGATCAGATTGACGGTGGTCTCGTGGCCGGCGCCGAACAGCAGAATGATGTTGGCGGTCAGCTCCTCGTTGCTGAGCTTGTGGCCATCCTCCTCCGCCTGCACAAGCTGCGTCGTCAGATCGTCGCCGGGCTGCTTCCGCCGCAGCTCGAACAGCTGCTGGAAGTACATCTCCGACATCCTGGTCCGGGCGTTGCCCTGCGCGATCTCCTCCGGCGACAACGGCACCGGTTCGAGGATACGGCCGCCCTCGCGCGAGCCGGTGTGGAAGGTCTCGCGATGCTCCTCGGGGATCCCGAGCATGTCGCAGATCACCGTCACCGGCAGGCGGAACGCAAAGTCCTCGATCAAGTCCATCCTGCCCTCCGGGATGATGCGATCGAGCGTCTGATCGACAATCTCCTGAATCCGCGGCCGCATGTCCTCGACGCGGCGCGCCGTGAACGCCTTCACCACCAGGCCGCGCAGGCGGGTATGGTCGGGCGGATCCTGCTGCAGCATCATCTGGCTCATGCTGCGGAAGATCGGGTCCTCCATGCTCTTGGGCCCGTAGCGGCGGACGGTGCGGCCGGCATAGTCCTTGCCGAAGCGCCTGTCGCGCAGCACCAGGCTCGCCTCCGCATGACGGCTGGCGACGAAGGCACCGAATGGCGTGACATGCATCGGATCGTCGGTGCGCAGCCGCTCGTAATAGGGATAGGGGTTGCGGATGAATTCCGGCGCCAGGGGATTGAACAGCGGATCGTTGTTCGCCGGCCGAACTTGCTGGTTCATGGTGACCTCAATCGGTTCTCGCATTGAGACGATTCACGTTGAACGCTGCCGGCCGCCTCTCGTGGCACCCGCACGTTTCCACCCCTGAAAAACTCGATACACTCTTGTATCGAGTTGCATTGTGGCCTAAACAGCGCCGATGTCAAGAGTCCGGACCAGACCGACCAGGGACGACACCTGCGAAAAGCTGTTCGAGGCGGCGGCGCGCGTGTTCGAGGAACAGGGGATCGGCGGCGCCAGCATCGAGGCGATCGCGGCCGCCGCCGGTTTCACGCGCGGGGCGTTCTATTCGAACTTCAAGAGCAAGGAAGAACTCATCATCGCGATGCTCGAGGACCATGTCGAGCAGTCGATCCGGCGCAACCTGGACCTGCTTGCCCAACACACCAATCTCGCCGATTTCATCGACGCATTGAAGCACATGGACCGCACCAGGCAGGATCCGCTCGGCCGTTCACCGCTTCTGCACATGGAGATGATCCTGTTCGTGGCGCGCGCGGAGAAGCGCCGGCCGGAACTTGCAAAGCGCCTGCGCGCCCGCCGCAAGCTGGTCACCGAGATCATCGAGACGGCGCGGAAGAGCAGCGGCAGGAACGGCAAGCTGGATGCGCCATGGATCGCCGCGATCGTGCTGGCGCTCGAGGATGGCTTTCGCCTGCACCGCCTGATCGATCCTGAGACCACGCCGTCCGACAGTTTCCTCCGCGCAATCGGTGACCTGCAGCGCGCGATCGGAAGCGCGGACCGTGCCGTAGCCCGGGTGGAGCGCTAGCGTAACCCGGGACGCCTGCGTCAACGCTGCCAGTGGCCCCCCGGATTACGCTGACGCTTCACCCGCGCTACGGCTCTGCAACGCGTGCAAACGCCCTGCCACCACGCGGACCTTTCCAGGCGAGGCCTGCCAGATCGCGAATGCGGACAGCGCGCTCACGGCGATGCTGATCGCAAACGCCGCCGTGTAGCTGCCTGTGAGGTCGTACAACAGCCCCGTCGCCCACGGACCTGCGGCACCGCCCGCGAGCGCAGCCAGCATGATGGTGCCGAAGATGCTGCCGTAGTGCTTGCCCTGGAAGATCTCGACCACGACCGGCCCCATCACCGAGGTCAAGCCATAGCCGAGCGCGCCCTGCGTGAATACCATCAGATAGACCAGCGGCAACAGCGGCGCATATTTCAGCGCCATCAGGCTCGCGAAGCAGATCGCAAAGCCGGCGCAAGCGATCGCCCACACCGCTTCGCGCCCGATCCGGTCGGAGAGATGGCCGAGCCAGATCTGGCCGGGAATGCCGAGCAGGCTGACGACGCCGAGCGACCACACCGCGACACCAGGGCTGAAGCCGATGTCGAGCAGGAACTTGGTCTGGTGCACCTGCACCGCGTACCAGATGTAAAGGCCACAGAAATAGCCGAGCGCGATCCACCAGAAGCGCGCGGTGCGGAGCGCCAGAGACAGCGTCCAGTCGGTGCCGGCCCAGACCGGATCGACGATGTTCGACACCGGCTTTGCCGAGGCGGCGGTCGGAGCGGCATCGCCGTCCGGCAGCAGGCCGATATCTTCAGGGCGCTTGCGCAGCAGCAGATTGATCGGCGCGAGCACGACCAGCACCAGGATGCCGATCGCGGTGCAGGCGGTGCGCCAGCCGGTCTGCTCGATCATGTGCTGCGCCCACGGCAGCAGAGTGACCGAGCCGATGCCGACGCCGGCGAAGGCGATCCCGATCGCCAGACCGCGGCGGCGGATAAACCAGTTCGGCAGGAAAAACGATTGACCGGAATAGCCGAGGCAGACACTGCCGGCGCCGACGAGAACGCCGATGCTCAGATACAGATGCCAGGGCTGCGTCGTCAGCGGCGCCAGCAGGAATCCTGCGCCCATCAGGACGACGCCGAGTTCCATCACCGCGCGCGGGCCGGCGCGGTCCATCAAGCGGCCGATCAGTGGACTGGCGACGCCGGAGGCTACGAAGCCGAACGAGAACGCGCCGGCAGTGACGCCGCGGTCCCAACCGAACTCGCTGAGGATCGGCGGGTAGAACAGCGAGAATGCGGTGCGCGCATTGACGCCGATCGCCATGGTGACGAAGGTCACGGCGATGATGATCCAGCCGTAGAAGAAGGGAAGCCGCATCAGGGGGTCACCAGCGCGTGGCTTTCATGGCCGAAATAGGCGCGCTCCAGCCGTTGCGCCAGATTGCTTTCGTCGGTCGACGCTTCCAGCACGATATTCCCCTGCACCAGGGCGTAGACGCGATCCGCCGTCGCCAGCGCCTTCTCCAGCAATTGCTCGACCAGCAATACCGCAGTGCCCTGCGCGCGCAAGCGGCCGATGACGTTGAGGACCCGATCGACCAGCACCGGCGACAGGCCGGCCGACGGCTCGTCGAGCATCAACAGCCGTGGACGGCGCACGAGGCCCTGCGCGACGGTCAGCATCTGCTGTTGCCCGCCCGACAGCGCGCCGCCGCGCTCGTGACGCTTCTCGGCGATTTCAGGGAAATACGCCAGCGCCTCCTCGACGCGCTGCGCACGCTCGGCACGCGGCACATCGTAGCCGGCAAGCAGGAGATTGTCGGTGACCGAGATCTGCGTGAACACACGATGGCCCTCGATCACATGGACGAGGCCGGCCCGCGCAGCATCCCGCGGCGTCGCGTTGGTCATGTCGCGGCCGTCGAAGCGCACCTGGCCGGCAGTCACCGGCAGCAATCCGGACAGCGCGCGCAGCATCGTGGTCTTGCCGGCGCCGTTGGGGCCGAGCAGCGCCACCACCTCGCCGGCGGCGACCTGGACATCGATGCCATGAAGCACGCGGATCTTGCCGTAGCCGGACTCCAGCGCGCGCACGGAAAGCAGAGGTTCAGCCGCCGAGGTAAGCACTGACCACCTCCTTGTGAACGCGGATCTCGGCCGGCGTGCCCGCCGCCAACGTGCGGCCGAGATTGAGCACGGTGACCTGGTGGCAGATGTCGAAGATGAGGTCGGCGTGATGCTCGACCAGCAGCACACCGGTGCCGCGGGCGCTGATCGCCTTGATCAAGGAAGCCAGCCGCTCGATCTCGTCGTTGGAGAGACCGGCCGCGGGTTCGTCGAGCAGCAGGAAATCGGGATCGAGCATCAGCGCGCGGGCGATCTCGATGAAGCGGAGCTCGCTGTGCTGCAGGCGGTCGGCGCGCACATCCGCCAGCGTCTCCAGCCCGACCACGCCGAGCAGCGCGCGCGCCTTCGCGCCGAGCATCCGCTCGTCCTCGCGATTGCGGGGCGCCGACAGCATCGCCTCGACGAAGGTCGCCCTGCCCTCGACCGAGCCGCCGATCATCACGTTCTCCAGCACCGAGGCCTCGCCGATCACGCGCGGGGTCTGGAATGTGCGCGCGATGCCGCAAGCTGCGCGCAATGCCGGCCGGCCCGGCGGCAATGCCTCGTCGCCTAGGGTCATCGTGCCGGCCTTGGCGGCGTAATAGCCCGAGATGACGTTGAGCGTCGTGGTCTTGCCGCTGCCGTTCGGGCCGATCAGGCCGTGGATCTCGCCGGGCGCCACGTCGAGGTCGAGGCCGTCGATCGCCTTCACATTGCCGAAGCTGAGCGCGATGCCGCGCAGCCTCAGGTGCTTGCCGCCGCTGCGCCGGCGCACGATGTCGGCGAGAACAGCCGGACGCGGCACGATGGCGCGGTTGCTGGCGAGCGGGCGGCGGTTGCGGAAATCCAGCAGCGCCGCGATGCCGCCCGGCATCACCAGCACGATCACCAGCAGCAGCACGGCGTAGAGGAACGTCGACCAGGCCGCCAGCGGCGCGGCGATCTCGGGCAGGATGGTCAGGATGATGGTGCCGAGCATCGGCCCCAGGATCGAACCGCGGCCGCCGATCAGGATCGCGATGAAGAACAACACCGAAAGATCGAAGGTGAAGGCATCGGGCGTGATGTAGGTCTGCAGCGTCGCGAACAATCCGCCGGCGATCGCGGCCAGCGCGCCGGCGAACAGGAAGATCGCGATCAGCATCTTCGGCTTGGAGATGCCGGTCGCTTCCGCCGCCACCTCGGCGTCGCGCACCGCGATCAGCGCGCGGCCGAACCGGCTGCGGGCGACATTGGCGCTCATCCAGGTGGCAACCACCGCAAAGGCGACGCAGAGCGCGTACAAGCCCCACGGCGTGTCGAACGGCGCCGGGAATTCCGGGCCGGCGATCCCGATCCCGCCCCCGGTCACGCTCTGCCAGGCCAGCGCGATCTGGGTCACGATGGTGGCGAAGCCCAGCGTCGACATTGCGAAATAGAAGGTGCGCAGGCGCAGCGCCGGCAATCCGACGATCACGCCGAACACCGCACCGACGCAGCCCGCGATCGGCAGCGCAAGGAACACCGGCACGGCCGGCGTGACATTGCCGGCGACGAGCACGCTCGTGGTGTAGGCGCCGAGCGTCAGCAGCGCGACATAGCCGATCGCAAGATGGCCGGCGAAGCCGACCACGAGATTGAGGCCGGAGACCAGCACCCAATAGATCGCCATGCGCGTGCCGATCAGCACCCAATAATCGTTGCTGACGAACGGCAACAATATCGCGAGCGCGAGAATGCCGAGGAACGGCGCGATGTGCGGCAAGGCGGCGCGCCATGCGCCGCTTTCGCTCTGGGCAGAGGTTGCGGTGAGAGCCGTCATCACACCCTCCGCGCCGAGGTTCCGCCGAACAGGCCCTGGGGCGCCGCCAGCAGGACCACGATGAACAGGGTGAAGACGGCAACGGAGGAGAAGATGCCGCCGACCAGGAAGTTCGCCGCCTGCTGGAACAGGCCGAGCGCCAGCCCGCCGACGATGGCGCCGCGGTTGTTGCCGAGGCCGCCGAGCGCCACCGGCACGAAGCCGTAGAAATTGAGCAGCGCGCCATTGGCGAAGAACGCCAGCAGGAGCTGGCCGCCGGAAAAGCCTGCGATGCCGCCGATCACGCCGGCCAGCGCGTAGCTTGCGACCCTGAGATTGCGCTCGGGAAGACCGAGCGCACGTGCGGCGAAATTGTCCTCCGCGATCGCGACGAAGGCGCGGCCGACCAGCGTGCGGCGATAGAGATATTCGAGGCCCACAATGGTCACCGCGCAGGCGACTACCGGCAGCCAGAATTTCTCGTCCCAAACGCCGCTGCCGAGCCCGATCACGCGCGGAAACGGCTGCGGCTCGGTGCCCCATTTGATCGCCGCCACCTGCTGGATCATCAAGGCCAGCGCCAGCGTCGAGAGCACGTAGAGATGCTGGTCGAGGCTCTTCAGGACCGGCCGGACAGCTACGAACTCGGTGATGACGCCGACGATCGCGCAGGCGGCGAGCGTCAGGACGAAGCCGACGATGATGGGCATGCCCATCTTCAAGGTGAACATCGAGCCGAGCACGCCACCGAGCATGGCGAGCTGCCCCGCGGTGAAACTCATCACCCGCGAGGTCGAGAACATCGTGTTGTAGGTGACGCCGACGAGCGCATAGATCGCGCCCGCCGCGAGACCGGATGCGAGGATCGAGGCGAGCATCGGATGCACCCTCTATCGCCGGCCTATGTATAGCCCGGCGCGAGCGCGAAGGTGCCGTTCTTGGCGGTAGAGGCCTCCGACATCACGATCTCTTCGGTCGGGTAGCCGTTATGCTGCGTCGGCGTGAAGGTGTAGGTGCCGAAATAGCCGGGATATTTCGACAGCGCGTTCCAGTATTTGACAATGCCCGCGCTGTCGGTCGATCCGCTCTCGGCAACCGCCTTGGCGATCAGCTCGATCGCATCGATGCCGCCCGCGACCCACCAGAGCAGCGTGTCGTTGAGCGCCACATTCGCCTTGGCCAGGCGCGCGACCAGCTCCTCGCTCTTCGGCGGCACCTTGCCCGATGCATCGTAGCTGCAGCTCTTGTAGCCGATCGCGTAGACCTTCTTCCAGTTCTCGGGCTTCTCGACGAGGCCCGCGAGTTCGCCCGAAGCGAGCGAGGGATGGCCGGCGAACGGCACGTCCCATCCCATCGCGGCGCGGGTGTTGAACATCCGCGCCTCCATGCCGGTCGTGACGCTCCACACCACGATGACCTCCGAGCCCGCGTTCCTGGCGCGCAACATGTCGGGCGTCATGTCCGGCTGGGTCGCGTCGATATTGGCCTGGTAGACGACGTCGGCGCCGTCCTTCTTGAACGCCGCAACCGACGCGCCGACCGCGGTCACCCCGTAGCCTGTGGTGTCGCCGATGACGGCGATCTTCTTCACCTTGAGCACGTTGAGGCAGTAATTGCGCACGGCATCGTCCCATTGGCTGTTCGACGGCGCCATGCGGAAAGCGTTGGGATATTTGGTGGTGTCGATCAGGCTTTCGACCACGCAAGGGTGAATGTCAGGGATCTTGGCGCGCGCCATGATCGGCGTGGTGGCGAGCGCTTCGCCCGAATTGACCGGGCCCCAGATGGCATGGACCTTGGCCTGGCTGATCAATTCCTGCGTCGCGTTCACCGCCTTGGTCGGATCGCCCTGGGTGTCGCGCATGACGAGCTCGATCTTGCGGCCCTTGACGCCGCCCGCCGCATTGATGCTGTCGACCGCAAAGTTGATGCCGCGGTTGAAACCGACTGTTGGCGCGGAACTCGGGCCGGTGATGGCCGCGAGGCATCCGATCTTGATCGGTTCGGACTGGCCGATGGCAGGCTTGGGGAAGGAAAATGATGCGGCGCCTAAGGCGCCGGCGCTTCCCAACAGCAGGTTGCGGCGTGAAACAGCCATGTGATGCTCCCGTTCGTTTCCTTTTTGCGGCGCCCGTCTTTAGATTGCAGGCGTCCGCATGATTTTATTTTCCCGGCCGGCGGCCGAGGCTTGTCGCGGGACTCAAGTTTGAGCCAGACCGGACCGGCTTGTCCAGCGTTTATCCCGTAGAATTGCGGAGCGGATTCGCGAGCGATGCCCGGACACGGGCCTGTGACCGATCTCTTGGGTTTTCAGCACCCGAAACCTCTGGAAACTTGTCGCCGTCCACGCCAATAGGTTGCTAGGCCAGATGCCGCTTTCGAAGGTCAGTTGATGCACGATGTTTCCATCCCGGCAGCCTTGATCGCCGGACTCGTCAGTTTCCTGTCGCCCTGCGTGCTGCCGCTGGTGCCGCCCTATCTGGTGTATCTGACCGGCGCGACCATCGAGCATGTCACCCATGACGAGAGCATGAAGGCGTCCAAGCGCGCGGTGATGGCGGCGGCCTTGATGTTCGTGCTCGGCTTCTCCACCGTGTTCGTGGCGCTCGGCGCCAGCGCGTCGCTGATCGGCGGATTGGTTCGCGCCTGGTCCGCGCAGCTCTCCATTATCGCCGGCCTCGTCATCATCGTGATGGGGCTGCACTTCCTCGGGCTGACGCGGATCGGGATATTGATGCGCGAAGGCCGGCTGAGCATGCCGAAACCGGTCGGGCTGTGGGGCGCCTATGTGATGGGGCTCGCCTTTGCCTTCGGCTGGACGCCCTGCATCGGCCCGATCCTCGCGGCAATCCTTTCGATCGCCGCAGCCGAGGCGACGGTGACCAAGGGCGCCGCGCTGCTTGCGATCTATTCTGCCGGGCTCGGCATCCCTTTCCTGCTCGCCGCCTTCGCGGTCAAGCAGTTCTCGGCAATGTTCCTGCGGATGAAACGGCACTTGCGCAATGTCGAGCGCGTGATGGGCGTGCTGATGATCATCACCGGCATCGGCTTCCTGACCGGCGCCGTCACCAATGTCAGCATCTGGCTGCTAGAGACGTTTCCGGCGCTGCAGAATTTCGGCTGAGCAAGATCGAAGACCGCGCTATGCGGCCGGAATGATCTTTCCGGGGTTAAAGATGTTCTGCGGATCGAACGCCTTCTTCAGCGCGCGCATGGCGTCGAGCGCCTCGGGCCCAAGCTCGGCTTCGAGATACTTCTGCTTGCCCTGCCCGATGCCGTGCTCGCCGGTGCAGGTGCCGCCCATCGCCTGCGCGCGTTCGACCAGGCGGTGCATGAAGTCCTCGCCGCGCGCCATCTCCTCGGCATCGTCGACGTCGCAGACCAGCGAGCAATGGAAATTGCCGTCGCCGACATGGCCGACGATCGGCGACAGCAGATTGAGCCGCTTCAGATCCTCTTCGGTTTCGGTGACGCAATCGGCCAATCGCGAGATCGGCACGCAGACGTCGGTCGCGACCACGCCGGAGCCGGGCCGCAGCGCCTTCACCGACCAATAAGCGTCATGCCGCGCCTGCCAGAGCTTGGTGCGGTCCTCGGGCCTGGTGGTCCAGGTGAAGCCGAGGCCACCGCATTCGGAGGCGATCTCCTTGAAGTTCTTCGATTGCTCGGCGACCTCGGCCTCGCTGCCGTGGAACTCGAGCAGCAGCAGCGGCGTCTCCGGCAAAGTCAGTTTCGAATAGGCGTTGCAGGCCTTCACCTGCGCGGCGTTCAGCAGTTCGATGCGGGCGACGGGAATGCCCGTCTGGATCGCCAGGATCGTGGCCTGGCAGGCGCCGCGCACGGTCTCGAAGGAACAGGCGGCGGCCGCGATCGTCTCGGGGATCCCGCGCAATTTGATCGTGAGCTCGGAGATGATCCCGAGCGTGCCTTCGGCGCCGACGAACAGATGCGTCAGGTCGTAGCCGGCGGAGGATTTCTTCGCCCGCGTGCCCGTGGTGATGATCTCGCCGTCGCCGCGCACGACCTTCAGCGCCAGCACATTCTCCCGCATGGTGCCGTAGCGCACCGCATTGGTGCCGGAGGCGCGCGTCGCGGTCATGCCGCCGAGCGAGGCATCGGCGCCGGGATCGATCGGGAAGAACAGGCCTTGGTCGCGCAGATGCTCGTTCAGCGCCTTCCGCGTGACGCCGGGCTCGATCACGCAATCGAGATCCTCGGCATGCACGGCGAGCACCCGATTCATGTCGCGCAGATCGATGCAGATGCCGCCGGCCGGCGCGTTCACCTGGCCTTCCAGCGAGGTGCCGGTGCCGAAGGCGATCACGGGAACGCGATGCTTGGCGCAGATCCGCACCACATCCTGGATGTCGGCGGTCTCCTGCGCCATCACCACGGCGTCCGGCGGCTGCGGCGGCAGCCAAGTGGTGGTGTGGGCATGCTGGTCGCGCACCGCCTGGGAGGTGATCAGGCGGTTGCCAAAGCGCGCCGCCAATGCGTCGAGCGCGCCCTTGAGGGCCTGCGGCTCCGGACGCGTCAAGTTGCTCGAAATCGTGGTCGCCACGTGAAATATCCTCCCGGCTTTAGCCGACCGTGGCAAACGTTATATAACGGGTCAAGAGAGCCGATCGAATAGCAGGGATGGAATGATGACGACCATTTGTACCGCCGGGGACATCGAGCTGCCCTCAGCCCCGTTCCTGTCCTCGGTGATGCAGATCGAGCCGCAATGGATCGACTATAACGGCCACCTCAACATGGCCTATTACAACGTAATGTTCGACCGCGCCATCGACGAGATCTGGCTGCAGCTCGGCATCGGCCCCTGCTACAAGAAGGAGCGCCACGGCTCGACCTTCACGGCCGAATGCCATGTGCGCTATCTGCGCGAGGTCCACCTCGGCGATCCCCTCCAGGTGACGGTCTATCTGCTCGGCGCCGACGACAAGCGGCTGCACACCTTCGAGGAGTTGCGCCACGCGACGGAGGGCTGGATTTCAGCCACCTCCGAGAACATGTCACTGCACATCGACATGAACTCGCGGAAGGTCGCCCCATTTCCATCCGATATCCGCGCCCGCATCAACGCGATCGCGGATATCCATGCTTCTCTCCCCCGGCCTGAGGGCATCGGCCGCAGCGTGGCAATGCCCTCACGTCAGGCCGGGGCCACCTAGACCCTTGAGCGGCCGCGCACCAATCCGACCACTGCCGAGATCAGGAACAGGATGATGGCGATGAAGAAGATCGCCTTGGCGATCTCGATGGAGACGCCGGCGATGCCGCCGAAGCCCAGAATGCCCGCGATCAACGCGATGACCAAGAACGTTACGACCCAGCCTAACATGGCCAAACCCTCTGCTTTCCGTTTCCACCGGCACGACCGAACATCGCGCCGGATTTGAGAAAACAATCCGCCCCGAAAACGAAGGTTCCGGGCGGGAAAACCGCGAAATTTGCCGTTTTCGAAGGAACAAATCCCGTGTTTGCCGTAGCTGGCAGCCCGGCGCGAGAGGCGGATAAAACCTGTCAAAATGGAGGAAGAGGCCCTATATGGCCTTTAATCCCTGCTAAGAAGGCTCCCCTTCACCGCACCACGGTGCCATGGTGGGGCCAAACGATTCGCGATGACAGAGCCGAGCAAGCTGTCCCACCAGGCCGTTCCCGAGCACCAGCCGCTGGCTGGCGGCATTGCTGCGCGCGCCCGCGCTGCCGCAGGCCCGCAATATCTCATGGGCCTCAATCCGGAGCAGCGCGAGGCGGTGGAGACGCTGGACGGTCCGGTGCTGGTTCTGGCCGGCGCCGGCACCGGCAAGACGCGGGTGCTCACCACCCGTATCGCCCATATCCTGAGCCAGGGCCGCGCCCGGCCGCACGAGATCCTTTCGGTGACCTTCACCAACAAGGCGGCGCGCGAGATGAAGCTGCGGCTCGGCCAGATGCTCGGCCAGGCCGTCGAGGGCATGCCGTGGCTCGGCACTTTCCACTCGATCGCCGGCCGCATCCTGCGCATCCATGCCGAGCTGGTGCAGCTCAAGTCCAACTTCACCGTGCTCGACGTCGACGACCAGGTGCGGCTGCTGAAGCAACTGCTGCAGGCGGAGAATATCGACGACAAGCGCTGGCCGGCGCGGATGCTGGCCGGGCTGATCGACGCCTGGAAGAACCGCGGCCTGACGCCGTCGCAGGTGCCGGCGGGCGAGGCGGCGAGCTTCGCCAACGGCAAGGGCGGCAAGCTCTATGCGAGCTATCAGGAGCGGCTGAAGATCCTCAACGCCGCCGATTTCGGCGATCTCCTGCTCGAGAACATCCGCCTGTTCCGCGAGAACCCGGACGTGCTCCGGCAATATCAGAACCGCTTCAAGTTCATCCTGGTCGACGAATATCAGGACACTAACGTCGCCCAGTATCTCTGGCTGCGGCTGCTGTCGCAGGCGCCATCGCCGTCCAAGCCGGCTCCTCTCTCTACCGTCATTCCGGGGCGCATCGAAGATGCGATCCCGGAATCTCGAGATTCCGGGTCTGCGCTTTCAGCGCATCCCGGAATGACAGAGGACACCTCTCCTACGCCGGTGCCTTCAGCCGCCCCCAAGAACATCTGCTGCGTCGGCGATGACGACCAGTCGATCTATGGCTGGCGCGGTGCCGAGGTCGACAACATCCTGCGTTTCGAGCACGATTTTCCCGGCGCGAAGGTCATTCGCCTCGAGCGCAACTATCGCTCGACCGGCCACATCCTCGCCGCCGCCTCGCATCTGATCGCGCACAATGAAGGCCGGCTCGGCAAGACCTTGCGCACCGAGGACGAGGACGGCGAGAAGGTCACCGTCACCGGCTCCTGGGATTCGGAAGAGGAAGCGCGCGGGATCGGCGAAGAGATCGAGGATCTGCAGCGCGCCGGCGAGAATTTGAACGAGATCGCAATCCTGGTGCGCGCCTCATTCCAGATGCGCGAGTTCGAAGACCGCTTCGTCACGCTCGGCCTGCCCTATCGCGTGATCGGCGGCCCGCGCTTCTATGAGCGCGCCGAAATCCGCGACGCGTTGGCCTATCTGCGCACGATCAATTCCCCCGCCGACGATCTCGCCTTCGAGCGCATCATCAATGTGCCGAAGCGAGGGCTGGGCGATGCCACCGTGCAGCTCTTGCACGATCACGCTCGCAAGCGCCGCATTCCGTTGTTCGAGGCGGCGCGTGCGGTGGCGGAAACCGACGAGTTGAAGCCGAAGGCGCGCGGGAGCCTGCGCGATGTCGTGCGGCAGTTCGACCGCTGGCGCGCGCAGAGCGAGGTCGCCGCGCACACCGAGCTGGCGCAGATCGTGCTCGACGAGAGCGGCTACACCGAGATGTGGCAGAAGGATCGCTCGGCCGACGCCGCCGGCAGGCTCGACAACCTCAAGGAGCTGGTACGCTCGATGGAGGAGTTCGAGAACCTGCAAGGCTTCCTCGAGCACATCTCGCTGGTGATGGATCGCGATGGCGAAGCCGGCGACGAAGCGGTGTCGCTGATGACGCTGCATTCCGCCAAGGGGCTGGAGTTCGACAATGTCTTCCTGCCCGGCTGGGAGGAAGGCCTGTTTCCGAGCCAGCGCACGCTCGACGAACAAGGCCGTGCCGGCCTCGAGGAAGAGCGCCGCCTCGCCCATGTCGGCCTGACGCGCGCCCGGCGCCGCGCCAAAATCTATTTCGCCACCAACCGCCGCATCCACGGCACCTGGTCGACCACGATCCCCTCGCGCTTCCTCGACGAATTGCCGGCGCATAATGTCGAGATCACGGAATCCAAGGGCGGCTCGGGGTGGGGCGGCACCGGCGGCTACGGTCCCTCGCGCTTCGACAATGTCGAAGCCTTCGGCTCGAGCTACACCACGCCGGGCTGGCAGCGTGCCCAGGCCAACCGCGCCCGCAACCAGAACCGCGGCGGCTCAGGCGGCGGATTCGAGGAGCAGCAATCGCCGTTCGGCGGCTTCGGACGCAACAAGCGCGGCCCGCTGGTGATCGAGGGCGAGCTGGTCGCAAAATCGACCGGGACGGTTTCGGAATTCTCGCTCGACGACCGCGTGTTCCACCAGAAATTCGGCTACGGCCACGTGGTGAAGATCGACGGCAACAAGCTCACCATTGCCTTCGAAAAGGCCGGCGAGAAAAAGGTGGTCGATAGTTTCGTGGAGCGGGCGTAGCCGATTGCGGAACGCGCCGGGGGTTCCTATGTACGCCCGGCCCTCCTCCCGCGCGACGCGACGTCGCGTTCCTTGCCACATTTCAGCCCGTCATCATCAGCCATGTCGCCGATCATTTCCGTTTCTCATCTTTCGAAGGTCTATGGCTCCGGCTTCAGGGCGCTGAACAATATCAATCTCGATATCCGGCGCGGCGAGATCTTTGCGCTGCTCGGGCCGAACGGCGCCGGCAAGACGACGCTGATCAGCATCATCTGCGGCATCGCCAATCCGAGTGAAGGCAGCGTCGCGATCGACGGCCACGACATCATCAAATCCTACCGCGCCGCGCGATCGCTGATCGGCCTGGTGCCGCAGGAACTGCACACCGATTCGTTTGAGACGGTCTGGGCGACCGTGAGCTTCAGCCGCGGCCTGTTCGGCAAGCCGAAAAACCCGGCTTACGTCGAGAAGGTGCTGAAGGACCTCTCGCTGTGGGAGAAGAAGGATTCCAAGATCATCACGCTGTCGGGCGGCATGAAGCGCCGCGTGATGATCGCCAAAGCGTTGTCGCACGAGCCGCAGATACTTTTCCTGGACGAGCCGACCGCCGGCGTCGACGTCGAGCTGCGCAAGGGCATGTGGGAGGTGGTGCGGACGCTGCGCGATGCCGGCGTCACCATCATCCTGACCACGCACTACATCGAGGAAGCCGAGGAGATGGCCGACCGCATTGGGGTCATCAACAGAGGCGAGATCATCCTGGTCGAGGACAAGGCCAAGCTGATGGACAAGCTCGGCAAGAAGCAGCTCAAGCTGCATCTGGCGCACAAGATCGACGCCGTTCCGCCGGCGCTTGCGCACTATCATCTGGTGCTGTCGGAAGGCGGCACCGAGCTGATCTATGATTACGACACTGCGGGCGAACGCACCGGCATCACCAGCCTGCTGGGCGATCTCCGCAATGCCGGGATTCGTTTCTCCGACCTCGAGACCAGCCAGTCTTCGCTGGAAGACATCTTCGTCAGCCTGGTGAGGGCGCCATGAATTATCGAGCGATCCGCGCAATCTATTTGTTCGAAATGGCGCGCACCTGGCGCACGCTGTTGCAGAGCATCGTCTCGCCTGTCGTCTCGACCTCGCTTTACTTCGTGGTGTTCGGCGCCGCGATCGGCTCGCGCATCACGGAAGTCGAGGGCGTCAGCTACGGCACCTTCATCGTGCCGGGACTCGTGATGCTGTCGGTGCTGACGCAGAGTATCGCCAATGCATCCTTCGGCATCTATTTCCCGAAGTTCGTCGGCACGATCTATGAGATCCTCTCGGCGCCGATCTCCTATGTCGAGATCATCGTCGGCTATGTCGGGGCGGCCGCGAGCAAATCGATCATCCTGGGGCTGATCATCCTGGCGACGGCCGCATTGTTCGTGCCGCTGCACATCAAGCACCCGATCTGGATGCTGACCTTCCTGGTGCTGACCGCCGTCACCTTCAGCCTGTTCGGCTTCATCATCGGCATCTGGGCTGATGGGTTCGAGAAGCTGCAGATGATCCCGATGCTGGTGGTGACGCCGCTGACGTTTCTGGGCGGCAGCTTCTACTCCGTCAACATGCTGCCCTCGGGCTGGCACACCATCGCCCTGCTCAATCCCGTGGTCTACCTGATCTCCGGCTTCCGCTGGAGTTTCTACGAGATCGCCGACGTCGGCGTTGGGCTCAGCCTGGGCATGACGCTGGGCTTCCTCGTCATCTGCATGGCGATCGTCTGGTGGATCTTCAGGACGGGCTACCGGCTCAAGCATTGATCACCCAGCCGTCATTCCGGGTCATGCGAAGCATGAACCGGAATCCAGAGATTGCGGCGCGAGATTCCGGGTTCGCGCTCACGCGCGCCCCGGAATGACGATGTCCCTCACGCGATCAGCGATAGCAGTGGAAATGGCCTGAGCGGGTGTAGTAGCCGCGGCAGCGGTGGCCGCGGTGCCAGCCACGATTGGGCAGGCCGAGCACGCCGTTGACTGCACCGACGGCACCGCCGACGCCAGCACCCACGGCACCACCAACCACGCCGCCGACCGGACCGGCGATCCGGTTGCCCTCGTAGGACCCCTGCTGCGCGCCGCGCACGATGCCCTGAGCATGTCCGAGGTGAGGCATCGCAAGCAATGCGAGGATGATGGCCGCGGCCGCAAGCACGAGCCGCGCCGCAGTGACGTGGGGTAGCGCCAGCGTCTTGACCCTGGTCTTCTTCTTCATCGCAATTTCCCAAAATGCACGGCAAATCGTACCGTCAGGCGGGAGTGTGAAACGCCCATGCGGCCAAATGGTTGCGCCTCTGTGACGAATTCGAGTCGTGCGCTCACAACTCGCGAAAAAGTCAGCAGGCCGGCGCGCGATTTCGCCGATCGCGCCTTGCTTGCGCCGCGCGTTATATTAACGATGCATAGGCGGGCTACTGGAACCCAAGCCGGATTCCGGGCATATTGGGTGCCGGGGACGGAGAGCCGCGGCGCTGCAATGGTAGGCCTGGAGGGCCAAAGTAAGATGCGTACGTTCCTCGTTGCTTTCACCGCCCTGACGCTGGCTCTTGCCGGCACCGCACAGGCCAAAGTCGCCATCACCGTCGACAAGGACAACCAGCAGATGACCGTCGCAGTCGACGGCGTCGAGCGGTATCACTGGCCGGTCTCGACTGGCATCCCGTCCTACGAGACGCCGAACGGCTCCTTCCGCGCCTTCCGCATGGAGGAAGACCACTACTCCAAGGAATTCGACGACGCGCCGATGCCGCATTCGATCTTCTTCACCAAGATCGGGCATGCGATCCACGGCACCGATTCCGTCAACCGCCTCGGCAGTCCCGCTTCCCATGGCTGCGTGCGATTGTCGCGCGAGCATGCGTCCACGCTCTACGCGCTTGTGCAGGAGCAAGGCGTGCTCAATACCACGGTGACGCTGACCGGCTCCTCGCAGGTTGCGCTCGCGCGCAATCCGAGGCGCGGCAACAATGCCGTCGCCCGCCGCGCGCCGCAGCAGTACGACCAGCAATATGACGCGGCCGCCGCCGGCGATCCTGTCGTGATCACGCCGCCGCCGCAGCAGCAGATGCCGCAGGTGCGCGCCGATGACGGCTACATCTACCCGGCCGACGGCAGCTCTACGGCGCAGATGTATCCGGCGCCGCGCAGCCGCCGCGTCTACGATACACAGACCTACTATCGGCAGCCGCAGCAATATTCCGACCGCTACGTGCCGGCGCCGCAGGGCTATTATTACCAGCAGCAGCGTCCGCGCGGCTTCTTTACCTATCAGGATTGACCAGCGCAGAGCTGGTCGACGTCTCGGAGCGGGATGGCATCGTCATCCCGTTCTTTTCTTTCTGTTTCTTCTGAGCCCGATCCTGGCTTGCGCCCGAACTCGGCGCAAACCCCGCGCATGCCTGAAAGCCCGTCGCGCCAATGGCGCCCCGTACGTCCGGATCGTGCACGATCGCCATCAACACGGCTGCGCGAGCCCAAATTGACAATGCCCGCTGTGTTCGTATTGTGTCTGATCGTTTCGCTGGATTTCTCATGACACAGGCAGAAATATCGGGTTTTTGCGTCGATTCGCTCGCGAAAGTGCTGCGGATCGCAAAGGACCGGGTCAAGACCGATACGAAGTTCAACCGGCTCGGGCTCGATTCGGCGATGGTCGTCTATGTCATGATGGAACTCGAGGAGAAGCTCGACCTCGAGCTTTCGACCGACGATTTCTACGACTATCCCACTGTCGACGCGCTGTCGCGTTATCTCGCTGAAAAGCTCGCGGCGCGCTCCGCTGCCTGATCCTTATCGTCGCCGGATATCATTGGCCAAGATGGAGACGTTTTCCTCGCTGGTGGCGCTGCTGGCAAAGCGGGCGGAAACGCAGCCCGACGCGCGCGCCTATATCTTCCTCTCCGACCGCGGCGCAGAGGAAGCGGTCCTCACCTTTCGCGAGTTGCATAATGCGGCCCGCGCGCTGGCGGTGCGGCTTGGCGAAGTCACCCGACCCGGCGATCGCGCGATGCTGGTGTTTCCGCCCGGGCTCGAATTCGTCGTCGCCTTCTTCGGCTGCCTGATCGCGCGCGTGATCGCGGTGCCGATGATGATGCCGCGGCGGCAGGGCGCACGCGACTCCAGCGCCGCGATCATGGCCAATTGCGAGCCTGCGATCGCGCTCACCAGCTCGGCCTTCGCCCTCCGCGGCGATCTGCAGGAGCGGTTCTCGCGCGAAGGCCTTCAGTGGCTGGCGGTCGATCTTGGTACGGCGCCGGCGCAAGCCGCAGCCGATCTGCCGCTTCCCACGCGAGACGATATCGCCTTCCTGCAATACACCTCGGGCTCGACGTCCGAGCCCAAGGGCGTCGCCGTGAGCCACGGCAACCTGCTCGCCAATCTCGAGATGATCCGCATCTCGCTCGGCAACACCGAGCGATCGACCTATGTCAACTGGGTGCCGCTCTACCACGACATGGGGCTGATCCTGAACACGCTGGAGGCGCTCTATGTTGGCGCGCTCTGCGTGCTGATGGCGCCGAATGCCTTCACCCAGCGCCCGCTCAACTGGCTGCGCGCGATCAGCGACTATCGCGCCGAGGTCGCATGCTGCCCGAATTTCGGCTACGATCTCTGCGTCAGCCGCTATCGCGCCGAGCAGATGGAGGGCGTCGATCTCTCGTCCTGGAAGATCGCGCTCAACGGCGCCGAGCCGGTGCATGCCGAAACGATCAGGCAATTCATCGAGACCTTTGCCGGTCATGGCTTCGATTCCCGCGCCACGTTTCCGGCCTATGGCATGGCGGAAGCGACGCTCTTGATCTCCGGCGGCAGCCGTGGCGCCGGCCATCTGACGCGCGATGTCAGCCGCGCGGCGCTGCAGGCGCATCGGGTCGAGGCGCCGGCTGATGCGACCGACAGCCAGACGCTGGTCGGCTGCGGTCGCGCGCTTGAAGGCGAGCGGATCGCGATCGTCGATCCCGACAGCTGTGCGCGGCTGCCCGTCGACCAGGTCGGCGAGGTCTGGGTCAACGGCGCCAATGTCGCGGGCACCTATTGGAACAATCCTGAGGCAACCAAGGCCGGCCTGCACGCGCGCATCGCGGGCGATGACGACGGCGCGAGCTGGCTGCGCACCGGCGACCTCGGCTTCCTCGATTCCACGGGCGAACTCTTCATCACCGGGCGGATCAAGGACCTCATCATCGTCAGGGGCATCAACCACTATCCGCAGGACATCGAGCGCACGGTGCAGGCGGCACATTCGGCGCTGCGCGCCAATTGCGGCGCGGCCTTCTCGGTGAACGACGAGCACGGTGATGAAACGCTTGTCGTCGTGCAGGAAGTCGAGCGCACCGAGCGCAACCGGATCGACGGCGCCGAGATGAAGGGCCTGATCCGCGAGCATGTCACCGGTCAGCACGAATTGTTCACCCGCCATATCGTGCTGATCCGGCCGGGAACGCTGCCGAAGACCACCAGCGGCAAGATCCAGCGCAGCCTCGCGCGCCGGCTGTGGTCCGAGGGACGGTTCGAGGATCTCGCCGCGGACGCGGATTGACTCGCTGCTGCGGTCATCGTCCGGCTTGACCGGACGATCCAGTATCCAGAGGCAGCAGTCCTTGAGCCGAGCGGCCGCGGGATACTGGATGCCCGCCTTCGCGGAGCATGAGAGAGAACGATCATCAAAAATCGATCTTCGCCGCCTCGCCGTCGCGGATGCTGGCGGCGATGCCTTCCATCATCTTGGTCGCGATGCTCGGGCGGTAGTGGATGAAATCGGCAAAGTTCGCGCGGTCGCGGGTCATCGCATTGTCGATGCGGTAGTTGATGAAATTGCTGCGCGGTCGGCCGGCCACGATCCGCTTCAGGGCCGCGTTGCAGGCCTCGCGGTCCGCGGCCGCCGGCGTGCCGGGCTGCGGCATCTTGCTTTGCAGGGTCGGCGGCACGACGATGACGACGCTGGTCTCCGTGGGAAGTTTCTTGACCAGCGCATCGAGCCGCGCGACGTCGGGAAGCGTCTCGCGTTCGGCGGCGGTGGCGGCCGGCGATGGATCGCGGGGCGGGCTGATTTCGCGGAAGGTGCCGGGCAGCCAGATGTCCTCGTAGCTGAAGAAGCCTGTCGGGTCTCGGCGCTGATGCCAGCCGAGCCCGATCGAGAAACGCTGGAACGTGTGTTCGATCGACGGCCACGACAGCAGGTGCGCGGCGTAGGTGATCCGGCTTTCGCTATAGAGCCAATCGGGGAAGGTGCCGGGCGGCGATTGCACGGGGACGTGATAGCACCACCAGGGATCGACGACGAACACCAGCGCGCCCACCCGCTTGTGATGGCGCAGGAAGAAATCGACCAGCATGAGCTGCTCATGCGGATTGCCCCCGGTCATGTAAAGCTGCACGAAATTCAGACCGGTCGCCTTCGACAGCTCCGTCGGTTGCAGCATCTGCGCGGTCGAATTGCCGATGATCGCGGAATCGAAACCGGGATCGCGCGCGCGGCTCGCCGCCGACGTGAGCGTGTTGCGATCGTTGACGCCATCGATGCCGAGCAGGCCGAACCTTCCGCTGTCATAGGGATCGACCAGAATCATCAGCGCATAGAGCAACACCAAGCCGCCAACGAGCGTGCCGACACAATTGGAAAGGCAGCGGTTCCATTCGACCGACGTGTCAGAACTGGTAGTAGGCGAAGCCACGAATGTTTCCTTCTCCGAGCACGATCAGGATGGCGAGCAGGCCAAGGCCGGCCACCACGCCAAGCCAGGGTCGCGGCCGCTGCATCACGCGTTCGACGATGTCCTGGGTTGCCGGCAGCAGGAAGGCCAGCAGCGGCACGACGACCAGCGGCCACAGATGCTTGCCCTCAGCCAGATTGGGCGGAACGGCGAGGCCGTGGAAGATATTCAACGCCGCATCCAGCGTGCCGGCGCGGAAGATCACGCCGGTCAGCAGCACGAAGGCCACCGTCAGCGCCCATCCGGCGAGCGCGGGCAGCCGCGGGCCGTAGCGGCGCCACAGCGAGCAGACGACCAGCGCCAGGCCGTGCAGCGTGCCCCACAGCACGAAGGTCCAGCTCGCGCCATGCCAGAGGCCGCACAGCGCCATGGTCAGGATCATCACGGCGAAATACTGGAGCTGGTAGAAGCGCCGCGGCACCATGCGCTTGTTGGCGAGCGGAAAGAACAGATATTCGCGCAGGAACGTCATCAACGTGATGTGCCAGCGCTGCCAGAAATCCTGGATGCTGGTGGAGCGGAACGGCGCATCGAAATTGTACGGCAGCTTGACGCCGAACAACAGGCCGAGCCCGACCGCGATGTCGGAATAGCCGGCGAAGTCGTAGAGGATCTGGATGGCGAAGCCGAGCGCCAGCCAGGCGTCGCCATTGCTCACCGGCCCTTCAAGCGCGCGCGCATAGATCGGATCGATCAGCCGCGCGATGCGGTCGCCGAGCAGGATCTTTTCGACCAGCCCGATCAGGATGAAGGCGATGCCGACGCAGAATTCGCGCTGCCAGCCCGGCGCATAGACCTTCCTGCCGAACTGCTCCATCACCTGCGACCAGCGCACCAGCGGCCCGGCCAGCGCCTGCGGGAAGAAGGAAATGTAGAGCGCGTAGCGCCCCAGCGCATAGGTCGGCGCCTTTCCCTTGCGCAGATCGACCAGGTACATGATGTGGTGGAAGGTGAAGAAGGAGATGCCGAGCGGCAGCACGATGTCGAGCACGGGCATCGGCCGTCCGAGCGCAAGGCCGATATTGTAGGCGAGGAAGTTGGCGTATTTGAACCAGGCGAGGACGCCGAGATTGGCTATGATCGCCGCGGTGATGATCCACGACATCTTGGTCCTGGCAAAGACCATCGCTGCAATCCAGTTGATCACGATCGACAGCATCAGGAGCAGGACGAAGGGCGGATTGCCGTAGGCGTAGAACACCAGCGACATTGCGACCAGCGTCCAGATCCGCCACTGCGGATGCGGATCGACCAATCGATAGATCAGGATCGCCGCCGGCAGGAAGCCCAGCAGGAAGGGGTAGTCGTTGAACAGCATCAGCCGGCGATCTCAGGCATGACCCGGGTTACTCACCTTATCCGCCGGAAACCGACGACTATCCGTGCTCGAGCTCGGCCACGTCGAGCGCCGGCTCTTCCTGCCGACGCAGCGCGATCTTTTCCGCGCTCGGCACCTTGATGTTCCAGGCCAGTCCCAGCGCGGCAAGCAATCGGATGAAGAAATAGCCCGGATCGAATTCGAACCATCGCAACCCGAACGCCGCCGAATAAGGGAAGGCATGGTGATTGTTGTGCCACCCCTCGCCCCACGCCAACCATGCCATTACGCCGAGATTGCGGCTGTTGTCACCCCGGGTGCGGTAGGGACGCGCGCCGAACGTATGCATGACCGAGTTGATCGCCGACATCGCCTGCTCGACCACGAACATGCGCACCACGCCGCCCCAGAGGAACCCGGCCACCGCGCCCCACAGGCTGCCGGCACCGAGCCCGCCAATAGCGGTCGGAATCAACAGCCCGAGCAGTACCCAAGCGTAGTAGTGGCTATTCACCCGGACCAGCGTCGGCTGCGCCATCAGGTCCGGCACATAGTGGGCAACGTTCGGATAATCATGCTCCATCATCCAGGTGAGGTGCGCATGCAGGAAACCGCGCAGCCGTCCCAGGGCGCTCTCGCCGTGCAGCTTGGGCGAATGCAGGTCGCCCTCGCGATCGCTGAGCTCGTGGTGACGACGGTGCATCGCGGCCCATGATACCATCGGGCCCCTTCCCGCCATGGAGCCCATGATGATCAGCATCACGCTCACCGCTGTGCCGGTTGCGAAGGCGCGGTGCGTGAACAGCCGGTGATAGCCGACCGTGAGGCCGAGGCCCGTGAGCAGCCACATCGCCAAGAACAGGCTGATCTCGAGCGCCCCGATCGGGCGGTAGAACAAGGCACCAAGCGCGATTGCCGTCCCGATGAATGGCAAGACATCAAACAGGATGAAATGCTGCCGCTGCAATCGATGGAAGTGCCGGCTCCGGATAATCCGATGGTCGCGCATGGCAAATGGAACAATTGGGAAACAAGTTCCATCAGTATAGAGTCCGCCGACGGCCGGCAACCGTTGCAACCGGTTGTGCGGCCAAATCGCGAACGCCGGCGGCGGGTGTTGCAAAAATATCAAATTCACTATTCGCCGTCGCGCAGCCGCCGATAAACCGCGCCCAGGATGTTGGAATAATCGTCGGTCCAGACCCGCTGCTTTTCATCAGCCTCGGTCTCGGCCCAGACATCGGACGAAGCGATCTTGCCGACATCGTCCTCCTCGCGTGCGGAGATCACCACCGAAGTCGAGAAAATGTACTCGCTGTCGCGGCCGGAATCCTCGCTGTAGACCCAGCTCTTGAGGTCGTTGGCCTCGGCGATCCCGACCACGACGCTGGAAAGCTCGAGGTGTCGGTTGGAGACATGCATCACGACCGCGCCCTGCGGCGCCAGCTTGGCCTTGTAGATCGCCATCGCCTCCTGCGTCGCCAGATGGATCGGAATCGCATCGGATGAATAGGCATCGACGATGATGAGGTCGTAAATGCCGTCAGGCTCGCGGGCGAAGGTGAGCCGGGCATCGCCGATCACCGGCTTCAGGTCGGGCGCGCAATTCTGGATGTAGGTGAAATATTTCGGGTCGCGCGCGGTATCGACCATGGTCTGGTCGATCTCGAAGAACTTCCATTGTTCGCCCGGCTGCGCAGCACAAGTGAGCGTGCCCGAGCCGAGCCCGATCACGGCAACCTTGAGCGGCGCGCCCTTGCGTTCACGCATCGCCGTAATCGCCTGCCCGATACCGCCGTCCTTGTGGTAGTAGGAAATGGGTTCGGGCCGGCCAGTTGCCGGCGTGCCGTCGTCATTCTTGAAGCGCTCGGCGCCGTGAATGGTGGTACCGTGCATCAGCACGTGATACTGGCCGTTCGGCGTCACCAAGATCTTGTGCACGCCGAAGAAGCTGCGCACGGTTTCGACCCGCCCTTCATCGGAGGGGTAAGCGCGCAACAGCAGCAGCGCGACCACGACGGTTGCGAAGATCTTCCAGCGGTTGGCGTTGAGCGCGAGCGCCAGCAGCGCCGAGAGCACGCCGACCGCGCCGATCACCCAGGCCCGCCGCTCGTCGAACCAGTTGAACAGCGTCCCGGTCGAGTAGGACGGTGCGATCAGCGCCACCGCGAGCACGGCAAGGAAGGGCCAGTACCAGGCGCTCCAGCGCGGCAGCCGCTCATCCCCGGACGGCCGGCACAGCGCGGCAAGCGCCAGCAGGATCGGATATTCTGCCACCCAGGAGAAGGTGAACGGCGCGATCAGCCCTGCAAACAGGCCGCCGACCATGCCGCCGAACGACAGCGCCACGTAGAAGCCGGTAAGGTATTTTGCCGCGGGCCGGGTCCGCGCCAATTCGCCATGGCAAGCCATCGCGATGATGAAAAAGGCGAGCTGGTGACCGCCAAGCGTCAGCAGCAGACTCTGTTCGCCGCCAACCGCAAGCAGGACGACGACGCATGCGATTGCGATCGGCTGCGCACGCAGCATGAATTCGTGCGAAAACAGCGGGCGCGACTGGAACACCAGCACCCAGGTCAAAAGGTAAAGCGACAGCGGCAGCACCCAGAGCAGCGGCGCTGCGGCAACATCGGTCGAAATATGCGCGGTCACCGCGATCAGAAGGCCCGAGGGCACCGCGGCGAGGAAGATCCAGCGCAAACGCAACAGCCAGGAGGGTGCCGGCGCATCGGGATCATCGGCCGGCAAATTCAGCGCCGCCGCGCTCACGGGCGAACGCAACAGCAACACGCCGCAGCCGGCAATCAGCAGAATCAACAGGCCATAGCCGCCGGTCCAGATCAGGTTCTGCGCGTGCAGCGTGAACATCGGCTCCAGCAGCACCGGATAGGACAACAGCGCGAGAAAGCTGCCGATGTTGGAGGACGCGTAGAGGAAGTACGGATCGGGACCGTTGGGATGGCCGGTGCGCACGAACCAGGCCTGCAGCAACGGGTTGTTGGCGGCAAGCGCGAAGAACGGCAGGCCGATCGAGACCGCAAACAGGCCGAGCATCCAGAACGCGTAACCGGAGGTCGGCGGATCGCCCCAGCCACTCCGGATCGCGAGCGGCAGCGTCAGCATGGCCGCGACCAACAGCACCAGATGCACCGCGACCGGAGCGGCGCGATTGTTCAGCTTCATCAGGTAATGCGCATAGGCGTAGCCTGCGAGCAGCAGCGACTGGAAGAACACCATCGCCACCGACCACACCGCCGGTGAGCCGCCGAGCCGCGGCAGCACCATCTTGGTGAACAACGGTTGTACCGAGAACAACAGAAGCGCGCTGACGAAGATGGCGGTGGTGTAGACAATCAATACCAGCCGGTTTCGCGCGGCGGACGGCTTAGAAGTCATGAAAGCTCCGGCTTGGGCCCGGCGGACGCCGACGACGAGATTTCCGGCGGATGCACGCCAGAGGTTTCGGTTGAGCATAGGGCAGCATGACAGCCAATGTAACCCGGTAACGTGGACTTGACGATGCGCCGTTGCGGAACAGCGGGCACGCCGACATGACGGTTGCATAACTGAGTGCCTCGCAAGATCACCGCTCTCTCCCCCGTCATTGCGAGCGCAGCGAAGCAATCCATAGCGCCGCAAGTGGAGACGTGGATTGCTTCGTCGCTTCGCTCCTCGCAATGACGGGCGATGAGTTCTGATTCAAATTTCAAACAGCTTCTCCGCTGTCATCGTCCGCGAAAGCGGGCGATCCAGTATTCCAGAGGCGGTGGTGCTTACGCTCGGACGTCGGTGGTTACTGGATGCCCGCCGGAGCCTGTCATCGGGCTCGCCGAAGGCGAGACCCGGTGGCGGGCATGACGGTGGAATTAGGGAGAGGATGTAAGTTCGCGTTCTCGCGGCGCATGGCGTCCGAGGTTTGCATCTCGTTTCACCCTCTCATTGAAGTGAGGGCGCAGGGAAAGCCGGGTGCCGGTTGCACCCGTGGGCCCCGTGCAGCAAAAAGCACGGGGGTAGGACCACAGGTCAACCGAAGCAGCTCCGGCTTCCCTGCGCGATGGTTTACGGCTTACTTCGTGCTCTCCCCGGTGACCGGGCTTTCTTGCCACCGTCGCCCGCAGATTATCTCCGCGAACTTAGCGCCAGCGTCGGGGCGCCAGAACCACACGACTTCGCCGTCCGCTGATAGCTGCGTTCGTCGTTCGCAGCACCCGCGTCCACCGCATCTCACCGCAACGTTCGTGACGATCGCGAGCCGCCCCTCTCTCGGGTGAGACGCGCGGAGTTAAATCACTGATTTGCCCGACGGCGGAAGCGGAATGTTTTTTGTGTGAGGGCTGGACGACGCAAATCACGTTGATAGGCTTAAGGAAAATCGCGCGAATGAAACGACGCCGTCATGCCCGGGCTCGTCCCGGGCATCCACGTTCTTCGCGCCCGAGACAACGTGGATGGCCGGGTCAAGCCCGGCCATGACGAAGGAGAGGATTGCGCAATGCGTCCCTCAGTCGTTCGGGGGCATCGCGAAGCGATGAGCCCGGAATCCATTTTTCAACCTGCACAAGCGGTCGAATGGATTCCGGGCTCGCGTTGCGCGCGCCCCGGAATGACGGAGCGGACGGAGAGGGCCCGGAATGACGACTGGGGGTGAGCGGCGAAATAACTCGTGGCTTGCGTGCAACTATGGGCTATTGGCGAACCGATGGGAAAATGAAGCGGATATGAACGAGACGGACGTCGTCATCATCGGCGCGGGGCATAACGGCCTCACCTGCGCGGCCTATCTCGCGATGGCCGGCCTGCGCGTGAAAGTGGTCGAGCGCCGCAAGGTCGTGGGCGGGGCGGCGGTGACGGAGGAATTCCATCCCGGGTTCCGCAACTCGGTCGCGGCCTATACGGTGAGCCTGCTCAACCCGAAGGTCATCGCCGACCTCAGGCTCGCCGAGCACGGCCTGCGGATCGTGGAGCGCCGTGCGCAAAATTTCCTGCCTTCCGCCGACGGAAGCTATCTCCTCACCGGCGAAGGCCGCACCAAGGACTCCGTGGCCAGGCTCAACGCGCATGATGCCGAAGAGATCGGCATCTTCTCGCGGCAGCTCGAGGCGATCGCCGACGTGCTGCGCCAGTTCGTGCTGCGCGCGCCGCCGAACATCGTCGAAGGATTCGGCGCGAACTCGCTGCGTGAGGCCATCAACGCGCTCGGCTTCGCCAACCTCTTGCGCAAGCTCTCGCTGGAGCAGCAGCGCGACCTGCTCGATCTCTTCACCCGATCGGCCGGCGACATGCTGGACGAGCGGTTCGAGAACGATCTGGTGAAAGCGCTGTTCGGCTTCGACGCCATCGTCGGCAACTATGCAAGCCCCTATGCCGCGGGCTCGGCCTACGTGATGCTGCACCACGCCTTCGGCGAGGTGAACGGCAAAAAGGGCGTGTGGGGCCACGCGGTCGGCGGCATGGGCGCGATCACGCAGGCGATGGCGGCCGCCGCAGGCGCGCATGGCGCCGAGATCGAGGTGGATACCGGCGTGCGCGAGGTGATGATCGAGAACGGACGCGCCGCCGGTGTCGTCCTCGACAACGGCACAACCATCCGCGCCAGATATGTCGCCGCGTCCGTCAATCCAAAACTGCTCTACACGCACCTGATGCCGGCGGGCGCGCTGGCGCCGGAATTCCTGCAGCGGATGTCGCGCTGGCGCAACGGCTCCGGCACCTTTCGCATGAATGTCGCGTTGAGCGGCCTGCCCTCCTTCACCGCACTGCCAGGACCGGGCGACCATCTCACCGCCGGCATCATCATCGCGCCGAGCCTTACCTATATGGACCGCGCCTGGCTCGATGCGCGCAGCACCGGCTGGAGCCGCGAGCCCGTAGTCGAAATCCTGATCCCCTCGACGCTTGATGACTCGCTGGCGCCGGCGGGACAGCATGTCGCGAGCCTGTTCTGCCAGCATGTCGCGCCGGAGCTGCCCGCCGGCAGATGCTGGGACGATCACCGCGACGAGGTCGCCGACCTCATGATCGCGACGGTCGACAGATACGCGCCCGGCTTCGCCTCAAGCGTGCTCGGCCGGCAGGTGCTTTCCCCGCTCGATCTGGAGCGGCAATTCGGCCTGCTCGGCGGCGATATCTTCCATGGCGCGCTGACGCTGAACCAGCTCTTCTCCGCCCGCCCGATGCTCGGCCATGCCGACTACCGCGGCCCGCTGAAGGGGCTCTATCACTGCGGCTCCGGCGCCCATCCCGGCGGCGGCGTCACCGGCGCGCCCGGCCATAACGCCGCGCAGGTGATCCTGGGCGATCACCGCGCCCTGTTCGCAAGACGTTGAAAAGCCTGTGGACAGCATGTGGATATCAGGTGGAAGCGAATGTGTATCGCGTCCCGATCAGGCCGCCGCTGGTCGGCCAGCCCATCACGGCTAAAATTTGAGTCGCATGGATGCGCTCGTTCCATCCGCGCGACAGCTCGGACTCCCTCCCCCGGTTGGGGGTGAGGGTCTCTCCACAACGGGACTGTCCATGGTTGGAATTGCGCGCGGTTCTGGCGCATGCGGGTCACATCGATAATCCCTCGGTCGAGACACCCTCACCCCAACCCTCTCCCGCAAGCGGGAGAGGGAGCGCAACGTCGATCTAGTGGAGAACCCTGTTGAAAACCCCGGCATTCCCGGCTGGCAAGTTCTCCATGGCAGGCGTGCAACGCACCGGAGCGCGAACGTGTCGGGAACGGCGATGAGCGATCCTGATCAACGCCGCTTGCGGCCGGGCCGACTGATGAGAAAATCGTCGAGCTTGGAGCCGGCGCCAAGTCGCTTTGCGAGCCATCGCGGCTGCTTGCCGCGACCCGACCACGTCTCTCCCGGGTTTTTCGGGTTCCGATATTTAGGCAGAACTTTTGGATAAGGGCGACGGCTGCGATCCGATTTCGCCGCCTGGCCGGGCGCCTGCAACTTGCGCAGCCGGTCCTCGAGCGTGGCTTTCTCGGTGACTATTCTTTGCGTCAGTTCGGCCGCTACTTGTTCGTGGAGCGCCCACAGGTCATCTGTGGACATGGATCGGAAGCTGTCGCTTTTCATCGAGTTGCGCCCAAGGAATCAGAACAGAGCGCACTTACCAAGCGCACCGGACGCAAACAAGCGCTCTCAGCGCATTCGTTACGGAGAACGGCTCCGGTTCAAGTCTTCGAGGCATCGAACTCGGGCATTCAGGCGGCTGCGATGAAATCCCGTCCTCTGCCTTCGCGACCTTCTGGAGGACGTTTCGCGTCGTCTGGCAAGCGCCCTTGTCTCGGCCTCGCGCACCTGTCTTCGAAGGTCGTGAAGTTCAGCAATGCGTTGGGCCATCAGCTTGAGGCTCTTGCGAAGAATTGCAGCCCATGCCCTTTTGCAACCACTCATTACAACTCCTGGAAAAAACTACCATAAATTTAAGCAAAACAACGGGTTGCATCATGCATCGTCCTCATGAACTTTCAATTATGGGAAAACTACGGAGTTTTGGCGGGGAGCCGGTTCCACTGTCTCGGGAAACCGCAGCTTCGCGAAGGCTCCCTACTGACTTGCTCGAATCCAAAATGGTAAGGCGATCGTCGTTGACGCTGAAGTTCCGGATGAAGTCGAAACGGTTACCCTGAATGCTTCCCAAGCCCACCCATCGTGCCGGCCTCGTGCTTGCCGACGAAGACACCGCCAGACGGCTGGTCGACGCACTGACCGAGATATTCTTCGAAGGCGAGACGGCGATCGCCGCATTCGAGCGGCCGGACGGGCGCTGGGAGGTGACCGCGCATTTTGCCGATGCGCCGGACCAGGCGCTGATGCGCGAGCTCGTCGCCAATGCGGCCGGCGAGGACCTTGCAAACACCATCGCCTTCGACACCGTCGAGGCCAAGGACTGGGTCAAGGCCAGCCTCGAGGATCTCGTCCCGGTCCCGGCGGGACGCTTCGTCGTGCACGGCCAGCACGACCGCACCCGGGTGCCGCCGAACAAGCTCGGCATCGAGATCGAAGCCGCGCTGGCCTTCGGCACCGGCCATCACGGCACCACGCGCGGCTGCCTGCTGCTGCTCGATCATGTGCTGAAAACGCGTCGTCCGCGCCGCGTGCTCGATCTCGGCACCGGCACCGGCGTGCTGGCGATCGCCGCGGCCAAGGCGCTGCACGGCGCGGTGCTGGCGAGCGATATCGATCCGCCATCGGTCAACGTCGCGCGCGAGAATGCCGAGCTGAACGAGACCGGACGCCGCGTGACGACGATCCGCGCCACCGGCTTCTCGGCGCCGCAATTTTCCGAGCACGGTCCGTTCGACCTCGTGCTCGCGAACATCCTCGCCAATCCGCTGCGGCAACTCGCGAGCCCGATGGCACGGCATCTCGCGCCTTCAGCGCTCGTGATCCTGTCGGGGCTTTTGACGCATCAGGCACCGAGTGTGATCGCAGCCTACCGCGCGCGCGGACTGGTGCCATTACGGCATCTGAGAATCGAGGGATGGAGCAGCCTGCTGCTGCGCCTCACGCGTTAGGCTGATCGAGACGCTGATCGGATCACTTTTCCGGTTTGCTGCGCAGGGCCGCCTCGGCCTTCTCCGCCTTCAGTCGGCGCTTGACGCGCCGCTCGACGAAGCGATCCAGGATCTGGACGATGACACCGCGCTGCTTCTGTTCGATGGGAGCAATCGGGCCGCGGCGCACCGGCGGCGAAATCTTCTCAAAGCTAAAGGCAGGCATTGTGTATCCCCTCGCCGTTGAGTTGAAACACTCCTGGAAGCCTCCCCGGGCATCGTTATCGAACGGCTTGCCTTGAAAACCGTTCCGTCTTTTCTAAACCTGCGAGACAGTATTGAAGCATAACTTATGCCAAATTGTGGCGATATCCGCTTCGATTGCGGACGTGTCCACACAGCCATAAAGTGACGACCATGTTCGAGGCCCATTTCCAGACGTTCGAAGAACCCGAAGGCGGCGTGGCGCTGACGGCGCGGCTGGCCGCGTTTCGCGAGGAATTGGCGCGGCGCAAGCTGACCGGCTTCGTCATTCCGCGCGCCGACCAGCAGCAGAATGAATATGTCGCGCCATCCGAGGAGCGACTGGCCTGGCTGACCGGCTTCACCGGATCGGCGGGACTTGCGATCGTGCTGATGCGGGAAGCCGCTCTGTTCGTGGATGGGCGCTACACGCTGCAGGCGGGCAAGCAGGTCGACCCGAAGGCCTGGCAAATCCAGCCGCTGGTCGATCCGCCGCCGGAATACTGGCTGACAAAACATCTTTCCGCCGGCGACCGCCTCGGATTTGACCCGTGGCTGCACACTTCCGCGGCAGCCGAGCGTCTCGCGGCGGCATGCGCCAAGGCCGGCGCCGAATTGGTCGCGGTCGACAGCAACCCGATCGATGCGATCTGGTCCGAGCGCCCGCACCCGCCGCTCGGGCCGGTCTCCATCCACGGCCGGCAATTCGCCGGCGAAGCCGAGGCCGAGAAACTCGAGCGGATCAGGGATGAGATCAACAAGCTTGGCGTCGACGCGCTGGTGCTGTCGGACAGCCACGCGGTGGCCTGGACCTTCAACATCCGCGGCGCCGACGTCTCGCATACGCCGCTGCCGCTCTCGTATGCGCTGGTGCCGAGAGAGGGCCGGCCGACGGTGTTCATCGATCACCGGAAGCTTTCGAACCGCACGCGCGACCATCTCGAGCAATCGGCCGATGTCAAGGAGCCGGACCGGCTGACGTTGAAGCTGACCGAGCTCGCGCAGCGCGGCGCCTCGATCGCGCTCGACACTGCGACCGCCGCCGACGCGCTGAACCGCCTGATCACCACCGCCGGCGGCAGGCCGGTGCGCGGCAACGATCCGGTGAGCCTGTTGAAAGCGGTGAAGAATGCCGCGGAGATCCAGGGCACGCGAAGTGCGCATCAGCGCGACGCGGTGGCGCTGGCGCGCTTCCTCGCCTGGATCGGCCGCGAGGCGCCCCTGGGCAAGCTTACCGAGATCGACACTGTCGAGGCGCTGGAGACCTTCCGTCGCGAGACCGGGGCGCTGAAGGACGTCTCATTCCCGACCATCGCGGGCACCGGGCCGAACGGCGCCATCGTGCACTACCGCGTCACCCGCAAGAGCAACCGCCGGATCGTATCGGGCGATCTCCTGCTGATCGATTCCGGCGCGCAATATGAGGACGGCACCACCGACGTTACCCGCACCATTGCGATCGGCGAGCCGACAGCGGAGATGCGCGACCGCTTCACGCGGGTGCTGCGCGGCCATATCGCGATCGCGCGCGCGGTGTTTCCCGACGGCACCACCGGCGCGCAGCTCGACACGCTGGCGCGGCAATATCTGTGGCAGGCCGGCATCGATTTCGAGCACGGCACCGGCCATGGCGTCGGCAGCTATCTCTCCGTGCATGAGGGGCCGGCGCGAATCTCAAAGCTCGGCATCACGCCGCTGAAGCGCGGCATGATCCTCTCCAACGAACCCGGCTACTACAAGACCGACGCTTACGGCATCCGGATCGAGAACCTCGAGCTCGTGATCGGCGTCGAGATATCAGGCGCGGAAAAGCCGATGAACGCCTTCGAGACGCTGACGCTGGCGCCGATCGATCGCCGGCTGGTCGATGCGACGATGCTGAGCGAGGCGGAGCTGAACTGGCTCAACGACTATCATGCCCGCGTCAAGACCGAGGTACGTCCGCACCTCGACGATGACGCCACGAAGCTGTGGCTTGATGAGGCAACGGCGTCGCTGAAGTAGGCATCCGCCCTCGCCGTCATTCCCCGCGAAGGCGGGGAATCCAGTAAACGCTAACATCGCCGCATATCACTCCAGCCTCTGGGATACTGGATCATCCGCCTTCGCGGATGATGACGGCGGCGTACGTGGCAATATCAGCGGCAGGTGACCGCCTCCCGGAATCGGCATAGCCGCATGCCGAAACATCCGTATTCGCGTTTGCACTTCACGCTACATTGCGCCTCTCGAAAGGATGCGAACCTGAATGCATGGCGTGATGGGCAAGCCGCCCAACGCGGCGACGGACAAGAGCATCGCGACGTCGAAGCTCATGTTGCTGTTGCTCGTCGCGATGACCGGCGTGGCGCCGATCTCCCTCTATATGCTGGTGCCGGCGCTGCCGGTGCTGGCGGCGACCTTCGACCGCGACATTTCGATCGCGCAGATGACGGTGTCGCTGTTCATGGTCGGCATCGCCTGCTCGCAGCTCCTCATGGGCCCGCTGTCGGACAGGTTCGGGCGGCGGCCGGTGTTGCTCACCGGCCTCGGCCTGATGGTCGTGGCGGGCATCGGAAGCATCTTCGCGGAAACCCTGCCGCAATTGATCGCGGCGCGCTTCTTCCAGGCGCTCGGCGGAGCCAGCGGCATGGTGGTGAGCCGCGCCATCATCCGCGATCTCTATAGCCGCGACCGCGTCGGCGCCATGATCAGCCTGGTGATCGCGGTGATGATGATCGCGCAGATGCTGAGCCCGCTCACCGGCGGCCTGTTGGAGACCGCGTTCGGCTGGCGTGCGATCTTCTACGCGATCACTGCGGGCTCGCTCGCGGTGGCCGTCGGCATCGCGCTGGCGCTGCCGGAGACGCGCCGCGTCCGCAGCGAGGGCAGCAATTTTCGCGGCGATGTCGGCAAGCTCATCAGGAGCCGCGCCTTCATCGGCTATGTGCTGTGCCAGGTGCTGGCCTCGCAGATCATCTTCACCTTCGCCGGCGGCGGGCCCTACATCGTGGTGACCCAGATGGGACGCACCAGCGCCGAATATGGCGCGTGGTTCGCGACCACGGGCTTCGCTTATCTGGTCGGCAACCTGCTCTGCGTGCGCTTCGCGCCGCGTCACTCGCTGGAACAACTGATCTGGTTCGGGCTCGCGCTGCAACTCGGCGGCAGTCTCTTGAACCTTGCCTTCAGCCTCACCGGGGTCAACCAGGCCCCGCTCTGGCTGTTCGGCACCCAGATGATCGTGATGGCGGGCAATGCCTTCGTGATGGCGAACTCGGCGGCCGGCGCCATCAGCGTCCGCCCCGAAGCCGCCGGCACCGCCTCCGGCGCGATGGGCTTCCTGCAGCAGGGCGTCGGCTCGCTGGTATCGCAGTTCGGCGCCTATCTCGGCGGCCATTCCACCACCACGCTGCCGCTGACGGCCGCGATCCTCATCATCTCGATCGCATGCGCCTCGAGCATGATCTTTCTGGTGCCGCGGCGGAAGACGGTGGTGAGCGAGGAGATGATCGAGGAAGCGGAAGAGGACGAGGCGGGGGTGATGTGACCATGCTTGCCCGTCATTCCGGGGCGATGCGAAGCATCGAACCCGGAATCTCGAGATTCCGGGTCTGGTCCTTCGGACCATCCCGGAATGACGACGGAGAGCAAACTCACTCCCCGATCAGCTTCAGCCACTCGTCCTCCGTCAGCACCGCCACGCCGTGCTTCTTGGCTTCCGCGAGCTTCGATCCGGCGCCGGGACCTGCGACCACGTAGTCCGTCTTCTTCGACACCGAGCTCGCCGCCTTCGCGCCCAAGCGCTCGGCGGTCGCCTTGGCCTCGTCGCGCGTCATCTTCTCCAGCGAACCGGTGAAGACGACAGTCTTGCCGGCAACTGCCGAATTGCTCTTCGGCTTTTCGGTGTCGATGATCTCGTCGAGCTCCTTGACCAGCCGCTCGACGATGCCGCGGTTGTGGCTCTCGCCGAAATAGGCAGCGACGCTCTTGATCACGGTGTCGCCGATCTGGTCGAGCGCATCCATCTCCGCCATCGCCTCTTCGTCACCCTTGGCGACGCGCAGACAGGCATCGTGGAACGCCTCCCACGAGCCATAGCCGCGCGCCAGCGCCAGCGCCGTGGTCTCGCCGACATGGCGCATGCCGAGGGCGTAGATGAAGCGCTCGAGCGCGATCCGGCGCCGGTTCTCGATTGCACCGAACAGGTTGCGCACCGAGGTTTGGCCGTAACCCTCGATCTCCTCGAGCTTGAGCTTCTGGTTGCGCTTCGGCAGGGTGAAGATATCGGCGGGCTCCCGCACCCATTCCTTGTCGAAGAAGAATGCGAGCTGCTTGTCGCCGAGCCCGTCAATGTCGAAGGCGCGGCGCGAGACGAACAGTTTCAGATGCTCGATCTTCTGGAACGGACAGGCGAACTCGCCGGTGCAGCGGGCGCGCGCGCCCTCCTCGCCGGTCGCGGTCTCCTCGCGCACCACGTCGGTATGCAGCGGGCACGGGCACTTCTTCGGGAAATGAAATTCTTTCGCATTCTTCGGCCGCTTGTCGATGACGACGTCGACCACCTGCGGGATCACGTCACCGGCGCGCTGGATCACGACGGTGTCGCCGATCCTGATGTCGCGTCCTTCGCGGAGCTGCTCGCCGTGACCGCCGACGCCCTTGATGTAATCCTCATTGTGCAGCGTGACGTTCTGCACGATGACGCCGCCGACGCCGACCGGCTCGAGCTTGCCGACCGGCGTGAACGAGCCGGTGCGCCCGACCTGGATCTCGATGTCGCGCAGCACGGTCATCGCGCGCTCGGCCGGGAATTTGTGCGCGATTGCCCAGCGCGGCGTGCGCGACACGAAGCCGAGCCGCTCCTGCCAATCGATTCGATCGACCTTGTAGACGACGCCGTCGATGTCGTAATCGAGCTCGGCGCGCTGTTCCTCGATCTTGTGATGGAAGGCCAGCAACTCGTCGAGCGAGTGGCAGAGCTTCGTCAGCGGATTGGTCTTGAAGCCGCAGCGCTCGAACCAGTGGATCATGCCGGTCTGCGTGTTCTCCGGCATCGGGCTCATCTGGCCCCAGGCATAGGCGAAGAAGCCGAGCGGCCGCGAGGCGGTGATGCTCGGATCCTTCTGACGCAGCGAACCGGCGGCCGAATTGCGCGGATTGGCGAAGACGGTGTCGCCGGCGGCCTTCTGGCGCTCGTTGAGTGCGAGGAATGCCTTCTTCGTCATGTAGACTTCGCCGCGCACCTCGCAAACCTCGGGCACGTTGCGGCCCTTCAGCTTCTGCGGAACGTCCTCGAGCGTCCGGATGTTGGCGGTGACGTCTTCGCCCACGGCGCCATCGCCGCGGGTCGCCGCGGTGACAAGCTCGCCGCCCTCGTAGCGCAGTGACATCGAGAGGCCATCGATCTTCGGCTCGGCGGAGAAATCGATCTTGTCGTCCGGCAATTTCAGAAACCGCGTGATGCGGCCGATGAAATCGAGCACGTCCTGCTCGGCAAACGCGTTGTCGAGCGACAGCATCGGCAACGAATGCCGCACTTTCCGGAAGCGGCCCGACGGCGCCGCGCCGACCTTTTGCGATGGCGAATCCGCGGTGACGAATTCGGGAAAGCGCTTCTCGATCGCATTGAACCGTTGCCGCAGCGCGTCATATTCGGCGTCGCTGACGGTGGGCGCATCTTCCTGATAGTAGCGCCTGTCATGCGCCTCGAGTTCGAGCGCAAGCCGCGTATGCTCGACCTTGGCCTGCGCCTTGGTGAGCTTGTCGACGCCGGGAAGCGCGGCTTTCTTGGATTTCGCCATCGTGCACGTTATTGTTCGTCGTTCCGGGATGGTCCGAAGGACCAGACCCGGAACCTCGAGATTGTGGGCGCGGCTGTCATGGCTTACTACGTCTATATCCTGGCGAGCCGGAAGGATGGAGCAATCTACGTCGGAGTGACCAACGATCTCGTGCGCCGGGTCTACGAGCACCGCATCAAGGCGGTCCCCGGCTTCACTTCCAAATATAATATCACACGGCTGGTGTGGTTCGAAATCTATCACGATCCGATCTCCGCGATCTCGCGCGAGAAAGAGCTCAAGAAGTGGAAGCGGGACTGGAAAGTCCAGTTGATCGAGGCCCAGAACGCGAAGTGGGACGATCTGTACGAGTCGATCTGTAACTAATCCCCATCATTCCGGGGCGGTCAGTTAGGACCGAACCCGGAATCTCGAGATTCCGGGTTCGATGCTTCGCATTGCCCCGGAATGACGGAGAGAGTTACGCGGTGGCTGCGCGCAGCAGCCGCTCCGCTGCCGCGCGCGCTTCGGCGGTGATTTCGGCGCCGGCGAGCATGCGGGCGATTTCCTCGCGGCGGTGGTCGGCGGCGAGCGCGTTGACGCGGGTGGCGACGCGCTTGCCCTTGTCGAGCGCATCCTTGGAAATGAGCAGATGCTGGCTGGCGCGGGCTGCGACCTGCGGCGCATGCGTCACCGCCATCACCTGCACCTTGTCGGCAAGCCGCGACAGCCGCGCGCCGATCGCGTCCGCCACGGCGCCGCCAACGCCGGTATCGATCTCGTCGAACACCAGCGTCGGCGCCGAGCCGCGGTCGGACAGCACGACCTTCAGCGCCAGCAGGAAGCGCGACAGCTCGCCGCCGGATGCGACCTTCATCAGCGGCCCCGGCTTTGTCCCCGGATTGGTCTGCACCCAGAACTCGACGCGGTCGATGCCTTCCGGCCCCGGAGAGGCCGCATCGCTCTCGACCTGGGTCATGAATCTCGCGCGTTCGAGTTTCAGCGGCGCCAGTTCGGCGTTGACGGCCTTGTTGAGCTTTTCAGCGGATTTGGTCCGCGCCGCCGACAGCTTCGTTGCCGCCGCGCCGTAGCGCTGGTCTGCTTCCGCCGCCATGGCTTCGAGCTTTTTCAACTGATCGGCGCCAGCATCGATCAGCGCGACGTCGGCGGCATATTTGCTGGCGAGCGCGGCCAGTCCATCGACCGGGGTGGCATATTTGCGCGAGGCGGCACGCAGTGCGAACAGACGCTCCTCGATGCGCTCGAGTTCGGCCGGATCGAAATCAGCCGCCGCAAGCGCAGCATTGAGATGCTGATCGGCCTCTTCAAGCGTGTTGATGGCGGCATCGATCGCCTTCACCGCGGGCTCGACCAGCGCCGGCGAGCTGGCTGCGCGACGCTCCAGGCGGCGTACGGCGGCCGACAGCGCGGCAATGGGAGAATGCGGGCCGGAGATCGCCTCCTGCGCTTCGCGCAAGTCCGTTGCGATCTTCTCGCCCTGCATCATGGTGGTGCGGCGATTGGCGAGCTCGGTCTCCTCGCCCTCCTTCGGCGCCAGCGTTTTCAGTTCCTGCGAGGCATGGCGCAGATAGTCGGCCTCGCGCGCGGCGCGCTCCATGCCGGCGCGGTGCTGCTCCAGCGCGGCGTTGGCGCCGCGCCGTGCCTCCCAGAGCGTTTCCAGCGCCGCCACGTCCTTCTCGAGCCCGGCAAAGGCGTCAAGCAGGCGCCGGTGGGTCGAGGCGTCGACCAGAGCGCGCTCGTCATGCTGGCCGTGGATTTCGACCAGCGCGGCGCCGACCGCCTTCAGGGTCTGCACACTGATCGCCTGGTCGTTGATGAAGGCGCGGGTGCGACCGTCGGCGAGCTGCACGCGGCGCAGGATCATCTCGCCGGTGTCGTCGAGCCCGTTATCGGCCAGGAGTTTTGCCGCGGGATGGTTCTTCGGCACGTCGAAGGTGGCGGTCACCTGCCCCTGCTCGGCGCCGTGCCGCACCAGGCCGGCATCGCCGCGGCCGCCGAGGGCGAGCGCGAATGCGTCGAGCAGGATCGATTTGCCCGCGCCGGTTTCGCCGGTCAGGACCGCAAGGCCACGGGAGAATTCGATATCGAGTCGTTCGATCAGGACGATGTCGCGGATCGACAGACGCGCCAGCATGCGAGGACTATTCCTAGCCGAGACCCATCTTCTTGAAGGTCCTGCTGATCCAGGAACCCTGATTCTCGCTCGGCTCGAGACCGCCGGACTTTACTAAATTATAGGCGTCCTTGTACCAGCGGCTGTCAGGAAAATTATGCCCGAGCACGGCGGCGGCGGTCTGCGCCTCGCTCGGGATGCCGATCGCCATATAGGCCTCGGTGAGCCGCGCCAGCGCCTCCTCGACATGGCGCGTGGTCTGATACTGGGTGACCACGGTCTTGAAACGGTTGATCGCGGCGGTGAAGTCGCGCCGCTCCATGTAGTAGCGGCCGACATTCATCTCGCGGCCGGCGAGCTGGTCACGCGCGCCTTCGAGCTTGGCCTTGGCGGAGGTCGCATATTCGGAGGTCGGATATTTGCGGACCACCTCTTCCAGCGCCGCGATCGCCTTCTCGGTGCGGGTCTGGTCGCGCGTGACGTCCGGGATCTGATCGTAATGCGAGGCCGCGATCAGGTATTGCGCGTAGGCTGCGTCCGGGCTGCCGGGATGCAGCGTGACGTAACGGGTGGCGGCGCCGATGCAGCTATCGTAATCGCCTTGCTGGTAGGAGGAATAGGCCGACATCAGGAGCGATTTGCGCGCCCAATCCGAATAGGGGTGCTGACGGTCCACCTCCTCGAACTTCTTCGTGGCCGCGCGCGTATCCTTGCGCTGGTTCATCAAGTACAAGCCCTCATTGTAGAGCTTGTCGGCGGGCTCTTCGACGAAGGTATCGTCCTTCGCCATGAACTTGTCCCACAGCGGACCGGTGCCGCAGCCACCCAGCGGCAGCGCCAGGACGATCAGGCCCGCGGCCAGCCGCAGCAACGACGCCCATCCGGCGCGGCCGGCGGATCGGGTGCATGATTCGTGCGTGCTACGCGGTACCGGCATGAATGTAAGAACCTGGCGCCTTGAAAGCGGTTGATGGCGATCTGTCCACGAACGAGGCCATGGACCGAAATTTTTCCCGTGCCTGTGCTGCCCCGTGCAACCGCAGGCCTGTCTAGCCGAAAAACGACCCTGGACCAACCGAATACGGAGCCATTCCGCCCGGATTAAGGCGGTCCGGAGACGGTCCACCATCAGGCGTGGTTACTACGGAAATTGCTAGAAAATGCTAACGGCTAGAGCGTTTTCGAGCGAAGTGGACACCGGTTCGCGTGAAGAAAACGCGTCAAAACAAGAATCTAGAGCTTCGGTTCTGATTCAATCAGAACCGAAAATGCTCTAGCGCTTCAGGACACGTCCGGACCGTAGGCGGGAGCGATCAGACCGCCGACGGTGCTACTGCCGACCTCGGCAACGTTGCGGGAACGGCGCGCGGTTTCCGATTCGACCACCCGCCAGGCGCTGCGGTCGGACAGCAGCGCGGTCAGCGCCGCATGGTTTAGCTTGTGGCCGCCGCGAACCGAGCGGTAGGCGCCCAGGATCGGCAGGCCGGCCAGCGCGAGATCGCCGACCACGTCCAGCACCTTGTGGCGGACGCATTCGTCGCGGAAGCGCAGGCCTTCGGCGTTGAGCAGGCGGGTCTCGTCGAATACCACCGAGTTCTCGAAGGACGCGCCGAGCGCGAAACCCGCGCTCCACAGCCGCGCCACGTCGTTCATGCAACCGAAGGTGCGGGCGCGCGAAATCTCGCGGCGGAAGCTCTCGGCGGACAGATCGAAGCAATAGCTCTGGCGACCGATCAAGGGATTGGCGAAATCGATCTCGACCTCGGCGCGGAAACCGCCGGCAAACGGGCGGAACTCACCGACGCAATCGCCGATCGCGACCTGCACCGGCTTCAGCACCTGGATGAAGCGGCGGGCAGCGGATTGGGTGACGATACCGGCCTGATCGACCGCGGCGACAAAGGCCGCAGCGCTGCCATCCATGATCGGCACTTCCGGACCGTCGATTTCGATGGTGGCGTTGTCGATGCCCATGCCCCGCAGCGTCGCGAGCACGTGTTCGGCGGTCGATACCAGCGGCCCCTCGCGGTCACCCAGCACCGTCGCGAACTCGGTCGCGATCACGGCGTCGGCGGTGGCATGAACCTCGCGATCGGCCCCCTCGAGACCGGTGCGGATAAAAATATAGCCCGCGTCGACGGGAGCCGGTCCAATGGTGAGGCTGACCGGTAAACCGGAGTGAACGCCGACGCCCGTCACGGTGGCTTGCGACCGAAGCGTTGTTTGACGGCTCAATTTCATCCGATATGCGCCCAACTACCCGATGTAACCCAAACGAGACGGCCTTACTTCCCCAACCGACTCGCTTAGGCATCCCCAAAGTTTGGACAGACCATAGTCACTGCCCCTGAGCGTACAACTCACGCTTCTTTACCGATTGTTACCCCATCTCCGCCGCAATCGCGCCAAGGCTTAACCAAATTGCGGATTGGCCGGACACCCTTTCGGCACCATGACAAAGCCACGGAATACCTGATTAATCATTTAATTTCAGTTACTTGCCCGCCGAGACGTGACGGTCAACTGCGTTAAAGCAAAGAGCCCCGACGGGTTCCGCCGGGGCTCTTTGGCTGGTCAGGATTGTAACAAAGCTCAGTTCGCCTGCCGGCGCAGGAACGCCGGGATATCAAGATGATCGTCTCCCTGTGGCGCCGGCGCAACAGGTGCCGGCCGACCATGGGCATCCAGCCCCTGCGGCGCCGGGCGTTTCGCATACTCCGATACCGGCTCATTCGCCGCGATCTGCTGGGCCACGCTGCGCTGCTGCTTGCGCTCCGGCAGCGGCGGCATGGCCGGACCGGAGGCGCGGGCTGCGACCGGCGGCTCGCTCTCCTCGTCCCGGCGGCCGAGGCCAACATTGGCGAGCCGCTGCAGCAGCGACAGCCGGGTCTTCTGCGGATGTTCCCCTTCGGCTTCGCCGCGGGCCTGGCGAATCTCGGCCTGGGCCGGCATCGGCAGGTCCTCGAACTTCGGCATCCGCGGCGCGCGCACCGGCGGCCGCTCGGCGGTCGGCGGGATGAAGGTTTCCGGCGTCGCCGGCTCATGGGTCTCGACCTTGGTCGCTTCCGGATCGGGGAACAGGGTCGGCTTCTGCGCGATCGGACGGACGGTGACGTCGCCATAGGACGCCGGCTGCATCGGCGCGGCCTGCTGTTCCGGCGAGACGGCGGCGGCGATGGCGGCGAGCGCGGCACGCTCGACGCTGCCCTGCTGGCGCAGCGGAGGCGGCGCGGCAGGCGCGGGTGCCGGCGCCGGGTGCGGAGCCATCGGCGCGCCACCGGGAGCTTCCAGCTTGTGGGCGCGCTCGGCCAGGCGCTGGTTGTCGGCGCGCAGCCGCGCGGTCAGATCGGCGAGCCGGCTCTCGGGCGAACCGTTGCCGGCGGGCGCGGCGGCGGGAGCCGCAGCGGCGTTGCGCGCGATCGCGGCCTGCTCGATGCCGGTCGCAACCACCGAAACGCGGATGATGCCGTCGAGCGTCTCGTCGAAGGTGGCGCCGACGATGATGTTGGCGTCGGGGTCGACCTCCTCGCGGATGCGGGTGGCGGCCTCGTCGACTTCGAACAGCGTCAGGTCCTTGCCGCCGGTGATCGAGATCAGGAGGCCCCTGGCGCCCTTCATCGAGGAATCGTCGATCAGCGGATTGGCGATCGCGGCCTCGGCGGCGGTGAGCGCGCGCTTCTCACCGGTCGCCTCGCCCGTGCCCATCATCGCCTTGCCCATCTCACGCATCACGGCGCGGACATCGGCGAAGTCGAGGTTGATCAGGCCTTCCTTGACCATCAGGTCGGTGATGCAGGCCACGCCCGAGTAGAGCACCTGGTCGGCCATCGCAAAGGCGTCGGCGAAGGTGGTCTTCTCATTGGCGACCCGGAACAGGTTCTGGTTCGGGATGATCAAGAGCGTGTCGACCACCTTGTGCAGCTCGGCGATACCGTTCTCGGCGGTGCGCATGCGGCGCTGGCCTTCGAAGTGGAACGGCTTGGTCACCACACCGACGGTGAGGATACCCATCTCGCGCGCGGTCTTGGCGATCACGGGAGCAGCGCCGGTGCCGGTGCCGCCGCCCATGCCGGCGGTGACGAACACCATGTTGGCGCCGGAGAGGTGGTCGCGGAGCTCGTCGATGACCTCCTGCGCGGCGGCGGCGCCGACATCCGGCTGCGAGCCGGCGCCGAGGCCCTGGGTCACCTGCGTGCCCATCTGGACGATGCGCTGCGCCTTCGACATGGTCAGCGCCTGCGCGTCCGTATTGGCGACGACGAAATCGACGCCCTGCAGCCCGGCGGTGATCATGTTGTTGACGGCATTGCCGCCGGCGCCACCGACGCCGAAGACGGTGATCCGCGGTTTCAGCTCGCTGATGTCAGGAGGGGTCAGATTGAGTGCCATGGTTGCCTCTCGATTACGCGCGCGCGTAGGTTCGCCCCGGCCTGCGGCCGCGGGAGCTGGTGAAAATCCTGTGGGCCTTAAGCGTGGTCATCAGAAGCCCTCGCGAAGCCATCGTCCGACCTTTCCGAAATAACCGTCAGTCCCTGTCTTGAGCTGCCGCGTGTGCCGCGGTTCGACATGTTCAAGGTGAGCGTATTGCGGATAGACCAGAAGCCCGGTGGGCACCGCGAACGACGGTCCCTTGGCCTCGTTGGGCAGACGGCCGAAGCCGAGCGGACGGCCGATCCGCACCGGCCGGTTGAGAATGCGGGTGGCGAGTTCGATCATGCCGGTGAGCTGCGAGGCGCCGCCGCTCAAGACGACCCGCGCCCTCGGCTCTGCCGCAAACGGGGAAGCCTTGAGCCGGTCCCGGACCATCTCAAAAATCTCCTCGGCGCGATGCCGGACAATGTTCGCAATCGTGGCGCGGGAGACGATCTGCGGGGTGTCGCGCTCGTCGCCGGCGGTCGGGACCGACATCAGCTCGCGCGCATCCGAGCCGCCGGTCAGCACGGTGCCGTATAAAGTCTTGATTCGCTCGGCGTCCGCAATGCATGCGCCGATGCCGCGCGCAAGATCCATCGTGATGTGTTGCCCGCCGAGCGCAAAACCCGAGGCATGCACGAAGCGTCCGGCGGAATAGGTCGCGATCGTGGTCGAGCCGGCGCCCATCTCGACCACGGCCGCGCCGAGATCGGCTTCGTCATCCGTGAGCACGGAGAGGCCGGCGACATAGGGGCTCGCCGCCATCGCCTCGACATTGAGGTGGCAACGCTCGACCACCAGCATCAGGTTCTTGGCGACGGTGGCATCCGCCGTGACGACATTCATGTCGACACCGAACTGGCGCGCCACCATGCCGCGCGGATCGCGGATGCCTTTGACGCCGTCGAGCGCGTAGCCGACCGGCAGCGCGTGCAGCACGGTCCGCCCGTGGGCGGTCGCGTGGATCATGCCCGCCGTGGTGACGCGGCTGATATCGGCTTCCGTCACCGAGCCGCCGCGAATGTCCGCGGCAGCCTCGACGAGCTGGCCCGCGGGCCGGCCGCCGGCGACCGGCAGTAGCACCGACTCGACTCGGACCTTGGCCATGCGTTCGGCCAGCGCCACCGCGTGACGCACCGCCTTTTCGCATTCGGCGAGATCGACCACCGCGCCGGCCTTCACGCCGCGCGACTGGATCTGGCTGTAGCCGATCAGCTCCACCGCGTGGGTGCGGCCGCGCAGGGCCTCGCTCGGCGGCGACGGCTTCAGCCGCGCGATCATGCAGGCGATCTTGCTGGTGCCGATATCGAGCGAAGCCACCAGCGCGGTGCGCTTGTGGGCCATCGGGCGCGTCTTCGGCGTCAGATTGCGATCGAGGACGGTCATGCGTCGCCGCCCTTCTTCTTCGACTTCTTGTCCTTGAACAACTCTTCGCGCGCCTTTGCCGCTTCCTCGGACAGTTGCACCGTCAGCCTGTCAGGCAGGCGCATGTCGACGGCGACGATGTCGCGCGAGAACAGCCGGTCTTCCTTGTCGAGCCTGGAGAGCGCGGCGAGCGCGTTGCCGACATCGTTCTCGGGCAGGCGGATGTCGAGCCCGTCCTTGAGCCGCAAATTCCAGCGCCGTTCGCCGACGAAGATCGCGGCCTTGGTCACCGAGCGCACCTGCGGATAGCGGTCGAGCAGCGCCAGGAAGTCCTTCGCCCTCGTCTCGGCGCCCTTGCCGACCACCAGCGGCAGCGTGAGGAAGCGGCGCGACACGTAGGGCTCGAGCACTGCGCCATCATCCGCGACCACGGACAGGCGCCCATCCTGCTGCCACAGCGCGAAAGCCTTGCGCTCGACGATGTCGATCTGGAGCTGGCCCGGATAAAGCTTCAGGATCGTCGCGTCGGCGATCCAGGGATTGGCCTTCAGCCGATCGCGCACCGTCGCAGCATCCAGGAACAACAGCGAGGAGCGGCCGTTGACGCCGCCGATCGCGAGCACCTCGTCCTGGCTCAACTGCTTGCGTCCGTTGATGACCACGGTGGTGATCCGGAAGCCGGCCGAATTGGCCAGCGCATTGCGCGCATCCGAAAGACCCGTGATGAACTCATCGACATGGCCGCCCTTGACGATGCCGAGGCCGGCGCTGCCGAGCAGGATGAAGACGGTGGCAGCAAGACCGATGCGGCGCGGCAGATAGCGCTCGACCAGCACGACGAAACGGCTGGGCGGATCGCGGTCGATGATCACCGGCGGGGCGCGGCGGGCAGCACGACGGCGGGCAAAATACTCGCGCAGCAGCACCGCCGCTCCAATAGCGGCTGCCTTCAGGTCAGCTTCGGGCCTCAGCGATCGCAGTGATCGGGCGAGGCGGCCTGCACCATCCATTGCACGAGCTCGTCAAACCTTATGCCCGCAACACGTTTGCGGGTCCTGGCGCACACGACGTCTCGGTGATGCCGGCCTGGGTGTCGAAGCCAGTAAGAAAGGCCCCCTGTCCCTCGTACGCGTGTCGAAGTGAAGTTCCCGCGACAGCTCACGCCCGGCAGCCAAGCGCCATATGCGCCGCCGGCGTTAACCTTCGGACTTCCTGGTAAACAAAAGGTAAAATTGGTTAACGCGAGATGCGTTTTGATGAGCAATGTGCGCAGTTTGCAGCGCATTCGTTAGGATTTTAGCCATCCCCGGGGTTCCGATTCGGTATGGAACCCGCCGGAACTACTTATGCGCGCGTCGCTTGGCCAGTTCGATCTGATCGTTAAGAAAGTCGACAAACTCGATACCCTGCGCCTTCAGGGCCTTCGGATAGAGCGAGGCCTTGGTCAGCCCCGGCAGAGTATTGGTTTCCAGATAGATCGGGCCCTTGGCGGACACGATGAAGTCGCTGCGGGAATAGCCGGTGCAGGACAATGCACGGTGGGCGCGGAGCGCCAGATCCATGATCGCGGCACTGATGTCCGGCGCAAAGCGCCCGGGGCAGATCTCCTGGGTCGACTTCAGCAAATATTTCGCCGTGTAGTCGAAGGCGCCCTCGCCCGGCACGATCTCGATCGGCGGCAGTGAAAGGATCGAGCCATCGGACCGCTCCAACACGCCGCAGGTTGCCTCCACGCCCGCAATGAACGGCTCGATCAGATATTCCTCCGTCGTGGCAGCGTTGCGGACCGCAACGATGTCCTGCTTCGCATTGACGAAGATCAGGCCGTAGCTCGATCCGTCGCGTGCAGGCTTGGCGATCAGCTTGCCGTATTCGGCGAAGGCCGCGTCGATATCGTCCAGGGCGATGCCGCCCGGCGCCGGCACGCCGGCAATCGCGGCAAAGCGCTTCGCCGCGACCTTGTCGAAGGCGAGATGCGAGGCGGCTGAGCCCGAACCGGTGAAGGGCACGCCGCGCACCTCGCACATCGCCTGCAATTCGCCGTTCTCCGCACGCCCCCCATGCAGACCGAGCACCAGCACGCGATCCTCGCGGGCAGCCTGGTCGAGCGCCTGCGCGAGCGGGATGCCGCGCGTGCCGGGCCTGAACTCGTCCTCAAAGGGCCTGGCATGTTCCAGAAGCTGCTCGGACCGCACGACGTGGACATTGTCAGCCACGTCCCAGAACCAGAGATCGGCCTCGGGCAGAGCCTGGTGCAGCGCCTGCGCGCTTGCGACCGATACGAGACGTTCCTTGTTGCTGCCGCCGAAGAGAATGGTCGTTCGCATGAGTTCTTCCGCCGATCCCCGCATCCGTCATTCCGGGATGGTCCGAAGGACCAGACCCGGAATCTCGAGATTCCGGGTTCGCGCTTCGCGCGCCCCGGAATGACGACTATAGCGGAATCCCGATTCGCTTGATTTCCCAGTGTAGCTCGATTCCCGACGTCTCTTTCACCCGCTGCCGCACGGTTTCGCCGAGCGTCTCGATATCGTGCCCGGTGGCGTCGCCGGTGTTGATCAGGAAATTGCAGTGCATCTCCGAGACCTGGGCGCCGCCAACGCGCAAGCCGCGGCAGCCGGCGGCATCGATCAATTTCCAGGCGCTGTTGCCCGGCGGGTTCTTGAAGGTCGAGCCGCCGGTCTTCTCGCGAATCGGCTGGGCGGTCTCGCGGTGGGTCTGCACCTCGTTCATGCGCGCGCGGATCGCCTCGCTTGCGGTGATGCTGCCGCGAAAGCGCGCGGAGGTGAAGATGATCGAGGGATCGACGCCGCTGCTCCGATAGACGAATTTCATCCCGGCGTTGGTGAATGTGTGTCTGGTGCCGTCGCGGCCGATGCCGGTGGCATCCAGCAGCACATCCTTGGTCTCGCCGCCGTTGGCGCCCGCATTCATGCGCAGCGCACCGCCGACCGTGCCGGGGATGCCGAAGAAAAATTCCAGGCCGCCAATGTTCGCGCCCGCCGCCGTCTCGGCCACGCGCTTGTCGAGCGCCGCGGCGCCGGCGGTGACGATATCGCCTTCGGCTCTGGTCTCGCCGAACGCGCGCGGTGCAAGGCGAATCACGACGCCCGGCATGCCGCCGTCACGGACGATCAGGTTGGAGCCGACGCCGACGACATAGACCGGCAGTTCGTTCGGCAAGCGCGCCAGGAAGTAAGCGAGATCGTCTTCATCCGCCGGCGTGAACAGCACCTGCGCCGGCCCGCCGACGCGGAACCAGGTCAATTCCGCCAGCGATTGATTCGCCAGCAGCCGTCCCCGCAGCTCCGGCATCGCGGCTTTCAGCTCCAGCGTGATGTCGGGGAAACCGGCCACGCTAGCCCAGCGCCTTCAATTCGCCGGGCAATGCGTAGGCCCATTGTGTGATGTTGCCGGCGCCGAGACACACGACGAGATCGCCGGGTTTGGCAAGGCCGCGGACGATCTTGGCAAGCTCGCCGGCGTTCGGCAGCGGGATCACCTCGCGATGGCCGTGCGCGCGCAGGCCGAGCACGAAATGATCGCGATCGATGCCCGGGATCGGCGCCTCGCCTGCCGGGTAGACCTCGGCGACGACGACCGCGTCGGCATCGTTGAAGCAGGTGCAGAATTCCTCGAACAGCGACTGCAGGCGGGTGAAACGATGCGGCTGCACCACGGCGATGATCCTGCCTTGATAGGACTCGCGCGCCGCTTTCAGCACGGCCGCGATCTCGACGGGATGGTGGCCGTAATCGTCGATCACGGTGACGCCGTTCCACTCGCCGGTCCTGGTGAAGCGCCGCTTCACGCCGCCAAAGCCTGCGATGGCCTTGCGGATCGCGTCGTCGGAAATCCCGAGCTCATGCGCAACCGCGATTGCCGCGGTGGCGTTCAACGCATTGTGGCGGCCCGGCATCGGCAGCACGATATCCGATATCTCGTGCGTGACACCGGTCTTGCGGTTGCGGAAGGCGACGTTGAACTTGGAGCCGCCGGGAATCGGCTGGAGGTCGACCAGCCGCGCATCGGCCTGCGGATTCTGGCCGTAGGTGATGATGCGGCGGTCCTCGATGCGGCCGACGATCGTCTGCACGGTCGCGTGGTCGATGCACATCACTGCGAAGCCGTAGAACGGCACGTTCTCGACGAAGGCGCGGAATGCATCCTGCACAGCTTCGAAGGTCTTGAAGTGATCGAGATGCTCGGGGTCGACATTGGTGACGATGGCGACGTCGGTCGGCAGCTTCAGAAAGGTGCCGTCGCTCTCATCGGCTTCCACCACCATCCAGTCGCCGGCGCCGAGGCGCGCATTGGTGCCATAGGCATTGATGATGCCGCCATTGATCACGGTCGGATCGAGATCGCCGGCATCGAGCAGGGCTGCGACCATCGAGGTGGTCGTGGTCTTGCCGTGGGTGCCGGCGATCGCGACGCAGCTCTTCAGCCGCATCAGTTCCGCCAGCATCTCCGCGCGGCGCACCACGGGAATTCGGTGCGCACGCGCCGCCATCAGCTCCGGATTGTCGCGCTTGATCGCGGTCGAGACCACGACGACGTCGGCGCCGGTGATGTTCTCGGCCTTATGACCGACAGAGACGGTGATCCCCTTTTCCCGCAGCCGCGTGACATTGCCGTTCTCGGAAGCGTCGGAGCCCTGCACGGTGTAGCCGAGATTGCAGAGCACCTCGGCGATGCCGCTCATGCCGATGCCGCCGATCCCGATGAAATGGATAGGTCCGATCTCGCGCGGCAGTCTCATGCGGTGTTCCTCGACGTCATCGTCCGCGAAGGCAGCGATTCATATCAACTGCGCGGTTTACTGGATGCCCCGCTTTCGCGGGGCATGACAAGGGCAATTTTGCACGCGGCCGCCTAGATTCCGGCCACTTTCACCACCAGATCGGCCAGCCGCTCGGCGGCGTCCAGCCGGCCGACGCCGCGCGCTGCAGCGGCCATCGCCGTCAATTTCGCCGGTTCGGCGGCGAAAGCGGAGATTTCCGCGGCCAAACGATCGTGCGTGAATTCCGCCTGCGGAATCCGCAAGCCCCCGCCGGCCTGCGACAGCACACCGGCATTGGCGAACTGGTCCTGGTCGATCGCGCCGGGCAGCGGCACCAGGATCGAGGGCCGCCCGATGGCGGCGAGCTCGGCGACGGTGCCGGCACCGGAGCGCGAGATCACGAGATGGCTGGCGGCGAGTTTTGCCGGCAGGTCGCTGAAGAACGGCGCGAGCTCGACATTGATCTTGAGCCGGTCATAGACCGCGCGCACCCGGGCCATGTCCTCCTCCCGCACCTGCTGGGTGAGGATCAGGCGGCTCCACAGCGCCGGCTCGAGCTTCTCGATCGCGCCGGGCACGATGTCGCTCATCACCCGCGCACCCTGGCTGCCGCCGACCACCAGCAGGCGCAGCGGCCCGTTCGGTTCCGGCGTGGCAAACGGCACCGCGGCGGCCGCGAGAATCGCGGGCCGCATCGGCGTGCCGACGGTGGTGGTCTTGCCGGCCAGCGCCGGATCGCGATCGAGCACGCCGGGCAGCGAGGTCGCGATCGCATTGACGCGGCCGGAGAGGAAGCGGTTGGCGCGACCGAGCACCGCGTTGGCGTCATGGATGATGCCGGGCACGCCGAGCAAGCGCGCGGCGAGCAGCGGCGGCACGGTGGGGTAGCCGCCGAACCCGACCACCGCAGCCGGCTTCAGCCGGCGCACCAGATTGGCGGCAACCGCGAGGCCATAGCCAAGCATGATCGCGGTGCGGGCGAGCGCGACCGGATTGCGGCCGCGCACCGTCTCGCTCGGCACCACGTCGATATTTTCCTTGGAGAACAGTCCGCTGTAGCGCAGCGCGCGGGCGTCGGTGGCGAGCCGCACGCGCAGGCCGCGTTTGATCAGTTCCACGCCGAGCGCTTCGGCGGGGAACAAATGGCCGCCGGTGCCGCCGGCAGCCAGCAGGATGAGGGGCGCGTTATCCATGGCTGGCTTCTACAGGCATTAAGCCGTCATTGCGAGCCACCGGGTCGGCGCAAAGCGCCGCCCGATGACAGGCTCCACGAAGCAATCCATTTCACCGCTTGCGGAGGCATGGATTGCTTGGTCGCTTCGCTCCTCGCAATGACGAGCTACGCATAGCTCGGCGCTGCGCTGGCCGCATTGGTCGATTCGATCTCGGTGCGCGGGCGCTGCCTCGTGAGCGCCAGCATCATGCCGACGCCATAAGCCAGCGAAACGATCGAGGAGCCGCCATAGGAGATGAACGGCAGCGTCATGCCCTTGGCGGGAATCAGTTGCAGATTGACCGCCATGTTGATCGCGGCCTGCACCCCGAACAGGATCGCAAGCCCCGATGCCGCAAAGCGCGCAAACATGTCCTCGCTGGCGTAGGCGCGCGACAGCGTGCGGATCACGACGAAGGCGAACAGCGCCAGCAGCGCGAGACAGAGGATGATGCCGAACTCTTCGGCGGCGACCGCGAACACGAAGTCAGTGTGGCTGTCCGGCAGGCTGCGCTTGGCGATGCCCTCGCCCGGCCCGAGCCCGAACCAGCCGCCGTTCCAGAACGCCTCCATCGCCATGTCGACCTGGAAGGTGTCGCCGGAGGCCGGATTCATGAAGCGCTTGATGCGGCCGGCGACGTGCGGGACGAACAGATAGGCGCTGAACAGGCCGAGGCCGGCGGCGCCTGCGAGTCCCAACACCCAGATCATCCGCATCCCTGCGATGAAGAACAGCGCGCCCCACACCATCAGGATCAGCATGGTCTGGCCGAAATCAGGCTCCATCACCAAGAGCGAGACCAGCATCAACAGCAGCACCAGCGCCATCGACGTCGCGGGCATCTCGGGGCGCCTGGTCGATTCCGCAAACAGCCAGGCCGCGACGATGACGAAGGCGGGCTTTGCCGATTCGGACGCCTGGATGTTGACGCCGACCAGCGTGATCCAGCGCCGCGAGCCCTTCACCTCGGGGCCGATCAGGAGCGTCATCACGATCAGCGCGATGCTGCCGAAGAACACCACCAGCGCCACACGCCGGATCTGGCGCGGCGACAGGAAGGAGACCGCGATCAGCACCATGAAGGACGGCAGCAGGAACAGCACGTGCCGGCTGAAGAAATGGAAGGGATCGAGCCCGATCCGGGTCGCGACCGGGGGGCTTGCCGCCAGGGACAGGATGACGCCGCCGAACATCAGCGCGATGATCGCACCCAGCAGCGGCTTGTCGATGGTCCACCACCAGTCGGACAGCGGCGAGCGTTGGTCACGGGCGAGCATGGTGCGTCCCCAGATGGCGGAGGTAACGGCCATTGGTGGACGAGGATGGTTTCCGAAGGGTTAATGAACTGCGGAAGTTTTGATGCGTGGCGGAAGCGGCTCTGCCGTCGTCATACCCCGCGCAGGCGGGGTGTCCAGTAAACGCCGGACTATCGACACAAGCCACCGGCGTCTCTGGAATACTGGATCAACCGCCTTCGCGGGTGACGACAGCCGAGTGTGGGATTCACACCACCGGCTTGACGCCGGGCAGCGCCGTCACGAGGTCGCGGAAGGCGGCGCCGCGGATTTCGAAATTGCGGTACTGGTCGAACGACGCGCAGGCGGGCGACAAGAGCACGACCGCATCAGTGAGGCCGGAGGCTTCGGCGTCACGCGCGGCGTTGGCGACTGCCACGTCCAGCGTCTGCGAAATCTCGTGCGGCACCGCGTCGCCGAGGGTGCCGGAAAATTCCGGCGCCGCCTCGCCGATCAGATAGGCTTTGCGGATGCGCGGGAAATAGCCGGTCAGGCCGGTGATGCCGCCGGCCTTCGGCTTACCGCCTGCGATCCAGAAGATGTCAGAAAACGACGACAGCGCATGCGCGGCCGCATCGGCGTTGGTGCCTTTGGAATCGTTGACGAACAGCACGTTGCCGCGGCGACCGACCTGCTCCATGCGGTGCGCGAGGCCGGGAAAACTGCGCAGGCCGTTCTGCAGCACATCCGTCGAGATGCCCATCGCCAGCGCGCAGGCCGCGGCGCATGCGGCGTTCTGGGCGTTGTGCAGGCCGCGCAGCGAACCGATGCCGCCGAGCCGCGCGACTTCGCTGCGCGCAGCGCCCGACGCACGCACGATGGTCTCTCGTTCGACATAGATGCCGTCGGGCAGCGGGTTCTTCACGGACACGCGCACCACGCGCTTGCCTGCCTGATCGAGACGGTCGGCGATGTTGCGGCAGAAGATGTCGTCGACGCCGACGATCGAGGTGCCCGCCGGCTGAACGCCGGCCACCAGCCGCTCCTTCACCGCGGCGTAATTTTCCAGCGTGCCGTGGCGATCGATGTGGTCCTCGCTGACGTTGAGCAGGATGCCGACGGACGGATCGAGCGAGGGCGTGAGGTCGATCTGGTAGGACGACATCTCGATCACATGGACGCGTCCCATCCGCGGCGGCTCCAGCGATAGGATCGCGGTGCCGATATTGCCGCCCATCTGGGTGTCGTAGCCCGCGACCTTCATGAGATGCGCGATCAGCGCCGTCGTGGTCGACTTGCCGTTGGTGCCGGTGATCGCGACGAACGGCGCCTGCGGCGCGTGACGGCGCCGCTCGCGGCAGAACAATTCGATGTCGCCGATCACCTCCACGCCAGCCTGGCGCGCCAGCAGCACGCTCCAATGCGGGGCGGGATGGGTCAGCGGCGCACCGGGGGTCAGGATCAATGCAGCGAAATTCGCCCAGGATACGGAGCGCAGATCGGCGGTGGTGAAGCCGGCTTGGGCGGCTTTCGCGATATTGTCGGCATTATCGTCGCCCGCGATCACCTCCGCCCCGCCCGCCTTCAGCGCGTGGCAGCTCGCGAGGCCCGAACCGCCGAGGCCGAACACGGCAACCGTCTTGCCGGCGAAGGAGGTGACAGAGATCATCGCAGCTTCAACGTGGAGAGGCCGGCGAGTGCCAGCATCACCGAGATGATCCAGAAGCGGATCACGATCTGCGGCTCGGTCCAGCCCTTCTGCTCGAAATGGTGGTGCAGCGGCGCCATCCGGAACACGCGCTTGCCGGTGAGCTTGAACGAAGCCACCTGCACGATCACCGAAACCGCTTCCAGCACGAACAGGCCGCCGATCACCGCCAGCACGATCTCGTGCTTCACCGCAACGGCCGTTGCTCCCAGCATGCCGCCGAGCGCGAGCGAGCCGGTGTCGCCCATGAAGATCGAGGCCGGCGGCGCGTTGAACCACAGGAATCCGAGACCGGCGCCCAGCACGGCGCCGCAGAGCACCGCGAGCTCGCCGGTGCCGGCGACATAATTGATCTGCAGGTAGTCGGAGAACACCGCGTTGCCGGTGAGATAGGAGATCATGCCGAAACTGGCAGCCGCGATCATCACCGGAACGATGGCAAGACCGTCGAGGCCGTCGGTCAGGTTCACCGCATTTCCCGCGCCGACCATGACGAAGGCGCCGAAGATCACGAAGAACCAGCCGAAATTGAACACGACATCCTTGAAGAAGGGAATCGCGAGCGAGGTCGAGGACACATCGCGGCCGAGCCGCACCAGCGCGTAACAGGCGGCGAGCGCGATGATCGCCTCGATCGCAAGGCGCAGCTTGCCGGCAAAGCCGCTATGGCTCTGCTTGGTGACCTTCAGATAATCGTCATAGAAGCCGACGAAGCCGAAACCCAGCGTCACCGCCAGCACGATCCAGACGTAAGGGTTGATCGGGTTGGCCCAGAGCAGCGTCGCCACCACCACGCCGGACAGGATCATCAGCCCGCCCATGGTCGGCGTACCCTTCTTGGAGATCAGGTGCGACTGCGGGCCGTCGGTTCGGATCGGCTGGCCCTTGCCCTGGCGCAGCCGCAGATGATCGATGATCCAGGGCCCGAACAGGAACACGAACAGCGCACCCGTGACCATCGCCCCGCCGGTGCGGAAGGTGATGTAGCGGAACACGTTGAGCGCCGTCCGGAGCCCCCCGAAGCCGGGGACCGTGTTGGAAAGGTCGATCAGCCAATAAAACATTCAATATGCCTATAGCGCTTTTTCATGCGCGGCTTTGCCGGGAAAGCGCTTTTCCAGCGCGTTGACGATCCGCTTCATCTTCGAACCCAGCGATCCCTTGACCATGACGGCATCGCCGGGGCGGATCGCCGCGACCGCCTGGGTCTCCAGACTCGCCGAGCTATCGGCATAGCCTCCCCGCCTTGCCGAGGAAAGAGCGTCCCAGAGGTTGCGCATCAGCGGACCACAACAATAAACGAGGTCGATATTGTTGGCGCTGACAGCCTCGGCCAGGGCGCGATGCAGCGCCGGGCCGGTCGGGCCGAGCTCGAGCATGTCGCCGAGCACGGCGATGCGGCGACCCTGCGGACCGAGCTGGGCGCGCCCAAGCACGTTCAGCGCAGCCGCCATCGACGCCGGATTGGCATTGTAACTCTCATCGATCAGCGTCGCCTCGCCGGTCCCGATCTCGAGGATGCGCCGCGCACCGCGGCCCGCGGGCGCCTCGAGCTGCGACAGCGACAAGGCCGCGCGCGCGAGGTCCGCGCCGATCAGCGACGCACCGGCGAGCACGGCAAGCGAGTTCATCGCCATATGACGGCCGGGCATGCTGATCTTGTAGGTGACGTCATGGCCGAGGATGTTGGCGTGCACGGCGGAACAGACCGCATGCAGCGACACGTCGATCAGCCGCGCGTCGGATTGCGAGTCCATGCCGAAGGAAACGATGCGTGAAATACCAAGTTCCTTTGCGCGCGTCACAAGTCTGGCGAATTGCGGATTGTCGCGGTTGAGCACGACGGCGCCGTCAGGCTCGAGACCCAGGAAGATCTCCGCCTTGGCGTCCGCGATCTGCTCGATGCCGGAAAAGAACTCTAGATGTACCGGCTCCACGGTGGTGATCACGGCAACATGCGGCCGCACCATCTTCACCAGCGGCGTGATCTCGCCGACATGGTTCATGCCGATCTCGAACACCGCGAAGCGCGCCGACGCGGGGCAGCGCGCCAGCGACAGCGGCACGCCCCAATGATTGTTGAAGGACGCGACGGAGGCGTGCGTCTCGCCTTGTGCCGAGAGTACGTGGCGCAGCCCTTCCTTGGTCGAAGTCTTGCCGACCGAGCCGGTGACCGCAATGATCCTGGCGTTGAGCCGCGCGCGTGAGGCGTGGGCAAGATCGACGAGACCGGCGAGCACATCATCGACGATCAGGAGCGGCGCATCGGCGGGAAACTTGTCGCGCTGCGCCTTCTCGACCACCGCGAGCGCGGCGCCCGCCTTCAACGCGGCGTCGACGAAGGCGTGGCCGTCATGCACGTCGCCCTTGATGGCGAAGTAAGCCTCGCCCGGCCGAAGCGTACGGCTGTCGATGGAAAGGCCGGTGACGCCCGAGGGCAAGCGCCCCTGCGTCGCCGCGCGCATCGCATCGACCATCGCCGCCGATGTCCATAATGGTGTGCTCATGCGACCCTCGCTTCAAGCGCCGTCGCCACGGCCTCATGATCGCTGAACGGCAGCGTCCTGTCGCCGACGATCTGCCCGACTTCATGCCCCTTGCCGGCGATCAGGAGCGCATCGCCCGGCTGCAATGCGGCGATGCCGGCCTTGATCGCCTCGGCGCGATCGCCGATTTCGCTGGCGCCCTTTGCCGCGGCGAGGATGGCGGCGCGGATCGCCGCCGGATTCTCGCTGCGCGGATTGTCGTCGGTGACGATGACGCTGTCGGCATTGTCGGCGGCAATCGCGCCCATCAGCGGACGCTTGCCCGCGTCGCGGTCGCCACCGGCGCCGAAGACCACGATCAGCTTGCGCTTCGCATAGGGCCGCAGCGCCTGCAGCGCCTTCGCGAGCGCATCCGGCTTGTGCGCGTAGTCGACGAAGATCGGCGCGCCGTTGCGCTCGCCGACACGTTCGAGCCGGCCCTTGGCGCCCTCGAGATGTTCGAGGCTCGCGAACACCGCATCGGCCTCGCTGCCGGTGCCGATCGCAAGGCCGGCGGCCACCAGCGCATTCTCGATCTGGAACTCGCCGACCAGCGGCAGATGGATGGCGCGCCTCTGGCCGCGATGCTCGATCACGAGCTTCTGCGCAAAACCTTCGATCGAAGCCTCGACCAGGCGAATGCCATCTCCGCCATCGGCGTTGCGGCCAACGGTGATGACCCCGAGCTTGCGCGCGCGCGCCACATCGATCACGTCAGGCGAGCAATCATGATCGGCAGAAATCACGGCCGCGCCGCCGGGCAGCACAAGGTCGCGGAACAGCCGCAGTTTGGCGTTGAGATAATGCGCCACGTCGGGGTGATAATCCATGTGGTCGCGCGACAGGTTGGTGAATCCGCCGGCGGCGACGCGCACGCCGTCGAGCCGATACTGGTCGAGCCCGTGCGAGGACGCCTCGAATGCGAGATGCGTGACGCCGTCACCGGCGATCTCGTCGAGCTGGCGATGCAGTTCGATCGGATCGGGCGTGGTCAGCGAGCCGTAGACCGTGCGCTTCGGCGACACCAGGCCGATGGTGCCGATGCTCGCGGCATCGTGCCCCAATCGCTGCCAGATCTGACGCGTGAAGGCCGCCACCGATGTCTTGCCGCTGGTGCCGGTCACCGCCGCAATCGTCTCCGGCTGGCGCGGGAAGAACTTCGCCGCAGCCAATGCCAATGCGCGGCGTGGATTGGGCGTCACGACAAAGGGCACGCGCAGGCCACCCTGCGGCCGATGGTCGCCCGCGACCGCCACCGCGCCTGCGGCAATCGCGGCATCGATGAAGCGCGCCCCATCGGTCTTGTAACCGGCGAGCGCGAAGAACAGATCGCCGGCCTTTGCCGTGCGGCTATCGGCGGTCAATCCTCCGATTTCGATCGCTTCGGCAAGCGGATCGATCGTGGCATCAGCACTGAAGAGGTCGCGAAGTCTCATGATCTTCCAGTCCGGCCGACGATTTACACGTTCGAATGTGACAGCGCTTCCTCGAAGCGGCGCCCTGCTCTCGCTTTCGGTTTGAGCATGATCCTCCCGGAATTCCGCATTTCACGCTTCCGGATCATGCCCCGCTCCACGCCTTACTGGGTTGTCCTCGATGCCGCAAGAATAAGGCGGTCGGACGGCGGCAGATCGAAGCGCGGCTCGATCCCCAAAAGCGGCGCAATACGGGCGATGACCTTGCCACCGGTCGGCACCGCATTCCAGCCCGAGGTGATGAAACCATGGGTCTCCGGCAGCGCCTTCGGCTCGTCCAGCATCACCAGAAGCTGGTACTTCGGATTATCGGCCGGCATGATGGCCGTAAACGAGTTCAGCACCTGCTTTTTGGAATAGCGGCCATTGACCACCTTTTCCGCGGTGCCGGTCTTGCCGCCGATATAATAGCCCTTCACATCGGCCGACTTGGCGGTTCCGATCTCGGCGTTGAGCCGCATCAAATAGCGGATCTTGTCCGACGTCTCGGTCTTGACCACTTTTTTCGCGATCGCCCTCGCCTCTTCCTCCGACCGCTTCAGGAAGGTCGGCTGGATCAGATAGCCGCCATTGACCATCGCGTTGATGCCCATCACCGCCTGCAGCGGCGCAACCGCGATGCCGTGGCCGAAGGAGATGGTGATCGTGTTCAACTCGCCCCAGCGCTTTGGCACGATCGGCGATGCGCTCTCCGGCAGTTCGGTGCGCAGCCGGTCGAGCTGACCGACCTTCTTCAGGAACGCCTTGTGCGCCTCCACCCCCTGGCTCAGCGCAACGCGGGCCGCGCCGACATTGGAGGAGAAGGTGAACACTTCCGACAGCGAGATCGCGCGGCCGAGCGGATGGGTGTCGTGGATCGCGAACTTGCCATAGTGCAGCGCACCGCGCGCGTCATACATGGTGTTGAGCGTGGCCTTGCCGGAATCCAGTGCCATCGCCAGCGTCAGCGTCTTGAAGGTGGAGCCCATCTCGAACACGCCCGTGGTCAGGCGGTTGATACGGTCAGGGTCGTGCGCCTCCTTCGGATTGTTCGGATCGAAATCGGGCAGTGAGACCAGCGCGACGATCTCGCCGGTCCGTACGTTGGAGACGAGGCCCGAGGCCGCCTTGGCCTTGTATTTCTCCTTGGCCTTCAAGAGCTCGTCGCGCAGCGCATGCTCGACGCGCAGATCGATCGACAGTTCCACCGGCTTCTGCAGGCGGTCAGTGGCAAAGCCCGCGCGATGCAGATCGGCCAGGCCGTTATTGTCCAGCCACTTCTCCATGCCGGCGATGCCCTGGTTGTCGATATTGACAAGGCCGATCAGGTGGGCAACGGCAGCGCCGGTCGGATAGATGCGCCTGTTCTCGCGCAAAAAGCCGATGCCGGGAATGCCGAGGCGGTGGATATCCTGCTGCTGCTGCGGCGTGATCTCGCGCTTCAGCCAGACGAAGCCCTTTCTCGAGGACAGACGATCGCGCACTTCGGCGGTGTCGACGTCGGGCAGCGTCGCGGTCAGAAGCTCGATCGCCTCGTCCTTGTCGATGATGCGGCGCGGCTCGCCGAACAGGCTCGGCGCCTTGACGTCGGTTGCAAGGATCGCGCCGTTGCGGTCGACAATATCGGGGCGCGCGGTCGCCATCGCATCCTGCGCGGCGGTGCGCCGGGCGCCATGGCTGTCGGCGCCGATCGCGAACATCACGAGCCGCCCGGCAATGATGGCGTAGACGGCGGCAAAGGCGAGGATCGCGAAACCGACACGGGCGCGCGCCTTCGCGGTGCGGTCGACATTCCGCCCGTAGAGCATGCTGCGGATCAGCCGCTGCCGCCACGGCTCGGCCGGCTTTGTGCTTGGCGCGCGGTCGGTCATTGCTGATCTCCCTGCTGCGCCGGCTGCTCTACCGATCCGGTCACGCTGTCCTGGTCGGCGGCCGCCTCGATGGTGTTGATCATCGCGCCGATCGGATCGGGCGCGCCTGGCCGCGCGAAGTTCGGCGGACGTTCAGGCAGGTTCTTCAAGGAGTCATATTGATTGGCCGTGAGCGGTTTCAACGCGAGATGACGTTCGGCCAATCCCTGCAGCCGAAGCGGCGCGTCGAGCTTGGCCCATTCGGCACGCAATGCCGCGATCGCGTCGCGCTGCTCGCGGATTTCCGCGTTGAGCCGCAGCACGCGTTCGGTGCGCGCCGTCGATTCCATCTTGATGCGGTAGACATAGGCCGCACAAACCACGAGAAAACCAATGACGAGGAAGTGGAGGATGCGCATTCGCTAGCCTCCCCTCATCACGCGTTCGAGCGTCGGCCAAGACGGCGGCGCACCCGCGGCATGCGCCGGCGCCTCGGTGCGTTCGGCGGCGCGCAGCTTGGCCGATCGCGCGCGGGGATTGGCCGCGACCTCGTCCTCGGATGGCGTCAGCGGACGTTTTGTCAATATCTTGAAGCTCGGCGCCATCTGCGCCACTTCGGGCAGATGCCGTGAGCCGCCCGCCGCCTTGCCGCGCTCGGCAAGAAAATTCTTGACGATGCGGTCTTCCAGCGAATGGAACGAGACGACCGCCAGCCGGCCGCCTGGCCTGAGCACGCGCTCGGCGGCGGTAAGCGCGCGATGCAATTCGTCGAGCTCTTCATTGACGAAGATGCGCAGCGCCTGGAACGTCCGCGTCGCCGGATGGATCTCGTTCGGCTTGGAACGGACCACCCTGGCGACGATGTCGGCCAGCGCTTGTGTCGTCGTGATCGGCGCTTCCTTGCGCGCGGCGACGATGGCGCGCGCCACCGCGCGCGAGTGCCGCTCCTCGCCGAAGAGATAGATGATGTCGGCGAGATCGCGCTCGGACGCGGTTGCGATCACATCCGCCGCGGTCGGCCCCGAATGCCCCATTCTCATATCGAGCGGACCTGCCAGGCGGAACGAGAAGCCGCGCGCGGCCTGGTCGAGCTGCATCGAGGAGACGCCGATGTCCATCACCACGCCGTCAACGGCTTCGACGCCTTGGGCCACGCAGATGTCGGCGAGACTGGAGAAGCGGTCCTCGACCAGCGTCAGCCGGCCGTCGGCGCGATCGACCAGATCGAAACCGGCCGTGATCGCCGACCGGTCGCGGTCGATGCCGATGACGCGGGTTCCAGGCACGGCGAGAATCAGTCGGCTATAACCGCCAGCGCCAAAGGTGGCGTCGACATAGATGCCGCCGTCCTGCGGATTCAGCAGCGCGACCGCCTCATGGCCGAGTACGGAAGTATGGGGCGCAGCAGGCGTCATGCGCCGGCTCCGGACGCCGTCCGGCATACAGGGTCGAAACTGGACACGGACCAGCCCATGGCGCCTCGAATGGTTGCGCATCAGTGCGCGGTTCCGGCCGAACAGCCGCGGCACGGAGCACGCGCCGGTTCCCATATCAGGCCGCAAATCCTGATTTCCGACCGGAGTTTGCTGGGCTGCCATGGGATTTCGCGCGCAAGCGGGCCTCGGCCGTCCCTCAAATACCGGTTCGGCTATTCATCACTTAGTAACGGCATTTAGCGTTAAGAAAGCGTTGCCGAATCCTTCACGGTTTCTTTTGCTTTTTCACCACACGTGGAACCGCACCATCCACAGCCGGGTCTAAAATTCGCGTGGCATGCGCGTCATGTGATTGCGCCCGCGGCAGGGTAAAGGAATAGTAAATTGAAGGCTGTCCCGAAATTGCAGGGTTGCCGTTGTGCCGCCGGGTTTGAGATTTGGGATGTCGTCTGGTTCGTTCACGTCAGCTGATTCGAAGCGTCAACACGCCCTTCCAGTTCCCAGGGCCATCGCCGACATGAAGACCTTTACTCCGGACTCCTCGATCGTCTCCGACGTCATCCCGTCGGTGAATTTCGGTGAACGAAATAACGGCCGGCAGCCCGACATGATCGTGCTGCACTACACCGGCATGCCCGACGTTGAAGGCGCCATCGCGCAGCTCTGCACCGCCGGCACCGAGGTCTCCGCACATTATATTGTGCTGGAGGACGGCCGCATCGTTCAGTGCGTGCCGGAGAGCAAGCGTGCCTGGCATGCCGGCGTGTCCTCCTGGGCCGGCGAAGAGGATATCAATTCCTGCTCGATCGGCATCGAGATCATCAACCGCGGACACGACTGGGGTTATCCGGACTACCCACTGCGCCAGATCGCGGCAGTGATCGCGCTGTGCCGCGGCATCATGCTCCGCCGCAACGTTCCCGCGCATCGCGTGCTCGGCCATTCCGACGTGGCGCCAGCGCGCAAGAAGGATCCCGGCGAGAAGTTCCCATGGCATTCGCTGGCCAATTCCGGTGTCGGGCACTGGGTTCAGCCAGCGCCGATCGTGCGCGGGGATACGCTCCAGCTCGGCGCGATCAGCGACAACGTCACCAACATGCAGAAGGCATTCGCCCGCTACGGCTACAACATCCCGACCAACGGCAAGTTTGACGGCCCCACCATGGAAGTCGTCACCGCCTTCCAGCGCCATTTCCGCCAGGCCCGCGTCGACGGCATCGCCGACCAGTCGACCATGATCACCCTGCACGCGCTGCTGGAAAGCCTGCCGGAAGCGACGGGAGGGGTTGCAGCGAAGTAGGCACTGACTCCACAACGACGCTCGAAACCCCTTCCCCCTGAAAGTGGGAAGGTCGGGATGGGGGGTCAACCACGGGCGCTGGCGTTCGTGGAGAGAGGTGATCCCCACCCGCTTTGCGCGTTCCGCGCAAATCGACCTCCCCTTTTTCAAGGGAGGTGGGAAGTAGCGCCATCACTCCATCTCCGCGATGCGGCGCGCATAGAGCCGCCGCAGCGGCTCCAGTTGCGTCGCGGCGGTTGCCGCCAGATAGGCTTCGCGCGCGTCATCAGTGCGACCGAGGCGGCGCAACAGATCTGCGCGGACTGCGGGAAGCAGTTCGTAACCCTTGAGGCTGCCGCGCGCTTCGAGTGCGTCGATCAGGTCGAGCGCGCGCGCCGGACCGTCGACCATCGACACCGCCGCGGCATGATTGAGCTCGATCACCGGCGAGGGGCTGATGCGGAGCAGCACCTCGTAGAGGCCGGCGATCTGCGGCCAGTCCGTGTCTTTATAGCTCGGCGCACGGGCATGCAGCGCCGCGACCGCGGCCTGCACGGCGTAGGATTGCGGCCGGCCGGGCATGCGCAGCGCCTCCTCCACCAATCGCAGGCCTTCGGCGATCTGGCGATAATCCCACAGCGAGCGGTCCTGCTCCTCGAGCAGCACGATGTCCCCGCCTGCGGTCTTGCGGCCCGCGCGGCGCGCATCGTGCAGGAGCATCAAGGCCAGGAGCCCTTTGATCTCGCCGCGGGCGGGCATCAGCGCATCGATCAGCCGCGCCAGCCGGATCGCCTCGCGCGCCAGATCCGGGCGCATCAGGTCCTCGCCGGAGGTCGCGGCATAACCTTCGGTGAAGACGAGATAGATCACCGCCAGCACGCCGCGCAGCCTGGGTTCCAGCGCCTCGCGCTCCGGCACCTCGTAGGGGATGCCGGCAAGACGAATCTTCTGCTTCGCGCGGAGCAGCCGTTGCGCCATCGCGTCCTCGCTGACGAGGAAGGCCCGCGCGACCTGGGCCGTGCCGAGGCCACAGACCGTGCGCAGCGTCAGCGCGACCTGCACCTCCTCGGCAAAGGATGGATGGCAGCAGGTGAAGATCAGCCGCAGCATATCGTCATCGAGCGTGGCATCGGCGAGCTCGGAAGGAGCCGCCGCGTTGAGCAGTAGCTCGTGCGTCAACTCCTGCTCCTTGCCGCGGAACACCGCATTGCGGCGGATGCGGTCGATCGCCTTGTTGCGGCCGACATTGACGAGCCACGCCCGCGGATTGTCCGGCAAGTCGCCCGCATACCAGCGCTCCAGCGCCACCGCGAACGCCTCCTGCAGCGCGTCCTCCGCGAGATCGAAATCGCCGACGAGACGGATCAGCGTCGCCAGCGCCCGGCTCGCCTCGTCGCGGAAGATCTTTTCGATCTGGGTCGGGGTCATTTTGCGGCACCGTCATTCCGGGGCGCATCGAAGATGCGAACCCGGAATCTCGAGGTTCCGGGTTCGCGCTTTGCGCGCCCCGGAACGACATTCAATCATAGACCCAGATCGGTCGCACCTCGATCGTGCCGAGCCTTGCGCTCGGGATGCGCGCCGCGATCGCCAGCGCCGTGTCGAGGTCCTTTGCTTCGATCAGATAATAGCCGCCAAGTTGCTCGCGCGTCTCCGCGAAGGGGCCATCCGTGGTCAGCGTCTTGCCGTCGCGCACGCGCACGCTGGTCGCCGTAGTCGTCGGTCGTAGCCGGTCGCCTGCCTTGAAGTTGCCGCTCTGGATGATGGACTGGGTGAACTTGCCGTATTCCTCCATCATCTTCTGGCTCGTTGCCGCGTCGAGTTTCGCGTACTCGACCTCGTTCTGGTAGATCAACAACAGATACTGCATCTCGAAATCTCCTCTAGATCGGCTGGATCGCCGACACCCAGTCGAGCGGGCGGCACGCAAAACGACATCTTCAGGATAATTTATTTGGAGCCGTTCGGGACCCCGGCTTGTCTCTTGACCTTACGGCAACAAACCCCCATGCCTATGGGCGTCAGTCGGCCGGACGGCCGCTCCCGCAGGTGCCGAAAGGCCGCGGGGGAGGAAAGTCCGGGCTCCATCGACATGCGGTGCCGGATAACGTCCGGCGGGGGCAACCCCAGGGAAAGTGCCACAGAGAACGAACCGCTACCCCCACCC
>NZ_JADYVX010000038.1 GCF_020194175.1 Bradyrhizobium sp. BRP22 | reverse complement strand
GGGCCCGGGTGGGGACTGTCTCCACATTGGGACTCCCAAGAGGAGAGAACCCTCACCCGGCGCTTCGCGCCGACCTCCCCGCAAGCGGGGGGAGGTGAAGCAAACTCGCAACCGATTCAACCTGATCGGATCAGGCTCTAGAGCAAAAGCCTAATCAAAACAATGCTTTTTGCCTGAGATACGGATGGGGCGGCTCAATCCAGGTCGTTCACGACCCGAACGCCGGCAGCGGCCATTCCCTCGCGCGCAGCCGCAAGCGAGCCGGACAGATCGATTGCCCGGCAGCCGGCTTCCACGACCACGGTCTCGAAGCCGAGCCGGCGTGCATCCAGCGCGGAATAATGCACGCAGTAATCAGTCGCGAGCCCGGCCATGAAGATCCGCTTCAGCCCGCGCTCGCGCAGGTAGCCGGCAAGGCCCGTCGGCGTGGTGCGGTCGTTCTCGTAGAACGCGGAATAGGAATCGATCGCGGAACGGAAGCCCTTCCGGATCACAAGCTCCGCTCTATCGGTCGAAAGCTTCGGATGGAATGCGGCGCCTTCCGTCCCCTGCACGCAATGGTCCGGCCACAGTGTCTGCGGACCATAGGGCATGGCGATGGTTTGGAACGGAGCCGAGCCGGGCCGCGAGGTGGCAAAGGAACTATGGCCGGGCGGATGCCAGTCTTGCGTCAGCACCACATGATCGAACCGCACGGAGAGCCGATTGATCACCGGCACCACCGCGTCGCCCTCGGCAACCGCCAACGCGCCGCCGGGGCAGAAGTCGTTCTGCACGTCGACGATGAGAAGCAGGTCGTCCGGATGAATCTGCATGGGCAACTCGGCGGTGGTTGACCCCGGAGCTTAGCCGAAAACCCGCAGCGCTGCAGCACCCAACCTCAGGTCCCGATGCGCAGCGAGGCGCGCTGCTTGCGCAGATAGGCGATCACCGACAGCGCGGTGATGCGTCCGGTGCGCGGATTTTCGGAAGGGATGTTCTCGATCGTCATCGAGAGCCGCGCCGAATCGGAATCCACCTCGATGCGGTGGGTGTTGCGCGTCACGGTCGGGTCGGCCCAGATCTCCACTCTGGTACGATCAGCGCCGATGCCGGCGAGCGACAGCGCGACGGCGACGTTGAGGTTGGCGGGAAAGCCCTTTGCCGCCTCGCGCGCGGTTCCTTCGAAGATCCGCAGCGGCTCGGAGAGCCCTTCGACGCTGATGTCGTTCTCGACCAGATAAGGCGCGCCGACGAGCCCGAGTGGCGGCTTCCGCGTCACCAGCCGGACCGAATGGATGGTGCCCTCGGCCGCTGCGGTGACGGCGTCAAGCCCGATCAGCGCACCGGTCGGCACCACGATCTGGCCGCCGCTTTTCTTCGCAAGCGCGATCAGGTCCTCGTTCTGCAACAGCGCGCCGACACTGAGCACGATCGCGGTCCTGCCGCGCTCGATCACCGGCGCCACGATGGAGCGCACCAGCCTGCTCGGCGCGCATTCGACGACGATGTCGGCGGCGTCGGCGAGTTGCTCGATCGGCAGGATCTTTGGCGGCGTCTTCAAATCATTGAGCCAGGCCTGGTGCTTGGCGATGTTCTGCACCGACACCGCGGTGAGCACCAATCCCTCGATGCCGCGATCCAGTTCCTTCACGACGCTCGCACCGATCGCACCGAGGCCGGCAACGGCCACGCGGGCTCCGGATCGGGCGCTGCTCGAATCCACCATTCAAACTTCTCCAAGGAAAGAGGACCGTCCTCTCCCCCAGACACAGCCTGATGTCAATCGTCCCGCGCGAATGCCATCGTCAGGCGAGCTTGGGATAGGTCGCCTTGTCGAAGAAGCTCGCGCCCGCGACATATTTGCGGCCCGGCGACATGTCCGGCTTCTCCTCGCCCTCGCCGCCGCATTCGAAGGTCAGCTCGAGCTGCACGCCGCTGGGGTCATAGACGAACAATTGCCAGAGCGTGGTCCCCGGCACGATGAATTCGCGCCAGTCGAGCCCCGCCGCCTTGAAGCGGGAGACGAACGAGCGATAGCCGGAACAGGACAGCGAGACGTGGTCGATCGCCGCCGTTCCCGCCGGCGCCTTGCCCTCGGGACCGAGCGCGGGACCGCCGGCATAGATATGCATGATCGCGAGTCCGCCGGGCTGCGGGCAGCCGAGCCAGGCGCCGGGGTAGCCGAAATCGGGACGCGCGAATTCGCGCAGCCCGATGATCTCGGTGTAGAACTTTCGCGTGGCTGCCAAATTCTCGGTCTTGATGGCGATGTGATAGAGCCCGTGCACGGTTGCGATCGGCAGCGTCGGTTCGGCTCTGGTCATGACATTGATCTCCTCAAATGCTTGGCCGCTATATTCGCGGCAGTCCGACGTCGCAATAGAGCGACTTCAACTTGTTCAGAAATGGCGGCTCGTTCTTGTGCAGGGTCCCCGCGACCGGATCGGCGCCTGCCAGCATCGTATCGGTTGCGTGAAGTGAGAACTCCATCACGAAACGCATGCGGTCCTTGCGCAGCACTTCGAACTCGGTGAGCCAGCTTGCGACATCGCGGCTTCCGCTGCTGTAGCGCTGCATGATCAGCGCGGCCGCATTGGCGGCATCCTCCAGCGCCTGGGTCGCGCCCTGCCCCAGGGTCGGCACCATGCCATGGGCGGAATCGCCGAGATAGAGCACGTTGCAATCGACGGCGCGATAGAGCACCTCATGCTCCTGCATCCGCGCCCAATGAGTATCGGCGACATTGTTGCAGACGGTGTCGATCAGCCAGCGGGCCTGGTCGCTCGGCGGCGCCGCACGCGGGGTGTAGACGGCGCGCAGGACGTCGGGCGTCTTCTGGCTCTCGGAGATCTGCGCCTCGGGATCGATCGGAAACGTGCCGGCGACGTAGACGTGGTCCGCGGGCACGCGGAAGGACAACAGCCGGTTCGGTCCGTTGAACCACTGCTCGTAATCGTCGATCAGGCCGTTTGAGGTATCCGGCACCAGCACGCGGAAGATCGCCACTCCCGTCGGCATGATCCGCGGCTCACCGGAGATCGCGCGGCGCACCTGCGAGTAGCGGCCGTCGCCGGCGATCAACAGATCGATGTTGTCGAGCCGGTGCGTGTTGCCGTCCTGCGTCCAGGTGACGGAGGTCTTGCGCGGATCGGCACCGTCGCGGCCGACCTCGACGATCTCGCAGCCGTAGGACACCGTGTCACCCGCCGCTTCACGCAGCACGCGATAGAGCTCCGACCAACGGATGCGCCAGCCCGGTCCGTCCGCGACCTCCTCCAGCGGCAGGTCGAACAGCACGGTGCCGTCGGTCAGCGAGATCCGCCAATTGTCCCAGAGAAAGCTCGCAGCGGTGATACGATCGGTGAGTTCAGGATCGATCAGCCTCATCGCCTTGACGGCGTTCGGCCCGACATTGAGTCCGGTGCCGGCTTCGGAATGATCGTCGCGCGAGACCCGCTCGAGGCAGGTCACCTCCACTCCGTCGAGGCGCGCGAGCCGGCGCGCCATCACGCAGCCCGCGACACCCGCGCCGATGATGACGATGCGCATCAGGCCAGACCTTCCTCTTGCGACGCAATGACGGCAATCAGGCCGCCGCCATCGGGGCCCTGATGTTCGGCGCCGCCGGAGACGAAGATCCTGCCATCGCCGATCACGCCGGCGACGAGGCCGGCAACCGCGCCGCGGATGTGGCGCTGCGCATTGATATCGGTGTCGTCGAGCATGGTGTGCCGGTTGCCGCGAATCCTTCCGCGCCGGTCGGGCTCGCATTTGGCCAGCACACTGGCAATGCGCTGGGCGTCCGCGGCGGAGACCTGCGGCCTCGCCGCAATGCCGAGATCGGCGAGCACGTCGACGACCGCGCCGATGTCGAGCGCATCAGCCATCGGCCGGTGCGAGATGCGCAGCGATCCACTCCAGCGCGGGCTGTTGCCGAGCACGACGACCTCATTGCTTTCGACCTCGACGCCCGAGGAAATGCTGGCGCGCGGCGACTGGATCGAAAAATCGCTGAGCAGCGATGCGTCGGTGAAGGCCGACGGCGCCAGTTCATCGAGCGCGACCGCCACGCCGAATGCACCGGCGGCGCGGGCAAAGGCCATCGACTTGTTAGGATCGTTGGTGAGCGGCGTCTTGCCGGCGGCGATCGCGGCCGCGGCGCGGGCGACCGTCACGCAGGGGCATTTGACCTGCACGAAATGGACGTCCTCCAATCGCTCGATCCCAGCCTTGGCGATCGCGGCGCGCACGGCATTGGCGACGCTGTCGACATGGGCACGGCGGCCGACATCCTCGGCCGGCACCGGTTGGCTGAAGGCGGTGCCGATCGCGAGCGATGATCCGGTGCGCAGCGCCGGTTCGGCGTCGCTGATGCAGAACACGCTGTAATGCGGGCTCATCACACCCTCGGTGCCGCCCGAGAGCACGCAGGGGATTTCGTGGAGCAGCTGCTCTGCCGGCTTGTTGAGATATTTCGACAGCAGCAGCATCAAGGTCTGGGTGAAGTAGCCACGGGTAAAATCATTGACGCCGCCATTGCCCTCCGTCTTGCCGATGATGGCGACGACGTCGGCGGCACGGACCGTGCCGTCCGCGATCAGGCGATCGAGCTCGGAGAGATCGCCGGGATGCGCCATTGAAAGCCGAAAGACCCCCGCCGTCCTCATGGCACGCTCGCCTTGATCAGTTCGAAGATCCGGCTCGGGCTCAAGGGAATCTCCAGCAGTTCGACGTTCTTTTCCTTGAGCTGCAGTGCATCCTCGATCGCCTGCGCGAACAGGGGACCGACGGGAATCGCGCCGGCTTCGCCCGCGCCCTTGATGCCCAGCGGATTGAGCGGCGACGGCGTCACGGTGTGGCCGAGCTGCATGCGCGGCACGTCGAGCGCGGTCGGCAACAGATAATCGGCGAGCGAGGCGTTCAGCAGCTGGCCCTGGTCGTCGAAAACAAGCTTTTCGTAGAAGGCGTTGCCGATGCCCTGCGCGACGCCGCCATGGATCTGGCCTTCGAGGATCAGCGGGTTGATCACCGTGCCGCAATCATGGACGACGACGTATTTCAGGATCCTGATGTCGAACGTGTCAGGGTCGACTTCGACGATCATGGCATGCACGCCATTGGCGGTGGCGCCGCTCGGCGGGCCGAAATATTGCGTCGATTCCAATCCCGGCTCGGTGCCGGGCTTCACCGCACCGCGCATCGGGTTGGCGCGCCGCGCCAGTTCGCCGAGGCTCAAGAATTTTTCGGGAATGCCGACGATCGAGATCTTGCCGTCGGCAAGCACCAGATCCTCCTCGGCGCATTCGAAGGCGTCGCTGGCGAGCTTCAGCGCCTTCTGCCGGACCGCGCGCGAGGCCTCGTTGACGGCATTGCCGGCGACAACAGCGCCGCGGCTGGCAAAGGTGCCGGCGCCCCAATAGAACTGGTCGGTATCGCCGGTGACGATGTCGACATCGGTGACGTCGACGCCGAGTTGGTCGGCGACAATCTGGGCGAAACTCGTGAAATGCCCCTGCCCCTGCGTGCCGATGCCGGTCGCGACGCTGACCTTGCCGTTGGCCTGCACCTGCACTTTGGCGCCTTCATAAGGCCCGATGCCGGTGCCCTCGACGTAGCAGGCGATGCCGATGCCGACATGACGGCCTTGCGCGCGCAGTTTCTCCTGCTCCTGCCTGAACCCGGAATAGTCGATCGCCTGCAGCGCCTGGTCGAGCACCGGCTCGTAATTGCCGCTATCGTATTCGAGAACAGAGAAGTCCTGGTAGATGATGCCGTTCTTGTAGGGGAACGCATCGGCGGGGATGAGGTTGCGCCGGCGGATCTCGGCGGGGTCGATGTTCAGTTCGTGTGCGGCAAGATCGAGCAGACGCTCGATCACGAACACGCCGTGCTGCCGTCCGGCGCCGCGGTAGGGCGTCACGATCGGCAGATTGGTGAAGACGGCAGTGAAGGTCGAGTCGTAGGCCGGCACCACGTAGGGCCCGAGCAAGGTGCACTGGCTGTTGATCGGCACCGTCAGCCCGTAAGGATCGTAGGCGCCGCCGTCGTGCAGGAAGACGTCCTTGACGCCGAGGATGCGGCCGTCGTGCGCGACCGCGATCTCGGCGTCATGGATCTGGCCGCGCTCATGCGTGGTGGCGAAGAAATGTTCCAGCCGGTCCTCGATCCATTTCACCGGACGGTTGAGCCGCATCGAGATCCAGGGCAGCGCGACCTCTTCCGGATAGAACATCATGATCTTCGGCCCGAAGCCGCCGCCGACGAACGGTGCGATCACGCGCACCTGCCGCTCGCCGAGGCCGAGCACGGCGGCGAGACCGTTGCGGACGAACACCGGCGCCTGGGTCGTGTCCCAGATCGTCATGTGCTGGCTGCGCGCTTCCCAATGCGCCACCACGCCGCGGGTCTCGATGGTTGACGAAATGCCGTGTTCATAGGCGAAGCGCCGCTTGATCACCAGATGCGCATTCGCGGCGGCGGCGCGATAGTCGCCCTTGCTCTGATGCACATGCGCTGAGACGTTGGAGCCGAGATCGTCGTGCACCAGCGCTGAACCGGGCCGCAGCGCCGCCTCGAGATCAATCACCGCCGGCAGCGGCTCGAGATCGACATCGATATCGTCGAGCGCATCCTCGGCGATGTAGCGGCTCTCGGCGACGACGACGGCCAGGGGCTCGCCGACATGCCGGACCTTGTCCTTGGCAAGCGGCACCTGCGTGCGCAGGTTGAACACGCTGCCCGGGATCGGCGGTGGCGGCACCAATAGCGGACCGCGCTGCCAATAGTCGCCGTAGTCGTCGGCGGTGTAGACCGCGACGACACCCGGACGCTGCAGCGCGCGGGAAACATCGATGCGCGCGATGCGCGCATGCGCGGCCTGGCTGCGCAGGAACGCCGCGTGCAGCATGCCCGGCAGCTCGACATCGTCGATGAACAGCGCCTGCCCGGTGAGGAGCTTGCGGTCCTCGTTGCGTTTGACTGGGGCGCCGAAGAAACGCGTAGTCATGGCGCGGCCGCCCGCATCGCCTGCGCCGCCGCCATCATGGCGTCGACGATGTGCTGATAGCCGGTGCAGCGGCAGAGATTGCCCGACAGCACCTCGCGGACCTCGTCCTCCGACGGCTGCGGGTTCTGCTTCAGGAACGCCGTCATCGTCATCAGGATGCCCGGCGTGCAATAGCCGCATTGCAGGCCGTGATGATCGTGCATCGCCTTCTGCACCGGACTGAGTTCGCCGGCATTAGAGGCGAGCCCTTCGATGGTCGAGAGCTCGTGACCATTGGCCTGCACCGCGAGCATCAGGCAGGAGCGGATCGGCGCGCCATCCAGCAGCACGGTGCAGGCGCCACAGACGCCGTGCTCGCAGCCGACATGGGTGCCGGCAAGCAACAGATCGTGGCGCAGGAAATCGCTGAGCAGCATCCGCGACTCGATGCTGCGCCGATAAGGCGTCCCGTTGACGGAGACACTGATCTCGTGGCGGTCAGGCTGCATTTGCCGCTCGCTGATAGGCCGTGCGGATCGCGCGCTGCGCCAGCACGCCGGCAAGATGCCGCTGATAATCGGCGCTGGCGTGGACGTTGCCGGCGGGCTCGATCGCCGCCTGAATGGCGGCAGCGGCGGCCTTGATCGGCCGATCGGTGCAAGGCTCGCCGATCAGGGATGCAGCAGCCTCGCTGGCATCGAAGGGCGTCTCGCCAACGCCGCATAGCGCGAGCCGGACCTTGGCATAGCGGCCTTCCGTGTCCAGTGTCACGATGGCTGCCACACCGGCGATGGCAAAGTCGCCACGGCGCCGCGCAACTTCCATGAAACAGGAGCCACTGAGTGGCGGCAGTGCCGGAAACTCAACATCGACCAGCATCTCGTCGGCGGCGAGATCGGTGGTGAGCGAACCCTGGAAGAACTCCGATGTTGCAAGCTGCCGTTCGCCGCCCGCGGATTTCAGCCGCATCCGCGCTTCCATCGCGACCGCCACAGCAGGAAGCTCGGAAGCCGGATCGGCATGCGAGAGATTGCCGCCGATAGTGCCGCGGTTGCGGATCTGCGGATGCGCGATATGTGGCAGCGCATCGGCGAACAGCGGACAGGAGCGAAGGAATCCGTTGTCCTGTTCGAGCGCGCAATAGCGCGTCAGTGCGCCGACGCGAATGGTTGGGCCGTGATCGATGCCGGCCAGATCATCCAGACCATTGATATCGATCACGACCGCCGGCCGCGCCAGGCGAAAATTCATCGCCGGGACCAGGCTCTGGCCGCCGGCGAGGAATCTCGCCTCGTCGCCATGTTCGGCCTTGAGCGAGAGCGCGTGATCCAGCGACGAAGCCGCGATGTATTTGAAGGGAGCAGGCTTCATAAAGGCTCGTTCGACGAACGCATCCGCATCGGCTCGAAACAGGAGGCGAAACTATCTGTAGTTTAACAATGCCAGTCAAAAGTCGGCGAGCCCAAAGGCGCCTAGAACTGCATGTAAATGCAGCTAATCCCTGCTCATTCTTCTTACGTGTGCATAAACATTGGGCGGCACAGAAAGTCGACGGGCACGACGCGTTGCTTCCTCACGTCATTGCGAGCGAAGCGAAGCAATCCATCTCAACGCTCGCGGAGGCATGGATTGCTTCGTCGCTACCGCTCCTCGCAATGACGGTGGGGCCGGTCACGTTCCGCCGGCGAGCATCTTCACCAGGCGATAGAGATAGTCCTCGCCTTCGTAGAATGATTTCACCAGAATCCGTTCATCCTTGCCGTGGGCGCGGATGTCGCTGATATCGGCAGCGAGGCCGGAATGGCCGTAGGTCGGGATGCCCGCGTTGCGCAGATAGCTGCCGTCGGTGGCACCGGTGCTCATGGTCGGGATCACCGCCGCGGTCGGCCAGAACTCGCGCGACAGCTTCTCGATCGCGCCCATGATCTCCTCGTGCAGGGCCGACGGCGCGCTCAGCACGGCCTGGCCCATCTGGGTGACCTGGATCTGGTCGTCGGCGAGCACGCGCTCCAGCGTCGCCTTGACCCCGTCGACCGGCTCGCCCGGCATGATGCGGCAGTTCACCTTGGCGGTCGCAAGCTGCGGCAGCGCGTTCACGGCGTGGCCAGCCTCGAGCATCGTCGCCACGCAGGTGGTGCGGAGCTGCGCGTTATAGGCAGGATTGGCCGCGAGCCGGACAAAGGACATCGCGGCCGGATCGGGCTTGTCCGAAAGCACGGTTCGGATGTCGGATGCCGTCTGCTCGCTCTCGAACTGCGCCGTGCGCTCGAAATAGGCCCGCGTCGTCTCGTTCAAATTGATCGGGAAACTGAACTTCGAGAGGCGGACCAGGCCTTCGGCGAGGCGATAGATCGCGTTGTCCTTCAGTGGCACCGAGCTGTGGCCGCCACGGTTCTTGACTTCGAGCAGGAAGCTCACCGAGACCTTCTCGGAGGTCTGCACGCTGTTGCGGATCGGCTTGCCGTCCTTCAGACCAACGCCGCCGCCCTCGTTGAGCGCGAATTCGGCATCGATCAGGTCACGTTTGTTCTTGAGCAGCCACTGAATGCCGAGGCCGTTGGCGTCCAGGATCTCCTCATCCGTCTCCAGCGCCAGGATGATGTCACGGTCAGGTCTGTAGCCCTCTTTCTTGTACCGGATCAGGTTGGTGACGAAGGCCGCGGCCATGTATTTGTCGTCGCCGCTGCCGCGGGCATAGAAATAGCCGTCCTGCTCGGTCAGCTTGAACGGATCGACCGACCAGTCCTCGCGATTGGCCGGGACCACGTCGATATGGGCGAGCAGGAGGATCGGCTTGCGCGCGCCGCTGCCGCGCAGCCGCGCCACCAGATTGCCCTTGCGCGGCGCCGGCGAAAAGACCTGCACGTCGCTGTCCGCAAAGCCGGCGGCGCGCAACCGGGCAGCCATCGCCTCCGCCGCCTTGGCAGTGTCGCCGGTCGCGGTGACGGTGTTGATCTCGATCAGCTCTTGATAGACGTCGCGCGCGAACTGCCGCTCCGGGCTCAGTCCCTCCGCGGCGACCGCGGGGGTTCCCAGCAAAGCTACGCCGAATACGGTCGACAGCAGGATTGAAAGCCTTGGTCTGACGTTTCCAACCATCTTGGGTCTCCGATGCCACTCGCCCCAGTTGTGCGGCATTCAGACAGGGACGCTGAGGTTTTGCAAGATGGCGCGGCTGGTGACGGCGCGGCGCATCCGGCGGCAACAGTCAAGCATTCGATTGCTCCTTCGCTACAAATTGAAGAAGAAGCGGCTCGATCCGGCGGCAGACTCCTGCCGTGTCGTACGACTGATTAGCCAATCATTCGTGCGAAGCTCGTCCTTAGAGCGATTCAAGTCCAGCGCGGTTCTTTCTGTTCGCATCGGCTGCTAAAGGCACCGCCCTAATCTCGTCGTGGAAGTGAATCGAAGTGAAGTTCAGTGCTGTTCGCCGTCTCGTGGGAGACCATCGACATCGGGGCGGCGGAAGCCGCGCGCATTTTTTCCTCGGCACCGTGGCCCTGTTGGCTGGTTGCTCATCTTCAATCACAATCGCGCGGGCACAATCGAGCGTGACCTTGCCGGCGGTGACGGTGGAATCGCCGGCGCAGAAGCGCAAGCCGGCACGTCCAGCGACGCCGCCCGCGCAGCGGACTCGAGCAGCAACGGCGGCTGCTCAACGAAATCGAAATGTTACGCCGGCGCAGCCCACGCTATCGGAGCGTGCGGCGGCGGCCGCGGCTGCGCTTTATGAAGCCAAGCTGGGCTATCGCGCGATGCCCAGTTCGACCACGCTGCGCACCGGCGCCTCCCCACTCGACACCTCGCAAGTCGTCAACGTCGTGCCCGAGCAGGTGCTGAAGGATCAATTGCCGCGCAATCTCGACGATGCGCTCGTCAATGTCAGCGGCATCACCCAGACCAATACGCTTGCCGGCACTCAGGATGCCGTCATCAGGCGCGGATTCGGCGATAATCGCGACGGCTCGATCATGCGCAACGGCATGCCGCTGGTTCAGGGCCGCAGCCTCAACCCGGCCGTCGAGAGCGTCGAGGTGCTGAAGGGACCTGCCTCGCTGTTATACGGCATCATGGATCCCGGCGGCATCGTCAACACCATCAGCAAGCGCCCGGAACTCTATCAGCACGGATCGATCACCCTGCTCGGCTCGACCTACGCCGACAACAAGAACGGCGCCGATGCGACCTTCGATATCACCGGGCCGATCGGCAAGGACGGTCTCGCCTATCGCTTCATTGCCTATGGTGTCAACGAGGATTACTGGCGCAATTTCGGGCGTCACCGCGAAACACTGATTGCGCCGTCGCTGGCGTGGTATGGCGACACGACCACGGTACAGCTCAATTACGAGCATCGCGATTTCATCTATCCGTTCGACCGCGGCACGGCGTTCGATCCGATCACCAAATCGCCGCTGCCTATTCCGGCGACGCGCCGGCTCGATGAGCCCTTCAACAATATGTGGGGAACATCCGATTTGGTACAGGGTTCGGTCGAGCAACGGCTCAATGAGGATTGGAAGCTCTTCGCCGCCTATAGCTACAACACCGAGACCTTCAGCGCCAACCAGCTCCGCATCACCCGCGTCAATGCATTGACCGGCATCGAGACGCGCAGCAATGACGGCACGCAGGGTTCGCTCAGCAATGTGAGCTACGGGACATCCTACCTGCAGGGCGGCTTCTGGATCGGCGGAATGCGCAACGATGTGCTGTTCGGCGGTGACGGCCAGTATCGCACGATCTACCGCAAGAACCTGATCCGGCAGGCGACTCCCTCGTTCAATTTCTATGATCCGGTCTATGGACTGATCCAGCCGGGCACCACGGTCTCCGCCAGCGACAGCGACCAGACCGACAAGCTTGGCCAATATTCTCTGTTCTTCCAGGATACGCTGCATGTGACCGATCGGTTCGCGGTGGTCGCCGGCGTGCGCTACATGGATTACGACCAGCTGGCCGGGCGCGGACGCCCGTTCAAGGCCAACACCGATCTTTCCGGAGACAAGGTGCTCCCGCTCGGAGGTGTCATCCTCAAGCTCACCGACCAACTATCCCTCTATGCAAGCTATACGCAGTCGCTGAAACCAACCTCGACCATCGCGCCCCTCACCGGCGGCGTTGTGATTGGTTCCAATATCGCGCCCGAAGAGGGCGTCTCCTGGGAGACCGGCGCCAAGTTCGATATCAACAAGCGGCTCTCGGGTACGGTGGCATTCTACGATATCGACAAGAAGAACGTGCTGGTATCGCAGCTCAACAGCGCTACCGGCATCGTCGAATTTCGCACCGCCGGCAAGGTGCGCTCGCGCGGTATCGAGGTCGACGTCACCGGAAGGCTGACCGACAACTGGAGCATGATCGGCAGCTATGGCTACACCGACGCGCGGGTGATCGAAGATCCGACACTGGCCGGCATGGCGCTGCAGAACGTCGCCCTGAACACGGCCTCGCTTTACCTGGTCTACGACTTCGGCACCGCGTTGCCGGGCCGGCTGCGGCTCGGCGCCGGCGCGCATTATGTCGGCGACCGGCCCGGCGACGCAGCAAACACATTCGTGCTGCCGTCCTATGTCGTCGCCGACGTGTTCGCAAGCTACGAGACCAAATATGAAAACCTGCCGGTCATCTATCAACTGAACGTCAAGAACCTGTTCGACACCGTCTATTATCCCTCCGCGGTGAGCAACCTGAACGTCGCGCTCGGCGACGCGCGGCGCGTCTCGCTCTCGGCGACGGTGAAGTTCTGAGATGGGACTCTCGGCGAAAGCATCGCGGCAGAGTGAAAACAAAACTGCGATATACGACGCGACGATGACATTATTCTTCGCAGCAAGGGCTGTAGGGCTTGCTCAACACCGCGGCACACAAGATAGAACTATTACAAACTGTGCGAGCTTCCCTTAAGGGTGGCGGAAGGAATATCTTTCCGGTATCGTCCTGATAACGCCGTTGAGTGGGCGGTGATCATCAGGCCTCGCCGATTTCGACGCTGATCCCGCGACCTGTTCCTTCCAATTTATGAGCAAGCAATCGATCAAGGCCGCCTTGTTGCAGGTCCACTCCGTCGTTGGCCTGGCGCTTTCGCTGGTGCTGGCGCTTGTCGGGATCACCGGCGCGACGATGAGCTTCGAGGATGAAATCGAAGCCAGCCTGAATGCCGGGATCATGCGGATCGAGGCCCGCTCGGCTCCGATGCTGACACCGGACGCCTTGATCGCGCGATTGCAGACGAATCCGGATTTCGGCAAGGTTTCGGCCGTGACGATGTCCAGTGACCCGTCCGCCGCGGCGCGAATCCGGTTTGCCCGCAACGACGGCGGCTCCCGGCCTTCATCGATCTATGTCGATCCCTATGATGCGCACGTGCTCGGCAGCCCACGGGGCGAGGAGTTTTTCATCACGGTCCGCAGACTGCATCGCTGGCTGCTGATACCCGGGGATGCCAACGGCTATGGCCGGCAGATCACCGGCATCGCTGCGATCGGCCTGATCGCGATGCTGATCTCCGGGATCGTGCTGCGATGGCCGCATCGCGCCGGTAGCGTCAAGATCTGGCTGAAGCCGAACCTGGCGCTGCGCGGTCGCGGCTTCCACAGATCGCTGCACGCGGTCGCCGGAACCTGGGTGCTGCCGATCTACCTGGTGATCGTGCTCACCGGCCTGTGGTATTCGTTCGACTGGTACAAGAGCGGCGCCACCTGGCTGCTGGCGCGTTCCTCTCCGACTGTCGCCGCGCCGATGAAGCCCAAGGCGGCGCGAGACACTGGCGCGGCCGAGACCAAGCCGCTTGCGCTCGATCGGGTATGGTCGACATTCCTGCATGAACAAGGCAGCCGTTTCGCGACAGCCCAACTGACGCTGCCGGCCGGCGCGGGCACCGTCGTGCGGATCCGATCCTGGTCCCGCGATGCATCGCATGAGGGCGCGCGCGACGAATTCCGGATCGATGCCGCGAGCGGCCGGCTGGTGTCGGCGGAAATCTACGCAGACAAGACCATCGGCGAGCGGATGCTTTCGAGCGTGCTCGATATTCACCGCGGCAGCATATTCGGATGGCCGGGCAAGCTGCTGTTCATGATAGCCGCGGCGCTGATGCCGCTGCTCGTGGTCACCGGCTTTCTTTTGTATCTTTCACGTCGAAGGCATCGGCGTCTGGCACGGCCGACACTCGAGGCCCTGGTTCCGGACGAGCGCATCGCGCGGCCGTGAATTATTTGGCGTCCTTTGCCGCGACCACTTCTATCTCGACCAGGAAACCAGGATTGGCAAGCGAAGCGACGCCGACCACCGAGCGCGCCGGAAGGTTCGGCTGACTGCCTCCGAAGAACTGGGTATAGCCCTCCATGAACGCCTTGAAGTCCATCGGCGCGGTCGGGCTGTGCACCAGGAACACCTGCATCTTGATGACGTCGCCCATACCGAGGCCGAGACCTTCCAGGATGCCCTTGATGCGGTTGAGCACGCTGACGGTCTGAGCCTTGGTATCGCCATAGGCTTCCCGGCTCGAAGGATCGGCGTCCTTGTTGATCACCAGTGGTACCTGGCCGCTGACATAATAGATCGTGGAATTACCGGTGACCTGCACCGATTGCGCGATCGGAAATGTCGAGTTCGGAATCGGATGCCTGACGATCTCGGCCTGCGCGGGCACGGAAGCCACCGCCGAGAGCAACACAGCCTGCAGCATTGCGCGAATATTCATCGATTTCCCCCCTTAGGTCGGCACTTCAGCGGCGCGCTTCCCTGACTTCCTTGGCCGTTACCGCATCCGTGTAGCTGTTGCCGAAATGCGTCCTGAGATAATTCACAACGGCGGCGACTTGACCATCGGTCATCATGTCGCCGAAGGCCGGCATGCCGCGCCGGCCGTTGACGACGAGATGGACGGCATAGCTGGAGGTGGCAAGATTCCGGTTGGCGATCAGCGAGGGATAGGCTCCGGCGCCGGCAGCGCCCGCGGCATCGGGCATGTGGCAGCCCTGGCAGACATTGGCGAACAGTTCCTCGCCGGTCATTTCGACGAAGCGATAGCCCGAGCTAAAGGTCGGGCGCGTAGCGGCGTTGTCCTGCGTAAAACCCGCAGCCGCAGGGAGGAACGTGAGCAGCGCTGCGCCTGCCTTTTGCGCGATCCTCACGTTTTCACCACCCGCTCGTGCAGCCGCCCGATCGCATCGAGCGAGGACAGAATCGCGCCCTCCTGCCAGGCCGGCAGATCGGATGCGTGCTCGCCGGCCAGCACGATGCGCCCATCGATCTGGCATAGATGCTTGTAATGCTTCGCCCGGCCCTCATCGGTCCATTCGCCGCTGCAGCCGAGCGTGAACGGCACCCGATGCCAGGCGACCGCCACGCCGTTCTCGAATTCCCGTTTGTATTGCGGATGGATCATGGAACCGAACTCAACAGCATTTGCGATCCGTTGCGTCGGCGCCATCGCGGTGAACTCATACGCATTCGCGCCTTCGAAGAGATAGGCCCCCAGCAGCACGCCGCGTCCGGCGCGATTGAAACCGTCATTGGGATAGGCAATCTGCCGGATCGGCAGGTCGGTATAGGTGATGCCGCCGTAGATCGCCTCGTCCTCTTCCCAGAAGCGGCGCTTGAACTGCAGGCCGACCTTGACCGCGCCGGCATAGGAAACGGCGTCTATCGCGGCCTGCATGCGGCTGCCGACGTCGACCGGGATCTGGCTCAGGATCGAGAGCGGGATCGTGCAGATGCACCAATCCGCCTGTGCATGCAGTACCGTCGACGGACTTGTCGTGTCGACATAGCTGACGGTGACGCCGCGGTCGTTCTGCTGGATCTGCGTCACCTTGGCGTTATAGCGGATGAGATCGCCGACCTCCTTCGCAAACGCCTTGCCGATCATGTCCATGCCGCCCACCGGCTGGAACATCGTGGTCTGGAAGCTGTAGCGCGCAAAATTCTGCAAGTAGCGCCAGACACGCGACCGCAACAGGTCCGACAAGGTGACGGGATCGCTCGGCAACGGCTCGGGACTTAAGCCCCCGCCGGGCTCGCGCGCATAGCCGCGGAACTCGGCCGAGACGAGATTGGCGTTGTATCTATAGTCGGAATCCAGCGCGCCCCAGGATCGCAGCGCCTGCAGCAGGATCTCCTGGTCTTCCTTGGACACCGCCTCGTCGAGCTTGCCCTGCTGGGTTGCCTTCGCAAGCAGTTCGGAAACCTGGCCCTGGAAATCCGCCTTGATCGCGCGGATCTTTTGCGGCTCGCCGCCGAACGCGCGCGAGGCGTGCAGATAGGCATTGTGGTTCAACTGAATGAACGGCTCGAGCGCAACTCCGAGCCGCCGGCAATAGTCGAGCAGCGCGCGGTGATGATAGGGAATCCGCCACGGACCCGGGTTGAGGTAGAGGCCGCGGTCGAATTCGCAAGTCTGCCTCTGGCCGCCGAGTTCGACGAATGTGTCGCCGCCGCGCAGCGTCCAGTTGCGGCCGCCTGCCCTGTTGTTGAATTCGAGGACCTGGACCTTGTAGCCCGCCTTGCGCAACTCCAGCGCCGCCGTCATGCCGGCAAGCCCGGCGCCCAGGACCAGGACGGATGCGCCCTTCGGATCGCCTTCGAGCCGCAGCGGCCCCTTGTAGGTCGACTCGGAGGCGAAGCCGAGGCTGGTCATCGCGTGATACATCGCCGCGCTGCCGGCCATCGCGCCGATCAACGAGAAAAGATCACGCCGCCTGATGACTGCCGCTTCGCTCTGCATTGACGTCCCAGCCGCACCAGATCTGGAGGTGCCAAAGGAAACGATTGGCTACTCAACTGTCAAGCAAGCGGCTTGATTGAACGCGCGCCAACACGCGCTTTTGATGCGAGTGCGGCGCGTTGATGCGAGATCGAGAGGCACGCTCCGTCTCACCTTCGCCCGCTCGCGGGCTGAGGGAGAAGTCAGATCACCTTTTCGATGTGAACGCAGCGGCAGTCCATCTCGTAGTCGAGACCGACCACCGGCGGGCGGTTGAAATGCCAGGTCAGGCCGTTCCTGAACACACCGCGGCGGCCGAGTTCGCTTTCCAGGATCGAATAGACGTCCTGCACGGTGTAGAGCTGCACGCCGGTGGTCTGTTTCCACGTGCCCCCAAATGCGCTCATGCGGCGTTCCATCTCATCCAGCACCCACTTTGCCTTGGCCAGCATGCCCGCCGGACTGACATCGCCGGGGCTGACAATGTGGTCGCGATAGTTCGCCTTGCCTTCGACCGACTCGCCGCTGCCGGCGATCACGAAGGATGGCGCGGCCTGCGGCGCCGGCACTGCGTAGGAGAAGGCATGGAAACACGGCTCGGCCGGAGGATCGATCTTCGGACAGACATTGCTGCGCGCCACCGGATTGATGCCGTCCTTCATCACGCCCCATTCGATCAGCGTCTTGATGTAGATCTCGTTGAAGGCGCGAAAGCCCTCCTCCGTGAACGGCGCGGGCGAGCGCAATTCGCAGGCGCCGAACGCCGTCAGGGGGCGGCCGGCGCCTTTGAGGATATCGGCAATCCGCGCAAATCCCTCCCTCAGCGGCACCGGATCGGCGAAGCGCACGCGCTCGATGGTGAAGCCAGGAAGCGCGCCGATGCCGCAGGAATACTGGCTGACACCCGGCATGAAGCGATAGCCGCCGTCTTGAACCTCGATGGTCGTAATCATGACACCTCTTTGCAACGTAAAGGGGTTAGGAAAGGCCGAATTCGGTCATTCGTGGAGCACGCCGAGATACGCATCGCGGACGATCGGGTCGGCGAGCAGTTCGCTTCCCGCGCCGCTGCGCACGATACGGCCCATGTCCATGACAAAGGCGCGGTGACAGAGGTCGAGCGCGATGGTGACGTCCTGCTCCACCAGCAGGATCGACGTGCCGTTGGCGTTGAGCTGGCGCAGCGCCGCCACGAGCTGTTCGACCAGCAAGGGCGAAAGCCCGAGCGAGAGCTCGTCGATCATCAATAATAGCGGCGCACTCATCAGGCCGCGGCCGATCGCGCACATCTGCTGCTCGCCGCCGGACAATGTCGCCGCGGCCTGGCGCCGCCGCTCGCGCAGCTTCGGGAACGTGGCATAGACCTGATCGAGGTCGCGGTTGATCTCGGCGCGGCTCGCCTTGCGCAGATAGGCGCCCATCAAAAGGTTCTCCTCGACGCTCATGGCGCCGAACAGCCGCCGCCCTTCCGGCACATGCACGATGCCGTGGGCGAGGATTTCGGCGGCGGTGTCGCCGGTGAGGTCGCGGCCTTCGGAGAAGTAATTGCCCGCGGTGGTCGGGATCAGGCTCGACAATGCCCGCATCAGCGTGGTCTTGCCGGCGCCGTTGGAGCCGATCAGCGCGGTGATCTCGCCGTGCCGCACGTCGAGATCGATGCCCCACAGCACCTGGATCTCGCCATAGCCGGCGGAGAGCCCTTTCAGTTCGAGGATCAGTGAACTAGCCACGGCCGGCATTCCGTTTGGTATATTGCTGGCCGAGATAGGCCTCGACCACCGCAGGATTCTCGATCACCTCGCGCGGCGCGCCATCGGCGATCAGCGCGCCGTTATGCAGCACCGCGATGCGCGTGCAGACATTGAGCACGACCTTCATCAGATGCTCGATCATCACGATGGTGATGCCGCCAGCCGCAAGCTCATGGATCAGCTTCGTCGCGCGCTCGACCTCGGCGCTGTTGAGGCCGGCATTGACCTCGTCGAGGAACAACAATTTCGGCTTCATCGCGAGCGCCTTCGCAAGCTCCAGCCGCTTGCGCATGGCGAGCGTCAGCGTCGCAGCGGACTGATTGGCCTGCAGCTCGAGGCCGACATAGACCAGGTGCGCCATGGCCTGCTCACGCGCGGTGTTCAGACTTTGGCCCGGCTGCGAAAACAGCGCGGCAGCGGCGACGTTGTCGAGCGCGGTGAATTCGGCAAAGGGTTGCACGATCTGGAAGGTGCGCGACAGGCCGAGCCGCGCCGCCTGATAGGTCTTGATCCGCGTGATGTCCTTGCCATCGAAGGAGACCTTGCCGGAATTGGCCGGCGTGACGCCACAGATGGTGTTGACCAGCGTGGTCTTGCCGGCGCCGTTCGGACCAATCAGGCCGAGCACCTCGCCCCCGTTGACGGCGAGCGTGACGTCGCGCAGCGCCTGCAGGCCGCTGAAATGCCGGGACACGTTTTCGAGGCGAAGGATCTCAGACATGCTTGACCCGTCGCCACAGGTTGGCCGGCCGCAGCGAGATCAGGCCATGCGGCAGGAACAGGAGCAAGAGGACAATGATCAGCCCGAGCACGCCGGTGTGGAACTGGATGTAGTTGCGCCAGACCACCTCCTCGAGCCCGAGATAGAGGAACGCGCCGCAGGCAACGCCGAGCGGCGAGCCGAGCCCGCCCATCAGTGCCATCACGATCGGCTTCACCGAATAGAGGATGTCGAAGACGTCGGACGGATCGATATAGTGCACCCAGGCGGCATAGACGCCGCCGGCCGCGCTGACGAAACAGGCCGACAGGCCGAAGGCGATGCTCTTGTAGAGCGTGGTGTTGAGGCCGACCATGCTGGAGGCGGTCTCGTTCTGGCGGATGCAGGCGAGTCCGAAGCCGAGCTTGGACCCGGCGACCGCCATCACCATCAGCGCGGTGAGCAGCAGCAGGATCCACATCGCGTAGAAGAAGAACATCGCCTCCGCCAGCACGCCGAAGCCGGACACCAAGGGAATGTTGAGGCCCATGCCGCCGCCGGTGAGATCGGTGGCATTGTTGACGAGTTCGCGCAGCACCTCGACCAGCGAGAGGCTTGCGATCGCGAAGTAGTGTCCGCGCAGGCGCAAGAGGGCCGCGCCGAGCGCCGCCGTGACCAATAAGGCAGCGACGGCCGAGATCACGACGCCAAGCCAGAGCGGCAATCCCTTGCCCAGCAGCACGCCGGTGGTGTAGGCGCCGAAGCCGAAGAAGGCGGCCGTCGCAAACGACGGGTAGCCGGCAAAGCCGCCGACCACGTTCCACGACAGCGCCAGGATCGCGTACATGCAGGCGATGGTGCCGAGCCGCAGCGCATAGGGGCCGCCGACCAGCGGCAGTGCAGCGACGACCGCGAGCAGGATGAGCAGGACGATATTCGACTTCCTCATTCAAAACCCTTCCGGCCAAGGAGCCCCTGCGGGCGCAGGATCAGGAAGATGATGAGCAGGATGAAGGACAGCGTGGTCGCATGGGCCGGGCCGAAGAAGGTCGAGCCGATCCCCTCGACCAGCGCCAGCAACAGGCCGCCTGCAAGCGCGCCCGAGACGCTGCCGAGACCGCCGAGCACGCAGACCACGAAGGCCTTTCCGAGATAGCCCGACGAGGTCAATGGCGAGATCGGGAAGATCAGCGCCATCAGCACGCCGGCGCAGCCCGCGAGCGCAGCCCCGAGGCCAAACGCGATCGCGTAGATCGACTTGACGTCAACGCCCATCAGCACCGCCGCGTCGCGGTCGAGCCGCACCGCGACAATGGCACGCCCGACGCGCGAGCGCCGCAGCAGGAGATAGAGCACGCCGGTCAGCGCCAACGCGGACACCGTCGCGATCAGCCGGTCGACCGGCACCACCACGTCGAAGATCGAGACCGATCCGAGCGACGGCGTCAGCATCAGCTTGCGGTAATCGGCCTTGAAGAAATAGATCATCGCATTGTTCAGGATCAGGTCGAGCCCGAAGGTCAGCGTCAACGTGACCAGCACGGGGGCCGTGATCACGCGGTTGAGCAGCAGCCGCTGCAGGAGGTAGCCGAGCACGAAGAACAGCGGCGCAGCGACAGCGACCGAATACCAGGGCGAGATGTGCAGCGCGTTGTAGAGCCCGAAGGCGAGATAGGCGCCGAGCACGATGAAGGAGCCATGGATCAGGTTGATGACGTTCAGCACGCCCCAGACCAGCGAAAAGCCGATCGCGATGCAGGCATAGAGGCAGCCGAGGACCACCGCGTTCACCAGGATCTGGGCTGCGTGCATGGAGATGCCTAATTGAGCTCAATGCTGCTCGTCATTGCGAGGAGCGAAGCGACGACGCAATCCATTCTTTCCGCTTGTGGCGACATGGATTGCTTCGCTTCGCTCGCTATGACGGTGGTCATCAGTTGACGCCGACCTTGAGATCGCCCTGCTTGATGGCATCAGGGAACAACACCACGGGTTTGGCGCCCTGGATCTGGAAGACGGGCGGATCGAGCGAGTTGATCTGGCCGTTGGGGCCGAACTTCACCGGGCCGAAGAAGGTCACGACGTCGAGCTTGGCGAGTTCATCGCGCACCTTGTCGCGATCAAGCGAGCCGGCCTTTTCGATCGCCATCTGGAACAGCGCGCCGCACAGAGCCGCGGAAGCCTGGCCGTAGTCCGGCTCGCTCTTGTACTTCGCCTTGAACAGCTTCACGAAATTCTCGGTCGAGCCGAAGATGTCCTTGCCCTCATACCGCTCGGCCGGATGCCACCAGGAGGCGCTGGTGATGTTCTCGGCGGTCGGGCCGCCCGATTCGATGAATTCCTGGTAGGCGGGTCCGGCGATCATGGTGACGACCGGCGCCTTCATCTCCTGGTCAACCATCTGCTTGCGCACGAGCAGCAGGTCGTTGATGTAGCCGGTGATGAAGACCCATTGCGGCGCGAGCGACTTGATCTGCGACAGCGCCGCGGAGTGATCGAGCGTGCCGATCGCATATTTCTCGAAATAGACGACCTCGAAGCCGCTCGCCTTGGCCGACTTCTCCATTTCCTGCGCGATCGCCAGCGGGAACAGATCGTTGCGCGCGAGGATTGCGACCTTCTTCACCTCGGGCACCTTGGCCTTGATGATCTGGGTCAGCGGCGTCGTCAGCGTGTCGTTCGGCGTGAAGGTGCCGAACAGGTATTTGTAGCCCTGGTCATAGACCTGGACCGAGGACGCGGTCGCCGCCAGCGTCGGCACCTTGTACTTCTCGGACACGGTGGAGGCCGCCTTGGCCGCACCGGAGCCGAAGGCGCCGAACATGAAGTTAACATTGCCCTGGGTGATCATCTGCTCGGTCGCCTGCACCGCCCGCGGCGTGTTCGACTGATAGTCGGCGTAGACGATCTCGACCTTGTATTTCTTGCCGCCGACGGAAATGCCGCCGGCCTTGTTCGCCTCCTCGGCCCAGAGGTCGTAGCCCTGCTGCTGCTTGACCGCCTCAGGCGCGAGCGGGCCGGTGATCGGCAGCGGGGCGCCGAAGCGGATGACATCTTCGGCCGACGCGTTAGAGGCCAGCGCCCCGCAGCCGACCACCGCCCATAGCGGGGCTGCAAGATGCGCGTAACGAGCGACCCAAGACTTACTCATAGAATTTTCTCCATGGCGGCCAGAGACTGAAACACAAAAATGATGGCAAATCCCGCATTCGAATAAAAGCATTGAAATTAGAGGTCTGAGATCGAATAATTAGAACCCTGGTCAGGACCTGCCGCCTTGTTGGGCAGGCCGGGACAGGAGGACCAAGCCGCATGATCGAGTCAGCCGCCATCCGCTATTTCCGCGAGGTCACCGAATGCGGCTCGATCAAGCAGGCGGCGGCTTCGCTGCGGATCGCGCCGAGCGCCATCAGCCGCCAGATGCAGGCGATCGAGGAGGAGCTTTCGGCGAAACTGTTCGAACGCGGACCGCGCGGCATGCAACTAACCGGCGCCGGCCACCTGCTCTACCGCTACGCGGTGGAGAACCGCAACCAGCTCGACGGCATCCGCGTCAAGGTTCAGGAATTCGACAGCTCACGGCGTGGGCAGGTCCGGATCGCCACCGTCGAGGGCATGCTGATGAGCTTCCTGTCGAATTTCGCCGTCGACCTTGCCGGCGATTATCCGGGCATTTCGATCTCGATGACGATGGTGGGCTCGCGCGACGTGGCCGAGAAGGTCGGCCACAGCGATGTCGATCTCGGCTTCGTGTTCGGCCGCGCGCCGCGCAGCGACCTGATCGAGCTCGGGCGGATGCGGCAGTCGCTGTGCCTGATCGTCTCGCCGCGCCATCCGCTGGCGAACAAGGCGAGCTGCACGGTGAAGGAACTCGCAGGGCTACGCGTCGTGGTCCCCGATCCATCCTTCGGCATCCGCCAGGAAGTCGATCGCGCCTGCGCCCAGGCCAAGGTCAGGCTCGAGGTCTGCAACGAGACCAACTCGCTCGCCTTCGCCCAGACGCTTGCCGCCCGCACCGATCTCGCCACCTTCCTGCCGCGCGTCGCGGCGGTACCGGCGCTGGCGGCCGGCCTGCTCGTCGCCGTGCCGCTGCGCGACAAGCGGCTGGAGGCAACGCAGGTCACCTTGGTCCGGCTGGCGAGCCGCAACATGTCGCCCTCCTGCCGATTGGTCGCCGACCTCCTGATCGGGCGGATGCGGGAGGAGCAGGACTGATTGCCTGAGGTCAGCTCGCTTCGCGCAATTTGAAGCGCTGGACCTTGCCGGTCTGGGTCTTCGGCAGCGCGTCGACGAAGCTGATGGCGCGCGGATATTTGTACGGTGCGATCGTGGCCTTGACGTGGTCTTGCAGGAGCTTGACCTGCAAATCGTCGGAGCGGCAGCCTTGCTTCAGCACGACATAGGCCGAGACGATCTGCCCGCGTTCCTCATCGGCCTGCCCGACCACCGCACACTCGGCCACATCAGGATGCGTCAGCAGCGCGGCCTCGACCTCGGGGCCCGCGATGTTGTAGCCGGCAGAGACGATCATGTCGTCGGCGCGGGCGACGAAGGAGAGCCGGCCATTCTTGTCGCGCACGAACGCGTCGCCGGTCAGGTTCCAGCCGTCGCGCACATATTTGGTCTGGCGCGGGTCCGCGAGATACCGACAGCCGGTCGGGCCGCGCACCGCGAGCTTGCCGACCATTCCGGGCGGCAACTCGTTCATATCGTCATCGACGATCTTGGCCTCATAGCCTGAGACCGGATGCCCCGTTGTCCCGGCCACGGCGTCGCCGATCCGGTTGGTGATGAAGATGTGCAGGATCTCGGTGCTGCCGATGCCGTCGAGGATCGGCTTGCCGGTCTTCCTGGTCCAGCTCTCGAACACCGGCGCCGGCAGCGTCTCGCCGGCGGAAATGGCAAGACGCAGCGACGACAGGTCGGCTCCGTTGTCCATCGCGGCCATCATCGCCCGATAAGCGGTCGGCGCGGTGAAACAGATCGTGGCCTTGTAGGTCTCGATGATCTCGACCATCTGGCTTGGCGCGGCGTTTTCCAAGAGCGTCGCGGTGGCGCCGAAGCGCAACGGAAAGATCGCGAGCCCGCCAAGGCCAAACGTAAAGGCGAGCGGCGGCGACCCCACGAAGACGTCGTTCTCGGTGACATCAAGCACTTCCTTCGCATAACCGTCCGCGATGATCAGGAGATCGCGGTGGAAATGCATCGTCGCCTTCGGCTCACCGGTCGTGCCCGATGTGAAGCCCAAGAGCGCAACGTCGTCGCGGCCGGTCTTCACCGCCTCGAACCGTACCGGCTTGCTCAGCGCGACGCGATCGAGCTCGGCGTCATGGTTCTGCGTGCCGTCGAAATTGACGACCTGCTTGAGGAATTTGCTGGTCTTGGCACAGGCGACGAGTTCGTCGGCGATGCGGCTGTCGGTCAGCGCCAGCGAGATTTGCGCCTTGTCGACGATCTTCGCCAGTTCGCCGGCGCGCAGCATCGGCATGGTGTTGACGACGACGGCGCCGGCCTTGGTCGCGGCAAGCCAGGCGGCAACGAAGGCCGGATTATTGCCGGAGCGGATCAGCACACGGTTGCCAGGCTTGACGCCATAGTTTTCGACGAGCGCATGCGCAAGGCGGTTCGACCAGTCGGTCAGCTCCTTGTAGGTGCGCTGGCGGCCATTGCCGATCAGCGCGATGCGGTCGCCAAAACCCTTCTCGACCATGCGGTCGGTCAGTTCGACCGCGGCGTTGAGATAATCGGGATATTGAAATTCCGGCCGGTCGAGCAGCAGGTCCGGCCATTGATGAAACGGCGGGAGATTGTCGCGCGTGAACGTGTCGACATGGGCGGAAGGGCCCAGCTTCGGTGCAAGAACTGCCATATCCATCGCCCCTCGCTTTCCAGCAAGAATGCTCACGATCACGCATCGCGGACGCCCGGCAGCGTACCCGGCAACAATTTTATACTTAAAACAATTCCGCGCAAGGGCCGATTTTCGCGGTTCGCCGGAACGTGAGGAGAATTCAGCCCTGCGCCAATTCGCGCAGCCGCGCGACCATCGCCGAGTCAGGATCGGCGAGCGGCGCGATCGCGGTGAAATGATTGGCAGCGGCGATGACGCCAAAGCGGGTGGCAACGCCGGCTGCGCCCCATTGTTCGACGATGGCGCGGCTCTGCCGATGATATTCGGCGCTTTCGGTTTCGCCGACCACCGCATCCATCGCCGCTCCGGCCGGCGGCTGCCAGAACAGCGGACTTGTGGCCCTGGCCGATGCGGCATCCAGATGCAACGCCTTGTTGATCGAGGTTTCGACCAGCGGACCGAGTTCGAACAGGCCCGAGATCGCATAGGCTGATGTGACCCGCGGTTTCGGCAGCGACGCATCGAACGCCGACCAATCGGTCGCCAGCATGCAGGCGGCGAGATGCCCGCCCGCCGAATGGCCGCTCATCACCAGCGATCGGCCAAGCCGCGCCAATTCGCGTGACGCATCGCGCATCTGGCCGATGATGTCGGCAATGGTGACGGCGGGGCAGAGATCGTAACTCGGTACAGCCACGCTGATGCCGTGGGCGTTGAGCCCCCGCGCGCAATGGCTGAAGAAGGAACCGTCGAGCGCCTGCCAATAGCCGCCGTGGATGAAGACGACGAGCGGCCCCTCGCCGCGCTCAAAGACATCGATAGTGTGGCGATTGCCGGGACCGTAGGCCATGCGGCGCGGCGCATGCTGCGCGCGATAGGCAGCCGCGTCCCTGGCCCAGCCTTCGATCAGCGCGGGATGTTCCGGCACCCGTGCGCGGTTGTTGTATTCAACCTCATAGTCGACGGCATTCATGGCGTCCGCGCCTTGGCCGATCGCTGCGCCGAGGCCTTGGTCTTGGCGAGCAGCCGCATCAATTCGCGGATGTCCTTGTGCGAGAGGTCGCCGAAGATATCGGCGATCCAGGTCTCGTGCTCGGCCGCCATCTTGCGGAACTCGGCACGGCCGAGCTTGGTCAGGCGGATGAACTGCACGCGGCGATCGGTGTCCGAGGTTCGGCGGTCAAGATGACCCGATTCCACCAGTCGCTCCACCAGGCCAGTCACATTGCCGTTCGACACCATCATCCGCTTGGACAGATCGGACAGCGTCATGCCGTCAGGCGCCTTGTCGAGCTGCGCCATCAGATCGAAGCGCGGCAGCGTCACGTCGAAGCGCTCGCGGAGGCGACTGCGCACCTCGCCCTCGATCAGCGTGGTGCAGGTCAGAAGCCGAAGCCAGAGCCGAAGCTCGGTGCCGTGGTCTTCCGGCAGTTCGACGGCTTTTGTCTCGGAATCAAGCATCATGGGCAGTTACGCCTTTCGCGGCGCCAATTCACGGCCGATCGTTTTGACCTTCAAACAATTCGTCGCATGTCGCAAGTCAAATGGCCGATGCACCATGCTACGCTATTCGGAATTTCTTTAAGCTTCAAGCAATTTGGCGCGACGCTTGCATGCGCGCCGGCGGATGGACGAGACGTCGCGTGGCATTGGCTTGCGGCGCTTGCCGTCATCAGAATAAGCTATGGCGCGAAGGTTTTGATCTTGTTGGCGCGAGGAGAGACCATGAATCAGGCATTGAAGTTGGCAGGATTGGCGGCATTGTTCGGATTTGCTGCCGTACCTGCGCTGGCGCAGGAGAAGATCAAGATCGGCGTGATCGTGACGACGTCGGGACCGGCCGCCGCGCTGGGCCAGCAGGTGCGCGACGGTTTCGCGCTGGCGATCAAGGATATCGGCGGCAAGATGGCAGGCCGCGATGTCGAGGTCATCAATGTCGACGACGAGCTCAAGCCGGATGGCGCGGTGACCAAGGTGCGCGGGCTGCTGGAACGCGACAAGGTCGATTTCGTGGTCGGGCCGATCTTCTCCAACATCCTGCAGGCGATCCATCGCCCCGTCACCGAGAACAAGACCTTCCTGATCTCGCCCAACGCCGGTCCTTCGAGCTACGCCGGCAAGGAATGCAACCCGTTCTTCTATGTGACCTCGTACCAGAACGACCAGGTGCACGAGATCCTCGGCAAGGTCGCGCAGGATCGCGGGTACAAGCGCGTCTATCTCCTGGTGCCGAACTACCAGGCCGGCCGCGATTCGGTCGCTGGCTTCAAGCTAGACTACAAGGGTGAGATCGTCGATGAATCCTACACGCCGCTCAATACGCTGGATTTCCAGCCCGAGCTGACCAAGATCGCCTCGCTGAAGCCGGATGCGCTGTTCACCTTCATGCCGGGCGGCATGGGCGTCAATCTGGTGAAGCAATACAAGCAGGCCGGCGCGACCGTGCCCGTTCTTTCCGCCTTCACGGTCGATGAATCGACGCTGCCGGCGCAGCAGGATGCGGCGGTCGGCATGTTCGGCGGCGCCAACTGGGCGCCCAACCTCGACAATCCCCAGAACAAGAAATTCGTGGCTGCCTATGAAGCCGCCTACAAGAGCGTGCCCGGCACCTACGCCATGCAGGCTTATGACGCGGCACTGCTGATCGACAGCGCGGTGAAGGCGGTCAACGGCGATCTCTCCAAGAAAGCGGCGGTCGCGGCGGCGCTGAAGAAGGCCGATTTCGTTTCGCTTCGCGGCACTTTCAAGTTCAACACCAACGGCTATCCGGTCCAGGACTTCTATCTGACCCAGGTCGCGAAGCGTCCCGATGGCAAGTTCCAGACCGAGATCGTGCAGAAAGTGTTCGAGAATTACGGCGACCGCTACGCCAAGGACTGCTCGGCCAAGTAAACGAGCAAATAAGCGAGGGAGTGGACCAATGAACGACGAGATCGCAGGCATCACCCGCGCCAATGAGGGCATCCAGGGCATCACCTGGAACATCCTCGGCCAGACCTATGTGCCGAAGAACCGCACCGAGCACTCGTTCTCCTGGCATGCGACATTTCCGCCCGGCACCTTCGTGCCGCCGCACATCCATCCCGACCAGGACGAATATCTCTATATCCTCGAAGGCAAGCTCGACTTCATGCTCGATGGCGCCGATGAATCGGCAACGCCTGGCGATCTCGTGCGCCTGCCGATGGGCAGGCCGCACGGCATCTTCAACAAGTCGCAGCAGGCCGCGAAGACGCTGTTCTGGGTGTCGCCGACGCGCCGGCTCTATGACCTGTTCTGGGCGATCCACAACATGCGGGAACAGAATCCTGATGACGTGGTCCGGCTCGCCGCCGAGTACAACATCCACTTCCTGCCGCCGCCTCCGGCGTAGTGGGCTTTGCTGCAGGGGCCTCATGGTTCGAGACGCGCGGCGGGCCGCGCTCCTCACCATGAGGTTCTAAGATCCTATCGCTCTTTGACCTCATCCTGAGAAGGCCGCGTAGCGGCCGTCTCGAAGGATGAAGCGCCGATAGGCTGTTACGACTGCCGCGCCACCACACGCGCGGCAAAGCCGGCCTTGGCGGCGTAGCCGCGCACGATTGCTTCGCGGGCCTCGTAGCTCAGGATGGCGTCGACATCAGTGAAACCCTGCGGCGCGATCTGCTCGACGGCATCGATCACGCCCTCCGGTCCGCCGCGGCGGTTGGAGGCGACGATATCGGCTGTCATCGGCAGGCGCTGGCGTTCATAGGCGACCAGCGCCTGACGCGGATGCTCCGAGCGTGCCAGCGCATCCGCGAGGCACCGCGCATCGAGAACGGCCTGCGAGGCGCCATTGGAGCCGACCGGATACATCGGATGCGCGGCATCGCCGAGCAAGGTGACACGGCCGCTGCTCCAATACGGCAACGGATCGCGGTCGCAGCATGGATATTCCCAAAATTCCGGCGTGGCGCCGACCAGCGCCGCAAAATCGACCTGCGGGATCGAGAAGCCTGTGACATGGGGCATCAGCTCTTCACGTCGGCCGAGGTTCGACCAGCCCTCACGGCGCGGTGGCGGTGAAGCGCCGTCGCCGATCCGTACCATGACAGCCCAATTGGTGAGGCGGCTTGCCGGGCTCGAGCCCTCCGCGATTGGATAGATCACCGCCTTTGCATTCAGGCCACCGGCGATGATCATCGATCGGCCCATCAGAAACGCAGGCCAATCCGCGGCGCCGCGCCACAGCATCAGGCCGTTCCAGCACGGCGGACCTTCGTTCGGAAACAGCGTCTCGCGCACTTTCGAATGGATGCCGTCGGCGCCGATCAGGATGTCGCCGCGCGCGGTGTGCACATGCTGGCCTGCACGATCGAAGAAATAGGCGGTAACACCGCCTTCGTCCTGCGTGAACGCGCCGAGGCGGCAGCCGGTGTGGATCGCCTCGCTGCCGAGCCGCTCGACCACCGCCTGATGGATGACGCCCTGCAGGCGGCCGCGATGAACAGAGAATTGCGGCACGTCATGGCCGGCATCGAGCCCGCGCTTCTCGTGCCAGACCTGCTGGCCGTGGCGCGTCAGATAGAACAGCTCGTAGGTGCGGATCGCGACCTTGTCGAGCGCATCGAGCAGCCCGAGGCCGGCGAGTTCGCGGATCGCATGCGGCAAGGTGTTGATGCCGACACCGAGCTCGCGGATCGTCTCCGCCTGCTCGAACAATTCGCAGGCGATGCCGCGGGCCCGCAGCATCAGCGCCGTCGTGAGCCCGCCAATCCCGCCGCCGACGATAATCGCCTTCATTGCCCTACTCCACTCGACAATCCGGACGTTGTGAGACCCTGAGAAGGTTGCACGGCCGTCGAGCCGCTCGCAAGACGCTTTATCGCCTCAGTATCCGCGGCGTGCGCGACTTAGGTTAACGCTTTTTCGTTTAAGCATGATCTTTCGGAAAACCGGTTTCCACTTTTCCGGATCATGCTCTCACCACTTCAGTCCGGAACCACCGCGATCGCCTGGATCTCGACCTTGGCCCGGTCCTCGATCAGGCCGGAGACCTGCACCGCCGTCATCGCCGGGAAGCGACGGCCCATGACGTCACGGTAGACAGCGCCGATCTCCTTCAAGCGCGCCGAATATTCGCGGCGGTCGAGCAGGAACCAGGTCATCGACACGATCTGCTCGGGTTTGGCGCCGCCGCTGGCGGCGACCGCGACGACGTTCCGCAGCGTCTGGCCGATCTGCTCCACGAGGTCGTCGGTCTCGAACACGCATTGCGCGTTCCAGCCGATCTGGCCGGCGATGAAGATCATCTTGCCACGCGCACTGACGCCGTTGGCATAGCCGACCGGCTGGGCCCAGCCTTCGGGCTGCAGGAGTTCGATCATGTGCTTGTTCCCGTCACGGGCTAGTTCCCTTCGAAGACCGGGTTCTTCTTGGCGGCGAAAGCCTCGAAGGCGCGGCGGAAATCGCCTGTCGCCATGCAGATCGCCTGCGCCTGCGCTTCCGATTCCACCATCTCGTCGATGCCCATCGCCCATTCCTGGCTGAACATCGTCTTGGTCATGCCGTGCGCGAACCACGGGCCGTCGGCGAGCGAACGCGCGAGTTCATAGGCCGCGGTTGGCAGCTCCGCCGATGGCACCAGGCGGTTGTGAAAGCCCCAGGCAAATCCCTCCTCCGCGCTCATGGCCCGCCCGGTATAGAGTAATTCGGCCGCGCGGCCCTGTCCGATCACCCGCGGCAACAATCCGCACGCGCCCATGTCGGCGCCGGCAAGGCCGACGCGCGTGAACAGGAAGGCGGTCTTGGCCTGCGGCGTTGCCAGCCGCAGATCGGAAGCAAGCGCCAGCATAGCGCCAGCACCGGCGCAGACGCCATCGATCGCGGCGACGATCTGCTGCGGGCACTTGCGCATCGCCTTGACGACATCGCCGGTCATGCGCGTGAACGCGATCAGGTCCGGCATCGTCATCCGCGTCAGCGGCTCGATGATCTCGAACACGTCGCCGCCGGAGCAGAAATTGCCGCCCTCGCCGGTCAGCACGATGGCGCGGACGTCGGAGGCATAGGCAAGATCCCGGAACAGATCGCGCAGTTCCTCGTAGGACTGGAACGTCAGCGGGTTCTTCTTGTCCGGCCGGTTCAGCGTGATGGTGGCGACGCGGGCATCGCCATCGGTCGACCATTTGAAATGGCGCGCCGGATAGTTCCTGAATGGCCGCAGCTTTGCTTTCATCTCAGACATGATGTGTTCCTTGGGCGTTTCCATTATCCCGTGAAGACCTCGCCGCCGGCGACCGCGATGGCCTGGCCGTTGATTGACGATGCACCCGGCGAGGCAAGCCAAACAATGGTGTCTGCGACTTCCTCAGGCGTCACCAGCCGCTGCATCGGATTGACTTTTGCCAAGGCTGCACGCGCTTCCGCTTCGCTCCGGCCAGTCTTGGCGACGATGTTGGCGGCGGCCTCCGCCACCAATGGCGTATCGGTATAGCCCGGACAGACAGCATTCACAGTGACGCCGCGGCGGGCATATTCGAGCGCGAGCGCGCGCGTCAGCCCGACGACACCATGCTTGGCGGCGACATAGGCCGAGACATAAGCGTAGCCGGTCAAGCCCGCCGTGGACGCGACATTGATGACGCGCCCGCGTCCGCGCTGCGCCATGCCGGGCAGCACCGCATGCGTCACCAGGAACACGCTGGAGAGATTGCTCGCCAGCATGTCCGACCACAAAGCGGTGTCCGTCTTCTCGAACGGCGCGCTCAGCGCTTTCCCTGCATTGTTGACGAGGATGTCGATCGGGCCGATCTCGGCTTCGATCCGCTTGATGCCGTCCGCGACGGCGATTTCGTCGGTCACATCCATGGGCAGAACCGCGCCGGCACGCTTGCCGAGAGATGCTGCCGTCTCGGCAAGCGTCTCCGGCCTCCTGCCCGCAACACTCACCCGCACTCCGGCTTCAGCCAGCGCTCGCGCGGTGGCGGCGCCGATGCCTGAACCGCCGCCGGTGACGAGCGCATGCGCACCGGGCCAGAAATTCCGGGTCATGCTTTCGCTCCTGCGGCGGCGCGTTCCAGATTGGTCTCATATTGCTGCTTGCCGGAGAGATATTGCTTCGGCCAGGCAATCGACTTCACGCCGATCCTGGCGGCCTCGTGCAGCGTCCAGGCAGCATCGGCAAGATGCGGGCGCGCGATGGCGCAGAGATCGGCGCGGCCGGCGGCGATGATGGAATTGGCGTGATCGGCTTCGGAGATCGCGCCGACTGCAATGGTCGCAATGCCGACCTCGTTGCGGATCTTGTCGGCAAACGGCGTCTGATAGAGCCGGCCATAAACCGGATGGTCATCGGCCCAGACCTGGCCGGAGGAACAATCGATCAGGTCGGCGCCGGCTTCCTTGAACAGCTTCGCGAACTGCAGCGCATCATCCGGCGTGTTGCCGCCCTCGGCCCAGTCATGGCACGACAGGCGCACCGAGATCGGCTTGTCCTGCGGCCACACGTCACGGATCGCGCGAAATATTTCCAGCGGATAGCGCGCACGGTTTTCGATGTCGCCACCATATTGGTCCGTCCGGCGGTTGGTGAGCGGCGAGAGGAAGCTCGACAACAGATAGCCGTGGGCACAATGCAATTCCAAGATGTCGAAGCCCGCTTGCACCGCGCGCCGGGCCGCGGCGACGAACTGCTCGCGCACCTCGTCCATTTCGGCGCGCGTCATCGGCTCCGGCGTCTGGCCGTCGGGCAGATAGGGAACGGCGGAGGCCGACACCACTGGCCAGTTTCCCTCTGGGAGCGGCTCATCCATTCCCTCCCAGGCGACGCGGGTCGACCCCTTGCGTCCGGAATGGCCAAGCTGGATGCCGATCCTGGCCGCGCCATTGCCGTGAACGAAATCGACGATACGCTGGTAGGCTTTCGCCTGCTCGTCGTTCCACAATCCGCAGCAGCCCGGCGTGATCCGCGCCTCGGGAGACACGCAGGTCATCTCGGTGAAGATCAGCCCGGCGCCGCCGAGGGCGCGGGCGCCGAAATGGACGAGATGAAAATCGTTCGGCACGCCATCGACCGCCGAATACATCGCCATCGGCGAGCAGATGATGCGGTTGGACAGCGACAAGCCGCGGATGCGGAACGGCGTGAACATCGGCGGCGCCACGCGATCATTGGCGGCAGGCAGCCCGGCGCGTTCCGCGAACCAGCGTTCATAGCCTTCGAGCCATGCCTTGTCGCGAAGGCGCAGATTCTCGTGGCTGATGCGCTGCGAACGCGTCAGCAGCGAATACATGAACTGCTCAGGCTCCAGCGTGTCTGCATAGCGCGCGCCGACCACCTCGAACCACTCCATCGCATTGCGCGCCGCATTCTGGATGCGCGCGACATCGACGCGGCGCAGCTCCTCATAGGCCGCGAGCACCGACGGAATCTTGTCCGGCGTCGCGCCGAGCTGCTTGAACTGATTGGTGAGCTCGATCGCATCCTCGAGCGCGAGCTTGGTCCCGGATCCGATGGCAAAATGCGCGGTGTGCGCGGCATCGCCCATCAGCACGACATGGCTGCTGCCGTTGAACGCGGTCCATTTGCCGCAGATCAATCGCGGGAACGAAAGCCATGCCGAACCGCGCAGATGGCGCGAATTGGAGACCAGCGAATGGCCCTCGAGGATTTCCGCGAACACCTTTTCGCAGAAGGCGATGGAGCCTGCCTGGTCGAGCTTGTCGAGACCGTGCGCGAGGAACGCCTCCTCGGTGGTCTCGACGATGAAGGTCGCCGCGCCCTCCTCGAATTTATAGATGTGCGCCTGGAACCAGCCGTGCTCGGTCTTGCGGAAATCGAAGGTGAAGGCGTCGAAGCGCTTGTTAGTGCCGAGCCAGATGTAGCGGTTCGGCCGCAGCAGGATGTCGGGCTGGAAGCTGTCGACATAGCGCGTCCGAATCTTGGAGTTCACGCCGTCGGCCGCGACGATCAAATCGGCATCCGGGAATTCGAGATCGGAATCGACCTCGCGCTCGAAAACCAGTTCGACGCCGAGTTCCTCGGCGCGCGCCTGCAGGATGTTGAGCAGCCGCTTGCGGCCGATGCCGACAAAGCCGTGGCCGGTGGTGCGCATCCGGCGGCCCTTGATCAGGACCTCGATATCGTCCCAGTGGTTGAAGGCCTCCTCGATCGCATCCGCCGTAACCGGATCCCATTTGCGCATGTTGTCCATGGTGGCGTCGGAGAACACGACGCCGAAACCGAAGGTGTCGTAGGGGCGGTTGCGCTCGACCACCGAAATCCGGTGCGCCGGATCGAGCATCTTCATCAGGATGCCGAAATAGAGCCCGGCCGGCCCGCCCCCGATGCAGACGATGCGCATGGCTGTCTCCTCGCTTCGACGGTCAGCGGGGCCCAAGCCGAAAAGTTCCCCCGGGACGAAGCCGGAAGATATTTTATGCTTAAAATAATTTTGTCAAGCGAGGCCCGACCCGTTGAGGCAAAAAAGCGGCCAGCCGCGCCCTCGAGCACGACGACGGGTTAGGACAGATTGGATCGATTGACGGCCGTTCCTCCCTCTCCCCGTTCTTTACGGGGCCGGGACGAGCAGAGCTCGCCCTGAGAGGGTTGGGGTGAGGGACTCCATCCGCGAATACGATGACAGACGGACTCGCGGAGACTCCCCCTCACCCGAAATTCAAGCTGCGCTTGAATTTCGACCTCTCCCCGCAAGCGGGGCGAGATGAACTGAGCTCGCGGCCGGGCCTCAATAAGCCAGCGGCTTCGGCCGGCCGACACCGCAATAATGGAAGCCGTTCCGCATCACATCCTCGGGCGAATAGATGTTGCGGAGATCGACGATCACGGGCGTTGCCATGATCGTCGCCATCTTCTTCAGATCGAGCGCACGGAACTGCTCCCATTCCGTGACGATCACGATCGCATGGCTTCCGCGCGCGCAATCATAGGCGTCGCGGCAGAAGGTGACGTTCTCGAACACCTTCTTGGCCTGCTCCATCCCGACCGGATCGAATGCGCGGATCACCGCGCCCATGTCCTGCAGCGCGGTTATCAGCGGGATCGAGGGCGCATCGCGCATGTCGTCGGTGTTCGGCTTGAAGGTGACGCCGAGCACGGCGATGGTCTTGCCGCGGATATTGCCGCCGAACGCGTTCGCCACCTTGCGCGCCATGGCGCGCTTGCGCTGGTCGTTCACCGCCACCACCGTTTCGACGATCCGCAGCGGGGCTTCGTGGTCCTGGCCGGTCTTGATCAGCGCCAGCGTGTCCTTGGGAAAGCAGGAGCCGCCGAAGCCCGGACCGGCATGCAGGAATTTCGAGCCGATGCGGTTGTCGAGGCCGATCCCGCGGGCGACTTCCTGGACATTGGCGCCGACCTTCTCGGCAAGATCGGCGATCTCGTTGATGAAGGTGATCTTGGTCGCAAGGAACGAGTTGGCGGCATATTTGGTCAGCTCCGCGGTACGGCGGCTGGTGTAGAGGATCGGCGACGCGTTGAGATGCAGCGGACGATAGACTTCCGCCATCACTTCCTTCGCAAACGCATCCTCGGTGCCGATGACGATGCGGTCGGGATGCTTGAAATCCTGGATCGCGGCCCCCTCCCGCAGGAATTCGGGGTTGGAGACGACGGCGAATTTCGCATCCTTCTTCTCCTCGCGGATGATCCGCTCGACCTCGTCGCCGGTGCCGACCGGAACCGTCGACTTCGTCACCACGACGGCGGATTCCGGCAACGCCGCAGCGATCTCACGTGCCACGGCGTAGACGTGGGAAAGATCGGCATGGCCGTCGCCGCGGCGTGACGGAGTGCCGACCGCGATGAAGATGACCTCGGAACGGCTGACCGCCCCCTTCAAGTCGGTCACAAACGCCAGGCGCCCCTGCGCGACATTTCTCGCCACCAGATCGGAAAGCCCGGGCTCGTGAATCGGTATCTCGCCCTTGTTGAGCGCGGCGATCTTCTTTTCATCCTTATCGACGCAAACGACGTAGTGCCCAAAGTCGGAGAAACACGCCCCCGACACCAGTCCGACATAACCGGCGCCGACCATCGTGATATGCATGGCTTATCCTGTCTGACAAAGTGATCGCAGCGGTCGCGCCGGTCATTTGACCAGCATCGACTCGCCATCGAGATGCTGCGGGAAGAAGAAGAAGTTGTTGATATAGAACCGCCCTTCCTTGCGGCCGCCGTCCGGTTCGAGCGCCGCCGCATCCTGCAGCTCGTCGACGTCGAATTTTTCGACGTCGACCACATCGTCTTCCTTCAGGAAGAAACCACGGTAGGACCGTTGCCGGAAATAGTCGAACACAGATTCCGTCGCGGCCGGCCGATGGCGATCCTCCGCTTCCACCAGGAACACCGGCTGGCAGCGGTCCAGCAGCTCGACGGCGCCATTGAGGACGTTGAGTTCGTGCCCTTCCACGTCGATCTTCACGAACGCGACCTCCTGATGCATCACCGAATCCAGCCGCGCCATCGGCACGTGAGCGGCAACGATCGGATCGGACGACGCCATCACCCGCCGCTCCAGCGAGGCAAGACCGTGGACCAGCCCGCTGTCGCCGCGCGGAATGAAGAGTTCGGCGTCACCTTCGTGGTCGGACAGCGCGATCTCGTGCACGCTGACGTTTGAAGCAGACGTCCGCCGCAGCAGGCGCGCCATGTCGTGGGACGGTTCGAAGGCGTGGACCTCGCGGGAAAGTCGCGCCAGTTTTCGCGTGTAGAGCCCGCAATTGGCGCCGACATCGACCGTCACCGCATCATCCGGAATGATCTTGTCGAGGTAGGAAAGCTCGCGCTCCGCCGATTTCGGGCGATGCATGAAATGCCACTGCAGCCAGATCGATGGGAATGCATCCTTCAAAAGATCCTTGGCCTGCTGCTTGGCACCCATGTCCATTCCCTCCGTTATGCGTTGATGTGGGGTGGGCGCTTCCGGACGCCGCCTGCCGGCCTGGCTTGCGGTTGCTGCGTCACACCCGGTGGTAGATGTCCTGCACCCGGACGATGTCGTCCTCCCCAAGATACGTGCCCGACTGCACCTCGATCAGGTTGAGCGGAACCTTGCCGGGATTTTCCAGGCGATGCATGCAGCCGAGCGGAACGAAGATCGATTCGTTCTCGCGCAGCAGCACCTCCTCGTCATCACGCGTGACGATCGCGGTGCCGTTCACCACGACCCAGTGCTCGGCGCGGTGAAAATGCTTCTGCAACGACAGCTTGGCGCCGGGGTTGACGGTGATGCGCTTGACCTGGAAGCGGTCTCCGGCGTGGATCGACGTGTAGTAACCCCACGGACGGTGCACGCTGTGGGTCTGCGTCGCGGCGCGATGGCCGTTGGCCTTCAGCCGCTCCACAAGCTTGCCGACGTCCTGGGCGCGCTCGCGTTTGGTCACCAGCACCACGTCGGGCGAAGCGGTGATGACAAGATCCTCGACGCCAAAGGCCGCGACCAGCGGGCCGTCGCCTCGCACGTAGCAGCCGGAGGTGTCCTCGGCCACCGCGTCGCCGATCACGACATTGCCGGAGGCGTCCTTCTCGCCCATCGTCCATAGCGCCGACCAGCTTCCGACGTCACTCCAGTCAAAACTGGCCGGCACCACCACGGCCTTGTCGGTCTTTTCCATCACGGCATAGTCGACCGAGATGGATGGGCAGGTCTCGAATGCCTTTTCTTCAAGCCGCAGGAAATCCAGATCGCGCGTCGCGCCAGCCAGCGCCGCGCGGCAGGCTTCCAGAATGGCCGGCTCGCGCTGCGCCAGCTCATCGATGAAGGGGCGAGCGGGCAACAGGAAGATTCCGCTGTTCCACAGGTGATCATCGCCGGCCAGCAAGTGCTCCGCGGTGGCAACGTCGGGCTTCTCGACGAAGCCCGCGACTTTGCGGATTTCGGGTAGGTCGGCGACGCCGCGGCCCATGCGAATGTAGCCATATCCGGTCGCAGGCCCGCTCGGCTTGAGACCGAACAGGACGAATTGTCCGCGGCGCGCCGCCGGAAGCCCGCTCGCAATCGTCGCCCGGAAGGCCGCATGATCGCGCACCCAGTGATCGACCGGCGTTACCAGGATCACCGCATCGGGATCGACCTCGCTGGCGAGAAGCGCCGCAATCGCCACGGCCGGCGCCGTGTTTCGTCCGAACGGTTCCAGCACCATGGTCGGAGCGGCGATGCCGGCCGCGCGCAGTTGCTCGCCAATGGCAAAGCGATGCTCGGCATTGGCAATCACCATCGGATCGGTGAAGAGCGATGGCTCCGTCACGCGGCTCGCGGTCTGCTGCAACAATGTCTTTTCGCCGAGCAACGCGAGCAGTTGCTTCGGCTGGTTCTCGCGCGACAGCGGCCAGAGCCGCGAGCCGGTGCCTCCCGACAAAAGAACTGGGACTATGCGGCCGCGTGGCTGCAGCATCGTGTCGCTCCCTTTTTGTGATGCTTGTGTGTCGGCGGACTTAGAAGCCGCTGCCGGACAGGAATTCGCGGCGGACGGTGCGCACGATGATCAGGATGTCCATGCGCAAGGACCAGCGCTCGATATAGTCGAGGTCGTAATCGATCCGCGAGATCGCGCGGCCGGCCTCGACCGTGCTTCCGCGGCAGCCGCTCACCTGCGCAAGACCCGTGATCCCGGGCCGGGCGCTGTGGCGCTGGAAATAGTACGGCACGAGGTCCTCATACGGCAGGTCGGCGGCGAGCATGCCCGGGACATGCGGTCTGGGGCCGACCAGCGACATGTCGCCCTTGATGACATTGATCAATTGCGGGATTTCGTCGAGGCTCGTCTTGCGCAGGATCTTGCCGATCGAGGTGACCCGGGGGTCGCCCTGCACCGTCTGCTTCACGCCGCGCACGTCGCAGGCGTCGATCCGCATCGTGCGGAACTTGTAGATCTTGAAGCGCCGGTTGCGATAGCCGTACCGGTATTGATGAAACAACACCGGTCCCCGCGATGTCAGCTTGATGCCGACCGCGATCGCGATCAACAGCGGCGCGAAGAACAACAGCGCCGCGCTTGCAACCACGATGTCGAAGATGCGCTTGACGAAGGAGGAGCCCGGCTCGGTGCGCACCGAGCGACGTGGACGCTTTGCGCGGTAGGGACTGTACGCATTACTGCCAGCATATTCGACCGGTCGCATCGAGATGGTACTCCGCTTATTGCGGAGGGACCTGATACTGTCCTGGTCAAAGTTGGCTGTGACGATGGCGGCCATTTGCTCTCGCTCTCTCTGTTGAACCCAAAGAGGTCACAAGCGCGACGCACGCAGTTCGTCGCTGCCCATCTCGCGGGCACCTTCGCATTTGCGAATTTTCCTGCGCAGCAGAGACGCGCTTCGATCGCGCGGCGCGTATAATTCTACGAACTCTTTGAGCGAAATGGGGCAGCAAAACGAAAATGTTGAGCGCGATTTTGCATCGCGGCATCGTGAACTTTGTGCGTTGCAAAGAATCTGTTTTGTTCGGAGGCGCTTAGGTTCAACTGCACGCGAATTGTGCTGCGCGTCCCTCGGTGCAGCCATGCATTAACGCCGTTATGGAACTCGCGAATCGGATTCGATTCAGGAGCGCTACACTGGCTACATCGCATTTCTGCATGGCACTTAATGCGTGCGGTCATTTTTGAAGGATTTTTTTCACCGCATACTAAACGGCTACCCGTACTTCCTCGACGTGATCATTACACTTGATGGTTGCCGATGATTGCGAGACCTCAACGCGTGGAAGCGGCCGTAGCCAAGAAGCCGCTCGTCTCGGAAGAAACTTCCAGGGAGGCGCCCATGATCGCCGCACGTTTGGAACGCCCTGAAACAGCACGACTCGATCCGGCGGGGCGCCGACTGAGAAACTGCATCATTCTGGCGAACGTGCTTGCCTGGATCGTGATCATCCTGCTCGTCCGAATGATCTTCTTCTAGACTCTATATACGCAATATACGAACGAAGCGGACGCCGCGGCGTCTCCGCCGATTGACCTCATGACGGTTCCATGGTCGAAGCAATCGATGATGCGGCCGCCAGTTGCATATCCGCAATATGTTGCACCCTCGGCTCCCGCAGACACGCGCATCTACGCGGTCGGCGACATTCACGGACGTGCCGACCTCCTCGCCGAGACCATTGCACGTATCGACGACGACATCAGCCGGCGGCCGATCCGCTACGTGCTCGAGATCTATCTCGGCGACTACATCGACCGCGGCCCCGACTCCAAGACCGTGCTCGATCTGTTGGCAGTTCGCCTCGTCAGGAATCACGCAGTCTGCCTGCGCGGTAATCACGAAGAGCTTTTGCAACACTTTCTTCACGATCCGGCCGTGTTCGCGGATTGGCGGCGGCTCGGCTGCATGCAGACGCTGGCTTCCTATGGCGTAACTCCGCGCGAGATGCCCGTCTCTGAAGTCAATCTGCAGCAGCGCTTTCTCAGCGTGTTCCCACGCGCGCATATGCTGTTCCTGCAATGCCTGCGCGACAGCTTCACCTGCGGCGACTTCTTCTTTGCTCATGCCGGAGTGCGCCCTAAGGTGCCGATCGAGCAGCAGAATTCGGAGGATCTGCTCTGGATTCGCCAGGAATTTCTCAATTCGGATGAAGATCACGCCAAATGTGTCGTGCACGGCCACACGCCGGTCCCCCATCCCGACATCAGGCACAACCGCATCAATATCGATACCGGCGCATGGAGAAGCGGAACCCTGACCTGCATTGCCATCGAGGGAACGACCGTCCTGGTCCTCTGAAGGAGCGCGCAGGCGCGCCATTAACGCTGCACGGTCATGGAACCGAATGACGGCCCTCGCGGAACGCCCACCCACATTTTTTCGCCTTGTTTGCTCACCTATGATCCGCGCCGTTACTGACGGACTTTCGTGGGGATCTAGTCATGCAGCAACAATGGATTCGTGTCGCCCGAGCGGCGCCACGCATTACTCTATTTGCGTTTGCTTTAGCGAGTATCGCGAGCTTCGCACCTTGCGCGTCAGCCCAAACGCACACAGGCTCGCATGCGCTCTCGACAGGAAGCTACGTGCTCGGTCCGAACGACAGGGTGCGTGTGAAGGTCTATGGGGAACCCGACATCACCGGGGAGTATGAAATCGACGCGGGTGGCCAGGTCTCGGTTCCGCTTGCAGGCCGCATGAAGGCGTCCGGCATGACGACGAAGCAGTTGGAGCGCGCGATCACTTCCGCGCTATCGAAGGACATCGTGCGTGATCCGAAAGTGAACGTCGAGATCGTCGCCTACCGACCTTATTACATTCTCGGCGAGGTCAAGAAGGCCGGCGAATATCCGTATCGACTCGGTCTGACGGTGATGGATGCCGTCGCCAGCGCCGGCGGATTCACCTATCGCGCCAACGAATCCAAGGTCTTTCTGCGTCGATCGGGCAGTCCAGCAGAAGAGATCTACGCGCTCGATGCGCCGATCCTGGTGTTTCCCGGCGACAACATCAGGATCGGCGAGCGCTACTTCTGAACGGCCCGCTCGACGGAGCAATCTCATTCGCAGATCACGCGCGTGAACATTTATGTCATACGCGCTGCCATAGTGTCGTCGATTTGCGGTGAGTATTATTTTGCAATGCAGAAAACTTTTTCCCGCGATGCACGTTAACGCGCGGGAGGACGTTCTCTGATCAAGCCAGCAATGCTCCGTAGTGCGCGCGTAACAAGTGCAAGGACTGCCATGTCGATGCGCAGTCCGCGGTGAATTTGTGAGCACGGGCAACCGGGCTTCAGGACTTCATCGCCTCCAGAGTTCCCGCAAGGGATGGATTATGGAACGCACCACTGCATTTGGCTGGATGAACACGATTGGAACGAGTGGGTCGCAAACCCGTTCGGTCGTCGCGTTCGGTCGCCGCGGATTCAAGATCGTACCCGCGCCGGTAACTGCGATTGTGCTTGGGCTCGGATCACCGGCGAACGCGCAGGTGCTCCCTTGGCCAAATGAGGAGGTGGCGCCGCCATGGAACGCGCAGCAAATCTTCGAGCCAACCCCGTTACCCAAGCTGACCGATCCTGACACCCGTGAAGCCATCCCGCCGGAGGACACGCCCGTGAAAGGCCGCTTGCAGCCTGGCTATGAGCCGGTGGGCATTCGCTCGGGCTCGTGGATGTTCAATCCATCGCTGATCACTGGCGGGTTCTTCGACAGCAACGTGTTCGCATCGAATACCGACATCCGCAGTGACGTCGCGGCTGTGGTCGAGCCGCAGCTGCGCGCCCATACGCTATGGGAGCGGCACGGCATCGACCTCAAGCTCGACGCCCAGGAGACGGTCTACAAGCAGAACTCCAGCCTCAACCAGACCAATGCCAGCCTGAAGGGCAATGGCTGGATCGACATTGCTCATGACATGGCGCTGCTGGGCAGTTTCCAGATCGCGCATCTCAACGAGGGCGTCGGCTCGCTGAGTTCACCCGCCAACGCCATCGCACCGACACCTTATAATTGGTACTCAGGCGATCTGAGCTTTCGCAAGGAATTCAATCGGCTGACTGCGTCTGTCGGCTTCCGCACCGATTCCTACGACTACGGCTCGACCGTCGCGCAGAACGGCATGCCCATCAACCAGGACGCCCGTGACGGTCAGATCTACTCGCTCCACAGCCGGATCGACTATGCGTTTTCCGAGACTCTTGGCTGGTTCGGCAGCGCCGAGGGCAATGTGCGCGACCTCCGCGGCCAGCCTCTCCAGCCGCTGAGTTCACAGGGCTATCGTGCGCTCACCGGCGTCACCGTCGGACTGGCGCGCCTGATCACCGGCGAAATCGGCTTCGGCTACGTGCAGCAACGCTTCGTCGATCCGACCATCGGCACGATCGAAGGCCCGACCTATCGCGCGCGACTGACATGGAGTCCGACGCGGATGATCGACGTTCACCTGAACGCCGAGCAGATCGTCACGGAGACTTCCGTCACGAGTTCCACCGGCGTGCTCGCCAACGCCGTGCAGCTCGGGCTGGACTATGAGTTCCGTCGCAACGTTATCGTTTCGTTCTACGGCGCCTATGAGAGCGATAAATTCTTCGGGCAGCCGCGCAAGGATCAGGTCACCACCTCCGACGCCCGCATCAAATATCTGCTGAATCGTTTCGCCGCTATCGCTGTCTATTACCGCTTCACGTCGCGCGAAAGCAACATCTCGACCTTCAGCTACGACAAACACCTGGTGGGATTGAATGTTACAACGCAGTTCTGAGCACCTGCCTCGCCCCCCGGAAGAAGCGGCTGAACGTGCCGCCCCCCGCTGGCAGCCGCCGACCGTCGATCTGCGCGAGATGGGGCGCATCCTGCGCCGCCGTTACAAGTTTGCCATCCTGCCCGCTGTGCTGCTGGTCGCGCTCGGGCTGACCTACTGCCTGCTGGCCACCACTTTATATACATCGACCGCGACCGTGCTGGTCGATCCGCGCCGGGCCGCAGCCGTGGAGACGAACAGCCAGACCGCGCTGTCGAACTACGGCACCGATGATGCAACAATCGAAAGCCAGGCATTGCTGATCCAGTCGGTCGCGATCCTCGATCGGGTGGTCCGCCGGCTGAAGCTGACGCAGGATCCGGAATTCATCCCGAAACCGGGCCTGCTTGATCCGATCAGGCGGCTGTTCGCCTCGGCAGCTCCCGAGGGCGCCGCGGACCCGCAGGACGCCGCGCGCGCGCGTTCGATCGAAATCCTGCAGAAACGCATGAAGGTGACGCGACAAGGCACCACCTTCCTGGTCGATATCAATGTCAGCTCGGAATCGCCGTCGAAGGCCGCTGTTATCGCCAACGCGATCGCGGACGCCTATTTCGAAGACCAGGTCCGCGCCAAGAATGACGCGACCCGCATCGCCGCCAACTGGCTCGGCGGCCAGATCAACGATCTCAAGTCGAGGGTCGTCGCCTCCGAGAAGGCGGTCGAGGATTTCCGCTCCGCCAACAATCTGACGGTGTCGCAGGGCGTCACCGTCAACGATCAGCAGATCACCGACCTCAACAACAAGCTGATCGCGGCGCGAGTGCAGACCGCTGAGGCGCGCGCCAAATACGATCAGGTGCAGCAGATCGCCAAGTCCGGCGGTGACCCCGGCGGCATCAATGCGGCGATTTCGTCGGACATGATCACGAAATTGCGCACGCAGTATGCGGACATCGCCAAGAACGAGGCCGATCTCTCCAGCAAATACGGCTCACGGCATCCGCTCGTCACCAATGTGCGCGCACAGCTCAAGGACACCCAGCGGCTGATCAACGAGGAAATCAAGCGGATCCTCGAGAGCACCAAGCACGATTACGACGTGGCGCTCTCCCGCGAGAACTCGCTGAACCAGAGCCTGGAGCAATTGCAGAACGTATCCAATACGTCCAGCCAGGCCCAGGTGCGGCTACATGAGTTGCAGCGCGAGGCCGAAGCCAACCGCACTCTCTATGAATCCTATCTGGCGCGCTCGAAGGAGACGACGTCGCAGGAAAGCCTGGAGATGCCGGACTCGCGGGTCGTGACCAAGGCCAGCGTTCCGATCCGTCCGTCGTCGCCGAAGACCATGCTGATCCTGGGCCTTGCCGGGATGCTCGGCCTCGGTCTAGGCAGCGTGCTCGCCTTCGGCGCCGACTACCTCGACGGCCGCATCAAGACGCTGGAACAGGCGGAGTCAATATCGGGCGTGCCGGCGCTGGCTGCGGTGCCGCTGATCGGCACCAGGGAACTTGCAGGGCTGGCGCGACGGCGCGGACGCAGCGAGCTCGAAAATCATGATCCGAGAACGGTCAAGCTGCTGCCCGCCGCTTTGCAGCCGCCTTTGATGCGCTATGCGATCGATGAGCCCGCCACGTTCTTTGCTGAGGCGATTCGCTCGGTGCGCCTGGCCCTGCAACGGACCATGCGGCTGCAGCCGGTCAAGGTCGTGCTCGTGACCTCCGCCCTCGACAGTGAAGGCAAGACCACGCTCGCCGGCAATCTCGCGCAGTCGCTGGCGACATTGGGTATCCGGACGCTTCTGATCGACGGCGATCTCCGCAACCCGCAACTCACCCGCTCGCTCTGCCCGCGCGCCGACATCGGATTGCTGGACGTGGCCCTCGGCCGCGCGGCCATCGAGCAGGCCATCCTCACCGACGAAAGCACCGGCCTGTCCGTGCTGCCGTCCACCGCGGTCAAGCAGGCCGAGATCATCACCGAACTGATGTTCTCCGACCGCATCGTCGATGTGCTCGATCACTTGCGCCATCGCTACGAACTGATCATCGTCGACTCGCCGCCGCTGGTGCCGCTGGTTGACGGCCGGGCACTGGCCGAGCTCGCGGACCGCATCATCCTTGCGCTGGCCTGGGATCAGACCCCGCGCGAGGTCCTGACCCACACCATCGATCTGCTGTCGCCGGTTGCCGACCGCATCCTCGGCACCGTGCTGACCCGCGTCGACCTCAGCCGCCTGCAGTTCTACGACTACTACCGCAGTTCCGCCTACCTCAAGCCATACGCAACCGCGAGCCTCAGCTCCGGAGCAGCACGGTGAACATGCGCGGCTTTGCCAGCCAGCCTTTAAGCCTGCCCGGGGCCGCATCGCGCGCGCCATCCCGGACGCCGGCGCGCGGGATGACATTCGACACCTTTGTCGAATGGCTGGCGACAGGCTTTCTTGTGCTCGCGGTCGTCGCCATGTTCATGCTTTCGGCGGGCATGCTCACCAGCGTGAAGATCCACTACCTGACGGCGGGCGGCAATTTCTACGAAAAGCTCCACCCGGCGACGTACTTTACCTTCCTCGCCTTTTTCCTGCTGCTGATGCGCAGCCGCGGACCGATCGGCGAGATCGACCGGATGTTCTCGCAGTCGAAGCTTCTGCTGTTCTATCTGTTGTGCTGGGCGTTCCTGCTGGTGCAGATGTTCGTGCTGGAACGGCCGTTCACGGTGATCTTCGACACCTTCCTAACGCCGGTCGTCCTGTGCCTTGCGATCTGGCAGCTCTCGCCGTCGCAACGACGACCGCTGGCATGGGCGATCCATGTCACGATTCTGATCAACATCGTGGTCGGCTACTATGAATATTTCTCCGGTCACCGTTTGATTCCGCTGACAATGGGCGACATCGTCGTCCTCGGCGAATGGCGCTCCTCGGCCTTTCTCGGCCATCCGCTCACCGCCTCCGGCGTGGTCGCGGGTTATGTGCTGGCCTTGCTGCTGCGGCCAGCGCTCTGCCCCCCGATTCTGATACGGGTGCCGCTGATCGCCTTCAGCCTGGCGTCGCTGATGGCGTTTGGCGGCCGGACCGCGCTGGTCACCGTGCTGGTCGTGATGGGACTGCTTGTCGCCTTCGAGATGCTGCGGATGCTGCAGGGCAAGCGCATCCCGCTTTCGGCCGCGATCCTCGCCATCTGCCTGCTGTTCGTGGCGGGCGCGGTCGGATTTGCGGCGCTCGATCTCGGCATCTTCGACAAGATGCTGCTGCGCTTCTCCTCCGACAAGGGCAGCACGCTGGCGCGCTATGCCACCTTCCATTTGCTGTCGCATTTCGACTGGCAAGAGTTGCTCCTCGGTCCAAATCCGGTGCGGGTGAGTGCGCTGCAGAGCCAGCTCGGCCTCGATTATGGCATCGAGAATTTCTGGATCTCCTGCATCGCGCAGTTCGGCATCATCCACACCGTGGCGCTGACGATCGGGCTCGCCTGCCTCTTCACCGAAATCATCAGGCGCGCCGACCGCAGCGTCTGGGCGATGCTGCTGCTGATGTTGACGATCGCTGCGAGTTCGGTGAGCTTCTCGTCCAAGAACATCCAGCTTGCGCAGTTCATCGTGTTGATCACCGTGCTGCTGCCGCGCGATGAATATCGGCGGACATTCGCTCAGCCTCCCGTCGCCCAGCGCCGTTACCGGCCTGTTCCCGCGTAAATCCGGCGTCAGGACATCGTTATGGACATCTACGTCGACAACACCCATCTGGGACGTCATGTCACCGGGCTCGAGCGCATCACGCTCGAACTGTTTTCCGCATCCGCGCTCGCTCCGCTCCATGTGGTGCCGGTCACCGCGCGCGGCACACGCCAGATGGTGACGACGCAGACCTTCGGGTTGCCGCTGCGGCTTGCGACCTCATCCGCGATGTTGCTTTGTCCCGGCTTTCCGCCCAGCCCGCTGCTGTTGCCGTTCGCCTCGCGCGTGCTGCCCTACATCCACGACGATTTCCTGGTGACGCGGCCCGCCGAGCTCAACGCGCGCGCCCGCCTCTATATGGCGCGTCCCTTCAAGCTCGCGCTGCGGCGCTATCCCCGCTTCCTCGCCAATTCCAACGATACGAGGCGCCGGATCGCCATCCATACCCGATCCGATGCCGAGATCACGCTGTACCGTCCGTCGGTGCGCAACGTGTTCGGCCTGCAATCGGAGCAGCGCGCCGGCCGCGCAACGATGCCGCGACCGCTGCGGCTGGTCGCACTCGGCACCGTCGAACCGCGCAAGAATTTCAAGGCCGCCGCTGCGCTCGTCGAGGCGCTGCGCGAAAGGGGTTTTGCCGGTGCCACGCTGGATATTGTCGGACGGCGCGGCTGGGGCGACGACTGGGAAACGCTGCAAGCCATGCCGGGCGTCACGCTGCACGATTATCAGCCCACCGAGCGCGTCAGGGAGCTGCTTGATGCGGCCGACCTGTTCATCTGCACATCGCATGACGAAGGGCTCGGCCTTCCCTTGCTCGAGGCCCAATATGCCGGGCTGCCGATCGCAGCGCCCGATGCGCCGATCTTCCGCGAGGTGCTCGACACATCCGGTATCTTCATTAATCCGGCCGAGCCGACGGCCGCCGCAGCGCAGATTGCGGCCACACTGTCGATCCAGAATTGGCGTGCGCGCTATGTCGCGCTGGCCGAGCAGAATCTTGGTCGCTGGAACGGACTTGCCCGCGATGATCGTGAGACGGTGATCGACCTGATCTCGCGCCTTGCCGCCCACCCCCTCGCCTCAGATCAGTTCAACCCGAAGCGGATCTAAACTTGCACAAGACCACCAACGCGATGCGGCACCTCGACAGCCTGCGGATCATCGCAGCCTGCGCCGTGGTGGTCCTGCACTATTCCGATTACTTCAAGGACCTCGCCGTCGGGCGCTTCATGATCGGCCATGTCTGGCATTTCAATCTGTTCGTTGACCTCTTCTTCGTGGTCTCCGGCTTCGTCATCGCCCGGCAGTATTACGGCGATGTCGGCGACGGCGCCGCGATCGGGCGTTTCCTCTGGCGACGCCTGGCGCGCATCTATCCGCTGCATCTGGCGACCCTGGCATTCTATGTCGCAATCGCGCTGGCGCTGTCCTTTGGCATTTCGCACACCGGTAATCCTGCGCGCTATCCGCTCTCCGATCTGCCGGCGCAGATCTTCCTGCTGCACGCCTTCGCCGGCGAACGGCTGACGTTCAACTTTCCAAGCTGGTCGTTGTCGGCGGAAATGTTCTGCTATCTCCTGTTTCCGCTGATGGTTGCGATCACGGCACGACGCAAGGTGCTGGTCATCGCGCTGTTCGCGCTGCCGGCACTCGCCAACACGCTCTGGACCGTGGCGATGGGAACCGAGCCATGGGCCGACTGGATCAATTACGGCGGCGCGTTCCGCGCCGTCCCCGCCTTCAGCCTCGGCATCGCCTGCTATCTCTATCGTGACCGGATCGCGCGCTGGCCCGCGGTACCGGGCCTGCTGATGTCCTCGCTGGCCGCGTTCATGCTGCTGGGTTCATGGCTGACGCCGATGGCGGCCCTGGCGGCGATCTATGCCATCGCGGTGCTCGCAATCCAGCCCGATTGCAGCGGTCGCGAGACGTGGCTATCGATGCTCAAGCTCGATCGCTTCGCGCCGTTCACTTACTCGTGCTACATGCTGCACATCCCGGTCGCGACCGTCGTCATCACGTTCGGTTCGCGGCTGTTGTCGTTTGGCTCGCCGGAGGCCAAGCTGGTGCTGGCGCCGCTCGCCGTCATCATTCTCGGAATCGCCAGCGTGCTCTCCTTCCGTAAATTTGAGACGCCGGTCCGGCGCTACCTGACCAACCTTTACGATCGCCGCTTCGCAGAGCCGGTGGCGGCACCGATCCCGCAGCGGGAGATCGCCTGATGACCCTGGCGGCTTCGGCACAGGCAGACGTCGTTCACGCTCGCGCGGATGCGCGGACGACGAGCCGCGATGCCGTGATCGACACGATGCGAGGCGTTGCCATCCTGATGGTGATCGGGATCCATTCGCTGCCGCAGCCGCTCGATCTCGCCTGGACCAAGGCAATCGATGCGGCGCTGCGGCCCTGCGTACCCATATTCCTGTTCGCATCCGGCTACCTGACCGCGCGCGCCGGACGCGTACCGCTGTTCAAGCGACTGAAGGCGGCGGTGATCCCCTATGCCATCGCCTTCGTCGCCGCCTATCTCTACATGGCCCTGCACAATCCCGCGATGGATCATCGCGTCACGACAACTGTGGCGCGGTTCGCGCTCGCCTATGTCTTCGTGTACTACTACGTCTTCGTCTATGTCGGTTGCACCATCGTGCTGTGGCTGATCTATGCTGCCGCGGATTCGAGCGGGCAGAATACGGAGCAGCGGATGACAATCCTGCTTGCCCTTGCAATCGGCTTCGGACTTGTCGCCGGAAGCTACCTCGATCCGCTGCTGTTCCGCCTTGGCTTTGCCGAATCCTTCGTCGATGAAGTCCGGATGCGCGACATCCCCTTCTGGTTCTCGTTCATGGCGGTCGGCGCGCTGACGGCCAGCTTCGTCGATGCGACCGCGCGGAACATGCGCGCGATCCTTGTCGCTGCCATGCTGTTCGCCTATTTGCTGTATCTGGCCGTGCGCCTGTCCGGAATCGGCGATGCCGCGGTCTACGACTCGATGTCGTTCTTCCTCTATGCGGCGCTGTTGAGCGTTGCGCTGCTGGTGCTGAAGCCCAGCGCAGCCTGGCTCGCGAGCCTTGGCTCAGGCAGCTATTTCATCTATCTCTGGCACATCTTCATCGTGATGTTGTTGCGCGATCACGCGGGATTGCGCCAGTTTGGCCCGGCTGCCAGTTTTGCGGTGACCATCGGGCTGACAGCCATCGTCAGCGTCGCCGCGCTCGGTGCGGTCAGGCATTTCTCCTCCGTGCGCGTCGCCCGCTGGCTTGGAGCGTAACGATGCTGCTGCGCCACACCCTGCTCTATCTTCCTGCGCAGTTCGTCGGCCCGCTGTTCCAGCTGATCGCGATGATCGTCTGGACCCATGTGGTCAACGATCACACGCTTGGCATCATCACGCTGGTTACCGCCACGCACGAATTCCTGCAGATCGCCTTCCTCGCCTGGTGGTCGCAATATGCATTGCGCTTCTCCGGCCGCTATCAGGATAGCGATGCGCCACGCTTCTACCGGACCGAAAATGCGGTACTTCTGACGTCGGTCCTGCTGCAGAGCCTCGTCGTGGTCGTCGTGCTGCGCCTCGTCATCTCCCCCGACGCGCATTTCGGCATGCTGCTTGCCGCCATCGCCTACGTGGTCACGCGTTCGCTGAACCTTTATATCGGCGAGCGCGCCCGCGCTCATCAGCAGATCTGGGTCTACACGATCCAGCAGGTGGTCGGGCCCGCGGTCGGCTTCGCCGTGGGCCTTGTGATGATCAAACTGTTCGGCCAATCCGCCGAATGGCCGCTGGCCGGTTACGCCATCGCGCAACTGGCGGCCGCGCTGATCGTGCTGCCGAAGATCGCCTATGGCCGCCGCCTCTGGCCGATCGATCGCGAGATCGTCGTGCACGCACTGCATTACGGCGTTCCCCTGATCATCGGCGGCGGACTCGGCTGGGTCGGCCTCAATGCCTCGCGCTTCATCATCAACGAGATGCAGGGTGTGGCCGCAGCCGGCCTATTCGCGGTGGGTTACGGTCTGGGACAACGTGCCGCCGCAGTTGCCGCCATGCTGGTGACGGCGGCCGCCTTTCCGCTCGCGGTCAGGAGCATGGAACAAAGCGGAAGCAAGGCCGCGATGCGGCAGCTTGCCGACAACACCGCGCTGCTGGTTGCGATCCTCGCGCCGAGCCTGACCGGCATCTTCATGCTGCGGTTCGAGATCGTGCATCTTCTGATCGCGGCGCCGTTTCAACAGGCAACCCTGAGCGTGCTGCCGCTCGCGACGCTCGCCGGTGCGATCCGCAACCTTCGTGCCCATTTCGGCGACCAAGTCTTCCTGCTGCACAACCGCACCCGCTGGATGATGGCGATTTCCGCCATCGACGCCACCATGACGGTGATCCTCAGCGTGATCTGCCTGCGCTACTGGGGACTCGCCGGCGCGGCCGGGGCCACGGTTCTCGCCGCAACCGCGGCGGCTGCCACCAGTTTCAGCATCGGCTTCTCGCTGTTCGGGCTGACCCTCCCGTTTGCGCATCTCGCGCGCATCGCGGTGGCAACGGTCGCGATGGCGGCGCTGTTGCGAGTGTTCCCGGAGGCGGCGAACGCGGTCATGCTCGCCGCACATATCGCAGCAGGTGCGGCGGTCTATCTCACCGTGCTGGCGCTGCTCTATGCGCCGTCACTGTTCAAGATGTTGCGGGCGCGCCCGCAACATTCCGGCGCATGACCGTTCTGTTACGCCTTCTTGGCATTCTCGAACGCGCGCGCGATCGCGAACCACAGCGGCTTTCGCTGCATCGATGAATCATAAGGCAGCGGCCGCGGCAGGCGCTGTGCCAGCGGATCCTTCTTCTTGGCGGCATCCGTGTAGAAGGAGTAATTGTCTGACAGCTCCCAGGCGATCACCATCTTGACTGCCGGCACCCGCAGCGCGTTGGTGAGAAATTTCTCGCCGGTTTCGGCGATCATGGCATCGCGGGTGGCGATATCGTCGGGGAACGTGTCGTCGCGCACATCGAATTCGGTGATGTAGATATCGACGCCGCGTGATGCGAGTTGATGCAGGAACTCGGTAAACCGTCCCGGATCATGCGGATAGCGCGGCTGCAGATGACCCTGCAGGCCGACCGCGGCAAGCGGCACCCCGGCCTGCTTCAATTCATCGACAAGACGGAGCAGTCCGCTGCGCACGATGAGCCCTACCTCGTCATCGCGCTCGGTCTGCGCCTCGTTGAGGACAAATTTGGTTTTCTTGTCGACCATGGCTGCGCGTTCGTAAGCACGGCGGATATAGCCGGTTCCGCCGAATGCGTCGTACCATGGCCCAAGCCTGTAGCCACCCGGCGCCTTGTGGCCTGGCCAGAACGGCTCGTTGACGACATCCCATGAATGCAACTTGCCGACGTAGCGGCTGACCACTTCTTCGATGTAGGAATCGAAGAACATCTGGCGCTCCGCATTGCTCATGTTCTTGATCCACTGCGGAACCCAATCGTTCCAGATCAGACAGTGGCCGCGCATCGGAATCCGGTTGCTCGCACAAAATTGCAGCAGGCGATCCGCGCTCTCGAAACGTTTGGGGCCAGGTTGTGGCGCGATCGTGCCCATTTTCATCGCAACGTCGGTCGTGATGATGCGCGTCTGCGTCGTATAAAGCTCGCGATAGGCAAGATCCTTGTCGATGACGGGGCCGGCGGCAGCACCAAAGGCAAATCCGTGTTGTGCAGCGATCGCGCCGAGACTCTGATTTTGCGCCGGCGCGGCGCTTGAAACTCCAGCACGCGCGGCAACGCTAGTGCCTGCGAGAATGGCGAGTGCACGTCGTCGCGACATCTGCATGGCTGCTCTCCATCAAGTGAATGCATTCGCTACGCTGAATCATTTTGCACAGCGGCATCGCCATCGTTGCGACGCAATAGTTCTATTTCGTGACGATGCTCGTCGAGGAAGAATCTTCGAGATGCGAGTTCCCTTTTCGCACAAGCATTGAGCATGCCGGCGACGTTCGTCAGCGCATCTCGGCTTCTCTGTCACCTGGAGATCGACATGCCGGAAATACAGACGCAGCCTGGGACGTCCAATCTCAATGTTGATGGCATTGCCATCAACATTGGTTCACTTCCCGAAGCTGTGAACTCGATCGTATCGGCTGCCCAGAAAGGCGAGAACTTCAGCGTGTGCACGTTGAATCTCGACCATGTCGTTCAACTGCAGCATCGGCCCGACTTTCGGGCGGCTTACCGTCGCGCCAAATTTGTGACGGCAGATGGGTTCCCGATCGTCGTGCTCTCTCGCTTGCTCGGCACGCCTATCGAGCGGACCACCGGCGCTGATCTTGTGGAACCGCTGTGCGAGGAAGCGCAGAAGAAAGGCCTTCCTGTGTTCCTGCTCGGGTCGAACGACGCGACGCTGAAGGCAACCGCACAACGTTTGTCGGAACGGTACCACGGCCTGCAGGTTGTGGGATGGTATGCGCCGGGTCCCAACTTCGATCCTTATTCCGCTGAGGCCGATCACGCGATCGAACTGATCCGCGAGTCCGGAGCAAGGCTCTGCTTTGTCGCGCTTGGAGCGCCGCGCCAGGAAGTCTTTGCCGCCCGCTGTCTCGACGAACTCGATGGCACCGGCGTGTTGTGCATCGGCGCCGCGCTCGATTTCATCGCCGGCACGCAGAAGCGCGCGCCATCGGTGACCCAGAAGGCCGGGCTCGAATGGGCCTGGCGCATGCTGAACAACCCGAGCCGGCTCGGGCCGCGCTATGCGCGCTGCATGGCCGCCGTTCCCGGGCTCGTTGCGCGAACCCTGCCCCAGATCATCAACGCACGAATCCGGAAGACCGCATGACCTCGACCGTGACATTGGCGCTGCGCGCCCGCAATGCAAGCCGCGTTCGGCCACGCTATCAGATCTGCCTGATCCATCCCTTCGACCCGCGCGGTCAAAAGGTCGGCGGGCTCGAGACCTATATCCGCGACTTCATCACCTTCCATCCCGACAACACCGACATCCTGTTCGTCGGCGTGGATTCGATCGGCGACCTTGCGCTCGGTGAAGTGCACCGGATCACGTTCCGTGGCCGCACCTTCGATTTCCTTCCGATCCTGCGCTATAGCGACGCCCAGGCGCGTGAAGCCGCGCGCACCATTCGCTCTTCGCTGACCGGACAGTTCTTCATGGCGCTGTTGCGTCATTTCGGCCAGGTCGCTCGCCTGGTGCGGACGCGGCGGTGCTCGATCGACCTGCGACGAGTCGAGTTCTCCTGGCTGCCGGCGATCCTGCGTCTTCCCTTCGTGCAGATGCTGCATGGCGAGGGCGCGCCGAAACTGCAGATGGACTCGCTGCTCCGGAAATATTCCTTCGTGCACAACACCGGCGAGCGGTTCGCGGTGACGATGAGCGAGAAGTTCCTCTGCGTCAATCCGTTCATCACCGAGCGGATGCAGAAGACCTATCCGCGCAGCAAGGAGAAGATCGATACGCTGTGGACCTGGGTCAACACCGACATCTTCCAGCCGCAGCCGTTCCCGGAACGCATGTCGCCGTTCCAGATCGTGTTCGCGGGCAGGCTCGACGAATTCAAGGACCCGCCGCTGATGTTCCGCACCATCGCGCGATTGCGGCAGCGGCTGAACGGCGCGATCCGCTTTCATTATATCGGCACCAGCGATCCGCATCGCTTCAGTGAATTTGCCGCGATCGAGGACATCACCGTTCGTCACGGCTTCAAGGACGCCATGGGCATGGCGAAGACGCTGGCAGAGGCGCATGCAGGGATTCTCACCTCCGAATTCGAGGGCATGCCGCGCTGCGTGCTGGAGACGCTCGCGGTCGGCCGTCCCGTGGTCGCGATGCATCTGCCGCAGCTTGAGTCCGTCATCCATGACGGCCAGAGCGGCTATCTCGTGACGCGCGACGGCAGCCGCGATGACATGGCAGAGACTCTGGCACAGCGCTTCATTGATGTCCGCGACGCCATCGACAGCGGCAGCATCACGCCCGAGCAAGTCGCCGATGCGATCCGAGACTTCACGCCGGCCACGCAACTGGCACGCGTGTACCGCTACCATCAGGAAATTCAGGACGCCCGCGGCTTCGCCGCCGCCACGGCCTCTTGAGGCGGCGACGTGGACATCCTGCTGCTGACCAGTGAGTTTGCTCCTGCCATGGGCGGGATCGGCACCTACGCAGTAGAAATCGCAGCCGCCGCCACGCGACTCGGCGCGCGCGTCACTTTGGTGGCGCCGGACTACGGACAGGACAATGCCGGCCGTGATCGCGCGTTGCCGTTCGAAGTGATCCGCTTTAACGGCGGCCTGCATTCGATGAAGGACCTGCCGGCGAAAATGATGCTGGCGCGCAACAAGGTACGCGAGCGGCCCTACGATGTGATCCATGCGGCCGATTGGCCGTTCTTCATTCCCGTCGCCTTGTCTCGCTGGCAGACGCCGGCACGCGTGCTGATGACTGTGCACGGCACCGAGATCAACGAGACCCAGACGCCACTGAAGCGGCTCGCGATCCGCAGCGCCGGCGTGTTCGGACCGCGGACCGAGATCATCGCCAATAGCCGCTATACAAGAGATCTGTTCCGCAAGCGATTTTCCGTCGATGCCGGACAGATCAGTGCGATCAGTCTCGGCGTCTCGGACTTCTGGTTCGGAGACCGACGCGATCACGCAGACATCCGCGCCGGCCTCGGCCTGGCGCCGGAGCGGCTGGTGATGGTCACCGTGGCGCGGATCACCCACCGCAAGGGACATCATCTGACGCTTGCGGCGCTGGCGCGGCTTCCCGAACGATTGCGCCAGCGTATCACCTGGCTCGTGATCGGCCCGAACGGTGAGGCCGATTACGTCAACGAACTCCGGCGCCTGATCGAAACGGCAAATTGCGATGTCCGCCTGCTCGGCCCGCTGCCGAACGAGGAGATCCGCGACATCTATGGCGCGGCCGATCTGTTTTGCCTGACAGGACTTCCTGATTCTTCCGGCAGGGTCGAAGGATTTGGATTGGTCTATCTCGAGGCCGGCGCTGGTGGCGTGCCGAGCATTGCGACGGCTGTCGGCGGCGTTCCAGACGCAGTACTGGCGGATCAGAGCGGCATCCTTGTATCGCCCGATATCACCGACATTTCCGCTGCGATCGCCAGGATCGCCGAGAACGACGAACTGCGTGCCAGCCTTGCCGCGGGCGCGTTGGCTCATGCGCGCGCATTGTCCTGGGAACGCTGCGCTGCGGCGACCTATGGACTGCCTCACAAAGAGCGGCCTGCACCACAGGCCGAGGTCGTGACCGCATGAGACGGATCGCCGCCGCCTCGATCCTGCTCGTGCTCGCCACCGGCGTAGCGCGCGCCGACGCCGACAACTGCCGTCGAAGCCGCGAATATTTGCTGGGCAGCCTCGGCGGTGACCTGAAGTTGCCGCCGCAGTCCTACAACGATCTGTTCAAGATCTGCCTGGCGGCAAGCAACATGACGAATGTGAAGGACGCCTACATCCTCAAGGACGGCGGTATCGCCGTCGTGCCCAAGCAGGACACCATCCCGGCGACGGCGTCGACGCTGTCGCAATTCTGCGACGCCTATCCGAACGCGACGCTGCGCTTCCTCACCAGCAAGGAGACGCTGGCGATAAAATCTATCGTCGGCATCGTGCAGCTTTCCTCGACCTCGGCGACTCCCTGCAAGAAGATCAAGGGTCTCACCTGAAAACCGAAGGCGCCTGCCATCATTTCTGCGCGTCGTAGTAGCGCGGCATGACGTGCGGATCGAGCGGTCGCTCCGCACGGCGTCCGAGGAAGAAGAAGCCGCTCGCCGCATCCGATCCCGCGCGACCGCGCGTCAATGGATCGAACAGGCGGATCCAGAAGAACGGCAGCGCGACCAGGCGTGACAGCTTGTCGCCGGCGCCGAGCGCACGGGCGAAATAGCGGATCGACCACACCAGCGCGACGCCTGCGCCACCGATCCGGCCCGCGCGGATTTCCGAGAACTGCTTGAACAACCAGCGATGGCCGCTCCGCGTGAACCGGGAGAAATCATAGCCGCGCTCGTGCACCTGTTGCATGAACGGCGTTTCGGCATAGACGAGACCTCGGCGCCGGAGCACGCGGTGAATCTCGCTGACGACGGCCGCAGGCTCCAGCACGTGTTCGAGCACAGCCTGAACCCAGACGCCGTCAAACACGCCGTCCTCGAACGGCAACCGGTGCGCATCCGCCACCAGCAGCGTGTAAGGCGAGGCATAGACGTCGGTCCCGATCAACTCGAGGGAGTCATCAGCGTAGAGTTCGTCGGCGCCGTCGCCAACCGCGCCTCCGCCAATGACAAGTACGACCGGCCGTTCCGATTCCTGCTTCAGAAGCTCGATGAAGCGTGCGCAGTTCGATTGCGCCACCGAATTGCCGCCGAAGGTGAGCTGATGAAGGCGTGAACTGATCGAACGGCGCGACACGTCGCGATGGAAGATCGAACCATTGCCGCCGCGATACATTCCGCGCTCGAAAACGCTCGCGGCGAAATCGATCAGGACCGGCTGGTCTTCGACGATCGGAAATCCACTCCCGGAATATTCGCATGTGGCATTGGAGCAGAACGGTCGCGCGTCGATCTCGCGCAGCGGCGCCGCGCAGCGGGGACAACGAACCGTGCGCCTCCACCAGTCGGTCTGCGCCCACGTGTCCAATCGGTCGGTGACGGAAGAATCCAATGAGGCCCCTTCATTCGAGCGACGTTCCCGGGTTCGTCTCAGGAACTGATCATATCTCGATTGTTTGATGCAAATTACGGCGCCTGTGCGACGCAACAAGCCAACGCGTGCGAAGCAAGATGGTTCTGTTTGATGGCGAAGAGACTTGCCTTCAACAAGCCACAGAACGGACGCCGCCGGTCACGTGGCAACGTGAGCGCGCGCTATTCATAATGAATCTTCAAATTGTCAGCACGATGGCTGCGCCAACCTCAACCCGCGATCTTGATCGCGGCTCATTGTGTGAGGATGGCTCACGGAACTTTCCGGACGCCACTCCGAACAGAGCTCAGACCAGCGCGTGGTTCTTCAGCGACGTGGTGTTGGTCGAATTGGTGGACTTGGTGGTGGACTTGCCGGAACTGGCGGACCTGCGGTTCTTCGATTCCGCGAAGTCGTGCATTCCGGTCTGCCATTGCAGGCCGACGATCGCGCCTTTCGTCGGCTGCAGCAGCGCGAGCGACGAGAACAGCGTCAAGGGCAGCCATATCGCAAGCTGCAGCCATGCCGGGGGTGCGTAAGCCATCTCGACGGCGAGCAATGCCGGCACGATCACATGGCCGACGACGACGATAACGAGGTAGGCGGGAAAGTCATCGGCACGCTGGGGCGTGTAGTCCTCGCCGCAGACTTCGCAGTGATCCACGACCTTCAGGAAGCGGCGGAAGAGATGACCCTTCCCGCAATTGGGGCATCGCATGGTGAAGCCGCGCCACGCGGCTTGGGCAAGCGAAACTGGCTGTGTCATGGCTGAATTCCTTGACCTGAGGCATGTCCATACAGTACGAGAATGTATGGATACAATCAAAGACAAATAGGCCTATTGTATGGATTGGGTCCCTACACTTTCCGAATGGCAAGGCCCGTTGTTCATGCGCATCGTCGATGCGCTGACCGCCGATATCGAGAGCGGCCGACTTGTCCGCGGACAAAGGCTGCCGACACACCGCGCGCTCGCGACCGAACTCGGCATCGATCTCACTACCGTCACCCGCGCCTATGGCGAAGCGCGCCGGCGCGGCCTCTTGGAAGCCAGGGTCGGTCAGGGAACATTCGTTTCGGAGACGACGGTGCGCTCACCGTCGCAGGCGCCCGCCCAAGTCACGATCGATCTCTCGATGAACCTTCCGCCGCAGCCCGTGGAAGCCAATCTGGATCTTCGGATCGCGCAGGGGTTGGACACCATTCGCCGAGAAAGCGGCTTTGGCGCATTCCTGACCTATTCGAGACCAGGCGGCAGCGAACTCGAACTCGAGACCGCCGCAAATTGGCTACGTCATCGCATGCCGGACGCGAGCGCCGAGCGCCTGGTGATCTTTCCGGGATCACAGGCCATCGTGTTCAATGCGCTTCTCGCTTTGACGTCGCCCGGCGATGTCGTGCTGACAGAGTCCCTCACCTATCCCGGCTTGAAGACGGCAGCGGCCCGATTGGGCGTTCGCCTGATCGGCTTGCCCATGGACGACCAGGGCGTGCGGCCGGATGCGCTCAAGGATGCATGCCGCAGGCACAAGCCGAAGGCCATCTATCTGGTGCCGACGCAGCAGAACCCGACGACCGCGACGGCGAGCCCGGCGCGCCGCAAGGCCATCGCCGAAATCATTCGCCACGCCGGGACCTTCCTGATCGAGGACGACGTCTACGGTCCGCTGGAGCCATCGATTTCCCCGATCGCGAACCTGATTCCCGAGCGGACCTATTTCGCCGCCAGCATGTCGAAATGCATCGCGCCGGGATTGCGCGTCGCCTATCTGCTGGCACCCGACTCCACGGCCGCACAGACCATGCGCGGGGGATTGCAGGCGACGATGCAGATGTCGCCTCCGCTGATGGTCGCCCTGGTCACCTATTGGATTCGAAACGGTATTGCCGACGAAATCATCGAGGCGGTTCGCAACGAAGCCAAAGGACGACAGCTACTGGCGAGCCGCATCCTGAAGGGCATCCCTTTCGCATCCCGTCCCACCAGCCATCACCTCTGGCTGGAGATTCCGCCTGCGTGGAATCGAATGGACCTGCTTTCGCATCTGCTGCGGCACGGGCTGGCCGTTGTCGGCGAAGATGCGTTTGCCGTCATCGACAAACCGCCACGCGGGATCCGCGTCTCGCTCGGCGCGGCGCGCAATCGTGCCGATGTCAGCCAGGCCCTGCAGGTGCTCGCCGCAGCGATGAAATTATCGGTCATGCAGACGCAGGTCGTCTGAAGCGCTGAGCCGCTGCGTTGAGCTGCTCAATTCGGCTTTCGCCACCAGATGAACAGCGAGTAGAGAACGACCGGGACCGCCAGGGTCACCCACGAGAGGGCATCCCACCAGCCATCACCCACGAGCGCGCAGACGAGGCCCAGCGTGCTGACGATCGCGACCAGCAAAGGCGCGACAAAGATCTGCCGAAGTGTGCGATGCATGGATTTGCGTGACGTCATCAGGACGACAATGCGGGACTTTCGATGCCGGAGGAGCGCGCGATCACGCGATCGACGCTGACCCCTGCCCTACGCCGCCGCATCCACAAATAGATGCCAGTGACGAGGATGATGATCGTGAGCACGTCGAGCACGGCCCAGAGGATCTTGAGCGGCATTCCGCCATAGTCGCCGAAATGCAGCGGCTGGGAAATGAACAGCGTCGAGACATACCAGGGCATGTCGCGGCTGTCAGTGAGCGTGCCGGTCTCGGCGTCGATCAAGGCCGGCTTCAACAGCCGCGAGGTGAGCGGCGTATTGCCACGCAGGAACACGGTGTAGTGGCTCTTGCTGCTGAAGATCGAGCCGGGGAAAGCGACGAAGCTCGCCGTCATCCCCGGCACCGCATGGGCCGCCACTTCAACTGCCGCATTGACGGACGTCAACTTGGTCGGCGGGGCGCGATCGCGATATTGCGCGGTCATCTCGGCAAGCTGGCCATACTGCCACATCTTGAGGACCAGGTCGGCCCACGTGTTGATGACGCCGGTGAAGCCGACCACCAGTGTCCACGCGACGAGCAGTATTCCCGCGAGATTATGCACGTCCAGCCAGCGCACCACGCGCGTCCGACCCGCGCGATAGGTGCCGAAGCTCAGCTTCCGCATCGAGGGAGCGTAGACGACGATGCCCGAGACGATGGCGACACAGAACAGGATGCCCATCAGGCCAAGGAAGAGCTTGCCCGGCAGGCCTGCGAACATGTCGGTGTGCAGCTTCAGCATGATATAGGTGAAACGGCCGGTAACATCAGGCGCGTCCAGATAGGCGCCAGTATGTGAATCCATCCGGATCAGCAGATTCTTGCTCGGATCTGACGTGATCGAAGGCCCGACGCTGACGAACATGGCGTTCGGATCCTCGCGATCCCAGATCAGGAAATGGGGCACCTGTCCCGGCGCGTTGACGATCGCATTGGCAAGCAGTCGGTCGAGATCGGCAAGCGGCGTGTCCGGTGGCACCTCCGCCGCCTTCACCTGGCTGTGCAGGAGGTCGTCGATCTCCTCGTGAAAGATCAGCGGCAATCCCGTGATGCACAGGAGCAGCATGAACACCGTGCAGATGAGGCTCGTCCATTTATGGACAAACCCCCATCGCCGAAGGGACCTGGTCGCTGCCGTCACTTTGCCTTCCCTAGTTCCAGCTATATTTCAACGTACCGAGCACCGTACGCCCATTCCCCAATCCACAATAGGGCAAGCCCGTCAAGCACGACGCCACGTAGAAGTGGTCGGTCAGATTGGTCACGTTGACCTGCGCAATCAATCCCTTCCAGTCCGGCCGCAGATAGGCGAAGTCGTAGCTGATGGCGGCATCGAACAGCGTATACGATGGGATGACGAAGGTGTTGCGGCTGTCCCCGTAGGTCTCGCCGACGTAGCGCACGCCGAAGCCGAGCCCGAGACCCGCAACCGGACCATCGTACCAGGTGTACTTGCCCCAGAGCGACGCCTGGTCCTGGGCGGTGTTCATCATGTATTTGCCGGCATATCCGGCGATGCTTGCCGTGACCTTCGGATCGAGATGGCTATAGCCGCCGACGATCTCGAGTTCGCGGGTGATGTTGCCTTTCGCTTCAAACTCGAAGCCGCGAACGCGAACGGCGTCGGTCTGCACGTTGAACAGCGGGTTGATCGGGCTTGCGGTGAGGATGTCCTGCTGGTTGATCTCGAACACGGCCGCGGTCAGCATCAGGTTCGATCCGTTCGGCATGAACTTGACGCCGGCTTCAGTCCCGTTGCCGGTCGTCGGCTTGAACGAGTTGCCGGCGAGATCCGCGCCGAGGTTCGGCGTGAACGACGTCGCATAGCTCACATAGGGGGCCAGTCCGAAATCGAAGAGATAATTGAGGCCGACGCGTCCGGTCTGCGCGCGGTCGTCGCGGGAATAGCTGCCGGCGAGCGGAAAGATTGCATAGCTCCTGAAATCCGTGTGAGCCCAATCATTGCGGCCGCTCACCGTCAACGTCCAGCGATCGAGCTTGATCTGGTCCTGCAAATAGAGACCGGCCTGGCTCAGCTTGTCGTCGCGCAGGATGAACGGCGCCAGCGATGCGAAGGGCGGAGCCGCGGTATTATAAACCGGAGCGTAGGCATCGATCGGAGCGATGCCGGCCGATCGGTAGTCGGTGCGGGACCAGAGATTGAAGTAGTCGAAGCCCAACAGCACCTTGTGGGCGAGCGGTCCGGTCAGGAAGTCGGCCTGCAACTGGTTGTCGACGGTGACGTTGGCCGCGCTTGCCTTTACGTAATTATAGCTGCGATTGACGAGACGGTCGGTTGCCATGCCTTCCGTGCGAACCGACGAGAGGTCGTTGGTGACGTCGGTGTAGCGCAGGTTCTGGCGGAACTGCAGGTTGTTGTCGAAGCGGTGCTCGAGCGCATAGCCGACCATGAATTGCTCGAGATTATATCCGTCGGCGCCGGGTATGCCGAGATAGCGGCTGTATGGAACGTGGCCGTTCGGGTTGGGCAGGAACGACACCTGGCCGGGGACGTATTGCTGGTAGCCCCTGTTGTCGGCCTTTTGATACTGCGACAGCAGCGTGATGCTGGTGTCCACCGTCGGAGCCCAGGTGAAGCTCGGCGCGATGAACAGCTTGTTGTCCTGCACGAAGTCGGTCTGGGTATTGCTGTCGCGCGCGAGCCCGACGATGCGGTAGAGGAACTCGCCATTCTTGTCGATCGGACCTCCCAGGTCGAACGCGCCCTGGAAGCGCTCGAACGAACCGAACGTACCCTCGATCGAGTAGTGCGGCGTCGCCGTCGGCCGCTTGCTGACCATGTTGAGCAGACCGCCCGGCTCGGACTGGCCATAGACCACCGACGACGGTCCTTTCAGCACCTCGATCCGCTCGAGCCCATAGGTCTCGATCCGCGGCACGGCGAAGGTGGTGTTATCCAGCGGCAGCCGCAGCCCATCCAGATATCTGGGCGCATCGAAGCCCCTGATCTTGAAGTTGTCGAAGAAGGCGTTGGCGCCGAAGCTCTGCACTGTGACACCGGGCGTGTAGCGCAAGGCCTCAGTGACGTTCTGGGCGCCCTGCGCGAAGATCTGATCCTGGGTGACGATCGAAATCGACTGCGGTGTCTCCAGGAGCGGCGTGTCGGTCTTGGTCGCGGTCACGCTTTGCGTGGCGAGATAGCCGACCACCGGACCCGTTCCCTTTTCACCGGTCGACCGTCCTTCCGTTCCTCCCGGCAGTCCTGCTTCCTGCGTCACCGGCGCCGCTGTCCGGCGTGCAACGTTGCGGCTCGAACGCGCCGCGCGCGTCGATCGCACGGGAGCCACGCGACTGCGCTGCTGGCGTGGCGCATCGACCGTGACCGGCGGCAGGTTGCTGCTCGGCGTCGCCGCGCCGGAGGGGCTTTGCGCCAGTGCCGGTGTGTCCGTGAATGCCGCCGCGGCAAACCCGCAAATCGTCACAAGGGCGAGTCCCCACTCGCTCTTTCTCCTGAAGTCCATCGCTTGATCCCCCGTCGCGGAACGCCCGCAAAGTCAGGGGGATGAGTGCAAGAATTACCAACCTTACGCCTTTGCAGTTGCGCAAAAATTCTTTGATCTGTTGTCGACAAGCTCCAGATTGGTCGTCGAGACATTCCGCCGCAGCATCAGCGCCGCTACATACGCGGCTGAACATGCTGCCCAACTCCAATATAGAATTGTTCTTATTCTAATTCGTCGGCTGGCGGCAGCGACTGGGGGCATATCCAAAATGCTTGCGAAACGCGGTCGCAAAATTGGCGGGGTTGCCGTAGCCCGCGAGATAGGCCGCCTCATTGATCGATATGCCCTGCTCGATGATCGCATCGCGCGCCGATTCGAGCCGGCGCGTCCGCAGATAGTCGGAGGCGCTGACGCCGAACGCCCGTCGGAAGTGGGTATTGAAAGAGCGGCGGCTGATGCCTGCCTCACGCGCCAGTTGCGAGACCTTCCACGGACGCCGCAGATCCGCGTCGATCGCGTCGCGGATCGCGCGCAGCCGCCGCTGCTTGTGATCGCCGGCCATCTCGATGCTGGCGCGCTTGCCTGCCATCGATATGACCCGCGCGAGGATTTCCATGGCGTGCGCGGACAGCAGGAGCTCTTCCGCGCGCCCATCCAGCGTCGGAGACAGCATTTCCGTCGCCATCGCCAGAATGCGCGGCGGCGCTTTGAGCGTGACCACGAATTCATCCGATTCCGCCGAGGAAAACAGTTCAAGGAACTCGCGCTGCAGATCGAGGCGATCGATCGATGCCTTGGGAAACGCCAGGCCCGCGGCGAACATATGCGCGCCGCTTGGCGCCTCGCCGGTGCAAGGCAGGGGCTTGCGCAATGCCATCACGACGATCGAGTTCTCCGAATAGCGGAACCGCTTGGCGGATCGGCGTGGGCCACCCTGCCCCGACCCCTTCAGCACGATGGTCACGAACAGGCCCGGCTTGATCACGCCTTCGGTCATGATCTTGCGGTCAAGGACGAAGTTGTTGCGCTGGAACAGGCAGCCGGGAGACTCGAGCCATCGCGCGGTGCCCGCGAAATCATCCGACCTGGATGCGCCCTCGGAGTCGAGGATGCTGAATCGATCGAAGATGCGATGATAAATGTGCGTCACTTCCCTCCTCGCCCGCAGCCAGCCAGCGCAAACCCAACAGGTTTATCTGCCCTTCGATCGTTGCCGAGGCAATTAGAACGTTTTGAAAGTGTCGCCCATACGGTGCACCCACGCGTGGCCTCGACCCATGAGGGAGAACTGCTTCCATGATCATGCCCAAGCCCGCGCGTTCGAGATTGCGCTGCGCCATCGCGATCTTGCGGGAATCCTGGGGCGACGGGAGAGGATCTGATTCGAATGTCAAATAGCGCTCCGCTGTCATCGTCCGCCACCAGGTCGGCGCAAAGCGCCGCCCGATGGCGGGGCATCACGGTGGAGTGGATGTGAGTCCGTGTTCTCGCGGCATGATGTGCCCGAGCTTTGCATCTCGTTTCGCCCTCGCATTGAAGTGAGGGCGCAGGGAAAGCCGGGTGCTGGTTGCACCCGTGGGCCCCGTGCAGCAAAAAGCACGGGGGTAGGGCCACAGGTTCAACCGATTCACACCGGCCTTCCCTGCACGATGGTTTACGGCTTACTTCGTGCTCTTCCCGGTGACCGGGCTTTCTTGCCACCGTCGCCCGCAGATCATCTCTACGAACTTAGCGCCAGCGTCGGGGCGCCAGAACCACACGACTTCGCCGTCCGCGGATAGCTGCGCTCGTCAGTCGCAACACTCCCGTCCACCGCATCTCACCGCAACGTTCGTGACGATCGCGAGCCGCCCCTCATCCGCCGTGAGACGCGCGGAGTCATAGTGCTGATTTGCCCGACGACGGAAGCGGAATATTTTTCGCGCGAGGGGTGGACAGACTTTCGTCCTGATTTGCCCGTCGGGTTGTTATGTCGCACCCAAACCAGCCACATCGTCATTGCGAGCTACCGGCGCGCCGCCCCGGTGGCTCGCAATGACCGCAGATGTCGTGCCGGGCCGATCACTGTAACGATGGCCCGGCATGCGTCGCTATTCGGCGGCCTCCATGATGCCGCGTGACTTCATCAAGGGATCCGCGACGGTCCCGATCTCCTCCATGGTCTTCTCGAACTCGACGAAGTCGTCGTCCATGATCGCACGGGGATTGAAGCTCTCATGGGCCATCACGCCATGGACGCGGCGACGCTGCATGCCCATGTTGCCACCGTCGTAGATCGGCAGCACGGACGCCTCGCGCAGATACTTGCCGAACTTGTACTCGGTCGAGAGGCTGTTGACGCCGACCACCTGCATGCATTTGTAGACGCACTCGAACATGGTTTCGGTGACGTTGATCTTGCACATGGCGCCGATCAGTTCGGCATGCTGCGAGTGCTTGTCAAGGTAATCGGACGCGCGCCACGAGAAATAGCGCGCCGATTCGATCTTCGCCGCAACATCGCCCATGATGTAACCGGCGTTCTGGAAACGGATGATCGGCGTCAGCGATCCCGCCGTATTCTTCTTGAGGAATGTCATCGCGTCCTCATAGGCGGCGCGGGCGACGCCGACCGCGGCGATCGCAGCCACGGGACCGGACCAGGCGAAGTTGCGGTTGATCACGAAATCGCCGTTGCCCTTGGCGCCCGGCAGCAGATTGTCCACCGGCACCTTCGCATCCTTGAACACCACGAGGGCATTGGAGGTGGTGCGATGGCCTTCCTTGTCGAGGAACGTCCAGGTGATGCCCGGCGTGCCGCGCTCGATGACGATGGCCGAAAGCCCCTGCGTTCCGCCGACACTGGTGTCGGTGCGGATGATGCAGCACTGGCTGTTGGTGCCGAGCCCGTCCCAGCCCGCGCTCGACGACCACTTCTTCTTTCCGTTCAGGATGAAGTAGTCGCCGTCACGCACGGCGGTCAGGCCGATTCCCGCCTTCACCTGCGGGCTGTCGAAATTCGCCGTGCCTCCGGTGCCGCCCGGCGGCTCGCCCGCGGTCCACGCACTCAGATAGGTGCCGGTCGGATCGGACGTAGCTGCGCCGATGAAGCGCCGCTTCTGCTCTTCCGAGCCATACCAGGAGACCGGCATCAGCCCGAGTCCATTGCAGAGGACGGTGCACGCGAAACCGGGATCGACGGCACAGATCTCCTCTGCCGCGATCACGAAATCGAGGCAGGACAGCCCGCCGCCGCCATATTCCTTCGGCAGCATCGCCATGGCGATGCCGGCCTTGTAGGCCTCGACGTAGGCGCCCTTGGTCTTCTGATAGGCCAGCATCGGATCCGGTTCCTTGTCGGCAGCCGGGATCACCGGTGCAAGAACGCCCTCCGCGAAGTCCCGCGCCATCTTCTGAATCTTCCGCTGCTCTGCGGACATCGTGAAATCGATACCCATGACTCTCTCCATTGATTGTCGATCGATCCCGGAATTACGACCCGGCGCCGCTGCCTCCCGAAACCTTCTCGATCATGATTGCAAAGCGCGGACCGACAAGAAGATAGTTTAGGCAGTTAAAACTGTTTAAACTGGCTAGAGCGCCTAATCCTGGGGCGGAATGTCTTGCAATTGAGCAAGCTCCGATTGAAATTGGAGCAGCATTGATGGTTTGCTTCGGCTAAATCTCGTGCGGAACCAGCGAGGACCAGCAGTGATCGTCGGCGATACCCAGCAGAAGTTGCTGACCCAGCTATTGGAAACGAAGAGCGGCCTTACCGTCGACGATCTCGCCGTCAAGGCGGAGATCACCCGCAGCGCCGTGAAGCAGCATCTATCGGCGCTCGAGCGCTCCGGCTTCGTGCAGCACACGTCGTCCAAAAGCGGAGGCCGGCCGCGCTTTCTCTACACGCTGACCGAAAGCGGCATCGACCTGTTTCCCAAGCGCTATTCCTGGTTCTCGCGGATCATGTTCGAGAACTTGCGCAAGAAGATCGGCGCCTCGAAGTTCGGCGCCTACATGTACGAACTCGGCGTCGACATGTCGGCGATGGCCATTCCCCGTCTCGTCGGCAAGACCCGCGTCGAACGCGTGGTCGAGATCGTCCGGATCATGAACGAGACGGGCTTCGCCGCGCGGGTCATCTCGCCCGGCAAGGGCGAGAAGCTGCCCCGCATCGAATGCAAGAACTGCGTGTTTCACGACCTGTCCAAGGACTACAACGAAGTCTGCCAATTCGACCTCGGCTTCCTGTCCGGCCTGATGGGCGCGCCGATCGAGCACCAGGAATGCATGCAGCGCGGCGGTCAGGCCTGCCGCTTCAAGTTCCTGCCGACGACCTGAACGTCCGCCGGCGGCGGCGCGATCTTTCCGAACGGCGTCGCGGAGCAACTGGCGATCGCCCGCGGATCGAAATCGGCATGCGCCATCACGGTGCAGATCTTGCGCATCTGCATGCCGATATTGCCGGCGTCATAGAGCGGAAAGACCGCGGCTTCGCGCAGATAACGCTCCAGCGGGTGCGTCCGATCCAGCGCGTTGACGCCGACGACCTTCATCGACTGATAGACGGCGCTGAACAGCATCTCGCTGCAGAACACTTTTGCCATCGGCCCGACCGCGTGCCCGTTGGCGTCATGAAGGTCGTGATAATGCGCGGCCTTCCAGGCGAAGGCGCGGCCAGCCTCGATCTTCATGGCGACCTCGGCCAGCGTATAGGCCACGATCTGATGGTTGATGATCGGCACGTCACCGCCGCCGGTGTATTTCTTCGCCCAGCCGAGCGCATACTCATACGCCGACCGGGCGACGCCGACCGCTGCGATCGCGGCAACCGGCCCCGACCAGGTGAAGGCCTTGTTGATGACGAGATCGCCGTCACCAATCGCAAAGGCGTTCTCTTCCGCAACGCGGACATCGGCGAAGACAACCGAATTGTTCTGGCAGAGGCGATGGCCGAGCTTGGCGATCGGGCGCTCATAGCTGACGCCCGGCGTGCCGCGCGGCACGATGATCGCGCTCAGTCCTCGCGAGCCGCCCTGTTTCGGCTCGGTCCGCACGATGCAGACATTGACATCGGCTCCCTGCAGGTCCCATCCGCCGGCGTTGACGGGCCAGTATTTTCTGCCGTTCAGGACGTATTCGCCGTTCTTGCGATCGTGCGTCGCGGTCAGCGCGATGCCCGCCGGATATTGCGCCGGACCGTCGAAATTGGCCGTGCCACCGGGCGCACCTGCGGCCTCGCTCACCGTCCATCCGGCCAGGTATTCGCCGCGCGGGTCGCTGGTCGCGCGCGGCAGCCAGGCCTGCTTCTGCTTCTCGGAGCCGAACCAGACCAGCGGCATCAAGGCCAGGCCGTTGACCAGGAGGATCGTGGCAAAGCCGGGATCGACCGCCGTCAACTCCTCGACCACGATCTGCAGATCGAGGTTGCTGATCCCGCCGCCGCCATATTTCTTGGGAATGAAACCGGTCGCGAAGCCGAGCTTGTAGCTCTCGACATAGGCGCCCTTGACCGACTGGAATGCGCGCTGCGGGTCCGGATCATCGTCCGCCGCACGCACCAGCGGCGCAAGGATCTCGTTGGCGAACTCGCGCGCGATCCGCTGCAGCCGGCGCTGATAGGATGTGAGCGTGAAGTCGATCGGCATCACACCTCCATCATTCGTCCCACACTTAAAACAGTTTTACATACCTAAAGTTATTTTGCGTGGATTCGATGTGGGCAAATGGAGGCTGTCCTTTAGGCACCAGGACAGGCTTGCGCCAAAGGCCCGGTCAAATCGCGTTGAAACAACTCACGAAATTCAAAAAACGGCCGCCGCGCCAGGGGTCAGGCCGTCTCCCGACCAGCCTGGACTATCGGTTCGTCGTGAACCCTGCCTATAACGCCGATCGCGGTCCGGGCTCGATGCTCTCCGACCCGCCCGCATGCCGAGTTCTGACCAGAGGTGGCTCATGACGTTTCGGGATATTCGCAGCGCCGTCCTCAGACAGAACTCGCTCCGGCCCAATCTCTGGGATCTGGTGGCGCTGCTGCTTCTGATCGGCACGCTGGTGCTGATCGTCTATGGCGGCCAGCAGACGATCGCGCCGCTGTCGGCGCTCGAGCATACGCCTGTTACGCTCGATCCGCGCAACCTCCCGCTCTATGCGCTGCGGACCACGATGCGGATGCTGCTGGCGATCGTGTGCTCGACCGTCTTCACCTTCATTTATGCGACGCTCGCCGCCAAGAGCCGGCGCGCGGAGATCGTGCTGATCCCGCTGCTCGACATCCTGCAGTCGGTGCCGATCCTCGGCTTCCTGACCTTCACGGTCGTGTTCTTCATGAACCTGTTTCCGGGGCAGGTGCTGGGCGCCGAACTCGCCTGCGTGTTCGCGATCTTCACCAGCCAGGCCTGGAACATGACCTTCAGCATGTACCAGTCGCTGCGCAGCGTGCCGAAGGACCTCGAGGAAGCGACGCAGAGCTTTCACCTGTCCGGCTGGCAGCGGTTCTGGCGGCTGGACGTGCCGTTCGCCATGCCGGGCCTGATCTGGAACGCGATGATGTCGATGTCCGGCGGCTGGTTCTTCGTGGTGGCATCCGAAGCAATCACGGTCGGCAACACGACGGTCACCCTGCCCGGCGTCGGCTCCTATGTCGCGCTCGCCATCCAAGAGCAGAACCTGCCGGCGATCCTCTACGCGCTGGTGACCATGCTGCTCGTCATCATCGCCTACGACCAGCTCTTGTTTCGTCCCATCGTCGCCTGGGCCGACAAATTCCGCTTTGAGCAGACCGCGTCCGGCGAGCCGCCGACATCCTGGATGCTCGATCTGTTCCGACGCACCCGGGCGCTGCGCGCGTTGACCTATCCGCTCGGCGCTGCCAACAAGGCCATCTCAACGCTGCGCATCAGCGTGCCCGCGGCACTGTGGCCGCGCGCCAGGAGCGGCGAGCCCTCGCGCATCGTCGACGGCATATGGGTGGCCATGGTCGCCGCGATCACGAGCTACGCCGCCTGGAAGATCTACCAATATCTGTCCGCCACGCTCGGCTGGTCTGACGTGACCACCGCGATCGGATATGGATTCGTCACGCTGACGCGCGTCGTCGTGCTGATTGCGCTGGCAACGATCATATGGGTGCCGATCGGCGTCTGGATCGGGCTGCGGCCGAAACTTGCGGAGCGCATCCAGCCGCTCGCGCAGTTCCTGGCGGCATTCCCGGCCAACCTCGCCTTTCCGGTGTTCGTCGTGCTGATCGTGCATTTCGGATTGAACCCGAACATCTGGCTCAGCCCGCTGATGATCCTCGGCACGCAATGGTACATCCTGTTCAACGTGATCGCAGGCGCCGCCGCATTCCCGAGCGACCTGCGGGAGGCCGCCGGCAGCTTCCATCTGAAGGGATGGCGCTGGTGGGTGAAGGTGATGCTGCCCGGCATCTTTCCCTATTACGTCACGGGAGCGATCACCGCATCGGGCGGATCCTGGAATGCCTCGATCGTCGCGGAGGTCGCGAGCTGGGGCGACACCCATCTGACCGCCATCGGCCTCGGCTCCTACATCGCGCGAGCGACCGAGGCCGGCGATTTTCCGAAGGTCGTGCTCGGCATCGCCGTCATGTGCGTGATGGTGACGTTGTTCAATCGCCTGCTCTGGCGGCAGCTCTACGCCTTTGGCGAACGTCGGCTTCGTCTCGGCTGAGTTTCCTCTGGGCAAAGCGCGGCAACGCATCGTGAGATCAGGTTGAGTTGCCTCCGCAACCGATGCTGCGCCCCCTCTCTCGCTTGCGGGACAGGGCTGGGGTGAGGATGTCTCCGCAATCGACACTCCCCGTATGGAGACAGCCCTCGCCCGACGCTACGCGCCGACCTCTCCCGCAAGCGGAAGAGGGAAGTGTTCGCCGGCCGCGACTGCCTAAAACTGCGCCTCGTGTGCCTAACCAGTCCGGAACCGCCGGTCCCTTATTCCGAAACGCGGGGTTGTGCATTGCAGCACGATGAATAGATTGCGCCTCCGCAAGAGGATACTACGTGACTGAAATCAATGCCGAGGCCTGGGTATCGTCAGGCCACCGCCCGATGGGCTTTCCTGAATTCGTGGTTGCGATCGCATCGATCATGGCGCTGAACCCGCTCGCCATGGACATGATGCTGCCGGCGCTGCCGAGCATCGGCGCCGCATTCAACATCGCCGACGCCAACCATCCGCAGATGGTGCTATCGATGTTCCTGCTCGGTTTCGGCGTCGGGCAGTTCGTCATGGGCCCGTTGTCGGATCGCTTCGGCCGCCGGCCGGTGCTGCTCGGCGGCATGGCCGTCTATGGCGTCGCGAGCCTGCTTGCAATCGCGGCGCCATCCTTCGAGACGTTGCTGCTGGCCCGCGCGCTGCAGGGTCTCGGCACGTCGGCGACGCGCGTCATTGCCACCTCGATCGTGCGCGACTGCTACGCCGGAAGGCGGATGGCGAGCGTGATGTCCCTCGCGATGATGGTCTTCATCGCGGTGCCCGTGGTCGCGCCATCGTTCGGCCAGGCGATACTGCTGCTGACGCAGTGGCGCGGCATTTTCGTGGCGCTGATGCTGTACGGCGTGATCGCGCTGCTGTGGAGCGCGCTGCGCATGCCGGAAACGCTGCCGGCGGAGATGCGGAAATCGCTTCGGCTTGGCGAGGTGCTCGGCGCCTTCCGGCAGACCATCAGCAACCGTCAGACGCTGGGCTACGCGCTGGCCTGCGGCGGCGTCTGGGGCGCGATGTTCGCCTTCGTGTTCTCGTCGCAGCAGGTGTTCACCGACATCTACCGGCTTGGTCACTACTTCCCGCTCGCATTCGCTGCCATCGCGACCGGCGTCGCCATCGCCGGCTTCCTCAACTCCCGCATCGTCGGCCGCCTCGGCATGCGCGTGATCTCGCACGGCGCTCTGGTCGGATTCCTGCTCGTTGCCGCCGTCATGCTGGCGGCGGTGAAGCTGCAGATGCTGCCGTTGCCGTTGTTCATGGTGCTGTCGGCACTGATGATGTTCACCTTCGGCCTGATGATGGCGAACTTCACCGCGCTCGCCATGGAGCCGCATGGCCACATCGCAGGCACCGCGTCATCGCTGTACGGATCGATCACGACGCTGCTCGGCATCGGCGTCGGCATGGCGATCGGCCAGAGCTATGACGGCACGCTGCTGCCGTTCACGACCGGCTTCTTCGTGTGCGCGGTAGCCGCGCTTGCCGCCGCGGCGGTGACGGAAAAGGGCCGGCTGTTCAGGCCGCATCACGCGGCGATGTAGTTGCGCCGGGTGGTCGGTTCCTTCGCGGCCCATCCTTCAAGACGCCCGCCGTTGGCGGGCTCCTCAGAGCCTGACTCAAAAAAGCGTAAGACGTCTTCAAGGTCTGGCCAGGCGGCGAATTAGGAGCCTCAGATGGGCGATGAGCAGCCATGCGAGCTCAGTGGCAGCAGAGCCTTCGAAGTCTTT
>NZ_JADYVX010000037.1 GCF_020194175.1 Bradyrhizobium sp. BRP22 | reverse complement strand
GGGCGGGCGGGGACGCCGGTATCGGCGAGGTCCACGCGATTTGCAACTCGCAATTCCGAGAAGGCAGCGATGCAACTCGCCCGGCTTTGCCGTGACCGCCGGTTCGATGCTAAGCATCGTTCCGCTTCTGGGAGGATAAATTCATGCATGTCTTGCAACCGGCCGAATGGTCGAAACCCCGCGGCTTCTCGCACGGCGTCAGCTTCGATGGACCCGGCAAATGGATCGTGCTGGCGGGCCAGACCGGCGGCGACGAGAAGGGCGATTACGCGCCCGACCTGGCGGCGCAGGTCGCCACCGCGCTGAAGCGGATCATCAAGCTCCTGAGCGAAGCCGGCGCCGGCCCCGAGCACATCGTCCGCCTGACCTGGTACCTGACCAGCCGCGCCGAATACGAGGCTGCAGGCGCCGGGATCGGCGCGGCCTGGAAGGAGACGCTAGGGCGCAATTTCCCGCCGTCCACCCTGCTTTACATCGACGGCCTGGTCGATCAACGCGCCAAGGTCGAGATCGAAGTCACCGCCTTCGTTCACGCGACATAGGGTGGCGCGAATGGCAAACCGCAAGACGGCGGCGGATTTCGTGACTGGCTTCGCCACGGGCTGGCCCGAACATCAGCCCGATATCATGGTGCTGTCGCTGACGACGCACAAAGGCGTGCAGGATTTTGCGTTCAACAAGGAGCAGGCCTTGCTGATCGCCAAGACCATCAAGGACACAGCCGAACGACTGGCGAAGCCGAAGACGAGTTGACAAGGTTTCCCCGATTGTCGCCCGCTTCCGTGGGCGACAATCGTCGCATGCAAACTATTTCGAGAGCGAGATGCTCGCTTCGCGGAACCCGTTGTCGGCCCTGATGCTGACCGATTGCCGGTTGCCGCTCGTCCGCATGCTGAGGTTGGCGTTGAACCCGGCGGCATTCGCCGCAACCTGGAAGTTACCGCCACCGCCACGGCCCTGCAGGCTGCCGCTGATCCCGCGGCTGGACTCGGTCCAGTTGCCGACGATCGCGCTACCCTGGGCGACCACATCGGCCTGCAGGTTGAACTTGTAGGCATCACTGGCGCAGGTCAGTGACATCGCCATGTTGACCCCGCCGACACGATAGGTTGCGCGGCAGCGGATACGTTCCCTGGAGCCGTCGTCCAAGGTCACGCTGCCACCGCCAGACCAGGTGCCGGCCATTCCGGCAAACGGGCCGGACTGAGCATGGCTGGGTGAGACGGTAAACGTCGCCAGCGCAACTGCGGCTGCAAAGCTCAGTCGTCGCGCGGAGGGGAGCAGTTCCGAGGTCCGTTGGATCTTACTGACGGGACGCTTCCCATCGACCGCTGCACGGCACGCCTGCTGATGCCCCATTCCACTTCCCCGATCCGGAGTTGCCACTGAGTTGACCGTTGGCATATGCACCATTGATCGAGACTCGCACAAGACCTTCGCGGCCGACCTTACCTGAGATGGCAGCGCCCGGCGCCGAAATTTGACCTTCCGTGACCGTCACCGTGGAGGAGGTCGAAGGTTCGCAGCTCCCGGTTTTGGTAACTACGGTGACCTGCCAGAGGCCATCATAGGGCTGTTGGGCCGAAACGGGGGCAGAAAACAGCGCGGCAGAGCCGAGAAGAGACGTAAACAAGAGCGCGCGAATGCGGTCAGGACGCATGGATCAAGCTTCCTTGAAATGTGTGTGATCAAATCGGCTTATCCGGACACAATGTGTTCAAAATGGGCCGTCCTGTGGAAGGCGAAAAGTTCCTGTCGGATCAAACACATCATGGTGAATTGGAATGGTGAATTCGGATAGTGAATTGGGGTACCTGCGCGAGCAGCGTTGTTGATTCCTGCGACTGACCTTCAAGCGGTCAGTGCCTGGCGTCCGACAGACTAGGTGCCTTGGTCGCGAATTGCTCATCCTGCGGCTTGGCGGGAAGGCTGCCATGGGCTCTCGCGTAGTCGATCACCTCACCGAGCAGGCGAAGGCCCAGCGGCGCCAATGCGCGCTCCCAGAGATCGCGCGCGGTTTCGCCCTTTTTGACGAACACCCAGTCCTGCGCCGCGATCGCGCCGGCGTCCATGCGGTCGGCGAGGTGGTAGATGCTGCCGCCGGCGATCGGATCGCCTTCCTTGATGGTCCATTCGACCGCGGCGATGCCGCGATGTCGGGGCAGTAGCGAGGGATGGTAGCCGATTCCGCCGAGTTTGGCGGCGGCCAGCGCTGGCTTGCTGACGCGGGCGTGGCTGTGGGCCGTCACGATCAGATCGGTGCTGGGTGCGATCTCGGAGGCGACGACAAGCTTTGGATCGGCCTGCACCACCACGTCGATGCCTGCAGCCCGGGCCGCCGCCGCCAGCCGGTCCTCGCCATCGTGCACCACCACCCTGGCGACATCGACCTCGCGTTGGCGCAGCATATTCAAGGTCGCCACGCCGAAATGGCGCGAACCGACGAGGGTAATCCGCATATCTGTTTTCCGTACCTGAATTTGCCCTTAAGGCCGATAGCACAAGGCGGCCGGTTATCCCGCCGCGGGGGCTGGACAGGTTCCTGGTTATCAACAGAACTGCGCTGCAGCGAGCCGGTCTGGCGCATGGGACGGGTGCGCAACGGCCGCCACAGGCCGGGCAGGAACCGCCGGAAGAGCCAAATCACGTCTCTTCCACGCGGCTGGCCAATGCCTTGTCGATGCGACGGCCGTCGAGATCGACGATCTCGAACTGCCAGCCCTGGGCCGTGACCTTGTCGCCGACATTGGGGATCGCGCCGAATTGCTGCAGCAGGAACCCCGCAAAGGTCTGATAGGGCCGCGGCGCTGGCAGGGTGATGCCGAGCAGGTCGGCAAATTCGAGTGCCGGCATCCAGCCCGCGATCAGGTAGGAGCCGTCCTCGCGCCGGACGTAAGCAGGTTCGGCCGGCCCTTCCTCGGTGTGGAAGGCACCGACGATCGCTTCCAGGATGTCGGCGCTCGTCACCACGCCCTGGAAGGTGCCGTATTCATCGTGCACCAGGCCGATATGAACGGCGGAGTCGCGCAGGATCGCGATCACGTCGCGTGCGTCGACGGTCTCCGGAATCACTGGCGCCTGGCGAACCAGTGACCGGATGTCGGGCGTACCGCCGGAGAGATAGGCATCGAGCAGATCCTTGGCCTGCACGATGCCATGTGCAATGTCGCGATCGCCATCGAACACGACGGCGCGCGAGTGGTTGGTCTCGAGCAGCGTTGCATAGATCTCGGAAGGGGGATCGGCGAGGTTGATCGAGCTGACCTCGTGACGCGGCGTCATCACCGCGCCGACCGGGAGATCGCCGAGCCGCATCACGCCCGCGATCATCTCCTTTTCGCCGGGCTCGAGCACGCCGGCGTTCTCGGCTTCGACCACCAGCGTCCTGATCTCCTCCTCGCTGACCTTCTCCTCGGCTTCGCCGCGATGACCAAGCAGCCAGAGCAGTGCTTTGCCGGAGCGGTCGAGCAGCCAGACCAGCGGCAGCGAGATTCTCGCCATCCATACCATCGCCGGCGCGACCCTGACCGCGATCGCCTCCGGATCGCGCAGCGCGATCTGCTTGGGGACGAGTTCACCGACGATCAGCGAGGCATAGGTGATGACAGTGACGACAAGACCGACGCCGATGGCATCGGCCAGCGCCGACGAGACACCGAGCTCGAATAACCATTGCGAGACCCGGTGTCCGAGCGTTGCGCCGGAAAACGCTCCAGACAGAACCCCAATCAGGGTAATGCCGATCTGCACGGTGGAAAGGAATTTGCCCGGATCCGATGAAAGCGCCAGCGCCCGCCGGGAGCCACTCACACCCTTTTCGACCAGTGCCGCCAGCCGCGCCGGGCGGGAGGAAACGATCGCCAGTTCCGACATCGAGAGCAAGCCGTTGACGACGATCAGAACAAAAACGATCGCAAGTTCCAGATAAAGCACGATAAACCTTCTTGACGCTCAGCCGCGACAGCACCGAACATATAGGGAGCGTAATCCGTTTGGTTGCGGCTTCCCGACGCCGTCCGGAACAGGCGCGCCGCGCAAATGTGTTAACACAGATTTGGTGAGGGGCGTGTCACACCGTGAAGCTACGCCATCGTGCACTGTTGGCACCGCCGATCACATGCGCTCGGACAATCCGGCTGAACAGTCGAATGCGGACGTATCAGCGCGACAAGTGATGGTTCAAAAGGCGACCAAAGCATTTACATCAAAAGCCTTGGGGGCCCGACAAGAGGCCTTGCGTGGCTCGCGACTGAACTTCGCCGGAAGCAAGTTTCGCGAGCAGTCGAAGGAGGCGCTCTTGATCAGCATCCAGCCTGCGGGGCTCGCGGTCGATGACGCACAATGATCCCAACGCAAATCCGTCGGCATCGACGATTGGGACGCCCGCATAGAAGCGAAAGTAAGGTTCTCCAGCAACGGCCGGATTGGAGACAAATCGCTCGTCAAGAGACAAATCGTCAACAGCGAAGATCCCTCTCTGCAGTATGGTGTAATTGCAAAATGCCCAGCTTCGCGGTGTCTCAGTCATTTCGAGGCCCTGGCGCGATTTGAAGAATTGGTGATTCGATGTGAGCAGGGTCACCAGAGCGATGGGCGTCTTCACACTGTAGCTCGCCAGCCAGGTCAATTCGTCCAGCGCTTCCAAGGGTTCTGCGCCCAACAAGCCGGATCTCTCCAGGGCTGCCAGTCGCTGGGTCTCGTTTAAGGCAAGTGGAAATGATGCTTCTCCCGGAAGCAACTCGGCCGGCTCGCTCAAGTCCTTTAATGCGATGCGGATTGCATCGGTGAGCTCTCGCGGGTTCGACACCATCGCATGCAACCGGGCAGCAATGGCACTTGGAAAGGATGAGGCACCGCCAAAGCCAATAAGCTTCGTCATTCTAATGACGGAGCTCGACGCCAGGTAGTCCAGGAACGATGTTCCTTCTCTGCCGTCCATATCGACATCAACGACGACGGCGGCTGGAGCTCGGGAGCCTATCGACGACGATGCCGCATACGCACTCGTGTAAGCTTCGACGGTACATCCGCCGATGGCGGCGAGCTGCTCTCTGAGTATCGATAACCGCTCCGGCGAGGCGAGGAGAAGAACACGCGCCGAGTCAGCATCCCGAACGGCGCTCCGTCGAGCCATCAAAGTCAGAACGTCGGCCCGGTAGACGCGTCGATGACCGCCGGGCGTTTTCCAGGAGATCAACGAGCCGCCCTCGATCAGCAACTGGGCTGTACGCACCGATATGCCGAGTAATTTGGCCGCTTGAGACGTGGTCAGAATGTCCTTGTCCATTTTCCAAGCTTCGTGACGTGCCCGACTTTGTATGGCTGCAGCGGTTTCATCTTGAGATCCAGGTGCTTGCCAAACGTACGCACATCAGCGTGAGAATCAACCATATTTGATATATTTGATATATTTGATAGTCGTGATAGGCGTGGCGTGGCCACAGTACGGGCGTGCGGCTTCCCCATCACCCGGCCACCTGGTGGCGAGTAAATTTAATCCGCACAATCGGAGGACGAAAATCGATGGCCACTAGCCAGTCTCGCTCACAATCTGAGGCAGATTCGCGCATGCCCGGTGGAAGCCACGGAGAAGCCTGCGAAGTTTATGATTTCATCGTTTGCGGCGCCGGGTCTTCGGGATCGGTTGTCGCGGCACGTTTGGCAGAGAATCCCGAAGTTCGCGTGTTGCTGCTCGAGGCTGGAGGAGACGATGATGTTGCGGCGGTCATGGCTCCGGCCGCCTGGCCCTCTAATTTGGGTTCGGACCGCGATTGGTGCTTCACCGCCACTCCTAACCCTCACCTGAATGGCCGCGCCATCCCACTCAACATGGGCAAGGTGCTTGGCGGTGGGTCCAGCATCAACGTCATGGTCTGGGCGAGAGGCCATAAGAACGACTGGGAGCACTTCGCTGCGGAAGCTGGCGATCCCGCCTGGGGATACCAATCAGTTCTTGGAATCTATCGTCGCATTGAGGACTGGCAGGGTGCCAACGACCCTCTGCGACGCGGTATCGGTGGCCCCGTCTTCGTTAACTCGGCCGCGCAGCCACAGCCGGTCGCCTTGGCCATGATCGAGGCTGCCCAGGCGTTAGGTTTGCCGCGCTTCGATAGTGCCAATGGCGAGATGATGGAGGGGCGGGGAGGCGTCGCGATCAATGATTTGATCGTTCGCGACGGACGGCGCGTCTCGGTGTTCCGCTCCTACGTCCAGCCTCGACGGGGACAACCCAATCTCACGATCCACACGCATGCCCTGGTAAGCAAGCTGATTTTCAACGGAACGTCGGTTATCGGTGTTGAGGTCATCCAAGACGGTGAGTATCGCCAATATCGTGCTGAACACGAAGTAATACTCTCCCTTGGCGCTATTAACACACCAAAGGTGCTTATGCAGTCGGGTATTGGACCCGATGCAGAACTCCGGCGGCACGGCATCCCGACCATTCAACATTTGGGAGGTGTAGGCCAGAATCACCAGGATCACGTTTCCTTCGCTTGCATCTTTGAATACAGGGAGCCGCAGCCGATCGGATATGGAGGCTCAGAGGCTACGCTATACTGGTCAAGCGACGCGCGCTTGGAGCTTCCCGACATGTTTCATTGTCAGGTGGAATTTTCGGTTCCGAGCGCAGAAACCGCATCATTGGGTGTTCCAGCGCACGGCTGGACGATGTTTGCGGGACTGGCCCACCCCAAGAGCCGCGGATCGGTCCATCTGTCTGGTCCAAATCCGCAAGATCCGGTTCTCATCGAAGCCAACACACTCTCGCATCCGGACGATCTCACGACAGCCCTCGCCAACATCGAACTGTGTCGCGAACTCGGCGGCCATAGAGTGTTCGCCGACCTGGTTAGTCGCGAGGCTCTGCCTGGTAACCTTGATGAAGGGGCTATGCGAAACTACGCGCGAAATGCCGCGGTCACTTATTGGCATCAGTCTTGTACCGCCAAAATGGGGCGTGACTCGATGTCGGTGGTCGATAGTCGGCTCAAGGTCTATGGGATCGAAAAGCTCCGCATCGCGGATGCGTCGATCATGCCGAACATCACCAGCGGAAACACCATGGCGCCCTGTGTCGTCATTGGTGAACGCGCGGCAGAAATGATCAAGGCTACCCACGGCATTTAGCAAATGAAAGGCTGGCTTCGGCACGCGAAGCTGGCCCTTCACGGCTGCCACAACAAGACACAGCGCAAGCATCAACTGTGACTGGGGTCCGCAAGCCTGGCTGCCCGCAGCCAGGAGGCGAGGCGACCGACGCTTATTTCACGCAAAAACGCTTCTAGCGCCAGGCGAAAATGCGCATCTCCGGCTTTGCAAAGCTGCGCTCCGGCTCCGTGCTCAGCCGGGGCTGCAGCTCGGCGGCGCGCTTGAGATGGGCGCGCAAATCGGCGTTGTACTGCTTCATCTGATTGCGCAGCTCGCGCCGGCCGAACGCGGTGAGCGAGGGATCGGCGAGCTGCTGCCAAGCGGCACGGAGCCATTCCTGCAGCGCGCGGATGTCTTGATCCAAGATCTCTGGCTGGGTCATGCCGCCAAAACCGTGAGAATCGGTCAAGACGGCAGTAGGTCTGATTCGCCGCAAAACACCTAGGATAAAATAGTACCAGGGTTGCGCTTCGAGCAGCCAATCATCCAGATCGCATCTTCATTCGATCCTGTTCGGATCGGAGCGCAGCATGTCCATCGCGACCCAGATGCCGACGAGCATGGCGGCGATCAGCGCGACGTGCCGGATCTGCGCGGCGGAAAAGCCGAGATCGTCGTGAGCGACATATTCCAGCATGAGCGCCGCGTAGCCCGCGACGACGATGGCGGTGATAAGGGTTGGCAGGTCTAACTTGCTTTCCATAAGGCACCGCGCTTCTGCGGTGCCCTGTCTAGCGCGCTGAAGCGCGCACGGCTGTGACGTGGTTCACGTCAGATACTCAAACCGCATCGATGTCCCGTGTTCTGGACGGGTAGGGCAAAATTACTTGCGGCTCGGGAGCTGCATCGGGACGTGCGGCGACGTGGTGACCACGCGCTGACTGCCATTGCGATCGGTGTAGCTCTTCAAGGTCTCGAGCAGCAGGATGACTTTCTCGGCAAGCACGGCAGCCTCCATCAGTGCTTTCTAATCTGTGTGAGGCGCGACCCTGGCAATTCAATCAACTAAACGAGAGGGTTACGGACGCAGCCGTTGCTGCAGCGCAATCGCCGAAGTCGATGACGGTGCGCGGCAGAGATTGCTGGATCGTCCGTCGTGCTGCATGCAGCGATCGTTCATGCTCGCGGCGTCCCGTAGTCGCCCGGATGGATCGTCCGGTACATTTTGGTATCACGACGTCCACCGCGCTGTGGGGCGGGGGATGATGCGACGAGGCCCGGTCTTCCAGGTTGACCGGGCCTCGTCCTTTTTGTTTTGGGTGGTTCACGAATATCGGGCACTCCGGGCGCGGGCCTGCTTCGCTTCACCCGGCATTTTCCTGAGCCCGTTTCTTCAGCTCGCGATCGATCAGCGTTTGCGTCCGGCGTATCGCGAGCACCTCGAATGGCGTTCGCACCAGGCCGGTCCTTGCTTCGTCGCCGATCCAGAACACCCAGCGCCAGATGTGGCGCTGCCTTGTCTTCTCGACGGTGAACTCGATTCCCTGGTGGTGCATGGCCGGCGGATATAAGTGGTGAAGTTCTGCCCCGTTGAATGCCGCCCCGGGATCGGACGGTCGGCTGATATTCTCGTGACATCGCGATGGGCTCGCGCATTCACTCGATCGAGAAATCCCGGCTGTTCACGCCTTGCTTGCAAAAAGAAGCCCCGGCTTGCTCGGGGCAATCCGCCGGGGCTGGGGAAAGTGATCATGTCGTCCCAATCGACGGGGCAATAACCTTGGAGGCTGCAACGGGTTCCGTCTCTTCCTGAAAATGATGCCGAATTATCCCGAAAAAGATCGGCGTCATTCGATTGTCCGATTGTCGAGAATGCGATCCAGGAACGACACCGGTTCGGACTCGTTGGAAATCCTGAGCCTTGGAGACGAAGATGCCGGAAGAGAATGACCTCGAGGGCCCGCAGGATCAGGGCGGCAAGCATGGCGGACAGGCGGGAATGCCTGAACCGGAGCGTTCCGCCTCCGGCGCGCCGGTGCGACCGCGAGACGCCGAACGCAAGGGCAAGGTGGTTGGGCATCCGCGCTCCGGCCGGACAGATACAGGAGCAAAATGAGCCGCGCTTTTGTCAGGGAAGGCGAAGGTGACCGTGACGATCTGCCTGATCGGCCGATCTCGGACGCGCCGAACGATGTCAGCCGTGAGGGCCTCGCTCAGATCGAGGCTGCAATCGCGACTGCGCAAGCAGCGCTGGCAGCCGCGCAGGCGCAAGATGATCGCTCGGCGATCGCGAGCGCCTCGCGTGACCTGCGCTATTGGAGCGCGAGACGAGCCTCGGCGCATGTGGTCGCCGAGCCAGACGACGACAACCAGGTTCGCTTCGGGCATGCAGTTGCGATCCTCCGCGATGACGGTCGACGACAGACCTTCCGGATCGTCGGCGAGGACGAGGCGGATCCTGCTCGCGGCACCGTTTCGCGCGCCTCGCCTTTGGCGCGGGCGCTGTTCGGCAGGAGCGTGGGAGATGTTGTCCGCGTTGGCGACGGCGAGGCAGAGATCCTCAGCATCTCGCGCATCAATGCGCACAGCGACAACGGGTAACGGGTCCGCGCTTGCCGAAAGCGCCCGGTCCCAAGCTACATCACGTCGGCAAAAACGTCGTCGATAACGGCGAGAGACACCGGAATCACCGCTAGTTCGTCCTGCTCTGAAGGACCCGACGTCCCCTTGATGTCCTGGACTACCCGGCCTTTGAAGTTGCTGAGCCACTGCATCGGCTCCTCGCCGCTCTGCAGCGCTTGTTCGGCCAGTATGTGCCGCATCAGGACAAGCATCGCATGCTGATAACCGACATAATCAACATTCATTGCGCTTCCTCGAAAATGAGCTGGAGCAATTCGTCACGGCCCCATCTTATACTTTTCTGGGGCCCAATCCGCTTGATGAAAAACAAAACCCCCGCCGACCGGGAGGAAGGCAGGGGCTCTCGTGGGTGGATGGCACGAGGCCAGGTGAAACCCAGGTGTCGCCCCAAGGACCCACGATTTCAAGGAAAGCGCCGAGATCCGGTTCCGGCAAGGCGATTTTGTAGGCAGCTATCCGACGCGCGTCAGAGCGTGATCCGGAAAGTGGAGACCGGTTTTCCGAAAAGATCATGCTCAAACAAAGAGCTAAAGCGGGATGACGATTCGAAGAAAGGTCATCGCGCTTTAGTCAGGCTCTTCGCCGGACCCGCCGGCGCCTCCGGCATCGAGCAGATTCAACGCGGTGTCGATCTGCTGGAGCAACCGCTCGATCTCGGCGCGTTCATTCGGGCCGGGATCCTCCTGCAGCCGCTCCAGCAATTGCTGCTTTTGCGCGAGGAGCTTTGCCGCGGTGGTCATTCAAATCTCCTGGCGCGCAAAACAGCGTGATGGCAGATCCGCGCCGACTAACGGGACCTGCCGTCCGAGCCGGGACCCGTAGCGCCTTGGGTTCCGGCGCCCGAACCCGTCGTTTGGCTGTTGGGTCGGCCAGGAGAGGTGGCTGATGCGCCCGGCTTTTCCTGGTCCGCCACGTAGCCGGACTCTCCTGAATTGCGCGTCTTGACGCCTTTGTCCGCCTCATCCTGCATCTGAGGATTGTTCGGTGTTGGCTGCTGTTGCTGCTGTGCCATCGCGGGCATGGCGACGGCGGTTCCCAGAGCGACGAGCAGCGCCAAAATTGAAGTTCGCATCTGCGCTCCTCCTGTGTGCGCCCCTTGCTCAAACGCGTGAATGAGCGAACGTTTCCCGGAGTGCTCGAACTGCTTGGCAGGTGTGCTGAACGGAAGCGGCGCCACTCGGGCGCCGTCAAAAAATGATGGACCGCCGGTGTCGGATCCAAATCACCCAGCGTCCGTAAATGATGGGGTCCCGCGTCAGGGCAACGCTGAAGCGGGACCCGCGTCCAAATGGAATGGGCTCCTGTTAACCTAACCCATCCGATAGGCATCGAGCGCGTGGGCGAGGAAGATTCCGACGCTCACCAGCGCGAGGATTGCTGCAGAGGCCTCGATCATTGCTGCACCTCCTGTTGTGCCAGGGAGGCGAGATATCTGCTGCACGATTGTTCCCAGAACAGGTCCAATATGAACTGCATGTTAGCCATCCCTGTTTTCATTTTCATTTGGGAACGTAGATAGCCCGCACTTTGTTTCAGGACGTTTTCGTCGCCGATAGAAAATGGTTTCGTGCGATGCGATCGTTTGTGTCATCTGACGCAGTCTGCCACCCAAGCGACAAGATCAGGCCATAATTAGCCGCGAGTTCGGCTGCGGCGGCGAATGCGTGCAGTGTGTCTGGATCAGGCGCCACATGCCCGCACATCGCCGCCGCACCATGGGCAGCGAGAGATGCTCTCAATCAGATCAGTTCTTGCCCGCGGTGCCGGGGCTTGAGCCTCCGTACTGAGACGATCCGGTGCCGCTCAGCGAGGTGGGACCACCGGGCGTACCGTTCGGATTACCCAGGTTCTTCGCGTGGTGGGCGCGATGGTGACGTTTGGAAGCGGCGTCAGCTGGCGCGAGCGTCATCGAGAGCATGGCCAGGCTGGTCAAGGCAACTGCAACGAACTTCATTTGGCGTTCTCCTGCGGAATAGGTTCGTGTAGTTGGGCGCCCCGCGGCGGAAAACGAGATCAGTGCGGCGCCGCCGCCGGCGAGTTTCGTGCGAATTTGAAACCTGAGCGCGACGAAGAAAGCAGCCGGCAATAACTTCCGAAGCTGCAATTCGAAGGCTCTGACATTTCGCGTAAACTGCATGCGATGCTGACGCCGTGACGAAAAATCGTCGGAAGCCATCCGCATCGCAAAGATGGATTTCGGAGGACTAGAGCGTTTTCGAGCGAAGTGGAGACCGGTTCGCGTGAAGAAAACGCGTCAAAACAAGAATCTAGAGCTTCGGTTCTGATTCAATCAGAACCGAAAATGCTCTAGTGCGCGCTCCGCTTGGCTCTGGTCATCCGCTGTTGCCGGTGAGCTTTGAATTGAGCCAAGAGCTGTTGCGGATCCCACCTTTCCGCTTGCCTGACCTGCTCTCTCAACCACTCCAACTCGGCGAGCTGTTCGAGGAGGTCAGGAGAAAATTGCTCCAGTAGTAACCGTCGGTTCTTGGAAATTCGGAGCTTCTGCCGCACTTACGCAACTCCCATACGCACGTGTGCATTCCCTCAATACCTCTTACGCCGGGCGGTGATCGCGATATATCCGGAAAACCACTGCCGCTACTTTAGGGTGAGCTCCGTGCCTTGCTGTTCCAGTTTGCTGGCAGCTAGCCCGGTCCTGTGCCGCTACTGGCGGCGTTGCCTAGCCTGCGCTGAGGGGGCTGCGCATGGTCCCCGTATTTGACCCGTCGTGACTCGGGCCGATTTTCGGAGTGTCCTATGCTGTAGTTTGGTTTTGCGGGAATGACGGGAATGATATGCGTGTTTCGCAAAACACCTGCCAGGGGAGGCCGCCATGCTTGCGGAAAAGTTCTTTCTGGTCTTGGAGACGCTGAAGAGTCACGCCGACGGCAGCGTGAGGGTTGTCAGCATGACGCCGCAGGTCCCCGTGAAATTGCCAACCAAGCAGTAAACGTAGAGACCGCCGACGCGCTGGCCGCCGCTAGGCCCGGATGTTCATCGCGGGCGCAAGCGGTCTCGGGCCTACAGATTCGTCGTGGGATTTGAGACCAAGCACTTGATTTGTTTGGTGAGCGCGGAGGGACTCGAACCCTCGACCCCATGATTAAAAGTCACGTGCTCTACCGCCTGAGCTACGCGCTCACTCTCCGAAGCGTGATGACTGCCTGAGCCGTCATCCCGTTCCAACTCTTATCTGACCATGATCCGCCGGAAACCTGCTTCCGTTTTCCGGATCATGCTCCAGCCCGCGCTGTGTAGGGGGCGGGGCCCGACGGGTCAATAGCGCAAACGCAGCAAACGTCTGGTGGTCCGAGCCGGGATTTCCCTGGGTTAGCTGGCGGTTAGGACGGTTCCTCAAGCCTGGCCGCGAAACTAGTCCACGGCTTCCGGTATCTCAATTGGCGTCGCGGCGGATTTCGGAGGCGGCCTGCTGGGAGGGGGCGGCGATCGTGGGCATGGCGACCGGGCGCAAGCCGATCAGTTCCGCGGTGCGGATGGCGCTGTTGCGCCAGAACGAGAACGAGTTGATCCGCGAATTCTCCAGGATCGCGATTGCGACCGCGGCGAGGAACGGCAGGCTCTGCAGCACCAGCACGCCGGCGAAGATGTAGATCTCGCGGACCTGCTTGAACCCGTTCGTCGCGACCAGGACGGCGGCGCCGACCAGCAGGAGGACGCCGATCACCGCTTCCCAGAACGCCTGGAATTCGATCGACATCCGCGACAGCCCGCCCTTGGAGGTGCGGGCGAAGGCCAGGTGCTCGGTGATCAATCCCTGCGCCACGGCGCGCGACACCGTCCATTGCACGCTCATCGCCGCGATCATGGCGCCGAGCATCTGCCCGGCCTTCACCTTCACCCGCATGCGGTACAGCGCGACGAAATGCACGAGCGAGACGACGAAGGAGGCGATGATTGGCAGCGTCAGGATCTTGTCGGGGATGGCGATGTCGGCAAAGGCGACGATCGGCACCCAGATCAGATTGAGGATCGCGACCAGCACGCCGAGGCTTTCGGCGCCGAGCCAGTTCAGCCAGCCGAGCGAGAATTCGCGGCGCTGGTCGGGCGAGAGCCGGCTCGCGCCGGGCAGGAAACGCCGCCAATGCTTCTTCACGATCTGGAAGCCGCCATAGGCCCAGCGGTGGCGCTGCTTCTTGAAGGCCTCATAGGTGTCGGGCAACAGGCCTTCGCCATAGCGCTGGTTGGTGTAGTGCGTCAGCCAGCCGCGCTCGATGATGGCAAGCCCGAGATCGGTGTCCTCGCAGATGGTGTCGCTGGACCAGCCGCCGGCCATGTCCATCGCCGCGCGGCGGATCAGGCACATCGTGCCATGCACGATGATGGCGTTGTGCTCGTTGCGCTGGACCATGCCGATGTCGAAGAAGCCGGCATATTCGCCGTTCATGATGTAGTGCATCAGCGAGCGGTCGCCGTCGCGGTGCTCCTGCGGCGCCTGCACCAGGCCGACGCGCGGGTCGGCGAACACGGGCACGAGGTCCTTCAGCCAGTCGGGATGCACGACATAGTCGGCATCGATGATGCCGATGATCTCGGCGTCCGCCGCGGTGCGGTCCATGGCAATCCGCAAGGCACCGGCCTTGAAGCCCTGGACCTTCTCGGCATTGATGAACTTGAAGCGCTCGCCGAGCGCGCGGCAGTGATCCTGGATCGGCTGCCAGAACGCGGGATCAGGCGTGTTGTTGATGATGCAGACGCATTCGAAATTCGGGTAATCGAGCCGCGACACGGCATCGAGCGTCTGCTTCAGCATCTCCACCGGCTCATAATAAGCCGGGATGTGGATCGAGACCTTCGGGAAGGCGACCTGCTCACCAATGGTGGCGGGCGCGACCGGAGCGCTCTTCGTGATCAGCCGGCGCGGACCGTGCCCGAAGGCCACATCGGCGATCTCCTCGATCCGCGCCATCGCGATCAGAATCAGCGGAACCAGCAGGATCAGGCCAAGCGTCAGCGCAAACGCCGAACCGAACACGAAATAATGCCCGGCCCAATAGGCGAAGACAGTCGCGACCCAGGCGCCGACGGCATTGGCGGCGGCCGAGAGCATCAAGGCCTGCATCACCGTCGGGCGTTCCAGGCGCAGGATCGGCAGCGACATCAGGATGCCGACGAGCAGGGCGATCACCGCGAGCTTCCAGTAGTTCTCGTTCACGATCGGCCCGGTCCAGGCGAATTTCGGTTCGCGGGAAGCATTCAGGATGCCCCAATAGGGGCCGACGCCGCCTTCGAAGAACTTCCAGGGCTGATCGATCGCCTCGACGATGTTGTAGTCCATGCCGATGGCTTCGGCGCGGGTGACGAAATTGCGCAGCACGGAGGCCTGCTCGAACGGGCCGGGCTCGGCATTGCGGAGATTGTAGCCCGCACTCGGCCAGCCGAACTCGGCAATCACGATGCGCTTGCCGGGGAACTGGTCGCGCAAGAGCTGGAACATGGCGACCGCCTGGTCGACCGCCTGCTGGGCCGTGAAGTTCTCCCAGTAAGGCAGGACGTGGGCGGCGATGAAATCGACGGAATTGGCAAGCTGTGGATAATCGCGCCAGATGTTCCAGATTTCGCCTGTGGTGACGGGAACGTTGACCGATTTCTTGACGCGCTTGATCAACTCGATCAGGTCGTCGATCTTCTGCTCGCCGCGATAGATCACCTCGTTGCCGACGACGACGCCGATGACGTTGCTGTTGCGCCGGGCGAGGTTGATGGCGGCGTCGATCTCGCGCTCGTTGCGCTCCGAATTCTTGTCGATCCAGGCGCCGACCGTGACCTTCAAACCGAATTCGGCGGCGATCGGCGGGACCAGTTCGACGCCGCCGGTCGACGAGTACAGGCGGATCGCGCGCGTCATCGTCGACAGCTTCTTCAGGTCGGCGCGAATCTTCTCGGCCTGCGGAATATTGTCGACGTCGGGATGCGCGCTGCCCTCGAAGGGGGCATAGGAGACGCTCGGCAACGTGCCGCGGAAGTCAGGAGCATGCTGTTTTTCCTGGAGAAGGCCCCAGAGCGCGGCATGCGCGGCGGTGACAAGCAACAGAACGGCGGCGACAGCGCGCATCGCGGCTAAACCATACGGGGGCTGCTATGTGAGGAGAAAGCGAACCCGTCCCCTAGGTTCGACCGACATGGCGGCAAGCTGCAAGATAATCCTGCCACGCGATTCCACAACTGATATGACCGCATGGCGTTTTGAGGGCGCCACGCGGCTCAAAGCACGGAAATCGCAATCGTTCCAAAGTTGAAGGCGGTCATTTCGCGGCCGGCGAGGGCGACGCCGACGGCGACGGAGAAGGTGAGGCGGCCGGCGCCGGCGCGGCGTTGCCGGCGGTTGCGGGCGACGCTTGCGGGTTCGGCGCTGCCGCTGCGGCGGCGGCCGCCGGCGGCTGGGCTCCGGGGTTGATCCAGCAGGCGTGGATGCGGCCATCGAGGCTGCGCGGCACCTTGTCGTCGATCGTGGCGCCGAACCGGGTCAGGCAGCGGAAGGTCGCCTGCACATGGCCGCCGGGGCATCCGAAGCGGTCGTAAAGGTCGAGGTGGCGGAAAGCGGTGTCGAGATCGTCGAGCCACATCAGCCGCACCACCCGCCGCCCGAGCCAGACGCATTCGGGGTTTCCGGCCGGGCCGTTGATCGCCTGCGTGGCCTCGACGAACTCGTCGGTCTTGCGCTGGTTCTCCTTGGTGGCGTCGGAGGGGTTGCTGCCCTGTTTCGACTGATCCTGCGGATTCGGGTTACCGCTTTGGGAGAAAGCGGCACCGGTACCGATCAGAAGCGCGAGGCCAGCAGTGGCGAAATGGCGCAAGACCGCGATTTTGAACTGAAGCACCCGTCGACCCATACCTTCCCCGATCGATTTCCCGCCCAACAAATCATCCCAAACGGCCATGGCGTAATGCCGTCCAAATAGGTCTCCAGTGCGGCGGAGACGCTGGCGGAATCCCATGACCGGTATTTCAGATTTTGTCCAGCAACGTCACAACTTTATCGCAACAGCGCAAAACTGTCGCAGGACAACCTTGGTATTGCCCGACTCGTGGTCTTGGCAGACGGTGCGTGACCGGTTAATCGACGGTCCCCCGGAGGATGGAACTGATTTCTCTTCGTACGCCACTGGCGCTTCTCCTGATATCGCTGGGTACGATTGCGGCCGTGTGGTGGTGGCTCGCCACGCCGATTACGCTTGCGCGCGCCCCGATCGATCCCAATGCAAAGCTGCAATGCGTCTCTTATGCGCCGTTCCGCGACACGCAGACGCCGCTGATCCGCACCACGCAGATTCCGGCCGAGCAGATCGCACAGGATCTGGCTGACCTCGCCAAGGTGACCGATTGCGTGCGCACCTATTCGATCGAGAACGGGCTCGACCAGGTGCCCGGCCTCGCCGCGAAGGTCGGGCTGAAGGTCATCCAGGGCATCTGGCTCGGCAGCGACCGGCTCAAGAACCAGGCGCAGATCGCGATCGCGGTCGGGCTCGCCAAGCAATATCCGGGCGTGATCACGGCGCTGGTCGTCGGCAACGAAGTGCTGCTGCGCGGGGAGATGACGACCGCGGATCTCGCGGCCTATGTCCGCGCGGTGAAGGCGCAGGTCCAGGTGCCCGTGACCTATGCCGATGTCTGGGAATATTGGCTGCGCAACCGCGAGGTTTATGACGCCGTCGATTTCGTCACCATTCACATCCTGCCTTACTGGGAAGACATGCCGGTGCGGGCGAAATTCGCCGCCGCCCATGTCGACGCCATCCGCAAGCGCATGGCGGTGGCGTTTCCGGGCAAGGAGATCCTGATCGGCGAGACCGGCTGGCCGAGCATGGGCAGGATGCGCGAGGGCGCGCTGCCGTCGCGCACCAACCAGGCGCGGATCGTCTCGGAGATCCTCGACCTCGCCAAGCGCGAGGGCTTTCGCGTCAATCTGATCGAGGCCTATGACCAGCCCTGGAAGCGCCAGCTCGAGGGCACGGTCGGCGGTTATTGGGGCCTGTTCGATTCCGTCAAACGGGTGGTGAAGTATCCGCCCGGCATCGCCGTCAGCAATTATCCGCTGTGGAAATGGTATATGGGCGCAGGCCTGGGCCTGGCCTGCATCATCTTCGTGGTGGCGTGGTTGACAGTCCGGCGGCGGCCATGGGCGCCGCGGATCATGTCCTGGATCGCGGTCGGCATCTCCGCAACCAGCGCCGGGATCCTGCTCGGCGTCGCCATCGACAAGATGATCTATGAGAGCTACGGCACCGGCGGGTGGGTGCAATGGGGTGCACTGCTGGCGGCCGCGGTCCTCGCGCCGATCCTGTCGGCTTACGCGCTGATGGCGGGGAAGTCGCTGCCGACCTTCCTCGAACTGCTCGGGCCGCGCCAATACCGGCAGGGCACGCTGCTCACCGCGCTGCTCGGGCTTTCGCTTGTTGTGACGACCGTGATCGGGGCGGAAACGGCGCTCGGCTTCACCTTCGACCCGCGCTACAAGGACTTTCCGTTCGCATCGCTCACCATGGCCGTGGTGCCGTTTGCGCTGCTGATGCTGCTCAACCGGCCTCAGGAAGGGATACGGCCGATCGCGGAGGCCGTGTTCGCCGGCCTTCTGGTGGTCGCGGCCGGCTACACCTTCTTCAACGAGGGCACCGACAACTGGCAGTCGGTCTGGACCTGCGCGATGTATCTGTTGCTGGCGATTACGCTGTGGCGGGCGCGGGTCGCGCAAAGCCCAAAATGAGCAGGCCGATCGCGATCCCCGACAGCGCGACATTGTAGAGCACGATCCCGAGCCCGGCGGCGATCAGCCCGCCGGTCATCAGGACGATCGACGGCCGCAGCACGTGCAGCGTCGCGATGACGAGCGCCACGATGCCGAACACCGAGTTCTTGAACAGGGTCGTCGCCAGCACCCGCATCTTGCAGTTCATGGTCTGCAGGCCAGCATCGCAGGCGAGCGCGACCGGCGAGAACTCGACCACGAGATAGCGCAGATACAGCGCGTAGCCGACGGTCAGGAAACCGACGATCAGCAGGAACTGCACTTGATAGGGCGTAAGGCGAAACGGGGGCTTTGTCATCGCGCGAATATGGTCGGGAAACAGATTGAGGACAAGTCGCTTCAGGCGGCGTGAAAGCGGGTGAAAATGTGGCCGCAACGTCTTGCGGTCACGCCGGTTATTGCTCCTTGCGGCCGAACAGCGACGTGATCGTCGAGACCGCGGAAGGAGCAGGTGGTGGCTCCGGCTTGTTGGGCGGCTCCTCGACCACCACCGCCGCCCGTTTCGGCGTTGCGTGCCGGCGTGGTGCAGGCTTGGCGGGCGCCGCGGTGGCCGGCGGCGGCTCGTCCTTGAGCGTCAGGCGCTGGCCATCAAAGATCGCCGTTTCGCAGGCCCGGCCGTTCTCGGCAAGCACTGCGCAGATCTTCGCCGCGGCGCCGGCGTCGCGGAGCGGGCCCGCGACCAGGCGAAGCTGCATGCCGAGCCCGTTGGTGCCTTCCCTGATCACGATGATCGGGCGCAGCTTGAACAGCGGTGCGTTCGAGCGCGATTTCAACAGTCCCCGCCATAGCGCGCGCAGCCCCGGCACCGAATTGGCGGTGCCGAGATCGACCCCGAATTCGGTGCGCTGTATCTCGGCTTTCGGCGCGTTCACGTCCTCTTTCACCTTCTCCCCGTCACCGGCGGCAGGCGCGGCGGCGACCACCTCCGGCATCGGGCTGGCCGTAACGGCTGCGGGCTTTGCTGAGTCGGCCGGCTTGCTCGCAGTCGGATCGGGCGGCCCGATCATCGGCGTCGGGGCGACCAGCGGCATCGTCGGCAGAGACGATGCCGCGGCGTTGGCCGGGTCCGGATTGCCTGCCGGCGGGGCGGTGGCCGGCGGCGTGTCAGCGGCGACGACTGGCGGTTTCTCCGCAGGAGGCTTCTCGGTCGCCACGGCCACTAGCTTGTCCAAGGCCGCCGGCTTTTCGGCGGCGGGCCGCTCCGGCGCGGCTGCAGCGGGTGCCGTTACGGCGATTGGCGCCAAAACCGGCGTTGGGATCGGCTGCGCCGCCGGCTCCTGCACAGACACGGGAACTGGCGCTGGAGCGGGCTGCGGCGCTGCTGCTGCGCTCTGCTTCGTAATCGCACCGGTGACGGAATCCAATCCCTGCTCCAACTCGGTAACGCGGGCGTAAAGCCGGTCGCGGTCGGAATTGAGCGTCTCGATCGCCGACGCAAGCCGCCGCGCCTCGTTCTGGCTCTCTTTGTTGAGCATCTGGATCTGCTGCGCCTGCCGCGTCACCGCCGCGGCGTCGCGGCGCCAGCCGAGCGAGGACTGGTTGGCGAGCACCGCCAGCGTGACGGCGCCCACGGCGGCAAAACCCCAGGAGCCGAGGCGCCACAGCGTGCGGCGGTCGAATTCGTCTTCCTCGGCAAGGAAGCCTGTGAAGAGACCGCCGGTGCTTTCTGCGCCGAGATCGCCAGCCAGATTGTCACGATCCTTGGCCAAAACCCCTTTGGCCCTCCTCAAGGCCCGCCGAATCACGCCGCAAAGATTAACAGGAAATGCGCGGGGAACTTGAATCCGTAACCAGCCGGGAGGCGAACAGGTTTCTTCTCCCCGGGAAACCAATTAAGACGGCTTGTAGGACGGTTTGGCGCGATCGGCGCACGATGTTTGAGGGTTCTTGATGACTGCACGATCCAGCCTGACGGTGGTGCTCGCGGCCGGCGAGGGCACGCGCATGCGATCCTCGCTGCCGAAGGTCCTGCATCCCGTGGCCGGGCAATCGCTGCTGTCCCACGTGCTCCATGCCGCTCCGAAGGGAGCAGGCGCTTCGCTGTCGGTCGTGGTCGGCCCGGACCATCAGGCGGTCGCGGATGAAACGCGGCGCATCCGCCCCGATGCCAGGACCTTCGTGCAGCGCGAGCGGCTCGGCACTGCGCACGCGGTGCTGGCGGCGCGCGAGGCGATCAGTGGTGGCGCCGACGATCTTCTTATTGCTTTCGGCGACACGCCGCTGATCTCGGCCGAGACCTTCGAGCGATTGCGCGCGCCGCTGAAGAACGGTGCGACGCTCGCCGTGCTCGGCTTCCGCGCCGCCGATCCCACCGGCTACGGGCGGCTTGTGGTCGAGAACGGCAGGCTCGTTGCCATCCGCGAGCAGGCCGATGCCAGCGCCGAGGAGCGCAAGATCACGCTGTGCAATGCCGGTGTGATGGCGTTCGACGGGCGCAAGGCGCTGGGCATCCTCGAGGCGATCGGCAATGCCAACTCCAAGGGCGAATATTACCTGACCGATGCCGTCACCATCGTACGTGAAAAAGGATTGGAGGCCGTCGTGATCGAGACCAGCGAAGACGAAGTGCGCGGCATCAACACCAAGGCCCAGCTTGCGGAGGCCGAAGCGGTGCTGCAGGCGCGGTTGCGCAAGGCTGCGATGGACGCCGGCGTGACGCTGATTGCGCCCGAAACCGTCTATCTCGCCGCAGACACCAAGTTCGGCCGCGACGTGACCATCGAGCCTTTCGTTGTGATCGGCCCCGGCGTGACCATCGGCGACGGCGCGGTGATCCACTCCTTCTCGCATATCGTCGAGGCCACGATCGGCAAGAAAGTCTCGATCGGTCCCTATGCGCGCCTGCGGCCCGGCACCTCGCTCGGCGACGGCGCCCGGATCGGCAATTTCGTGGAGACCAAGGCCGCGATCCTGGAGGAAGGCGTCAAGGTCAATCACCTTTCCTATGTCGGCGACGCGCATGTCGGCGCCAACTCCAATCTCGGCGCTGGCACCATCACCTGCAACTATGACGGCTTTCTCAAGCACAAGACCCTGATCGGCAAGGGCGCCTTTATAGGCACCAACTCCTCGCTGGTCGCACCGGTGAAGATCGGCGCCGGCGCCTATATCGGCTCGGGCTCCGTCATCACCAAGGACGTGCCCGACGAAGCAATGGCCGTCGAACGCAGCCCGCAAGTGACCCGCGAAGGCGGCGCCACGCGCTACCGCGAAATGAAGATGAAAGCGAAGGCGGCGAAGGGGAGTTGAGCGGGCTCTCGCAACCCGACAAGGTGAGCGGATAGATTGAGCAGGCCGCTCTCTCAACGTCATTGCGAGCGCAGCGAAGCAATCCATTGCGTCCGCGCGTGTGGAGGGGGTGGATTGCTTCGCTGCGCTCGCAATGACGGCGGTGGTTTGCGGCGGAACGGGAGGCGGCGGGACGGACATGTCTTTTGCCTGTCCGTTAATCTTCTCTTTAACGCTGTCTCAATCCGAAATAGGGTCAAATTCAAGTTAGCCCCGTCAAATCGGCACTTTCGACCTTTCCCTTGCGGAAGTTGAGTAAAGATAGAGAAGGTTTGATCTGCATTTTGATCCCCCGCTCCTTTAAGCCGGTAAGCAGGTAGTGCCAGTATTTTGACCCTTGTCCTAAGCTGATTTTGAGAGTGTCCTAATTTGCCATAGGCTGCCGCAATGGCTCACTCTTCATGGAAGCGAGAGGTTTACAAAGTCGCGGCACTCATCGCGGGCGCCTCGCTCGTGGTCGGCTTATCTGCTTGGTTTTTCGGGCTAGCTGGCGCCTTCGGAAGCTTGGTTGTGCTGGAGGTCTGTCGATTGGTCTATGACAGGCTTTCGTCTTCGAAAGCGGACAAGCCGCCTCAATTGCCTCCTTGAGCGTCCTAACTAGGACAGCACCGGTAAGGAGAGCTCTGGGGCGGGTTTTCCCCGGGGAGGAGGATTTCCCCTCCGGGACGGACTGGACGCATGAGGGACGCCCGCACTGCGTCCTCGGGGAACGTAAAACGATCTCCAGCTTTGAAATTTACGGTTGTGAATAAGTGTACGAACCCGGAATGGGTAGGGACTCCCGCCTCCGGTTCCGTGGCAGATTGATGGACAACGACATGGGTCGTTCCCCAAGCCCACCGGTCTGGAAGATCGGATTGCATCAGGAGCCTAGCTAGACATGTCCCGCGCGCCCGTGCCCCCGACGTTTGGGGGGGAGAGCTTTTCATGCGCCCATTGTGGCGCACTCGCCGACCAGCATTGGTTCAAAGTCATTCCAGAGCACTTTCAGAAAGACAAGAAACCAAGCGTATGCACGGCGCAGATGGCTGCCGATCTCAGGAAAACCTTGAAGAACGCAAATCGTGACGCCGAAGATTTTGACGAGAGAAAGCAGACTTCTCTGCTCAGCTTCCTAGATCGGTTTGATAAGAACGAGGTGACATATCTCGTCAATCGGCATTCGGTCTCATCGACCTGGGAGATGATCAACCTGAACCTCAGCCAATGTCATAGCTGCAAGGGGTTCACCATCTGGGTGGGCGAACGCATAGTTTATCCGTCGCACGACGTTGCGATCTTGCCTCATGACGATATGCCTGCGGATATAAAGCCGGACTTCATCGAGGCGGCGGAGATCGTAGACAGTTCACCGCGTAGTGCGGCAGCTTTGCTTCGTCTCGCGATACAGAAACTGATGCCTCATCTGGATGAGGATGGCGACAACCTTAACAAGTCCATTGGCAACCTCGTCAAGAAGGGGTTGGACAAGAGGGTTCAGCAAGCGCTCGATGTCGTCCGCGTTACAGGCAACAATGCAGTTCATCCCGGCGAGCTCGATTTGAAGGATGACAAGGCAACTGCACTACAGTTGTTCTCGCTCGTGAACATCATCGTGCAATCAACGATCAGTGCAAAGGCCCAGATCGAGGCGATGTACGCGAACCTGCCTCCGGGAGCACTAAAAGCCATCGAAAAGCGTGACAGTTGAGAGAATGATGAAGGATGACGAGATCGCCGCGCTCAACGAGCAGCTGCGCGAAATCAAAGAATTTCTTACTGGCTCTGCGACGTCTGACGACTTCCACATCAAAACCGAACGCCGAGTGGAGTTGTTGGCGAATGCATACACGGAACCGCCTGCGAAAAAGAAGCGGGGCCGCCCTTCGTTACCTGGGGGTAGCGACAGGACATGGTTCTCGTTCAACGCCTTCGTCATTGTTCAACAAGAGCTGCAGCGTTACCGAAAACGGATTGGTAGGCGGCGCGTGCCCGACGAAGTAGCGGACGCCTTCATCGATATTGCGCTCAAGATCTATCCCGAGGCGGACCGGGACATAGTCCGAGAACACATCCGGAAAAACAACACGCTACCAATCGAAGCCGAGCTCAAGGGGCCAAACTGGCGCGAATTCGACGCGGCTCGTCCTATGACAAATCTGCGTCAGCCATTTAACGATGATCTCATTGAGGAACCATAACTCCGATTTTATGCCAGTTTCATTGGTGATCGACTGTGCTTGATGATGTGCTCCTGAAGAACGGAGCACCGTCATGATCAAGCGATTATCACCACTCACCCTGTTCAAGTTGGCTGACAAGGAAACGGAATGGAGAGACCTAGAACGTTCTTCTGATCCGATCACACCAGACCTTCCCCACCACGCCGAGATATCCCAAACCGGGCTGTTCATGCCGCCCGGACTCCACATTGAGCAATGGAAAGCCATCGGAAAGAGGCTCATGACCATCGAAACGGGCATCCAATGGGCGCTGGGCGATTGGTGGGTCTACGGACATCATAACTACGGCAACCGCGCCGAGGCGGCAAAGAAGCTTCCTTACGAATTCGGGAGCTTGATGAACCTGGGCACCGTGGCTCGCAAATTTCCTCCCTCATTACGAAATGAGGCTCTGAGCTTCAGCCATCACGTCGCCGTCGCGGCGCTCGAGCCCAATGATCGGGTTAGTTGGCTGAAAAAGGCAGCCGCTATGCATTGGTCAGTGAAGCGGCTGCGTGACGAATTAGACAAGCAAGAGCCGCGGAAGGAAAATGACTATGACCGCGCTCGACGATGGGCCTATGACTTCGTGGCGCAGGCGGAGCGGCAAAAAGTTGGCCTTGGCTACTACAACGTGGACAGCAATCAGTTAGACCAATTGGAGGATAATGTGGTGACTGAATTGGTCGAGTCTTCCACGTCCGCGGCCAACACTTGGGCTGAACTCGCAACAGTTCTTAAGCGATACCAGCAACGCCGAACCGATAAATCTAAGCGGGCATTGCCTAGAGAGCGCTTAGACGTCGCCGCCCAGATTGAGAGTGTACAATGAACTTGGAGCTCGATGAGTTCGGTGAGCCAGATGAATATCATTGCTGGAGTCCAAGCCTGCGAGCGGGAAGGGGCATCGAAGAAGTGCTGTTCGACATGATCAATTGGCACTTTGATCAAGAGCACGTTACGCTCGTCGAGGATTGGCTACGCGAGCGTGCTGTTGCTTACGAGGTGATGACGGAATTCCTCGCCAAGCATGAAGACGGGTCGGCTGTACAGTTTCCTTGCGACTAATGGCCCGCCGTCGCTCGACTGGGAAGGACAAACAGCGAGACGACGGCGGGCTTTCGATCGCGGGACGCTCTCCGCAATCGACTTGATCGTCGCACCAGCGCGGGCACGCGAGCCACGATCAAGAATTGGTGTCGGCCACGTCGTCGGGCGGCGACTGCCGACTCTGGGGTCTGGTTTGTCTAACACCATCTCCCAGCCCACTCCGCGAACGCGATAAAGCCACGCCCGTGGAGATCGAGCCGCGTCGGGCCACTACCAAAACCCGACCGCCCGGACTCGACAGCCCGGAGACCAAAAGCCGTCGAGGATCGTGATCATGCTGCGCTCGCCATCCTGCGGACCGCGAGACCAAGCAAAGCTCGAATATCGACGTTCGGCCGGTGCTCGATCAGCGTCCCTTCCTCACGCGCTGCATCGATATGCGCGCATTCAAGCCGTTCGAGTTCGAACAATTCTGCCTTGATCTCATCGAGACGCTGCTTGCGATCGGCTGCATCCATCTGCAGCGAGGGTTTGGGTCTTGCGTCGATCATCTCATAAAGCCGATGCTGCACGAGTGCTGGGTCAATCCAACTGAGCACTTCCAAAGGCGTTGGTGCTCTCTCCCCGATGACGCCGCGCCCGAATTCTAGCTCAAATTTGCCGTGCTCAATGATGAGGCGTGCCGGATATTGTTCAGCGAGAGATTGAATATACCGACGTGCCGCAGCCTTCATTTCCTTGGTGGTTGGCGATGCCCGTTCGACACGGCCGCGCTCCGAGACAAGGCCCATAATCTCGCCCCGCAGTCGTTGCACTGCTTGCAAGTGCGTCTCGTTCGGTTTTGCTTTCAGCTTGATCGGCTTCGCATCATCGAGCGTGACATGCGCCGGCAATAGCTCCAGGTATCTCGCGATTTTCGCATTGAGGTCGGCGAGGGCCCTGTGGCGGGCGCTATTGGCAGGCTGCATTGACTCCAGCCGCTCGATCTCCTGTCTGAGTGCGTCCGCTTTGTCGCCATGGGGGTTGATGCCATAGGCATGCTTTGCCTCGGAAATGGTGCGTTGAGTTGACGTCAGGATCGCGAGCGCCTGATGCTCCGCATCCTTGAGGGTCATGATTTTCGATCGTACGCGGGGCGGTAGTTCGAACATTGATGATTACCTTCGTATGGTTGTGAGGCCCGCCATTCGCTTTGGCGAGCCTCTGGTTGCTTTAGCTTTTCCAAGCTTCCGAGATGCGCTTGTCCCTCGCAGCGATTAGTTGTTCGTGGGTCAGGGTCGCGTTCGATGGCGCCGTCGTGGGCGTCATCTGCTGTTGATCGATAATCGGAGGCGGGTTGCGCCAGCGGTTCGACATGGCCGCGTCGCGTTGTTCCCGAAGATGCTCGGCGGTGACGGTTACCGCAGCATCCGCGACACGAAAGCCGGGCTTGTGTCCCGCGAGCGATGCATCGAACTGTTCGGCACGTCGCAAAGCCTGCGTTACTGCCGTCGCTGACTGCAGTCCGGGATGTGCGCTGTCCATCATCGACACACGAACACTGAGACGGTCGCCGTCCTCAAGAATGCTGTCACGCCGAACGCGTCGGCCGTGCTTGTCGATCACTTCGATACTTTCTGTGGTCGTAGTCATGGTAACGTCCTCATGTTGATCATTGTACTCAGTCGTTCTGCAGCGTTGCTGCGTTCACTATGTTCGGGGCCTCCTACCCAACTCAAATCGGCCACGTATCTGTAGCGACGAGTGCCCATGCTGACCAAACAACCAGCAGCGGCATTCGCCACGTCGTCTTTCCCATTGATCGGGTGGTCAATCTGCTCTCGACCTGATCGCGTAGTGCGGCGTTCGAGCGCGAGTAGCTGCGAGTGCAATCGAGGGTGATCGATCAGTTCGCATTTCTTGGAGTTGATCAGGGGCAATAGCTCGGCGTAGAGCGCCGTCTTCGGCTTCTCACTGTGCTCGAACGTGATGCGCTGCTTCAGGAACGCTTCCCGGACCCATTCGCCAGCGTAACGATCGCCCTTGACGGTGGAAATCCGATAGCTCTTGAGCAGCGTCGCGTATTGAGCAACGATCTCCTCCGGAGAGAACGGCGGTCGTGCCTCCCGAACTAGGTCGAGGATCGCGATGCCATTCTCGCGATGTCCGATCGCAAGCGTAAATGAGTCGGATGCGCCGCCTGACGGATCGGCGAACGCGAAATACTTGAACTGCGACATGTACGGACGTTCACGCTCGTCATCGGCGGTGACGGCATCCACAGCCTCAATCGACAGGAACTGCTCGACATCGGTGCGGAACAAGGCTCCGAAGTTCGCGGAGGCCTGCGCGGGATCGTCCTGATAGGCTTGATCGATCTCCGCGCGGACATAGTCGGGCGCGGTTGGCCGCATCGTGAGGGTATCGGCTTGCCAGACGAGGATGCGATCGGACTCCCGTCCGAAATGCTTCTTGTAGGCCTGCCAGAGCGCTCCCCTGCGAGCGTGAGGAGACGATGCGCAGAGCAGCATGGAATTCGGGATCGTCAACATCGACGGTCTAGCAGACGCAATCACTTCCGTGTCGGGGTTGCTGCTGCTATCCTCGCTCGACCAAAAAGCCAGTTCGTCTGCCAAAACGGCGACGACAGTGCGACCTCTGGAAGTCTTGTAGGATGCGGTCGTGACTTCGATCGAAACCGCATTCTTCAATCGAACCCATTTCATCGTCGAACTCTCGACAAGCCGGGAGAGCATCCGCGACTCGGCAAGAAAGCCCTTGATGTAGTCCATGATCTCGCGGGTCTGTTCGCGGTCTGCGGCCATGACCTGGACGACCGCACGCTGTCCGCGCGCAATGAACGGCTTGTAGTTGAAGAAAGAAGCTAGCCAGACGGCTATCAACGCGAGGATGCGCGATTTGCCCCCACGTCTGCCGACAACAAGCCACGCTTCTTTGACTTGCTGCGCGGGAGGAACTTTCCGGCCTGTGCATTTCTCGAACAGGGCCAACTGTTCGGGCGTCATGTCATAGGCGAAGATCGCCGCAACGAAGGCCCACCAAGCTTCCCAATCGTCAGGGTCAGAGAACGAGGGAAGGAATATCTGCGGATCGTGAACTGCATCTAGCAGCGTGAGGCGGCTTGATTGTCGCGGTGTGTCGAGCCGGAGCCTGATCGGTGTTTTGGGTGTGGTGGTGGTCTGAGTGTCGTCAAGCCGTTCGCGATGACGACGCGTTCCCATTCAGGTCACCAGTAGGAGGAGAATGACTTGATTGTCATAGGCGATCGCCTCGGCTTCCGTCATTCGTCCATCGGACGATGCAGAGGCAGTGCCGGGCTTGATCGTGATCGACACTTCGATGAGGGCACCGGCTGCAGTACCGTCTTTCATGCGTCAGTCTCCCAGACGTTCGCGGTGTGATCGGCGAGAGCCGCCACGCTCTGCATAGGTGAGGGGGTCTAGATCGTCCTCGTCATCATCACGCTGTCCTGGTGTGGACGAGAGCAAGCCGATGTTCTTCATCAGACGAGACTGGGTGTTGGACAGGCGCTGATATTCAAGCCGTCCGCGCTGGCTGGTGCTGCCGGTCTTGACGTAGTCGGCTTCGCAATCTTCGAGGACACACTGCAGCAACGCAATGTGCCGGATATGATTGCGCGTGGCCTCGCTGATCCGATCGTCTCCGCCGAGGTCTTCCGTGTAGACGCGGACGAGATCTGTGAAGCGGCGTCCCCGGGGCGAGTCGGCAGGGATGCGATCCGCGAACAGGCGGCGTCGCGACGTGACGGCCGATCGATTACGGCGGGCTTTGGGAGGTCGTTTTATCGTCCCGTGCACAGTACTTGCCTCGTTTTCACGAATACTTTGCGTTGTTGGGACGTCCAATCACTCTACCTGTACGGTACTTTGTCAAGCCCAATAGCATAACAGGTTGTAAAGGCACGCCTATTCGATGACGAAATTGTCTCGGGGGACAATCGTGTGACGCCTCACTCCCGATTTCAGGTGTTGAGCACTTAATAGAAATGAAGATGAGTGCGTGGCCGCCACCAAATTTTGGATGTATTCGATCCTGACAAATCGGATGCCAGAAATCACATCATGCTTAGGCTTCACACTTCATCTGCGTGATTTCATCCTGCTCCTGTGGCGCTTGAGGTCTCGCCTGTCGATCAGACCCGCGTCTATCAGGAGCTTGATGCTCTGGATCATGTGGCTTCGCACACTTGAAATCATGATGACCGTTGCCGGATACCCATCGCGTTTCAATTGGGCCTCAATGTCGAGCGCACTCAGATCGTGATCGAGAACAAGTGCTCTGATCCGTTCCACGACGCCGCGCGCATTCTCGTACTGCTCCGATTTTTTCAGTTCCTTTTCTTTGCGTTTTTCCGATTTCGGTGCTCCCTGGTAGGGACGCCAGTGTTTGCTCCGTTCAATCTTCTGCGGGATTTCTTCGAGACGGACACGGCGTCGCTTCGCTCCCGGTCCCGCAAAGGAGTAGTCGTTTCGATTGTCGAGCATGTTGGGATTTCCCTCGGTTTGATGTCGCGAGGGAGCGGCAGGATAGGCGCCGATTGCTGTCCTGACTAGGTCTGGACGGATTTGCAGGGGAAATCTCTGTCCCTAGGATGCCGATTGCAGCGGGTAGGAGCGTCATGGAGCGGCGTTTCGATGTGCAGACGATCTCTGGCCCCCGGTCCTGCATCGCTGCGCCCTATGCTGGATGCATCCGGGCGTTAAGCACTGGCCATTCTTAGCGACTCACTCAAGTCAGCAACTTCCTAGAGCGATGATCGGGTAACAACTCTGACTGGCAAGCTGCGCCATTTCGGCTTGGGCTCTTTAGTCGAGTACGCCACCGTGACGGTCGCGATCTTCTTCGCGTTATGAGCAGGTTGAAATATAAGGAACTGTTTTGTCGTCGTTCCGCCAGCAGCGACTGAAAGGCTATCGAAGCTGAGCAGCAGGGATTGAGGATTTAGCTTGATCGTCGCGGGCAGGACACGGTTGCCGTAGCCGTCGTCAACGAGCACGTCATTCATGTCGGCAAGCCTAAAATCAGGCAGGCTGATGCTGACCTTCATTACCGCAATATCGAGATGTGACGGGTTCTTTACGGTCAGGGTTGCAAGGTGCCATTCACGCTCTTGGGTTGGGACAATATCGACCCAAGCATTAACGTTCGATTTTTGCGCTGTCCGCCACGAAATGTAGAGGCTCAATGCCGAGACGCACAACGCAAGTCCCGAGAAGACATCGCGTATCCAGTCTAGCATCTCTTCATCCGATCAGCTCTGCATTCTTCCTCGACTGGCTTATGCATCCGCCGTGCTTTTCTGTGCCAACTTGGGAAACTTCGATGCATCAGGTGGCTCTATCGTCCTGGTGTCACTTCCGCCTTCGAGGACAAGCGCCGGCTGAACACCGGCCGCCGCGTCTGCCATCTCTTGCGCCATCGCGATAATCAGGCTCTCCCCATTGGCGAAAAGCATCCGTGCATCACTTTCGGTGAGTACGACGCGCGGATGTACAATTGGATTGCGGTAGTCCTCCCGCATTTGATCGAGTTCGGTAAGCGTCTTCTTTGATGGGCACGGGGTAGGCTTGTTGTCGGCGATTTTTTGCAGAGCGTCGATGTATGCTTTCCAGCCGTGGAGTGTTGCGCCGGGCTTACCACTGAACAATTGATAGTACGACTCCAGACAAGCTTCGACTGCACGAGCCACGTGAAATCCCGACGCGGAAAGCAAATTGAACGCTAGGCAGCGTCCAGCCGCCTTCCAATCATCCTTTGCTTTCTGCGGAATAATAGGCTGAAGCTCGGCGGGGAAAGTGCCGTCTGCCTCGTCTACGAGAGCAGGGGTGTGATAGATGCCTCGACGTGGTACGAAGTACGTGGCAGTTTCCCGCATTTCTTCGGCGAACACCGTTTCGAATTCTGCGACGGTTCTTCTGACCCAATCCATTTGCCATACAACGACCGGCTCATCGCTAGGGTCCGGCATACGAAACACAGGCGCGCCGTCTGCGCCTTTTGTCTGAAAGCGGGCATCGAAGATCGCGTCGATGCTCTCTAGGGCACTTCGAACTTTACCCGCCGAGATACCAACTGGGATTGGCTTTCCAACTAGGAGCGCCTGTAGTTTGCCGCGAACTTGGAATAACGGCCAGAATAGGTGCTGGGTCGAGACGTTTCCTTGCAGTGCGATGAGCGCTTGTATCTCTTTGCCAAATTCGTAGAAAGAGAATGGATTGATACGTTCCAATTGTGTGCCCCCCGACTCGCCATAAGTCGCGTAATCTTACTACAGGTTGCAGCAGAGGACATTAAACATTCGGAGAAGATCGGTTCTTTCAAACGCTACAGTCTTTCACGCTGTACCTTCGGCTTGAATGACGTAGGGGGTAACAAACAACGCAATTCCCCCACTTTGTCATCACACTGCAAATCCGGCGAAGCCCAATTCCAGCCTTCTTCAACGTCCATGCAATCCCAATGCTTCAGACGTTCAAACTGCTTCGGATAACGTCGTGCAAAGATGGATGCGTGATCCAGACCGATCCTGCCGTAGATTGCGCGAATGCGCCTTTCAATGTGTTTGCGGTCTACGTCCGGATAATCTGCGCATGTGAGCTTGATCCCGCGTAGCGTGATCTTTTTGAGCATGTTCCGGATATCTTTTACGACGATTTGCTTTGCGACGATTTCGATGGGCTTGATCTTGAGGAGATCGGCAGGCTCCTCGATCCCCGCGGCTTGAACAGACCGCTTCCTTTCCAATCTGATCTCCAAATGGATTGCGTCGAGCTCGCCAGTGATCTTCGAGTGTTTTCCGTCGTAGAAGATCGTGTTGCGATATGGGCGTGATTTCCGGCCTCTGGTACGGATCGAATATAGGCTGCCTTCCTCGTAGTGCAGTTCGTCCTTGCCTCTGCGGTATCGCAGATGCACGAGCTTCGTCAGTACTTCGGCGACGTCCTCTCGCGCCAAGGCATCATAGATGGTGATGACGTCGAATGCGGGATGAACGCGATAGACCGATAGTTTGGGATCGTGCAGCTTATAGCGCTGAAGCAGTTCGATGCAGAGCCGCGACGGCTGATTGATCTTGAGGAGATGTCTCCGGACCCTCTTGGGATCGAGCCTGTCGTAGACCTCATCGGGCTTCATGCTTCCGCAATTCGCGCGGACGCATGACATCAGTTCCGGACGGAGCCAGTGAGGCGTGGATACCTCGATGCTGTCGATATAGGGCGCGAACAGCGCGATTTTCGGAGGCTTGTTCTGTGTAGGGGCAGCAGATATTATTCTCGACATCGACGATCTCTTCAGCGGTGATCGCTCGTTTCATGAGCTGGACTTTGGACGGTCTGCGTTCGTGATGTTTTCGAGGCCCCCGCGTCGGATGAAAACGTGGGGGCCTCTTTCTTTCAGGCGGATGCCTCGTCAACGACCTCGCGATAGGTCTTGCCGTTCACGACGATGACGGAGCCGAGATCGGGGAGAAGCCGACTAACTTTGTTGACTTGCGCGAGGGCGAGAACGTCAGTGACGGCGAACATCCATCGCGAATGTTTCGCTTCTGTCAGCTTGCGGCCCTTGAGCTTGCCGCGTCGCTCTAGATTGCGGATGGATGAGTAGGACACGCCGAGCAACTGCGCAGCCTGCATCCGATCGCAGAGCTGGGCATCTGGACTTAGAGGACGTGGGGGAGGGGCTTGAACGGTCTTGCAGGCGGGCTTCTTCGAATACTCCATGGCAACAATCCAATAGCTACCGCATCTCGCCCAGCGATGGACGAGCTTGCGATGGTTACTGGTTGTTGCCTGAGCTTTGTAAGCACGAGCGCTAACAACGAGAGGCCGGGAACTTCCCCCCGGCGTCGCCACTCATGTGGCCTGTCAATATTCTGCACGAATTGACAGCAGGCGCAATACGTCGATGGACGGACATCCTGTCCTCCGTGCGTCCGGAGGGCGATTGTCGGCCAGTACGGAGGGCCAGGGGAGCGTTTTCGAGGAAGGAGGGGCTCCGGACAGGGGGACGTCGAGAAATCGCCCCTGTGCTGCCCCGTTGCTGGAGCGATCGGATGTCAGTTCTGGCGACTACGTTTGGTCCTGAGACGGACGACATTCGCAGGCGGCGGATTGACGAGGTTCGACACGTAGCTGTTGAGCGCGGCTACAGCCTGCGCGATCTCGGGGAGGAAGTCGTAGTGGGAGTAAGTCCGCGAGACCTTCGAGCCGACGGCATGCCCGATCGCGTGCTCCTTCACTTCAAACGGTATCGCGGGTTTCAGCGTATCCAGCTTCGTCCGGAAGGTGCGCCGCAGATCATGAATGGTGAAAGGCCGCATATGCGGAAGATGCTGACGCATTCTGTCCTGCAATGCCTCCGTCATCTGGCCCCATGCGTTGAACGCCCCCTTTCCACGCGCCGCGGCGAAGACGAACGGGCATTTATAGATTTCGGGCTGCGCCTCGGCGATCTCGAGCGCTAGCGGAGGGAGCTTGATCTCGGCCGGATGGCCTTTTGCGCCCTTGATGACGGGAAGATGCCAAACGCCGTCGCGCAGATGCTCCCACTCGAACTGGTTCGTCTTCTCCCTCCGCTGGCCTGTGAGAAGCAGGAAACGACAGAGCGCCCCAAACGTCCCCATTTCCGCCGTCACGCGCCACAGGACAACGATCTCCTCATCGGAGAGGATGCGGGTTCGGGCGCGCTTATCGTATTTCGCCATCCCCCGGATCACGGGGTTCACATACTCTTCGGTCGGATCGAGGTTGAGCGCATAGTAGTTAGCCATCGTCCGGAAGATCGTCAGAATGGCGTCGCGCATCGACGGGCTCTTGATCGTATCGTCAAGGTGCTTGACGAGGCTCGCGCGCCGGACGAGCGCGAACTCCTGATCCCGGAAGGCAGGGATCAGATGCTTGCGGATGCGCTGCTCCATGACGTCGCCTGTCAGCAAGCCGCCTTCCTTGACGTGCTTCGTGATGAAGGTCTCGGCGACGTCCTGAAACAGGGAGGGAACATCCTCGGCCAGCGCCTTCTGGGGATCACGGAGGAAGTCGATCGCTTTGTCCCGAGCCTGCGCGATGCTCATCACGGGATAGCGGCCGAGCTTCGTAACGCGCGTCCGCCCATCGGAGAGGTACCACATGACGCGCCAGGTCACGGTTCCCTCGGGATTGACGCGCAGGATGAGGCCTCTCACACGGTCGTCATAATAGTCTTTGGCGACGACTATAGGCTTGCCATCCTTGTCCGGCTTGTGCGCGGGCTTGAGGCTCCGGATTTTGAAATCCGTGAAATCGATCCGTTCGATGCGACGTGACATTGTTCTGAACGCAAACAATTATTGAGTGTAAGTTGAGTACAATGCGGTGACAGGCAGCGCCTGATCGCGACAGCCAGTATAGTCCAAATCGACGAAAATGTCAGTAAAATCATTAGCTTAACTGCAAGGAAAAGCAGGGCTTGACAGCGCTTAGCAGGTTAACGGAATGACAATCCGCAATAATTATTGAGTTTGTTGCTGCCCGCGTTTCCCGTTAAGGGAGCGTGTCGTCGGTTTGGCAAATTTTCGGCGATTTGGGGATTTTCATCCGCATGTGCGGCATTATCGGAATTCTCGGAACGGCTCCCGTCGCGGAGCAACTGGTCGACTCGCTGAAGCGGCTCGAATATCGGGGCTATGATTCTGCCGGGGTCGCCACGCTTGAAGGCGATCATCTGGTGCGCCGGCGCGCCGAAGGGAAGCTGAAGAACCTGGAAGCGCGGTTGCGCGCCGAGCCGCTCGCGGGCCACACCGGCATCGGGCATACGCGCTGGGCGACACATGGCCGGCCGACCGAGGGCAACGCGCATCCGCATGCGACCGAGAATGTCGCTGTCGTCCACAACGGCATCATCGAGAACTTTCGCGAATTGCGCCAGCAGCTCGAGAAGCAGGGCGCGAAATTCGCAAGCGAGACCGACACCGAGGTCGTCGCACATCTCGTCAATTCCTATCTCCTGAAGGGCCATTCGCCGCAGGAGGCGGTGAAGGCGTCGCTGCGGCAGCTCCGCGGCGCGTTCGCGCTGGCGTTCCTGTTCAAGGGCCACGATGATCTCCTGATCGGCGCCCGCAAAGGCTCGCCGCTCGCGGTGGGGCACGGTGACGGCGAAATGTATCTGGGATCGGATGCGATCGCGCTGGCGCCGTTCACGGATACGATCAGCTATCTCGATGACGGTGACTGGGTGGTGCTGTCGCGCGAGGTTGGCGTGATCTATGACGAGCATGGCGCGGTCGCCAACCGCGACGTGCTGAAATCCGGCGCATCGGCATTCCTGGTCGACAAGGCGAATTACCGCCATTTCATGGCCAAGGAGATCCACGAGCAGCCGGAAGTGGTCGGCCACACGCTCGCCCGCTATATCGACATGGCGACCGAGCGGGTGACGTTGCCGGTCAAGCTGCCGTTCGATTTCAACGATATCCAGCGCGTCTCGATCTCCGCCTGCGGCACCGCGAACTACGCGGGCTATGTCGCGAAATACTGGCTGGAGCGGTTCTCGCGCCTGCCGGTCGAGATCGATATCGCTTCCGAATTCCGATACCGCGAGGCGCCCCTGCGCAAGGGTGACCTTGCGATCTTCATCTCGCAATCCGGCGAGACCGCCGACACGCTGGCCGCGTTGCGTTACGCGAAAGAGCAGGGCGCGCATACGATTTCGGTGGTGAACGTGCCGACCTCGACGATCGCGCGCGAGAGCGAGACCGTGCTGCAGACGCTGGCCGGCCCCGAAATCGGCGTCGCCTCGACCAAGGCCTTCACCTGCCAGCTCATGGTGCTGGCGGCGCTCGCGGTTGCGGCCGGCAAGGCGCGCGGCGAACTGTCCGATGCGGACGAAGCCAAGCTTGTGCACGGCCTCGTCGAGATTCCCCGCCTGATTGCGGCGGCGCTGACCACGGAGCCGCAGATCGAGAAGCTCGCGCGCGAAATCTCCAAGTCGCGCGACGTGCTCTATCTCGGCCGCGGCACCAGCTATCCGCTCGCGCTTGAGGGCGCGCTGAAGCTGAAGGAGATCTCCTATATCCACGCCGAGGGCTATGCCGCCGGCGAGCTCAAGCATGGCCCCATTGCGCTGATCGACGAGAACGTGCCGGTCGTGGTGATCGCGCCGTTCGACAAGGTGTTCGAGAAGACCGTCTCCAACATGCAGGAAGTTGCGGCCCGCGGCGGCGGCATCATCCTGATGACCGACGCCAAGGGAGCGGCGGAGGCGACCATCGAGTCCCTGGTCACGATCGTGCTACCGGACATGGCGGCGGCGTTTACGCCGATAGTCTATGCCATTCCGGTGCAGCTCCTCGCGTATCATACTGCCGTGGTCATGGGCACCGACGTCGACCAGCCGCGTAACCTCGCGAAGTCCGTTACGGTCGAATAGCCGCAACCGCCGGGATTACATTGGCCCTTCAAAAACCTGCTAGGATGGCTTAGCTGGCAGATTCTGGCTGCGCCTCGCGACCTGGAACCCTAATGAGCCCCGACAAATCGCCTCCGATCCCGCCCCCGGACGAACCCTCGGCAGACGACCCGCGCGGCCTGATGGCCCGCTTCCGAAACTATTTCCTGACCGGGCTGGTCGTTACGGGGCCGGTAGCCATCACGCTGTATCTGACCTGGTGGTTCGTGACCTGGGTCGACGGCCTGGTGCGGCCATTCGTGCCTTCGGCCTATCGTCCCGAAACCTATCTGCCGTTCGGCGTGCCCGGTTCCGGGCTGGTGGTTGCGGTGGTCGCGCTGACGCTGCTCGGCTTCCTCACCGCCAATCTGATCGGGCGGACGCTGGTCGATCTCGGCGAGCGGCTGCTTGGCCGGATCCCGGCGGTGCGCGCGATCTATCGTGGCCTCAAGCAGGTGTTCGAGACGCTGTTCTCGGGCAACGGATCGAGCTTCCGCCGCGTCGGCCTGGTCGAATTTCCCTCGCCGGGCATGTGGTCGATCGTCCTGATCTCGCAATCGCCGAGCGCCAACATCGCAGCGAGCCTTCCAGGGCAGGAGGAGCACATCTCGGTGTTCCTGCCATGCTCGCCGAACCCGACTACCGGCTTCTTCTTCTACGTGCCGAAGAGCAAGATCATCGAGGTCGAGATGACCGCCGAGGACGCCGCGACATTGATCATGTCCGCCGGCGTCGTGCAGCCCGGCTCCGGCGATGCAAAGCGCGTCGCTGCGCTCGCCGGGGTGGCCAACGCCGCCCGGATCGCCAACTCCGCCTCCACGCTGCAGACCAAGCCCGCGCCTGCAAAAGTGGAATAGGGCTCTCCTGATTTTGAAGGTGAGGCGAACTCGTGTTCGCCGGCGGATCGTTCTACAAAGTGCGATCTGCCCGAACCCTTCAGGATCCATCATGTCCAATACGATCGCGATCCTCGCGCCAGGCGCCATGGGCAGCGCGGTGGCGCAACGCCTGGCCGAGCATGGCGCACGCGTCCTGACTTCGCTCGGCAGACGGAGCGAAGCGAGCGTCAAACGAGCCGCTGCCGCCGGCATGGTCGCGGCTGACGACGCAGATATTGCCGGTGCAGATATCATCCTTTCGATCGTGCCGCCCGCGGAGGCGATCGCGCTGGCCGAAAAGCTGGCCGCCGATATCGTGAAATACCGGACCACGCCTGTCGTCGTCGATTGCAACGCCGTCAACGTCGAGACGGTGCAGAAAGTCGGCGAGGTTATTGCTTCCTCCGGCGCGCGCTTTGTCGACGGCGCGATCATCGGCTTGCCGCCGAAACCGGGCAGTGGCGGGCCGGCGTTTTATGTCTCCGGCGAGCATGCGCCAGACGTCGCCGTGCTGAAGCAGCTCGGCCTCGATTTGCGCGTGGTCGAAGGACCCATCGGCGCGGCGTCCGCGCTGAAAATGTCGTATGCCGGCATCAACAAGGGATTGACAGCCGTCGGCGCCGCCATGGTGCTGGCGGCCACGCGCGCGGGCGCCGCCGAGGCGTTGCGCGACGAACTGGCGCTGAGCCAGCCGCATATCCTGGCGCGGCTCGGCAATGCGCTGCCGGACATGGTGCCGAAGGCCTACCGCTGGGTCGCCGAGATGCGCGAGATCGCGGCGTTCCTTGGCCCCGATCATCCAGCGGGTCTCGTCTACGAGGGATTCGCCAGGCTGTTCGAGCACATCGCCGCCGACGCCAACGGCGCGGGCACGGACGTGGCGAAGCTGAAAGCATTCGCCGAGAGCTGCAAGAAGAAGGACTAAGGCGCATCCCCGTCATTGCGAGGAGCGAAGCGACGAAGCAATCCATCTCTCCGAACGCGCGGTGACAATGGATTGCTTCGCTGACGCTCGCAATGACGGAGGTGCGTCAGCCCGCGCCGATCAGCGGGATCGCTTCGTCGCGTTCGAAGAGATAGAGCAGGCAGCGCAGGGCTTCGCCGCGCTCGCCTTTCAGCTTGGGATTATCCTTCATGGTGCGCAGCGCCTCCTCGCGGGCCTGCGCGATCAACTGGCCGTGCACCTCGGGCCGCGCGATACGGTAGCCGGGCAGGCCGCTCTGGCGGATGCCGAGCACGTCGCCTTCGCCGCGCAGGTTCAGGTCCTCCTCGGCGATGCGGAAGCCGTCGGTGGTTTCGCGGATCACTTTCAGCCGCGCTTTGGCGATCTCGCCGAGCGGCTCCTGGTAGAGCAGCAGGCAGGTCGAAGCTTCGGAGCCGCGCCCGATCCGGCCGCGCAATTGATGCAGTTGCGCAAGCCCGAAACGTTCGGCGTTCTCGATCACCATGATGCTCGCCGCCGGCACGTCGACGCCGACCTCGACCACCGTGGTGGCGACCAGCAGCGTGATCTCATGCGCGGCGAATTGCGCCATCACGGCGTCCTTCTCCGCGCCCTTCATCTGGCCGTGGACCAGGCCGACGCGGTCGCCAAAACGCTTCTGCAGGCTTTCGAACCGTTTGGTCGCGTTGGTGAGATGCTCGGTGCCTTCGGCTTCGGATTCCTCCACCAGCGGGCAAATCCAGTAGACCAGCTTGCCGGCCTTCAGCGCGCGGCCGACGGCGTCGATGACATCGCTGATGCGGCTCGCCGGTACGGTGCGGGTGTCGATCGGCTGGCGGCCCGCCGGTTTCTCGCGCAGTTCGGAGATGTCCATGTCGCCGAAATAGGTGAGCACCAGCGTGCGCGGGATCGGCGTAGCGCTGAGCACCAGCACGTCGACAGCTTCGCCTTTCGATGTCAGCGCCAGCCGCTCGCGGACGCCGAAGCGATGCTGCTCATCGACGATCGCAAGCGCCAGCGACTTGAAGATCACGTCGTCCTGGATCAGCGCATGCGTGCCGACCAACAGGTCAATCTCGCCGGCCTCGAGCCGGGCGAGCAGTTCGCGCCGCTCCTTGCCCTTCTCGCGTCCGGTGAGGATCGCGACACGAAGACCGGCGCGCTCGGCAAGCGGGGCGATGGTCTTGATGTGCTGCCGCGCCAGGATTTCGGTCGGCGCCATCAGCGCGGCCTGCTTGCCGACTTCGGCGACGGCGGCGGCCGCGAGCAGCGCCACGACGGTCTTGCCGGACCCGACGTCGCCCTGCAGCAGGCGCAGCATGCGCACCGGCTGGCGCAGATCTTCCGCGATCGCCGCCATTGCGTCGCGCTGCGAGGCGGTCAGGGCATAGGGCAGCGCGTCGATGATCCTGTGGCGCAGATGGCCATCGCCGGCATTGCGGTCGCCGGCAGGGCGGCGGAGCTGCGCGCGGATCAGCGCCAGCGCCAATTGCCCGGCGAGCAGCTCGTCGAATGCGAGGCGCGACCAGAACAGGCCGTCAGGCAGGATGTCGGTCAGTTCGGCCGGCACATGGACGCGCTGCAGCGCTTCGGCGATCGGCGGAAAGCTGCAGCGGCGCAGCACCTCAGGGCTGATCCATTCCGGCAATGCGGGGAGCTTCTGCAGCGCCTGCGCGATCGCGCGGCGGAGCGAGCCGATCGCAAGCCCTTCGGTCAGCGGATAGACCGGATCGATACCGGAAAGTTTTGCAAAGCCTTCCTCATCGACGACGCGGTCGGGATGCACGATCTGCGGGATGCCGTCATACATCTGCAAGGTGCCGGAGACGTAGCGCTTGGCGCCGACCGGAAGAAGCTTTTCGACATAGCCCGGCTGCGCGCGGAAGAAAGTCAGCACGACGTCGCCGGTGTCGTCGCTGGCATAGACGAGATAGGGCGCGCGCGAACTGCGCGGAGGGGCGGGGCGATGGCGGTCGATGGTCACCTCCAGGGTCACCACCGTGCCCGGAACCGCGTCGCGGATCTTCGGCCGCGCGCGGCGGTCGATCACGCTTGCGGGCAGATGCAGCAGGAGATCGACCAGCCGCGGCGTCTCGCTGCGGTCGAGCAGATAGCGTAACAGCTTATCCTGCTTCGGCCCGACGCCCGACAGGCTCGTGACCGGCGCAAACAGGGGATTGAGCAGGGCAGGGCGCATCGGTGCATCCGTCATCACGCAGCCGCGTGTCGTCAAGCCCGGCAATGACGCGGGCAGTTGATAAATCCGGGAACAAGAAGGGCTGACATTCGTCAAGTCAGTCGCTATATCACCCCCGCCCGGCACGTCCGGGCTTTTGGCGTTCGGATGGATTTGGCGACATGACGGGAACGACACGGTCGAGCGGCGGGCTCGACAACCGCCGCAAGCGGCTATTGTTTCGCTGCTGGCATCGTGGCACCCGCGAGATGGACCTCATCCTCGGCCGCTTCGCAGACGCCGAAATCGGCAATCTCTCGGACACCGAACTGTCCGAACTGGAGCACCTGCTCGAGTTGCCCGATCCCGACCTTTATGCCGCGCTGACCGGCGACAGGCCGCTGGAAGGGACCGGCGCGCTGTTTGCCCGCATCAAGGCGTTTCGCGCGGTGGAACACGACGTATGAAGCAACAAGTCAAATCGCCCGCCGCACTGCTGGCCCCCGGCCGCGCGGTGACCTTTGCCAATGTCGCCGAGGGGGCAGAGGGGCTGGTCATCGCCGATCTCGCGCGCGCGATCGCGGCGAAGCCGAAGCGGCCGGCGGTCAGCCTTGCCGTGGTGTGCCGCGACGGGCCGCGGATGCAGCAGCTTGCCCGCGCGCTGGAGTTCTTCGCGCCCGATCTGGCCGTGATGCAGTTCCCGGCCTGGGATTGCCAGCCCTATGACCGCGTCTCGCCGCATGGCGGCATCCTGGCGCAGCGTCTGACCACGCTGGCGCGATTGTCGCGGCTTGCCGGCAGTGACAAGCCGCTGATCGTGCTGACGACCGTGAACGCCATCGTCCAGCGGGTGCCCGCGCGCGAGGTGGTGGCGGCGCAGGCGCTGTCGGTTGCGCCGGGCCACGTCGTGCCGATGGATTCGATCGTCGCCTGGCTCGAGCACAATGGCTATATGCGGTCGTCAACCGTGCGCGAGCCCGGCGAATATGCGGTGCGCGGCGGCATTCTCGATTTGTTTCCCGCCGGGCTCGACCAGCCCGTGCGGTTCGATTTCTTCGGCGACTCGCTGGAGTCGATCCGCACCTTCGATGCCGAGACCCAGCGTACGCTCCTGGACATGCGTGGGCTCGACCTCGTTCCGGTTTCGGAATTCCAGCTCACCACGGAGACCATCCGCCGCTTCCGCATGGGCTATGTCGCCGCTTTCGGCGCGCCGGAGCGCGATGACGCGCTCTATGAGGCCGTCACCGAAGGCCGCCGCCATCCCGGCATGGAGCACTGGCTGCCGCTGTTCCAGGAGCGGATGGACACGCTGTTCGACTATCTCGATGACGCACCTGTTGCAATCGAGCCGCAGGGCGAGGACGCCGCGCGCGAACGCTTCAAGCAGATCATTGACTATTACGATGCCCGCCGCGAGGCGATGGAGCATCCCGGTGGCGGCGCGATCTACAAGCCATTGCCGCCGGACCGGCTCTATCTGACCGAAGCGGAATGGACCAAGCTGTTGAATGACGGCGCGCTGGCGCGGCTGACGCCGTTCGCCGTGCCGGAAGGCAGCACCGAGGTGTTCGATGCGGGAGCGCGGCAGGGTCGCAATTTCGCGCCGGAACGCGCCGATACCTCGGTCAACGTGTTCCAGGCTGTGGTCGCCCATGTGCAGGCCCTGCAGGCCCAGCGCAAGAAGGTCGTGATCGCGCTGTGGAGCGAAGGCTCGCGCGACCGCATGGGCTCGATGCTGAGCGACCACAGGCTGCACAACGTCACCAACGTCAATACCTGGCGCATGGTGCAGGCCACCCCGCGCAACGAGGCGATGCTCGCCGTGCTCGGCATGGAATCGGGCTTCGAGACCGACGATGTCGCCGTCATCAGCGAGCAGGACATCCTGGGCGACCGCCTGGTGCGGCCGCGCAAGGCGCATCGCAAGCTCGACAACTTCATCTCGGAAGTCACGAGCCTGTCGGCCGGCGATCTCGTCGTCCATGTCGAGCACGGCATCGGCCGCTTCGTTGGCCTGCAGACGCTCGAAGTTTCCGGCGCACCGCATGATTGTCTCGAATTGCACTATGCGGCGGAGACAAAGCTCTTCCTGCCGGTCGAGAACATCGAGCTGTTGTCACGTTACGGCTCCGACGGCGCCAATGTCGAGCTCGATCGCCTCGGCGGCACGGGCTGGCAGGCGCGCAAGGCGAAGCTGAAGAACCGCATCCGCGAGATTGCGGGCGAATTGATCAAGATCGCCGCGGAGCGGATGCTGCATGAAGCGCCGAAGATGCCGGTGCAGCCGCATGTCTATGACGAGTTCTGCGCGCGCTTCCCCTATGAGGAGACCGAGGACCAGCTCGGCGCGATCACTTCCACGCTGAAGGATCTGGAAAGCGGCCGTCCCATGGACCGGCTGATCTGCGGCGACGTCGGCTTCGGCAAGACCGAAGTGGCGCTGCGCGCGGCGTTTGCGGTCGCGCTCGACGGCAAACAGGTCGCGGTCGTGGTGCCGACCACGCTGCTGGCACGCCAGCACAGCAAGACCTTTGCCGAGCGTTTCCGCGGCTTCCCGGTCAACGTCGCCCAAGCCTCGCGGCTGATCCCGGCGAAGGAGCTGACGCAGGTCAAGAAGGGGCTCGCTGACGGCAGCGTCGATGTCGTCGTGGGTACCCACGCGCTGCTCGGCAAGTCGATCAAGTTCAAGGACCTCGGCCTCCTGATCGTCGACGAGGAACAGCATTTCGGCGTCGGCCACAAGGAACGGCTGAAGCAATTGCGGGCGCAGGTCCATGTGCTGACGCTGTCGGCGACGCCGATCCCGCGGACGCTGCAACTGGCGCTGACCGGCGTGCGCGAGCTCTCGATCATTGCCTCGCCCCCGGTCGACCGGCTCGCGGTGCGCACCTTCGTTGCGCCGCATGATCCCCTGATGATCCGCGAGGCGCTCTTGCGCGAGCGCTATCGCGGCGGGCAGGCGTTCTATGTGGTGCCGCGGATCGAAGATCTCGCGAGCGTGAAGGATTTCCTGGACAAAAACGTGCCGGAGATGAAGGTCGCGGTCGCGCACGGCCAGATGCCGCCGACCGTGATCGAGGACATCATGTCCGCGTTCTACGACGGCAAGTACGACATCCTGCTGTCGACCACGATCGTCGAGTCCGGGCTGGATATCCCCAATGCCAACACGCTGATCGTGCACCGCGCCGACATGTTCGGCCTTGCCCAGCTCTATCAGCTCCGCGGCCGGGTCGGGCGCTCGAAGCTGCGCGCCTACGCGCTGTTCACGCTGCCGGCGCAGCAGAAGATCACGCCGCAGGCGGAGCGGCGGCTCAAGGTGCTGCAATCGCTGGAAACGCTCGGCGCGGGCTTTCAGCTCGCCTCCCACGACCTCGACATCCGCGGCGCCGGCAACCTGCTCGGCGAGGAGCAGTCCGGCCACATCAAGGAAGTCGGCTTCGAGCTTTATCAGTCGATGCTGGAGGAGGCGATCGTCAATCTCAAGGCCGGCGTCGCCGAGCCCGCCGCCGACCGCTGGTCGCCGCAGATCACGATCGGCATGCCCGTGCTCATTCCCGAGGATTACGTCAACGATCTCGCGGTGCGGCTGTCGCTGTACCGGCGGCTCGCCGATCTCGACACCGAGGAGGAGATCGACAATTTCGCGGCCGAGATGCGCGACCGCTTCGGCGTGCTGCCGGACGAGGTGCGCTATCTGTTCAAGGTGGCCACGATCAAGGCCTATTGCCGTAGAGCCAATGCCGAGAAGGTCGACGCCGGTCCAAAGGGCGCCGTGATCTCGTTCCGCGACAATGCCTTTGCCCAGCCCGACCGCCTGGTTGCCTTCATCCGCCAGCATGGCCAGGCCGCGAAGGTGCGCCCCGACATGAAGGTCGTGTTCTTCCAGGAATGGAAGACTCCGGAAGAACGGCTTGCAGGCACAACGGAAATCCTGCGGCAATTGGCCAATCTCGCCGAGGACAAGAAGGCGGCATAGGATCGCGCTTGGCGGTTCGTGATCTCAATGTTTTGAGACAATGGCGCCCTGTTAAGATTACTGCTTAACTACCAGTTAACTGTGTGTTTGCCGGCGCATTGGCGTCGGCCTAGCGTGCGCCGAGTGCGGCTCCGTAACCGGCGAGTTGGTGCGTACCATGAGCTATCGAATGTTCGGCGCGTTGATCGCGTCTGTCGGCGCAGCAGCGCTCCTGTTCGCTGCGAACGATGCATCCGCGAGGTCGGGAGGAGCACCGCGCGCGGGAGTTGCTTCGGCTCCGCCCGTTGCGCGTCCATCGGTCGGCCCTGCGTTCCGGCCACATCGGCGAGGCTTTGTTGGCGTTGGTGGCTTCTGGCCGGGCGCAGCGGGTTATCTCGACGCGCCGACGGCTCGCGAAGCCATCGCCGAGGTTCCGCAATCTGTCTCCGGCGATTTCCGCTACACCTACACCTATGATGTTCCCTGGGATTGGGCCCATCGCTACCCGCCGATGGTCGCTCCTTCCGATCGTCCCTACGTGTCGAGTTGCCCCGCCGAGACCGTGACAGTGCCCGGGCGCGGCGGCGGAGAGCACACCGTCAACATCACGCGCTGCTACTGACGAAGACGATCAGGGCTGCGCCGGCCGCCCCACGCCTCAAGGCCAAGCTTCCATAACGGCGGCAGATCGGCGAAAGGTGGCGTGGTGTGCGCGATGACGATGGCCGCACGGCGGCTGTCAGAATCGATCTTGCTGTTGATCGCTTTGATATGCGCCTTGATCGCGTCGACCCCGACGTCGAGGATGCCTGCGATCTCGTCGTTCGACTTGCACGGCGCAATCCACGACGCCACCTCGATCTGGCGCGGCGTCAGCGAAGGGAACGCCAGCCGCGACCGATCGGCCGGAGTAAGCTTTGCGAGCGGGTTCATCTCGACGCCAACGGCTTCAATGAGATCGGCGCCGGCATCACACCAGTTTCCGACTGACCACGGCATGCGGCTTGGCAGCCGCGCCCAAAGCGGTCCAACATATGTCGACCGTTCCGATGCGTTGACGTGGGACTTTGAAGAAGGGACTGACAAATGCTCTTCAAGGGTCAGTGTCACTGCGGTGCCATTCGTGTCGAGCTGACGACCGACCGGCAGCCGAGTGAGCAGGTGATTGGCGCATGCCAATGTTCGTTTTGCCGCAAGCACAATGCCAGGGCTTTCTCCGATCCCAAGGCGCAGGTGACATTGACGGCTGCCGATCCGCAGCAGCTTCAACGCTACTCGTTCGGCCTTAAGACCTCCGATCAAATCATCTGCCGACGGTGCGGCGTCTATGTTGCAATGACCTTGACCGTCGACGGCCGGGTGTGGAGCGTCGTCAACGTCGATACTCTCGATGACCGTGCACTGTTCACGCGCGCGCCCGAGGCACGCGATTACAGCGCCGAGGATCGCGAGGGACGCATCGCCAGGAGAATGGCTCGGTGGTGTCCGACGAAGCTCGTTGGCTGGCCTGCGCCTGCTTCTGTGTAGGCGAGGAGGCTTGCTCCGCGTCAAGAGCGGCGGCGCGTGCGAGGTTGTTTCAACTCAGACGGCGGCTCCAGCCAGCAGGAAAGCGCCGCCGAGCGCGACCAGCACAAGTCCGGGCCAGTTCGATTTGAATTCGAAGCCGCTGCCCGGCCTTTCAGGTTCTAGCGTGTCGCGCCCGGAGCGAAGCCGCCTTCCGCCGCTCAATCGGCCGCGCCAGATTGGCTGAAAGGCCATCTGGAGCACGCCGCCGAAAACAAGGAGCACGCCAAGCCATATGAGGGTCATGCTCGTCTCCATCAGTGAATGCCGAGAGCTTGCTCCGCCGAAACCGACGTTCGTTCGATGTCTGGCCGGTGCACTCGGGATTGGAAGAGCCGTCGGATCCGGCAGCGTGCCGCATGTAGGGGATCACGCTCTCCAAAATCTCGGGCTATGCCAATCCTGAAGCCTGCTGCTTAGCCTTCGTCCGGCTCGCGCACGACCGGCGGTTCGTCGGCTCCGTTCTCTTCGTCGTCTTGGTCGTCGTCCTCGTCCTCTTCGTCGTCATCAGGATCTCGGGGCGGCATCGTGTTGCCCATGATCGCAAAGACACGCCATTCGATCCTGGTGGGAACTACCTCTCGGATTTGTAGGGTCATGTTGTCGCTCCTCGCATGTGACCCCGGGGGCCTATTTTACCCCTTTTTCGGAGTGCGGTCACAAGCGGGATTGGAGGCCGCGCCGACGTCCAGAATGGCCCAAAAGCCGCATTTCGCGGTGCACCGCTACGACGCCGCGCGATGGGCCTCGTCATGTAGCCGCGCGAGCAGCGATTTCGCCGTATCGCTCGGCAGCAGCGTTGCGACGCTCACGCTGGGATCAGCGCGCATGTCCCGCTTGCCGTGGCTGGTGTGGCGCATGACGCTGGAGAGGCGCCGCGCGATCGCGTGCGCATTGCGCAGGTCGGCGCCGGCGAAGGCGACGATGACCGATCCGTCGTCCTGGGCCGCGCCGAAATCCATCTGCCGCATCAGGCGGCTGATGATACGCGCGCCATCGAACTGCGCGCGGGGATGAGCGGGATCGAAGGCGAAGCGGGCCACGCTCAACGCGCCGCCGCGCTCGACGGTCTGATAGACGGCGGTCGCGAAATCGCGTTCGAAGGCGGTACGGGTGAGCAGGCCGGTGCGCGCATCGATCAGGCCCTCGGCATCGATAGCGCGCAGCGTCCGGCTCAAATGCACTTCGAACGCATGCTGGCGCACCAGGGGCAGCGCGATCGCGGCGACATCGGCGGGCTCGCCCGCGACCAGCTCGAGATGCGGCAAGTCATAGCTCGGAGCGAGCCCGTCCGGCGTCACCACGACCGGGAGGTTGCGAAAGCGCGCGTCCTCAGCGAGCACCGTGAGGAAAGCATCGATTACCCGCAGCGTGAATCCTTCGCCGAGCACGATGCCGTCAACGTCGCGGGAATTGAGATGCTTGGCGGCCGCCTCGATGCTGAGCGCGCCGACCACGCCGCAGCGCTCGCCCAGCACGACCGAGAGCGCCGGGTAGGCGCCGCCGCGGCCGATCAGCAGCACGGTCGCGTCGCGGCTGGTATCGATATCCGAAAGCAGGATCGGCGAGGGCGGCACCAGCCGGCGCATCACGGTGGAATGCAGCGAGCGGATGCGCAGCACCGCGTTGAGACGCGCGAGCAGGCGGCTGGAATGTCCCTGGGCGTGAAAGAACGGAATGGCATTGTCGGGCAACGCCACCTCCGGATCGACGGCGACCAGCGGCAGATAGGGCTGGCGCGGCCCGACCGCCGCGGCCAGTTCAGCAAGTCCAGCTTCGTCTGCGGTCGAAGCCGCAGCGATCACGGCGGCCGGCTGCACCTGGGCAATGGCACGCGCGGCATCGGCCCATGTGGTCTCGACCACTGGAAACAGCCTGGCCTCATCGAGCGCGCGCGCAAAGGCCGGCCGACCCGTGGTCGAGGCAATCAGGATCGGGCCTTGCTGGGGCATTTGGCAACTCGGATCGGGCGGAAGCTTTGGCCGCGATGCTAGTTGCCGCCGCTTAATGCAGCGTCAACGCTGCGCGCCGGGTTCGCCTAGATGCCGCCGGTCCGATCGCGAAAGGCTTCGACCATCAATGGGTTGAGACCGAGTTCTGCCATGGCGTTGCGGGCGCGTGCATTGTCCTGCGCGCGCCCGGCAAGGCGATGGCCGGCGAGGCGGTCGGGCAGCGCGGTGAGCAGCGCGCCCTGTCCGAGCCGGCGCGACCATTCCTGCAGGTCGTTGGCGAGAAAGCGGTAACCGCCCACCGCCATGATGCCGGACGGCGGGGCAGTGATATTGATGGCACCAGTCGAACGGTCGAGCCGCGCAGCATATTCGGTATCGACGTAATCGCGTGGCGCAGGCTCGATCAACGAGTCGTTCGGCCGTTGTGGTGGCGCATAGGCCGCAGCCGGTACCATCGGCCCGCGCAGACCGAGCGTTCCCGTGGGCGTCAGCAGGATCTCGCCGGCAATCGAGGTGCCCGGGACATCGCGCGGGGCGCCATGCGGGCCTGGCGTGATCGGCGCCGGCGAGCCGTCCTCGGCAGTCCGGCGCGCGCCGAACAGACCAGCTTCGCCAAACAGATAGACGTCCGTCAACGTCGCCCGCTGGGCGATCCAGGATGCGCTGGAAGCGATCTGTTCGGGCGCCCGCCACAGCCCGATCACGTTTCGCAAGCTCGGCATGCTGGCGTCGAGGTCGAGTTCGGCCAGTCGCAGCGCCAGAGGCGCCGGCGCAACCAGCGTGTCGCAGGCATGATCGTTGATCTGGGTCTGCAGCACCTCTTCATCGAACGGGTGGTGCAGCACCAAGGTGCCGCCGGTGAGCAGCCAGACCGCAAGCGAAGACGCTAGGCCTGCGAAGGACATCGGGGCAAAAGTTGACATGATGGTTGCGCCCTGCGGCACGTCGCTCTCCAGCGACATCGCAAGTCCGCCGGCGATCAGGGCGAAATGCGCGCGCGGCACCGGGCGAAAGCCATCGGCGGTCACATCGAAGGAGATCAGCGAGGCCTTGCGGCCGTCCTGGATCACCGACCGCGTGGTCGCGGATTCCCGCAAGATGGCCTGGTCGAGCGAGGCCATGCCTTCGGGAAGGTCGCTGCCGAACCCGCAGACATGACGGATCGAGAACGCCTCCGCCGCCGCGTTCATCGCGACGTCGGCATACATGACGCCGTCGATCCGGCTTGTCGTCACGATCGCGCGCGCCGCGGTGCGGTTCAGTGCAGCGGTGAGCTCGGCGTGGCGCCAGAGCAGCGGCATCGGCGCGACCACGAGGCCGCAGCGATGGGCGGCCAGTACCGTCAAGGCGAACTCGACCGTGTTCGGCAATTGCACCGCCAGCACGGAATTGGCCGGCAACCCCGCTTCGATGAAGTGCGCTGCGATCGCCGAGATCGCGCGGTCGGCCTGCGCATAGGTCAATCGCTTGCGCGTCTGGCCGGTGATGCGCTCCTTGTTGAGCGGATCGACCAGCGCCAGCGCGTCCGGCTGCCGCGCCAGCACGCGCTTGAACAGCGAATCGAGCGTGGGCGAAGCGGGCTGGGTCACGGGGTCAATGTCGGTTGCATCGGCAGGCGGCTACTTCGGTTGCGGCTCTGGCTTCTGCCACCAGGTTTCCGGCAGGTAGCCGGTCAGGGCAGTGCGCTCCGGCCGTTCTATCCGATTCCAGCGCGCGATCCATTGCTCCGCGACGTTAAACACCGGAATAGCGTAGAAGCCGGACATCAGCGTGCGGTCCAGCGCCCGTACCGCCGAAACGAAGGCGGGGCGTTCCCGCGCCTCCAAAAGCGCGGCGATCAGGGCGTCGATGGCGGGATCCTTGGCGCCCATGTAATTCCTGGTACCGGGAATGTCGGCGGCCTGGCTGCCCCAATAGAACGACTGCTCGTTGCCGGGCGAGAGTGATTGATCCCAGCGATTCTGGAGCATGTCGAACTCATAGCCGAGCCGGCGCTGATCGAACTGGACCGGATCCACCGCGCGCACCCGCGCCTCGATGCCGGCACGCTTGAGGTCACGCTGGTAGGCGAGCGCGATCCGTTCCTGGTCGCGGGTCGTCACCAGGATCTCGAAGGCAAACGGGGCCTTGGTCGCGCGGTTGCGGAGCACCGTGCCATTGAGTTCGTAGCCTGCCTCCGACAGCAGCGCGAGAGCGCTACGAAGCGCCGCGCGGTCGCGGCCCGAGCCGTCGCTGACCGGCAGGTGATAACTGCCGTCGAGAATGTCCGGCGCAACATGTGCGCTCGCCCGCTGCAGCAATTCTCGTTCGCGTTCGTCGGCGGGGCGGCCATAGGCGGAGAGTTCCGAGCCGGCGAAGAAGCTGCCGCTGCGGGCATAGAGGCCAAAGAAGTAATTGCGGTTGATCCATTCGAAATCGAACAGGAGCGTCAGCGCCTTCCGCACGCGGACGTCTGCAAACAGCGGACGGCGGGTGTTGAACACCAGGAATTCGGAAGGCTGCGGCATCCCGGTCTTGATAGTGTCGCGGATCACCTCGCCGTCGCGGGCGGCGGGAAAATCATAGCCTTCGTGCCAGCGCAGAGGCTCGGCCTCGAGGCGGAAATCATAGAGGCCGCGCTTGAAGGCTTCGAACTGGCCATTGGCCTCGCGGTAGAAATCGAGCCGGATCTCGTCGAAATTGTAGAGCCCGCGATTGACCGGGAGATCGCGGCCCCAATAATCCGGATTGCGCACCAGCGCGACGCTCGCGCCCGGCTTCACCGCGCCGACGCGATAAGGACCCGAGCCGATCGGGCCGGTCATCGTGGTGTCCTCGAAGGTTGAGGGATCGACCGCGTGTTTCGGCAATACCGGCATCAGTCCGAGGATCAGCGGCAGTTCGCGGTCATTGGCGCCTGAGAGGTCGAAGCGCACGGTGAGCGGGTCGGGAGAATCGGCCTTCGCGACCTTCGCATAATACTGCCGATGGTTGGGACGGCCGTGGTCGCGCAACAGCGCCCAGGAGAACAGCACGTCCTCGGCCCTGACCGGCTTGCCGTCGGAAAAGCGGGCGCGGGGATCGAGATGGAAGGTGACATAGCTTCTCGCATCGTCGGTCTCGACCGTCCTGGCGAGCAGGCCGTAGAGCGTGAACGGCTCGTCATTGCCCCGCGCCAGCAGGCTCTCGACGACGAAGCCCCTGATCTGCTGCACGGCGAGGCCCCGAACGATCAGCGGGTTCAGGCTGTCGAAGGTCCCGAGAATGCCCCAGGTCAGCCGGCCGCCCTTGGGTGCATCGGGATTGGCGTAGGGCATATGGCTGAAATCGGCGGGCAGGGCAGGCACACCGTGCATGGCGATGGCGTAGCTTTCCGCCGCGCGCACCGGGGTTGTCCCGACCACTGCGAGGGCGATGCCGAAACCCAGCGCGGCGAGGGCGCCACGCCGAAATGCAACCCAGGAAACGCGCCGAGGAACGCGTCGATCTGATTCGCGAAATTTCACGGAACGAGCTTTATCACAGGACCTTGCAACTCGCCGTGACGTTGGGGCAAACATGCTTGTCGGCATTGATCTTTTCGTCTGCCGCTGTATTGAAGGCGTGCAATTGACCAGAGCGGCAACGCCTGTCACGTATCCGCCTCAATTGACTAGGAGACAGCCGCCCCAAACGGCTAGGTGTCGGTGCCTGCTGCGGTTTCGGGCGCCGCCGTTGAGAAAGGGTTTTCCGCAATGAATTTCCGTATCTTGGCCGCGTCGGCACGGCCGCGTGGGCGAATTTTCGCCGCCTTGACAGCGACAGCACTGTCCGCCGCCGTGCTTGTTCCCGAGGCGGGAGCCCAGCAGCCGGCGGCCCCGGCTGCGCCGGCGGCACCGAAGGCCGCGCCCAAGGCGGCGCCGAAGGCTGCCCCCAAGGCGCCCGCGCCGGCAGCCCAGGGCCAGCCGCCCGCGCAGGGCGCGCCGGCCGCGCAAGGCCAGCCGCAGCAGCCACCCCAGGATCAGCAGGTCCAGCTGATCTATGCGCCCTGGACCAAGTTCTGCCTCAAGGGCCAGGATGCCAACGCCAAGCAGGTCTGCTTCACGGGCAAGGACGGCCGCATCGAGTCCGGCCAGCCGGTGATCGCCGCCGTGATCATCGAGCCTGAGGGTGAGCCGAAGAAGATCCTGCGCGTGACGCTGCCGCTCGGCATGCAGCTCGTGCATGGCACCCGCATCATCGTCGACAACAACCCGCCGCAGCAGGCGCCCTATGTGATCTGCTTCGCCAATGGCTGCATGTCAGATTATGAAGCGACCCCCGAGTTGCTCAACAATTTGAAGAAGGGCCAGAACCTGGTGGTGCAGGCGATCAACGCCAACGGCGCGCCGCTGACGCTGCCGCTGCCGCTTGTGAACGAGTTCGCCAAAGCCTATGACGGCCCGCCGACCGACCCGAAGGTGTTCGAGGAGAACCAGAAGAAGCTGCAGGAAGAGCTGCAGAAGCGCGCGGAAGAGGCCCGCAAGAAGCTCGAGGCCAATCCGCCGGCGACGGGTGTTTCCAACGCGCCTCCGGCGAAGTAACGGCAGGGTTCTGCGAATGAACAAAAGGCGCTCCGGGAGGAGCGCCTTTTTGTTACAGAAGACATCCAATCCGCTTTGCCGCGGTGCAGTACGGCATCTACGGTGCGCGAGCTAGTTCAGCGAGGGGTTGCGCGGGCGGTAGCCGCCGGATTTGTCCTGAATGAAGATCTCGGCCACCTGGGAGTGTCGGATCGGTTCGCCGGAATTGTCGGGCAAAAGGTTCTGCTCGGAGACGTAGGCGACGTATTCGGTCTCCGCATTCTCGGCGAGCAGGTGATAGAAGGGCTGGTCCTTGTTCGGTCGCACCTCTTCCGGGATCGACAGCCACCATTCCTCGGTGTTGTTGAACTCCGGATCGATGTCGAAGATCACCCCCCGGAAGGAGAACACCCGGTGGCGGACGATCTGCCCAATCTGGAACTTGGCGGTACGCGCTTTTATCATAGCTCGTCGATAGACCATGATCGCGGCCGATGCTAGGGGCAAGCGCGCGAATTAACCTTTCGCTGCCTGCCCGATTTTCCGGCATTTCCTCTGGAAAACCCTCGAAGAGACGCCTTCCGTGGTCGACGTCCTCAATCTTGCGCTGCCGTATTTCGGCCTGATCTTCATCGGTTTCGCCTGCGGAAAAGCCAAGGCCCTGCCCGAATCCGGGCTCGCCTGGATGAATTTCTTCCTGCTCTACGTCTCCCTGCCGGCACTGCTGTTCGGCATCATGTCGAAGACGCCGTTCTCGGAGCTCAACAATCCTCCGTTCCTCATTGCGACCACGCTCGGAACAGTGCTCGCCTTCTTCCTGGCCATGCTGGTCGCCAAGTTGTTGGGGCGGCTGTCGCTGCGGGAGGCGACGCTCGCGGGGCTCTCCGGCGCCTACGGCAATATCGGCTACATGGGCCCGGGCCTGGCGCTCGCAGTGCTGGGGCCGAAGGCGGCGGCGCCGACCGCGCTGATCTTCTGCTGCGACAGCATCTTCCTGTTCTCGATCGTGCCGCTGTTGATCGAACTGACGGACCGCGACCATCCGTCGCTCCTGCATGCGCTCGGGGTGGTCGCGCGCCAGATCGTGCTGAACCCGCTGATCATGGCCGCGTGCTTCGGTGCGCTCGCCGCCGGCCTGCACCTGCGTTTTCCGGTTGCGCTGGATAACACGCTATTGTTCCTGCAGAACGCGGCGGCGCCGGTGGCGCTGTTCGTGCTCGGCGTCACGGTGGCGCTGCGGCCGCTCGATCGGATTCCGTGGGACGTGCCGGGCGTGATTGCCGTCAAGCTCCTGATCCATCCGCTGCTCGCGTTCGGTTTGATGCTGCTGTTCGGCCCCTTCGCGCAGCCTTGGGCCGCGACCGCGGTGCTGATGGCCTCGCTGCCGCCGGCGTTGAATGTATTTGTCATCGCGCGGCAGAACGACAGCTGGGTCAAGCCGGCCTCGGTTGCCGTGCTGCTCGGCACGTTTGCCTCGGTGGTGACGCTCACCAGCGTGATGTGGTTGCTGCAGACGGGACGGCTGAGTTTTCCGTAGGAGAGCTCAGCCGACTTGCCGCCATGACGGCGCGAGCCCCTCGCGCATGGCGAGCCGCCGCAGCGGGCCGATCGATCCGATCAGATGCATGCCGGCGGCGCGGATCGACTGCATGGGGAGGAAATCGCTGAGCAAGGAGCGGTTGGCGAGATCGATGACGAAGGTCCGGCTCAGGACATCGCTCCGCCGCGCCGAGTGGTAGCGCGCCAACACCTGCGGCGAGCCGGGGTCCTCGCCATGCGCGAGCGCTTCGCCGGCGAGCCTGGCGATATCGGTGGCATCACGCAGCCCCAGGTTAAGACCCTGCGCCCCGATCGGCGGCACCACATGGGCGGATTCGCCGACCAGCGCGATCCGGTTCCTGGCGAACTGCCTGGGCTGTTCGATCGCGAGTGGAAACAGATTGCGCCCAGGTTCAACCTCGACGCGGCCGAAAATCGAATGCGACTGCTTCTCGGCGGACTCGGACAGCTCCGCATCGGTGAGCGCCATCAGCCGCTCGGCTTCCGCGGTCGAGCAAACCCAGACCACGCTGCAGCGGTTGCCGGGCAGGGGCACGAATACGACCGGGCCCTGCGGCGTGTGGAATTCGGTCGAGATGTTCTTGTGCGGGCGGGCGTGGGTGAGGTTGAAGGTCACGGCCGACTGCTTGAGGTCGCGTCGGCTGATTTCGATGCCGGCCGCCTCGCGCGACTGCGACTGCCGTCCGTCGGCGCCGATCACCAGCCGCGCCGCCAGCGGCTCGCCCCGGCCGGACCGGATCGTGACGATGGCTTCTTCCGGATTGATGATCTCGGCCTCGTCATCGAAGCGCGTCAGACCGGGCAGTTCCGCTGCACGTTGTTCCAGCGCCGCGATCAACGAGCGGTTGTCGACGTTGAAGCCGAACTGCTCGAGGCCGATCTCATCCGAAGCAAATCTCACCTCGGGCGCCCGGATCAGGCGCCCGGTATCATCGACCAGCCGCATCACCTTCAGCGCTGCGGCCTTGTCGGCCAGCCGCCGCCAGACATCCAGCCGCTCGAGCAGGTCGACGGAGGCGCCGAGCAGCGCCGTGGTGCGGTTGTCGGCATAGGACGCGCGGCGGGCGAGCAGGGCGGTCTTCGCCCCGGCATCCGCAAGCGCGATCGCGGCGGTCAGCCCTGCGGGGCCGCCGCCGATGACCACTGCGTCATAGACATGCGGTGCATCGTTCATGTCGGGACATTTGACGGGATTGGCGGCATTTTCAAGCCGTCAAATTCGCTAAAATCTTTCCACCGATTTGCGCGGCGGAACGCCGCAAGCGCCGATATGCAAACATGGTCGATTCCTGATAGCACTGCCCGGCGATGGAGATCGACCAGACCAGCCAGCCAGCTACGTTTCCGGCATCGCTGCGGATGCGGATGGCGGCATTCTCCGTGCACATCTTCACGGCGATGGGGGCGGGCGTTGCGCTGCTCGCACTGATGGAGGCGGTGCGCGAGCACTGGGCCAATATGTTCGGCTGGCTCGGGGTGGCGCTGGTCATCGATGCGATCGACGGTCCGATCGCGCGCAGGCTCGACGTGGTGCGGCTGCAGCCGAACTGGTCCGGCGAGGTGCTCGACCTCGTCGTTGATTTCGTCACTTATGTCTTCGTTCCCGCCTACGCGATCACCGCCAGTCATTTGCTGCTGCCGCTGGCGGCGCCGATCCTCGGCATCGGCATCGTGATCTCGAGCGCGCTGTATTTCGCGGACCGCCGGATGAAGGCCGCCGACAATCATTTCCGCGGCTTTCCGGGCCTGTGGAACGCAGTGGCATTTTATCTGTTCCTCCTGCACCTGCCGCCAGTGTGGTCGAGTCTTGCCGTGGCGATCCTGATCGCGCTCACTTTCGCGCCCTTCCACGTGCTGCATCCGGTGCGCGTGGCGCGGTTGCGCTGGCTGACGCTGTGGCTGATGGCCGCCGGCGCGGTGCTGGCGCTGTACACGCTTGCCTGCGACTTCGATGTCGGCGCGCCGATCGTCGTGGCGCTCTGCGCGATCGCCGCCTATGTCGTCGGCAGCGACGCCGTCATCCGGTTGATAAGGTCACTCAGAACATGATCGAACTGTTGGCCAGCCCGGAAGCCTGGGCGGCACTCCTCACATTGACCGCGCTGGAAATCGTGCTCGGCATCGACAACGTGATCTTCCTGTCGGTGCTGGTCTCCCGCATCCCGCCGCAACAGGCCAAGCGCGCGCGGCAGATCGGATTGTTCCTGGCGCTTGTGTTCCGCATCCTGCTGCTCAGCCTTCTGGTCTGGCTGATCGGCTTGACGGAGCCGGTGATCACGGTGATGGAGCTCGCGCTGTCCTGGCGCGATATCATCCTGATCGGCGGCGGGCTGTTCCTGATCGCAAAGGCGACGCATGAGATCCATGGCGAAGTCGAAGCACGCGAGGGCGAGGAACAGGCCACGTCCGGCGGCAGCGCGTTCTTCTGGGTGATCGTCCAGATCATCATCATCGACATGGTGTTCTCGCTGGACTCGATCATCACCGCGATCGGCATGTCGCAGCACCTCGAGATCATGATCGCGGCGGTCGTGATCGCCTGTATCGTGATGTACGTCTCGTCGGGTCCGGTGGCGCGCTTTGTCGCGGAGCATCCGACCACCAAGATGCTGGCGCTGGCGTTCCTGGTGTTGATCGGCGTGGCGCTGGTCGCCGACGGTTTCCACTTCCACATCCCACGCGGTTACATCTATTTTGCGATGGCGTTCGCAGCCGCGGTGGAGACGTTCAACGTGCTGGCGAGGCGCAACCGGAAGAAGACGAAGCAGCCGATCCGGACCGCGAGTTGACAACTGGGCGCCGATGGCTTTCGGTTCGCTGGCAACCAAATAGTTGAGGGGAGAGCCCGACATGACCAAGGCCGTGCGCGTGCACAAGGTGGGAGGCCCGGAAGTCCTCACTTACGAGGATGTCGAGGTGCCGGCGCCCGCCGCGGGCGAGGTGCGGATCCGCCAGCACGCGATCGGGCTCAACTTCATCGACGTCTATTTCCGCACCGGTCTCTACAAGGCACCCGGTCTTCCCTTCATCGCCGGCAACGAGGCGGCAGGCGAAGTGGTTGCGGTCGGACCTGGCGTGACCAATTTCCACCCCGGAGACCGCGTCGCCTATTATTTCAATCTCGGCGGCTATGCCACCGAGCGCGTCATCCCGGCCGACAAGGTGGTGAAGTTGCCCGACCACATCACCTATGAGCAGGGCGCCGTGCTGATGCTGAAGGGGCTGACGGTCTGGTACCTCCTGCACAAGACCTTCAAGGTGGAGCCGCACCACCGCGTGCTGATCCACGCGGCCGCCGGCGGCATCGGATTGCTTGCCTGCCAATGGGCGCGTGCGATGGGTGCGCACGTGATCGGCACGGTCGGCTCGAAGGCGAAGGCCGATCTTGCGCTCGCCAATGGCTGCGATCACGTCATCCTCTACAATGAGGAGGATTTTGTCGCGCGGGTGAAGCAGATCAGCCGCGGCGAACTCTGCGACGTGGTCTATGACGGCGTGGGCAAGACCACGTTTCCGGGCTCGCTGTCGTGCCTGAAGCCGCGCGGCCTGTTCGTGAGCTTCGGCAATGCGTCCGGCCCGGTGCCGCCGTTCGCGCTCGCCGAACTCAACAACCACGGCTCGCTGTTTGCGACCCGGCCCAAGCTCAACGACTATGTCGCCACCCGGAAGGAATTGCTCGAAGGCGCCGACACGCTGTTTGCCGCCGTGATCAACGGCAAGCTGCACGTGCCGATCAACCATGCCTACGCGCTGAAGGATGCCGCGCGGGCGCATATCGATCTGGAGAGCCGCGCGACCACAGGCGCGTCGATCCTGAGGCCATAGCTCTCCGCCGTCATTGCTTCGCTGCGCTCGCAATGACGGCCGAGCGTCTCTGATTCAAATGTCAAACAGCTTTCCGCTGTCATCGTCCGGCTTGACCGGACGATCCAGTATCCGGAGGCGGCAGTGCTTGAATCGAGAGGCCGCCGGATACTGGATGCCCCGCCGGAGCCTGTCATCGGGCGGCGCGTACGCGCCGACCCGTTGGCGGGGCATGACCGTGGAGTCGGGGAGAAGATGTGAGGTCGCGTTCTCGCGGCGCGTTACGCCCGAGCTTTGCGTGTCCTTTCACCCTCTCGACATCAGAGGGCGCAGGGAAAGCCGGGTGCTGGTTGCACCCGTGGGCCCCGTGCAGCAAAAAGCACGGGGGTAGGGCCACAGGTTCAACCGATTCACACCGGCTTTCCCTGCACGATGGTTTACGGCTTACTTCGTGCTCTTCTCGGTGACCGGGCTTTCTTGCCACCGTCGCCCGCAGATCATCTCTACGAACTTAGCGCCAGCGTCGGGGCGCCAGAACCACACGACTTCGCCGTCCGCGAGTGCCACGCTCGTCAGTCGTGCCACTCTCGTCCACCGCATCCCACCGCAACGTTCGTGACGATCGCGAGCCGCCCCTCATCCGCCGTGAGACGCGCGGAGTTAAATCACTGATTTGCCCGACGACGGAAGCGGAATGTTTTTTCTGTGAGGGGTAGACAGACTTTCGACTGATTTGCCCGTCGGGTTGTTATGTCGCACCCAAAGTAACCACATTGTCATTGCGTGCGGAGCGACTCGTCCGCCGTAGCCCAACGAGCGAAGGCGGAAGCAATCGATAGCGCCGCGAGCGGAGGGATGGATTGCTACCTCGCATTGCTCCTCGCAATGACGGTGGCTTACGCCACCCGCCGCGCGGCGCCAGCCTGCGTCAGGATCGCATCGAGCGTTTCAATCATCTCGGCGATCTCGGCCCGCGACACGTTGAGCGCGGGCATGAAGCGCAGCGCGTCGGGTTGCGGCGAGTTGATCAAGAGGCCCTTCGAGAACGCCTGCGCTACGATGGCGGTGCCGATCGGCAGTTTCAGATCGAGCGCCAGGAGCAGCCCACGGCCGCGCACTTCGCCGAGCCCATGTCGTGCCGAGAGCCGCTGCAACTCGCTTTCCAGGAACAGGCCGGCATCGGTCACCGACTTCAGGAATTCCGGCTTGCCGACCTGTTCGAGCACGGCAAGCCCCACGGCGCACATCAACGGATTGCCGTTGAAGGTGCCGCCCTGGTCGCCATGCTCGAAGCAGGCCGCGTGCTCGGTCGCAAGCAGGGCGGCCAGCGGCACGCCGCCGCCGATGCCCTTGCCGAGCGTCATGATGTCGGGTGCGATGCCGGCGTGTTCGTAGTGGAAGAGTTTTCCGGTGCGGCCCATGCCGGTCTGGATCTCGTCGAGGATCAGGAGCAGACCGTGCTCGCCGGTCAGCGCGCGCAATTCCTTCAGGAATTGATCGGTCGCCGGCCAGACGCCGGCCTCGCCCTGGATCGGCTCCAGCATCACGGCAACCGTATTCGATGAAATCAATTCCTTCACCGATACGATGTCGTTGAGGCGAGCCTTGCGGAAGCCTGGCACCTTCGGCTCGAACAGCGGTTCGAATGCCTTCTTGCCGGAAGCCGACATGGTCGCCAGCGTTCGGCCGTGAAAGCCGCCTTCGAAGGTGACGATCTCGAAAGCGCCGTTCTTGTGCTTTGCGCCGTATTTGCGCGCAAGCTTGATTGCGCCTTCATTGGCTTCCGCGCCGGAATTGGCGAAGAACACCTGGTCGAAGCCGCTCTGCTCGACAAGCGCATTGGCAAGCTTGAGACTTGGTTCGTTGTAGAAGGCCGGGCTCGGGGTCAGGAGGCATTTCGCCTGCGCAGCAAGCGCGTCCGCGACCGCGCGCGGCGAATGGCCGAGGCAGTTGACGGCCCAGCCCTGCATGAAATCGAGATAGCGGCGGCCAGCGTCGTCCCAGAGGTAGGAGCCTTCGCCGCGGACAAACACGGTCTTCGGGCGCGCGGTGATGTCCATCAGCGCGTCATACGGATAGATGGCGTCAGGCATGTCAGGCTCCTTTATTCGGCGGGGATGAAAAGCAGGCGGAAACGCAAGAAGGCCGCACTTTTGAGGGTGCGGCCTTCTCGAAAACCTTAGGCTGAACTAGCTAGTCAGCGTTGGCGTCGGACACGGCGCAACCCATCATCGTCGCGGGTGCGACGACGGAAAGTGGCGCGGCGGATGGTCCGGTTCAGTTTCATGGCGATGGCCCATACAGCGCAAGGGCGGTGACTGTCAAGTCGCGCGCGGCGCCTCTTCGCTGTTCTCCTCGCCCCAATCGGCATCGGCGATGGAGGTGTCGATGAGCTCGCCGCGGAGCAGGGCGAGCGGCGATTTGTAGTACAGCGCGATGTTGTGGAAAGGATCGGTCAGGACCTTGCAGATCCATATCAGCCCGGTCGGCACGTCCTTGATGATGAAGAGCTGGATCATGCGCGCGAGCCCGCCGGCAATGCCGATCACGAGCCAGACGGCGCCGACATGACGGATGAAATCGAGCCGGGTGGCCGGCGGCGAGAACACGCCGAACAGCGTCGGGAAGGCGAACAGCGCGCCCGGCGCGAGACCCCAGACGACGAGCAGCACGATCTTGCGGCTCTGATTGTAGCCGACCTTGATCGCTTCCTTGTATTCGTTGGAGACCTTGTTCACGGCGTCGTAGCCGTTGGGCTCGAAGAAGAAGTGCCCTGTCTGCCGCGTCAACATCGCGAGCCAGCCGACGAGGCCGGCCATTGCCGGATCAGCGAACAGCAGGCCATAGCAGACCAGAAAGATAACGGCGCTGATCAGGTGCAGCACCTGATTGATGCGGCTCTGGTGATAGTAGCGGTAATCGTCCCAACGTTGCGTGCGCAATGTGTCGGAGAAGCGGCTCATCATTCACCCCTTGGATTTGAAGGTGCGCGAGCCATACGGCGAGTCCGTGAATGCAGCGTGACATCTTGAAGTTGTTATAATTATGATGACGCCGCTACGATTGTGCACATGACAGCCCGTTCGCGCGCTGCAAATTCGTCAGGCGACACGAGTCCGTTTCCGCCTCTGTGGCGGCAGATTCTCTGGATTTCAGGTATCGTTCAGCGGACGTCGAACCAGCATTGAGCTGGATCAAACCGTCCGAAGTGGCCGCAACGACGAGCGAGCCGGGAGCTCAAAAGCCGGCAACGCTGCCGTGAAGGTCGTACGCATCCGAGCGCTCGATCTTTGCGCTGACGATTTCGCCGACCTTGAGCGGACGCCGGCTCGAGAGATAGACCGCACCATCGATGTCAGGCGCATCGGCCTTCGAGCGGCCCCTTGCCACGGTCGGGCCGACTTCGTCGACGATGACCTGTTGCCTCGTGCCGACCTTGCGTTTGAGGCGGCGCGCGGAGATCTTCTGCTGGCGGGCCATCAGCGCGTCGTACCGCTCCTGCTTGATCTCGTCGGGCACGGCGTTGCCAAGCGCATTGGAGACGGCACCGGCGACCGGCTCGTATTTGAAACAGCCGACGCGGTCAATCTCGGCTTCGTCGAGCCAGTCGAGCAGATAGGCGAAATCGGAATCGGTCTCGCCGGGAAATCCGACGATGAAGGTCGAGCGCAGCGCCAGCTCCGGGCACTGCTCGCGCCATTGCTTGATCCGCGCCAGCGTCTTGTCCTGTGCGGCAGGGCGCTTCATCGCCTTGAGGACGTCAGGGCTCGCGTGCTGGAAGGGGATGTCGAGATAGGGCAGGACCTTGCCCTCGGTCATCAAGCCGATGACTTCGTCGACATGCGGGTAGGGATAGACATATTGCAGCCGCACCCAGGCGCCGAGCTCGCCGAGTTCCTTCGCCAGGTCGAAGAATTTGGCGCGAACGGCGCGATCCTGCCACGGGCTCTCGGCATATTTCAGATCGACGCCATAGGCGGAGGTGTCCTGGGAGATGACCAGCAGTTCCTTCACGCCGGCCTTCACCAGCCGCTCGGCCTCGCGCAGCACGTCGTTGGCCGGCCGCGACACCAGATCGCCGCGCAGTTTTGGAATGATACAGAAGGTGCAGCGGTTGTTGCAGCCCTCGGAAATCTTCAAATAGGCGTAATGGCGCGGCGTCAGCTTGACGCCCTGCGGCGGCACCAGGTCGAGATGCGGATTGTGCACCGGCGGCAGCGCGCGGTGCACGGCATCCAGCACACTCTCATATTGCTGTGGCCCCGTGATCGAGAGCACGCCCGGATAGGCGCTTTCGATCTGCTCGGGTTCCGCGCCCATGCAGCCGGTGACGATCACCTTGCCGTTCTCGGCCATGGCCTCGCCGATCGCCGAGAGTGATTCCTGCTTGGCGCTGTCGAGGAAGCCGCAGGTGTTGACGATCACGACATCGGCGCCGTCATGCTTGCGCGCAAGCTCATAGCCCTCGGCCCGCAGCCGCGTGATGATGCGCTCGGAATCCACGAGCGCCTTCGGGCATCCTAGCGAGACAAAGCTGATTTTTGGCGCGGCCGCCTGTTGCATATTCAAATCTGCCTGATTGATCGGCAGGAGCTAGTCCCAATTGCCCATAATTACAAGGCTTTGAGGTGGCTTCTGTCGTGCTATGGATAGTTTTCAGGGAATACGAGTGAGCGATGGCTGCCGAGTCGTCTCCGAAAATCGTCATCGTCGACGAAAGCCCGATCCGGGCCGCGATCCTGGAGGAAGGCCTCCGGGAGGCTGGCTATACCAGTGTCGTTCATATCAGCGAGATGCACAGCCTGCTGGCGCGGATCTACGCCGTCGACCCCGACATCATCGTGATCGACCTGGAAAACCCCAGCCGCGACGTGCTGGAACAGATGTTCCAGGTCAGCCGGGCGGTGCGCCGGCCAATCGCCATGTTCGTCGACCAGAGCGACGCCGCCTCGATCCAGGCCTCCGTCGAGGCCGGCGTGTCGGCCTATATCGTCGACGGGTTCAACAAGCAGCGGATCAAGCCGATTCTCGACCTCTGCGTTTCCCGTTTCAACGCGTTCGCGCGGCTGCAGGACGAACTGGACCGCACCAAGCACGCGCTGGAAGAGCGCAAGGTGATCGATCGCGCCAAGGGCATCCTGATGAAATTGAAGGGCCTCACCGAAGACGAGGCCTATGTGCTGCTGCGCTCGACGGCGATGCGCGAGAAAAAGAAGATCGGCGAGATTGCGCAGTCGATCCTGACCGCGTCGGAGTTGCTCAAATGACCACACCGCTTCGGATCGGTTTCATTCCGCTGGTCGACGCCGCCGCGCTGATCGTCGCTACCGACAAGGGCTTTGCCGCCGCGGAGGGGCTGGACATCACCCTGGCGCGAGAGGTGTCGTGGTCGAACGTCCGCGACAAGCTCAATATCGGCCTGTTCGATGCCGCCCATCTGCTGGCGCCGGTCGCCATCGCGTCCAGCCTTGGCCTTGGCCACGTCAAGGTGCCGATCGTGGCGCCGTTCAATCTCGGCCTCAACGGCAATGCGATCACGGTCTCGCCGCCGCTGCATGCCGCGATCATGGAAGAGATCGACGGCGACCGTTTCGATCCGATGGCAACGGCGCTTGCGCTTTCGCGCGTGGTTGCCAAGCGGCGCAAGAGCGGAGCCGAGCCGCTGATCTTCGGCATGACGTTCCCGTTCTCGACCCACAATTATCAATTGCGGTTCTGGATGGCGGCGGGTGGCGTCGACCCGGACGAGGACGTGCGGCTCGTGGTACTGCCGCCACCTTACATGGTCGACAGCCTTGCCAATGGCCACGTCGACGCCTTCTGCGTCGGCGCGCCCTGGAACTCGGTCGCGGTCGATCTCGGCATCGGCCACATACTGCATTTCGTGTCCGATATCCTGGTCGCCGCGGTCGAGAAGGTGCTGGCAATCAGGCAGAACTGGGCGGAGAAGAACCCCGACGTGGTCGCCGCGCTGGTGCGGGCGCATCTGCGCGCGGCCGAGTTCATCGAGCAGCCGGAAAACCGTGCCGAGGCCGCCGCGATCCTGGCGCAGCCGGAGCGGATCGGCGTCGATGCCGAGGTGATCCAGCGCACGCTCGACGGTCGGCTCAAGATCTCGCCCGACGGCGCCAAGCGCGAAAGCAAGCGCTATCTGCTTGTGGGCCGGGAAGGCGCCGCGCGGCCCGACCCGGCGCAGGCCGCCTGGCTCTATGCGCAGATGGTGCGATGGGGCCAGGCCGCCATGAAGCCGGAGGCCCTGAAGACCGCTATGGACGTATTCCGGCCGGACCTCTACGACGCGGCCGTCGGGCGGCGGCCGCCCACCGACGCACCCCAGGCGATCGGCGCGTTCGCCGGGCCGCCCTTCGATCCCAGCGATATCCGGGCGCATCTCGCCGCGTTCGAAATCGGTCACTGGAAGCCGTGAAGCCGCTGCAGCAATCTTAAGCAGTCGCCATAGGTCGGCTAAATTTTGAGCGGGCTGCCCGAAATTCGCGATTTGGCTAGCCGCCAGGTTCCCCAGCCGTCTACTCAATGGACTGATATAACGCGATATTTTCTTCGGCGGCGTCTGGCACGCAATTTGAATGTTGCACTGCGGCCAGCCTGTCGCAGATGCCTGCTGGCTCACGTCCAAGATGGATTTCCGCAGCAACGACGCTGATCGGACCGTTCCCAGGAATCAAGCAAGGCACGCCTAGCCAAGCCGGGTTCCGAGCGGTCGACGTTCATGTCGTTGACGCCACTCGCCGTGGCCGCAGGAGCTTCGTCGCAGACCATGAAAATCGAGCCCGTTGCAGTCGACTTCACCGACGAGCAGAAGCGCTATCTCGAAGGCTTTACCACCGGGCTGCAGATCAGCCGGGTCGGCCGCGGGCTGGGTGGCGGCGTTGCCAAAGCCAGTGCCGAGCCGACCGGCCCGGATGCCGCGCATATCAAGGCGCAGGACAAGGTCGTCGCGTCAGGCAAGAAGCTCGTCGACCAGGAAAAAATTAAACGCGACGGGCATCCCTTCGATGCCTATCCGCGCCTGAGACAACAGGCGCTCGACAACGCGCCGCCGTCGCCGGCGGACAATTTCCGCTGGCGCTATTTCGGCCTGTTCTATGTCGCGCCGGCGCAGGATTCCTACATGTGCCGGCTGCGCATTCCAAACGGCATCCTGAAGCATTGGCAGTTCTCAGGCCTTGCCGATCTTGCCGAAGAACTCTGCGGCCCGTTCTGCCATGTCACCACGCGCGCGAACTTGCAGGTGCGGGAAATCCCGCCGAAGAATGCGGTGAAGCTGATCGAGGGCATCCAGGATCTCGGCCTGTGCTCGCGCGGCTCCGGCGCGGACAACATCCGCAACGTCACGGGTACGCCGACTGCGGGCATCGATCCTCAGGAGATGCTGGATACACGGCCGTATGCGCGCGAGTGGCACTACCACATCCTCAATGACCGCTCGCTCTATGGCCTGCCGCGCAAGTTCAACGTCGCTTTCGATGGCGGCGGCCGGATCGCGGTGCTGGAAGAAACCAATGACATCGCTTTCACGGCGGTGGAGGTGAAGGACGGGTTTGGCGTGGAGCGAGGGGTCTGGTTCCGGCTTGGCCTCGGCGGCATCACCGGGCACAAGGATTTTGCCAAATACTCCGACATCATCGTCAAGCCGGAGGAGGCGACGAAGGTGGCGGACGCCATCGTCCGCGTCTTCATCGATCTTGGTGACCGCACCAACCGCAACAAGGCGCGACTGAAATATGTGCTGGACGGGATCGGTCACGATCAGTTCCTCAAGTTGGTCGAGGAGCGGCTGAAGAAATCCTTCATCCACGTGCCGGCGGAGGCGCTGGCGCCGCGACCCCTCGCTGATCGCATGGCGCATATCGGTGTGCACAGGCAGAAGCAGGAGGGACTGAACTGGATCGGCGTGTCGCTGCCGCTCGGCAAGGTCACCTGCGAGCAGATGCGTGGGCTCGCCAGGATCGCGCGCGATCTCGGCGACAGCGAGATCCGCCTGACAGTGTGGCAGAACCTGCTGATATCAGGCGTGCGCGACGAGAACGTCGAGCTCGCGATCGCCGCGATCAAGGCGATCGGGCTCGCGGTCGAAGCCTCGCACATCCGCGCCGGACTGATCGCCTGCACCGGCAATGCCGGCTGCCGCTTTGCCGCTTCGAACACCAAGCGCCACGCCGCCGAGATCGGCGACTGGTGCGAGCCGCGTGTTGCCATGGACAAGCCGGTCAACATCCATGTCACCGGCTGCCATCATTCCTGCGCGCAGCATTATATCAGCGATATCGGTCTGATCGCGGCGAAAGTGGATGTCGGCGAGGATGCCGATCCGGTCGAGGGCTATCATCTCTTCACCGGCGGCGGCTTTGGCCCCGATGCCGATGTCGGGCAGGAGGTCTATCGCGACCTCAAGGCCGAGGACGCGCCGAAGACGGTCGAGAAGCTGCTGAAAGCGTATCTCGCGCACCGCTCATCATCAGACGAAACCTTCCTTTCCTTCGCGCGCCGCCATGATGGCGAGACGCTGCGCAAGCTTGCTGACGCCGAGGCATCCGCATGAACCAGATCACGCCGCCACCGAAACTCGACATCATCCCCGCCAGCGCGCCGTTCTCCGAGGCGCAGCGCTCCTGGCTCAACGGCTTCTTTGCCGGGCTGTTGTCGCCCGACGCCGCAACGCCGTTGTCGGCGGAGCAGGGCGCTGCCGTGATGCAAGGCGCGGCCGGCGACGGCGATGACGGCGAGGCGCCATGGCATGACCAGACCATGCCGATCGCCGATCGCATGAAGCTCGCTGAGGGCCGGCCGCTGCGGCGGCGCATGATGGCGGCGATGGCGCAGCAGGATTGCGGGCAGTGCGGCTACAACTGCCACGACTATTCGGAAGCGATCGCCAGCAAGAGCGAAGCGCGGCTCAACCTCTGCGTCCCCGGCGGCAAGGAAACCGCGCGGATGCTGAAGTCGCTGTATGAGGAGCTCGACAAGGCGCCATCGGCACCCGCGGTCAGTGCGCCCGTACCAGCGGCTGCGCCCGCCGGCGAGCCGGGCCGCTCGCGCGACAATCCGGTCCCGGCCAAGTTTGTCTCGCGGCGACTGCTCAACAAGCCGGGCTCCGAGAAGGAGACCTGGCACGTCGAGTTCGATCTGTCAGGTTGCGGGCTCGACTATGTCGTCGGGGATTCTTTCGGCATTTTCGCGAAGAACGACCTCGGGCTGGTCGACCAGATCATCGCCCTGCTTGGCGCCTCGCATGTGACCGAAGTCCGCGGCAAGACGTTGCGCGACGTGCTGCTCAACGACGTCTCGTTGTCGCCGGCGCCGGACTCCCTGTTCGAACTGATCACCTACCTGACCGGTGGCGCGCAGCGCGAGAAGGCGCGGGCGCTGGCGCAAGGCGAGGACCCCGACGGCGATGCCGCGACGCTCGACGTGATGGCGGTGCTGCAGAAATTCCCGAGAGTACGGCCGCATCCGGAAGCTTTCGTCGAAGCGCTGGAGCCGCTGCAGCCGCGGCTCTATTCGATCTCCTCATCGCACAATGCCACGCCCGGCAAATTGTCGCTGACAGTCGACTGCGTGCGTTACGTCATCAACAAGCGCAAGCGGCTCGGGCTGGCCTCGACCTTCCTCGCCGAGCGCATCAATCCCGGCGACGAGCTCATGGTCTATGTGCAGAAGGCGCATGGTTTTGCACTACCACAGGATCCGAAGACGCCGATCATCATGATCGGGCCCGGCACCGGCATCGCGCCGTTCCGCGCCTTCCTGCTCGACCGCCGCGCCACCGGCGCGCAGGGGAGGAACTGGCTGTTCTTCGGCCATCAGCGCAGCGACTGCGATTTCTTCTATGCCGACGAACTCAATGCGATGAAGACGGCTGGCCTGCTCACGCGGCTGTCGCTCGCCTGGTCGCGCGACGGCGAGAAGAAATTCTATGTGCAGGACCGCATGCGCGAGGTCGGTCGCGAACTGTGGACCTGGCTTGCGGAAGGCGCGCATGTCTATGTCTGCGGCGATGCCAAGCGCATGGCCAAGGATGTCGAACGCGCGCTGGTCGATATTGTCGCCCAGTTCGGCGCCCGCTCGGTGGACGAGGCGATCGCCTTCGTCGGCGACCTCAAGAAGAAGGGCAGGTTCCAGCTCGACGTCTACTGAGCGGTAAATCCGGGCCAAATTCGAACGAAAAATATTCTTTTCCGCCTGCAAGGCGGAGAAGTTTTCGCTTCGAAGGAACCGGCTGGAAGCGTCGATATCGCTATTTTTCCGGTCGTCTTGCGTTCGACCGCGAACGCTATTCCATATGCGGCGGATGTTGCATTGGAGATCGACGATGCGCGAACTATCGGCGGAAGGCCGCCTGCATCTTTACGCGCGCAGCCTGTCGCGGAAATCGGGGACGGGGCTTCACATTGTTGCGCTCTACAGCGCATTCGTCGTCATCGCGGCCATCGTGTTCGGCACGCTCTCAGTCCATCCGTTCTAAGAGCACTGTTTGGCTCGATTGTCTCCGGCCGTCATTGGCGAGGAGCGATAGCGACGAAGCAATCCATGCCTCCGCAAGTGGTGAGATGGATTGCTTCGCTTGCGCTCGCGATGACGCGGGACAGGCCGCGCTGTTCAATAGCCGCACGAGGCGCAGCGCGGCGCGACCGGGGCGTAATACGAATAGCCCGGCGAGACCATCTCGACGCGCTCGCGCGTGGCATATTGCGGCGGGATGCGCTCGTAGGCGACGCCTTCGGGGGCGACCATCACGGTCTTCGGCACCATGATGGTGCGGTATTGCGCCGGCGTGCGGTGCGCGACGACGCTGCCCCGCGAGACCATCACCGTTTCCTGCACGGTCCGGTATTGCGGCGGCACGGTCTGCACCTGGTAGCAGGTGACGCAGGGCTGAGGCGGTGCGTAGCAATTGTAGCAGCCGGCCGACGCCGTGCTGACGAGCGCGGCCGATGCAATGGCGGCGATGGCGAGCGAGATGGATGTGCGCAACATGCTTTCGTACCTGTTCTGCTGAAGGTTCGGAAAGCTGCACCTATCAACCAATCCGCAAAGGTTGCGTTTATGAAGAGTCTTAACAAACGCTGAAGGATCGGGTGCGCCGACCCTTCAGCGGACCGTCAATGCGCCGTCTTGAACGGCGCGACCGCGATCCCGGCATCCTTCAAGGCCTGCCGCACGCCGCGCGCGATCTCGACCGCCCCGGGCGTGTCGCCGTGGATGCAGACCGTATCGGTGCGCATCTTGATCACTTTGCCAGTGACCGAGACCACCGCGCCGTCCTGCACCATCCGCACCACGCGGTCGGCGATCGCCTTCGGATCATGCAGCACCGCGCCGGGCTTCTTGCGCGAGACCAGGTTGCCGTCGTCCTCATAGGCGCGGTCGGCGAACACCTCATGCGCCATGCGCAGATTGGCGTCCTCGCCGGCGCGCACCAGTTTCGAATTGGCGAGCACGACGAAGATCAGGTTCGGATCGACCGCCTTGATTGCGCTCGCGATCGCCTTCGCCGTCATGTCGTCCTCGCAGGCGACGTTGGAGAGCGCACCGTGCGCCTTCACATGCGTGACCTTGTGGCCGGCCGCGGTCGCGATCGCCTGCAGGGCGCCGATCTGATAGGCGACCAGGTTCTCGATCTCGGATGATTTCAGGCCGGGAACCGGCCGGCGGCCGAAGCCGTGCAGGTCGCGGTAGCCGGGATGGGCGCCGATGCTCACCCCGCGCGCCTTTGCCAGATCCACGGTGTGGCGCATGATGTCGGCATCGCCGGCATGGAAGCCGCAGGCGATGTTCACCGAAGTCGCAAGCTCGATCATCGCGGCGTCATTGCCCATCTCCCATGGGCCGAAGCTTTCGCCGAGATCGCAGTTGAGGTCGATGGTCGCAGTCATGGTGCTTGTCCCGCTTTTCGTGGGGTTTTTGGTCAGGTAGTCGCCGGCTCCGCGACCTGCCATGTCGCGGCGTCGACGGCATTGACGGCGTATCCTGCGACATTGGCCGCGCTCAGCGCTTCGAGGTTGAGATCGAGGCCTTCGAGCGGCCGCAGCCGGTCAGGCAGGGTACGCAAGAGTTCGGCGAATTTTCGGGCCTCGGCCTGGGCCTCAGCCATCGTGACCGCCTTGAAGCGGAACGGGTGTCCGGCGGAAATCTGGGCGAAGCGCCCGAAATCGGCGGAGATCACGGTGGCAATCTTGGGATAGCCGCCGCTGGTGCCGCGGTCAGGCATTAGCACGATGGGTTGGCCGTTGCCGGGCACCTGGATGCTGCCGTTCACGGTGCCGTCGGAGACGATGTTGTGGCCGTGCAGATGTTTGATCGCGGGACCCTCGAGCCGGTAGCCCATGCGGTCGCTGGTCGCGGAAATCTTCCATTCGCTGTCGAGGAACAGTTTCTTGTTGTCCTCGGAGAATTCGTCGTCCTGCGGACCGAACAGGATGCGGATCGGCGCGTCCGGCAGTGCGGGCAGTTCGATCCGCCGCTCGGCCACGCCGCTGGCGGGCTGCACGTGCAGCTCGTCGCCGCTCTGCAGCGGGCGCGGATAGGGGCTGCCGAGGCCCGCGCGCGCGTTCACGGCAAGGCTGCCGAACATCGGTTCACCCGCAATCCCGCCCTCGATCGCGAGATAGCTGAACGCGCCGCCCTTGGCAAAGCCAAGCGTCAGCGTCTCGCCGTCGGCCAGCGTCGCCGAGGTATCGAACGCCACGGCTCGTCCAGAGATATCGACACTGCGCGAGGCGCCCGCGAGTCCAATACGTACCGCGCCGCAGCGTGCGGTGAAGGCCGCGCCGAACGGACCGATCTCCACTGCAGCGGCGAAGAGCTCATTGCCGACCAGCGTATTCGCGGCCGCGAGAGCCAGGCGATCCATCGCCCCGCTCGGCGTCAGCCCATAGCGCTGCGAGCCGGGACGGCCGCCGTCCTGTACGGAACTCGCCGGACCGATCGAGGAAATGACAAGCTTGCTCATGCGGCGACCAGTTCGGCGACGAACTCGCCGGCTTCCGCGGCGCGGTCCTGCTCAGCGAAGGTCTTGGCATCGACCGGCGTGAAGCTGACGGTGTCGCCCGGCTCGAGCAGGAAGATCGGATCGCGGTGAAGCTGGTAGGTCCGGACCGCAGTGCGGCCGAGCAGGTGCCAGCCGCTGGGTCCGGCGATGCACTGGATTCCGGTCTGTACGCCGCCGATCGAAATCGTGCCGGCCGGCGTCAGCACTCGTGGATTCTGCCGACGCGGCATGTGCAGGAACTTGTCCAGGCCGCTGAGATAAGACCAGCCGGGCGTGAAGCCGATCATGGCGACGCGATAGTCGCCGGCAACGTGGCGCTTCACGATGTCGTCGGGCGTGGCGTCGAGCGCCTTGGCAACATCCTCGAGATCGATGCCGTGTTCGCCGCCATAGGCCACGGGGATGCGCCAGCGCCTGGTTCTTGCGGCGGAGGGATCAGGACGCTGCGCCAGCGCGAGCAGTTGTTCCCCGAGCGCCTCGAAGCCGATCTGAACGGGGTCATAGTGCACGAGGAGTGAACGGTAGGTCGGAACGGTCTCGGTCACGCCGGCGATCGGGGCTGCGGCAAGGGTGCGGTCGAGCGCCAGCACCCGCCGGTTGGCGGCGTCATCGATATCGCGGCTGAATTCGACCGTGATGGCGCTGTCGCCACTCGGCAAAAGGCGGGGTGGCGCGTCGCGCGCGGCCATGGCGTCATTGCTCATCGCGCATCAAGCTAGCGTGTTTTGTCGCGGAGTGGAATTCGCCTTCCGAAAAATCACCAAGCAACTTCAATAAATTAAACCGCGGGCCGGCGATAAGATGAAGTAATAGATGATTGTATTCTCGCCCTTGACGCGAGTGCCGCGGCTCGCAAGATGCGCGCGCCAATTCATTCCCACCGGAGCCGATCTTTCAAGATGTCCCTGACTGCAGAAGCGATTGCGACGCTGTCGCATGTGTCCACCGCCACCATCACCACGGTCCTGCTCAAGAAGGGGCTGCGTAACGTCTGGATGCGCGGCACCAAGCCGCTCAGGCCGGGCCAGAAACGGCTGGTCGGAACGGCCTTCACGCTGCGCTTCGTGCCGGCGCGCGAGGATCTGGCGACGCCGGAATCCTGGTCGTCGCCGATCTCGACGCGCACCGCCATCGAGGCGATGCCGGAAGGCTGCATCGCCGTGGTCGATGCAATGGGCGTCAGTGACGCCGGCATCTTCGGCGACATCCTCTGCGCGCGGATGGCGAAGCGTGGCGTGAGCGCGCTGATCACCGACGGCGTGGTGCGCGACGTCGAGGGCGTGCTCGGCACGGGACTGCCGGTGTGGTGCAACGGCTTTGCGGCGCCGCCGTCGGTTGCCGGGTTGACCTTCGTCGGCTGGGGCGAACCGATCGGCTGCGGCGGGGTGGCGGTGTTTCCAAATGACGTGGTGGTCGCCGACCAGGACGGCGCGGTGCTGATTCCGCAGGCCTTCCTTGACCATGTGCTGGCCGAAGGGCCGGAACAGGAACGGATGGAAGCCTGGATCGTCAACGAGGTGAACAATGGCGCCCAACTGCCGGGCCTCTATCCGATGAATGCCGAGACCAAGGCGCGCTACGCCGCCAGCAAGAAATAACTTCAAGAGAGCGAGGTAAACCCATGGAAATCCAGATCGCTGGCTCGCGGCCGACCCGTCGTGGGCCGGCCGAATATTTCACCGGCACGGTGCTGCAGGACCCCGTCATCATGGCGCCCGCGCCGGCACGGCTGAACTCTTCGCGCGTCTCCTTCGAGCCGGGTGCACGCACCGCCTGGCACACCCATCCGCTCGGACAGACGCTCTATGTGATCTCCGGGATCGGCCGGGTGCAGGCCGAGGGCGGTCCTGTCAGGGAGATCAGGCCCGGCGACGTGGTCTGGATTCCGCCGAACGAGAAGCATTGGCATGGCGCTTCGCCAACCAACGCCATGACCCATATCGCGATGCAGGAAGCGCTTGACGGCGTCTATTCGAACTGGATGGAGCACGTCACCGACGAGCAATACAACGCGAAGCTCAGTTAGTTTTCACGCAGGACCGGTCATCACCCGTGGCGTCCCGTAGCCCGGATGGAGCGGAAGCGTAATCCGGGAGCGGTCGAGCCGCGCATCAGATTTCCCGGGTTACGCTGCGCTTCACCCGGGCTACGATTCTTCGTCAACGGTTAATTCACCCGCGTCCAGGTTTGGCCGCCGCAGAACATGCCGCCGAAGGCGCAGCCTTGGACGCGCAGCGTATCGGAGCTCTTCAGCGCGATCGTCGAGTCATAGGTGCTGCCGGTGTTGGGATCGAGGATGCGGCCGCTCCATTTGTCCTTGCCGGGCTTCATGTTGATCAGGACCTGCTCGCCGTTCTGGTTCGACTGCTTGTCGACGGCGTAGCCGCAGAGATTGGTGCCGCATTGCTCGATGCGGACCTTGCCTTCCTTCTCCTCCGTCAGCCACACGCCGATCGGCGAATTTGCTAGCGCCGCGACCGCGGGGACCGCGGGTTTCGCGACCGGCGCGGGCGCACCTGTGGCGACCGTCGGGGTCGAGGCTGGAGGCGGC
>NZ_JADYVX010000036.1 GCF_020194175.1 Bradyrhizobium sp. BRP22 | reverse complement strand
CCCAAAGCTCACCCACGGTTGTAGCCGGAGGGGGAAACGGGCGACATCGCCACGCGCTTTGGCCGGTGGCCACCGGCCAAAGCGCAAGTCGCTTCCATCGCACAAATCATGTCCGAGCAGATACAAGTGGGTTTCAGGACATGATCCGATGACAGGAGCCCAGGCGTCATATCTCAAGACGCTTGCCGAGCAGGCGCACGAGCCGGCCCCCACGGAGAAGGGACTGACGAAGGCGGAAGCATCCGAGCTGATCGAGAAACTGCGGAAGAAAGCCGGACTGGCGACGTAGCCGCTCCAGCCAACCTTGACGGCAGTTCCTGGTGCGCCCGCTGGGCGATCGTTGAGGCGGAAACAACGCGTCCTGCGCGTGCGAATCCCTGCCCTGTGCTATCTCGCCGGAACGCAAGCTAAGCTCGCGGATTCGCATGGCACCAGGAGCCTTCAGATGCTGATGACCAAGGAGCGGCGCGCGACGATCCAGACGCTGCGAGGATGGGCTATCTCCGTTCTGCAAGAAGCCGGCGCTATTCGCGAATGTGAACAGCACGGCTGGATGAAGGACCGTGCCGATCCGCATGCCCGGGATCGCGCCTTCGACATCGCCCGCGAAGATCCGCCCGACGGGGTCTCTCCGGACGCTGTGACCGTCGCGATTACTGAGGTGCTGGATTCGATCGGCGATACGTGCCCGGAGTGCGCACCCGAAGCATAAAAGCATTGGCTTCGGCCGACGAAAGGCTTGCGGCAGAGGCAGGCCAGACTTCCTGCGAGCGTTTCGATCGCCGCAATTAAACCCTTAGCGGACTGTTAACGATTTGACCCGCTCGATAGCTGCTGGCCTTTCAGGTTCTCGGCGATGTTGTTCACGATGTACGCGCCAGCCGGTAGTCGCGCCGGAACAGCACGATCTCGCTGTCGTAGGGATAGACGTTGCAATAGCCGCGCACGGTGAATTCGCGCGCACTGCGGCCCATGTCCTCGGCATAGGGCAGCTCTTTCTTGGGAAATTCATGCTCGACGATGCGCCGACGCTCTCGCGCGAATTGACCTCGCAATGAAAGCGCGCGTCGTTGAACGATGCCGGCATGAGCTGATCGCGCCATGCCGTCGGCACGTCGAAGATGTTCGCCATGCTTCACCATACTAGAACATGTACTCGGCGATGTTCGCTTCTAAGGGCCGAGCTGAAACCTAACAATCGGTCAGGGCACTACCGCTCGTGACCCATTGCAGAGGACCCACCGGGCCGACATTAGGTCACGTTGATGCTTTCGCATCCGGTCGCCTCGCAACAAGGCCGTTGCCGATGCACTGCAGAACCGTATCGCCTTTTTGGTTGCGCAAGCGGAACTGGCCGCGAACGACTCCACAATCGGGCATCGACTTCGACTCGCGTTTTTCCAATGTGATCGCTTCGAGATAGAGGTCGTCGCCTGGACGCACTGCGTTGGGCAGCCGTAGCTCATCATAGCCCAACCCGGCGGTCGCACGAACCGGAGGCTGTAATTGGTTGGTTAGCGAGATGAAGATCGCAAAGGTGTGGGCAGCAGATGCCGACAGTCCTCCAAAAACGGAACGAGCAGCGGCTGCCTCATCGATATGGAAGGGCCTCGGGTCATATCGCGTGGCGAACTGAATGATTTCTTCCTTGGAGACAGAATAGGGCCCAGCCTTCTGGCTGTCACCGACCTCGACGTCTTCAAAATATCCGCTGGTCATTGATCAATCCTCTACGCACGGGCTGACGAAGGGGCGGCATAAGCTGACCTTGGAGACTATAGTCCCAGCGCTGGTCAAAATCACCACGTCCCCTCTTGACCCAAAGCGGGCATCGCGCACTCGTCGCCGGGCTGTCCGAGCTGCACGTTCGTTCGCGCAATCGGCATGCAGATTGGGAATACATTATGTCGCATTGGGTTCTCATTGACACTCCAGAGCCGTGATAACGCCGCGAAGAAAGAGCAAGTGAGGCTGTCGCTCGCTTTTTTTGCGAGCGCGGATTCACTTCCAGATTCGCGTTGCGTGGATTGTGTGACGAATTCAAAGACGGATCGGATGTACGCCAAATCATTCGTAGCCCTGCTATTCTTCTCACATCTTGCAATTGTCGCCTCACCGGCGAACGGAGAGACCGGCATCAGCCCGCCGCCCGCGCTTGAGCTAGGCAAAGCGCCTCCACTGCCCGGGCAAGGGCCATTGGCTGCGCCCCGTTCACCAGGCCAGATAGGCTTTCCTGCGGCTCTGACGGCAGCGGTGACCCCGCCCGCCACTCCGCGTACGCCTGCCGCGGTTGCCTTAGGCCAGAAGCTGTTCTTCGACGGCCGGCTCTCGGGTGACGGCACTGTCGCCTGCGCCACGTGTCACGATCCGGCGCGCGCTTTCACCGACGGCAGGTCCGTCTCGATCGGGATTCACGGACGCGTCGGCCAGCGCAATTCACCGACCGTACTCAACGCACTCTACAACAAGACGCAATTTTGGGATGGCCGGGCTGCTACGCTGGAGCAGCAGGCCGCAATGCCGATCACCAATCCGTTCGAGATGGGTTCAACCAGCCTCGCCGATGCTGTATCCGGAATCGCCGGCGACAGGGACTATCAGGCACAGTTCATGCTGGCGTTCGGCCGAGGTGTGAACGAACAGGATATGTTGCGAGCCATCGCGGCTTACGAACGGACATTGGCCTCCTTCGATTCCCCCTTCGACCATTTCATCGCCGGAGACGGCGACGCCATCAGTGGAGCGGCCAAGCGCGGCTGGGAATTGTTCAACACCAAGGCGCGCTGCAACCTCTGCCACGCCCTATCGGCCGACAAGCGTGATGTGACGACTTTTACAGACAACGATTTCCACAACATCGGCATCGGAATCCTCCGCCATCGGGTCGGTCCACTGGCCGAGCAAGCGGAACATGAGCTTGCGCAAGGACACCCGCCGGCTCTCGATACTGCGGCGATCACGAGCGAAATGTCTGTGTTGGGGCGCTTTCTTGTCACGAAGCGGCCGGCCGACATTGCGGCGTTCAAAACGCCTGATTTGCGCAACGTTCTGGTGACGGGGCCCTACTTCCACGACGGATCGATGCAGACCTTGTGGGATGTCATGGATCACTACAACAAAGGAGACGGTCTCACGGACGCCTGGCTTGATGAGGATATCCAGCCGTTGGCGATGACTGAACCGGAGATCGATGACCTGGTGGCGTTTTTGGCTTCGCTGACGAGCGCCCTATACAAGAAGACCGGTGACGAGGAATTCGCGCGGCAATTCGCGGTGTCCAGAACCGATCGCCCGCAGCGCGATACCGCGCGGGCTTTCGGCCCGAAGCCGAAGCGGCCGCCATTTTGATCTAAAGCCGCGGACACGGGATCACCGGCCTTGTCGCCACCGTTCTGATGCGCTTACGGGTATTTTCTTCAACAGCGCAATTGGTGCTGCGGCCCACAGAGAGGTGTCAACGTCAAGCTCTGCAGAAGCGTAGCGATGGCCAACGGCGTTGACTATAAGGTGCATCTGGACGGCTACGTCCAGTCGCAATTCTTCCGCAATGTGAGCACCGCGGCAAACAACAACGGGGTAAAGAGCGCGCGCGACAGGTTCTTCTATGCCGACGACGACGGTCTGCTCGTTGCCTTTCGAAAGGGCGACTAGAAATACGTCTACGCCGAGCAACGCGCGCCGGGACAGCTGCAGGTCTGGGCCGAGCCATTCACGAAATTGCGCCTGCAGAAGATCTACAACCTGTTCCAGGCTCCGTTCGAGCGGGCCGACATCACCTCCAACACTTACTGGGACTGGAATCTCAATCACGTCGGTGCGGTCTACGGCGCGATGGACGATGTTTTCCAGTTCGTAGCCACATTCAAGGAGTTTCCGCCGCGTTCGTTTCCGCCAAGCTTCGTGCGGCAACGATCATGGAAGACGCAATCGCTGACATGAAGGCGGCGAGGAGACGAGGTACGGTTGGTACGGCAACTAGCGACGCTCTCACGCATGCCGAAGAGGTGAGCACCATGACATGCAGTGGCCGAACCGCTGCCGAGAAGCCGTCGATCCTGGCGCTTGCTGCCACACTCGTCATTCTCGCTCCGAGTTCGGCCAAGGCCGATGCCGGAGGCGTCAGCTTTTGGCTTCCCGGCACATTCGGCGGCCTTGCTGCTACCCCGGTCACGCCCGGATGGTCCTATGAGACCATGTACATCCATTTGCAGCAGTATGCCGGCGCAGGAAGGGAGTTCGGCACTAGCGGAGGTGCGCGCGGGTCCGTGGTTACCGGCCTCAACGCGCGTGCGGACGTCCTCGTCGAAGGCGTGACCTGCACCTCCGCGCTGCCTGTCTTTGGCGGTCAGGCGGCTTTCACCCTGCTGGCTGCGCCCGGAAACCTGGGAGTTGGGATCGACGCCACGCTGACGGGTCCGAGAGGCAACACGATTTCCGGCAGCAGAAGCGATAATCGCACGACCCTATCAGACGTGTTTTATCAGGGCACGCTCAAATGGAATCAGGGCGTCCACAACGAGATGGTTTACATTGCCGGCAAATTCCAAGCGGAACGTATGACCCGGATCGACTGGCCAATCTGAGCTTCGGCTTCGCCGCGTTCGACGTCGGCCCAGGGATACACTTATCTCGATCCCAAGACGGGGCATGAATTCTCCATCGTCGGAGGCCTGACCTACAGCACCACCAATCCGTTTCTGCAATACAAGAACGGCATCGACGCTCATATCGATTGGGCCGCTTCACAGTTCGTCAGCAAGAACGTGCTGGTTGGCGTGGCCGGTTATTACTTCCAGCAGCCACCGCCGACAGCGGTCCCGGGGCGACTCTCGGCGCGTTCAGGGGAAGCGCGGTCGGCATCGGTCCGCAAGTCGGCTTCCTCTTTCCCGTCGGCGACGACTAGCAGGGCTACCTGAATCTGAAGGGATACAAGTATCTCGCCGGCGAAAACCGCCCCGAAGGATGGACGGCTTGGTTGACGTTCGCGATCTCGCCCTCCACGCCGAAGTCTTCTTCAACAAAACCGATAGTGCGAAAATATTGGGGGCAGCGATAACGTCGAAGTAGCCCAAAACGCCAATGTCTGCCTTTGGCCCGTGGCTGACCCAGCTCAGAGTGTCTTGAGGTCTGCTTCCTAGAGGTGACCCGAACAGGGCCATGCAAGCTAGCCAAGGCAGTCTTTGACCCTGAGCGGACATTGAGAAGATTGTCGATTACTCAGGCAATCCGGCTTTCCGCATCGCCGCGACGAACTTCTCCATGTGCTCCGACCGGTGGATGAACATCTGGTCATGGAGATTCGACAGCCGCAAAGTCGGTTGCAACGCCCGCAGCCTTGTCATTGCCAGTTGTGCCGGTTGCACCCGACCGGCAACCGCATGGCTCATCGCTGAGACTCGCAGTGCAGCTGGCCAATCGGGCCGCATTTGCAGCGCACGGTCTGACCAGCTGGACGATTGATCGAGGTCGCCAAGAAAGAAATAGCCGTAGGCGATGGCGCTGTATGCAAGATGCATCAGCGGGTCCAGAGGGCTGAGGCGCATCGCGGTTCGAACGTGCTCGATCGCCACTTCGGGCTCTCCGGCATAGACGTGGATCCAGCCGCTGCGCTGCCACGCAACAGCAAGGTTCGGATTCAATCGCAAGGCGTGAGCAATCAGCGCGATCCCCGCCTTGATGTCGCCGACGATCTGAGCCAGCGCATGTGCGCTCCAAGCGAGCGCCACCGCGTCCGCCCGGCCGAGGTCCGCGCCCAGCCGCGCAAGCCGGCTGGTTTCGACCGTCTCGGCAGCGCGATCGACCACCCAGCCATTCGACTTGCGCATGACAAAGCAGCCCGCGGCAAGCGCGTGCGGTCTTGCAAACGTCGGATCCAACTCGATCGCGCGATAGAACTGTTTCAGCGCCTCGTCGTGACCGGCTCTGGTCCAGTAGTGCCAGCTGGCCATGCCGCGCAGAAAGCAATCGTAGGCGCTCAAACTTTCCGTCGGCTTTCGCTTCGCCCGCTCGATTTCGGCCTGCTCCAGCCGCGGGGCAATCGCACCCACGACGCTGTGCGCCATCTGATCCTGCAGTTCGAAAATGTCATCGAGCGAACTTTCGAAGCGATCGGCCCAAATGTGCTTCCCACTTTCGGTTTCGATCAGCTGGCCGGTAATACGGACGCGCTTGTCAAATTTGCGCACGCTTCCTTCCAGCGCGTAACGTACTCCGAGGTCGCGTCCGACAGCCCGAACATCGACTGCCAGCCCCTTGTAGGTGAAGCTCGTGTTGCGCGCGATGACAAACAGTTCGGAGAACCGCGACAACTCCGTGGTAATATCCTCGACAATTCCGTCGGTGAAATAGTCCTGTAACGGATTGTCGCTCAGATTCGCGAAAGGCAGAACAACGATCGAGGGCCGGTCCAGCAATGCGAGGCTGGAAACCGGCGCGTTCCTGACTGGTGAAACCGCCGGCCTCCCCTCCTCGTAGACATCGCCGACAAACCGAAACCCCTTGCGAGGGAGTGTCTTGATCAGCCGCTGCTCATTGCCGCTGTCACCGATCGCCGTTCGGGCGCCATTCAGTCGCGTCGTCAATGCCGATTCTGAAACAATTCGCCCGCCCCAGACGGCGGCCATGAGGTCGTCCTTGCTGATAACACGATCTCTATGGCGGATCAGATAGACGATGATGTCGAAGACCTGCGGCGCAAGGTGTACCAGCTCGCCGCCTTGCCGAAGCTCCCGGCGGTCCGTGTCGAGCACGTATTTGTCGAACCGGTACAACAACTTACGCTCCGCCAACACACGGGAAGCACCCTGCCCCGCCGCGCAAAATGAAGGGTAAGGTAAGGGGAAAGTAAGCTGTCCGCAAAGCCGGCAGTGCGGTGGCATGGCACGATGATGCTGTAATTTGCAGCAAAAGGAGCCAGAGCATGAACACCGCGCGCCGCAGATTGCTTCAACTTGCCGCAGGGATTGCCATACTGCCGGTCACAACCTTCGCTGCGCGGGCGGAAGACTACCCCGCGAGGCCAATTCGCTTGATCGTTCCGCAGGCGGCAGGAGGCGCCGCCGACATCAGCGCCCGACTGATCGGCCAGTGGTTGGCGGATCACTTGGGTCAGCCTTGCACAATCGAGAATCGCCCGGGCGCGGGCGGCAATATCGGTACCGAGGCTGTGGTCACCTCTGAGCCTGATGGCTACACTCTGCTGCTCGCCGGATCGTTCAATGCCATCAACGCGACACTTTACGACAAGCTCAGCTTCAATTTCATCCGCGATATCGCACCGGTCGCCGGGATCATGCGAAATCCACTCATCATGGTCGTGCATCCCTCAATCCCTGCTGCCACGGTAGCCGAGCTGATCGCCTACGCCAAGGCCAACCCGGGCAAACTGAACTTCGGGTCTGCGGGCAACGGCAGCCCTCAGCACATGGCTGGCGAGCTGTTCAAGATGATGGCCGGTGTAGACATAACGCATGTGCACTATCGCGGCTCGGCGGCCATGCTGACGGACTTACTGCGCGGTGAAATCCAATTGGCGTTCGACCCGATCTTGTCGTCACTCGAGCACATCAAGTCCGGCAAGCTGCGAGCGCTTGCGGTGACCACCGCGACACGGTCTCCCACTCTGCCCGATATCCCGAGCGTCGGAGAGTTCGTGTCCGGCTATGAATCAGTCGGCTGGGTCGGCATCGGCGTGCCACAGCGCACGCCGGTCCAGATCGTCGCGAAGCTCAACGCCACCATCAATGCCGCGCTCGCCGATACGAAGATAAACGGCCGGCTGGCGAGCCTCGGCGGGACGCCGCTGCCGGGCTCGTCGACCGAGTTCGGCAGGCTCATCGCCGAGCAGACCGAACGTTGGGGGAACGTGATCCGTACGGCGCAGATCAGGCCGGAATGACAAGAATGTTGGAGAATGACATGTCCATCCGGTTTGACGAGGTGATCTCGTCGCAGGAGCGTCTGCGCCAGGTCAGCAAAGCGCCGAGTTTCCGAGCCCAGAATAAAGTTATCGATCATGTCGACGAGATATGTCGTCGATTCATCGCGGCCTCCCCCTTTGTGATCGTGGCCTCGCGCGGCGCAGACGGGCAGATCGACGTCTCACCCAAAGGCGATCCGGTCGGCTTCGTTTTCGTCCTCGACGAAAAGACGCTGGCTATCCCGGATCGCCTCGGCAATCACCGCCTCGACACCTTCGAGAATCTGCTTGTGCATCCCGAGATCGGGCTGATCTTCATGATCCCGGGTCATGGAGACACGCTGCGCGTGAGCGGGACAGGGAAAATCGTGCGGGATGGTTCTCGGCAGGCGCAACTAGCCGTCGACGGCAGGCAGCCGAACTTAATCCTCGTGATCACGATCGCCGAGGTGTTTCTGCATTGTCCGAAGTGCGTTTTCCGCTCGAAACTATGGAGCCCGGAGCATTGGCCCGATCGTTCCAGTTTGCCGTCCCTGGCTGAGGCGATCGTGACGCATGCAAAGTCGGGCGAGACGGTCGCAGATGTTCAGGCGGTGATCGACCACGGAATCGCTCACCTCTATTGAAAGCGATGGTCGTTTGAAGCTGAAGATCTGGATCTGCTTATGTCCTTAGTGGAGTTTGCATCGCCGCGCCAAGCGTCCGCTTTTGTGAAGGGTTTCGGATGCCGGCCCAATGAGTGAAGGTGCCGCGGGCTCCGAGGCCCGGCGTCCGAAAGCCTCCAAGGGAGGAAACCGCGCTTAAGGGAACGTAAGGCGGTGCGGCAGGCGCTATGGGGATTTGAGTGCCGCGGGTGAGCTCGTTGATGAGATCGAGGCGGTCCAACGAGTTGTGCGACGGTGAAGCCGCTGACAAATGCGCGGCGGATAGCATCGAGCTGGACAAGTCGTCCGACGATTTGCGACGGCTGACGGATATCTGGGCGCGCTCTGCCGTGGCCGGTCGAGGGCCAGCGAGCGCGGCGAGCGGATTTGCGGGATTGCGGCACGGTCATGAGGTGTCGATCCTGATGTGGTTCGTTGGAGCTGTCGGCCGATGCCGTGGCATTGCACCGCGCTCGAAGACTTCGATGATGGTCATGCGACCGCCGCAGCATGGACAAGCCGGCTTGCTGGGATCGACGGCGGCCGCGGTGGGCTGACCTTCAGGTTGCAACGGCAAGCAGCTCACGGGCGCGTGCGATGTTGCCGGCGCAAGCGCCTTTGGCGAACAGGCCGTAGTGGCGGATGCGGTGCAAGCCCTTGGGCAGCACGTGGATGAGGAAGCGGCGGATGAACTCGAAGGTCTCGCGCGTCATCTGCTTGTAGCGATCGCGGCCCGCGACGCGGTAGTCCTTCCATGTGAAGGTAACGCCCTGCTGGTCGCAGGCGATCAGGCGGCTGTTGGCGATGGCGACACGATGGGTGTAACGCGACAGATAGGCCAGCACTGCCTCTGGCCCGCCGAACGGCCGCTTGGCGTAGACCACCCATTCGGCCTTGCGCAGCGGTGCGAGATAAGCCGCGAAGGATTGCGCCTGGGCGAGATGGGCGTAACCGCCGAAGAAGCTGAGGCGGCCGGCCGCGTGAGCGGCCGAGAGCGCCGTGAGGAAGAGCCGGCGGAACAGGCGGAGAGCACGCGCACGGGGAGGAAGAAGCCCGATCGGCAGGGCACCCAGCGCTGGCCATCGGGCGAGAGGCCGCCGCCCGGCACGATCATGTGCACGTGCGGGTGATGGGTCAGCGCCGAGCCCCAGGTGTGCAGCACGGAGGTGATGCCGATCCGCCCGCCGAGATGCGGATCGGCGGCGATCGTCAGCATCGTCGCGGCCGAGACCTTGAACAAGAGATCGTAGACCATGGCCTTGTTCTGGTAGGCGATGTCGGCGATGGCCGCCGGCAGCGTGAACACGACGTGATAATACGGCACCGGCAACAGGTCGGCCTCGCGATCGGCAAGCCAGTCCTTCGCAGCGGCGCCCTGGCACTTCGGGCAGTGCCGGTTGCAGCAAGAGTTGTAGGCGATGGTGATATAGGCACAGTCCGCACAGCGCGCGACATAGCCGCCGAGGGCTGCCGTGCGGCAGCGCTCGATCGCCGACATCACCTTGAGCTGGTCGAGGCCGACATGGTCGGCATGGGCTCGACGCCACGCCGGGCCATGGCTGCGGAAGATATCCGCAACCTCCAAGGCCGGGCGCGACACAAGCGCATCCCGCGTCAGCCGGGTGGCCGAGCCTCCTTTTGCTTTAGCGCGATGTGCTCCAGCGGGCTCATGACCTCGCTGATCGTCTTGGTGGCGACGCGGGTATAGAGCGCCGTGGTGTCAAGCTTGGCATGGCCGAGCAGCACCTGGATCACGCGGACATCGATGTTCTGCTCCACGAGGTGGGTGGCGAAGCTATGCCGCAAGGTGTGCAGCGAGACGCGCTTGCTGATCTCCGCCATCTGCGCGGCAGCGTGACAGGCGCGATTGAGCTGGCGCGTGGTCATCGGCTGCGCCGGATCGCGGCCCGGGAACAGCCAACCGCGAGGCCGCGCCGCCTTCCACCAGGCCCGCAGCAGCTCGAGCAGGTGTGGGGACAGCATGACGTTACGGTCCTTGCCGCCCTTGCCCTGCTCGATGCGGATAATCATGCGCTTGCTGTCGACGTCGGCGACCTTGAGCGAGACCACTTCGGTGGCGCGCAGGCCGGCGCCGTAGGCCACGCTCAGCGCCGCCTTGTACTTCAGCCCGGGCGCGGCATCGAGCAGCCGCGCCACCTCCTCGACGCTGAGCACCACCGGCAGCTTGCGCGCCTCGTGAATGACATGGGTATGCTCGACGATCTCGTGCGCTTGAGCGTGACCTTAAAGGAGAACCGCAGGGTCGAGACGGTCTGGTTGATGGTCGGCACGCCAACGCCGCTCGCTGCCAGATGGAGTTGGTAGCGGCGCACGTCCTCGAAGCTCGCCGTATCGGGCGGTCGCCCGAGAAATACAGCGAAGTTCTTGATCCTTTGCACGTAGTCATGTTGGGTCTTCGGCGCTAACTTGCGGATCGTGATGTCTTTGATCATGCGTCGGCGCAACGGGCTCATGGCCTCGTCGATCATGTGGATGCTCCTGCCTTGAGTGAGGTTGTCGAAACCCCCTCAATCTCAAGGCAGGACGCCCTATTGCGGCGCTATCGTCCGGGCTCCGCTGCCAGCCGTCGTGCCCTAGCGCGCGAGCGGTTTAGTCCGTTGGCCCATCAGCGAAGTGGCGACCCCCTCATTGAGATCCGCTTACTGGGGCGGAGCGGGCCAGATTTGCTCACTCTGAGTTCTTCGCGTTTCGACCCGAAGCCGACATTCCGCAATGCAAGGAATCCTCGCCGCGAACTTCCGTCCCACTGCGTAACGAATTTCAAACCCAAGTTTAAAGCCTTTGCCCGTCTGGGGTTAGCGCAGCGCGCCGATGCCGCTTGTGAAAGATAGGGCTCTCCCACGATTACCGATTGTTCACTACACTTCCGCTGAAAATGCGCTCAGCATAGTTCGAAGCAAAACGATGGTGGATGCGTAACAGATCGAGTCATCGCCATGCGCCACGCCCTACTCTTGCGCGCTCTTGCCACAGCCGGCCTGTTCACCGGTCTCGGATCCAGCAGCCTCATCTCAGATGCATCCGCCGGAACCGCCGGCCACGCCTTGGCTGTCTCGGTCGACGATTTCTATTATAGAGACACGTCGAGCGAGCCCACCGATCAGACAGCCGTGCATGAACAGCGATTGCGGGCTTTCATGACCGCGCTGCGGAACGATGTCACGGCAGATCGCCGTTTTGAGCTTGTGCTGTCCTCCTGCGCACCAAATTGTCCGACCGACGGACCGGCGTTGCGCGATCGGCTGCGCGCGGCGTCACAGGCCGGCGCGCAAATCCTGATCATCGGGGGCGTTCATAAGATGAGCACTCTGGTGCAGTTTGCGCAGACTGTTGCCATCGATACAACATCCCAGCGCGTCGTGTTCCGGAAGTACTTCCAGTTCCGCGGCGACAATGACGAGGCATGGCAGCGGGCGGAGCGCTTTGTATCGGAGGAGCTCCGAGACCGGCTGCTTGAAAGCAGGTCGCAGCAATGAAGGCCCGGACCACCATCGAAGCGTATTCTGCGCAACTTCGGGCACGAACTTCGTGTGCGGCCCGATGATCTCGGTCGGCTTGGCGATTACGCCGGGAGGAGACGGGCGGACCGCCGATCCTGACCCATTGCAGACGGACCCACCGAGCCGACATTAGGTTACGTTGATGCTTTCGCATCTGGTCGCCTCGCAACGAGGCCGTTGCCGATGCACTGCAGCACCGTATCGCCTCTTTGATTGCGCAAGCGGAACTGGCCGCGAACGACTCCACAATCGGGCATCGACTTCGACTCGCGTTTTTCCAATGTGATCGCTTCGAGATAGAGGTCGTCGCCGGGACGCACTGCGTTGGGCAGCCGCAGCTCATCATAGCCCAACCCGGCGGTCGCACGAACCGGAGGCTGTAATTGGTTGGTTAGCGAGATGAAGATCGCAAAGGGTGTGGGCAGCAGATGCCGACAGTCCTCCAAAAACGGAACGAGCAGCGGCTGCCTCATCGATATGGAAGGGCCTCGGGTCATATCGCTTGGCGAACTGAATGATTTCTTCCTTGGAGACAGAATAGGGCCCAGCCTTCTGGCTGTCACCGACCTCGACGTCTTCAAAATATCCGCTGGTCATTGATCAATCCTCTACGCACGGGCTGACGAAGGGGCGGCACAAGCTGACCTTGGAGACTATAGTCCCAGCGCTGGTCAAAATCACCATGTCCACTCCTGGCCTTAAGCCGTCATCATCCTTGGACGGGCGGACGAATGATCGGATAGCACGCAAGTCCGGTAATGGCCCACGGCCGAAACCCGGATTAAAGATCACCGCGTCAGCTCACCGGGGTAGACCGGACGCCGCTCAGCGGAGCTGTCAAATGCCACTTGTGAGCCAGAGCACAAGTCATGTGCTCAGCCTGCCAGCCGTGACCCAACTCGACCCTTGACAGGCCTCCTTACACATCTGCGCGGTCGATCTCAGAAATTTGCGTCCGTCGATGTGAGCCGGTCCATATCGACCCCGCAATGAAAGCGCGCGTCGTTGAACGAGGCGGGCATGAGCTGATTGCGCCATGCCGACGGCACGTCGAAAATGTTCGCCATGCTTTCAGCCCTACTGGGACGTGTAGCCGGCGATGTTCGCTTCTGATGGCCAACCGGAAATCTTACAGTCCAGTCAGTGCTCCACCGCTCGAACCAAGGCGGACATGGCCGAATTCGATTTTCAGAAAGTGTATCCCCGGAGGTATGACGGTAGATTGTAGTAGGTCAATAACGCTGATTGATTGGTCGTGTACACTCAACTACTGGCTGTGCAGAACAAATAAAAAGAAACACGTCGGCGAAAACCGATGGGCGCGCCGCGATTGGCGGAGGATACAATGCAAACGCTGGAAGTCCTTTCATAAAAAAACCGTCAGTCTTGCGTGGCAAGACTAAGGGGCCGCTCCCCAACGAGGTCGATTTCGTCAAAGCGCGTGGCAAGGTTGTGCGCCCCAAACCCTTCGGGAAGAGCAACAAAGTTGATTTCTCCAAATTCAAGGCGGTGCCTTCGGCGAGTGACATCGAGAAACTGGCCTGGGGGGCGGCTCGCCCAAAGGTCTGGCAGCAACCAGCAATCGAGGTGCTCAGTCCCGCCAAGACCGCGGGGCGCGGTGGCACATTTGTATACTTAGGGACCGTGGGCTTTCTCTCCGCCAGCCCTATGGTCCTGCCATCCCTGAGGCTGTGTTCAACGTCGCCACTACGCAGGGGTACGTTAGCGTGCAGCTCGAACCCAGAGCCTATGGGATCACATCTGTCGCCACTTACATCATAACGTTCGATATTTTTGTTCCCGTCGGAAACGCGACGTTTACTCTGGACGGCGATGGCGATATCCCGAACAGAGGTGAATATACGTTGAACGACAGGCGGACTGTGCAAGCGATAATGCGGAACGCCTCGCCATCCGGGACATATGCTTTCCTGCAGGTCAAACCACCTGGTATTTGGGAAACTTGGCATTGGTATTCCTCAGTGATTAAATTCGCCGACCCCATCGTTAGCTACCCCATCCTTAATCCGCTGGTTTGACGCTCTTCGTAGACGCCGCTGCTGTCGCTGTGTAATCGAAACTCTTAGATCGAGAGGGTCTCCTCGTTCGCCGCAGGCCCACGCCGCGCCGGCTCCATCTGGGTCTGTCGGTTGACCTCGACGTCCTTGAACAGGCCGCCGCCCTCGGCGTCGACCTTGGTGCCTTTCGGCGCGTTGACGTCGACACTGATCTTGCCGGTGCCCTCGACCTTGGTTGACGCCGCTTGTGAGCGGTCGATCTGGTTGCGCGCCGACGCATAGTCGGGACGGCGCAGATGCAGCGCGGACGCGCGCCACCATTCGGTCGAGACGCCACCGCGTTCGGAGGCGGTGCCGCCCTGGTTGCCGCCCAGCATTTCGACCCGCACGACGACTGGGCGTATCTCGCCGAGAAAGGCCGCGATGCGGTGTTTCCCACGATCCGGGGCACTTACCGCGACGACGGCGAATACAGCTTCCTCGATATCGTCGCCCTCAACGGTTCGAGCTTTGTCGCCCGCGCCGACAGCCCGGGCCGTGTCCGGGTGACGGCTGGCAATTGATCGCCTCCACCGGTCGACCGGGCAAACCCGGCATCAAGGGCGAGCGCGCGACAAGGGCGAGCGCGGGGCACGCGGTGCCGACGCGCCGACCGTCGGTGGGCAGGTCGATCCGGACAGCTATTCGGTCACGCTGATCATGTCGGACGGCACCACCCTGGCGCCGCTGATGCTGCGCGGCCTCTTCAAGCGATTCCACTACGAGGCGCGCTGATGGCCGACATCTGGGTCAAGGTTCTCGAGCCTGCAGAGAATTACGATCTGCTGACGCTCGCCGAGCTGAAGACCATCCTCGGCATCTCGGCCACCGACACCAGCGAGGACGCCCAGCTGGAGATGTGGGCTGGAATGCTGGTGTCCGGTCATCGTCAGGTTAGTTATGCGTTCCTCGCCCTCGTTTGTCCCCGGGTCCGACCGGAATGTCTATCTGGTCCTCGACAGCTTCGGCAGCGCCTTGGCCGCGCTTGGGTTGAGACCGACGAGGAGCACACCGAGCGCGATACTTTGCTGCGTTACCTGATGGAAGGGCAGTGCCGCAACCCGATCCGGATCGTCAGCTTCAACACCAGCGAGGGCTGGTCGGGGGACGCTTCGGAGGAGATCGCCGCCGAGCTGCGCCAGCGCTGCGCGGAGCGCGGGAGGTGCCGCCGACGCTGGAGGATTTTTCTGGCACGGCATGGGCACCGCATCGATATCCAGCTGTCGCTGCTCTGAGGACGCAGTGCACTGACATCCGCGTAGAAGTTGTTCTTTTCTATTCGGTCGACCTGTCCCTGATTTATCCCCTTGCCCCGCTCGGCGCAGGCCCCCCCGGCGTCGACGCCGCACGATCGCGCGCCGGGGCGGCTCGCTGTTGCACGCCGCAGACGGGTAACTGCGATGATCGACATGCCGCGCTTCTCGGTGGGTGCCATTCATCGTTTGGAGTTTCGAGAACGCCTTTGCAGGATCATCCCCCAGAACCGCAGTTCCAGTTGTCCGTCGGAGTTCTAGCATCAGCCGCATCTGGTTTTGCAACGGTAACAACATTCCACGCCGGATGAAGTTATCCTGTAACCTGTCGTGCAGACCATTCACCCAGTCAACGCCGTGCAATTGTCAGCGGAGGAATGGTCATGGATATGCCCGTGCGTGCACCTGTCAACGATTGGGCCAGCGATTTCGATTATCTTCATCCGAGCTGAACGGAAGATCCGTATGCTATCTGGCGCGAGCTGCGATCAACTTGCCCGGTGGCTCACACGGAGCGCTTTTCCGGCGTGTACTTTCCACTCCGGTATGAGGACATCCGGGCCGTCGCTCATAATACCAAGCACTTTTCGTCGCGGCGCGTCGCGATCCGCGAGAACTTGCCAGGTGAACCACTGCTGCCGCCAGCGCTCCCGCCGCTCACCTCCGATCCGCCGGCTCATCGCGATGAACGCATGGTTTTGACGCGATCCTTTACGCCCGAGGCGGCTCTAAAGCTCGAGCCCACGACACGGTCCGTATGCAGGGATTTGCTGAAACGGCTTGCAGGAAAGAGCGAATGCGATGTTGCCGTCGATTATGCGCATGAAATCCCGACCCGGGTCATCGCCATCATGCTCGGCCTTCCCGAACATGAGGGAGACCGGTTCCGGGACTGGATCAACGACATCACGCGCGGCTTCGCCGACCCCACGACCGCCCGCCGGGTACGCGCCGAGATGACCGAATTCGTAACCGAGCATGTCGCCAGTCGACGCGCTGCGGCTAGCGACGATCTGGTCAGCGAACTGCTGACTGCACGGCTTAACGGGCAGCCGCTCAGCGACGACCACATCGTCGGAACGGTACGCCTTCTGATGATTGCTGGCATAGACACAACCTGGAGCATGGTCGGCACCAGCCTGTGGCATCTGGCGACTCACGACGAGGATCGCAAGCGTCTGCTTGCGGAACCGCATCTCATCCCAACTGCGATCGAAGAATTCCTGCGAGCTTACGCCCCCGTCATCGTCGGCCGCGTTATTGACGAGGAGACTAAGGTCGGTGGCTGTCCAGTCAAACCCGGCGAGATGGTCATGCTCGCGTATGGCGCGGCAAATCGCGATCCGGCGGTCTTTCCTGATCCTGACCGAGTCATCATAGATCGCGGCGAGAACCGACATGCGGCTTTCGGCCTTGGCATCCATCGCTGCGTCGGTGCCCATCTCGCGCGCATGGAGCTCCGTGTCGCGGTCGAGGAATGGCTTCGCGCTTTTCCCGATTTTACACTCAGCCCGGGCTCCTTCGTGACATGGTCGTCCGGCGTGGTACGAGGCCCGCGCCAGCTTCCCGTCACGATCCGTCGTTGATCGATCGAACAACGAAGGCGGACCAGACGGCCCCGCTGGGAGCCCCAGCTCTTGTTTGCTCGGACCGGCTTGATGCTGGCGCAGACTTGCCTGTTCCATCCTCTGCGCAGCGGGGTATGCTTCCTGCCCCATCAAGCCGGAGGGGGCAGTCATGCAGGACCATCTGTTTACCCCCTTGTCATCATGGCGGCCATTTTTTCGACGATCTCAATGGCGGTTGTTGCAGGGCTAGGCTTCTGACGCCGACGCAGCACACTGGCCGGGATGATGGAGGCGGCTGGGCTGCTTTTGTGGTGAAGGAACGTGACGACCGAATTGCCCCATCTGCCACGGCCTGGGCTGGGTGTGCGAAAATCACCCCGACCGTCCTTGGTCAGAGGACGTCTGGGGATGTCAGTGCGGTGCCGGCATGCCCTGCGAGTGCAACCGGGGCGACGGGATTGATGAGCCAGATGTCAGCAGGGTCCTTGACGAGGCCCCACCGGTCAAACACTAACCCGGCGCGTTCGACGTGTGACCATGATGTGCTCTTTGACTAACCCGCCGTTTATCTCGGGAGGCCCTATGATTGACGAGCATCAAATGCATTCGATAATCGCCACGGCGATTTGCGAATGCCGCAAGGAACGTCCGGATCAGCAGATTGATACCGAGGAAGCTAAATCGATTGCGAAGTGCATTGTCGAGGCATTGGCTGACGCAGGTTTACAGATCGCGCCCAAGCCCTCTGACAATGCCTCGTCAACCAAGGACAGCTAGGTACATAGACCGAGGTTCGACCGCCCCGGCGCGGAGGAATGAGCGGCTTGCGCCGGGGCGGCGCTTCCTCTCGGCTAACGACCTTTGGAGGCCCCGGTGATCAGCGCGAGAGGATCGCTCGCTGAGGCAGGCACATCCGACGCCGTGCGTCAGTTCACTATGTAACTGAGGGCCTCAGAAGTTTGAGCTGCTTGCAGGCACAAACTGCACTGCCATCCGCGCCAAAGTTGTACTTATATGACGTTGCGACCCTCTCGCTGATCGAACCCCCAGCCCCTTCTAAGCCCCGGTGAGCGTGAGGGAGCGCGCCCCGGCCGATCTGCCCAATGATCGCGCCGGGGCTGCGAACTCAGGAGGCAGCGTCATGCAAGACCGTCTGTTTACCGCGCTCGTCGTGGTGGCGGGCGTTGCCTCGACAATCCTGATGGCGATTGCGGTTCTCTCAATTCACTGATCGCTTTCCGTCGGCCGCGCAGACATTGCTATGTGTGCCGAAACGGTTTGCTCTTGAACGCACCGTATTCAAGATTTTCCTCAAACTGCGACTCCTCGTCATCAGCCTCGCTGACCAGGCCGATCATCGCGAACGATTTCCGGAATCCGCACGCGAACAGGCTGAAGGTTCCTTCCTCCGCATACTCATAGTCAAACTGATCCTTCAGGCTCGTATTAGCCCGCTTCAGCTCGGGCGGGTTGCCAACCAAGCGCAGGACATCTGGAGGAATATCTTCCCATCGAACACCTGCACGTTGCTCTTCGTGATGATGACGTCGGAGGCCGGGACAATACGGCCGGTGTGCTTGTAGTGGAGCGCGCAGAACAGCTTGGTGGCGAACGACCGCAGCGCCTGCATAAAATCCGGCTGGCCGATGGATATGACCGGAATATCGCCCAGCGTTTCATAGCCGTCGCGGCTTCGCCCGGTTCGCTTGAGAAAGCTCCCGACCTCGTTGGGCCTGAGCCTCATTGCGCGAAAGGCCCCGGGGAACGCCTGGCGAACGGCGTCCATGGGCCGCCGCGTTTCGAAGTTCTGCAGCTCGGTCGTGTTGTCGTCGAAATTGAGCAGTCGCGCGAGCATTGCGACGATTTTCTCATCATGCCGCGTCAAACCATTGCACGGCTCGCATGCTGGGAAGCTGTAGCCTTCCGGCCACTGCCGAGCGTCGAAGATGCCGCGCGCCGGAACGTGGTCCTCGGTGCTTGCCGGCGTGGAGCCGCCGCAAAAGCAGCAGACCGGATGCGGCGCGAGGAACGCCTGCTTGCGCCGTTTCTTGTCCCCCATCCCGCGCCCCGAATTGTTGACCGTGCGGCTAGAACGACTCGAGTGACAGCACCTAAGACCCCCGCACTTTCTTCCTCTCTCGCTCGACTTCCTCCGCATCCTTGTCATCGATGTCCATCAGCCCATCGCTCGCGTGACGGGTGGCCTTTAGGAGTTCGTCCAGTTTGGCATGAATGGCCTGGGTATCTCGGTGCTCAGCCCGCTGGATCACCAGAGTCATGCCCCAGGTGGCGAGGGTGGCTATCGAGTGCCACTCGAGGCCGGTCCCGAAAGAGATCCAGGCAATGGCGTACAAGCCGAAGATCGCAAAAGCTATCGGACGTGCAGTGAGCACGCCAAGATTGGTTAGCCAGGCGCGGACGCTCTCGGGGAACATCGAAAGTGAACGTGGTCGATCGGCCGGAGTTCCAGGATGAAGTTGCAGTGGCCGGAGTCCGGGTCCTTTCACGGATCGTTTGCGGCGCGCGAGGGCTGCTGGCGAAGCGGGCAGCTGATCGCCTCACGCTCAGACAGGTAAACACAATCGTTCGGCGCCTCCTTGCCGCACAGCGTCCAATACGCTCTCACGTCGGGATGGATGTCCGCGCCTTCGCAGGCATGCACAATTCCGCGCTCGTCGCGCCAGCGCATCGGCCTGCCATCGATCGTGCGGAAGCTGGTGGCGGGCTCGGGGTCTGACCAGGACCGCGAATCCGGATCGTAGGGCGGGACGTCGATAAAGGTCCAAGGCGCCTTCCACTGGATCCGCTTTGAAGCCTGCCGGGCATGTCGAGCGGGTTCTCTTCGTCACTGGGGTTACAGCGGGGGCAGGGCATGCCGGCGCCACCACAGGTGCATGCGTGGTCGCCTAGCCATGGCTTCTCGGGATGGTTCTCGCAGACCCACCGGCAGTTGTCGCAGCGGGCGCACCAATGCATCAGCGTCCTCTTAACGGCACGATGTCACGAGTCTTCGTCCGCCATCGGCACGCCGTATTGATCAGCGGAGCCGGCGAGGCGGAGGTCGCTTAGTTCGTGCTTGAATGGGACGCCTTCCGGGTCGTGTATTTCGAACCAGGCTTGGGCTTCTTCCTCAGAATCGAAACTCTTGAAGATTTCGCCGTTGTCGTAGATCCGGACTGTTTTCATGAGAACGAATCCTTCACGCGCTCAAAGCTCGGGTGCGTCCGGTTCTTGACCTTGATCCAGTGATCACAACGGCCGGCGCGGTAGGGACGTTCCTTGTGCTTGGAGACCAGGCCCTCTAGGCCCATCTCGCAGGCGGCCCGGAATAGCTCCGGCCGGATCTCACCCTCTTCAAAGCGCCCCCTGGATGCTTATCGCGGCTGAGTGGCCTAATGCAACCTTTCACTCCACGCCTCCGTTGTTGTGCATGACTGGTAATTCCCACAGCAATTGCGCATCAAGTTCTTCCCCGCCGGCACCTGCCGACTTCGATCCGAACACGGCTATCGAGACAACTGAGCAGCTGCGCATTGCAATCGACCAGGGTCACGCCGGGGATAAGGTGGATGCTGGAGACCCAGCGGCCGCTCCCCTCGGGACAGACGACGAAGCTGGGGGAACCCCCAACAGTACAGCCCAGGTTCGGCTGGCCGCGGCCAACGAGGTTCGTGCACGGCCCGACAAAGACCGGCAGCGAACCTCCGGCATCGGGCACGCTTGGTGGCTGATCGGCTTTTCCGTGTGTTCAGACGAACTTGGTATCGTCGCTGACGGCTGCGCCGCCCAAGCCGGCAACTGTAACAGCCAGGATCTTTGCGTCCCTCAAATAGGAACGCGCTCAACATTACCGAATTAGCCGCTCGTGCAGCGAAAGTGCAGAGAGACCCTGGTCCATTTGCACTCACATTGCGGGCTCGCAAAAAGCATGAAGCGAGGTCTATTATTTATAGCCATGGCTTGCCTAGCCGTGGGTTTTTCAAGCGTGTGCTTCGGGCAGGACCACGCGATGGATGACAAGCTGACCAGGGAGGAAAGCGTCAACGCCACCCGTGAACGGCTGAAAGAGCGGCGGGAGGAACTGCGGCTCGAACGTGAAAAACCACTAGAGGCAAAGCGGGAAGAACTACGGCTCGATCGCGAGAAGCGGCTTGGACCAAAGCAGGAAGAACTGCGGGTCGATCGCGAGAAGCGACTTGGACCAATGCAGGAAAAGCTAAGGCTCGATCGCGAGAAACTTAGACCAAAGCAGGAAGAGCTACAGCTCGAAATTGAACCAAAGCGAGATGAGTTACAGCGTGATCGCGACAAACAACGAGAGAAGAAAGGCATCGTGTCGCCGTCGACTACGCAGGCCAAGTGAGATGTTTCAACCGAGCGCAACGAAATAGAACTGTTTAGATGGCCGGCAGTGACACCCTCAAGAACCCATCCAATTGGCGCGCGGGGCCATCCTCACAAACTACAACCTTACTGAATGACTCCAAGATAGGCGGTAAGCGGACGACGTGGAGTCGGGTAAGGCTCATCTGTCGCGCGGAATGCGCACTTTATGGGATAGGAACCGCCGTTCTGCAACGCATTTGCCCGTGGAGGCTGCAAGCAGCAAGGAGACTGGCCGTGATGGGTGAAACGTCCTATGCGATGGTGTGGCTATGGTTCATAGGAGCCGGCCTGCTAGGAGCTGTGCTGGCTTACGGCGTGATGAGAGCAGGGAATTTGCGACGGAGCGAGCGCGCACGCTTGGACCGCAATACCGTGAAAACGCAGCAAGCTGAAGATCAGCAGAAGCGTCCGCTCTAGGCTTTCAGCAATTCGGGCAGGTATCTCCGATGCCGCGCGCGCACCATTTCATTGCAGGTCCTCCCGCAGGCCTTTGAAGAAGGGATGTCGCACCTTCCCCTCGGCTGACTTGGCGCGGTACTCGATTTCAGCGAGTAGCTTCGGCTCAATCCAGATGCCCTTGTGCGCGATGCGTTTGGTGTAGGGCTGCGTTTTCCGGATCAGCGGCGTTAGACGTTCTTGCAGGTCGGCGGCGGACACCTTGTCGAAGCCATGATCGACCTTGCCGGCATAGATCAGACTGCTGCCCTTGCGCCGGCCGAGATAGATGCCGTCCCATTTGCCGTCGTCCAGGGCAAAGCCGGCGATCGTCAGCGTCTCGCGCTGGGCGCACGGCTTCTTTACTCAATCACGGCCGCGGCCGGATCTGTAGGGACTGTCGGCGACCTTCGAGACCACGCCCTCGTACCCGATCTGCCAGGCGTGCTCGAACATCGCGCGGCCGTCGACCTCGAAGCTCTCGCTGAACTGGATGTCGGTGCCGGCGATCAGCTTCTTCAAGGCGGCCTTGCGTGTGCCGAGCGGCAGCTTTCGCAGGTCGTGCCCATTGAGGTAGAGCAGGTCGAAGGCGATCATCACCTTCTTCGAGCGGCCCTTCAGCTCGTTCTGCAGCACCGAGAAATCCGTGCTGCCGTCCTCGCTGGGTGCGACCACCTCGCCATCGACGATCGCCCCTTCGGCGGAAATTTGCCAGGCATCATCGGGGATTTTGCGGAAGCGATGGGTCCAATCGTGGCCGCGTCGAGTGAAGATCTTTATCCCTGTCGGCACCCGCTCGATGTCGGTCGCCAGCGCCGGCTCGATGAAGCCGGGGTAAGGAGCCTTGCTGCCGATCGGCGCCGGCTTCTTACGCTGGAACGCCACTCAATAGCCCACAAGGAAAGGCTGATTCAATTGCACCTGCGACCTTTCGTTCCAACAGCAGTTCGCGACGGGAACGGAAGATCATGGCGTCGGTTGACGCAGCGAAGGCAGCAAATGTGTGAGGAAAGAAACAATGAGGATTAGAGCGATCAGTTTAGCCACAGTTTTTGTATTGTCGTCGGCCGTTGCAATGGCGCAATCCGGCAGCAGCGCTGGCGGCAGTTCGGAGGCGGGTGGGCCGGCCGCCAGCAAGACCACTACGGGAGAGTCCATGAGTGGCTCAACGACCGGAGGCGGCGCAAACATGAAGAACAGCGGGACGGGACCAGCTGCGCAAAGCTCGGCTCCGTCCGCCAAAGAGCCGAGCACTCAAGGTGCTGGCCCAGCCGGGGCTCCCGATCGGAAGGGCGACGCCGCATCGCCCGGAGGAGTCATGAAGAAGTAGTTCCGGCCCAGCGTCTAGCCTCAGCTCCTGCCGCGGAGCTGAGGCCCATTCGCATTTGACTCCGACTCATGGATGAGGTTGGCTCGGCCTTCAGCGAGGGCGATGGGTCATCGCCCAATTCGGCGGTGACCCCTCATTCCTGAGATCGTCGCAACAATCCGAGCCGACATGAGCGGGAACTGATGGCGCCCTAAACTCGTTCTGCGAAGCAGCAGGGTGCCGATAATTGGTGAGTTGACCTCACTAAGTCATCCTTAGAAGGTGTTGTCGTATCAGCGAAGGAGGAAGACGCGATGTCGACTTCAAAGATGCCGCTGAAACCCGATGATTTTCCGGTGAGTGCCGAAGGCAAAACCATCAAGAAGCAGGACGGTACGCCGATCGCGACGACGGAAGCTTCACCTATCGCTGATGATGTGGCCGAGCGGCTCAATGAGGACGAAGCCCGCCGCGAAGAAGATAAGTGGGCCTGATCGCAAGCCGTCGATGGACGACGGACCACCGCGCTGACGATCCCAATCTGGAGATAAACAAAAGGGCCACTAGGGTTGACCCTTGAGCTGATCCAATTCGACCCTTATCAACTGATCCACAATCAATGACTTCGTCCCAAAGAAGCAGCCCGGCCAGGGGCGGACCGAGCTGCTAGGGGAGTGCACAGCACGGTTGGTGATCGTGTGTGCGCGCTTCCAACCTTGGGGCGAGGCATCGGTTCCAAACAGCCTGCCCTCAGGCGGTGTGGGCCGAGGTAGGCGCACCTGAGTTCGTGACATCGGCGGAGCCTCGGACCTCGGAGCAGTCCTTGCAGGGCATGTGGCGGCCGGGTGTGCTTCGGTCATGCCTCTAGCAGAAAAAAGCCGCCCGAAGGCGACTAGTACTTGGTTGTCTCATTGCCTACTTCTTTGCAGCATCAGCCGCATTCCGGACGGCATCTTTCACGTCGCCCGCAGCGTTATGCGCGGAGCCTTTGGCCTTATCCATCTTGCCTTCGGCTTCCATGCTCTTGTCGCGAGTGAGCTTGCCAGCGCCCTCCTTAATTGCGCCCTTTGCTTTATCAGCGGTACCCTTCACGTGTTCGCGGTCCATTATCGTTATCCTTCCTTGCGGAGATGGCAAGGCAACGGCGTGCCTGCTGGGCCGTTCCTAAAGGCTTTGGTGATTATCATGCGCGGCCCTGCTGGTCGGCGAGGCTCCGCAGATTGTCTCTCGCGACTTGGGACGCATCCCTCGCATCGCGCCTGGGCTGCTCCATGCTGCGTTTGGAACGTTACACCGCAAGCCCTGTTGTTTTTTCAGAAATGAACCGCGATGTGCGAGGAGAACTTAGTGGGCGAACTGCTTCGGCAGTACCATCACGATGTTGACTCGCGCTTCAAAATCTTTGCAGCGATGATCTGGATGTGGGAAAAGTTATCCTCGACTTCAGCCGCGGTCTCCTCATCCTTCGCGTAGACGAACAGGATATCACCGTCTAGTTCATCGAACCGGATGCCGGCGAATAGCCGGTCAAACGTCCTCGTGCCCACGATGAGGGCTATTCGCGCTTGTATCGCTTGATCTTCGACCTGTGTCAGATCCATCTGCTGAAGATAGAGACGTCAGAGTCGATTACAAGTAGTTGCGTGCGAGTGAGGCTTTGAGGTGCCATTGCCTGCCAAGCGCGACGCGGATGCGCGCTACATCAGTACGTGACCTCGTGGATCCATTCCGGCCGGTCAGGGAATGCAGGGAAGGTACTTGGGTTTGAGCATGCCCAGGAGATAGGTGCCTCAGTACGGGATTGCGAATCCGCCGCATGCCTTCCGGTTTTTTGTAGGAACAAATGCCGCAGCAACGGCTTGTGGCGCATGCCTCGCTATTACTTCGATACCCGCGACAATGAGAAGTTCGTCCCCGACGAGCTCGGTCTGGAGATCGCCTCGTTTGAGAAAGTGAGGGCCGTCGCGTCCGTGGCAATGGCCGACCTTGCGAGAGACGTTCTGCCCGGCTCTGTCGCCCGCGACCTAGCGATCGAGGTGCGGAACGATGCGGGGCCCGTTCTCCGCGTTAGCCTCCGTTTTGAGGTTGAGCAGGTTGCAGCACGGTAAAGGCACGCCTCGATGGCTGCATCCCGGCGGCGAGTACGTCGTCGCATGCGCATATTTTGAAAGTGGTGCATGGGACCAGACGAGAGGCCATCATTTCAGCGTCCGGCGTTTTCTTAAGCCGGGCAATGCGACAGCGCCGCAGGGGCCCCAGTTTTGCCCAGAGCTTGGGGCCTTTGTCGCGGCCGGATCGAACGTCAGCTATCGCGTTCTTCTCCTCGTTTGACGCGTTCTAATCTTGCTCAGTGGAACGGATTTCGCAGTCCGAATTGTAGGCGAATGAGGCGGTACTACTTCGACATCATCGATGGAGACGCCCTCTCCGTCGATGAAGAGGGGGTTGTCCTACCAGATCTGGAGGCAGCGGTGGATGAAGCTGCGCGCTCATTGGTCGACGTCGCCAGGAACACGCCTCGGCCCAAGGGTAGTCGCTCGCCTTTTGCCATCGATGTCCGGGATGAGAACGGCCCCCTATTGCGGGGCTCCATCGTGTTCCATCCTCGGGCTGTAAAGCAGTAGGGGCGCTGCTAAATGACGAGCCAATACACGCCGGCCGCCAGCAGCAGCGCGACGAGTGACCTGACCACCGCGACCACAGCCCAATCCCTTTTTCTGAGCAGTTCATATTCAAACATGTTCATGCCGCTCTACCGGACTACGCCGGCGACATCATCCTCACTGGCACGACATAGTCGACAGCGAGAAGTGCCGACTCAAGAACGAGAAACGCCACTGCGCCTCCCAACCAACCAAAGAACACAATTGAGAAGCCGCCCAGGAGCACCGCGCAAAAAACGTCGGCTACGACTTTGCATGCTCTTTGTGTTCTGTTCTGTCGCGCGGAGAAATAAGGCATGGTCTTCCTCTCGTTGATGGATGTCAGGCTGCCAAGTAATCTTCCATGTCCGGTCCTTGCATGACGATCTTCAGGGTGTCATCGGGCAACGGCCGCTGGAGTGCCTTGGCCTCATCCCACGGGGCACAGCCAGTCGTCGCGCTCCTCGTCCGTCGTGAGGATGACCGGCATCGCCTTGGGATGGATCGGCGCCACGACAGCGTTCGGCTGGGTGGTGAGGAAGCCATAGACCAAATGAGGGCCGAGGATCGGCTTAGACCTCGTGCCGCGGTCGCCGTTGAATACGGTCCAGATCCCGGCAAAGGCGGTGAGCGGCCGGTCATCATTGAGCGCGAACCAGACGACATCCTTCTTCTTAGTTTCTGGGTTCGGCTCGGGCGCGTATTCCGCAAAGCTGTTGAAAGGGACGAGGCAGCGGTTCTCCGGCTTCAGCCAGCCGCGCCAGTGCGGCGAGCTGGTATTGCCGATATTTGTCACCGGCGGGCCGCCGTTGCGCGGGGGTGGCGGCATGCCCCAGCGCATCAGCACCATCTCACGGCCGTCGCTGCCGTTGCGCACCACGGGTGCCGGATAATCCGGGAAGACGCCAGGCATCGGTGGCAGGTTGCCGACATAGCGATTCATGACCCGGAACAGCGCCCGGATCGCTTCCTGGTTGGTAGTGATGCTGTACAGATTGCACATGCCTTAGTGTCCATATCTGCTTTCTGAAGCGCAAACAGCGAGATCGCGATTGGGCGGGCCCGCTCAGTAGACCGGGATGGTCTTGAAGCCCCTGGTCTTCATCTCTGGGTAGTGCTCGTATTTAACCCCTAGTGTCCTAAGCGGTTTTTCTTGAGTGTCCTATTCGCCCGGCATTTGAATAGCGCTCCGCTAGCGGTGTTAGCATAGGCGTAGGCTATGAGATGCGTCTGTGCTGGAGCTGATCCTGATAGTGTTGACGCTTGGCATGGTGACCGTAGGTTCGGTCCTTGCCGTATTCGAGCTGTTGGCAGCGCGAGAGCGGCGGCGCCTCAAAAAGTAAGGCCGTTGGCCAGGGCCCGTAGTTCTCCGGTCGAGAACAAAGTTCCTAACATAGGTCGAGGTAACTTTCAGGTTGCAGGAATCTGCAAATGCGGCGAAGGCGGCAAGAGTGGCGTCATGGAACTACGGATGCATCGACTGGCTGAACTCACCGCACCACAATTGGTGAAGTGAAGCGCCGTAGGGGATACCCTCCATTCAAAAAAGCGCGGATTGACGAACCGGCGGTGCGCACGTCGTCGTCGGGTTGACGATAGGACATTCTGTCGCTCAAAAGAAAAAAGCAGGGCATGGCGCCAGACGAGAGGCCATCATTTCAGCGTCCGGTTTTTCCCGAGCCGGGCAATGCGACAGCGCCGCAGGGGTCCCAGCTTTTGCTCAAGAAGTTGGGACCTTTGGCGCGGGGTCGGAATATCTGTTCGGGTGAACAGTCTTGCACCTTCCGTGATCTGCAGGTAAGTGCCGCTCTCGTGCGCCTACTCAAACTCGTAGAGGCTGGCCTTAATCTTTCGGCTCAAATCGCTCGATCTTGCGTGTGCCGTCCCATAGCTCCACAGGCCGCCCGTTGACGAGCTCTTTCGCTCGTTGCTTCGCTGTGGTCTCGTCCTCACAGTCTAAATCTACGCGGTCGATGATGTGACCGTCGTCGCCAAAGATGAAAATTCGGTAGATGTGGTCCATCGAAGCCGCGCCAGTTTCCGGAGGTGGAACCTCCTTTAGCGCCACGTAGATCGGTGGGCAATAATGAAAGACCTTGGATATTAAGCGGCCTCTGTCATTCGCGGCCAGCGACCCCGCGGGCTTCAATAAATCCGAAGGACTCCGCACCTTCGAGCGTGACCTTCACGTATGTACCGCTTTCATGCATCCAGAGCCAGCCGCGCTCGACCGCGAGCTTGACGCCAGCGCCGTACTCGGCCCGCAGCTTTTTTAGCTTGCCTTGTTGTAATTTTGGATCGCAAGCCAGACACCAAGTTCTTCCTCTACGATTTTGATCGCGCGTTCGGGACTTTACGAGATCCGCAACGACAAGAGTTCCGACAATAAATTCGCCTGCGGAGACAGTGTCTGGCCTTTGGTTAGTATTGCATCGCATCAGCTCCGCTAGGACCCATAGCACAGCCGCAAAATCAATTTAGTGTACTCATAAATGTCGGCTCACCTAAGTAAAGCGGAAGTCACCCTGTGCCTACCGCAAATCAGATGCGGGCATATTGATGGTGCAGTCCGCCCAAGATCGGATAGCAGACAATGCGTCCAGCTGTCTCGGCGGCGCGAGACATCGGTGCATCCTTGTTCAACGATAAATGTGTGCGCACCTCATTGTAGTATTTCATGTACGACAGCAGCACATGACGCAGATGTCGTTCGCCGAATACCACGACATGATCAACGCACTCCCTGCGGATCGAACCGATTAGCCGTTCAGCATATCCGTTTTGCCATGGGGAGCGAGGAGAGGTTGGCCGATCGCGAATGCCCATTGATCGAAGTCTTCGGATGAAGATCTCACCATAGGCCCCGTCCAGATCACGGATCAGATAGCGGGGAGCCTGGTCCCAGCCGCAAGCTTCCGTGATCTGATTTGCAATCCATTCTGCCGTCGGATGCGCCGTGACGCCAAACCATAAAATCTGTCGTCGACCATGCCCCACGATCAATAGGCCATACAGCAGACGAAATGAGATTGTCGGCACGACGAACAGATCCATCGCGGCGATGCCGTCGGCACGATTGCGGAGGAAGGTCTTCCAGCCTTGGGACGGCGGATCTCTTCGCCTGGCCATATACTTGGCAACGCTAGTCTGGCCGATCTCAATGCCGAGCTTGAGCAACTCACCGTGGATTCGCGGCGCTCCCCACAATGGGTTGGCGACGCTCATCTCCCGGATCAGTCGTTGTATTTCGGCCGAAACCGTCGGTCGGCCGGAACGAGCTCGTGACTTCCAGCGCCAATACGACCTGAACCCGGCACGATGCCAATGGACGACAGTCTCCGGCTTCACAATCGTCAGCGCATTGAGGGCACTTGGCACCAAACGATACAGCCCAACAAAGATCAGGCGATCCACGGCACTGAAGGTCAGTCTCTTCGGCAGATGCCGGCGCTGGATGTTAAGTTGATGACGAAGGATCAGGATCTCAGCTTCCAACGAGGCCCGCGACCGGAACAATAGGAGCAGCACCGACCAGACCAGGCTGCAAGCTTCTCGCATAAGATGAACATTGCGCGATTCGGCCCCGCTTGCCAGCCGGATTAGGTTTCCGACAGGGACAGCTAGACGCCTTGGCTGCCACGAAGAATGTTCATCAGCGCTACGGGATTGTCCGGCAGCCGGTCGCCACGCCACGCGACATGCTGATCCGGACGGGCCAGCGACAGAGAGTGCCGATAAACATCGGGCAACTCCGCTGCGCCTGTGTCGAGAACTGTCAAGGGCACACCGGCCGCCGCAGCAGCAGTCGTCAAGCCGTCCACATCGACGCGTGGATCGGTTCGAAGCAGTGTGTAGTAAGGTCCCATGGCGTCATATATCGAGCGACCATCGGCGAGCCAAAAGTGAGGAACGCGCGCGCCGGGAGCAGTCGATGGCCTGAAGTCGCCCATTGTATAGGGCGGCGGAATCTCGTCATCATAAGCAATGATTGGGGAATCTTGATAATAGTAGCCGAAATTGAGCCCGGCACAGCAATATTGCTGAACATTGAGGTCGTAGGCCGATTGTCCAATCGAGCTGCGAATGGCGTTGCCTTCCGGCCCCTCCACTTCGATTTCGGGTGGAATGGTCTTCCGCGCCTTCGCCATGGCGTCCGCGTGGTTCATAGCGAAGTGTGACACCTGCTCCGTAATCGGAAGCCGCTCGGCCTCGTAGGCGTTCAGAATGCGCTCATCGGCCCATCCTTCCAGATGGGCCGCCAGCAACCACGCCAGGTTTGCCGCATCGGCGATCCCCGCATTCATGCCGTAGCCGGCGTAAGGAACCCACAAGTGGCAGGCGTCTCCGCATATGAAGACCCGCTCCTCGCGGACCTTGTCCGTGATCAGACGCCGCCCGATCCAGTCCTCCCTGGCGAGTAATTCGTACTGAAAATGCTGATCGACGCCGAGCACTGTTCGGATTGCACTGTCGCGATCGACGGCATCGAATTCCGTCACATCGGCATTGAGGTAGACATGGACGAGCCAGGTCTCCCTGCCATCGATCGCGTACACGTTGCCGGACTGACGCGGGTTCAGCGCAAAGGATGCCCACGCCGGCGTCCCGCCAAGTCGTCGTAAGATCCCGAGCAGTTTCGGCGCTCGAATGAAGCTCGACTGCACCCGCTGCAGAACAGGGTCACCACTCAGCCGCCCGCCGATCATGTTGCGGACCAGAGAGCGGCCACCATCGCAGCCGACCAGAAAGCGGCAGGATAGTGTCATCTCCTCTGCCGTGTCGCGCTCCCGCGCACATGCGATCACACCCTCCGGACTCTGTCGAAAATCGACGAGCGATGTTCCGCTCAGGATCCGCACGCCGAGCATCGATGACAAATGCTCGAACAGGACGGGCTCAAGATAGATCTGGTTAATCCGATGCGGCGGCTCCGGCGTCGGCCACCATGTATCCGGGCCGTCCTTGGACGTATATCGCTCCGCGCGGCAGGGAATCTTGATTCTGGTCAGTTCATGGCCAAGGAATGACGTTCGATAGGCGACATCGTTCGGATAGTCGGGTGGCAGTCCGGCGTTGCGCACCTTTGCAGCGACGCCGAGCCGCCGGAAGATTTCCATCGAACGCGCCGAGACATGGTTTGATTTGACGCTGGGCGGCTCATTACGTCTGCGCGTCTCCAGCACGGTCACGCGTCTGCCGCGCCAAGCCAGATCCATGGCGAGGGTGAGCCCGACCGGCCCAGCGCCGACAACCACGACATCCGCGTCAAGCATCCCTGGCATCGCACCGCTCCCCGCCCGCGCCGTTCACGGCTCGATCTTGACATTGCCGATCCGTGCAATCTCGGTCCAACGCGCGATATCCGATGCGATGAGCTGGGAGAATTCGTCCGATGAAGTGCCCATGGAATCGATGTTAAGAAGCTTCAATCGGGAAACCACTTCCGGAAGTTTGGCAATCTGCATGAATTCATCCTGCAGCTTCCTCACGATCTCCGATGGCGTCCCTTTGGGCGCAAGGATGCCGCTCCACAATACGGCATCGACGTCTGCACCTGCTTCCTTCATGGTCGCAACGTCAGGCAGTTCCTCCATGCGCTTCGGCGCCGCAACGGCGAGCGCGCGCGCCTGGCCTCCTGTGATCTGGCCCCAGACTGAACCGGCGTCGGCGATCGTCGCTGTCACCTCGCCTGCGATCACCGCGACCACGGAATCGTTAGCGCCCTTGTATGGGATCATCTGCATCGGCGCGCCGGTCTTCTGCTTGAACAGCTCTGTGGCTAGCTGGAACGCCGCGGACGAACTGGAGTAGTTGGCTTTGTTCGGATTCTGCTTTGCGTAGGCAACGAGCTCGGAAACGGACTTGAACGGCGACGCCGCATTGACGATCAGGATCAGCGGAAATGACCCAAGTTCTGAAATTGGAATTAAGTCGCGAACAGGATCATACGGCAATTTCGTGTAAACCGCCGGATTGATAACCATGGCGCCGCTGGCACCGATCAGGAGCGTGTAGCCGTCCGGCGCCGATTTCGCGACATAGTCGGTCGCGAGAATCGCGCCTGCGCCCGGCTTGTTTTCGATGATGACCGGTTGACCAAGGCTCTCCGACAATTTCTGTCCGAAAAGACGCGCGATAATGTCGTTGCCGCCACCGGGCGTGAAACCGACGATGATGTGGATAGGCCGCGATGGATATTTTGCAGGCTCCTCGGCAACGGCGGTGCGAGCGGACACCAATGCGAACAATCCAATACAGATGCCGGCCAGGAACTGCCTTTTCAAAATCTTCACGGTGACGTTTCTCCCTCGCAATTGCCGCGTCTTGTTTTGTTGTTGTGACGACGGCACTGTTCAGTGTTGTGAACTAAAGGCGGCGTGACGTGAACATGCAGGACTGCGGCCCTGCCGTCGTCCACCGCCGCCAGGCACCGATCGATCGCCCCGGCAAGCTCATCGGGTTCGACCACGCTCTCGCCATGAGCTCCAAAAGCGCATGCGACATCGGCGAAACGCCGTTGCTGACCCTGACGATCCGACCTCAGCCTGGACTGGAACGAGTTGGTTTCCGCGGCAACGCCCGTGGGGTAAACGCGCTGAACTGCGGATTTCACGGCCTGCCAACCGCCGTTGTCCAGCACCACAGTCAGGATCGGAAGCTCATATTGCTGCGCGGTTGCATAGACGGCGTCGGGCGAGGAAAAATGAAAAGCGCCGTCGCCGATGATCTGCACGATCCGCCGATGCCGCTGCGCCAGCTTCAATCCCAGCGCCATGCCGCCGCTGAAACCGAGGCCCCCGCCGGCGAGCCCCACATAGCTTCTGGGTTGCGTGCGGCGAATCTGCTCCTGCAGCATCGGCCCGTTGCGGATCGCCTCGTTGAGAATGATGTCGTCTTGCGCCAGCTTGCCATTCAGGACAGCAAACAGATAGCTGGGATTGAGCGCACCCGAACCGCCTTTGTTGGCGCCAGCCGCGGCGCGGCGTTTCGCGGCGGCCTCACGCGCCCCATCCCAACTCGCGATGCGCTCAGCGACCCGCCGGCGATAGCTGTCGTCAGCGCGCGCCTCGACGACGTCGAGAACCTGCTGCAGAACGGTCGCGCAGTCGCCCTGAATCCTCATGTCGGTTGGAAAGCCCCACATCGGAAAGTCGGATTTCAGGGGATCGATGTCGATCTGGATCCACCGGATCGCTTCGATCCGCTTGGCGTACTGCGGAACGAATGGGACATCAGTGTCCAGCAGAAGCCCGAGATCCGCCTGCTCCAGCAGGGGCAGAGGATCGAAGCCAGCAAAGCAGGGCGAGTCCTGCGGAATATTGAGATCGATTGAATTGAATTCGGCAACGCCGATGCCACAGGTTTGCGCCAACCGATCGAGCACGGCAACCGCCTCTGACTTGCGACCGAGATAGGCTGTCAGCGCGATTGGGTTGTCGGCGGCCATCAGCCGATCGGCGACGGCCTCCACTCTTGCCTGATCGATACCCCCGGACCGAACGCAGCCGTAGCGGGCGGGGTCGTAGGCGGGCATCCGCCTCTCATCCCACGTCTCCGCGAGGGTCTCGCGCGGCAGCATCATGTAGACCGGTCCGGGAGGATCGCTGTGCATGAAAGCGCCGGCACGCGCCAGAGCCTCCTTGACCACGATTCCCGACGGCAGCGAGTACTCCCATTTCACATAGGGACGCACGATGCTTGCAATGTCGAAGGGATCCTGCACGAAATGCACATAGGTATCGCGCGAGCCCGGCAGTTCGCCGTGCAACGTGTAGGGCGCGCGGCCGGCGAACAGCATCACGGGCAAACGGTGGCGAAACAAGTTCTGGATCGCCATGCACGCATTTGCAGTGCCAGCGTCGACATGAACGAAAACGGCCTGCCCCTTCCCGGTCGCGAGTGCGTAACCACCTGCCATGTGGACCGCGACGATCTCATGCGGACAGAGAATAATCTGCGGACGCTTGCGGCCCTGCTTGTCCCAGCGCGCGATTTCCTCAATCAGGGACACATGGTCGGTCCCGAGATTGGCGAAGATATATTCTACTCCGAGGTCCACGAGACCTTCGAGGAAATAATGCGCAGTGCTGTAAGAGCTCATGCCCTAGTTCCCTGACGTTTCCCTGCCGGTTCCGGCTTTTCAGTTTCTTGTTCTGAGCTGGAGGCGTTCCGGCTTCACGGATCGCCACCCACACCGCGTCGCAGGATATCCGCCGGATCGCCGATCGCCTGGTTGGACGCCCAGGCAACGAACTGATCGGGACGGACCAGCACGAGCGAGGCGTCGTAACGCTCCCGGCCGTCGGCACGGCTGTCCTGGATCACCTTGAGCGGAAGACGCAGCCTGTCGGCTGCACGCTGGAATTCCTGCGCAACACCGTTCGGCGAGCCCAGATCAAGCAGCGTGAAGCCGCTGCCGAGTTCTTCGTAGATGTTCTTGCGCGAGGATAGAGGCTGCGGGCTGAGATGGTGGCCAGCGCGGGCCGCGTAACTATGGGAGCCGATCGCACTGCTCACGGTACCCGGCGGCCCAAACACGATCGGCGAGCCCTCATAATTCGGCTCAAACGCGTTGACCTCGGCGCGCGCGCCGGACTGTCGCGCCTGCCAGGCCGCTTCGAAGTCGGCGCGGTCGACGGATGGATTATGCCGGCGAAGGAAATCGCGATCATCGAAGATCGCCTTCTCAATGAAATCGCGGGCGGTCGAGGCGAAGACCGGCCGTCGCTCCGCGTCATAGCTGTCGAGCAGGCCGGAGCCGCCCCAGCCCTGCAGAGTGGCCGCGAGCTTCCAGGAGAGGTTGATGGCATCTTCCAGGCCGCTGTTGATCCCGTAGCCGCCGTAAGGGGGGTGGCTGTGCGCCGCGTCGCCGGCGACGAAGACGCGGCCTGCGCGATAGCTGTCGGCCAGCGCAAAGCGCAGGTCCCAAAAACCGATATGATCGAACTCGATGTCGAACTCGGCTCCGGCCGCCTCGTGCAGGAGGCGGCGGAAGTCGAAATTGTCGCGCGTGGTGTCGCCGGGAACGGGCGCATGGAAGAACCACGTGGTGCCGAGATCCACGCGGCCGAAGAATTTCCAGTAGCCGTCAAGTTCCGCATGCAGCACGTTATAGAACGATTTTCCGGGGTAGCGCTCAAGCAGTCGGTGAAGCCCGCTCGAACGGAATACGAGCAACACCATCATGCGGTCATGGTCGGAAGCGGTCTGGCGAATGCCCGCCTGATCGCGCACGAGCGATCGATTTCCGTCGCAACCGACCACGTAGTCAGCGCGCAAGCTTCGCCTGATTCCGTCGCGATTGGCGATTTCGATATTCACCCCATCTTCGTCGGGATGAATCCTCTCACAGGTCCAGCCATACAAGCTATCGATGGCCGGGATCTGAGCGGCCCTTCGGCGCAACACCGCCTCGGTGGCGTATTGCGGCAGGCGCTCATTGTCACAGAAATAGAACGGCCGCACGAGTTCGCGCTGCAGCCAGTCGTACCGGTAACCGCTCAGCAAGCTGCCATAGCTGGTCATGCCGCCGATGCCGTAATCTTTCGGTATCGTTCGGGCGGCGCGCAATTCCTTTTCGGCACCCCAGAAATGGAAATGCTCGAGTGTACGCTGTGTGAGATTCTGTCCTTTCGGAATCGGCTGCGGCTCGTTGTAGCGTTCTACAACGATGCAGTTGATGCCCCTTAGACCGAGATCGATCGCAAGCCCGATCCCGACGGGTCCTCCGCCGATGATTGCTACCGGAACAATGTCAACTGAACTCGGCATCCGGGGCCACCCTCACCTCCTAATCGATCCGACTCCGGTTGCACCGGAGACCATTATTCAATGCCGCCCGCCTCACCTCAGTCAAGAGAAAATCTCATCATATGAGATTTCTATGCAACATCAAAAGCCTCGGCGGAGATCAACCGGGCCGTTTCCCGCACCTCCATGCTGATCCGATCAATCAGACCGCCATTCGCATGTTGCCCCGCGATCGTGAGACAGAGACTCGCGACTGGATAGTTTGCATCAAGGATAGGAGCAGCAATGCCAATAGCCCCGGGCGTTACTTCGCCGAAGGCGACTGCGACCCCTGCTCGCCGGATGCGCTTCAGCACCACCGCGACTTCCTCGGCTGTCGCACCGACCCCGACACTGCGAAGATCGTCGGCGTAACGGGCAAGCAACGGGGACAGGTTACGTTTCGGGAGGAACGCCATGATGGAGCGGGCAATCGCACCGCGACCCATTGGCATTGGTCGACCCCGCAGATAACTGCTGACTGGATTGGGTGCCGACGATTGCGAAGCAACGCAGAGCATTTTGCCGCCGTACCAGCGGACAATCAGAGCAGTACAGGGACGCGCCACCGTAAGACGCTCCAGATACGGTGCTGCGACGGCGACAAGCGGGTCGGAGCGCCGGCTCAGATAGTCCATCTCGACGACTTTCGGTCCGAGAGCGAAGCGGCCACCGCGGACGGACATGAGCAGCCCGCTTTCTCTTAGGCTCTTGAGATAGCGATAGAGGGTCGGACGCGTATAGCCCAGCTCTCCCATGAGTTCGTCGGGCGTCCAGAGCGGGCGCGTTTCGCTGAACAGTTCCAGCACAGCGAGGACCCGGTCTTGGCTGTTTCTCTTCTCCACCTGTCAATCCGTTCCAATGTCGGCCCGTCCTGTACCGCGGTCCCGCGTTTCCGGGAACTGGACATCACCGCAGGTTTGTCCTCGACATAATCTCACTATAAGAGATTTTAAGATAGAAGATGGCGGGGCATTTGGATCCGCCAGGAGGAAATCGCACCATGGCAATCGGCGTGAAGGAGGACTCCAAACTGATGGTCGTCGATGTCCCCAGCTACATCGACCGACAGCCGGTCGGCACATTTCAGATTCAGGTGCTGCTGATCTGTGCGGCGGTGCTCTTTATCGACGGCTTCGACACGCAGGCCATCGGATACGTTGCGCCCGCCCTGGCGCAAGAATGGAAGCTGCCGCGCGGTGCGCTGGGACCAGTGTTCAGCGCCGGGCTATTTGGCCTGATGCTCGGTGCCTTGATTTTTGGCCCGCTCGCCGATCGGATCGGGCGCAAGCGGATCATCGTGGTCAGCACGGCTGCATTCGGTATCGGAAGCCTGCTCACCATGCAGGCTCAGGATGCCACTTGGCTAATGGCGCTCCGTTTCCTCACCGGTGTCGGGCTCGGCGGCGCGATGCCAAACGCGGTTGCAGTGACCTCCGAGTTTAGCCCGCACCGCCGTCGAGCGACCATGGTGATGGCGATGTTTGCCGGATTTTCGATCGGCGCCGCGCTCGGCGGCTTGCTCGCGGCTGCGTTGATTCCCGCTTTTGGCTGGCGCTCGGTGTTTCTGGTCGGCGGCATCGCGCCGCTCCTGCTCGTTCCAGTTCTTCTGTACGCGCTGCCGGAATCGATCCGCTATCTTGCACTGGCAGGCGGGCGCGATCGCGAGGTCGCCGGGCTGTTGCGGCGTATCACGCGGGACGCGAATCTTGGGAGCGACGTCCGCTTTGCGGTACAGGAGCCGAAATTGTCCGGCCTGCCGGTTGTCCATCTTTTCACGGAGCAGCGAAGTGCCGTCACGTTGCTGCTCTGGATCGTATTCTTCATGAGCCTGCTCGATCTCTATCTTCTCTCAAACTGGCTGCCGACGGTGCTTAACGATCTCGGCCTATCGGTGTCGGCGGCCGCCGCGATCGGGGCGATGCTGCAGGTCGGTGGCGTGATCGGCACCTTCGCGCTGGGCCACTTTATCGACCGCTTCTCGTTCCGCGCGCTCGCGCTCACCTACCTGTGTGGCGCGGCCGCGGTGGCGGCGATCGGTTTGACCAGTCATTCGACAAGCCTCGCCACCGCCGCGATCTTTTCTGCCGGGTTCTGCATCGTCGGCGGGCAGATCGCCTCGAATGCTCTGACTGCAACGTTTTATCCGACGGCGATCAGGTCGACGGGTGTGGGCTGGGCACTCGGCATCGGCCGCATAGGTTCGATCGTCGGGCCAATGATTGGCGGCGTGATGCTTGCCCGTAACATGGAAGCACAGTCGCTGTTCGCGGTAGCCGCCATTCCGGCGCTGATCGCCGCGACGGCAGCGCTTTTCCTGGCCCGTTTCGTGGCGCGCTGAATGTCTGGTCCGACCCCGAGCGGTCTCGAGTTGTCGCAGCGTCGGTGGGATACTGCCGACATTGAATCGGGATCGGGCTCAGAATGTGACTTTAACCTGCCCCCGAACTAAATGCCGCCGCCGTGGTTCTCGTCTCTTCGATTTTATCGAGAACTCGCTCTGGCGCAATATCCGACGCAGCCTCGTGAAGCTCTGCCTGTTCGCCAGCAACTATGTTCAATTTCGCTGCCATCTCATTCACGAGTCCGACGATTTTTGCAATCTCGTGTTCGCTGAGCAGGCTGATCTGGAGATCCAATTCAGCCCGCTTGTCAGCATCAGCCGCCAAGCGATTTTGTGAAATCAGTACAAAGGTTGAGAGAAAGGTTGCTTCAACCGATGCGACCATGGCAAGCACTACGAAGCTCTCGTCCTAAGCGGGCAAGCCCGGTATCCAGTGAAGACTCGCCGCGATCCAAACGCCGAAAACTGCGAGATGCAGGTAGACGAAGGTCATGCTGCCGGTAAATGCGGTTATCGCATCCGCAACCTTTTGCTGGATAGAAGCGTCTGACTGCTCGCGCCTTTGTCTCTCGACTAACGCTTGGATGTTGCGCTCAAGGGCCGGTGTCAGCCCGGGAGGAGCTTCGGGATGAGGCGCTAAAGGCTTATTCATCCCAAGGCAACCAGTCCCAGTGAGGAACGTTCCTCAGGCTCTCCAGCAGGTGGTGGTCCACATCGGAGTTCAGCTTGCCAAGTCGGAACCTGCTCGTGAGTTCTGCGCAGTCATGAGCTACTTAGCCGGGTTGGAGAAAAAAATCTTCTTCGCCCACTGCATATTTGGGGCCCAGCCGCGCGGGTTCGACCGCATGCGCGCCAGCGAGCTCATCCAGCGGGATCAGTTAGATCGCCCAATCGCCTTGCTTACAAAGCCCGCCGCATTTCTTGCGCGAGCTCGATGCCGGTTGCCTTCCTGCTTGACGCTGTCTTGGATGCTTCGTCTTGCTTTACATGTCGCAGCGTCCCCACGGTTCGCCCGATAGCCGGCAGGACGGTACGCTTCATGGGCGGTTTGGCCCTTAATAGCTCTTGGGCAAAGTGCTCGTGCTTGGCGGGGGAGAGAACAGGCATCAGTCAGCTACTCACGTTGCAGCGCAGGAATCGTATAGCGGCCAGCGCTCAGGAGCAGGGAACAGGCCGAACGTGACCTGGCCGATAACGTAGCGGCTGTCGACATAGAACGGGAGTGCGACGGCCGCGGCAAGAACAACGAGGCCGATCATGAGATGAGCGAGATCCTTGCCGCGCCGATGTTCCATCTCGCCAACGGGGCGGCGATGTATTCGCTGCTGCTCTCCCGCGGCTCCAATGTGATCGTCCAGGGCTTTACGCCCGACGCCGTCGCGGCCGCGATCCAGAACCATCGGGTCACTGATGTGCTGCTGGTGCCGACAATGATTCAAATGCTGGTCGATCACCCAGCGATCGGAAACCATGACCTGTCCTCGCTGAAGAACATCATCTATGGCGCATCGCCGATCAGCGAGGCGGTGCTCGACCGCGCCGCACGGGCGCTGCCGCATGTTCAGTTCACGCAGGCCTATGGTATGACTGAGCTGTCGCCGATCGGGACGCTTCTGCACTGGAAGGAACATATCGGCGAGGGGCGCAGGAAGGGCCGCCACCGCGGCGCGGGCCGCGCCACCCTAGGGTGCGAGGTACGTGTCGTCGACGAGAACGACCAGCCCGTACCCTCGGGCACGTCGGCGAGATCGTGGTGCGAGGCGACAACGTGATGATGGGCTATTGGGAACGGCCGGAGGAGACCGCGCGCGCCATCGTCGACGGCTGGATGCATACCGGCGACGGCGGCTATATGGACCAGGGTTCATCTATGTGGTCGACGGCCTGAAAGACATGATCATCTCCGGTGGTGAGAACGTCTATTCGGTCGAGATCGAGAACGCGCTGGCGCAGCATCCCTCGGTGCTGCAATGCGCGGTCATCGGCATCCCCAGCGAACAGTGGGGCGAGCAGGTCCATGCCGTCGTGGTCAAGCGCAGCGGCGTCGATGTTTCCGCCGGCGAGCTGATCGAGTTTACCAGAACGCTGATCGCGGGCTACAAATGCCCACGAAGCATCGAGATCACCGAGGCGCCTCTGCCGCTTTCCGGCGCTGGCAAAGTGCTAAAGCGCGAGCTGCGCAAGCCATTCTTGGAGAATCGCGAACGCCGCGTAAACTGATTCTCGGTTCATCGGGATCTGCTTGGCCAACTTCCACGAATCGCTGTTCGCCAGCTTGGCACCGACACGTTGGCACCTTGTCGGATCGAGTCCAACCCATTACGAAGAACGGGCACACTAATCAGCGGTCCATCCGCCGTCGACCAGCAACGAAGAGCCGGTCATCAATGCCGAAGCGTCACTTGCAAGAAAGAGCACCGCGCCCATTACGTCCTCGACAGTGCCGATGCGTCCCAGCTTGATCTTGGAAAGGACGTTCGCGCGGAAGGTGGCATCCGCGAAAAACGGGCGCGTCATGGGCGTCTCGATGAAGGTGGGACACAATGTATTCACGCGGATGCCATGAGGCGCGAGGTCAAGGGCCATGGACTTGGAAAATCCCTCCATCGCCCATTTCGAGGCGCAATAGATCGAACGGCGTTCGCCCCCGACGTGCCCCATCTGAGACGAGATATGAATGATGGAGCCGGCGATCTTGGCGGCGATCATGCGACGGCAAACGGCCTGTGCCGCAAAGAACGCCGCCCGCACATTCAAGCCCATGACAACGTCGAAATCCTCGGACGTGACATCGGTGAACGGCTTCGGGCGATTCGTTCCAGCATTGTTGACGAAAACATGATAAGGCTGCCGCGCTTCAATTGCCGCCGCGAAGCTCGTTATGTCAGTAACATCGAGAACGAGCGTGTCTGCCGCAAGCTCCTCAGCACGCATGGCCTCGGTCACCGTTTCGAGTTCGCCACGGCTGCGCGCGCAGAGCGTCACCTCGGCTCCGGCCCGGGCGAGCGCCGTCGCCGCTGCCAGGCCAAGGCCACGCCCAGCGCCGGTGACAAGCGCACGCCGCCCATCGAGCTGGAACGACGGCGTCTGCGGGAGGACCGCGGTCATTCCGCCGCCCCCGCATAAGGAACATTTCGCCCGCCATACCGACGCACGCGCACATTGGCCTGCTCGGCGTGTCCCGCGAAGCCCTCGAGCATGCAAAGCCGCGAGCAGTACTCTCCGATCATCGCGGACGCGCTGTCGGTCGTTACTCGCTGGTAGGTGACGGTCTTCAAGAACTTGCCGACCCAGAGTCCGCCAGTGTAGCGCGCCGCCTTCTTCGTCGGCAACGTGTGGTTAGTCCCGATCACCTTATCGCCATAGGCGACGTTCGTCCTCGGACCAAGAAACAGCGCTCCATAGTTGGTCATGTTGCGCAGGAAGTAATCCGGATCGCGCGTCATGACCTGCACATGCTCGGAGGCGATCCGATCCGCCTCCTCCACCATCTCCTGCTCAGTGGCGCAGACGATCACCTCCCCATAATCCTCCCATGCCTTGGCGGCGATCGCCGCCGTCGGCAGGATTTTCAGCAGGCGCTCGACTTCAGCCATCGTCTCCCGCGCGAGTTTCTCCGAGTTGGTCACAAGGATGGCTGGCGAATTCGGCCCGTGCTCCGCTTGGCCGAGCAAATCGGTGGCGCACATCTCCGCGTCAACCGTCTCATCGGCGATAACGAGCGTCTCGGTCGGACCGGCGAACAGATCAATGCCGACCCGCCCAAAGAGCTGCCGCTTGGCTTCCGCGACAAAGGCGTTGCCGGGGCCAACGAGCATATCCACGCCTGCGATGGACTCCGTTCCAAGCGCCATGGCACCGACCGCCTGGATACCCCCGAGACAGTAAATCTCGTCAGCCCCGGCGAGATGCTGGGCCGCGACGATCGCCGGTGCGGGCTTGCCCATGAAGGGAGGCGCGCAGGTGACGATGCGCTGCACGCCGGCGACCTTGGCCGTAATCACCGACATGTGCGCGGAGGCAAGCAGTGGGTACTTGCCGCCCGGCACGTAGCAACCGACCGAATTCACCGGGATGTTCTTGTGACCGAGCACGACACCGGGCAGCGTCTCGACCTCAATGTCCTTCAGGGCGGCGCGTTGGTGTTCGGCGAAATTCCGGACCTGCTCCTGCGCGAACTTGATGTCGTGCAGGTTTCGCTGTGAGAGTTCCGACACGCACTGACGGATCTCGGCGTCAGTCAGACGGTAATCGCTCCGGTCCCACTGGTCGAACTTGACGGAAAGCTCCCGCACCGCCGCGTCGCCATGCTGTTCGATGTCGGCGAGGATCGTCTCGACGGTGGTGCGCACCCTGGAATCGTCCTCCGCACGCTGCGCGGCATCGCGGCTTCGTTTCAAATAAGTGACCATGGAACCTCCGCGCTTACTTGATTGCCTGGGGATTGATCGGCGATCCGGCACCGCCGGGCAAATGCAGCGGCGGGGCGGTGAAGAAGAACTCATAGACCTTGTCGGCGGCACAATCATCCGCGAGTTCCTTCAAGTAGAAGATCTCGCCCATGGAGATGCCGATCGCCGGTATAACGACCCAATGCCAGGGCTGGTTCGCGTCCTTGGTTTCATTGGGGCGAACCTCACAGCCCCAGGTATCGGTGCAGATCGCGGCAATGTCCTTCTGCCGAATCCAGTAGCAGGTCTCGAACGCGACGCCGGGCGCATCGCCGCCGCCATAACCCGACCAGTCCTTCTTCTTGAGACAGCGCTCCTGGTGGCCAGTGCGGACCAGCACGAAGTCACCTTTGCGGACCGTCACGCCTTGCGCGGCGGCGCAGCCATCGAGGTCCGCGTTCGTGATAGCGTATCCGTCATCGAGGGACTCGACGCCTTTCCAGCGTGCCACATCGAGCAGAACGCCGCGGCCGACCATCTTGTCTCGAACATTCTCGATGCCGAGCTTACGCGCGCCGCGCGCATCGACGAGCTGCGCGTCGTAGCCGTTGTACATCTTGTCATCCAAGAAAATGTGGCAGAGCGCGTCCCATTGCGTCGACGCCTGACAGGGCATATTGATCGCATCATCAGCGTATCGAAGGTAAGGCGACGGCGTATCCTGGTTGCCCGCGGCAGCATCGGTACCGGTCGCAAGCATCGTGTGAATCGGATTCCATCGACCGCCGAATAGTCCGGACTGGATCGGCTCCCTCAGCGACAGGCCGAGCGCGAATACCTTGCCTTTCTTGATCAATCGCCCGGCATCGATCACGTCCTGCGGCGTCACGTTGTTAAGCGTGCCAATCTGGTCGTCCTTGCCCCAGCGCCCCCAATTCGACAGGGTCTTTGCTGCTTCGTAGATGGCGGCGCGATCGACTTTCATGGTTGATCCTCTGTGTTCTTGTTGATTGGTCTGGCGTTCTGACGGCATGAATGCCGCTCAAGCCGCAACTGTTCACACCGAGCAGTAGCGTTCCTTGATTTCATCGTCGGCGAGCAGCGCCTGCGCGCTCCCCTGATGTACGACCATGCCTTGATCGAGCACATAGGCGCGGTCCGCGATGGCGAGGGCGAGTTCGACGTTTTGCTCGACCAGCAGGATCGTCGTGCCCTGGCTTTTCATACGGCGAAACAGCTCGAACATCTCGTCCACCAGAACCGGCATTATGCCCTCGGACGGCTCATCCAGCATCACCAAGTCCGGCCGCGCGATTATCGCCCTGGCAATCGCGAGCATCTGCTGCTCGCCGCCCGACATGGTGACCGCATCCTGTTCAAGCCGCTCGGCAAGCCTGGGAAATATTCTTGCGATCTCTTCGATCCGCCGGGTTTCCTCGTGCTTGGTCTTCGAGGCGACGAGCCCAAGTCGCAGATTCTCGCGCACCGAGAGCCCCTGCACGATGCGGCGCTCCTCCGGCACATACGCGAGCCCGCACGCGAAACGGACGTGCGCCGGGGCGGCCAGAATCTCTTCGCCCTTGAAGACCACGGACCCACGGCGCCGATCGAGCAGGCCCATGATGGTTTTCAACGTCGTGGTCTTTCCGGCACCGTTGCGGCCGATCAGGCAGACGATCTCGCCTTGATGCACGTCGAGCGAGATGTCCTGGAGCACATGGCTAGGACCATACCACCCGTTAAGATTGTGGATGCGCAGCATCGGCTCCGGCATGGTCTAGTGCTCCCGCTGGCCCAGGTAGACACGTTTGACCTGCTCGTTCTGGCGCACCTCGGCCGGTGTTCCCTGCGCCAGCAGTTCGCCATGATGCAGCACGAGGACGCGGCGGCTGATGCCCATCACGAGCTTCATTTTGTGTTCGACGAGGATGACGGTTCGCTCGCTGGCAAGGCGAACAATGAGATCCATCATGACCCTCGTTTCCTCGGGGCTCATGCCGGCCGTCGGCTCGTCAAGCAACAGCAGCCGCGGATCTGCCGCAAGTGCCATGCCGATTTCCAGCGCACGCTGCTCGCCATGCGCGAGATCGCGGGCCCGGCGCGCGCGACGGTCCTTCAAACCGACGAGTGCGAGCAGTTCGTCGGCACGTTCAGCAAGGCCCGGGACCGTGCTCCGCGGACGCCAAATGTCATATCTGGACACGAAGGCTTGCAGCCCCACCCTGACGTTTTCATGCACGGTCAGGTGCGGGAAGATGTTGGTGATCTGGAACGACTTGGCGATCCCGAGATGCGCAAATCGATGCTGCGCAACGTTGGTGACATCATGGCCCTCGAACTCGACTTTGCCTGTCGTCGGCCGGAACGCACCTGAGAGCAGATTGAAGTACGTGCTCTTGCCGGCCCCGTTCGGACCGATGATGGAGGTGATAACGCCGCGTTCAAATTCGGCGCTGATGTTGTTCAGCGCGACGAACTTGCCGAACATCTTGCTGACGCCGGTAGTGCGGAGGATGATCGGAGATGCTGCGGTTGCGGTCATGGCTTGATCCTCTTCAGGATCGTACCCCAAATGCCCTCCGGGAAGAACAGCACGCAAACGACGAACACCGCGCCGACGAACAGCTGCCAATGCACGGTCCAGAGCGAGACGAGATTCTCGAGCAACAGGAACACCGCCGCCCCGACAAAGGGACCGAAGAAGGTCCCCATGCCGCCCAACAGCGCCATCATCACGGCCATGCCGGAGGTTTCATAATGAAGACTTTCGATCGGCACGATCGACAGATGCAATGCCGCAAGCGATCCCGCAAGACCGCAGAAGCCGCCGGAAAGGATGAACGTGATTAGACGCGTGGCGACCACATTGTATCCGGATGCGCGCGCCCTGGCCTCGTTCTCGCGCACTGCCTCGATCACGGCACCGAAGGGAGATGCGAGTATACGCGACAGCACGAAGAACGCCAGAATGACGAAGCTGGCGACCACGTAGTAGCGGACCAACGGATTGATGAAATCAAAATGGAAGCCGAACAGATCGATCGCGCGGACATTGATGCCGCGCAAGCCATTCTCACCGCCGGTCCAGTCCACCGCCTGATAGAAGATGTAATAAACGCATTGGGCAAGCGCCATGGTCACCATGGCAAAATAGATACCGCGGGTGCGGATGGCGAGACTCCCGATCAGGGTCGCCATCGCCAGTGCGCTCAGAACGCCGATTGCAATCGCGGCGTACCAGGGCAGCCCGAAATGAACGATGGCGATGCCGCAGAGATAGGCGCCAGTCCCGAACAGCGCAGCATGTCCAAACGACAGCAGGCCGAGATAACCGAACAGCAGGTTAAAGCCGAGCGCATATAGGCCGTAGATCAGGATGTTCACGGCAAGTGCCGTAAAGGGCATCACGAACGGGAAGATCAGCACGAAGATGCTGGCGAGCAGCACGCGGTGACGTTTGGCCAGGTCGAACCAGCTGTACGATCTGGAAGATGCAGTGGCGATGGTAGGAGCGATATCGATCATCGTTTCAACTCATCAACCCTGCGCGGCCAAAGAAACCTTGTGGCCGGACCAGCAGCACGATCGCCATCAGCGCAAAGATGGAGACTTTGGCCATTTCAGGGGCGAACAGTGAGGTCATGCTGACAACAACCCCCACCAGCAGCCCGGCCAGCACCGCACCGCCGATCGAGCCCATGCCGCCGACGACGGTCACCACGAACGCCTCGGCCAGGATGGTCGCGCCCATTTCAGGGATCACGCCCTGCAGCGGTGCGGCCAGAAGGCCCGCAAATCCGGCGATCGCGGTCCCGATGCCGAAAACGATCAGCCAGACCCTGCTGACATCAACCCCGAGCACCCGCACGATTTGCGGATCGCGCGCGCCGGCGCGGATGATCAGACCGAAATTGGTTCGTTCGAGGAACAGCCACAAGCCGATAAGGACCACCGCCGTCGCGCCGATGACGAACAGCCGGTACAGCGGGAAATAGCCGACGCCGATGTCGACGGCGCCCTGCAGAAGTTCGGGCGTATCAAACGGATAACCGCTGGTGCCGAATGCGATTCGGATCAGTTCGATCATGATGTAGGAGAGACCAAACGTCAGCAACAGCGGATAATCTATGCCCCGTCCGTACAGCGGGCGCACAAGGAAACGTTCGACGATCATGCCGAAAGTGCCGATCAGAAGCGGCACCGCCACCAGGCAGATCCAGAAGTTGCCGCCCATCGATACCAGGAAAAGCCCGGCATAGGCCCCCACCATGTAGAAAGCCCCGTGGGCGAAATTGACCACGGTCAGCATGCCGAAAATCAGCGACAGGCCAATGGCGAACAGCACATAGATCGCGCCGAGGGCCAGCCCGGTGAAGAGCTGCAGCGCAATCAGGTCGAAACTCAATCCAGCCATGACGTCCCAGTTGCGATCGATTGAGACAAGAAGGCCGGGCGCAACCGGAGGCGCGTCCGGCAAATCGGATCAGCTCTTATGGCCTAGCGCCTCGCAGGTCCGCAGATTGGCCTCGTTCGGCTCGTCGGTGCTGATGACATTGAAGACATCGGCATCGCCCTTCTGCGGGGTCGCCTTGGACTCGATGATGAAAACCGACTGCACCGACTGGTGGTCGCATTTGCGGTAATATTGCGGTCCCTTGTAGTAGTCGTACTTCAATGCTTCGACCGCTGCGATGACCTTCTCGGCATCCAGCGATCCGGCAGCACGCGCCCCCATCAGCAAGGTCTTCACGCCGCCATAGCCGAGCGCGCCGTAGTCGGAAGGCACTTTGCCGCCGTGCATCTTCCGGAAGCGGTCATTGAACGCCTTCGCGGAAGCCACCTTGTCTTCGATTCCCCAGTAGTAGGATGTGCCCCCTACGACGCCATCGAAAGCCTGCGCGCCAGCGGCCACTCTGCCGGTATAGAGCAGAATGGGCGCGACGATCTTCATCGACTTCTTCATGCCGAAGTCGGTGGCCTGCTTGAGCGCGATCTGCTGATCTCGGCCGAAATTGCTGATGCACAGGATATCCGGCTTCAATGCCTGGATCCGCGGCAACAGCGCCGAGAAATCCGTCGTGCCGATCGGGTGGCGAACGTCGGTGACCGTCTCGATGCCAAATGCCTTTCCGGCCTCCTGGAAGCCCCGCACCATCTCATGACCGTAGGCATAGTCCGCCGTGAGAAAGGCGACCTTCTTGCCGAACTTCGGGAAAGCATAGCGGCCGACGGCGCCGGCGGTCATGTGCGGATTGAGCGCCTCATGGAACGTGAACTTGCTGAAATCGGAGGCTTCGTTGATCGTATCCGACTGGCTGATCGAATTGAAGATGATGCCGCGCTGCTTGGTGACGTTGTTGACGGCGAGCTGAACGGCGGCCGACAGGCTGCCGACAATGAGATTCACCTTCTCTTTTTCTACCAACTCAAGCGTACGTGTCGCCGCCTCACCCGGATTGAGCTTGTCATCGCGAACGAGCAACTCGGCCTTGCGACCATTGAGACCGCCGCTTTCGTTGAACTCCGCGATCGCCACCTCGGCAGCTCGCACCTGGTCCTGGGCTTCGGTGCCATATGGACCAGTCAGCGGCACCGGAAAGCCGACCTTGATGGTGGGCTCCTGCGCCATCGCCAGGTTGATGCGAAAAGGCGAAGCGGCAACCAGCGCGCCAACGCCCGCGGAGGCGAGCACGCGGCGGCGACTCATGCGCTTCGATGTCAACTTGTTATCCTCGGTCATCCATTCCTCCCTGGCTGTGTTTTCTTTGATTGAGTGTGCAGGCTACATCATATGCGTCCAAGCGCGGATAAAATCACGCGCGGGGTAAGCGGGATCTCCGTAATGGAGACGCCAAACGGCGACAGCGCATCGTTGACTGCATTGGCGACAGCGGCGGCCGCGCCCGCCGTACCCGCCTCCCCAGCCCCCTTTGCGCCGAGTTCGCTTTCCTTGGTTGGCGTAACCACGTGACCTACCGCGATATCCGGCATCTCGGCGGCCATGGGCACGAGATAGTCGGCCATATTGGCGTTGGTGAGCTGGCCTCGCTCATCGTAGATGCAGTGTTCGAACAAGGCGGCACCGAGCCCCTGGACCACACCGCCGCGGATCTGTTCATCCACCAATTGCGGATTGATCACCGTACCGCAGTCCTCGACCACCCAATGGTTGAGCAGGCTGACGAAGCCGGTTGCGGTATCGACCTCCAGCCATGAGGCCTGGATTCCGTTCGTGAAGGCAAAACCGTATTCGCGCGGAACGAAGTGTCGCGTCGCGACCATTTCCGGCTGCAGCCCCGGCGGAAGCGTGTCAGGCCGGAAGAAGACGATGCGGGCCAGCTCAGACAGTTCGATCTTGCGTTCTCCGCTTGACGGATCCACTACGGCATTATCGCTGATGTCGAGGTCCTCAGGACGCGCCTGCAGGATGGCTGCCGCAACCTGGAGGATATTGCCGCGCAGCATCTTGGCCGACTGCAGCGCAGCCTCGCCGCCGATTCCGGCCGCTCGCGAAGCCCAGGTGCCTCCGCCATAAGGCGTTGCATCGGTGTCACCGAGGACAACACGCACGCGGTCGATCGATACGCCGAGCCCACTGGCAACAATCTGGGCCGTGATCGCTTCCGAGCCCTGGCCCTGCTCTGTGATACTGGTGTAGCAGGTCACCGAACCTGCGGCATCGAGCCGAACCGTCACGCCATCCTGGGATGAAATGCGTGCGCCGCCGACCCCATAGAAGGCGGCGCCAGGATTGGTGACCTCAATGAAACTCGCAAGGCCGATACCGCGATGAATTCCCTGTCCACGTAGCCGCGCCTGTTCAGCACGAAGCGCGTCGTAGTCCATCATCTGCAGCAATTTCTGAAGCGATGCATGATGCGAAAGCGCCTCGAAGCGCAATCCCGTCGGCGAGGCGCACGGATAGGCATCATCGCCGATCAGATTAAGACGCCGGATTTGCACCGGATCCATTCCGATGCGGCGCGCGGCAAGGTCGACAAGACCTTCGGTGACCGAGCAGGCAATCGGATGCCCCACCGCGCGATACTGGCAGGTAACGTTCTTGTTCTGGAAAACGACCCGTGCCCGCGCCCGGTAATTGGGCGTGGTGTATTGCCCGCCGACAAGGTTGACGACCTGGTTCGCCTCGATCGCACTGGTGCGCGGATACATTGAGTAAGATCCGATCCCCGTCAGATCATCGATCTCGAAGGCCTTGATCGAACCGTTGCGATTAACCGCGATACGTCCCTTGCAGATGTGATCACGCGCGTGAATGTCCGTATTGAAGCTCTCGACCCGGTCGGCCACGAACTTCACCGGCCTGCGAAGCAGTTTCGCAAGACCGTAGGTTGCCATCTCGTCGGCATAGATGTGAACTTTGATGCCAAATGATCCGCCCACATCTTTGCACACGACGCGCACCTGCTGCTCGGCAAGGCCGAGATGCTTTGCCGCGATGTTCTGCACCATATGCGGCGCCTGGGTGCCCTGATATATGATGAGACGGCGCTCGCCCGCATTCCAGTCGGCAACAACCGATCTCGGCTCCAGCGTCACACCGGTATGACGGCCGAAAACAAACTCCACCTCGACCACTTCGTCGGCTTCGGCAAACGCCGCATCTACCGCGCCGGCGTCATGATTGCGTTCGAATGCAAGATTGTCGCCGAGATCGGGATGGATCGCCGGCGTTGCCGGGTCGAGCGCCGAGCGCATATCCGTGACTGCCGGCAACTCTTCGTAGGAGACTTCGACTGCTTCCGCCGCATCTTCGGCGAGCGCCCGGCTGCTCGCCAGAACTGCGACAACCGCCTCGCCTTGCCAGCAGACCCGATCGATTGCCATGGCGTGCTGAGGTGCGGATTTCAAACCTTTCAGGTGCGACAACACCCCGACCCAGGGAGTCACGACATCAGCTAGTTCGCGGCCGGTCACCACGGCGACCACGCCAGGCATGGCCCTGGCGGCCTCGGTATTGATCGCGGAAATCCTCGCATGCGCATGCAGCGAGCGCACGAACGCAACATGGATCATGCGCGGCAGCACGAGGTCACTTACGTACTGACCCCGTCCCTGCAGCAGGCGGGCAAGGTTGGGGCGCGGCACGGATTGGCCGATATAGGAATTCGGCCGATCCAGCGCGGTCAGGCACTTGGGCTGATTTGAGCTAATCATGAACGGCGCTGCCTCGCCTTGGCCGTACGCTCGACGGCATCGACAATCGCATGATAGCCGGTGCAGCGACAGTAATTGCCGGAGAGATGCTCACGAATCTCAGTTCGTTCCGGGTTTGCACACTTGCGCAGAAGATCCTGCGCCGTCATCAGCATTCCCGGCGTGCAATAGCCACACTGGAGCGCATTGCGTTCACGGAAAGCGGCTTGGAGATCGGCTATCTCGCCGCTGTCGGACAGGCCTTCGATGGTTTCTACCGCGCAGCCATCCGCCTGTACGACGAGCGTGAGGCAACTGCGAACGATCTCGCCATCGACGCGCAAGGTGCACGCACCACATACCCCGTGCTCGCAGCCCACGTGAGTGCCTGTCAGCCCAAGCTGGTCGCGCACGAAGTCGGCAAGGTTCAACCGCGCCGGCACGTCCGCGCTGACGCTCTCGCCGTTGACCGTGAGCGCAATGCGGGTGGTTGTCACCTCACCGCCTCCATCGCAAGCTCCGGCCGCCCGAGAACGTCTGCCACGCAGCGAAATAGCAGCAGCCGCGCAAAATGCCGGCGCATGGCTGCGCTAGCCTGCTGATCGTCCGGGGGGTCGAGCTCGGCGTCCAGTTCGGCTTGCGCCTCGGCAATGCGCTCGGCAGTGATCTCAACGCCGACCAAATGAGAGGTGGCGCGCGCAAGGTGCGGGCGATCGCTGATGGCGAAGTATGAGAGGCGCAGATCGCCGAGCTGCGCGCCATCAACGTGCGCAAGAGCGGCGAGACCCGTCATGGCGTAGTCGCCACTGCGGCGGACGAATTCATGGAAGTAAGTGCGCGAGCCTGGCTGGGGCCGCGGAACTTCAATCGCGGCAAGCAGTTCGTGTGGTTCGAGTGCGGTCTCGTAAATACCGCGGAAAAAATCGCGCGCATTGACGCGCCGTTCGCCGCCCTCGCCTCGAATGACCATTCTCGCATCAAGTGCGAGCATGCAGGCAGGGAATTCGGATGCCGGATCAGCATGCGCAAGATTTCCGCCAATGGTGCCGCGATTACGAATGGCGGGATGCGCGACATGGGCTGCGGCCTTTCGCAGCAGCGGTAGGCTGGCCGATATTTCTTCCGAGGTCAGCAGGTCGGCGTGGCGCGTAAGCGCGCCGATCGTGACGACATCGTCACGAAGCTTGATACCGCGCAGCTCATCCAGCCGACCGATATCAATCAGGACAGCGGGGGCGGCAAGCCTCAGATTGAGCGCGGGCAGCAGGCTCTGCCCACCGGACAGAATCTTCGCCGCGTTGCCATGGCGTGACAGCAGCTCGAGCGCATGCTCGACGCTCTCCGCGCGCACATAACTGAAAGCCGGAGCTTTCATTGGCCAGCCATCCTCCCAGGTCTTTTCGTCAAGCCGCCTTATGGTGCCGGCCTACAGCGGATTAGACGTTGCAAGTTGCCAAACGTCAAGTTTGTTTATCGATCGATCACTTGGGCCTACGGGTGCCCCGCGCCTTTCGGCCCGGCCGGGGTACCGACAGGCCGCTCATGATCATGCGGTCAAACAGCGCCTCTGCACGCGCCGCCTCCTCCTTGAGGAGCCTTGCAAATAGTGCCGCTGCCGGGGAGATCGCCTTGCGTGCCGGCTCAATTAGGACGAATTCGGAATGAAGCGGCGGATCCTCGAGCGGCCGGATTTCAAATCGCGCCTCCTTTACGTCCGACACCATCATAATGAAGGGCAGGATCGCAACGAAGTCGCTCGCTGCGACGAATTGCAGCGTACCCATCATGGCGTCGAGTTCCAACCGTTGAGCGATCTCGATCCCATTCGCGGCGAAATAAGTTTCGATGTTGCCGCGGCGGGTGTTCTGCCAGCCCGGCACAACGACCTTCAAAGGACCGAGGTCGGACAGTCGGATCGGGCAGGTGCGGTTGCCGCCCCTTTTCCGCGGGCGCGCCCGCACCAGCATCTCACGGTCGCGCAATAAGAGACGCTGCGAGATCCCGGGCGTTCCGGAGAACGCGGGCACTGCGGCAAAGTCGAGCTCCCCCGCCCGCACCATGTCGGTAAGGACGCCGGAATAGGCCTCGGTAATATGAATCTGGACCGCCGGCGCCGCGAGCAGGAAACGCTCGAGCACGGGCGGCAGCAGCGACCGCGTGAAGGTCGGCATGAGGCCGACGCGAAGGGGTCCGCTCGGTTTCTCGGCAGCGACCTTCCGCGCCGCAACGTCGAGCCGCTTCAGCGCCGCGATGCATTCTTCGTAATACGTACGTCCTGCCGCCGTAAGCGCAACGTTGCGACCGTGCCTCTCGAACAGCGCTGCGCCGAGTTCCTCTTCCAGCTGCGCCACATGCTGCGAAATTCCGGACTGCGTCGCGCCCTCGCGGAGCGCAGCCGCGGTGAAGGAGCCTTCCTCATGCACGGCGATAAAGGACCGGAGCTGCCGCAGCGAGACCATAGTTCTCCCATCAAATTAGCTAATGCGAGGGAGCAAGAATTATCATTTTTCTTGCGCCCGGCAATGGCTACTCTCGTGGAGGCCTTCAATCAGGATGACGTCCATGAAACTCGGCTTCTTCACCATGCCGATGCACCCGCTGCAAAAAGACTGGCGCCAGTCGCTCCAGGAGGACCGCGAAGCCTTCATGCTAGCGGACGAGCTCGGGTTCAGCGAAGCCTATGTCGGCGAACACGTGACCGATCGCGCCGAAAACATCACCTCGTGCACCGCGTTCATCGCCTGGATTGCAGCTGCGACCAAACAGATCCGCCTTGGCACCGGAACGGTCAACCTGCCGAATGCGCACCCCGCTGCCGTCGCAGCGTCAATTGCCATGCTGGACCACATGCTCGAGGGACGGCTGATCTTCGGAATCAGCCCCGGCGGCCTTCTGTCCGACGCCGAGCTGTTTGGCAATCTCGACGCTGATCGCAACGAAATGTTCGTGGAGGCAATCAATCAAGTGCTGGCGATCTGGCAGAGCGAACCGCCGTACGACATCAAGGGCAAATATTGGTCGGTCTCCACGGCACGAACCACGATGACGGAGATCGGACAGGGCTATATCGCGCGCCCGCTGCAGCGGCCGCATCCGCCGATCGTGGTTACGGCCGTTGCACCTTTCTCGAGAGGTGTCACTGAGGCTGCCGCCCGCGGTTGGGAGCCGATTTCGGCGAACTTCCTGATGCCTGGCTGGGTCAAGAGCCATTGGCCGAGATATGTCGAGGGCTGCCAGCGTGCGGGGCGAACGGCGGATCCTGCCAATTGGCGCGTTGCCAAAAGCATCTTCGTCGCCGAGGATGAAGCCACTGCCAAGGCTTACGCTACCGATCCCGATGGACCTTACGTGAACTACTACCGTTCGCTCTTCACCAAGTTGAAGAAGAATGGCCGCATCGAACTGTTCAAGACACACCGCGACCAGCCGGATGAGGAGGTCACCCTCGAATCGATTTGTGAGCGCCTGGTCATCTACGGAACCCCTTCCAGCGTGGCCGACAAACTGCTCGCCTTTCAGGAGCAGGTTGGTGAGTTCGGAACCTTGCTCTATGCGGGCAAAGACTGGAAGGATCGCGAGCTCGGGCGCCGCTCCATGATCCTTATGGCTGAAAAGGTGTTGCCCCGCCTGCAGTCAGGAAGGTCACGACGAATGGTGGCAGGCTGAACTGACGAGGATCGGCAGAAGACAGAGGAGATATCCCGTGGCGCTGTCGGAGCGAATTCCTCACCAGGCGCTGATCGACCGGCCGAAGCTTGAGCTGCCCGGCGGAAAACGGCTCGCCGTTTGGGTGATCCTCAACGTGGAGGAATGGCGCATCGAACATGCGATGCCTCGCACCGTGCTGAGCCCTCCCATGGGGCAGCCACTGCTGCCTGACGTTCCGAACTGGTCCTGGCACGAATACGGCATGCGCGCCGGGTTCTGGCGTCAGTTCAAGGCACTCACCGACCGCAACATTCCCACCACGCTCGCCATCAACGGAAGTGTCTGCCAATCCTATCCGCGAGTTGCCGCCGCGGCGCGCGAGGCCGGCTTCGAATTCATGGGCCATGGCTTTCTGCAGGGCCCCATGCACAAGGTCGACGACCAGAGCGATGCCATCAAGCGCACGGTCGACATTATCGCGACGTTCGCCGGCAAGCCGCCGCGTTCGTGGGAGAGCCCCGGTCTTACCGAGACGGGCGAAACGCTTGATCTGCTGCGCCGACACGGGATCGAATACGTCGCTGACTGGGTGATCGACGATCTTCCGCAGGACATCGATACGCCATACGGCCGGATCACGACCATTCCATACACCGTTGAGACCAACGACATCGTCGTGCACGCCCTCCAGCATTTGCCTCAGAGCAGTCTTTGCGCCGCTGCATCGATCAATTCGATCGGCTGTATCAGGAGGGAGCGGATAACGCCCGTGTCATGGCGATTTCGATCCATCCCTACATCACCGGCGTGCCGCATCGGATCGGCGATCTCGAGCAGATCCTCGACCACGTCATTGCCCATGACGGCGTCGCCCTGATGACAGGAAGCGAGATCGGCGACTGGTATCGCGAGAGGCACTGGCCAAGGTTCAGGGTACGGGGCGCGCATCATGATCAAAGCCGCCGTCATCGGCCTCGGCTGGTGGGGCCAGACGATCCTCGCCAATCTTAGCGAAAGCTCGATCATCCGGCCGGTGCTCGGCGTGGATCCGGCACCGGCTGCCCGTGCGGCCGCCGAGGCAAAAGGCTTAGAGACCGCCGACAATTCCGAAGCCGCCTTGAGCCGAAGCGACATCGAAGCGGTCATCCTGTGCACGCCGCAGGACCGCCATGCTGATCAGATCGTTGCAGCTGCGGCAAGCGGTCGGCACGTTTTCTGCGAAAAGCCCCTATGCACCACCGGATCGGATGTGGACCGTGCGCTGGCAGCGGTGAAGGCGGCGAAGGTCCAGCTGGGCATTGGTCATGAGCGTCGCTTCGAGCCGGCGGTCGTCGAACTGCGGCAGAGGCTCGCAGCGGGCGAGTTCGGCAAGGCGTTGATGGTTGAAGCCAACTTCAGCCAGGACAAGTTTCTCGATCTGCCGCCGGACAATTGGAGGCTCTCCGCAACTGCAAATCCGGCAGGACCGTTGTCGGCGACCGGCATTCACCTTGTCGACTTGTCAGTTGCCTTGCTCGGAACACCCACGACCGTCTGGGCGCGGCTGGCCACACTCGGCAGCCATTTTGCAAATGGCGACACGCTGTCGATCACGCTCGGCTTTGAGGGCGGCACCACCGCAGCGTTGACTGCAATCCTCGCCACCCCCTTCATGGGCCGGCTCGCCCTGCTCGGATCACATGGTTGGATGGAGATTCGAGATCGCACTCATCCGGAAAGGCCGACCGGTTGGGACGTGACCCGGGTCGTTCGAGGCTCCGACCGGCATATCGCCTATTATCCCCCGCATCCAGCCGTGCGCGATAATCTGGAGACGTTCGGCCGCGCGATTCGCGGTGATGGAGTCTATCCCGTGACGCATGACGAAATGCGCTACGGCGTTCGGGTGTTCGAGGCCGTGCAGCGTTCAGTCCTCACCGGCAAGCTGGAGACGGTCTGATCGTCTCGAGAGCCGGCGCGGCTCGGCGATCCGCGTAAAGCTTGCAAGATAAACGTCGACGGCATCCGCGATCATCTTGTCCTTATCCTCAAGCACCGATGCCTCGTAGATGTATTTCCTGATACCATAATAGAAAATGCCGCCGTGAAAGACCCAAGCCATCTCGAGCTCAGCCGCCGTGGGCTTCTGAGCCGGCAGATCGGCAGCGGCGCGGCATTCCCTGACGATGCGCGTCAGGATCTTGTCACGAACCACATTGACGTAGGCTCGATTGATCTCGAGCCCTTTCAGACCGGAAAACAGATAGATGCGCAGCCAGATCCGCGTGAAGATAGCGTCTGTGTACGCGTTATAGAATTCACACAGCCGCTCGCGGATCGGTCGCGAGCGGTCCATCAGACGCTTCTCCCAACCGCTCTCGAGCGGTTCGAGATAGACTTTCTTGTAGACCTCCTCGATCAGATCGTCTTTGCTCGGAAAATAGCGATACAGCAGCGGCTGGGTAACGCCGAGGCGACGGGCCAGCTCCCGCGTGCCGCCATTGAACCCTTCATCAGCGAAGAATTCGGTTGCCTTGCGGATGAATTCCTGGCGCCGGTCCTCCGGCGAAAGGCGCTTGGATTTGGGGCGGGCGGAGGTAGGCGGTTTCTTGTTCATGATAAGCGAGGATCACACACCAGGGCTGAAGCGGCCAAACTCGCCGCGTGCAAAGAGCAGCGGCTCGGCATCGTTGTAGGCGTAGCTCTCCACGGCTCCAAGAAAAATGATGTGGTCGCCGCCGTAATACCGGTCCGCCGTGCGGCACTGGAAGTTCGCTGCAGTGCCGGCCAGCAAGGGCGCGCCGCCGAGCCCGCTTCGCCAATCGGTTCCTGCAAACCTGTCGGCCATGCTGGCCGCGAAGCGCGCAGCCAATTCCTGTTGATTGGCTGCGAGCACGTTGACGGCGAAATGCGCGGCGTTCTGGAAGACGCTCATACTCTGTGAATAGACCAGAAGGCTCCACAGCACGAGTGGCGGGTTGAGCGAGACGGACGCGAATGAATTGCAGGTCAGGCCGACGGGCCTGCCATCCTCAGCAGCAGCCGTGACTATAGTGACGCCGGTGCCGAAGCTTCCCAGCGCCTTTCGAAAGTCCCGTCCGTCCAATGGCGCGGCGGCCATTTGCAGCTCGCTACAGCGTTAGGTTTTCGGACGGCAGGCCGAGAGCTACCCGTCCGTAATTGGTACCTGCCGCATCGAAGCTAAAGGCGATGTGGGCGTTGATCGCGTGCGCATCGCGGAATTGACGCTGGAGCGTTCCTGCCGTGTAAAGGCCACGCGCCCCGCTCGCCGTAAACAATAGTCCAACTGCCTCGGTGCACAGATTGACCGAAAACGCGCCATCGCGGCGATAACGCGTTTTCTCGGCAATATCCGGAATCCGTCCGCGTCTTGCATCGGCCATCGCCTCGATGCAGGTTCGGCGCATGATCAGCCGCGCCGCGTCAATCTTGGCGGATGCTTCCGCAATCTTGATCTGCGTGGTCTGCAGATCCCCGAGCTTCATCCGATTATAGGTTGACGCTCGATGCCGAGCGATCTCGATATAGTCATCCAGGCAGCCTTGCGCATTGCCTAACGCTGCGCCGGACAGCACAAAGGGGAACAGCGAGAACACCGGCAGCGCATACAGCGGGTTGTGATTGACTGTGCTGCCGCGCGTCGGTCCTCCAGCGACGTCGCGCACTGCAAGCGTCATGTGATCGGGAACGAAGAGATCCTCGATCTCTACGTCGTTGGATCCTGTTCCCCTGAGTCCGCTGGAGTCCCAGGTCTCGATGATGCGATAATTCGCGGACCGAACCAGAAAGATCCGGTGCTCGATCCCCTCTGCCTCGTCGTCGCTGGAAACGATGCCGGCGAGCATGTTCCAGCCGCTCGAATCGACGCCTGAAGAAAACGGCCAGCGCCCGGAGATGCGATAGCCGTTTGCGACCTTGCGGGCACGGCCTGCGGGAAATACGAACGACGATGCTATCAACGCGTCCGGATTCTCCTTCCAGACCATATCCTGAGCTCGCGGATCGAACATGCCGAGCATCCAGTGGTGGCTGGCGAGATTGGCCAAGTTCCATGCCACCGATGCGTCGGCAACGGCGATGACCTCGGCGAAATCAACCAGAGCAACATAATCCAGCTCCGAACCGCCGACCCGTTTCGGCTGCAGGAGCCTGAACAGCCCCGCCTCATGCAGCTCCCGTTCGGTGTCGGGCGGTAGGCGGCGCAGTTGTTCGGTGGTCGCCGCCCGTTCACGAAGGCGCGGCAACAGTTCTCGCGCACGCTCGAACATCGCTGCATATATCTTGTCGGCAGCATCGCGTTCGCCATTGGCTGGTTGAAGGATGCTTGCCATCGCCCTCACCTGCCCCGACCTGTCCGGTTCGGCTTCATGTGTGGTCGGTCAAGATATAGCGAGGCGCGAAAGCCTTCGGCATCTTGTGCGGCGAACTCGCTCAGCAGCTTCATCTCGGGAATTTTCGAGCGGTCGAGCGTGTTCACATCCGGCCAATCCACTTCGATCAGGTTGCCCGCTGGATCACGCAGATACATCTGCACGCATCCGTCGGGCAGTTCGTTTACGCAATTGCGGAATGCGGTTGAATCTAGTGCGCCGAGCGCCTTGGCGCGCTCATAAACTGTATGGAAATCATCCACATCGATCGCGAAGTGCTGGTACACGGGAATGTGGTCCTGCAATTCAAAAATGTGGAGCTGAAGATCGCCGCAGCGCAGGTACCGCGTCTTGAAGCCGAAATTGTAGGTCGGTATCGGCTCGAGCCCGAGCACCTCCTTGTAGAAGCGCATCGAGGCTTCCAGATCCTTCGCACCCACGGACAGATGGTTGAATCCCAGAACCTTCATGGCGCGCGCTCCCTTTGGTCTTCTTGATTATCGAGTGATAAATATGGTCTTTCGTTGTCGAATGCAAGACTGAAATGGACCGCACCTTGCGGCGCAAGCTGAGCGTCGATGATCCGTATGATGGCCGAACACGTCGATAATCGGCACGCTTCTGCCGATGACACGAGACCATCGATACGAGGATGGTCCTGCCCGCGTACTTACGACAGTGAAATTGACTAGGTCTGCCAGCGTGCTTATCGCTTGGTCATTAATGCGGCTGGCGGATGCGAGCAGCCAAGGGGAACTCCGGGAGAGAAACATGGGCGGCCGAGGCATTGAAGAAAAGCGCGTCGGCATCGTCGGCCTCGGAATTATGGGCGGCGCGATCAGCGCGAACCTCGTCCAGCGCGGCTGGAGCGTGATCGGCTATGACATCGACGAGGCTCGCCGTCATGAGGCAGCAGAAGCCGGCGTCACAGTCGTCGAAAACGTATCCCAGGTCGCGGCTCGCAGTCGAACTATCATGACAAGCCTGCCCACACCTGCGGCCGCCCAGATGGTCGGGCAGACGATCGCGCATGAGTCCAGCCCACATACCGTCCTTTAGCTCAGCACTTTTGCTCTCGACGATAAGCTCGCTTTCAAGGCAATCCTTGATGCCAGCAATCATGTCGCGCTCGACTGTCCGCTCAGCCAATCGAATGCGGCCGGTTCAGGAAGAACGACCGATTTCCCGTCGCCGCCTCTGCATATTGGTCAATGGCCACGATGATGGCCTGAACGTGCTGATGGCACCACCCTTCGAGCGTCGCCAAGCGACGGGCCTCGTTCAGAGCTTTGAGAAATGGCATCAGGTTCTCGCCATCGCTGAAATATTTCACCACTTTCGGCTTCCAAGCACCTTACCTGCGGTCACTCCTGGTAATTCTCTCTTGAGCCTATCGCGCTCGGTGCAAAGACCTTCGATCTTCGCAAGCATTCTTTGGAGGAGCAGTTCAGCTGAGGCGGTGGAGATCCCTGCCCGTTGAAGCTTCAGAATGTCTTTCCGTTGACGTCCAACATGGACGCGCATGTATTCGATTTCCCGGCGGACGAACTCGAGATCCGGCATGGAGGCTCCCTTGTGTAGAGCCCTATGTTTCAAGTTACAAGTTGGGACCAGTGCAAGGTTTTGAGAGGTTCACTATGGCGACAACACCCAAAAGGACCCGGATGAGTGGGTTTCAGGACATGATCCGATGACAGGAGCCCAGGCGTCATATCTCAAGACGCTTGCCGAGCAGGCGCACGAGCCGGCCCCTACGGCGAACGGACTGACGAAGGCGGAAGCATCCGAGCTGATCGAGAAACTGCGGAAGAAAGCCGGACTGGCGACGTAGCCGCTCCAGCCAACCTTGACGGCAGTTCCTGGTGCGCCCGCCGCGCGACCATTGAGGCGGAAACAACGCGTCCTGCGCGTGCGAATCCCTGCCCTGTGCTATCTCGCCGGAACGCAAGCTAAGCTCGCGGATTCCTATGGCACCAGGAGCCTTCAGATGCTGATGACCAGAGAGCGGCGCGCGACGGTCCGGACGCTGCGAGGATGGGCTATCTCCGTTCTGCAAGAAGCCGGCGCTATTCGCGAATGCGAAGAGCACGGCTGGATGAAGGACCGCGCCGATCCGCACGCCCGGGATCGCGCCTTCAATGTCGCCCGCGAGCACCCGCCGCCTTGCGTCTCGTCGCAAGCTGCCGCCGTCGCAATCGCTGAAGTGCTGGACTCGATCGGCGACACTTGCCCAGAGTGCCCGCCAGAAGTTTAGAGGCCGCGGCGTTCGGCCGACGAAGCTTTGAGATCCGGTGCCGACGGCAGACCAGAGCGTTCCGATCGCCGCTCTCTGCCCAAAGCGAAGCTCGGTCTGGCTCTCTGATAGTAGGCCTACCGGGTAAACCGGAAGCAGCCGAACGATCTTCCGATTGGCACCTTCTGACCCATACCAGACCATTTGAAATTCTGAGAGCGCTAGGAACCTTGGAGGTCGGACGCTTTGACTACAGTTACGTTCACGATGCGTGTTCCATCTAGCTCGCGCACAATCCGTTCGTCCGAATGAACGGCCCCGAGATTGAACTCGTGATTGGAAGTGACGAGCGTCATTTTGCTTCCGACAATCACCAAAACTGTCACGTCGTTCACTTCCCCGGCTTCGGCCCATTTTCTTATTTGAGTACGAAACGGTTCTTTGCGCCAAGCATCTGAGAAGCCAGGGTCGCATCTAATCTCCAAGCCATCCTGCGAGTTCGTCAGGACAATTTTAGATTTGTTAGGTTTCCAGTGCGGCCCCAATCTCTCATCGATCAACCAAAGACAATTAAAGCTCCGACACTCCGCTGGTCGGTCGACGTAACGCTTACAGCCACTTCCAATCTTGCAGTGTTGGCACCAAGCCCCTGCTGGCTTCTCCAGTTCTTCGATTGCCATCACCTTGCAACAGAGGGTGCAATCTTCGCATGCTCTCCGAGGGGCCGACGCCGCGGTCATGGCAACTGCTATTTCTTTGTCTCAACCAAATGTCTAGCGATAGCACGGACGGATCGTAGCTGCGAGGGTCGGCTAGTGGCCCATCGGCGAAGTGACGGCAGGCCTCATCCAGGTCAGCTTAGTGGGGTAAAGCGGACGAGATTTGCTCACGGTGAGCTTTTCGCGTTTTGACCCGAAGCCGACTCCAGCGTCCCTTGCGATAGCGCCCAGCCGAAATTGAAGAGCCGCCGCTCGGGGCCCTCCACCAGCAGCGAGGCACGCTCAGGAGCGGAGCCTGACAGTGCCTTCGAGTTCCTCTTGCTTTCGAAGGTGATCGAGTTCGTGATCGAAAGTCACCCAAGGGTGCATCGTCACCTCCCATCCCGATAGCGTCGGCCAGGGCACCGACAGATCCGCGAATGCGCCAAGGGCGATGCCGATGAGGTCCCGGACATATTCAGCTTGCCAGAACACGGTGGAACCGCAATCGGGGCAGAAATGGAGTTCGACTTTTCGGCCCGAGTCGCTGCCGCGTTCGTAAACCTTGTTCGGCCCCTCGGTGCGCACCTGCTCTTTCGGAAAATAGGTTGCGACGCCAAAGGGCGAGCCAGTACGGCGCTGACACTCCATGCAATGACAAGCGGCCACAAGCGCCGGCTCGCCAGTCGCCTCCGCGCGCAGTGAGCCACAGCAACAACGCGCGATCCTCGGCATAGGGAATCCTCAACACGTACTCTCGGTTTGCGCCACTCGAGGAAGTGGCTACTACGGCTCGATTGCAGCTTAGCCATTGCACCGGCTCCTCATCCGCGTGACGGTGACGGAACATGAGACGGCAAACCGCTTACAAATGATTTCAGCGCGGACAAAGCGCGTTACGATCGTAACGTTGGTATGCTGTGGTGATCTGGCTGTGGCTGTCGCCCCGGAAACGGAGGAATGCCATTGCCGCTCGAGGCGCTCCCCCGCCGCCAACCTGCAAAGCGTCTGACGCCGCTGATCCGAAGACGCACCAGGCGCATCGCGCACAAGGGCATCTGGGTTGAGCCGAAGCTGCTTGACAAGATCGAGTACCGCGCCACAAAGGTTGTCTTCACGCCGCCATCGATCAGCTGCTCTGCGTAGGCGCGCCCTTCGTCCTGACAGCGGCTCTTATTGGCGAGCCGCCGACAGGTCGAATCGTGTGTCTCCAACGTGCCGGCCACGAAGCCGCCGCCGTGAAAATAGATCAGTGTTGGCAGCGGCCCATCTGGTGACCCCAACGGCCGATAGCGCCTATAGCCGATCTTGCCAGCCGGTCCAGCAAGACTACCGTCCTCAACCGCGGCAACCTCCGGCGGGTCGGCTTCGCCATCCTCCAACTTCTTGTCGACCTCGGCACGCCCCACTGTGTAGGGCAGCGTATGGAGCTTGGGCCGTCCCTCCTGGACGGCTTTGTCCATTAGGTCAAGCAATGTGCGGACTTCGGCATCGAGCATGATTCACTCCGAGTTGAACATGTAGCGATAGGCGTTACGGCTTCCAGAAGATCCACATCGCATCATCGATGCGACGGACTCCCATATGGCCCTTGATCTTGGGTGGCCTATCCAGGTGCAAGTGAGGTATACGGGCGGCAATCGCACTCAGGCTTTCCTCCAGTTCGGCGCGTGCGAGCGCCTCGCCCAGGCATCGGTGCGCGCCAAAGCCAAAGATCGGATGCAACCGCGGCTGATTGCTGCGACGAATGTCAAATACGTCTGGACAGTGGTAGACGGTTTCGTCCCGCATCGCCGACATAGTCGAAAGCGTAACAAGCTGGCCGAACGGTATGACGGTCCCATCGACGTTCAAATCCTCGCGTGGGACCCTAAAAGTCGCCGCTCCGCTAGGCTCGCGCATCGCTTCTGTGACCGCAGCCGGAACCAGCGAAGGATCATCACAGACCGCTTCCCATTGCTCGCGATGCTGAAGCAGAAGAGAGAGTTGCGCTGCGAGCGCGACCCTGGTCGTGTCGGTGCCGCCGATGATCAGCGCGTCATAACCTGAGAGACTAGTTCCTCCGGTGAGCTTTCGCCTGCTTCGGCGGCCGCCGCTAGGTACGCCGATAGAAAATCGTCGCGTGGGCTGCGGCTACGTTCATCGAGAGCTGTTTTTGAACAACCACGCAGCTTCTGCATGGCCTTATCGATCTTCTCGATTTCGTCCGGCGACAACCCGAAACTAAAGATTTTCGTCACTTCATACACCTGCACGGTAAATTCCGGAATCTCCTCGCGCGCAAGGCCCAACATGTCGGCGATGACGCGGGCGGGCAGGCTCGCCGCAAACTCACCTAAGAAGTCGACCTCGCCATCTGCGTACCAGCCGTTGATGAGATCATGCGCCGTGCGGCGGATGCTTTAGCGCATTTGGTTGATCGTGCCAACGGCAAACTGTCGCGACAAGGGCACGCGGCGTCGCCGATGGACGTCGCCGTCGGCAGTTATCATGCTGTAGTTGAAAAGATCGGATATCGCTCCACTGCTGATGCCCAATGCCTCAAGGTAGGGTGGTCCCGCTGGGGCCGACTCGCCGGTCATTGCCTAGCCGGTCGACATCGGCAGAACGCAGGACGAAATACCCGCCGGTCTCATGCAGCACGACAGCGTGATCCTTGCGATACTTGCGAATGACGCCATGTCGATCCGCATCCAGTTTCTTGAGGGTGAGCACCGGAAGCGCCGCACGATGTGAGCTCCCCAACTTCGTCTCGGCAACGTTCACGACCGGCATTGCACAGTCTCCATTGTTCGAGTGTTCGATTGCGAACCTCCGGTGTGAGCCCGATAGCTCCGTTCGAATCCGGCCGGGGGAAGGGGTCCCTTCGGCCGGGACATAACCGTTACCGGGTTGATCAGACGGGCAGAGGCGTCGCTGAGAAGAAGCTGTCCGGGTCGAAACGCCGCTTCACGGCCTGAAGTCTCCTGATGTTGTCGCCGTAAGCGTGAGCGATTTGATCCCGAGCATGCGGTCCCAGAAGGTTGGGATAGCCGCCCGGCAACGACATGGGGGCGAGTGTCTGAGAAAGATCGCGTGCCCAGCGTTTGTGGACAGAACCGTTATCCGCATCGGTAGGATCCCAACACGCTATGATCTCAACCAGGACATGTTCACGTCGCAGTCCAAAGGCGGTGCCGTCCGGAGGAATTTGCGTGGGCAGGCCGCGGAAATGCTGAAGGATGATGGTCGAGAATGGCGACGTTCGCCTGGCGCCACCTGCAATCAGGGCAGAAATCGCCTCCGGATTGAGTGCCGGTATCCAGCGGGTTTCCAGTGCATAGTGCTTCTCATTCGCCACACGCGCATCAAAGCTCTGAATCAGATCCTGATAGCTCATTGAAGCGATCTCCACGTGCATGGGATTGCCGCAACGCTTCAGGACCTCCATCGCGATTTCGCCGTCGGGTATCTCGCCGGTCCACGCTGGAGCGAGGAACAGAGCCGGGCTACCGTCCGGCAGGGACATGACTCCTGTGACGACGGAGAGATTGTTGCTGGCGGATCCTATTGCCTTGGCGCACCGGGTCAGCACCGTCTCGGCTTCGTCCCATGAAAACAGAATTGTGCCGCCGAGAACCTGGCGAGCAGGATGCAGGCGAATTTTCATCGACGTCACCACGCCGAAATTGCCTCCGCCGCCCTGAAGCGCCCAAAGCAGATCCGGGTGGTTCTGATCGACGGTGAGGCGTTGCCCGTCGGCGAGGACAAGTTCGGCGCCGGTCAGGTTATCCAACGCCAGACCGTGGCTTGCAATCAGAGGGCCATAACCGCCGACGGTCGTCAGTCCCGTCATTCCCGGCACACCATTCCAACCTGTCACGGCCATGAGGTTGCGCGCGCTAGCGGCGGCGATAACTTTGGCGGCAGTGGCGCCGCCGGCAACGGTCGCGATCGGATCGTCAATCTGGATGTCGTCCATTCGAGAGAGGTCGATGACGAGCGCGTCTGGCCGCACCGAACGTCCGGTGGCGTCGTGTCCGCGGCCACGAACCGATACTGGCATGTTAAGGGCACGCGCTGTTCGCACGGCAGCCTGGACGTCTTCGGCGCTTTCGCAGAAGGCAATCGCGACTGGATGGTGATCTACCGCGCAGTTCCATACCTTTCGAGCGTTCTCGTAGCCTCCGTCTCCTCGGGCGGTGACCCGGCCTTGCATTTTGGCCCTGAGATCATGCACCGCTTGTTCGGCCTGTCTGACAATTTCCTGCGACATATTTCTGGTCTCTCGATCGTGATACATGCAACAGCCGGAAGAATACGGGAGAAGATATCGACGATCGCAGGATGGATCGTCAGCGCCGCAGCCTTTCGCTCGCGACCCGGTATTCAATCTCGCAGGACGATTCCCGGGCAAACTCCGTATTGCCGCTTATAGGCGACGATGAAACTGGAAGCCGTCGCGTAGCCTGCATGGCGGGCTGCCTGCTTGACGCTAGCTCCTCCTTGTTTGAGAGCCCGGTCGGCCCGTTGCAGCATGAGTCCCGTGCGATAGCCCGAAAGTGTCGTGCCGTAGACCTGCTTGAAGGCGGATCGGAGCTTGGTTCTGTTCATGGCAGCGACGCGCGAGAGGGCATCGACGTCGATGATGCGACGTGGCGCCCGATCGATGATCCGCTTCACGCGGTCCAGCCGGTCAAGAATGCCCGGATCGAAGGCACCGTCGCCGGCGCGGAAAGCGTCGCGTCGGGAGAACTCGTTCAACAGAGCAGAAACCAATTCAAACGTCTTGGCCTCATAATAGAGCGCGGCGAGCGACGGAAACATCGCGCGTCGGGCAGCAACATCCCTTGCGATCGCACCAAAATGGCCGGGGGCAAGCGTCTCCATCGCGATCTGCCGCCCTCGGATCATGCGTAGAAGCGATTTCGGCAATGCCGCATCAGGAAGACCGCGAGTTTCCATCATGGACATCACGTCCACGACAACAGTAACTGCCTTGAGACCTCGGGAAACACTTGTCCCAAATTGGAAGTGCTCGCGTTGAGGCACGAAGACCATCGTCATGTCTGCACCTTTCGCGTCGAAACGGCGGTCGCCGACGACAAAATCCGTCCGGGCGCCGTCCTGATTGAGCACAGCACTGCAGACGATGACGTCCTTGCCTGCCAGCGCGTTCAGCTCGACGATTTTCGAATCCGCCCAATCGACCACGAAGATACCCATATCCCGTCCGACCCACGCTACGTTGCCGACGGACTCGCTGTCCGCAACGGTTGACCATGGGACGTCGATCAGATTTCCTCCGCGGACCTGCATGCCAATGCGACTTAATGCTTCCTGGAAAACGATCTGCGACATCACGTTCATCCCGATATCAGCGTCGCCGAAACCATGACGCGTGCGGAGGATGGCGGAGCCCCGGACCCGACAAAAGTCACAACCCTGTACGTTCCTCCTTAATTGGTTACGCGCGTAATGTTTCTTGTTGAGCCGCGTATGTGCGTGCTGCACGTGCGTGCACAGGCATCCGCAGGATGGCGCGGCGAGGATAGACATCTCGGCGAGTCAAATGGCAGCGAGGTTGAATTGCTGCGGAGATTCCCGAACCAGGCGCGCCCCACTATTTGGCTCATCAAGGAGCCGTTGTTGACTTTGCTGCCATCTCCTTCAGCGCGCCGGACATCGCTTCGATGACAGGATTGGCGGCTTCACCGATGCCATGCCGATGCGCGATGTAGGCCGGGTCATTGTAAGAAAGGAAGGTCTTGCCGGCCTCGTCCTGCCAGACCAGCGCCCTGAGCGGGAGGTCGATTCCGATCGTCTGCACCGATTGCATCAGCGGCGTGCCGCCCTTGGCCGCGCCGAAGATCAGAAGATTCGTCGGCCGCAGTCGCAGGCCGACCGCGGTAGCGCCAGCAGCGTGATCGATACGGCTAAAGACCGTCATGCCCCTGGCACGGACCTCCGCTTCCAACCGGTTCAATGTTTCTTCGGGGCCAAAGCTGCTGTGTAGCGTGATCAATCCATCGATGCACATTGCATGCTCTCCTGACAACCAGGTCGTTGTGATCAACACGAAGACGATGGTTCTTATAAGGCTTATCTTCATTTCTTCCTGAACAGCTCGGCTGGATCGAACTCCGGCTCCGGAACGAAGCCATCACGGTTCGGCATCTTGATTTTCGGTAGGCTGTCGCGATCGAGCTTGCCGTCGGGAGGCAAAATATCGTTCAAGTGAAGGATATAGGCGGCGACGGCATAGGTGTCGTCGCTGCTGAGCGAACCCGGTGCCTGATAAGGCATCGCTCTGTGAATGTAATCGAACAGCGTGGTGGCGTAGGGCCAGAAGCTGCCGACGGTCTTCACGGGTGCGTCCGAAGCCAACGTGCCCCACCCTCCGACGAGACGGTCCTTGATACCGCCGACGCCGTTGTCGCCATGGCAAGCCGCGCAGTTGTCGGCGAAGACCTGCTTTCCATGCGCCACCGTGCCGCTGCCCGGCGGCAGTCCTTTGCCGTCCGGCCTGACGTCGATGTCCCACAGCGCGATCTCGTTGGGTGTCGCCGGACGGCCGAAATCGTATGCAAGTACCGGAGAAACGAGCGCGAGCGCAATCGCGCCAGTAAGCAATGCCTTGCTAGTCGAGGACATTTCGAACCCTCCCGGTCTCGTCGATGCTCCAGGTCTGCAGCGCGTTGTAGTGGAACATTGCGTTGGTTCCCATCGCGGCGATGAAGGATTTTCGGTCGGGCTGGACATTGCCCTTTTCGTCGGTCGCGCGGCTGAGGATCTTCGTCGGCTTACCGTCCCAGATCCAATCCATCTGAAAGCGAGTTTGCGCCTTCCGCAATACCGGCAGATTTAGCTGCGCTTCCTTCCAGCTCTTGGCGCCATCGGTCGAAACCTCGACTTTGGCGATCTTGCCGTGACCGCTCCAGGCGAGCCCGGTGACGCGCTGGTAGCCGGGCTTTATCAGCATCGTTCCGGACGGCGATGTGATTACCGAATTGGTTTCCATGCGGAGCTGGAATTGGGTGGCTTTGCCGTTTGCCCGAAGTTGCGTGTAGCGCGCAGTTTCCCAACGCGTCATCCAGGGCCGATCGCCGAACTTCAACCGGCGCAGCCACTTGATGTTCAGGTTGCCCTCAAAGCCCGGCATTATCAGTCGCATCGGAAAGCCGTGCGCGGGCCGCAGCGGCTCGCCGTTCTGCCCATAGGCCACGAACGCCTCGTCCAGGATTTCGTCCGTCAGTGGGATGCTGCGGGCGACCCCCGCGGCGTCGCCGCCCTCAGCGAGCATCCAGGTGGAATTGCGGTTCTTGCCGACCAAATCGATCAGGAACTTGAGGGGGACGCCGGTCCATTCGTTGGTGCTGACCAGACCGTGCGTGTTCTGCACGGTGAGGTTCTCGTCAGCCTTCTTCCAGTTCTCCCATCCATTGCCGGTGCATTCGATGAAGGCCACGCGCGACACCGACGGCATCGCCTTGAGATCGTCGACGTTGAACACCAACGGATTCCGCACCATTCCGTGCACCAGCAGCCGGTGTTTGACCGGATCGAGATCGGGCACACCGGAATGGCTTCGCTCATAGTGCAGATCCGAGGGCGTGATGCTGCCAAAGAGCTTGTCGATCGGCGTCTTCGAATTGATCGCATCGCTCGGATCGACATTGCGCTTGCCTGGAGCGGCTTCGGGAATGCGGGAGATCTTGACGTATTTCGATCGCTCGCTGTGGCCGCCCAGGTCAGCGCCAACCTCGCGGGGCGGCACATCAGCAAGCGAATCGGCCGTCGCACGGCCCGCAACGATGCTCCCGACCAGGCCCGTGGCAGCCGCGATTAAATTCCTGCGCGAGAAGCCGGCCGGCTCATGGTTAGCGCCCCTTTTTTCGACGGGGATATCGCTCCGATTGGTCATTATCGATTTCCTGGGTTGTTTGCGATTAGTCGATCGCGCTTCCTGCGATGCGCCGCCTCCGGTCCAACCGCTCGGCCTCGGATTTGTCACTTGCCCATTGCACTGGCGATCTGACCGACGAGCGTGGCCCAGGGCATGTCGAGTGCGCCGTAAACGGCTCCGGCCTCCGGCCGTCTGTTGTCCTTGAGGATCTCGACCATGAGCGTGGCGTAGTCGGACACGACGACACCCGCCTGCATCATGCGCAGCAAACCCGCCTCGCGCTTGGTCTCGCTGAACGTTCCGGACGCGTCGAGGGCTACATAGGCCTCCAGTCCACGCGCCACGGCGGTCATCGCGGGGAAGGCCGCGCACACCTCGAGCGAGATGCCGGCGAAGATCAGCTTCTTCCGTCCGGTGGCCTCGATAGCTTTGACGACGAGGGGGCAGTCATAGGCGTTCACCCATGGGCGATCGATGATCTCGACCCCAGGCAATGCTTCGACGAGTTCGGGAAAAGTTGGTCCCCACATGCTGTCGCGCGCGGTCGTCGTGACGATGATCGGCAGCTTCAGCGCCTTGGCCGCCTTAGCGAGCGCCACCACGTTGTGCTTGAGCTCTCCGGTCGAGATATCCCGGACGCCGGTCATCAGACCGATCTGATGGTCGACCAACACGACGGCAGCGTTGTCAGTCGTCAGCGGTTCGTAGGCGCGGTTAGCCATGAAGTCCTCCTGGTTGTCCAATCCGCTTTCCAGAGCGTGCGAAGCCCGAAATGCGGCCGTGTCGCGCGGAGGTACCCACTGGACTATCGGCCCAAAAGTCCTCAAAATCCGAACTCAGCGTCCCAATGGTTGGACGATGGTGGCGTATGCTGGATTTGAACGATTTTTTTCTATTCGTGCAGGTGGTCGACCGGGGCGGCTTCACAGCTGCGAGTCGAACTCTGCGGACTCCCAAATCGACGCTCAGCCACCGCATCCAGCAGCTCGAGGGCAATCTCGGCCTACGCCTGCTTAACCGCACGTCGCGCAAGTTCGGGATGACCGATGCAGGCGAGGAGTTCTATCGGCACGCGGTCGCGATGTTGCGCGAGGCGGAATTGGCCGAGAATGCCGTGCGACATCGGCTGAGCGAGCCGAGCGGCACGATACGCTGCACCGGAGGCGTGGCGACCATGCAGTTCGCCATGACCGGCATTATCAGCGACTTCCTGATCCGGTATCCGAAGGTCAGTATCGTCGTGCATGCCATCGATCGGTCGGTCGATATTGTGGGAGAGAACTTCGATATCGCTATCAGGGCCCATTCCGGCCCGCTGCCCGATTCCAACCTTGTCCAGCGGACGCTTGCACCGGCTCCCTGGTTCCTGTTCGCCGGGTCCGACTATCTCGCCGCGAACGGAGAACCCCAGAAGCCTCAAGACCTCCGGGATCATCCCTCGCTCTTCATGATGCGAGCCGGCGTCGACCCGGTCTGGCGATTGCGCCCTGCTCGCCAAGCCAAGCAGGCGAAGAATGACTTCGTGATGCCGCTGACCCCGCGGCTGTTGAGCGATGACGAGATCGGGCTCCAGGAAGCGGCGATCAAAGGTCTCGGGATCGTGGCGTTGCCCGGCTACATCTGCCGCGCGGCGGTCAGATCCGGAGCGCTGCGACGGGTGCTGCCGACCTGGATCGCGGGCGACTCCACGATCACCGCGCTCATTCCGTACAGGCAAGGGCTGCTACCGTCGGTTCGTGCCTTCCTTGATCATCTCGCGACTGAGTTTCCGAAAGCCGTTCTGATGTAAGATCGTCCAGCTCATTGGACGCTAGGTTCGATATTTGACGTCTGTTCGGCCGACGGCCTTCTCTCCTACATCCAGTCCGAAATAAAAATCGTTTTAGGGGATGAGGCGCGCTTCATCTCGCAGGCCGATACCCAGAAGCCCGTGATGTCAGACACCGAAGTACGCGATTATCAGCGGATCAGAATGGAGTTCATTAAGATTTCGGTAGACGAGCGCAAGCGCGAGCGCGTTCTACGCCAGCGGTTCGCCGACTTCTGGGCGACGGCGAGCGGGACGCCGAGGGCGATCTACGATGCCTTCATTTCCGCCAGCCCCCTGACCCGGGATGTCACTCTCGGGGCGGTCTATGAAAGCAACGTGCGGGGGTGGTGGGTTCGTCCGCAGCAGGCCGAGCCCGGTGGAGCGATCCTGTTCCTGCATGGCGGCGGCTACGTGCAGGGCTCCGCAAAGGCATATCGGGGATTCGTCAGCCAGATCGTCAGCCGTGCGCGGATTCCAGCGCTCGTCATCGACTACCCACTGGCTCCGGAAGCCACAGTACCAGCGGCTCCGGAAAGAGCGATGGCCGCCTGGCGTTGGCTGGTCGCTCAAGGCTTCGATCAAATCGCGATCGTCGGCGACTCGGCGGGCGGCGGTCTGACGCTGGTGACGCTGGCGGAGTTGATCAAGAAGCCCCACGGCCCGGCGCCGATCGCAGGCGTGGTCTTCTCGCCATGGGTGGATCTGGCTTTCACGGGCGCGTCAATGAAGGATCCAGCCGTCGCCGATCCGTTGATCAGCTACGATTACCTGCAGGACTGCGCGCGTAAGTATCTCGGCGCGGCGGATTCCTACTATGCCCTCGCCTCGCCCCTCTTCGGCGATCTGCGCGGCCTGCCGCCGCTCCTCATTCAGGTGGGTACTGACGAACGCCTGCTCGATGACGCCAAGCAATATGCGGACCGCGCGAGGCAGGCCGGCGTTTCGATCGATCTCGAGATCTTTGAAGGGATGCATCACGTCTTTCAGCTCGACGTCGTACACCTCGAAAGCAGCCGGGTCGCGCTCGACCGCGCCGCTCGATTCCTTCGCAACGCCCTCGACGGCCGATGACACGCTCTTCGCGTCGGCCATCCATCAGGAAAAGGAAAGTGTTATGGCCAGTGCGGCCAAAGCGTTCGACGTCATCATTGTAGGCGGCGGATCCGCAGGCGCCGTGCTCGCGAACCGCCTCAGCGAGGATCGCGGGAGGCGCGTTCTCCTGCTGGAGGCAGGTGAGACCTACAGGCCCGCGGACTACCCGGACGTGATCGCGAACGCGAACCGCGTCGGGGGCGATCAGACGCACGATTGGGGTTACCACACCCAGGATCACATCGGACTTGGTCACGATGTGACGGCGCTTCGCGGCAAGGTGCTCGGCGGCAGTTCGGGCGTCAATGCCGCGGTCGCGATGCGCGCCAGGCCGTCCGATTTCGCGCGCTGGAGTGCGCACGGGCTCGAAGGCTGGTCCTTCGCGGACGTTCTGCCGATCTACAAGGCGATGGAGAACACGCCCACAGGCGACGATGCTTGGCACGGGCGCTCAGGCCCCTTTCCGATCCGCCAGCGGACGATGGAGGAGAATACCCCCTCGATGCGAGCCTTCGTGCTCGCCGCCGAATCATGCGGCCTGGCGCGCGTCAGCGACTTCAACGGCGCGGAGCAGCACGGCGTCTCACCTTATCCGTTGAACGTGGTCGATGGGACGCGCATCAACACCGGCATGGCCTACCTCACGGACGACGTACGCCGCCGGCCGAACCTGACGATCATGGGCGGCATCGAGGTCGACAGCGTCGTTTTCGAAGGCCACCGTGCGACCGGGGTTCGTCTCGCGAACGGAGACACGATGGCCGCCGGACAGGTGATCCTGTCGGCCGGTGCGTATGGCAGCCCGGTGATCCTGATGCGCTCGGGGATCGGTCCGTCCCCGCATCTGCAAGAGCTCGGCATTCCCGTCATCGTGAATGCTCCGGTCGGCGAACGGCTGAAAGAGCATCCATTCTACTACAACGTCTATGCGCTGAACCCGGAAGCCAAGTCGATGGTGCCGGCTGCGGGCGCGATCATCTGGACCAGGTCCAGCGAAGCCGGGCCCGCCGAACTTGATCTGCACATTTCCGCTACGCACATCTTCGATCCCGCGCAAAGCCCGACCGGAGGGGCGATCGTCCTTGCCTGCTCGGTCACGCTTCCCAAATCGCGCGGCTCAATCCGCCTTGCGAGCCGCGACCCGCGCGCGATGCCGCTCATCCGCTTCAACTTCTTCCAGGATCGAAGCGACCTGCGCCGGATGATGGAAGCCGTACGCCTGTCGCGCAAAATCGGAAGAACGGCGCCGTTCAGTGAGGTGGTCGAACTCGAGATGACGCCTGGCAGGGACGTAGAGGAGGATGCCGCGCTCGAGGCGGCGGTGGTCGCCTCTGTCGACGGATATTCTCACCCGACCTCGTCCGTCCCGATGGGCGGCGCCGAGGACCCTGGCGCCGTCGTCGATACAACCGGTGCGGTACGTGGAGCAGACCGCTTGCACGTCATCGACGCTTCGATCATGCCTGACATCATCTCGGCTCCGACGAACCTGACGACTATCATGGTTGCGGAAGCCTTAAGCCGAAAGCTCTGACCCGTTCGTCGTCACCCCATGAACCGGTTTGCCCACCAACCGAAACGAAAGGCCCTAAGCAGAGAGCCTGGGCAATCGGCCCCAAGCGGCAACCAGGCTGTTCACCGCCGTTCTAAAGCGTCCACAACTGTTCGCGCAGTGCTCGGAAACCTTGAAAATAGGGCGCTTCCGCGTACATCAGGGTTCGTCACGGCGTCTAACTCGGAAATCTTCATTCATTCAAAATAGTCAACGATCCTTGCAGCCAACAAAGTGTTCGTTCGCGAGGTGCCCGGCATAGGCTCCATTGCCGATATTCAGATCGAAGATCGTCACGTCAGCTCACCAGGCCACACCGGACGCCGCTCAGCGCGGCATCACGTGCCGCTTGTGACCCTGGCTGTGTGAAAACGCTGCTATGATTCTCTTGTGATTCTGCGGGGGAATCGATGCGGCGCTTCGTTGAAGAGGCGGATCTTGGGCAATGGACGCTATTGCCCGAATGCCTCGATGATTTCATTGACGAGAGCAACCCTGTTCGGGTGATCGACGCGTTTGTCGATGCGCTCGATTTGGCTGAGATGAGCTTTGAGGGGGTGGAGCCGGCGGCGACTGGTCGGCCGTCGTACCACCCCTCGGTTCTGCTTAAGCTTTACATTTACGGCTACCTGAACCGGGTGCAGTCGAGCCGGCGGCTCGAACGAGAAGCCGGACGCAATGTCGAGGTGATGTGGCTGCTGGGTCGGCTCGCTCCTGATCACAAGACGATCGCGGACTTCCGGAAAGACAATGGCCTGGCGCTACGCAAGGTATGTGCGCGCTTCGTCGAACTCTGCCGTGAGATGGGCCTTCTCACGACGGGGAGCGTCGCCATCGATGGCAGCAAGTTCAAAGCCGTGAACAACCGGGACAAGAACTTCACACGGGCGAAGTTGGAGCGACGGCGTGCGCAACTGGAGGAGAGCGTCGCGCGCTATCTGAGCCAACTTGACACGGCCGACCGACAGGAGCCGACCGAGGCGTTGGCCGCGAAGGTGACGAGGCTTTCCGAAAAGCTGACGAAGCTGAAGGAGGAAATGGGCAAGCTTGCTGTCTACGAGAAGCAGATGCTTGCTTCGCCCGATCAGCAAATCTCCCTGATCGATCCCGACAGCCGTTCGATGGCAACGAGCGGCCACGGCTCCGGCGTTGTCGGCTACAACGTGCAGGTCGCCGTTGACACCGAGCACCATCTGATTGTGGCGCATGAGGTGACGAACAGCGGCTCGGATCGGGCGCAACTCACCAATATGGCCAAGCAGGCGAAGGCCGTTCTCCAGACGGAGACGCTCGAAGCTGTAGCCGATCGTGGCTACTTCAGCAGCCCGGAGAGCCTCGCCTGTCACGAGGCCGGCATTGCGGTGACGCTACCCAAGCCGCAGACGTCGGGTGCCAAGTCAGACGGAGCGCTTCAGCAAGCAGGACTTTGTCTATTTGCCAGAGGCGGACGCCTATCGCTGTCCAGCTGGGGAACAGTTGCCTTATCGCTTCACGCATGAGGAAGATGGTAAGAGGATGCGGCGCTACTGGACCACAGCCTGTCAGAATTGTTCGCTCAAATCCCAGTGCACGACGGGGCCAGAGCGGCGGATTCCGCGATGGGAGCATGAGCATCTGCTCGAAGCTGTCCAGCAGCGCCTTGATGCAAATCCAGAAGCCATGCGCCAGCGCCGAGAGACCGTCGAGCATCCGTTCGGCACCATGAAAGCCCGCATGGGAGCGACACACTTCCTCACCAAAACGCTTCCGAAAGTAGCCGCCGAAATGGCACTCTCCGTCCTGGCCTACAATCCGCCACGGGTCCTGAACATCGTCGGGGTCAGGCCGCTGATGGCTGCGATCGCGGCCTGAGACCAAGTTGGTCATGGCTTCCGACAGATCGCCTTGGAAATCGTGTTTTACACGGCCAAGACCCGAAGCGGACATCTTCTTCCTGATTGGCCTCTCGTCCAACCCGTCAACACCTCACGCTCATGTGTCCAGAGAAGGCGGACACCCTTATTGAATTACGATCGTAATTTTATATTATAACCGTCATGGCATCGCGCTGAGCCGCTGTTTGGTGGACGCGGAATGCCGCAAACAGGCTCTTTGCGAGGACTCCATGAATGACAGCAGCAGCA
>NZ_JADYVX010000035.1 GCF_020194175.1 Bradyrhizobium sp. BRP22 | reverse complement strand
ATAATCTTCGACCCGTGCAGGTAGAAGGCTGACCTGATCCCGGCTGACGCCGGTCTTGAACCTACGATTCGTCATACCGAATCGTACACTCGTTCCTACAAAAAGCTCAGATTCTTACCCAGTCTCTGCGCTCCATCCGGGCTACGCTCTCTTCAGGAAGCCAAAAATCCGCCGTCGGCTGCGAGCACGTGACCTACAACGTACGACGCGCTGTCGGAGAGCAACCAGACCACCGCTTCGGCAACTTCGTCGGGTTGTCCCATCCGCCGAAGCGGCAATCCCGCTGCGACGGCAGACATGTCGCCAACGCCCGAGCGGAGCATCATGTCGGTCACGACACGGCCGGGCGCAACCGCGTTGATCGTGACGCCGCGCGGCGCGGCCTCCATCGCGGCCGAGCGCATCAGCGAGATCGCGGCAGCCTTCGACGCTGAATAAAGTGAAAGTCCCGCATTCGGGTTTCGGACGCCGCTCACCGACGCATTGATCACGATCCTGCCTGCGCCCCGCGCGAACATGACCGGAAGCTGATGGCGCAGGCAGAGGAACACCGAGCGCACATTGGTGTCGAACACCTCGTCATAGACGGCGCTGCGCTGTTCCTCGATGCCGGCGCGCCGCTCCTGGAATCCGGCATTGTTGAAGGCGGCATCGAGCCTGCCGTAGCGTTCGACCGCGATGCGGACCAGGCCCTCGACCTCGTCCTCCTTCGTGACATCGGTCCTGACCGCCAGAGCCTCTACACCCAACTCCCTGCATTCAGCCGCCGCAGATTCAATCTCCGCCTCGCGCCTGCCCGCGATCAGGATCGCCGCCGCGCCTTCCGCGGCCATCCTCAGCGCCGTGGCGCGACCAATGCCGCTTCCGCCTCCCGTCACGAGGCAAATCTTACGCTTCATTCGGTTCGCGACGGTATTCAAACCGCTGGTTGCCGCCTCGCTCATCAGGCCGGACTCCGTTGTCCCATCGATAGTTGTATGATACAACTATCGTGCCGGAGTCAAGCCATGCCGTTCCAGGACCTGTCCCTCATCGATGATATTCGCGCGGCTTCGCGTCTGATGGTGCGCGAACTCGGCTTCATGGAGCAGACGGTGGCCGCAACCGACTACCCGCCGTCGGCCGTTCACACGATCGTGGAAATCGGGACCCGTGGACCCCTGACGTCGGCTGAACTGTCCGAAATCCTCCATTTGGAGAAATCCAGCGTCAGCCGCATGGTCCGCAAACTGATCGAGTGCGGCGAGTTGAAGGAGACCGTCGATGCCGACGATGCGCGGATCAAGCAGCTATCGCTGACGGCGAAGGGCCGACGCACCCTCGCTGCCCTCCATGATTTCGGCCGGCGGCAAGTCTCCGGTGCGCTCGAGCATCTGAGCGAAGCCGATCGGGAGACCGTGCGCGACGGGCTGATGATCTACGCACGCGCACTTAGGGCGAGCCGCGACGACGATGAATTGAAGCTGCGCGATGGGCAGAGCCAACGCGTTTGATCATTTCCAAATCGATGCGTTCAACGGTGCGAATCGGACAATCGGCATAGCTTTTGCCAAAGCGATCCCGCTTGGCTTACGAATGTCTGCTGTTGGCTCTTCAAGCGGACATGACGCGCACACGCCAAGATCAACGCAAATGACCCTGAGCCGACCTCGCGCTGCGGAGTAGTTCACTCAGCTTCGAGCGAACCATCGTGCGACTGGCTCGCCGGCCAGATTTATGGTACACTCGTCTTGGTTGAGGCTTTCGCGCCATGGACGGAAAGCGGCGAGTTCCGAGCGGACGCAGGCTATCGGCGATAATGGCCGCCGACGTCGCGGGCTATTCGCGGCTCATGCACGACGACGAGGAGGCCACGCACGGGCGTCTCACGACGCTCCTTGCCGATGTTATCGAGCCGACAGTGGCGGAGCACGGAGGCCGCATTGTCAAGAACACCGGCGACGGGTTCTTGGCCGAGTTTCCGAGCGCGGTCCAGGCAGTTCGAGCGGCCGTGCGCTTCCAAAGCGCTATTGGCGACCTGCAGCAGAATGATGCGAAGGGCAGACCCCTTCTTTTTCGCGTGGGCATCAACATAGGCGATGTCATCGTCGAGCCGCACGATATCTTCGGCGACGGTGTGAATATTGCGGCTCGCCTCGAAGGCATCGGGGAGCCAGGCGGCATCTCCATCTCGTCTTCCGCCTACGATCAAGTTCGCGGCAAGGTCGATATGGCGTTCGAAGACATGGGGCCGCAGGCGCTGAAAAACATTGCCGAGCCGATACGTGTCTGGCGCGCAAAGCTGTCGGACTCGGAAGTACCGAAAGAGGTACCGGAGCAAGCGGTGTTCGCTGGCGCTGGCGGCTTGCTGGGCCAAATCCTGGGCCGTTTGAAGCTTACTGGCGGCGCGCTCGCGTCGGTCGCCACCGTCGGCGCGATCGGCCTCTTCGGTTATTCGAATGTCTGGAACACCCGCACTGACGTTTTGCCGGACGGGCAAAAGACACAGAGAGAGGCAGCGGCCCGGCCCGATATCGCTCCCCGCTTGTCTCTCGTCGTCCTGCCCTTTGCGAACCTCAACAACGATCCGGAGCAGGACTATTTCGCCGACAGTATTACGGCCGATTTGACGACAGATCTTGCGCGAATGCGCAACGCATTTGTCATCGGACGCGGGACGGCTTTTACCTATAAAAACAGGCAGGTCGATCTGAAGACGCTCGGTAAGGACTTGGGTATCCGCTGGGCCGTACAGGGCGCGGTGCGGCGCGCCGGAGAACAGGTCCGGGTCAACGTGTCGCTTACAGATGTCGCGAGTGGTCGCGACATCTGGTCCGATCGTTTCGACAGTGATCGCACGAATGTCGCCGTCTTGCAGGACCAGATCACAGTACGGCTCGCCCGCTCGCTCAATATTGAGCTTATCCAAGCCGAAAGCCGCCGTAGCGAAACGGACCGATCGAAGAATCCGGACGCCATGGACTTCACTATGCGGGGCTGGGCAAAGTCCTATGAGCCCCGATCGAAGACGACAATTGCGCAGGCAAGGGAGCTATTCGACAATGCACTGCGCCTCGACCCAGACCACGTCGATGCAATGATCGGGAAAGCGTGGAGCCTGAGCCCCCCTATTAATTTGCTCTCCGGATGGCCTGTGTCCGTGGTGGAAGACAATAAGACGGCAACCAATCTCGTCGACAGAGCCCTTTCGAAAAGCCCGGCAAACGCAATGGCCCACGTGGTCAAGGGAGACACTCTTCGATTTGGTAACCCTGAAGAGGCGTTGCATCAATACGACGCTGCGCTTGAAATCAATCCGAATTTCCCGGCCGCCTACGCAGGTAAAGGAGATGCACTAATCCTCGCCGGGCGGGCACGCGAAGCCCTCTCCGTGACGCAGCTAGCTCTCCGGCTCAGCCCCAGGGATCCTTCTGCTGTCGCTTGGCGTTGGACCCTCTGCCATGCACACCTGCACCTGCACGATTATCAAGAAGCAATCGAAGAATGCAGGCGGACGCTCAACATGAACAGCGCGTACTGGTTCGCCTTTATAGGTCTGGTCTCGGCTTACGGGGCGACCGGACAATTTGAGCAGGCACGGCTGAGCTTAGCCGAATTCAACAAGATCCGACCAGACTTCACGATCCAATGGTATCGTGATTTCGGTTATGCACTCACGAGAAATCCGCAGTTCCGCCGTGAGTTCGACGACATTCTCGACGGACTCAGGAAGGTAGGCGTGCGGGAGCACTAGAGCATTTGCTCACTGGCAAGGCCACGAACTTCCGCTTATGTGAAGGGTTTCGGATGCCGGCCCAATGAGTGAAGGTGCCGCGGGCTCCGAGGGCCGGCGTCCGAAAGCCTCCAAGGGAGGAAACCGCGCTTAAGGGAACGTAAGGCGGTGCGGCAGGCGCTATGGGGATTTGAGTGCCGCGGGTGAGCTCGTTGATTGAGATCGAGGCGGTCCGACGAGTTGTGCGACGGTGAAGCCGCTGACAAATGCGCGGCGGATAGCATCGAGCTGGACAAGTCGTCCGACGATTTGCGACGGCTGACGGATATCTGGGCGCGCTCTGCCGTGGCCGGTTGAGAGCCAGCGAGCGCGACGGGCAGATTTGCGGGATTGCGGCACGGTCATGAGGTGTCGATCCTGATGTGGTTTGTTGGAGCTGTCGGCCGATACCGTGGCATTGCACCGCGCGCGAAGACTTCGACGATGATCATGCGACCGCCGCAGCATGGACAAGCCGGCTTGCTGGGATCGACGGCGGCCGCGGTGGGCTGACCTTCAGGTTTTGCAACGGCAAGCAGCTCACGGGCGCGGGCGATGTTGCCGGCGCAAGCGCCTTTGGCGAACAGGCCGTAGTGGCGGATGCGGTGCAAGCCCTTGGGCAGCACGTGGATGAGGAAGCGGCGGACGGTCTGGTTGATGGTCGGCACGCTAACGCCGCTCGCTGCCAGATGCAGTTGGTAGCGGCGCACGTCCTCGAAGGTCGCCGTATCGGGCGATCGCCCGAGAAATACAGCGAAGTTCTTGATCCTTTGCACGTAGTCATGTTGGGTCTTCGGCGCGAACTTGCGGATCGTCATGTCTTCGATCATGCGTCGGCGCAACGGGCTCATGGCCTCGTCGATCATGGGGATGCTCCTGCCTTGAGTGAGGTTGTCGAAACCCCTCAATCTCAAGGCAGGACGCCCTATTGCGCTATCGTCCGGGCTCCGCTGCCAGCCGTCGTGCCCTACCGCGCGAGCGGTTTAGTCCTTTGACCCTGCGCGGACGAATTATCTCCTCGCTGCTGACAGTACTATGGCAGCAGGACTCTGATAGCATCGCTCAGCGCCAAGCTACAATAAGGATTGGGTAAATGGCTAGCCCTAGCATTGTCGTTACAGACACCATCACCGCTGACATGCAGAGAGCTATCGGCGGTGGCCTTGACGCATTTAATGACGAAGTGACGGGGTATGCTGACCGGATTCCTCTAGCGGTCTTGGCCCAGCATCCATCCACCGACGCAATTATAGGGGGAGCGATCGGCCGATCATCCCTAGGGCTGCTTTTTCTTGACCTTTTTTATATAGGACCTGAGCACCGGCGTGGCGGTCTCGGAACAACCATCCTGCGGGCTTTCGAACAGGAGGGGAGGCGGCGTGGCTGTGTTTCAGCCGTGCTGTATACGATCAGCTTTCAAGCACCGGGCTTCTACGCCCGCAACGGATGGCAGCGCTTCGGCGAAATACCATGCTTGCCGCAAGGTACAAGCCGCATTTTCATGTCCAAGGAGTTGGTAGCCGGTGCTTCGCTCCCGTGATCGCGTTGCTAAAGTCGTCTGCTTCTGTGAAGGGTTTCGGATGCCGGCCCAATGATTGACAATGCCGCGGGCTCCGAGGGCCGGCGTCCGAAAGCCTCCAAGGGAGGAAATCGCGGGAGGGGATACGTTGGTGGTGCGGCGTGCACTATGGGGATTTGAGCGCCGCGGGCGGAGTGTGCGATTGGGATCGAGTCGACGCAGCAAGCTGGCTGACGATGCTGCGGCTGATGGAAGAGCGGCAGGTTGCGTCGAACGCGGCGAATCTGCGAGTATCAGCTTTCAGCAAATTGTTTGCATCTGACGCAGAGCCGGCGCTGCGCGACTTGCGACCTGAGACCTCGCCAAGCTAGCCGCGACCGACAAGATGGGCCGCGGAACGCCAGGCGTGATGCGCCAGCGCTTCGAGGCTTCGGACCGTTTCGACGCGAACGAGCGCCGCGTCGGCGGTGAGCGTTCCGTTGGCGACCGCGCCGAGCGTCGCACTGCGATGGATACGCCGCAGTTCGTCCAGTTGCGTCGTACAACGTTCGAGCTCGGCGATCGCCTCGTCGGTCGGGATCGCGCGCGGACCGGCCATGGCGTCGGCGCCATGCGAGGCTGGCACGACCTGCGGCGATCCAGCGGCGCGGGGTGGCGCCGCCACTCCGCGCGCAATGGCGGCTGCGCTTCGCATCGCTTCTGCACACAGCTCTCCCGCGCGCATGTCCTCCGGTCCGCCACCCACCGAAGTGAAATCGATACCTCCATTCGCCGCTTCTGCCAGTCGAGATGCGTGGTCGAGTGCATGCAGCGTGATCGTGAGACGCCGTTGCTCGTCGTCGGTGTCAGGCGGTCCGGTCATGTCCGACAGGAATATTTGCGCCTGGCGCAAGGCATCGGCGGCCTCCTGCACCGACGTGACGTCCTTTCCCAGTCGGATTGGCTCGACGTGGCCGGCCAGTGCCGCCTCGACCGAACTGCATACCGTTACGAGCGCGCGTGCGATCGTTCGGCGCACTGCTTCCACCGCCACGATCGGTGTCGCAAGCGCCGACGGATCGAGGCACCGCGTGAGCGGCGAGCCACGCTCGGGCAGAATGCGCTCGACCAGTCGCGTGAACCAGTTCACCAGCGGCAGCAGGACCACAACGCCGACAACATTGTAGGCCGTGTGATAGCCGGCCAGCAGGGTAACGCCATCGACGGTGTTCGAGGCACGAATGAGCAGCGGGACGACGACCGGAAACAGCGCCAGGGCGATGATGGCAGCGATAAGCTTGAAAAGCACATAGGCGATCGCCAGCCGCTTGGCGGTGGTGCTCGCGCCAATCGCGGCCAAGGCAGAACTCGTCGCTGTTCCGATGTTCTGGCCGATGATCAGCGCACAACCCTGATCCAGCCCGATCGCATTGGCGAAGTAAGCGGACAACGTCACCGCGACGGCGGCCGTCGATGACTGCATCAGCGCGGTCATCACCACCCCGACCACGACCAGCAGCATGAGGCCGAACAGAGCCGACCACCACGGGGCATCCGGACCTGCGAGAACGGCAGGCAGGTCCGCCGGGTGCAACCGTTCGGCGAGCCCGCCCATGCCATGCTGCAGGGTCGTCAGCCCAAAGAGCACAAGTCCGAACCCGGCGAGCGCGGCGCCCACTCCGGATATTCGCCCGTGGGCCAGGAGCTTGGTCAGCGCACCAACGAAGATCATCGGCAGCGCCGCGGCGGTGAGCGAGACGCGGACGCCGATGAGCGCGACCAGCCAGCCGGTCCCCGTGGTGCCGATATTCGCGCCGAAAACGAGACCCAACCCTTGCTGGAACGTCAACAGACCCGCGCTGACCAGACCGATCGTCGTCATGGTCGTTGCACTGGAGGACTGCACGAGAAGCGTGACGATCGCGCCCCAGAACGAGCCGTGCAGCGGCGTCGCCGCCGCCCTGCTGAGCACCGTGCGCAGCGCGGAGCCGGCCAGCGCCTTCAGGCCTTCCGTCATCACGGTCATGCCAAGCAGGAAGAGACCCACGCCGCCAAGTGCCGAGATTGCTATGGACATGCGGGCTCCCACGCTCAGGCCAGCTCTCACACTGTAGCGCAGTTGCAGAGCGAAGGCAGCCGACGAAGCTGCGCCTGGCGTGAGGGTTAGCCAGTCGTGGTGAAGTCGACGTACGCCAGCCCAAGCGAAGCGACCCGTGTCTCCACCCATGTGGATCGATGGATTGCTTCGCGGGGCCAATCATCGGGCGGCGCTGGGCGCCGACCCGGTAACTTGCAACAATGGTGTATGACGCCGCGGGTGCGACTTCCGCCCTCTCAAAGGCCGGCGAGGAATCGCTCCAGCGCGGCGTTGGTCTCCGCTGGCGCTTCCTGCTGCACCCAGTGACCGATGCCTGGGAGGATGACCGATCCGCGGAAGTCGGTGCAGCCAATCCCGGGGTTCGCATAGAGATCCATGCCGGGGACGAACGCGCGAACCGCGTCGCGTTCGCCGGCGACAAAATAGGATGGCTGCGTCACGGGCTTGCCAGCAAACTCCTCCAGTTCCCTAAAATCGATGTCCTGCGCGCGGTAGCGGTTGAGCGGCCCACGGAAGCCGCCGGCGCGAAATGCGTCGACATAGAGCTGCAGGTCCTGCTCGCTCATCCAATCCGGAAACGGCTGCGGATCGATCATCCCGTCGAGCAATTTTGCATCCACCGGCTTGTGTTCGAGCCATTTGTTGAGCGGCGCGCTGCCTGAGATGGCGAAATAGAGTTTTCGCAAAGCGACGGGGATGTCGGCCTCGAGCTCCTTCTCGGCCACGCCTTCGTCCTGGAAATAGATCTGATAGAAGAAGCGGTCCTTGTAGGCGGCCTTGACCGCGTCGAGAAAGGCCACCGGTCTTCTGGGGATGTATGGGACACTCAACCCGGCGACCGCCGTCACCTTGTCCGGGTAGAGCAGCGCCGTATTCCAAACCTGCGGCGCACCCCAATCGTGGCCGAACAGGATCGCCTTGCCAGCACCCAATTGATCGATCACGGCGGCGATGTCGGACGTCAGATTGCGAATGGTGTAGGCGGCAATCTCCTGCGGCTTGGAGCTCTGTCCGTAACCGCGCACATCAAGCGCTGCCACGGTGTAGCCGCGCTGTGCGAAATGATCGATCTGGTGACGCCACGAATACCAGAGCTCGGGAAATCCGTGAACGCAGAGGATCAGCGGACCGCGGCCGGCGACCGCCACGTTCAGGTTGATCGATCCGTTCCGCACCGTGGTGAAATCCATGACGTCCTCACCGATTTCCGGGTTTCCGGTTGTTAGTGTTGCTCAAGCTCCCGCGGATGGAAAGGGCGTGGATGCCAGGGTATGGCTACATCTGTAATGCGGCGCCGATGAATGAAGACAGCACCGAACGAGCCACACATGAAACCTCATCCTGAGGAGCGCGCTTGGCGCGCGTCTCGAAGGATGGGCCGCGGGCGCCATGGCGGCCTCATGGTTCGAGACGCGCTAACGCGCTCCTCACCATGAGGGTCCGGCTATTTCCCGTGTTCTTCGCGCATCCGGGCCTGGATCTTGGCCATGCCGCCGATCCAGCGGTCGTAGTTCTCGGTCTTCTTGCGCATGTAGCCGAGCACCTGCGGGTGCGGCAGGATCAGGAAGGTTTCCTGCTCGATGCCGCGCAGCGCATCCTCGGCGACCTGATCGGCTGTGAGGTCGCCGTCGCCGGATTGCGGGCCCTTCGGGATCGAACGCAGCATGTTGGTGTCGACGCCCTGCGGGCAGAGGATCGAGACCTTGATGCCGTCGGCGCGGTGGGAGATCGCAAGATTCTCCGCAAAGCCGACCGCGGCATGCTTGGTGGTGGAATAAGCCGGGCTGCCGACCTGCGATAACAGGCCGGCCGCGGAGATCGTGTTGAGGAAATAGCCGCCGCCGCGCGCCTTCATGCGCGGGACCAGATGCCGCGCGGCGTAGACATGGGCCATCACATGGATCGCCCAGCTTCGTGCCCATGGCTCATCCGAGGTGCCGCCGGCGTTCACCGAGAGCGGATCGAAGCCGCCGCCGATGCCGGCATTCGAGCAGAACAGCGCGATCGGGCCGTACATTCGCTCGGTCGCCTCGATCACGTGCAGGATGTTCTTCTCCTGCCCGACATCGCATTTGAAAGCCGCGCCGCCGACGGAAGCCGCAACCTTTTCAGCGGCCGCATGGTCGAGATCGACCACCACCACCTTCGCGGCGCCGGCGCGGTGAAACACTTCGCACAGCGCCTTGCCGATGCCATTGCCGCCACCGGTGACGACCACGACTTTTTCTGCCACCTGCATGGCCCCCTCCCTGTTTATCTGTTGTCAGCGGCCTCAGCTCGCGAGCACGAGGTCGAGGATCGCCGTATAATGGCAGGCCGCGCCAAGCAAGACAAAACAGTGCCAGATCGCGTTCTGGAAGCGCAGCCGCTGCCACGCGTGGAATACCACGCCGAGACTGTACAATACGCCGCCCGCGACCACGAACCACAGCGCCATCGCCGGCAGCGCCTTCACCACCGCATCATAGAGCATCAAGCCGCTCCAGCCCATGGCAAGGTAGAGCCCGACCGACAGCCGGTCGAAACGGCCCGGCAGCATCAGCTTCAGCACGATGCCGACGATCGCCACGCACCAGACCCCGACCAGGAGCGCGATCGCAAAATAGCTCTCCCGCAATTCCATGATGAAAGGCGTATAGGTCGCCGCTATCAGGACATAGATCGCCGAATGGTCGAAGCGGCGCAGCACCCATTTGGCGCGCGACACCGGCCAGAGATTATAGGTCGCCGACAGCACCAGCATCGCCAAGAGGCCCACGACGTAGACCGAGACCACCGCGACGTCGCGCGGCGTTGCGTAGATCGCCGTCAGCACGATCAGCACGGTGGCGGCGATCAGACCGAAGCAGATGCCGACGACATGGACGATGCCGTCGGCGATCAGCTCCGCACGATCGTAGTTCCAGATCACGGCGCCGGCCGCGTGGAACGAATTGGAGGCAAGTTGCTTCAGTCGGAATATCGTCATGGCCAGTCAGCGGGCATCACCAGGGGCGAGTGGACATCGGCGTCGGAAGGCTAGCCGATCTACTATCCTATCGTCGTGGCTGTTTTTTGAACCGGCGATGAACGGGGCCGCCTTGGGTGGCTGACGAAGTGCTTGATTTTGGCCCATCAATTGCCACTTTGCGGAGTGTTGTTCGCCAATTGCCCTCCTCCCGCCCGGGTTGCTGCTCGCCTGCATGGCCCTTAGTCTGACCGATATCGTCGAGGAAGCGCGCCTATCGGCGCGGGCGCTCTGGGACTATGGCGACAGCTTCTTCAACCCGACCGTGCGGCTCGGCGTCACCGGCTTATCGCGTGCCGGCAAGACGGTGTTCATCACGGCGCTGATCCATGGACTGACCCGCGGTGGCCGCTTTCCGGTGTTCGAGGCCTATGCCTCGGGCCGGATCGCTCGCGCCCATCTGGCGCCGCAGCCGGACGATGCGGTGCCGCGCTTCGACTACGAGAACCATGTCCGCACCCTGGTCGAGGAGCGGCGCTGGCCGAATTCGACCACCGACATCAGCGAGCTTCGCCTCGTCATCGACTACCAGCGGCAAAATGGCGCGGACCGCACGCTCATCCTCGACATCGTCGACTATCCCGGTGAGTGGCTGCTCGACCTGCCGTTGCTGAACAAGAGTTTTGAGCAATGGTCGACCGAGAGCCTCGCGCTGTCGCGCGAGCCGCTTCGTGCCGGACTTGCCGTGCCGTGGCATGAGCATCTGAATACGCTCGATCCTGAAGGCCGCGAGGATGAACAGGCGGCGCTGAAGGCAGCGAAACTCTTCACCGATTATCTTCGCGCCTGCCGCGACGAGCGCTTTGCCATGAGCCTGTTGCCGCCCGGCCGCTTCCTGATGCCGGGCAACCTCGCCGGCTCGCCGGCGCTGACCTTCGCGCCGCTCGAGGTTCCGATCGACGGCTCTGCGCCCGACGGCTCGCTGTGGGCGATGATGCGGCGACGCTACGAGGCCTACAAGGACGTCGTGGTCCGCCCGTTCTTTCGCGATCATTTTGCGCGGCTCGATCGCCAGATCGTGCTGGTCGACGCACTCGCCGCCTTCAATGCCGGGCCTGAGGCGCTGCACGATCTCGAAGCTGCGCTCGCCGGCATCCTGGATTGCTTCCGCATCGGCCGCAGCACGATCCTGAGCGCGCTGTTCCGGCCGCGGATCGACCGCATTCTGTTCGCGGCGACGAAGGCCGATCATCTGCATCACCAGAGCCACGACCGGCTGGAAGCGATCCTGCGGCGGACCGTGGCGAAGGCCGCCGCTCGCGCCGAATATGCGGGTGCTGCGATCGACGTGGTGGCGCTCGCTGCGGTGCGCGCCACCCGCGAGGCACAGGTGGCGCGCGGCCGGGAGAAGCTGCCGTCGATCCTGGGCACGCCGGCGCCTGGCGAAACCGCTGATGGCGAGACGTTCGATGGCGAGACTGAAGTGGCGACCTTTCCGGGCGACCTGCCTGACGATCCCGAGGAATTATTCAGGGGCACCTTCCGCGGCCTGTCCAGCGCGGCGGCGGACAAGGCCGATTACCGCTTCCTGCGATTTCGGCCGCCGAAGCTGGTGCGGGAGGGTGACGAGGAACCCGCTTTGCCCCATATCCGTCTTGACCGCGCTCTCCAGTTCCTGATCGGAGACAGATTGCAATGAGCGAGAAAACGCCCCATCGGCGACCGGCGACCTTCAAGCTCGACGATCCCTCCGTGATCGTGATCGATGCGGACGACAAGAGCCGGCCGGCTCGCGGCACCATCCATGTCACGCCGGAGCCGGACCCCGCCTTGCTGCCGGTGCCAATCGATGCGCCTCAGGTCACGACGCGGCGCCGCTTCCGCTGGGGCACGCTGTTCTGGGCGGCGGCCGGCGGATTGATGCTGCTCGGCGCCGGGCTCGGCGTGGTCAACCTGATCGAGGACCTGTTTGCCCGCAACGAAGGCATGGGCTTCATCGGCCTCGCGCTCGCCGTGATCGCGGTGGTCGCGCTGACCGTCATCGTCGCGCGCGAAGTCTTCGGGCTGGCGCGGCTGGCCACGATCGAGAAGCTGCATCTGCGCGCCGCCGAAGTGGTGCTCAGCGACGACCGCGCGGCGAGCCGGGTGATCGTGGACGACCTGCTCAAGCTCGCGCACCAGAACCCGCAGCTTGCCCGCGCCCGCGCCACGCTGCAAAGCCACACCGACGACATCATCGACGGCGCCGACATGATCAAGCTCGCCGAGCGCGAATTGATGACGCCGCTCGACGAAGAGGCGCGCCGTCTGGTGTCATCAGCGGCGCAGCGGGTCTCGGTGGTCACCGCGGTCAGCCCGCGCGCGGCGATCGACGTGCTGTTCGTGTTCGTGGCGGCGCTGCGCATGATCCGGCAACTGGCGTATCTCTACGGCGGCCGGCCCGGCGCGCTCGGCATGTTCAGCTTGATGCGCCAGGTGATCGCGCATCTCGCGATCACCGGCGGCATGGCCGCCAGCGACAGCCTGATCCAGCAGATGCTCGGCCACGGCATCGCCGCCAAACTGTCGCAGCGCCTCGGCGAAGGCGTCCTCAACGGCCTCCTCACCGCCCGCCTCGGCCTCGCCGCCATCGAAGTGACACGGCCGCTGCCGTTCACCGCATTGCCGCGGCCGGCATTGGCTGATCTGGCGAAAGACTTGCTGCGCAAGCGCGACGAGGACGAGCGAGGTGCCAGTTGATGCGCCCTCGCCCCTTGTGGGAGAGGGCAGCTCAGGTGCCCGCAGCGAACTCGCTTGGGTGAGGGGTCTGTTTCCACGAACGCCGGCGCCCGCGGAAAGAACCCCTCAACCGGCGCGCATTGCATGCGCGCCACCTTCTCCCACAAGGGGAGAAGGTGAAGGGCATCGCGTCTCGTTGGACAAGATCGCCAGCACGCGCCAGCGGAATAGCGGCGAATCCGGTGGCGGGGAGAGTTCGGGGGTCCAGCCGGTCAGTTTTTCCAACGAAAAGCTGTCCATCACCATGCCGCGCCAGATGCGCTCGACGCGTTCGAGCGGCTGGCGCGCTACGCCTGCCGCATCCAGGAATGGCATCTGGTTGTCGAGCTCGCGCACGACATAGATGGCAGCGTGACCCCTGATGCGGTCCATGCCGGGATCGCGAAAGCCCTGGAAGCGGCCCCGTTCGTTGAGCTGGACCACGGGCACGCGGCCATTGAAAAACCAGCGCAGCATCGCATAGGTGCGATAGTCCGTGGTCGCGATCCAGCTCGCACCCTGCTTCTGCAATTGGTCTTCTACGCGCGCGGCGAGTTCTCGGTAGCCGGCCTCGCCGCCGATCGGATCGGTGCGGCCGATGAAATTGAAGGGCGTCGCGACATAGTAAACGAACACGCAGATGACAAAGGCGATACCTGAAATCACAGCGATCCGGGCCCAGGAGATGGTCGAGCGGATCATCCATTTCGGAAAACCTTCGCGCGGCAGCATCGCGATATTGATGGCGGTAGCGGCAAAGCCGGCGGGCCAAAGGAACATCGGCCAGGTGTCGCCGACCCGAAGCGTCAGCGACTTCCACAGGAAATAGCAGAACGGCACGATCACCGCGGTGGAGAGCAGGATTGCGACCGGCTCGCGGGTGCGATAGCCGCGCCATGCGGTGAGCGTCACCCCCGACAGCACCACCGGCAGCACCACGAAGCCGACCAGGCCGAGTTGCAGGGCGAAGAACTCACCGAGGGTGCGGAGCGAGAACGGATGGTCGGCGGTGGCGCGCACCGCCTGGAAGCGGAACGAGGCCCAGTCGTGCTGGTAATTCCAGATCAGGACCGGCGAGAACACGAGGACCGCGATCACGACCGCAACATAGGGATAAGGGCTGGAGAGCCAGCGCCATCGCCAGCTCGGCACCAGCATGAACGCCACGATCGCCGGCAGCAGCATGACCACGGTGAATTTCGAGAGTAGCGCAAGCCCGCCGAACAGGCCGGCCGCAAGCCACCAGCGCCCGTCGCCGCTTTCAGTGAGCCGCACCAGCGACCACAACATCGCGACCGCAAATGGGATCATCGCGGTGTCGGGCGCGATCTTTGCCATCAGGAGGCCGTAATAGAGCGCGGCCTCCGGCAACAGCAGCGCCAGCACGATCGCGCTGAAGTCATGTGTGACGCGACGGACGATGTCGGCCAGCAGCAACTGGGTTGCCAGCATCGCCAGGATGCCGGCAAAACGCGCGCCGAGATTGGTGTCGCCGAAGATCGCGGTGCCGAAGCCGATGAACCAGGCGATCATGGGCGGATGATCGAGGAACGACAGCACGTTCTCTTTCGACCAGGTCCAGTAATAGGCCTCGTCGGTGCGCAGGTCGAGCACGGCTGCATAGACCAGACGCAGAAGCGTCATCGCCGCGATCAGGCCGATCACGACGGGCCATGGCGGCGCGGCAGGATAATCGTCTACTGTTGCGCGGCTGGTTTTAAGCGATATCTGCGTCACGGCCGCGCTTTTCCTAGACTCCTAACGGAGTGTCAACGTGTCCAGGGAAAAGAATGATAGATGTCGTCCCGGAGCGACGGGACCCCGGGTCGAGCCCAAAGCCGAGCCCGGGACGGCGGCAATGTTCAGCACGGGAATAAGGCGTTAGATTTGACGATAGTCACTACGGATCACATGGCCTCCTCTGCGCGCGAGCAGTTACGGGAATTTTTCCGCGGCATCGGCTTGCGGCAGGTTCGGCTCGCCAGCGGCACCATCCTGTTTGCCTATCTGGTCAGCCATTTCCTCAATCACGCGCTCGGCAACATCTCGCCGGAGGCGCTGGCCTGGGGCGTCGACTGGCACATCGCGTTCTGGCAATTTCCGCCCGTCGCCGTCATCTTCTACGGCGCCTGCCTGGTGCACTCCGGGCTCGGCATCTGGGCGCTGTATCAGCGCCGCCAGTTCGGCTGGAAGGCGATCGAGCCGCTGCAGCTCGTGCTGGGCCTGAGCATCCCCTTTCTGATCATCGCCCATATCGTCGGCATACGGCTCGGGCAGACGCTGTACGGCCACGAGAAGCTCTATCCGCAGGAACTCTATCTGTTCTTCATCAGCGCGAAACAAAGGCTGTGGCCGATGCTCGCGGTGCTCGTCATCGCCTGGGTGCACGGCTGCATCGGGCTTTATTTCTGGCTGAGGCTGCGCAGCTTCTTCAAGCGCGCGGCGCCGTTCCTGCTCGCGGCCGCCGTGCTGATCCCGACGCTGGCGGTGCTCGGCATCTATCAGGGCGGACGCGCGGTGATCGCCGACAGCACGGAGCCCGAATGGCGGCACGACAATCTGTCCGCGCAACAGGTCGGCACGCTGCAGCAGGCCGAGATGCTCGATCGCATCACAAGCGGCATGACGATTGGTTATGTCGGCCTGCTCGCACTGGCGCTGCTCGCGCGCGGCGCGCGCGCCATTCTCGAACGGCGCGGCGGCATGATCAGACTGTCCTACGGCAATGGCCGCACCGTCCGCGTGCCCAAGGGATTGAGCGTGCTGGAGGCGAGCCTGCGCCACAACGTGCCGCATGCCTCGGTCTGCGGTGGCCGTGCGCGCTGCTCGACCTGCCGCATCCGCATCATCGGCGACTGCAGCGCGCTGCCCGAGCCTTCGCCGCGCGAGGCTTTCGTGCTCGGCCGGGTCGGATCGGCCGATCCCTCGATCCGGCTTGCCTGCCAGCTCAAGCCGACCACCGATCTCTCCTTCTTCCAGCTATTCACCCCGCACACGATGTCGGCCAATGCGCATGCGTCGAACCCGACGCGGATCGGGCAGGAACGCTATCTCGTCAGCCTGTTCGTCGACATGCGCGGCTCGACGCAGCTTGCGGAGACGCGGCTGCCGTTCGATACGGTCTTCATCGTCAACCGCTTTCTCAGCGCGGTCTCGCAGGCGGTGCTCGAAAACGGCGGCCAGCCCAACCAGTTCATCGGCGACGGGATGCTGGCGCTGTTCGGGCTCGCCACCAGCCGGCAGCAGGCCTGTCGGCAGGCGCTGCGCGCGGCGGCCGAGATCGGGAAGAACATCGAGGAATTGAACCAGTTCCTGAGCCATGACCTGCCCGAGCCGATCCGCTTCGGCATCGGCATCCATGGCGGTGAGGTGATCGTCGGCGATATCGGCTACCGCGACCACATGGTGTTCACCGCCCTCGGCGACGCCGTCAATGTCGCCGCACGATTGCAGGACATGACCAAGATCCTCGGCTGCGAGGCCATCTTCTCCGAGGAGGTGCGCATCACGGCGGCCCTTGCCGCCGATGCGCTGCCCGAACAGGAGGTCGCGATCCGCGGTCGCAACGAGCCGATGACCGTGCGCACGGTCAGCGACACGCGCACGCTGTCGTCGCTGGTGAACGGCGAGCGGGTCGTTGCGGCCTGATTATCACCTGCCAATAACGTCCTTCGGCGATTGCTGGCGCATCATCAACGTCGGCGTGCATTGATCGCGAGCGCCGGTTTGCAAAACCCGGCTGTGCCAGCCGCCTTGGGCTTGCCGCTATTGGCGGACCTTTTCCACGGGAATGAGTGCCAAATAGGCAAAACGGCACAAAACCGCCGCGAAACGGCGTGTTTCCGCCAAAATCGCGCGTGAGCTTTGCGCTACCAAGCGCGACGCAATCTGCGTTATCCTGCCTTGCGAACATGCCGGGGTGTGCGGGGACCGGCCGGTTCGTTTAATTATTTGATTTCCGCCGGAGACGACGTGAATGGCTAAAGGTACTGTGAAGTGGTTCAACCCGACCAAGGGCTATGGGTTTATCCAGCCTGCGGCGGGCGGCAAGGACATATTTGTTCATATCTCAGCGGTTCAGAAGGCCGGCCTTACCACTCTCAATGAAGGGCAGTCGGTCGAGTACGACGAGATCGCCAACCGCGGCCGAACATCGGCGGAGAATTTGAAAGTCTAGCATTATCGGCACAGGTCGCACTCTCGGGGATGCGTCCGGGAGTGACGCCCGAATAAATTGCAAGCAGAGGGAGCGTTCACAAGGAGCTGAGCGCGCGCATCCGCGCGTCGGCCACTTTCAGTCCTCCGTCACCCATTTGGTGACGGGCATGACATCCGGCGGCTGCAGATAGCCGCGCGGCCAGAGATCGACAGCCCATTCCACCTTGGTGGCACGCTCGACCAGCACCGCGGTGTTGTGCGGCGTCTGCAGCACCAGCGTGTTGCCGCGATAATGCGGGTCGCCGACTGTGTGATGCCTCAGCAGATTCCACTGCTGCAGCACCAGGAGCAGGCTCGTGGTGTTGCGGGTGGTGTCCCAGCAATCGTAATTGTGCTTGTCGTCGAAATAGCGGAAATCGGCCTTCGCCACCCGCTTGTCGGTGCCGATGATCGGGCCCATGCGACGATCGAACCACGTGACCGCTTTTTGCACTGCAGCACGCTCGGCCGCAGCGGAGGCGCGGCCCGCATTCATGATCTGCGTCAGCGCGGCGCGATCGGCGGCAGTGAAATCCAGAATCTCGCGGCGCCGGCAGACGAAGCCATAGCAGACCGTCATCGAGCTCGCCGACGGCGGATAAATCGACACCGACGTATACAGCGCCTCGACCGCCGCGCTCATCTCGGCGGAAGCGGCAGGATAGGCAAAGAGTGCCAGCAGCCCCGTGCAGACGCCTGCAAGCGTCGCGCCTGTGCCGCGGTGCTTCGATCGATCGGTATTGCTCATGCGCCTGCGCCCAAAGAGGAAGCAAGGATTAGCGTGACGCTCCGATCCTGCCAATACGGCGCGCAGGGACCTGTGGATCATATCTCGCTACGTAAAACTGCTAGGGGACCGGCAGCGGCGCGTCGCGCTTGACCTCTTCCATCACGGCGTAGGTGCGCGTCTCCTTCACGCCCGGCAGTGCGAGCAGGCTTTCTCCGAGGAAGCGGCGATAGGCGCCCATATCGGCGACGCGCGCCTTGACCAGATAGTCGAAGCCGCCGGCCACCATGTGGCACTCCAGGACTTCCGGCGCGGCCCGCACAGCGTGTGCGAACTTTTCGAAGATGTCAGGCGTGGTCTTGTCGAGCATCACCTCGACGAACACGAGCAGCCCGAGGCCGAGACGATGCGGATTGAGGCGTGCGCCGAAGCCCTCGACAAATCCCTCGCGCTGCAGCCGCTTCAGCCGCTCGCCGATCGAGGTCGCGGACAGGCCGATGCGCTCCGCCAGGTCGACATTGGCGATTCGGCCATCGTCCTGCAGGATTTCGAGGATCTTGCGGTCTATTTTGTCCAACTCCGGCATATATCAACCATATCTACTATGTAGCCTTATTTTCTACGCCATATAGACGAATTTGTCTATCGAAGCACGGTTCGGATGGAAGTAAGGTTCTGATGGGTCTGAGGAAAACGCCATGCCAGTCGAATATGCTTCTCTTCCACCTTTCAGCGCCGCCTACGCGCCTGATGATGTCGCGATAGCATCGCGCCTGCTGTCGGATGCGCGGCTCGGCGCAGCGCAGGAAGCGCGGATCGACGCCACCGCGACGCGGCTGATCGAGGCGATCCGCACCAATGACGATCCGCTCGGCGGCATCGAGGACATGCTGCGGGAATTCGCGCTCTCGACCAAGGAGGGTCTGGCACTGATGGTGCTGGCGGAAGCGCTGCTGCGCGTGCCGGATGCGCGCACAGCCGACCAGTTCATCGAGGACAAGCTGGCGCAGGGCGATTTCGTCAATCACGAGACCAAGTCGGCCGCCTTCCTGGTCAATGCCTCGGCCTGGGCGCTCGGCATGTCCGCGCGGGTGATCCAGCCCGGCGAGACGCCGCAGGGCACGATCGGCCGACTGACCAAGCGACTCGGCGCGCCGGCGGTGCGCGCCGCCACGCGGCAGGCGATGCGGCTGATGGGCAGCCATTTCGTGCTCGGCGAGACCATCGAGGCGGCGCTGTCGCGGGCGAATTCGCATTCCGCGCACAAGCCGCGCTATTCCTTCGACATGCTCGGCGAAGGCGCGCGCACCGCCGAAGATGCCGAACGCTATTTCACTTCCTATGCGCGCGCGATCGAGGCGATCGGGCGCGCGGCGGACAGTCGCCCACTGCCCGACCGGCCCGGCATCTCGGTCAAACTTTCCGCGCTGCATCCGCGTTTCGAGGCGGTGAGCCAGACCCGCGTGATGCGTGAGCTCGTACCGCGGCTGATCGAGCTCGCGCGGCAGGCCAAGGCGTTCAATTTGAATTTCACCGTCGATGCCGAGGAAGCCGATCGGCTGGAATTGTCGCTTGACGGAATTGCCGCGGCGTTCGCCGACGGCGCGCTTGCCGGCTGGGACGGTTTCGGCCTCGCGATCCAGGCCTATCAGAAACGCGCCGGCGAGGTGATCGACTACGCCAGCCAGCTTGCGCAAAGCCTGGACCGGCGGATGATGGTGCGGCTGGTCAAGGGCGCCTATTGGGACACCGAGATCAAGCGCGCGCAGGAGCGCGGGCTCGACGATTATCCGGTCTTCACCCGCAAGGCGATGACCGATCTGAACTACGTCGCCTGTGCGCGAAAGCTGTTGGCGTTGCGGCCGCGTCTGTTTCCGCAATTTGCGACCCACAACGCCCTCACCGTTGCGACCATTCTTGAGTTGGCCGGCGACGGCGGCAGCTTCGAATTCCAGCGCCTGCACGGCATGGGCGAGGCGCTCTATGCGCAGCTTGCCAAGGACCGTCCCGACATCGCCCACCGCACCTATGCGCCGGTCGGCAGCCATCGCGACCTGCTCGCCTATCTGGTGCGGCGCCTGCTCGAGAACGGCGCCAATTCATCCTTCGTCGCGCTCGCCGCCGATGAGGCCGTGCCCGTGAAGGCGCTGCTGCGCCGGCCGGCCGACATCATCGGCACGGCCGAGCATGCGCGCCATCCAAACATCCCGCTGCCGCGGGACCTTTATCGGCCCGAGCGGCAGAATTCGCGCGGCATCGAGTTCGGCGAACGCGCCGCGCTGAATGGTCTCCTGACAGCGATCGGCGCCGTGACATTGCCAACAGCGGCAAGCAGCGAGGCTAGGCCGGAAACAGCAGTCGCCACCGCACGCGGCGGTTTTGGCCGCTGGAGCCGAACGCCGGCCGAGACACGGGCGAAAATCCTCGAACGCGCCGCCGACCTGTTGCAGCAGCGCGATCCGCATTTCATCGCGCTGTTGCAGCGGGAAGGCGGCAAGACGCTGGATGACGCGCTCTCTGAGGTACGCGAGGCCACCGATTTCTGCCGCTACTACGCCGCCCAGGGCCGCAAGCTGTTCGGCGACGGCGAGGCGATGCCGGGACCGACCGGCGAGAGCAATTTGCTCGTCTTGCGCGGCCGCGGCGTCTTCGTTGCGATCTCGCCGTGGAATTTTCCATTGGCGATCTTCCTCGGCCAGGTGACATCAGCGCTGATGGCGGGCAATTCGGTGGTGGCAAAGCCGGCCGAGCAGACGCCGTTGATCGCAGCGGAGGCGGTCGCGCTGCTGCACGCGGCGGGCGTGCCGGCTTCCGCCCTGCAACTGGTGCAAGGCGATGGCCGGATCGGCGCGGCGCTGGTGGCGCATCCGGACATCGCAGGCGTCGTCTTCACCGGCTCGACCGAAGTCGCGCGATCGATCAACCGGACCCTTGCTGCCAAAGACGGCCCGATCGTGCCGCTGATCGCCGAGACCGGCGGCATCAACGCGATGATCGTCGATGCCACCGCGCTGCCCGAGCAGGTCGCCGACGATGTCGTGACCTCGGCGTTCCGCTCGGCCGGACAGCGCTGTTCGGCGCTGCGGCTCTTGTTCGTCCAGGACGACGTCGCCGATCGCACGATCGAGATGATCGCGGGCGCCGCGCGCGAACTGAAGCTCGGCGATCCCAGCGATCCCTCGACCCATGTCGGACCGGTGATCGATGCCGAGGCGAAGCAGCGGCTCGACGCGCACATCGCGCGGATGAAACGAGAGGCCCGCGTCCATTTCGCCGGCACCGCGCCGGAGGGCAATTTCGTCGCCCCGCACATCTTCGAACTGGCGAGCGCCGGCCAGCTCACCGAGGAGGTGTTCGGCCCGGTCCTGCACGTGGTGCGCTATCGCGCCGAAAACCTTGGAGACGTGCTGCGCGCGATCGAGGCAACGGGCTACGGGCTGACGCTCGGCATCCACTCGCGCATCGATGACGCTGTGGAAGACATTGTCGAGCGCCTCGCGGTCGGCAACATCTATGTCAACCGCAACATGATCGGCGCCGCCGTCGGCGTGCAGCCGTTCGGCGGAAGTGGCCTCTCAGGCACCGGACCCAAGGCCGGCGGCCCGCATTACCTGGCGCGGTTTGCGACCGAACAGACCGTGACGGTGAACACGGCCGCCGCCGGCGGCAATGCCGCGCTGATGGCGGGCGGGGAGTAGCGCCGTTCGTCATTGCGAGGAGCGTAGCGACGAAGCAATCCATGCCTCCGCAAGCGGCGAAATGGATTGCTTCGCTTCGCTCGCAATGACGGCCCAAACAGCCGTTGCATCCCGCACCCGACATGGGTCAAATGCCCCCTCCTCGGGATCATCGGCAGCGGTAATTCCACCTCACGAACAACAGCAACAAACGTCACGGGAGCGACGGCACGATGGAAAAAGGCATCTTTGAAGGCTTGAAGGTTCTGGACTGTGCGAGCTTCATTGCGGCTCCGGCGGCCGCGACCGTGCTGTCCGACTTCGGCGCCGACGTGATCAAGATCGAGCCGCCCGGGGCCGGCGATCCCTACCGCAATCTGCCGAACCTGCCCGGCTATCCCCACACCGAGCATAATTTCGCCTGGCTGCTGGAGGCGCGCAACAAGAAGAGCCTGGCGCTCGACCTCACCAAGCCGGAGGCGCAGGCGGTGCTCTACAAGCTCGTGGCCGAAGCCGACGTCTTCATCACCAACATGCCGCCGCAGGTGCGCGCCAAGCTCGGCATTACTCATGACCACCTCGCCCATCTCAACGACCGCCTGATCTACGCTTCCTTCACCGGCTATGGCGAAAAGGGCGAGGAAGCCAACAAGCCGGGCTTCGACAGCAACGCCTATTGGGCGCGCTCCGGCCTGATGGATCTGGTGCGCGCGGATGAGGACACCACGCCGGCGCGCTCCGTCGCCGGCATGGGCGACCACCCCTGCGCGATGGCGTTCTACGGCGCGATCGTCACCGCTTTGTTCAAGCGCGAGCGCACCGGCAAGGGCTCGCATGTCTCGACCAACCTGATGGCGAACGGCGTCTGGGCCAACAGCGTGCTGGCGCAGGCAAAACTCTGCGGCGCGAAATTCTCCAAGCGCAAGCCGCGCGAAGAGGCGCTGAACGCCGTGACCAATCACTACAAATGCAGGGACGGCCGCTGGATCATCCTGTCGCTGCTCAACGAGGAGCGGCAATGGCCGACGCTGGCACGCTGCCTCGGCCGCGAGGATCTCGTCGCCGACGAGCGCTTCGCCACCAAGGCCGTCCGCCATGCGCGCTCGGTCGAACTGATCAAGATCCTCGATGAGATCTTCGCCACCAAGGACCTCGCCGAATGGCGCAAGATCCTCGACGGCAGTGGGCTGGTGTTCGGCGTGGTCGGCATCCTCGACGACATCCCGACCGATAAGCAGATGATCGAAAATGAGGTGCTGGTGCGGTTCGAGAACGACACCATGCTGACCGTCAACAGCCCGATCTTCATCGACGGCGAGAAGAAGGTGCAGCCGCGCAAGCCGCCGGAAGTCGGCGAGCACAGCGATGAGATCCTGCGGCAGGCGGGCTATGACGAGGCTGCGATCAGCAGGCTGCGCGCTGCGGGTGCAGTGGCGTAAATCGAACGCGTACCATTCTTCTCCTCTTATCGCTGGCGAGAGGTTGGGGCCGCTTTACCGGCCCTTGATGAAGCACATGCCCATGCGCGACGTCTTGCCGGCGACCTGGCAGGCGAGACCCTCGGCGCAGGTCCAGTTGCGGAAACTGCGGTCGTTGTCGGCAGGTTTCGGGCTTTGCTGATAGCAATGGGCGCCCCAGCCGTCTTCATATTCGGTGCCGGCAAGCTCGGTGCTGCCGCGCAGCTGCGGGCGGTTGGAGAAGCCGCGGGAGAAATCGGGTTCGGCACCGCGGGCGAACGCGGCCAGGATGTCGCGGCGGCGGACCTGGTCGCCGAAGAAATGCGGCGAGGCCGGCACCACAGTCGTGTTCGACGGCTTGGCCGCCAGCCAGTCGGCGCCGGGGAAATGGAAGCCGCCGATGCCGCGGGTCTGGTGGCAGCCGGCGCAGGTAACATCGTTGAGCCGGCGCTCGAAGCCTGCGACCGAGCGGATGTTCTGCAGCCTGGTGCCGTCTTCCGCTGCCTTCTTCAGCGCGCCGACGATGTCATTGTCATCGAATGCAGCCGCACTGCTTTCACCCTTCATCATCCCATATTCGGGCTGCAGCTCCGAGACGTCGAATCCCGCCGGCGTCGGTGCGATGGCAGCCTTCGCGAGGAATTTTTCCGGAATCAGGATCGTACCGCGGTCGAGCTCGGCGAAATGCCTGGCGTCGAGCAGCCAGCTCTTGAACTCGCGTTTCAGGTTCGCGTCGGCCAGGATGCGATCGCGGTCGATCTGGTTTTCCAGCGGCGCTTCCTCGAAACGGCCAGCGTCGCCGATATAGTTGAACACCTTCAGGAGATAGTCGGTGCGGAAATCGCGGGTCGGCGATTTCGGCGCGTGGGCGATCTGCAGGTTGGTCTCGATCTGCTCGATATTCCGATTGTCGATGAGGTCGAGTGGGCCGTCCTTGCCGATGAGCTTTTGAGGATCCATTGAGGCGGCGTCGCCAATGGCGAGCCAGCGCCGCGCGATCTCGCCGCAAGTGATCGCGGCGCCATTTCGATCGTGCGCGCCCTCGCCCTTCGCCTTCAGGACCAGATTGAGCGTCATCGGCAGCCGCTGCGAGACCGCGTTCTCGCCGATCACGGGCGCATCGACGCGCGTCAGCCGATAGATCAGGCGGATCTCGCCGCAGCTATCGGACGATACATAGGCGCGGTCCATGCGGTTGATGATGCCGGCCAGCACGAAGCGCGTTGCGGCGGAGTAGAGCTGCGCGCGATCGAATAGCTGAAAGGCGAAGCTATCGCCGACGCCGATGGTTTCGTTCGGAAGGTTTTGCTGGTGCCTTGCGATGTAGCGATCGAACTCGCGATCGATCGCCGCGCGGATCGGCGCCATCGACGGCAGCGCGAACAGTTCGGCGTCATCGAGCGGAAGATCGGTCGATCGCTGCGGCGACAGCATGCGCCCAAGGCCGAACCGGCCGCGATCGAGATCACGTAGCACCGATGGATCTGTGATCGCGGCGCCCCGCTCGAGCGGCTTGTCCTCCGCGGCACGCGCCGCCAAGGCGCCGCACGACAGGGCGAGCAGGATCACAAGAAAACGCAGCGCGCGGCTCATGCCCCACTAACACCGCGTGATGCGGCGTATTCAAGTCAAAAGCCGCCTCACATCGCGGTGAGGACGTAGCCCGGGTGGAGCGAAGCGCAACCCGGGCTATGAGATCGCTAGCGCGCGACGATCAGGCCCTTGCTGGTGACGACGACCCAGCGGCCGTCCTGGCGGCGGATCGCATCGACGCGGCCGAGGCCGGGAATGGGATCGCCGGCATAGACCTCGTAGAGGCCGCGGCGGCCTTCGATCAATGCACCGCCATTACTGACGTCGCGCAGCACCCAGCCTTCCACCGTCGGCAGCCGACCGATCTCGGGCTTCGGAGCCGCGGCAGCGGCCGTCGTCGCCGGCGGCGTCACGCTGCCGGTCACGTCCCTGGCTGCGGCGGGCTGAGCCGCGGCGACCGGGGCCGGCGCGGCTGCAGCGGCCTTCAGCTTCTCGACGGTGTCGCTGAGCTTGGCGAGCTTCGCGGCCGGCTCGGCCTGCGCCTTTTCGAGCTTGTCGAGACGGTCGCTGGTCTTGTTGAACTGGCTCGCCCCCGTCTTGGAAGCGTGCTCGAGCCCGGCTTTCAGCGCGGTGACATCGGCATCGATGCGCGCGATCGAGGCTTCGAGCGCGGTGTCCTTCGGCGGAGGCGCTGCTGCTACCGCGGGCTTGGTGAAATAGCCGAGGCCTGCGGTGGCGAGCGCGCCGCCGATCGCGCCTGCCGCGGTCGCGAGCACGACGACTGCCGCCATCGCGGCGAAGCGGCGCTTGCCTGACGATGCCGGCTTCTCGTCATTGGCGGACTTGGCGGCCACGCCTTCGTCGTCCCAGATGCGATCGCCGGGCGACATGATCATGAGCTTGCCGGGCGTGCGCGGTGCCTCCGGCGCGGTCGGCTCGACTTTGGGCGGCTCGACCTTGGGCGCTTCCGCCTTGATCGCTTCGAACTTGGGAGCATCATGCTTCGGCGCCTCGAACTTCGGCGCCTCAGGCTTCGGATCGTCCGCGATGGGAGACGTCTCTTCCTGGTTGGCCGCGATCTCCGGCGCCTTCATGTCGGCCGAAGACGCAGGCGCGGTTTGTGCGCTTGCGGCGGACGGAGCGGCCGGCCCGGCGCCGCTGGCTCCGGCCTCAGCTTGGATCGGGGCGGGCTCTTGGTCACTCACGTTCAAAATCTCCAGATTAGGTTGACCATTTGGTAACTTTTATTGCATGCGAATTCGTTACTGGCAGGAGCCCTTACCGAAATTTAAGGAACTTTCCGGGGCCATCACGATGTGCCGCACTGACTCTGAGGCAGATGACGTCAATTTTGAGGAAGACCGGATGAACCGGACATGACCGGAACTGCAGCGGTATTGAGACGCCGATCCGCACGTCATTCCGCGTTCGCTTCGCGCCCCTACATCACGACCGGCTCATCCGGCAGTTCGTTCGGACCGCGGTCTTGCTGTGGGAAATGCCGGGCCAGTTCGCGTGAAACGGCTTCGATGCCCTTGATCACGCCATGCTCGAAATCGCCGGCACGAAAATCTTCCTCCATCGTGCGACAAATCGCCTCCCAGCCTTCGGCGCCCACTTTGGCGTGAATGCCGCGGTCCGCGACGATCTCGACGTCGCGGTCGGCGAGCAGGAGATAGATCAGGACGCCGTTGTTGTGCGCGGTATCCCAGATGCGCAAATGCGCGAACACATCGAGCGCGCGCTCGCGCGCAGTTTGGTCACGCAACAAGGGCACGCCGTCGAGCGCGCCTTCGACGACGAACCGGATCTGGCCCGAATGGGCGGCTTCGCCTGCCTTGATCGCCTGCTCGATCGCGTCGAGCACGCGCGGCGGAAACAGGCGCTGCACCCGCCAGCGGTGTTCGACGAGGTGCCTGCCGATGCGCCGGATGTCCATGCTACCAGCTCCCCGATGCGCCGCCGCCGCCAAAGCCGCCGCCCCTGCCGCTGAAGCCGCCGCTATCGCGCGAACGGCCGCCGCCGGACCAGCCGCCGCCATAACCGCCGCCCGGCCAGCCGCCGCGGCGATAATTGCCTGGACCGCCCCAACCCCAGCTGCCGGCGAGCAAGGTGACGACCACGGCGATGATCGCAAGCAGCACGGCTGCGGCGACTGAACCGGCAAGCAGCCAGGCGAACAAGCCGACGATGCCGCCGGTGGCGGCGGCGCCGAGCAGCCGGCCCAGCATCGTCCGCAGAAACGAGCCCAGCACGAAGATGCCGACAATGACGAAGGGATTGAAAGGATCGATCTGGTTGAAGACGTTCGGCGCCTGCCAATGTTCCGGCTCCGGCGCCGGCAGTTGCTCGCCGTCGATCAGGCGGATCATCCGGTTGACGCCGGCGGCGACGCCGCCTGCGAAATCGCCGGTCTTGAATTTCGGCGTGATGATCTCGTCGATGATGCGCCGTGTGGTGGCATCGGTGAGCACGCCTTCGAGGCCATAGCCGACCTCGATGCGCAGATGGCGGTCGTTCTTGGCGATGACGAGCAATGCGCCGTCGTCGATTTTCCTGCGGCCGATCTTCCAGGCCTCCGCGACGCGGATCGAGAACTGCTCGATGGTCTCATCGCCCGTGGTCGGCACGATCAGCACCGCGATCTGGCTGCCCTTGCGCTTCTCCAGATCCTCGAGCGTCTGCGTCAGCGAGGCGATGTCGCCCGACGACAGCGTTCCGGTCTGGTCGACGACGCGACCGGTGAGCGGCCGCACTGCGACTTCGGCGAAGGCTGGAAAAATCCAGCCCACCAGCAGCGCAAGCAGGATAGCGCGTGCAGCATTCATCGGAAGTGAATCGCGCGTTGGACTATTTCGCCGGCGACGGCGATGGCGATGGCGATGGACCAAAGTCGACCTTCGGTGCGACCGAAATCTCCTTTTCGTTCTCGACCGTGAAGTTCGGCTTCTCCTTGTAGCCGAACGCCATCGCGGTCAGATTGTTCGGGAAGGTGCGGATGCCGACGTTATAGTCCTGCACCGACTTGATGTAGCGGTTGCGCGCCACCGTGATGCGGTTCTCGGTGCCTTCAAGCTGGGACACCAGATCGCGGAACAGGGCATCGGACTTGAGCTGCGGATAGTTCTCGGTGACGACCAGCAGCCGTGACAGCGCGCCCGTGAGCTCGCCCTGCGCCTGCGTGAATTTCTGGAACGCGGCGGGATCGTTCAGCACTTCCGGCGTCGCCTGGATGCTGCCGACCTTGGCGCGCGCATTGGTGACGCCGAGCAGCACGTCCTTTTCCTGTTGCGCAAAACCCTTCACGGTATTGACAAGGTTGGGCACGAGATCGGCGCGGCGCTGATACTGGTTGACCACTTCCGACCAGCTCGACTTGACCTGCTCGTCATTGGTCTGGATCGCGTTGTAGCCGCAATTGGTCAGGCTCAATGTCGCCAGCGCCGCCAGCACGCTCCAAAATTTCCGCATCGCAATTCTCCCGGTCTGCTGCTTGCCGTCTAACGTAGCAGAACGGCGGCGTGAAGCCGCACGTTTTTGTCATTCCGGCGCGCGCAGCGCGAGCCCGGAATCCATTTCGCCGCCGCGAATGCGGCCGGATGGATTCCGGGCCTGCGCCCAAGAAGGCGCATCCCGGAATGACCGGAGGATGACGGGGGTTTAGTTTAAATTGGTTCAGGCCGCCGCGACGGCCTGGAGGCTGTCGGCCATCTCGCCCGCGGTCACGGCGTTGCCGAGCCCGATCGTCGTGATCAGCTTCAGCATCTCCAACCGCGCGGAGACATGCGACATGGTCGGGCGCGTGCCGAGCGTGAGTTCGTCAAGATCGTCGACAGCGGTGAGCCCACGCGGAAAAAATTCGCGGAAGATCACGCGTTCGGCGAGACCGTCCACGCAGCGGAACTGCAACCGGTGCGAAAGCTGTTGCAGGCCGTCCCCGACCAGGCGCTTGTTGCGCGAGCCGAGCGCGGATAGGCGGTTGCGCAAGACGATCCAGTCGATGGCGCCGTGATGCGCCACGCGGCGGCGGCCGCGGGCTTCCTCGACCACGTCGGCGTAATGACTGGTGCCGATGATGTGGAAGGTCTCGGGGTGCACGGTGCCGAGCACGTCGAGATCGACGAAGCTGTCGTTGAGCGGCGTGATCAGGGTGTCTGCCAGCGCGTGCGCCGTCCGCGACAAATAGTCGTCATGGCCGGGCGTGTCGATGACGACGACATCATAGCGGCCGGCCAATGTGCCGATGGTCTCCTCAAGCGCCTTGCAGCCAGCCGTCTCCTCTTCCGCGGAAGGATATGCAAGCTGGCCGAAACAGAAATGTTCTGGAACGCCGATATCGCGCTGCAGGTGCCTGGCCCAGGCGCGCCGGTTCTCGATCAGACGGGTGAAGCTGCGCTGCCTGGTATCGAGATCGATCGTGGCGACCGCTTGACCCGACTTCATCAGCGCGGCCGCCACATGGATGGCGACGGTCGATTTCCCCGAGCCGCCCTTTTCATTGCCAATGACGATTACGCGAGCGGACATGCCTTCGTCTCTCAAGTTCCAATTGAGTCATCGCTTAGCGCAACCATTGGGCTTGATTCGCGCGAATCCCGCAAGAGTCCGGGGGTCAGATTTCGTTGCCAGAAATTCCCGCGCCGCGAGGCGATTTCGTAGCCCGGGTGAAGCGAAGCGCAACCCGGGCTGCACTTGCCCGCTCTCAGACCCTCATGGTGAGGAGCGCGCAGCGCGTCTCGAACCATCAGGCCCCGCCGGTGGCGTCGCCCTTCGAGACGGCCGCTGCGCGGCCTCCTCAGGGTGAGGGGATAGATTAGATCTCGTTGCTCTTCTTCTCGCGCTGGCGGCCCACCCGGGCTACGCCTCGCACCCGTCATTGCGAGCGCAAGCGAAGCAATCCATGACGCCACTTGCGGAGGCGTGGATTGCTTCCTCGCTGCGCGCCTCGCAATGACGAGAAGAGAATGGAGCTTTAGGCCTTGGCCTTGGCGTCCTGAATCGCCTGCCAGACCTTTGCCGGCGTCAGCGGCGTATTGAGCTGGGAAATGCCGAGTTCGCTCAGTGCGTCCATCACACCGTTGGTGATGCAGGGCGGGCCGCCGATCGCGCCGGATTCGCCGCAGCCCTTGGCGCCGAGCGGATTGGTCTTGCACGGCGCGGACGGATCGAGCGTGACCACGATCGGCGGCACGTCGGCCGCGCGCGGCACGCAATAATCCTGATAGGTCGCGGTCAGGAGCTGGCCTTCATCGCTGTAGGCGACGCTCTCATAGAGCGCCTGCCCGATACCTTGCGCGACGCCGCCGTGAATCTGGCCCGTCACCAGCATCGGATTGACGGCAACGCCGACGTCGTCAACCGTGGTGTAGCGCACCACGCGGGTGACGCCGGTCTCCGGATCGATCTCGACCTCGCAGATATGCGTGCCGTTCGGCCAGCTCGGCCCGTCGACCTCGCCCTGACTGTCGACAGAGAGCCGCGCGCCGTCTTCCTTCTTGGCGATCTCGAACAGGCTGACGCGCTTGTCGGTGCCGACCACGGTGAGAAAGCCGTCGCGATACTCGATGTCTTCGACGGAGGCTTCCAGCGCATTGGACGCCTTTTCGCGCGCCTTGTTGATCATGTCGTTGGTCGAGACCGCCACGGCCGTGCCGCCGACAAACAGCGAGCGCGAGCCGACGCTGCCGAAGCCGGTGGCCAGATCGGTATCGCCCTGCACGACGTCGATCTTGTCCAGGGGAATGCCGAGCGTGTCCGAGATCATCTGGGTGTAGGTGGTCTGCAGGCCCTGCCCCATCGCCATGGTGCCGGAATGCAGGATGATGCGGCCCTCCGCGGTCGCATGCAGGCTGACCTTCTCGGTGTGGGCGCGACCGCCGGTCCATTCGATATAGCTGGTCAGGCCGCGGCCGTAGAGCAGGCCCTTCTTCTTTGCGGCCTTCTTGCGGGCAGAGAAGCCATTCCAGTCGGCGAGATCGGACGCGCGCTCCAGCATGTGCGCGAAGGCGCCGGAGTCATAGACCTGGCCGACCGCGTTGGTATAGGGCAGTTGCGCCGGTTTGATGTAGTTCACCTTTCGGATGGTGCGCGGATCCGTGCCAATCTGGCGCGCCGCGGCATCGAACAGCCGCTCGACGATGAACACCGCTTCCGGCCGGCCCGCGCCGCGATAGGCGCCGACCGGTGCGGTGTGGGTCATCACCGACTTCACTTCGAAATGCACCAGCGGCAGATCGTAGACGCCGGTTTGCACGAACGGGCCGAGCACCAGCGGAATGATGTTGCCGGCGCCGGAGGAATAGGCGCCGGTGCCGCCGATCGAGCGCACGCGATAGGCCAGCACACGGCCCTTGGCATCAAGCGCGAACTCCCCGGTCGAGGTGAGGTCGCGGCCATGGGTGCCGCCGACGAAATCGTCGGTGCGGTCGCCGCGCCAGCGGATCTTCTTGTTCAGCTTGGTCGCGGCATAGGCGACGATGCCGTCCTCCGGATAAAGATTGGTCTTCTGGCCGAAGCCGCCGCCAATATCGCCGACCAGCACGCGGATGCTCTCCTTCGGCCGCTTCAGGACCGCGTCCGCCAGCACGTCGCGGGTCGAGGCCGGTGTCTGCGATTGGACATGCAGGATCAGGCGGCCGGTCTTCTTCTCGATTTCGGCAATGGTCGAGCGCGGCTCCATCGCCGACGGCACCAGGCGCTGGCTGACGAGATCGAGCGAGACCACGTGGTCCGCTTTCGCGAAGGCTTCCTCGACCTTGGCGGCATCGCCATAGCTCATGGCGGCGACGATGTTATCGGGCGCTTCCGGCCACACCAAAGGAGCGCCGGGCTTGATCGCCTCGAGCGGATCGACCACCGAGGGGAGCACCTCGTAATCGACCACGATCGCTTCCGATGCGGTCTGCGCCAGCACCCGGGACGCGGCGACCACGACCGCCACCGGCTCGCCGGCAAAGCGCACCACTTCATGCGCGAGCAGGCGGCGCGGCGGCACCGTCATCGGCGAGCCGTCCGGCCGCTTGAAGATAGCAAGCGTCGGGATGGTGCCGATGTTGTCGGCCACGAGATCGGCGCCGGTATAGACCGCCTCGACGCCGGGCATCTCCTTGGCCGCCGTGGCATCGATCGAAACGATCCTGGCGTGGGCATGTGGTGAGCGCAGCACATGCAGCCACAACGCGCCATCTTCCGGCTTGTCGTCGATGAACTGTCCCTTCCCGGTGAGCAGTCTCTGGTCTTCCAAACGCTTGACCGGCTGGCCCGCACCGAAACGCAAATTGCCGGGAAGAATGTTCATCAGTTCGTCCTTCAAAGTCTTCTTGGGATGGCGCGTTTTAACGGATTTTTCCCGCGAGACAACCGACGGCAGACGGGCGCAGACGCGCCATCCCGCCCACGCATAAGGACGAGTGACTACTCGCAGACCAATGACGGGAATTTTATTGCGTGCGGCCGATATCAACGATGTCGACATCGACATCACGCGTTTCCGAGCCGCGCTTCAGGCTGATCTTCACCTTCTTCCCGGCGCCAATCTGCTCGAGCTGATCGGTCAGGTCGGAGAGGCGGTGGACCGGCTTGCCGTCGGCGGCCGTGATGACGTCGCCGAGATTGCCTGAGGCAAGATCGACGCCGCGGATCCCGGCGCGATCTGCCGGAGAACCGGGCGCCGTGCGCACGACGATGACGCCTTCGGTGCCCAAGCGAGTGGCAACTGCCTCGCTGGCGGCGACAATGCCGATACCCGGCGTCGGCACGCGGCCATTGCGGATCAGTTCGGGCACCACGCGGTTGACGATGTCGACGGGGACGGCAAAGCCGATCCCGGCATTCGATCCCGACGGCGACAGGATCGCCGTCGTCACGCCTATCAGCCTTCCGGCGGAATCGAGCAGCGGGCCGCCGGAATTGCCGGGATTGATCGCGGTATCGGTCTGGATCACGTTGGCGATCTCGCGCCCTGTGGAGGTCGGAAGCCGCCGCTTGAGCGCGCTGATGATGCCGCTGGACATCGACTGGTCGAGCCCGAAAGGATTGCCGATTGCGAAGGCAAACTGGCCGACCTTGAGGTCGGAAGAACTGCCGATCGCAACCGGCGGCGGCAGCGTGCGCGCGCTCCTGATCCGCAGCACCGCCAGGTCATAATTCGGCGCGGTGCCGACAAGCTCGGCGCGCGCCACTTCGCCCGAGGCAAAGCGGATCGCCAGCACGCTTGCCTCCTGCACGACGTGGTTGTTGGTGACGACATGGCCGTCATTGTCCCAGACGAATCCGGTCCCCGATGATCCGCCGCCTTCCGACTCCTCGCTGAGCGGGTTGGCGGCGGACTGCGCCGCCACCTGCACGACCGAAGGCGAGACCCGTTCGAAGATCTCGATATTGGCGCGCTCGGCATCGGAAAGCGGGCCGCGCTGCTCGACCGAGCGGGCGGCCGAGCTAGTCCACGGCGCGTTGCGAATATTGCTGAGGGTCATAGCCGCCAAAATGGCCGCGACCACAGCGAGAACAACAAGATAGCGACGATTCATCGGCATCGGATCTCCTGGCAACAAACGCGACAATTGGCAGGAGGTTTCTGCTACGTGAACTGACCACAGCGTCGCATGAGAACATGATCCGATTACACAAATCGGATCACGATCTCATCTCTTTGTTGGAACATGATCTTTTCGGAAAACCGGTCTCCACTTTTCCGGATCATGCTCTAGCGCTTTTTTCGCGTTGGCGACCCGGCGCCATTTGTCGCGCGGAGGGTTGAAACCCGGCCGTGGCGCGCTAGTTGTCCCATTACGGTAAATTGTCGGCTGCCCGCGGGGCACGTCCAAGGCCATGGACCGACGCTTGCAGCGGCCCATGTCGGTGTTGATCGGAGGGCGGTCATGAACAAGCAGACGCGTTTCAATATCGGATATGCGGTCGCCGCGATCTTCGCGGTCATGCTTATTCAGTACATATACACGACCGCCAGCAAGATCGCCGTTATCCCTTATAGCGAATATCAGCAATTGCTGCGCGAGGGAAAGATCGAGAGCGTCGGCATCTCAGACCGCACGCTTCAAGGTACGTTGAAAGAGCCGCTGCCTGGCGGACAGAAGCAGTTCATCACCACGCGCGTCGATCCGGAGGTCGCGCAAGAGCTCGAGAAACATAATGTCCGCTTCACCGGGCAGATCGAGAGCACGTTCCTGCGCGATCTCCTGTCATGGGTCATGCCGGTGCTGTTGTTCTTCGGCCTGTGGTGGTTCATCGCCAGGCGCGCCGCGCAAGGTGGAGGTCTCGGCGGCGGGCTGATGGCGATCGGCAAGAGCAAGGCCAAGATCTATGTCGAGGCCGACACCGGCGTGAATTTTAGCGATGTGGCCGGCGTCGACGAAGCCAAGGACGAATTGCGCGAGGTGGTCGATTTCCTGAAGAACCCGACCGACTATGGCCGGCTCGGCGGCCGCATGCCCAAGGGCGTGCTGCTGGTCGGCCCGCCCGGCACCGGCAAGACGCTGCTTGCCAAGGCGGTCGCCGGCGAGGCCAAGGTGCCTTTCTTCTCGATCTCCGGCTCCGAATTCGTCGAAATGTTCGTCGGCGTCGGGGCGGCGCGCGTGCGCGACCTGTTCCAGCAGGCGCACCAGAAGGCGCCCGCGATCATCTTCATCGACGAACTCGACGCGCTCGGCCGCGCCCGCGGCATCGGCCCGTTCGCCGGCGGCCATGACGAGAAGGAGCAGACGCTGAACCAGCTCCTGGTCGAGCTCGACGGCTTCGACTCGCGCTCCGGCCTCGTCATCCTCGCCGCCACCAACCGGCCGGAAATCCTCGATCCCGCGCTGCTGCGCGCCGGCCGCTTCGACCGCCAGGTGCTGGTCGATCGCCCGGACAAAAAGGGACGCACCGAGATCCTCAACGTCCACGCCAAGAAGGTGAAGCTTGCGCCGGGCGTCGATCTCGAGGCGGTTGCAGCGCTGACGCCGGGATTCACCGGCGCCGATCTCGCCAACCTCGTCAACGAGGCCGCGCTGCTGGCGACCCGCCGCGGCGGCGAGGCCGTGACCATGAGCGACTTCAACAATGCGATCGAGCGCATGGTGGCTGGGCTGGAAAAGCGCAACCGGCTGCTCAACCCGAAGGAGCGCGAGATCGTCGCCTATCACGAGATGGGCCATGCGCTGGTGGCGCTGTCGCTGCCGGGCGTCGATCCCGTGCACAAAGTCTCGATCATTCCGCGCGGTGTCGGCGCGCTCGGCTACACCATCCAGCGTCCGATCGAAGACCGCTTCCTGATGACGAAGGAGGAACTGGAGAACAAGATGGCGGTGCTGCTCGGCGGCCGCGTCGCCGAGTTGATCGTGTTCGACCATCTCTCCACCGGCGCCGCCGACGACCTGCGCCGGGTGACCGACATCGCCCGCAGCATGGTGACGCGCTATGGCATGTCGGAAAAGCTCGGCAGCATCGCCTATGACCGCGAGCCCGGCAATTTCCTGGCCGGAGCCGACCGGCCCTACCCCATGCCCGAACGCGACTATGCGGAAGAGACCGCTGCTGTCGTCGACCACGAGGTGCGCGACATCGTCGAGCGTGTGTTCCAGCGCACGCAGGGCATCCTGAGCGCGCGGCGCGCAGTGCTCGACCGCGCGGCGAAGAAGCTGCTGGAGAAGGAGACGCTGGAGCAGCGCGATCTCGAAGCGTTGATCCGCGAGACGCCAGAGGGGTTACGTGCGGTGTGAACCGCAGAGTTGCAGGGTTCGCATAGCGAAGCGAGCACCTTCACGAGCGGAGCATGAAATGGTGGGCACGGCGCAAGCGCGCCTTTGCCCACTCTAAGGCGGCCTACCTGCGAAGCGTGGAAGCGCCGATCGATGCACTACCCGACTGCAGCCGACCAGGCAGAGGGCCGGCATTTGTCGTATTCCTCCAGGTGGGAACCGCGTTTGTCGAGCCAACCGATGGCCAATAATACGATCCCACTGACGGCCCGACGACCGCCCCGTATCCGGCAGTTCCGGCTGTTTGCGCCAGCGCCGCTGTGCTCGAGAGAGCAAGTGCAGTCGCCAGCATCATTGCTGCGAGTTTCATGGCTGGTCCCTTTCTCGTTGTGTCTCATAACGAATGTGGGGAGCCAATTGACTGCTTAAAACGAACATTTTCGTCACGCTCTTTCAATCCAGCGCGATCGGGAATGCCCTGCGGCCCCCTCCATTCATGATTGCGAGCCAACGGGCGCGCGTTCGCGCGACCCGTTGGCTCGCAATGACGTGGAGAGAGCGGCAGCTAAGAGCCGATCTCCTGCAGCGCGGCCTCCACCACCCTGCGCTGCTCTTTCGTCAGCGGCGCCTGGGGCGGGATCGGGTCGCCGACGTCGTAGCCCTGGATCGAGAGGCCCGCCTTGATGCAGGCGGCGAGGTTGAAGCGGGCAAAGGCCTCGTTGATGCGCCAGAGCTTTCGCTGCAGCGCCATCGCCTCGTCCCAGCGGCCGCGGCGGCAGAGGTTGTAGAGCTCGACGCTCTGGCGCGGGATGATGCAGGCGGGGCCCGCCATCCACCCCAGCCCGCCGATCAGCATCACCGCCGCGGGAATATGGGCGGAAGCCGAGAACACTTTGATGTTGTCGCCGCAGCGGTTCATGATCGACAGCAGCCGGCCGGTATTGGTCGAGGCGTCCTTGATGTAGCCGATGCGCGGATGGGCGGCGAGGCGCTCGATGACGTCGAGCGTCAGGTCAGAACGCTGGAATTGCGGGTTGGTGTAGATCACCACGGGAATGTCGACCGCGTCCGCGATGGCGCGGAAATAGGATTCGACCTGCGCATCCGGCAGCGGGAAATAGGCTTCGAGGATCGCGAGAATGCCGCTGGCGCCACGCTTCTGATAGGTTTTGGCCTGCGCCACCGCATCAGCCGTCGAGGTCGAGGCGACGCCGGCAACGACCGGCACGCGGCCACCCGCCGCCTCGATGGTCGTGTGCACCACCTGCGCGCGTTGCGCATTGTTGAGATAGGCGAATTCGCCGGTCGAGCCGAGCGGCGTCAATCCGTGCACGCCCGCCTTCATCAGGTCATCGCACAGCCGGCCCAGCACCTCGCTGCGGATATGGCCGGCGGGATCGAGCGGCGAAACCAGGTAGGGAAAGACGCCGTGGAAATCAGCCATGCTGCAACCTCGTGGACGGCGAGACATAGTCGGGATCATGCGCGAAGGGAAGCGGCGCACCGGCCCGCAGCGCCTCCAGCACTTCAGCGAAATCGGTCCGGGCGCGGAAGCCGAGCAGACGCTCGGCCTTGGCGGGATCGTAGATGCGGCCGATGCTGTGCGGTAACCGCCAGTTTCGCCTGGCGTAGAGCGCTGCCGCATCGGGGAAATGGCGCGCGATCACGCTTGCGGCGTCCGATTTCAGCGCCTCGGCCTCGGCCGGCGCGAAAGGCGGCGGCGCGCTGATGACGAAGATCTCGAAGCCTTTGGCCCTGTCGAGCGCCGCCAGATGCGCGTCCGCGGCGTCCTCGACGGTGAGGCGGCGATGCAAAAATTCGTTCGCCTTGAGATTCTCGCCTTCGAAGCCCCGCTCGGTATCGTCCTCCTCCGGAAAGAAGCGGCCGGTGCGCAGCACGGCGCAGTTCAGCCCGTGCTCCCGGCTATAGATGCGACACAGTCCCTCGGCGGCGAGCTTGGTCACGCCATAGATATTGCGGGGCTCGAGCGGCCCCGCCGTCTCGTCGAGCCACACTGCAGCATGTCCCTCGCCTTCCCTGATCGCCTGCGAGATCATCAACGAGGTCGTCGAGGTGAAGATGAAGCGATCATGACGCGCGGCGACCGCGGCCTGCAGCAAATTGAGCGTGCCCGACACGTTGACATCGACAAATGCCTGCGGCGAAAAGCGCGCGATATCGGGCTTGTGCAGGGCGCCCGCATGGATCACGGCCTCGATGCCGTAGTCGGCGAACACCCGCTCGACGAGCGCGCGGTCGGCGACCGACCCGACCACATCAGTCGCTTCGCCCGCGACGATATCGAGGCCCGTCACATGATGGCCCGCTTGCCGCAATCTCGGCGCAAGGAAGCGCCCCAGCCAGCCGGAGGAACCGGTGAGCAGAATACGCATGGCGATGACGGCAGGCCCCTATCCGAAAACTTTCGCGATCGCGGCCTGCGCATCGCCCTGGATCCGCTTCAGGTGATCTTCCCCGCGAAAGCTTTCGGCGTAGATCTTGTAGACATCCTCGGTGCCCGACGGCCGCGCCGCGAACCACCCTGAGTCGGTCTCGACCTTGATGCCGCCGAACGACTGATCGTTGCCCGGCGCCTTGGTCCTGACCGCGCGCACCGGCTCGCCGGCGAGTTCCTTCATGTTGAGCTGTTCCGGACCCACGGCCTTGAGCACACTCTTCTGCTTCGGCGTCGCCTCGACGTCGATGCGCTCGTAGAAGGGCACGCCGAGCTCGGCGGTGAGATCGGCGAACAGATGGCTCGGATCGTGCCCGGTCCTGGCGATCATCTCCGCCGCAAGCAGGCCCATGATGATGCCGTCCTTGTCGGTGGTCCACACCGAACCGTCGCGCTTCAGGAACGAGGCGCCGGCGCTCTCCTCGCCCACGAAGCCGAATGCCCCGGTGCCGAGACCTTCGACGAACCATTTGAAGCCGACCGGCGTCTCTACGAGCTTGCGATTCAGCTTCTTCGCCACGCGGTCGATGATCGAGGACGAGACGATGGTCTTGCCGATCGCGGCGTTGGCGCCCCATTGCGGGCGCTGGCCGAACAGATAGGCGATCGACACCGCTAGGAAATGGTTGGGGTTCATCAGGCCGTTCGAGCGCGTCACGATGCCATGCCTGTCAGCATCGGTGTCGTTGGCGAATGCCACGTCGAACTTGTCGCGCATGCGGATCAGGCTCGCCATCGCGTAAGGCGAGGAGCAATCCATGCGGATCTTGCCGTCCCAGTCCGCGGTCATGAAGCGGAAGGTCGGATCGACCGCATCGTTCACCACGCTGGCATTGATGCCGTAACGCTCGATGATCGGCTGCCAGAAATGCACCGCCGCGCCGCCGAGCGGATCGATGCCGATCCTGACGCCGGCGGATTTGATCAAGGCCAGATCCACCGTGTTGCCGAGATCGGCGACATAGGGTGTGATGTAATCACAAAGATGCGTCGACGATGCCTTGCGCGCGCGGTCGTAAGTCATCCGCGCGACGCCCTTCAGGCTGGCTTCGAGGTAGCCGTTGGCGTTCTTCTCGACGATGCCGGTGACGTCGGTATCGGCGGGTCCGCCATGCGGCGGGTTATATTTGTAGCCGCCGTCTTCCGGAGGGTTATGTGACGGGGTGATGACGACGCCATCCGCGAGGCCGGAGCTCCTGCCCTTGTTGTAGGTAAGGATCGCGTGCGAGATCACCGGCGTCGGCGTATAGCCGCCGCGCTCGTCGATCATGATCTCGACGCCGTTCGCGGCGAACACCTCGACCGCGCTCGCCAGCGCCGGCTCCGCCAGCGCATGGGTGTCGATGCCGATGAAGAGCGGCCCGGTCAGTCCGGCCCCGCGGCGATAATCGCAGATCGCCTGCGTGGTCGCGAGGATATGATCCTCGTTGAAGGAATTCCGCAGCGAGGAACCGCGATGGCCCGATGTTCCGAAGGCGACCCGTTGGGTGGCGTCAGCGGGATCGGGTTTTGATGCAAAATATGCCGTGACGAGCCGCGGGATGTTCGCAAGCGAAGCGGGATCAACCGGCTTGCCTGCTGCAGGATTTTGTGCAGTCACGTGACCTCTCAGGACCAATGCTGTCTTTGACACATCACTATAGGGGCGAGCCGGTTGCAGGCAAAGCGTAATGCGGCGCCGCTGCAACAGGCCACGAGCATCAAGAGATCCGGTTGAACTCTATCCGCGAGCCATTCATGGGCCGAACTCGAGCCTCTCCCGAATAGCCGATCAGATGACCGATCCCTCCCGGCGCCTGGATCACTGAGCCGTCACATTCCCGGCACGGTGTCCCGTATGCCGCACCCACGCGTCTTGCCCAGCAGCGGCACGAGAGGTTAACGTGGATTAACCCACCCGCTGCAGGCCGGAGATGATCGGCGAATTGACCCCGAGAATTCTGCTCGCGATCGGTTATGTCGCGATGACGGCGCCCGCCCTCGCCCAGGACGATCTCGAAGCGGCGCCGGCAACGCTCACGTTGCAGGTGACTACCGACCCCACCACCAGCGAGTGCCGCCGCGTTGCGAATCAGCCGCCGACCTCGCTCGCCTTCCTGCCCACGCATCGCACTTTCAGCGACGATTTCAACGAACATCCGCTGGCGCGAGAAAGGTGGGTGCCGCATTATGCCGGCGGCGCGGCGTGGCCCGAGGCCCGCTACTGGGGCGGCGACGGCTCCGATTTCAAACGCAAGACCAGCGCCAACGGCGAACAGCAGATCTATGTCGATCCGCGCTATGGCGGCAGAATGAATACCCCGCTGGGGCTCGATCCGTTCAGGGTCCACAATGGCGTGTTGTCGATCGTCGCCAGCCGGACGCCGCCCGACCTGAAGCCGGCGCTGTTCGACAACGAATACGTCTCGGGTATCCTGACGACGCAGGGCAGGTTCTCGCAGAAATACGGCTATTTCGAAATCCGCGCGAAGATCCCGGTCGGCCGCGGCGTGTGGCCGGCGTTCTGGATGCTGGCCGACGACGGCGGCTGGCCCCCGGAAGTCGACGTCGTGGAAGGACGGGGCGAGCGGCCCGGCGACATCGTGATGACGACGCACTGGCGGATTCCGTCGACCCAGCGCATCCAGTCCTGCGGATTTGATTTCACGGTGCCAGGCGCGGATTCCGAATTCCACAATTACGGTGTGCTGTGGCAAGAGGACCGCCTGATCTATTTCATCGACCGCAAGCCGGTGGCCGATATCGAGGTTCCCATCGGATATGATGATCCCATGTACATGATCGTCAATCTGGCGATGGGCTCGAAGTTCTTTCTTGGCGTCGGCTTCGTCGATACCAGTTCGCCCCAGAGCGTCGCCTTCGAGATCGACCGGATCTCGGCCTACCAGATTGATGCCATCCCGACCGGAGAGACCGATGTTCGGTAGATTTTCGCGCCGGCATTTCGCCAAGCTTGCGGGCATTTCCGCGCTCGGCATGGCGGCGGCGCCGGCCGCTTCTGCCGCAGAGAACAACGCGACGCCGGCCGCGGCCGCCGACCCGCATGCGCCCAGCCCTTTTCCCGCGGGCTTTATCTGGGGCACCGCGACATCGTCCTACCAGATCGAAGGGGCGGTGAACGAGGACGGCCGCGGCCGCTCGATCTGGGACACCTTCAGCCACACGCCTGGCAAGATCGAAGACAACAGCAATGGCGATCGCGCCAACGAGCACTATCATCGCTACAAGCAGGATGTCGCGCTGATCAGGGATCTCGGCGTCAAGGCCTATCGCTTCTCGATCGCCTGGCCGCGGGTGTTTCCGGAAGGCACGGGCCGGCCGAACCCGAAGGGACTCGACTTCTACAACCGCCTGATCGACGAATTGCTCGCGAACGGCATCGAGCCCTACGCCACGCTCTATCACTGGGACCTGCCGCAAGCGCTGGAAGATCGCATCGGCGGCTGGCGATCGAGCGAAACCTCAAAGGCGTTCGGTGACTACGCGGCCTACGTGGCCGAGCGCATTACCGACCGAGTGAAGAACATCTTCACCGTCAACGAGGCCGGCAGGTTCGTCAATTTCGGCTATGGCTGGGGCATCGACGCCCCCGGGCTCAAACTGCCGGCTGCGCAATTGAACCAGGTCCGCCATCACGTCGCGCTCGGCCATGGGCTCGCGGTGCAGGCGATCCGCGCCGGCGGGCGCGCCGGCACCAAGGTCGGCGTTGCAGAGAATATCGCGGCCTGCGTGCCCGCGATCGCGACGGCGGAAAACATCCGCGCTGCCGAGATCGCCACGCGCGAATTGAACGCAGGCTTCCTCGGCGTAATCCTGGAGGGCAAATACACCGAGGGCTTCCTCGAATATGCCGGCGCCAATGCGCCCAAATTCACGCCCGAGGAACTGAAGATCATCGCTTCGCCGAACGATTTCGTCGGGCTCAATATCTACGCGCCGCAATTCTACATCACGGCGTCCGACCGCAAGCCGCACTTCAATGTGCTGCCGTTCCCGACCTCGTTCCCGCACATGAATTCGGAATGGCTACGGGTCGGCCCGGAGACGATCTACTGGGCGCCGAGGCTCGCGGCGAAGATCTGGAACATCGAGAATATCTACATCAGCGAGAACGGCACCTCGTCGGACGACAAGCTCACGGCCGACGGCAACGTCTACGATCTCGACCGCATCATGTATCTGCGCAACTATTTGATGCAGCTCCAGCGCGCAACCTCGGAGGGCGTCCCGGTGCGCGGCTATTTCCTCTGGAGCCTGATGGACAATTTCGAATGGATCTTCGGCTACGGAAAACGCTTCGGGCTCTACCGCGTGGACTTCGAGACGCAAGCGCGCGCGCCGAAACTGAGCGCGACATTCTATCGCGACGTGGTGGCGAGGAACGCGATCGGGGTTTGAGGCGAGCCTCGGGACAGGATCGTCTGCCGGATGGCCGCGGCGGCGCCGGTTCGCCACCAGGCATTCCTCGTCGAGGGGTCAGTTTGCCATTGGTGCGCGTCAGAACTTGTCATGAAGCATTGACTGAGCCCGATCGCTCCCGTTCTGGCGTAACGCTTTGAGATTGATCGGCCGACGCAACCACATCGAGATCTTCGATCGCCTTGAACGCCTCGTGAAATCCAAGCGCGCGATAGACCTCGAATTGCTCTTCCGAAAAGAACTGGTCGGCGGTGGGCTCATGGGGAAAAATGGGATAGCGGCGCTTGTAATTGAGGATGTAGTCGTTCTCGTCGCCGGTTAGCGAAGCCTTGATATAGAGAAGCCGCCCCTCGGCTCCGCCGGGATAAAAAATGCGGCCCCATGCAGCATGCGGACCTGAGTGGCGAACCGGATCGGTCCCGTTCACAGCAGCCGCCATCTCGGCCGAGGTGGCCAGCGCGCGCTCCCTGATCGATTGCCAAGGCAGTTCGATACGAATGCCGAGATCGATGCGCGCATAGCGTTGCAGAACCACAAAATCGAAAAACGTCATTTCCGCATCTTCATTGCAGTCGACCGCGATAATGGTGCCGCAACGTCGGCGCAACAGCTCATAGATTCCCAGCGCTTCGATATGACCGCCATCCGTGAGATAGACTTGCCGACTGGTCTCATCGAGAAGTCCGAACATCTCCTGGAATAGATAGAAGGGCTTCGAGGCCGGCGCCGCGTGACGGCCCTCGGCTTGGATCAATGCCGGGTTTCGTAGCCAATATCCCAGGCGGATGTTAAGCAGCGCAAGCGTCGGTGTGAGCAAACGGACGGTTTTTGACCCCATGCTGGGCGAATATGCCGCGGCCGAGATGGCCATGGCTGCACCAAGATCCAGATCGAGCTCTGCGACCTGCGCCTTCGCCGTTTCAGCATATCCGGTTGCTTCGCTTCCGATGTAAAGGGGGCTCAGAATAAAGAACTCTGCATTACGTCCGCGCTTGTTGACGTAGCGCGAACCCTCGATGTTCAGGGCGACGTTGAAAATCGGATAAGGTGCATAGGTGTTGGCGAGGCTGGAAAGTTCGATCCGTTTAGCGATCTCGACTTCGTCGTCATCGTGCGAAAGCGAATCGCGTTGTGCCGTATTTTGCGGATTCTTTGGCCCAAAGAGGAAGGCGCTGCTCAACCGGTCGCGGTAGAGCCTGTGCAGTGAATTCGCGTTCGGCGTCAGAAGGCTTATGATGGTCACAAAGAAAAGACCCGCTGCAAGGTACAGCAGCGCAAATATGTGGCCGCTCGGAGGGCCGAAGAGCGAAGCGCTGACAAGCAGCCATTGCGGCGTCTGTGGAAACGGGTTGGAACCCGGCGCCTCGATTCCCCAGTAACACAGGTAGAGATAGACCGCCCAGAGCAAGAGCGGAAGCGACAGTGCCGCGACCAAAAGCGCGATTTGAGCGCTGATCCTGACGACCCATATCGACCATCGTTGTTCCATATCCTTGCCGGATGGATTGGCGTTTGCCAGGGCACCAAGTTGACGAGACAGAAATGCCGCTATCGCGCCCAACGGCGAAAGGATGGACGTTGTCCATTTCATCCCTTCAACAATGAGCGTGCCGCCTCCACCGTCCCCTACAAGTCGTGCGAGCTTGAAAAGTCCGGCAATACACGGTGGCTGGAACTCGGCGAAGGCGGCCAAGAGCGTCGCAATCACAAGCAGGCGACCAATTCGCGGGAACGGTCCGACGAATTCCCGACCACCATCGCCGTCACGACGCTCCTTGACCGATTTCGCCATCGCCCAACAAAAGAAGAAGACGATCGCGATGAGAGTGATCAGCGTCGTCAAGCCGGCGCCGGGAATCAATCCCAGGTCCGATAGCGATATGCCAAAGAGAACTGGATTCGAAAGATCGGCATAGCGAGGATTGCAGAAGACCGTAAAGGCGGCCGCCAGCAACAGTGGGCCGACGACCAACGAAAGCGAGGCGACCAAACCCCTGATAACGCCAACCAGAAAATCAAACAGGTCACCGACGCCTTTCGGAATCAAATAGGACGCGTAGTCGCGGATATGTTCGATCGCGGGGCTGTCCCTCAGATTGTTGCGATCCGGCATGACGAATGGAAATTCACCGTGCCCGAGATAGAGGTTGGCGGCCAGCGAGGATGCGATATAGCCGCCGCCGGAGACGGACGAGATATAGTCGAGATTGTCGAACTTGCCCCCGACTTCAAGCGCCTGCAAAACCCCCAGCGAAAATGCTGCGGATCTGATGCCGCCACCCGACAGTGCAAGGCCGGTCGTCAGCGGCAGAACGCCGTCGGCTAGTCTTCCAGGGGCCGGCCTGGTAACGCCACCAACCAATTCCTTCACTGTGTCGCGCTTGCGTGCACGACGACGCGCATTCAACTGTTCCAGTTCGTCCCGATAGACTTCCTCAAAGGTGAGTGTTCGTCCCTTCTTTGGTTCAGTCGGCAACTCGTCGTTCAGCGGCATGCTCGTCGCTCCAAAGCCATCAACGGCGGCTCTCAACCATACCGAAGCGGGACCGCTCATCTTCGTACAGCAATCCCAAGTGGCTGGCCTCGGTGTTGGGTCGAGCGTGGCGAGTTCGATTGGCACGGAAACATTCTTCAACTGAATGTTTCTTGTTCGCCGGTCACAGCGTGATGTCGGAACGAGGAAAATTGATTACAGATGAAACTCGGATTTCGATCGACGGGCTTGTGGCGGTCCAGAAAGGACGGAGCCGGCTCGATAATCGAGTCGGCTCGATAGGTGAGAATGTATCACCTGGACTATTCACAGACGCCGCCTGTCGCTCATCGGATTCCGAGACGACGTACGTTCGGGGCCCGCTTCTGCAAGCGTCTGAATGGCTCACGGGGCTGGCGGATAGCCGCCGGTCTGAGCGACAGCTGGCACGATCGTCAGACGACCACCCTGCACACTACCGCTTCATCGTCTCGTCGCGGCCGTGCACCTGCGCCGGGGGAGAAGTCGCCTCGATCGCGGTAAACGGTTCGATGATTCGGTAGCTATGCTCGGCGTCCGCCGGCACCAGCCAGGAATCCCCGGGGCCGAGCTTGATGGTTTGTCCCTCCAGCATCAGTTCGGCGCGGCCGGCGATGACATAGCCGACGGTCTCGTAGTCGCGTCGATGCGGCAGGTCGCTTTGCGGCCGTTCATTGTCCCATAGCCGCATGGCAACGCGCTTGCCGGATACCAGATAGGTCTGTCCCATCGCGCCTTTCGGCGAGGTCTTTTCCGATACTTTCTTGACGGTGCTGTCGTGCATGGTTGCAGCTCCCGGTTCGTCAATCGCTCGGTATCAATCGATCGACCCACAGCCAGTTCCTTTTGGCCCGTGTGTTCCTTCGCCTGCCTCCGGAACCTGATGGAACATCGCGTACGAGCCGACGTTTTCAACTGCAAGGGCGATCTTCCGCGAGGCACATCATGACGGACACCAGAGATATCCAGCATGGCGTCAACGATCCCGTCAGCGGCGTCGACGTGAAGCGCAAGTTCAAGGACAATCAAAGCCCGCATGAACGGGCGCAGACCGCGGCCGATGTCCGTTCCGATCCCTCCCCCGCGCCGGACGAGCCGTTCCTTCCCGAGGCGCTGCGGCGACCGCCGACCGATCCGCTCAATCCCCGCACCGGGCGCCGCCCGACCAAGTGAGTGCCTTCGAGGATCACCTATGGCACGGGCCATGAGGGCGCAGGCGTGTTGCACGATCGCGCAGCCTTCTTGATTCTCCTCAAAGCCGCGCAGCCTTCGCCGTGCAGAGTGCTACCGAGAGGAGCACTCCATGTCGACTGCAGATTCATCAGTATCCATTGGCGCACCTTCCGGCCGTCCCGCCGAGCGATCCTGGCTCCGCGCCAATTGGGGACTTCTGGCCGCCACTGCCGTGCTGGTCATCGTGCTGCTGTTGCCGACGCCGCAGGGATTGTCGGTGGCGGGCCATCGCATGCTGGCCGTGCTCGCTTTCGCCGTGATCGTCTGGATGACGGAGACGCTCGACTATGCGGTATCAGGAGTGGTGATCGCCGCGCTGATGACCTTTCTGCTGGGCACGGCACCGAGCCTCACCAACCCGGCCGTAGCGATGGGCACCAGCGCAGGCTTGGGCCTTGCGTTCAGCGGCTTCGCCAACACCGCCTTGGCGCTGGTGGCGTCGGCGCTCTTTATCGCCGCCGCCATGACCGCCACAAAGCTCGACCGGCGCATCGCCCTCTTCATTCTCTCCCGTGTCGGCACCGAAACCCGCAACGTCGTGATCGGCGCGATCGCCGTTGGCTTCATCATGTCGTTCCTGGTACCTTCGACGACCGCGCGAGTCGCCTGCATCGTACCGATCATGCTCGGCATCATCGCTGCCTTTGGCGTCAGCAAGAAGGGCGCCTTTGCCGGCATGCTGATGATCACCGCCACACAGACGGCCAGCATCTGGAATGTCGGCATCAAGACCGCGGCGGCGCAGAACATGGTCGCCGTCGGCTTCATCGAGAAGACGCTGAACCAGACCATCACCTGGCTCGAATGGTTCATCGCGGCGGCGCCGTTCGGGATCATCATGCCGGTCGTGCTCTATTTCGTGATGACCCGCATGATGCCGCCGGAGGTCAAGGAAGTGCCGGGCGGTCGCGACGCGATCCGCAAGTCGCTCGCGGAACTGGGTGCAATGAAAGCGTCCGAAAAGAAGCTGCTGGCGATTTCGCTGACATTGCTCGCATTCTGGGCGACCGAAGGCCTGTTGCACCGCTTCGATACATCATCGACCACCATTGCGGCCGTCGCATTGCTGTTCATGCCCGGCATCGGAATCATGACATGGAAGGAGGCGCAGCCGAAGATTCCGTGGGGGACCGTGGTGCTGTTTGGCGTCGGCATCAGCCTTGGCACCGCCCTGCTGCAGACCGGCGGCGCGGTCTGGCTCGCCAATCTGGTCGTGACCAAGTTCGGACTTCAGAATGCCAGTCCGCTGTTCATCCTCGGAGTGATGAGCCTGTTCCTGACGGTGATCCATCTCGGCTTCGCCAGCGCGACCGCGCTCGCGTCCGCGATGATCCCGATCGTCATTGCCGTGCTTCAGCATGTGGCGACGCCCGGGATCAACATGGTGGGCATGACCATGTTGCTGCAGTTCGTCGTGAGCTTCGGCTTCATTCTCGTGGTGAATGCGCCGCAGAACATGGTCGCCTATGGCACCGACACCTTCGAGGCCAGGGACTTCGTTCGCACCGGCCTTGTGCTCACCGTCGTCGCGCTTGCGCTGGTGATGCTGCTCGGCGCCACTTATTTGGCGTTGGCTCGGATACGTCTGAACATCAACTCCCCGTACGCCCGCGTCACTTCGGCCGCTCGGCCGCGTGGGCATCCTGCGCCACTTCCACGCGTTCCGACCTCGACGGAAGCATCGGCTCCACGACGTTGAACAGCACGAAATTGGTCACGCGCCCTAGCGCGGTCCGCGGCAGAACACGCCGGAAGCGCCCGTCCGGGGGCGCGAGGCAGATCGGATTCATCGAGACGCCATACTTCAATGCCGCTCCGGCGAACAGGCGCCCCTCCTTGTCGACGACGCTCTGATCGCTCTGCGACTCGACCGCAAGTTTCATGATGTTCTTGATCTCGTCGGACGCGGTCTTCGCCTTGGCCGCAAGCCTGTTCTGCGCGTCGCGGTCAAGCTTGAACTCCGCGGTCGCCTGCAGGATCTTTTGCCCCTGGCACACATAGCCGCCGGCATGGAGGTACTGCATGGCGACTTGGCTGCATTGCGGCTTTTCCATCAGCTTGGTGAAGATCAGCCAGTTTGGACCGAGCGGAATTTCCTCGAGCAGAACGTCGTTCAGGGAGGCTTGCACCCTCACGACATAGTTGTTGTCGAGGCCTGCGTTCAGCATCCAGCCAAGGTCGATCTTCACACCGGTGTTGAAGCGTCCGTTGCGTTCCAGGTTTTCCTGCATCTCCCAACTGGGCGACGACACGACGGCACCGTCGAGGTCAGCCTTGTCGGCGTGACAGATCGCCTTGAACTCCTTGACCTCGGCATCGACATAGTAGAGCGATCCGACCTCCATGAGATTGGAAGGCGGATTGATCGGCACGAAGCCGTATCCTCGCAATGTATCGCCGAGCGGATCCTCGCTGGGTCTGGTCAAGTAGAACGCTCCAGCCGGAACGGCCACCGTCACGGCTACTGCGGCGAGCGCCAACATCGTCATGGTCCGCATGACTGCCTCCTGCCATTACATCCCGGTCAGACGTTCATCGACGCGGCTTATCGGCCCGGGCAGCAAGCAGCCCCGCAGGCGACATAGCCCGTGGGGCAGGCGAAGACCGGTGTGGCAGCGCAGGTCGCCGCCAAGATTATTGCGACTGTTCCAAATATCCTGATGGTACGCATGACACTCTCCTGGTCATACCGGCCCGGCTCATCGCATCCGGGCACGCCCCCCATCAGCGCACCCATGCTATGCAGTCACTCGGTCTGGTAGTATGAAGTAGGTCACACTCGCAGGCCCAACGCGCACAGGATCAGCGCAAGGAAAATCAGGGAGATCGGGCGTTGCCGAGGGTCTGGAATAGCGTCCGTTGCCACCAATCGCTTTCGATCTGATCGAGCGTGGCGAGATCGAGCATCGGCCGCAAGGCGCTGCCTTTCGGCAGCACGATCGCATATCTCTCGCTGCTGAAGCTGGTATCGACGACTCGAATCGAAGTTGAGAAGTCGTTCCGAACGACCCAGGTCAGGAGCGGCTTGTCATGGACGAAGGCGTCGATCTCGCCGCGGCTCGTGGCAGACAGGCCGCTTTGAGTATCTGGAAATGCGCGGAAGGAAAGCTGTTGACGGGTGAGATAGTCGGCCGTCGCCGAGTTCGTCACGGCGCCGACGCGCACCGAGCGCAAGTCGTTGAAGCCGTGGACGGCGCCTTGGAGTTCTCTGCGCGTCAGGGTGGAGGTGATGCCCGCGGTGAAAACGGCGATCGCGATGACGGAAGCGATCATCCAGCCGGTCGCGACGATTCGGCCAGGGAGTGTTGCCGGTGCATTCGCGGCGGCTCCCGCTTGCGTCATGGCAATGGTCGACCACCAGAAGCTGGAGCCGAGCCCCTTGGCGCCCCCGCTGAAATGTTCGGTTTTCCGGCGTTCGAATAGCCAAATGAGGAAGCCTACCGCCAGCGCAAAACCAAGCAGCAGACCGACGGCCTGGAAGAAGCCGAAAGAAAGCAGCGCTCGCCCGATCGAGACCCAGGGGCTTTCATTGACGGGCACCGCAATCCCGAGCCCGGTATTGTAGAAAGGTTGAGTAAAGTCGACGCCGCGTGCCCGCGCAGCAGTGACGGTTACCGCTGCGACACCGGCGTCGAAGGTGCCTTTCGCAACGCCATCGATGAGGTCCTGCACGCTCTGGGTTTCAACCAGACGAAAACGCAGATGCGCGCCATCAGCGATTCTTTTCCAGAGATCAATGCTGATACCGCCCCAGCTTCCATCCTGCTGCTTCATTGCGAAAGGCGGGGCTTCCTTGGTTGCCACCACCAATTCTTTGTCGGGGACTGTGCCTTGCGCGCGGACCGCGCTACAGCCGAATGCAAGCACCGCCAGCGACAGAAGATATATCCGGACTGATCGAAACAACAAAATCACTGCGTCGTCTTCAGGGTGTCAGACCTAACGAGCTGGTTCGATGCGACCGTTGAAAGGCTATGGCCTCGCCTTCGCAGGTGCGCCAACGACACTCCGGAACGCACAGGCGTGCGTTCCGGTTGCATCGTCAAAGTGACTCTCAAAAGAGGACGACAATATGTTGAGTGACCAGTCTCGCTGGAGCTGGAGGATCTAGTCTCTGATGGCGCGTTTCTCAGCCTCGGTCAAACCGACTGTTTCCGGGTCGCTGAGCGTCGAATAACCAAGGACCTGCACATTGCCATTGGGATTATAGGATTGCTGGCCCTGTGTTCTGCGGCGCTGGTCGTCCTGCTGCGGATTCTGTCCAGGTTCCCCGTCTCCTCCGCCAAAACCGAGGAACTCGACCACGATGATCGAGGACTGTTCCGCGTTGGCTTGCGTCGGCGCAGTCGTCTGTTGGGTTGCCGCTGCGGTGTTGGAAGCCGCTGTCGATCGCCGTTTTACGCTGCACTGCAAAGCGCCGCGCGATGATGACGTCTCACCCCTTTGCTCGCGCCAAGATGATATAACATCGGACAGCAAGAGCTACCGAAGTTCTGCGACCAAGGGGCTACACAAGCAACTGCGGTCAAGACAATAGCGCTCGAAGAGATGCACTCCGACATCAAGCCGGCGATCGTGACTGCGGTCGACCGACGCGGCAAATGGAGGACATTATGGCGTGGCGTGACGACAAGGCCCGAGCAACCCTGATCCGCGAGGCCGGTGGGAGCGTGCAGCCGGGCAGCACGCCCCGGACCTTTGCCGAGCTTCTGTTTGGCCACTGCAACGTCGAGGACCTCGCCAGCTACGATGCCGTGTCCCTGGCCTTTCTGGCAGAACAAGCCTGGGAACATGTGCAGCGGCGGACCGCTGGTAGCGCCGACATCCGCGTCATCAATCCGATGATGCCGGACGGGCGCGAGATATCCGTGCTCGAAGTTCTCAACGACAACATGCCCTTCCTGTTCGATTCCACCATGGCGGAGCTCGCCGAGCAGGGCATCGAGGTCACGCTGGTCGCCCACCCGATCATTGCCGTCGAGCGGGACGAGCAAGGCAAGCTGCTGCGTTTCTTCGGCGAGACGCTCCCCGAGGGGGTGAAGGGCGAGCGCGAAAGCCTGATTCATCTCCATATCGCGCGTCTGGATGCCGATGCCGACCGACGGAAGCTGATCGACGGCCTCTCCGAGACGCTGAAAGACGTGCGCGCCTGCGTCAGCGACTGGCGAGCCATGCGCGCCCGCGTGGAACAGGCGATCAAGACCTTCAGCTCCAATCCGCCGCCGATGCCGATCGACGAGGTCGCCGAGGCCACCCAGTTCCTGCAATGGCTGTGCGCCGACAACTTCACCTTTCTCGGTCTGCGCGAATATCGTTTCGTGCCGAACAGCGGTGCGTCGGACGATATCACGACCGGCGAAGGCCTCGGCATCCTGCGCGATCCCGATGTGAAGGTCCTGCGTCGCGGCACCGAAATGGTGGTGATGACGCCGGAGATCCGCGAGTTCATGCGGGAGCCCACCCTGCTCATCGTCATCAAGGCCAATGTGAGCAGCCGCGTTCATCGCCGCGTCCGGATGGACTATGTGGGTATCAAACTCTATGCGCCCGACGGCCGGCTCGAGGGCGAATTGCGCCTCGTCGGCCTGTTCACCTCGGGCGCTTATACGCGCTCGGTTCGGCAGATCCCCTATGTTCGCCACAAGGTGGCGCAGGTGCTCGAGCGCGCTGGCTTCGAGCCGGACAGCCATTCGGGCAAGGCGCTCTTGCATATCCTTGAAGAATATCCGCGCGACGAGCTCCTCCAGATCGACGTCGGGACCGTCTACAATTTCGTCATGGAAATCCTGACGCTCTTTGAACGCCCCCGCGTGCGGGCGCTCGCACGGGTCGACAAATTCGACCGCTTCGTCTCCATCCTCGTGTTTATTCCGCGTGACAAATATGACACCGACGTGCGCACGCGCGTCGCAGCATTCCTGGCGCAGCTTTACAAGGGGCAAGTGGCGGCCTCCTACGCAGCCTTTCCGGAGGGATCGCTCGCCCGCGTCCACTACATTATCGCGCGCTATGAAGGCGGCACGCCTGTCATCGAGCGCGCCACGCTCGAAGCCGGGATCAGTGCCATCGCCGCAACATGGGCTGACAAGCTGAGAGCCGCGCTTGCGACCACCACCGACGGCATGCGGGCGCGCCTGATCGCCAACCGTTACGCTCGAGCCTTTACCGGCGGCTACACCGAAGTCTTCGACACCGCACAGGCGATAGCCGATATCGCCACCATCGAAAAGCTCACTGCCGCGCGTTCCGTGGCGCTTTCGGTCCACCGCATTGGTGGCGATGATCCGACGCGTTTCGGCCTCAAGGTGTTTTCGCTCGGCGAGCCCTTGTCGCTGTCCTATCGGGTGCCGGTGATCGAGCACCACGGCTTGCGCGTCGTCAACGAGCGCACCTATGAGATCAGGCCCAGCGCCACACCGGCACCTGCGCCGGTCTGGCTGCACGACATGACGATCGAGGCCAATGACGGCAAGCCGATCGTTATCACCGCGGAATTCTCCCGTCGCCTCGAAGCCTCGATTATGGCTGTCGTGGGCGATCGCGCCGAATCCGATGGATATAACGCGCTGATCCTGCGCACGAGCCTGAGCTGGCGCGAAGTTTCGGCCATCCGCGCCCTCTCCCGCTACCAGCATCAGATCCGCGCGCCGTTCAGCCAGGACTACATGTCGGAGACTCTGCGCAAGAACACCGCGATCACCACCAGCATCGTCGCTCTGTTCCAGGCCCGCTTCGATCCGCGCCTCGCCGCCACCGAAACCGAGCGTTCGACGCGTGAGACGGCGCTCCTTGCCGAGATCGAGGAGCAGCTCAAATCCGTCGCCTCATTGGATGAAGACCGCATTCTGCGCCGTTTCACCAATCTGGTGCAGGCCGCCATCCGCACCAATCTGTGGCAGATCGGTCCGGACGGGCATCCGCGGCCGGTGATCTCCTTCAAGTTCGACGCGCGCAAGATTGAGGAACTGCCTGCACCTCGGCCGCTCTACGAGATTTTCGTCTATTCGCCGCGCGTCGAAGGCATTCATCTGCGCTTTGGCAAGGTCGCGCGCGGCGGCCTGCGCTGGTCCGACCGGCCGCAGGATTTCCGCACCGAGATCCTCGGCCTGGTCAAGGCGCAACAGGTCAAGAACGCCGTCATCGTGCCTGTCGGCGCCAAGGGCGGCTTCGTACCCAAACGCCTGCCGCCGCCCTCCAATCGCGAGGCCTGGATGACGGAAGGCACCGAAGCCTATCGCATCTTCGTTCGCTCGCTGCTTGAACTCACCGACAATCTCGACGGCGACACCATCGTGCCGCCAGAGGACACCGTGCGGCACGATGGCGACGACCCCTATCTCGTTGTCGCCGCCGACAAGGGCACCGCGACCTTTTCCGACGTCGCCAACGCGATCTCGGTGGAGAAGGCACATTGGCTTGGCGATGCTTTCGCCTCCGGCGGCAGCCAGGGCTATGACCACAAGAAAATGGGCATCACTGCCCGCGGCGCCTGGGAAGCCGTCAAGCGCCATTTCCGCGAACTCGGCACCGATATCCAGGTCACGCCATTCACCGCTGTCGGCGTGGGCGACATGTCCGGCGACGTCTTCGGCAATGGCATGCTGCTCTCGCCGGCGACGAGACTTGTTGCGGCTTTCGATCATCGCGATATTTTCATCGACCCCTCGCCTGATCCGGCGGTCAGCCGGGCCGAGCGCCAACGCCTGTTCGACTTGCCGCGGTCGAGTTGGCAGGACTACGACAAGTCAAAGATCTCGCAGGGTGGCGGGGTATTCTCGCGTTCGCTCAAGGCGATTCCGCTGGCGCCGGAAGTGCGGGCCTTGCTCGATCTCGACAAACCGCAGGCTACCCCCTTCGAGGTGATGACGGCGATCCTCAAGGCGCGTGCCGACCTGCTCTGGTTTGGCGGCATCGGCACCTATATCCGCGCGTCCTGGGAAAGCGACGATCAGGCCGGCGACCGCGCCAACGATCCGATCCGTGTCACGGGCGCAGATATCCGCGCGCGGGTGATCGGCGAAGGGGCCAATCTCGGCGTCACGCAGCGTGGCCGCATCGAAGCCGCGCAGAAAGGCGTCAAGCTCAACACCGACGCCATCGACAATTCGGCCGGGGTCAACACCTCCGACGTCGAGGTCAATATCAAGATTGCACTGGCACGCCCCGAACGCGAAGGGCGCCTCACTTCGAACGACCGCAACAGCCTGCTTGCCGCGATGACCGACGAGGTCGGCGCCCTGGTGCTGCGCAACAATTATCTGCAGACGCTGGCGCTCTCATTGGCCGAACGCAAGGGCCTGGCCGAGACCGGCTTCCTTGCCCGCCTGATGCAATCGCTCGAGCAGCGCGGGCTGCTGAGCCGCGCGGTGGAATTCCTGCCAGACGATGCGGCGATCGCCGAGCGGGCGCGGCGCGGCCAGTCGCTGACCCGGCCAGAACTTGCGGTGCTGCTGGCCTATGCCAAGCTGACACTTTACGACGATCTGCTCGTCAGCAGCGTGCCTGATGATCCATATCTCGCGCGCGAATTGTCCCAGTACTTCCCGCGCGAGGTTCAGGACAAATTCCCCGCCGCGGTGAAACACCATCGCCTTCGGCGGGAGATCATCGCAACCAATCTCGCCAACGCCGTCGTCAATCGCGGCGGCCCGGCCTGTGTCGTGCGCCTGATCGACGAGACGGATGCTGACGTATCGACCATTGTCATGGCCTTCGTGGCCGTGGAGGAGTCCTACGGCCTGAAGCGGCTGAATGATGCTATCGACGGACTCGACGCCCGCATCAACGGGCAAGTGCAGCTTGGCCTCTACGCGGCGATTCAAGATCTGCTGATCTCCCGCATGGTCTGGTTTGTGCGCAATGTTGATTTCAAGCCAGGTCTGGACTCCGTGATTGCGCGCTTCGGCCCGAACATCGGCGAAGTCGCCGCCGGACTCGACAAGACCCTGCCGGAGGACTTGCAGACCGGGCGCCGCAAGCGGCGGCAGGAGCTGATCGATGCCGCCGTCCCGGCCGATCTCGCAAGCGCGCTCGCCGATCTCGACGCCCTGGTCTCGGCACCGGATATCGTAACCGTCGCGGAGCGCACCAATCGGACCATCGGCGATGCCGCCACGACCTTCTTCGCCGCCGAGGCCAATTTCCGCCTCGATCGCCTCATCGCCGCCGCACGCAGCGTATCGGCAAACGACAATTACGAACGGCTCGCCATCGATCGCGCCGTCGACCAGATCGCCGCCGCCGAAAGAAGACTGGCTGCGGATATGCTGGCGACAGGCCAATGCGGCCAGCAAGCCGCGGGCGACTGGCTCGCGGCTCACCCCGAAGCGATGCGCATCCGCCGCTCGGTCGAGGAGATTGCGGCCGGCGGCCTGACGCTCGCCAAGCTGATAGTGGCCGCGAACATGCTGGGGGACATGGTGAAGAGCTGAGTCGGCTCGTTCAGGATGAGCGATTTGCGAACAGACTCGCGTCAGCTATCCAGCACCGTTGTTGGTGGCTCGATCGAGGCGTTCATCAGGAGGCGCGATTTCGGTGACAAGATCCCGAAGCAGCGCCTTCTTTGGCAGCGGCGACAGAGTGGTGACTCCCTCCTTGAGGCGGACGGTACACGCATAGTCCACTGCGCCGTCGATCAGCATCATGCATTCCTTGCAGGCGTTGGCGTTGATGCAGGAAAAACGGAAAGCCAGCGAGGGGTCCTGATCGCGGCGGACCAGACGCAAGCCATCCAGCACCGACTGGCCGGGTTCGAACTCGACCTCGAAGCTGTCCACGCGCGACGCCTGCCCCGGTCCGCCGCGTTGAATGGCAAGTACCGCCCTCATGCGGCAACCCTCCTGCTCAATGCCTTGATGTTGAGCTTCGCGCCCGCAAGCTCCACGATCTGGTGGATACCCCAACCGTCGTCGAGGCCGGGATAATCCTCGCGCTGATGCGCTCCGCGGCTTTCCGTTCTGGCGAGCGCCGGCAATGCGACAGCCTGGGCGACCAGCAGCATGTTTCGTAGATCGAGCCAATCGACCAGCACCGGATCGACACCGCCTGGCGATGATGCGATCGGATCGCTACCGAGCTCATTCCCGATCGCGGCAAGGCTTTCGATCGCTGACCGAAGCTTGCCATCGGTGCGGAACGGCCCGACCTTGTCGGACATCACGGACTGCACCGACGCAATGACCGCGGCCGTGTTCGGTGTATCGCGGCGCGTCGCACGGCGCAGAAGATCCATCGTCGGTCCGACGGCATCCGGCGACCACACGATCGATTGCTTCGATGCATGCAACGCTGCGTGATGGCCTGCCCGCGCCCCGAACACAAAAGCCTCGGTAATCGCATTTCCTGACAGCCGGTTGGCGCCGTTGGCGCCTCCGATTGCCTCGCCGCAGGCAAAAAGGCCCGCGACCCGTGTTTCGAGCGTCTCACCGACGCGGATTCCGCCCATGTGATAGTGCGCGATCGGCGCCACCTCGACCGGCTGGCGCGCAAGATCGATCCCGTTGGCCGCGAGCCGATCGACGACGGGGCCGAAGGCACGGCGGATCTCATCCGGCGGCACGTGCTGGAAGCTTAGATAGGCGCCTCCCGCCGGACTGCCCCGTCCCGCCTCGACTTCCTTGGAGATCGCATAGGTGGCGAGATCGCGTGTCAGCACATAGCGGCCGTCGCTGCGGATATCGCGGCTTGCATAACTCTCTTCGAACTCACGCATCTCCGAGTTCAAGAGCTTGCCGCCGAGCTTGTAGCGGAACGGGTCCCACATGATCGGGTCCATACCGACAAGGCGCGGCGCGAGATGGCCGATGGGGAAGAACTGGACAAATTCCATGTCGATCAGTTCCGCACCGGCGCGCAGCGCGAGCGCATACCCGTCGCCGCCCATGTTGGAGGAGGCGCTGTTGCGGCGATAGAGCCGCGTCAATCCTCCCGTCGCTATGATGACAGCTTTCGCCGCGATCGTGACAATGCGCCCTGTCGAGATGTGCAGCGCCGTCGCGCCGCAGGCTGCACCATCATGGACGGCAATATCGACGATCAAGAGATCACCGATCCGGCGGATGCCGCTCGCGTCGTTCAGCCGCGTCCGCAGGGTTCGCGATACGGCAGGTCCCGTCGACAGGAAGTCCACATAGACACAGCGCGGCCTGTCATGCCCCGGTGCTTGAACCTGCCTGATGTGGCCATCCTCGCGCGCCCATCCGACCTTCCAGGCGTCCATTTCCCTGATCCGGCGAGGGCCGTCCTCGCACAGGATCGCGGCAAGCCGTTCATCGCAAAGGTCGCGGCCGGCAGCAATGGTGTCGGCCAGATGATGTTCCCAATGATCCGGCGTCTGCTCGCCGAGCGCGGCCGCCACGGTCATCTGCGCCATGACGGTCGCGCCGCCGCGGCCAATCAGGCTGCGCTCCGCCAGTATGACGTCGGCGCCTGCACGGGCGGCTTCGAGCGCGGCATACATCCCCGCCCCACCCGCTCCGACGACAAGGACATCGGTCTTGAGATGCGTCGTCGCGGTCTCCGGCAACATGACCTCCTTACGCCGTCATCAGCGGCAAGCAAATGCGGGCAGACTGGCCGCCGCATCGGGCCTTGATAGGATCGAAGTCGCGGGAATGGCAATGCAATTCGAATGAGGCTCTTGCCAAATTTCTGGTCGGACTGCACTCCAATACGGCAGGCGCCACGCAACGCGATACCCGCGACCATGCATATCGCACCGTGCCTTTGCCGGCATGACCGCGGGCGACGCTGGCGCCGCTTCGAAGGTGCGCGCTGCCCAAAAATATCGAAAACAACCCCATGCAAAGTAGCAGGCGGCCGGCGGCATGAATGCTTCGACAAGGCAACTTGACACGTCGGGCAAATCAGGGGCATTCCTTCATCATCCCGCAATCCTGTAAACGCCCGTCGGTCCGCAACAGCGGGCTGCTTCGGTGCGATTGCGGCTCAGAATCCTCACCCACCATTGAAATTGCACCGGCTCACCGCGGCGACCGATCGCCTGCGCGTGCCCGAACCGCGCGCTTTCGGCGCGCGTGCGAAGGGAATTAAGGACATGACCAGCGCTCCGGACCTCACCATGCCGACGGCGATCGCCGCAACCGACGGGGCCAAGGGGGCCAAGGCGGCCGCGGCCCCGCGGATAAGGCTCTCGTCGCACGGCTTCTCCATCGACCATCCTGACCAGGAGCTCGGCGAACAGCTCATGGCGAACGCGCTCGGGGTCGCCGATCGCGAAGCGATGGATGGCATCCTCCGGCAATTGGTCAGGGCCAGCGTGAGCGGCGGGAGCCCCGACGAGGTCAACCTCTCCTTCATGATTTCGATGGTGAAGAGCATTCGCCCAAGGGATTCCGTCGAGGCCATGCTGGTGGCGCAGATGGTTTCGGTTCATGTGATGGCGATGCGATGTGCCCATCACCTCGCCAGTGCCGACGACCTCGCCCAGCACGACAGCGCCGCGCGCGCATTGGGCAGGCTCGCCCGCACCTTTCCCGCCCAGATCGAGGCGCTCAACCGCTACCGGAGCCATGGCGAGCCCGCCATCACCGTGCAGAACGTGTCGGTGGGCGACGGCGGCAACGCCATTGTCGGCAACGTCACGCAGCACGCGCGCGTGATCGTTTCCGACAAGAACCCGACATCCGCGGCGCGGAAGGCGCCGAAAACCGCTGGCTCCCAGCGACGGCGCGATTCCGCTGACGCCAAGCGGGACGCACAGCCATGAGCGATCACATCAGAAATACCGGCCCGATGCTGGCGAGCCCACGGTGTGGCGCCAAAACCCGCACCAGTGGCGCGTGCCGCTCGCCGGCGGTGCACGGCAAAAAGCGCTGCCGCATGCACGGCGGTGCACCGGGCTCCGGTGCGCCAAAGGCAAACCAGAACGCGCGCAAGCACGGCCTGTTCACCAGGGATGCGATCGCCGAGCGAAGGCGGATTCGGGCGCTGTTGGGTGAAGTGCGGAAGCTGCTGGAGAAGATGAAGTGATTTGGGTTGCAATCGGCCCACTTCGGCCGCGTGCGCCGCCCTAAGGTCTCTTACTTACCTACCTGTCTCTCGCCCTCTTCGGTGGAGTGGGATTCAATTTGGAAATCTTCGTGCCACCCAGGCGAATCACCACGACTCAAGTAACCCGATTGATATTGCTTACTTTTTTTCCGGTCAAGCTGAGTACGTGTAGCACATTTGCTCCCCCCCGTCGAGCATTCACTGATCACGTATCCAGCCAGGCTTCGCGGCGGTTACCCAGCCGACAGAATCGCCTAGTGGTATTAGGGAAACTAGCTCTGGCATCGCCAAACGTTGGAGTTTTACGGGGACTGCAATGGTGCAAAAGGTCAGAAAGAAAAATCACGCGACGGGTGTTCCGTCGGTCACAACTGACGAGATCAGATTTTATCGAGCCAACGAGAAGCCGTATGGCCCTTTTAGTAATTTATACAAGTGCGAGGTTAAATTTGAGGGCAAAACATACCCGACAGCTGAACATGCTTATCAGGCGGGCAAGGCGGTCAAACCCGCGGTACGCGACTGGATTCTTTCCGCCCCCACACCGGCATTAGCCGCTATGGCGGCTCACGGCTTGTATACTTGGGACGTGGTGCCCGACTGGGCCACCATCAAGTTTGACCGCATGCGGAAGGTTCTGAAAGCAAAGTTCTCTCAGCACGCGAACCTTGCGAAGCTCCTTATAGAGACTGGTGACAAACGTCTGGTGGAAGTCGGCACCGTCAACAACGCCGTCAATCGGCTATGGGGCGAGGTGGACGGCTCCGGCCAAAATATGCTCGGCGTTATGCTGATGGAATTGCGCAAAGAGCTAATCGACGGAAAGGTTTTGCCCGCCCCGGCTGCAATGGAAGAAACAACACCCAAGGTTATCAAGCGGTCAAAGAAAAAGGCCAAAGCAAAAAAGAGCGCAGCGAAATCCACTCGGGTAAAAAGCAGAAGTCGAAAGTAGAAGTAGATGACGCCCTACGAACAAGAACTGTCGAAGATAGGGGAAACAGTTGGGACAGCAACGACCACAGACATCAAGAAGCTCAAAATAGCGATAGCTGCGGCGAGCGAAGCTAGCATCATAGCTGTCGGCTCCGGGGGTTCATTTACGGTAGCCTCTCTTCTTTGCAGCTTACATGAAGCGTTTACAGGGCGCGTCTCGCGGGCAGTGACACCGCTTGAACTGATTTGCAATCCCACCTTGGCATCAACCAGTCCGATCTTCATTGTTTCTGCTGAAGGAAAGAATCCCGACATACTGGAAGCTCTCCACAGGGCCCGGCAACATAGCTCCCGAACGGTTCACGTCATTACGAACCGCCAGCAGAGCCCGTTGATGGAGCAGGTAAAAGAACTGAACGATGTCACTCCCCATGTTTTCGAGTTGAAGGAAAAAGACGGCTATCTTGCAACAAACAGTCTTGTATTCGATGCGACACTAATCGCCCGAACATACGGCGAACTGGATAGACAAGGCGTATCGATAGATTGTCGCGTGGATCAAATCGCTTTTGGAGAGCTTTCTCTCGAAGATTGGCTTCAATCCTCTGCCTTGTTTATTGACGAAACTGCCAAACGCGGAAGCCTCATAATAGTCTTCTCGCCGAATCTCCGCCCTATAGTGGAGGATCTGGAATCCAAGCTATCAGAGGCTGCGCTATTATTTTGTCAACTCGCTGACTTTCGATCATTCGCACATGGACGCCATCTCTGGCTCACCGAGCGCTCGAACGATAGCTCCCTGCTGGTGCTAACTGAACCAGCAGTTGAAAAGCTTTGGACCGATATGAGTCCTCAAATTCCACTGGAAGTGCCTACATTCTGTATGCCGCTATCAGGAGCGAAGCCTAAGGACCTAATTTCGGGCCTCATCGCGGGGATGCATCTAGTTTCAGAACTTGCAAACGCAGCAAAACGCAACATCGCGAAACCCACCGTCTCCCCGTTAGGGAGAAGTTTATATTACGCTAACCTTCAGAGTCTCATACCACCTCCGCTTGAGGATACCCTTCGCGGCGAAATTTCTAAATACGAAGTTTTGGGTGCGCACTGGCCGTCATCGAGAAACAGCGGGAAGATAAGGCGGGCGCTAGAAGACACCGAATTGGCCTTCGAGACACAAAAATTCCGCTCCATTGTTTTTGACTATGACGGAACTCTCTGCAATTCAAACGACAATGATCGCCCACCCTCGCCTCAAATCGTTGATCACCTAATCCGGCTCCTTGAGCGGAACGTCGTGGTCGGAATCGCGTCAGGCCGAGGCGGCTCAATGGCTGATAATCTGACAAAAGTTTTCGACCAGTCACATTGGCCGAAAATTCGACTCGGACTCTACAACGGCGGATGGGTTGGCAAGCTTGGAGAAAGACCTCCAGAAGCCGAGCGATTGAGTGAATTTCTGATCCACGCAAAACGAATAGTCACCAACCTGCAATCATACGGCGTGCCCATCGCAATAATAAAGGCGACCGCACCATTTCAACTCAGCATCCGATTTGAAGCAGGCGTCAGCACAGAAAGTATGTGGTTCGTAATAGTTGATGCATTCAAGCAAGCCGGATTGGAGACCAGCACAATCGTGCGAAGCAAACACTCTATCGACGTGCTTTCGCGAGGAGTGAGCAAGTCCCATCTTGTTGCACAGATTGTGCGCGACGAGCAAATTGATCCTTATGAAATCGTGACTATGGGCGATCTCGGTGCGTGGCCGGGCAATGATGCCTCGCTCCTCCAACACAAGTTTTCGCTGAGCGTCGATCTTCCGTCCCGGAGGCTGGATCGCGGATGGAAACTGGCGCCACGCCATAGGCGCGATGTTGATGCCACTTTATGGTACCTCGAACGACTAAAGCTTGATGAAGATGGCACGTTCTCGTTTGCCCTAGCTGGGGGTCCACTGTGAAAGATGACAACGCCGCTCAACTGCTCGCTACGGTCATGGGATGGAAAGAACCGGACATTGTCCAGGCGCACGTGCCCAGCCTTCAACTTTTGGCGGACTATAAATACGATCAGTACCAGCGATACGGGCCCGGTAAGCGCTTTGTAGAAAGCTTGGCGCTTTGGCTGGTGCAGTTCGATGAGAAAGATCGAGCTAAGGCCCTATCATTGGTTCAAGACAAACTAATCTTCATATCTGAATCAGAGATCTCACATCTGGTAACGTTGGCGTACCCTGACGTGATAGTTCAAGAGCGCCTTCGTCTCGTGGCTGAAGAAAATGACATCGCGCCGTATCGAGTCGGCCAATTAGTAAAGCATCCCCGCTTTGAAGAATTGCGGTTGAAATCACTATATCTTGGCCTGAGTGATGGAGCTCATACGAACGATCTCCGACGCGCTAGCTACGGAGCTATAAGTAACGAACAAATCTGGCAAGCTTATGAGTTGGGCGAGGCGAAAGCGGACGACATGCTGCGGGAATTGCGAACGTCGCTCGCAACTTCGGGGCGAATCGCCAATCTGCCAGGCGACCTTAAAATGAAGGAGAATGAGAGGTTCAGCCTTGTTTGGCTCGTTGATGATTTTTCTGGAAGCGGGAACACATATATACGCTTTGATAGTAAGGAAAAGCGATTCAAGGGAAAGATCAGAAAAATATACGACATGGTCCTTGATGGTGGTCTGGTAGACCCGGATTATTATGAAGTTTATCTCTTGCTTTACGTCGCGACCCGGCAAGCAATTGATCACATCGAATATTGGGCGGAACGCTTTACGTCTGAGCGCGGGCTTAAACCTTTACGTCTTCATGTGCTGCACCCGATAGAAAAAGACGCAGCCTTGTCTCAAGCTCAAGATTTTGAAATTATGAGCATGCTTGAAACACCCCGATATTATGACAGCCAAGCGTCTGACCGCCACATTGCTATCGGAGGAACTACTGATGCCCGATTTGGTTTTGCTAACTGCTCGCTACCGCTAGTGCTGTCGCACAATACGCCCAATAACTCAGTCTACGTTCTTTGGGGGCCCGAGGAATTCAACTTCTTCGGACTGTTTCCTCGCGTTAGCCGTCATAGAGAGAGCTGATGGCTTATCGCGCTAATCCATTTCTCGAAAGAATGTCAGAGCGCACAACGTCTGACCAAGAATTTGTGCAACTTTTCGCGCCGAAGATACTAGAGAAGCTAAACGAGGATTGCTTCGAGGGCGCCGTGCATGTTTTCCACAGCCCACCCGGCGGTGGTAAAACCACGATTCTACGGGCGTTCACTCCAAATGCTCTTCGTGCCTTCTGGCATGCACGGCATGTACAAGCTGATACTTACCGACAGCTAGTAGATCGCGGCGTGATCGATGACCATCTTGGACCACAAGTTCTGTCCGTTCTTCTGTCGTGCGCGGCGGGTTATGCGGACTTACCCCCGGGCGCGTCAGCGGTAAATGAAGGATTGTTCCGCGCACTGCTCGACTGCCGTATCGTTCTAAGGACGTTGCGTAGCGTCGCTGACCTCATCGGCGGCCCCGCACAGACCGTCTTGCAATCCCTTCGCCTTGAATACGAGGCCACCTTGGAGGGCCTCACCTCAATTCCTGCTAAAGAAACAGCGGTTGAGATGTTGAGTTGGGCGGAGACCCGAGAGCGACAGATATATAGTCAGCTAGACAACATCTCCCCTGCACCCGATGCAAAATCACCTACCGATGTGAGATTTGAATCACTGCTTTGGCTCCAAGCAGTTCGGTTCGTTTACGAGGGAAAAACAGTCGCACCGAAGCGGCTATTGATGATCGATGACATTCATCGACTTAGAAAGACTCAACGAACGCTCCTGATTGACGAGATTGTCACCTTACGTCCAACGATTCCGGTTTGGCTGGCGGGTCGAAGCATAGCATTCGCAGACGACTTTCTCTCCCAAGGAGTGAGAGAGGGGCGGGACATACGGGAGTATGCGCTCGAAGACCTATGGGGGGCCGGCCGCAATAGCCAGTTCGTCCTTTTTGCTCAGAACATTTTGGATCGCCGCTTCAAGTTACAACAAGCAGTACCCGGGAATTCCTTCAATCAATATCTGGCCGAGAACCTGACACCTAAGGAACTTGAATCCGCCTATCAGGAAGCTCGCAAAAAGTTTAGGGCGGACACACAATCTCTTCGCAAGAACATCCGCTACTCGGAATGGATGAGCGCTGTCGAAACTACACCAGATGTTCTTGATCTAAACGCATTGGTCGATCTCTACACTACTCGCATACTTATCGAGCGAGATAGATCGAGCCGCCAGCTTTCGCTTCAACTTACCCCGCTCTCAACGGAAGAGCTTGAAGATCGCGACAGCTCTTCAACGAGAGGCGCAGCTGAAATATTTCTAAATTACGAATTGAAGGTTCCTTACTATTTCGGGACAGAGCGAGTCTGCACCATGGCGACCAACAACGTTGAGGAGCTACTTGCGCTTGCAGCCGCTCTCTATGATGGTATGAAGGCTAAGCAAATTTTGCGTAGGCAAGCAGACCCGCATCTCCTTCCGGGTGAGCAAGAGAAGCGAGTCAGAGAGGTTGCTACTCGCAGATTGGAATTCATACCCCGTAGCCATTCTGAAGGAACACGAGCGCAAAGACTCTTAGAAGCTATTGGCACGTTTTGCAAAGAACGAACGTTTCAGTTGAACGCGCCGTATGCTCCCGGGGTTACAGGTGTTCGTCTATCAACTTCTGAAATTGCGAAACTTCAACGTGTCTCGAAGCCCGCCCAATCTGTTTTCTCATCTTTAAAGAGAGTTTTGGCTGAATGCGCAGCGGAAAACCTTCTTGTAACACGAGAAAGTAGTGCAAGCACTTCGCGTGAAAGCGGAAAAGTTTTCTATCTAAATCGCACGCTGTGCGCTCATTTTGGCCTGCCACTTCAATACGGCGGGTGGCAGGATGTTTCAGTTCAGGCTCTCGGCGAATGGATGGAAAGTGGCCTACAGCCTAGCCGTGCTCTGGGCCTCGAGGTCTCCCAATGATCTGGGAAAGTTATGTTTTCCGTAGAGGAGTCGAAGTTGAAGAGCTTTGGGATCAACTCTTCACGGACAGAAAAAAGAGCGGAAAACCTCTTCGGCTGCTCTATGTCACCGGGCGAGGTTTTGACGTTAGAGCCAACGCCGTGCTCGCAAAGTATGTCGAGCGGCTAACTGCGTCAGGTTGCCCTGTTGAAAAGGCAGAATTACTGCTTGTCGGATTCTCAGGCTATAATCTTTCGACGGAACTTCACGCCCAAACATCGAAGAATGAAGCAGAGTTGAAAGCTGTATTTGATGCGGTTGGTAGTTCTAAGGCCATAGTGATTGGCGCGACTGCTGAGGGCGAGGACGACATTAGCTCGACTGTTGCGCTTAGGCGCGGCGCAGATGAGGTTCTCCGCAATATCTCCGACCAAACCGACATCGTATTGGATGTGAGCTCACTTCCTCGCGTGGCCTATTTGACAATCTTGCTAGCGTTACTGGCAAAAGTACTCCCAGAAGGAAAAAACGGCGACGGACTGCATGCAAAGGGATTGTCCCTTCAGGTTCTTGTTGCGGAGGATGCCGCGCTAGACAGCAAAATTAGTTCGGAAGACCCGGCGAACGATTTAACTTTGATACCCGGATTTTCCGAGGCGCTGCAATCTGAAGCGCAAACAGACGAACCGCTAGTGTGGTTTCCTGTGCTTGGCGAGAATAGACTAGCGCAAATCGTGAAACTTGAGTCATCTATACCGGAGTGGGCAGAAATCTGTCCGGTACTGCCGCACCCATCGCGAAATCCTCGAAGGGGAGACAAGCTCTTAGTTGAATACGAGAGCATACTCTTCGCTAAACGAGATACCCCGTTGAGTAACATTCTTTATGCTAACGAGTCGCATCCCTTCGAGGCATATCGTCAACTGTTCGCAGCCATGATGCGCTACCGAAAAACCATGAGCGTGATTGGTGGTTGCCGCATGGTAGTTACGCCTTTGGCCAGCAAGCTAATTACAGTTGGCACCGCTCTCGCTTGTTTCGAGATGAAAGTTGAATCCGCGCAGCATCGGTCGAGCGTAGCTATTCCGTACGCTGAACCAAAAAGATACGAGGCTTCAGTTCAAAACATGCTTGAATCTCGACCCGTTATCTCTGCGCTTGTCCTCACAGGAGACGCATATCTAGATTCCTCGCCGCCAGCGCCGCTATTGTAAGCAGGAGTCGGCGGCGCTGCATGTAGCTCAAAGCCGCCATTGTGGACCATCTTTTGTGGGCTACGATTGTGTAGCAAGGTGGCCTCTCTAAGCTCATGATTCTTAGAGTTTTGGGCTTTTCAACGGCTTAGGTGACGTCTGGCGCTCCCTAGGGGAATCGAACCCCTGTTTCAGCCTTGAGAGGGCCGCGTCCTAACCGCTAGACGAAGGGAGCGTTGCGGCTTCAGGCAATAACCTCGAAAGCCGAAAACTGCAAGCGGGCCCGGTTCAGGGCTCGCTGACGAAGCGCAGTTTTCCTGCGGGTTTCAGCGTTTTCGCGTCGAAGGTGCGGATTTCGGTCGTCCCGCCTATATCGAGGGTCACCACCAGGCGGTCGCCGGCAACGCCGGTGGAGACGATGCGGGCGCCCTTCGGCAGGGCCGCCGTGACGTCGGTCGCGGCGACGGGGCTTCCATCCCCGCGGTAAAAACGATAGCCGATGGCGATGAGGACCACGGCGACTGCCAGCGCCGAGGTCAGGCCCGCGATCAGCATCATCCGCCGCACCCGCGCGAGCAGGGCGGCCTGCTCCTGGGTCGGTTCAGGGAAAGTCGTTTCGCTCATGCGCGGCTCTTTAAACATGATCGGCGGAAGTGGAAACCGGTTTTGCCGAAGAAAGTAACCGCGAACGAAGAGGAACAGGCCCTGCCGGCCCTTGGCGTTCCCTTTGCCGTTCCCCCTGGCGTCCCCCTTGGCGTCTCCCGCGGCGCGCAGCGGCTGGCCGTCGTCGTCCAGGGCGATGAGGGATCGGCCCGGCTCGACCGTGTCCTCGCCCAGCGCGTGCCGGAATTGTCACGGTCGCGGCTGAAGGCGCTGATCCTCGCCGGTTCCGTCGCGGTGAAGGGCGCTCCAGTCCGCGACCCCGCTTTTCACGTCGGCAAGGGCGACGCGGTCGAAATCGAGGTTCCGGAAGCGGCCCCGCCGGAGCCGAAGGGCGAGGATATCGCGCTCGATATCGTCCATGAGGACGACGACCTCATCGTCATCGACAAGCCGGCCGGCCTCGTGGTGCACCCCGCCGCCGGGCATGAGAGCGGCACGCTGGTCAACGCCCTGATCGCCCATTGCGGCGCCAGCCTTTCCGGCATCGGCGGCGTGCGGCGTCCGGGCATCGTCCATCGGCTGGACAAGGACACCACCGGGTTGATGGTGGTTGCGAAGAACGATCACGCCCACCAGTCGCTGACCGCGCAATTCGCCGACCATGGCCGCACCGGGGAGATGGAGCGCGGCTATATGGCCTTCATCTGGGGGGTGCCGAACCGGCAGCGCGGCACCATCGATGCGCCGATCGATCGTCATCCGCATGCGCGCGAGAAGATGGCGGTGCGCGACGGCGGCCGCGAGGCGGTCACCCATTGGGAGCTCAGGGAGGTGTTTCAGGGACGCGACGGCAAGCCGGTGGCCTCCCTGCTCGCTTGCCGGCTCGAGACCGGACGGACCCACCAGATCCGGGTGCACCTTGCCCATATCGGCCATCCGCTGCTGGGTGATTCGCTCTACGGCCCGCACTTCAAGACCAAGGCAAGCCAGCTCGGCCCGGAGGCGCAGGCCGCGCTGACTGCTCTCGGCCGCCAGGCGCTCCACGCTTACCTTCTTACCATCGAGCATCCCCGGACCGGGGAAATTTTGCATTGGGAAGCGCCTCTACCGGAGGATTTGCTTCTCCTGAAACGCAGCCTGGAAGGTGGCGCTATGACGCACCCCTTGAAAAACCGATGATATGACAATAGGTTATACCAGCCACACGGGGACGTGACGTCAGCAATCCTTCCCTATCACGACCCATTGGGTGTATTGTTGCACCTGCGTTGAATATCCAACGCGGAACATCGCAAGCCGGCCGGCTTTAACACAGCGGCCGCCTGCCAGGCCCGCCGCTATCGGGGGCCTGAACCACTGGAGGGCGCAAGTATGGCCCGTACAGCCTCGTTACCGGTTCTCAATGGAGAATCCGGTCTTTCTAGATACCTCGCCGAGATCCGTCGGTTCCCGATGCTGGAACCGCAGGAGGAATATATGCTCGCGAAACGTTGGCGCGAGCACGACGATCGCGACGCGGCACATAAACTCGTCACCAGCCATCTCAGGCTCGTGGCCAAGATCGCCATGGGCTATCGCGGCTACGGCTTGCCGATATCCGAAGTCGTTTCGGAAGGCAATGTCGGCCTGATGCAGGCGGTGAAACGGTTCGAGCCCGACAAGGGCTTCCGTCTCGCCACCTACGCAATGTGGTGGATCAAGGCGTCGATACAAGAGTACATCCTGCGTTCCTGGTCGCTCGTGAAAATGGGCACCACCGCGAACCAGAAGAAGCTGTTCTTCAACCTGCGCAAGGCGAAGAGCAAGATCTCCGCGCTGGACGAGGGTGATCTCCACCCCGACCAGGTGAAGCTGATTGCGAGCCGCCTCGGCGTGACGGATCAGGACGTGATCGACATGAACCGCCGTCTCGGCGGCGATGCGTCGCTCAACGCACCGATCCGCGACGACGGCGAAGCGGGCGAATGGCAGGACTGGCTGGTCGACACCGCGCCGAACGCGGAAGCCCTGATGGCGGAGAGCGAAGAGTTCGATCATCGCCGCCAGGCTTTGACCGGCGCCATCAACGTGCTCAACCCGCGCGAACGCCGCATCTTCGAGGCGCGGCGCCTCGCCGACGAGCCGATGACGCTGGAAGATCTCGCCGCCGAATTCGGCGTCTCGCGCGAACGCGTGCGGCAGATCGAGGTCCGCGCGTTCGAGAAGGTGCAGTCGGCCGTCAAGGGCACGATCGCCAAGCAGGAAGCGGCGCTCGAAGCCGCGCACTAGAAGTGGCGACAGCACAGCATGCAAAGCCGGCGGCAACGCCGGCTTTTTTTTGCGCCGATGACCCCTCGCCTACTCGCCCCACTCCCGCGCCATCGTCGCCAAAGCGCAGCCCTCGCAGTAGCGGGCGTCCTTGAAGTCGATCCAGTTATGGGCGTAGACGCGCTCGAGCGGGATGTTGTAGCGGGCGCGCAGCACCTTCACCAGGATCCGCCACGCCGCGACCTGCGCCTCCGTCGGCGCACGCGTCACATCGGGATAGTTGCCGGCGAATTCGACGCCGATCGAATTGCCGGCGACGACCTGGCGATAGGTCGGGCGGTTGTCGATATATTTATTGTCGTTGCGGTTGGCGCCGTCGCCATGGGTCGTCACCAGCTTCTCGTCCACCGCCCAATAGATCGTGCCGTCGGTCTCGACCCACACCATCACCCCGCGCCGGCTCGGGTTCTTCGATTGCGCCTGCGCGCCGCTGCGGGCCGAGCCTGCCGGGCCCTCGGTCTGGTGCACGATGATGTTGCGCCAGGGATGGGATCTTGCGACGTCGCCCCAGGGCGCGAGCCACACCACCCTGAGACCGGGGATTTCGGGTGTGCCCGAGGACCGCGCGATCGCCGCAAAGTCAGGCGTCTGCGCGAAGGCGGACGTGATGAGAGCTACGGTGCAAAGCGCGGCCGCAAACAGGCGAAGGTTCATGCATCAGCCCCGTGATGCGGCTTCACGCCGTCTTGCGCCTCACGATCCCGGGCATGTCGGGGATTTCGGGCACCAGCGGCGGGGCCGGCTCGGAGATCGCGTAGCCGTCGCGGCCGCGCTTCTTGGCTTCATAGAGCGCCTGGTCAGCAACGGCGATCAGCCTGTCGGGATAGGCGCCGATCTCACTGCTCCATTGCGCGACCCCGATCGACACCGCGATCGGGATCTCCTTGCCCGAGCATTCCGCCGCATCGACCCGGCAAACCTCCAGCACGCGTCGGGCGATCATCGCCCCCTCGCGCAGCGTGGACGACGGCAGCACGATGCAGAACTCGTCGCCGCCGCTGCGCGCCAGCATGTCGCCCGGCCGCAGCCGGGTCTGCGCCATCAGCGCGAAATGCTGCAGGCAGGCATCGCCCGCGGCATGGCCGTGGGTGTCGTTGATGCCCTTGAAGCCGTCGAGATCGATCACCAGCAGCGCGAACGGCTCGCCGCTGCCGACCGAGCGGGCGCATTCCTCGGTCAGGCGCTGCACCAGATGCCTGCGATTGCCGACGCCGGTGAGGTCATCCACCAGCGCGAGATCGGCGACCTCATTGCGCAGCCGGTCGATCGCCATCAGGAGCAGGCCGAAGTTCCAGGCCATCGACAGGAAGATCACGATCAGGATCAGCGCTGCCTGAAGCCCGTTGAAGTCGACGATCGAGAGATCGCCTCCGACCTGCAGCAGCGCGAAGACCGAGCGCGCTGCATAGCCGATGATGAGTAGGACGCAGCAGATGACGGCCAGCCCGGCACCGGCATTCTGGTCGTCGCGCCGCATCATCAGCAAGTGCAACGTGACCGCCGCAGGGACGATCTGCCCGAAGGAATAGATCGCGATCCGCATCGGCATGTCGTCGTGCACGAACTGGAAATAGGCGAGGCCAAGACAGGTCAGGCCGGTGCCGAGCGCGGCGGCGCCCCAGGAGACGGGCACATTGTAAAACCGCTGGACGCCCATCACGACGAACCAGCAGGCGAAGATCAGAAGCGCGTTGCAGCCGACCAGCAGCAGGCGGAAGTCGACCACGCCGCGCAGCATCGAAGCCGCGGCGCCCGCGGTTGCGGTAAACGCCGCGGCGGTCCAGAACCGCGCCGCCTCGAACTTCGGATAGCAGCGCAGCACATAGACCCAGACCAGGCCCAGCGCGACAAAGTTGGTGAGGGATACCGTCCACAGCGTCGGAACGCTCAGCACCGCAAATCCAGGATGTGCATCCTGCCCCTTCTCAAAGGTGAACGGACCGCCCGTGACGGCTCTCTTTCGCCGGCAACATGCCGTCGTCTGGCTTAACGGAATCTCAATTCGACCGCCCATTCGGCACTTTGGTTTTGAATCAATGAAGATCCAATTTGCGCGGCATTAACCTTGCCGGGTCGGCCATGCGATGCGGCGGAGGGCTGTGGACATGGCTGGTTCGGCGGAAAATCGCGCCAAAAATGCATAACAGTTGTGGATAACGCGATGACAGCGAGGTGACAGCCCGCGGCAGCGCGCCGCGAATCTGGTGAGCTTGTCACCTGAGGATGTTGCGAGGTTGGCCCTCCGCCAAGCATGCCTCGGTGTCGCGTTTCAATCCATTAAACCCTGAGAGGATACTATGGCTAAGAAAGCGAAGAAGGCGAAAAAGGCGAAGAAGGCCACCAAGAAGAAGAAGGCCAAGAAGTAGCTGTTTCAGCCCGGGCGGCGGCGCGCGCTCGCCCTGCCCGGGCGCTCAAATCCGGGGTTGTCAAACCGGCGGGCTTTCGGCCCGCCGTTTGATTTTGCGCTTGCCGGATCTGCGAGGCGCAATCGGATCACGCTCTACCGCGCGCCATCCCGCGCCATCACCATGCGCTCCGCCTCGCGGATCACATCGAGCGGCACCCAGGGCTTGGCCCAGAATTTCGCACCATCCGGCAGCTTCCGCCGCAGCGGCTTGCCGGAGGTGACGATGACGCCGAGCGCGGGGTTGCGGCGCTTGGCAATATGGGCGAGCTCGACGCCGTCCTTGTAGCCGGCGAGTTCGACATCGGTCATCATCAGATCGAGGTCCTCGCCGTCGCGCTGCAGAACCACCTCGGCGGCTTCGGCGCTGGCGCATTCGATCACGTCGAAATCACTCTCTTCCAGCAACAGCCCGATCATCTGCCGCTGCATCGGGTCGTCTTCCACGATCAGCGCTCTCGCGCGAAGCGGCCTTGCCTGTTCCATCGGGGCCTCCGTTCGTGAACTAAAGCAGGTTAAGACCTGCACCTCGAACTGGTTCATTTGCAATTCTGAAAAACTTGCGGAACCCTGTGCTACAAACAGTTCCTCGTCTTGGGAAACTGATCGCATGACGACAATCTCCGGAAGTGCGGTGGCGGTCACCGGCGCCGCCAGCGGCATCGGCCGGGCGCTCGCGCTCGAGCTCGCCGCACGAGGTGCAGATCTCGCGCTGGCCGACCGTGACGAGGCCGGCCTTGCCACGGTGGCCGCCGAGATCGGCAAGGCAGGCGCGCGAAAAGTCACCGTGCATCGCGTCGACATCGGCGTGGCCGGCGAGATCGCGGGCTTCGCGGAAGCGGCGATCGGCGCGCACCCTTCGCTGAACATCCTCATCAACAATGCCGGCGTCGCGCTGCTCGGCCAGTTCCACGAGATCGACCAGGCGCAGATGGAGTGGCTGTTCAACATCAACTTCTGGGGCGCGGTGCACGCGACGCGGGCCTTCCTGCCGCAGCTTGCGCAGCAACGCGAAGCGCATGTCGTCAACGTCTCCTCGATCTTCGGCATCGTCGCGCCGCCCGGCCAGACCGCCTATTGCGCCTCGAAGTTCGCGCTGCGCGGTTTCTCCGAGAGCCTGCGGCATGAGCTTGCGGCCGCCGGCAGCGCGGTGCGGCTGTCGGTGGTGCATCCCGGCGGCGTCGCCACCAACATCGTCCGCAATTCCCGCAGCGGCGTCGGCGTGTCCGACAATGCGCGCCGGGCGCGGCTGATCGAACGGTTCGATGCGGCGGCCAGGACGACGCCGACCGCCGCCGCGCGCACCATCATCGACGGCATCGAGAACAACAGGCCGCGCATCCTGATCGGCCGCGACGCGCGCTTGATGGATCTCCTGCAACGCTTCCTGCCGGCGACGTACTGGTCGGTGCTGCAGCGGCGGCTCGGAAGCGAGACGCCGCAGCCGGAGAAGTCCTCGCGATAATGCCGTATGGAACACGATCCGCGAAGCGGTCACCGGCCCATCAGTTGATCGGCGAAATAGCCGATGGTCTTGCGGTAGACCACGGCCCTGTTCCATTCGCGCATCGCTTCGAAATTGGCGCTGCCTTCCTCGTAGGATGCGCCCATCTTGAAGCCGTTGGTGTGCAACAGGTTCGCGGTGGAGGCGAGCACGTCGGGCACGCTGTGGCGCAGATCGACGTGGCCGTTGCCGTCGAAATCGACGCCGTATTTGATGTAGGACGACGGCAGGAATTGGGTCTGGCCGATCTCGCCGGCATAGGCGCCGATCATGTCGCTCAGGCGGAGGTCGCCGCGCTGCACGATCTGCAGCGCCGAGAGCAGTTCGTTCTGGAACAGCTCGGTGCGGCGGCAGTCATGCGCCAGCGTGGCGAGCACGCGGAACACCGGCAGCTTGCCCATGTCGCCCTTGCCGAAATCGCTCTCCAATCCCCAGATCGCGACCAGGATCTGCCGCGGCACGCCATACTTCTGTTCGATGCTCGCAAGCAGCGCCGCGTGGCGCTGCAGCATCGCGCGCCCGGTGTTGATCCGCCCGGGTCCGACGCGGGTTGCGACGTATTGCTCGAACGTCTTCCGAAACGTGCCGCGCTGGCGGCGGTCGAAGGCGAGCACGCCCGGGTCCTGCTGCACGCCATCGAGCGCCTGCGAGATCACGCTTTGCGAGATGCCGGATGCGGCCGCTTCCTGCGAGATATTGGCGATGAACGTACGGAAGTCGCCGCCGCAACGGGCAGCCCTGGCCGAGCCGGACGCGAACAGCGCGAGCAACAGGACGGCCAGAACAAGCCTCAGCATGTCGAATTTCCTTCAAGAAAAAGAGTGGTGGGCGGGAACGGCGATCATGCCCGCGAAACTCACATCCGTCAAAATGCCAACGGGACTATTTGCCGCGCGGCCTGCCGTGCGCGGTTGGCGTTTTCCCCGGCGGATTACAGCATCTGCGCGAGCCGCGCCGATTTGAGCGATCGCGCAAACCGCGTTATACGGGTGCGGCGCGGCTCGGTGTTGCCCTTCATTTGCGGAGGCAGCTTATGAGATCAATGACCCGTCGTTTCTTCCTGTCGCTGGCGGCTGCCCTCAGTCCGGCCGCGGCAATGGCCCATCACGGTTGGGGTGGCTACGACACCTCCAAGGCGTTCACCGTCACCGGCCAGATCCTGAAATCCGCATTCCAGAATCCGCACTGCGAGATCGAGATGGAGGTTGGCGGCAAGCACTGGCACTTCGTGCTGGCGCCGCCGTCACGCATGCAGCAGCGCGGGATCACGCCGGAGCTGATCGCGCCCGGCAAGACCTGCACCGTCTTCGGCTATCCCCACACCAGCAATCCGGACGAGGCGCGGATCGAATATATCGTTCTCGACGGCAAGCGCATCGAATTGCGGTAGGCCGGGGTGGAGCAGCATGCGGCCCCGCCGATCTTCCTGGCCTTGCAGGAGAGCGCACTGGGGCATCTGATGCGCAGCTCGCCCGCGCTCTATCCCGCGGTCGAGATCCTGCACATCCTCGGCTTCGTTATCCTGGTGGGATCGATCCTGGCGCTCGATGTGAGGCTGCTTGGCCTCGGACGCGCAATTCCGATCCAGCCGATGGCGCAATTGCTGCTGCCCTTGTCGCGCTTCGGGTTTGTGCTCGCGATCGTCATGGGATTCCTGCTGTTCAGCGCCGATGCGGCGCACGTGGTGCGCAATCCCGCGTTCCAGGCCAAGCTGCTCTTGATCGCGGTCGCGCTGGTCAATGTCGTGATCGCGCATGCCGGTCCGTGGCGGCAGGTTTCGCTGTGGCACGGCGAAGCCTCCGGCGGCGCAAAGATCACTGCGCTGTTGTCGCTGCTCCTGTGGGTCGGCGCTGTCTGCTCCGGGCGCCTGATCGCGTATTTTTAGGCGGGCTGTTGGCCGTGTCTCGCATGCGCTTCGTCATCATCACGTTTCTCCTTGCGGTCTGCACCGCGCCTGATGTCGCGAGCGCCGACCAGGCCGAGGCCTGGGCCGCGTTGCGCGAGGGCCGGCATGTGGCCCTGATGCGCCATGCCGACGCGCCCGGCGGCGCCGGCGACCCGCCGGGCTTCAGGATCGATGACTGCGCCACGCAGCGCAATCTCAGCAGCAAGGGCCGCGCGGACGCCGCAAGGATCGGCGCGCGGCTCAGGTCGGAGGGGATTGCGGTCGAGAAAATCCTCTCTTCGCCGTGGTGCCGCTGCATGGACACGGCAACGCTGCTGGCGCTGGGGCCGATCGAAGTCGAACCCACATTCGGCAATGTGGTGGTGCTCAGCGATCAAACCGCAGCTCTGACCGCCGGAGGACGCGCGATCATCGACAAATGGACCGGCAGCGGCATCCTGCTTGTGGTGACGCACGGCGCCAATATTCGGGCACTCACCGGCATTTCGCCGGCAAGCGGCGAGATCGTCGTGGTCCGAGGCGGAAGCGGCGGTGGCAAACCTGTCGGTCGCCTGACCTTCGATTGACGCATCTTGTATACACTTGGGACGCGATGGGCCGGACTTAGGAACGAAGCCGGAGCCATCGCGGTTATGCGTCAGAACTGGGCCTGGCTTTTCAATTCGCCCGTTTTGTCGAGCGAGCCACCGTCCCCGTCGCCCGGAAATTGCGATAGGCTTGCGTCATGAACGACATGCAGGAAGAGGCGTCCTCGCCGCGCCCGTCGCTCGTATTCGGAGCGCCGCTATTCCGGCTGCTCGCGATCAATCTCGCCATAGGCGCCTTCCTCGCGGTGCTGCTCGTCGGCGGCCTGCTGCTGCTCAATCCCGGCCGGCTGCGTGACCTGATCCTGGCCGATCACACGCCCGGCATCGCGCTCGGGCTGCTCTTGTTCGGCTTCGTCATCACGCTGGGCTCGAGCGCGATGGGCACGGCGATCATGGCGATGGGACAGCAGCAGACGGATGGCGGCCCGCGGCGCGGCCACGGCCAACTCGTGGCGCAGAAGGTTGCCGCCATGGCGCGAGCCGACGCGAAGGCGGCATCCGACGGCTAGAGGATGATCCGATCACGCTGAAGCTCCACCTCTCCCGGTTGGCTTGCGGGAGAGGTCGGCGCGTAGCGCCGGGTGAGGGCTCTCTCCACTCAAGGAATCCCAATGCGGAGACACCCCCACCC
>NZ_JADYVX010000034.1 GCF_020194175.1 Bradyrhizobium sp. BRP22 | reverse complement strand
CTTCGAAGGCTCTGCTGCCACTGAGCTCGCATGGCTGCTCATCGCCCATCTGAGGCTCCTAATTCGCCGCCTGGCCAGACCTTGAAGACGTCTTACGCTTTTTTGAGTCAGGCTCTCAGGATGAGGGCCGAAACGCGCGGCGGCACCGGCGTCTCCGCTGCTGAAAGCCACAGCAGTAATGGCCAAGATTGTGGCAGCGGTGGCAGGTCACACCGGCTCACTTTGCCGTACCTGAAGCTTGCCCGCTGGCATAAACGTTGCTCATTATTGATCGAGCCGGGCGCAATGCTCGGTCTGAATTTACCGGCTGAACGGGAGGCTTTCACGTGCCGCTGATCAAGAACCGCTACGGCAAGGGCCGCGTCCGCGTGATGCGCATTCATCGCGATGGCGACAGGCACGAGGTCAGCCAGCTCAACATCAAGGCGATGCTCGAAGGCGATTTCGCCCGCACCTATACTGATGCGGACAATTCCAACACGGTGTCGACCGACACCATCAAGAACGTCGTCAACGTGGTCGCCCGCGAGAACACCGGGCTTTCGCCGGAAGAGTTCTGCCAGGTGTTGGCGCAGAAATATTTCGACACCTATCCGCAGGTGTCATCGGTCTCCATCACGTCGCACGAGACCAAATGGGACAGGTTGAGCTTCGGCGGCAAGCCGCATCCGCACAGCTTCGTGCTCGACGGCAATGGCAAGCCGACCGTCGAACTCACCGCCGTCAGGGGCGGACCAACGGCGCTCGCTTCGGGCGTCGACGGATTTGCCTTCATGAAGTCGACCGAGTCAGGCTGGGAGAACTACGTCAAGGACCCCTACACCACGCTTGCCGAGACCCATGACCGCATCTGTGCGACCAGCATGGTGGCGTCGTGGACATGGTCGGGCAAGCCCGCGAGCTATCCGGCCGCGAACGCAAAGATCCTCGACACGCTCCTCGAAGTGTTCGCGACCACCTATAGCTGGAGCGTGCAGGACAGCCTTTATCGGATGGGCGAGGCTGCGCTCGCTGCAGTACCGGAGATTTCCGAGATCAGCATGGCCTGCCCGAACATGCATTTCATCCCGATGAATCTCTCCGCCTTCGGGCTCGACAACAACAACCAGGTGTTCCTGCCGACCGACGAGCCGCACGGCCAGATCGAGTGCACGGTGGGGCGGGGGTAGGGCTCTCCTCGTCATTGCGAGCGAAGCGAAGCAATCCACCCCTCCGCTTGTTGAGACATGGATTGCTTCGTCGCTTCGCTCCTCGCAATGACGGCGTAGGGTGGGCAAAGCGACTCACGCGCCGTGACCTATCCACTGGCGATGGTGGAAGCGTGCCCACCATCGCGCATTCGGCTCGTGATGGTGGGCACGCTTCGCTTTGCCGACCCTACGCACCGCCATACTTCTCGTGCAGCGCGGGGAACAGGCGGTCGGGCTTGAACGGCATTGTGGTGAAACGGATGCCGGTGGCGTTGGCGATGGCGTTACCGAGCGCGGCGGCGACCGGATTGTACGGGCTCTCGCTCATCGACTTCGCGCCCATCGGGCCTACGGCATCGGACGTCTCCGCGAAGAATACCTCCGTGCGCGGCACGTCGGCATAGGAGGGCAGGTGATAGTCGCGGAACCGCGGATTGATCACCCGCCCGCCGTCGTCGATGACGAGTTCCTCGTAGAGCGCCGCGCCCAGCGATTGCGCGACGCCGCCTTCGATCTGCCCGCGGCATTGCATGGGGTTGGCGACGCGGCCGGCATCGGCCGCCTGCACGCTCTTCAGTATCCTGACTTCGCCGGTGCCCTTGTTCACGGCGACGCGAAAACCCTGCACGTTGAAGGCCACCGAGCGCGGTGTGCCATGCGCGCTGCCGCTGGCCTCCAGCACGCGGCCACGCGCGTCCGCCGCCTTCGCCAACTCGGCGAAAGACAGGCGCTGCCTGCCGCAGACGACAGCTTCATTGTCCAGCGTGCATGCGCCGGCGTCGCTCTCGGCTATCTCGGCCGCAAATGCCTTGATCGCGGCGGCGAGATTTTCCGCCGCGTGCTGCGTCGCGCGTCCGGCAACGAAGATGCCGGCGCTGCCATAGGCGCCGGTATCGTGGCCGCCGTTGGCAGTGTCGGACTGCTTCAGGACGATGCGATCGACCGTCGTCGCCAGCGCGCTCGCCGCGATCTGGCGATGCACCGTGCTGGTGCCGTTGCCGAATTCGGCGGTGCCGACCGTCAGATCGAAGCCGCCATCCTCGCGCAGCGCGATTTTGGAATCGGAGAGATGCCCGGCCGGTGGCACGGTGTCGATCATCGTCAGCGCCATGCCGTCGCCGACCAGCCACTCCGGCGACAGTTCATGCCGCGGCGATTCCTCGGCCATCGCCCGCTCGACCAGGTCGAGGCACTGATCGAGGCCATACGAACCATAGAGCACGTCGTGATAGTCGGAAGGCGGCGGCGACAGCATGGGATCGCCCGGTTTCACGACGTTGCGGCGGCGGAAGTCGAACGGGCTGATGCCGAGCTGTCTTGCGAGATCGTCGATCGCCGCTTCCACGGCGAACAGGCTTTGCGGCAGGCCGTAGCCGCGGAAGGCGCCGGCCGGCAGCGTGTTGGTGTAGGCGACGGCCGCGTCGACCTTCTTGTTTGGGCAGTTGTAGACGCTGAGCGACTCCGCCACTGCATGAAACAGCACCGGGCCGGCATGGTTGCCGTAGGCGCCGGTGTTGGAGAGCACGTCGAGCTGCAGCGCGGTCAGCTTGCCGTCCTTGTCGGCGCCGGCCTTCACCTTGACGCGCATCGGATGCCGCGTCGAAGTGCCGATGAACTGCTCCTCGCGGGTGAATTCGAGCTTGACCGGGCGTCCGGTCCTGAGCGCGGCCAGGGCAAGAATGTCCTCGACGAACATCTCCTGCTTGCCGCCGAAGCCGCCGCCGACCCGTTCGCAGAACACCCTGATCCTGTCGGGCGGCAGGTCGAAGATCTGCGACAGCCCGCGCCGGGCCAGGAATGGCACCTGTGTGCTGGAGCGGACATTGAGGATGCCGTCGGCGTCGATCCAGGCGAGCCCGCCATGGGTCTCCAGCGCCGCATGCTGAATGCGCTGGGTCGTGAACGTTCCCTCATAGGTGACGGCGGCCTCCGTCAGTCCTTTGGCGACGTCGCCATATTCGCCATGCGTCTCCGCCACGAGATTGCGCGCGGGATTGGTGATGCGACGTTCGACCGTCTTGTCCCCATGCAGGACCGGCGCGCCGGGCGCGATCGCCTCCGCCGGGTCGAACACCGCGGGCAATAGCTCGTAGTCGACCTTGAGCCGGCGGCAGCCTTCTTCCGCCGCGGCTTCGGTCTCCGCCACGACGGCGGCGACCTTCTGGCCGATGAAGCGGACGACGTCATCGAGGACGCGCGTGTCCTCGGGGTCCATCCAGTCCTTCTCATGCCGCGCGGTCGAGAACAGAAGCTTTGGCGCGTCTTCATGGGTCAGCACCGCATGCACGCCGGGTACCGCGAGCGCCGCGGTCTTGTCGATCGAGACGATCTTGGCGTGTGGATGCGGCGAGCGCAGCAGCTTCACGTGCAGCATGCCTTCGATCTTGGTATCGAAGGTGTAACGCGCCGCTCCGCGCACCACGAGCGGGCCGGCCGGAGCGGGCAGGCTGCGGCCGAAGGCGGTGCCGGCGTCGGCCTCCTCGACATTGCTCTTGCCATCGAGCGCGTCCTTGATGGAGCGATAGCCGGTGCAGCGGCAGATATTGCCTTTCAGCGAGACGCCGAGTTCCTGGCGCTGCGCCTGGTTCAGCGATGCACAGGTCAGGATCATGCCGGCGGTGCAGAACCCGCACTGGAATCCCTGCGCATCGAGGAAGGCTTGCTGCAGCGGATGGATGCCGCCGTCAGTCGCAAAACCCTCGATGGTGGTGACGGCATGCCCGTCGGCGCGGAACGCCGGGATCAGACAGCTATGCACCGGCTCCCCGTCGAGCAGCACGGTGCAGGCGCCGCAATCGCCGGCGTCGCAGCCTTTCTTGACGCCGAAATGTCCGAGGTCGCGCAGGAATGTGCGCAGGCACTGTCCGGCCCGGGGCGTTTCCGAGAATGTCTTGCCGTTGATGTCGAAGGTCATGGCTGCGCCTTGAGCTCGGTGCGGATTTCTTCCGCGAGCCGCAGCGTCATGTGCTTGCGCCAGATCGGCTTGCCGTGGATGTCGGTGTGATAGCGATTGTCCGGGATGCGCTGCAGGATCGTCTCGCGCAATTCCTCCTGTTCCGGGACGGTGACAAAAGAGAGTCTGATCGGCCGTATCGTCGAGGCGGTCACGGTCAGCGCAAAGCCACCTTCACTGTCGATGCTTCCGATCAACAGCGCCGCCGAGCGGCCGACCGGCGTCAACGAGATCTGGCGAAACGCCGACCGTCGTCGCAGCGTCGCGAGCGGAATATCGATCTGCCGCAGCAGGTCGCCGGGCCCAAGCACGTTCTGCTGATTACCGGTGACGAAGTCGATGACGGGAATCTTGCGCTCTCGGCCATCGGCCTGCCAGATCGTGCCGATGCCGTCGAGCGCCGACGTCAACGAGATCATTGGCCCCGCCGGCAGCGACATGCAGATGTTGCCGCCGACGGTTGCGGTCTTCCAGATCTTGAAGGAAGCAAGGAACGAGCGGCAGCATTGGTTGATCAGCGGCGCAGCGATCCAGTCCGGTGGGCAGGCGAAGCCGTCGAGCTGCGCCACCGTGCAGGTGGCGGCGATCGTCAAGCTGTCGTCGCCGATCGTCAGCGCCGGCCATTTCAGATCGGCGAGATCGATCAGCCGCCTCAGATGCGCCTGCGGCTCCGAGAACAACCAGGTGCCGCCCGCGAGCCAAGCATCACCTGCCGTCCAAACAGGCAATTGCGCCCGGGATTTCGGATGGGCGACCTCCGTAATCGTGTTCAAGTCCATGGATACGCCGACGCTTTCAACAGGATGCATCCTCGCTTAAGTAGTCTTGCAAGACCAGCGCCAATTGTTCCCCGCAATTGGGACGGTCCTTGCATTGATGAGCCGCGCACAAACACTTCTTTTGGATGGTGGGATCATGGACCAAACGCAGCCAATCTGGATCAAGGATCCGCTCTCCATTCTGGCGGACGGTGCCGAACGTGGCGTGGTCGTACAGGACGGCAAGATCGTCGAACTCGTCGGCCGCGGCAAGGGGCCGACTGCCACCTCGCCACTGGTGTTCGATGCAGGCGAACACGTTGTGCTGCCGGGATTGATCAACACCCATCATCACTTCTACCAGACCCTGACAAGGGCGCTCCCGGCCGCGCTCGACCGCGAGCTGTTTCCCTGGCTGAAGGCGCTCTATCCGGTATGGGCGCGGCTGACACCGGAATCGCTTCAGCTCGGTGTTACAGTTGCAATGTCGGAACTGCTGCTGTCGGGCTGCACCACCACGACCGACCACCACTATGTGTTTCCTGCCGGGCTCGAGGACGCCGTCGATATCGAGGTGGCCGTCGCACAGCGGCTCGGCTTGCGGGTGCTGGTCACGCGCGGCTCGATGAATCTGTCGGTGCGCGACGGCGGCCTGCCGCCGGACAGCGTCGTGCAGGACGAGGATACGATTCTGGCCGACAGCGCGCGTGTCGTTGCGAAGCATCACCAGCGCGGCGACGATGCGATGGTGCAGATCGCGCTCGCGCCATGCTCGCCGTTCTCGGTGACGACCTCGCTGATGCGGAAGACCGCCGAACTTGCCGACAAGCTCGACATCCGTCTGCACACCCATCTCGCCGAGACCGAGGACGAGAACAGGTTCTGCGAGCAGATGTACCACTGCCGGCCGCTCGACTATCTCGAACAATGCGGCTGGCTCAACGGGCGCACCTGGCTCGCGCACGGCATCCATTTCAACGCCGACGAAATGAAGCGGCTCGGCAAGGCCAGGACCAGCATCAGTCACTGCGCCTGCAGCAACCAGGTGCTGGCGTCGGGCTGCTGCCCGGTCTGCGAGATGGAAGAGGCCGGCGTCGGCATCGGGCTTGGCGTTGACGGCTCGGCTTCCAACGACGGATCCAATCTGATGCAGGAGGTGCGTGCCGCCTTCCTGGTGCAGCGGGCGCGTTACGGCGTTGGCCGCGTCAGCCACAGGGATGCGTTGCGCTGGGCCACAAAAGGCTCTGCCGCCTGCGTCGGCCGCCCCGAACTCGGCGAGATCGCAATCGGCAAGGCCGCCGATCTCGCGCTCTTCAAGGTCGACGAGCTCCGCTTCTCCGGCCACGGTGATCCGCTCGCAGCGCTCGTGCTGTGCGGCGCCCACCGCGCCGACCGCGTGATGGTCGCAGGCAACTGGGCTGTGATCGATGGCGCCATCCCCGGTCTCGATGTCCCCGACCTGATCCGCCGCCACACCGCCGCGGCGCGCGCGATGCAGGCGGGGTGAGTGCACACACTCTCTCCGTCATTCCGGGGCGCGCATAGCGCGAACCCGGAATCCATTCATCCACTTGCGCGGGCGGCAAAATGGATTCCGGGCTCATCGCTTCGCGATGCGCCGGAATGACGAGTCGTGTTCGCGGAAATTTCTCCAATTCAATCAACGTGATTTGCCCCGTCCAGCCCTCACACAAAAAATATTCCGCTTTCGCCGTCGGGCAAATCAGTGATTTAACTCCGCACGTCTCACGGCGGATGAGGGGCGGGTCGCGATCGTCACGAACGTTGCGGTGAGATGCGGTGGACGTGATGGGTGTGACTGACGAGCACGCGCATCACGGACGGCGAAGTCGTGTGGTTCTGGCGCCCCGACGCTGGCGCTAAGCTTTGCGGAAGTATCCGCAAGGTGACGGTGGCAAGAAAGCCCGGTCACCGAGAAGAGCACGAAGGAAACCGTAAAACCATCGCGCGGGGAAAGCCGGAGTTGCTTCGGTTGAACCTGTGGCCCTACCCCCGTGCTTTTTGTCGCACGGGGCCCACGGGTGCGACCGGCACCCGGCTTTCCCTGCGCCCTCAGCTACCGAAGAGGGTGGAACGAGACGCAAACCTCGGGCACATCATGCCGCGAGAACGCGGAATCACATCCCTTACTCCCACCGTCATGCCCGCGAAGGCGGGCATCCAGTAACCGACAGCTTCTCGGCTCGGGCACTACCGTCTCTGGAATACTGGATCGTCCGGTCAAGCCGGACGATGACAGCGGAGAGCTGTTTGACATTGAATCTGAACCTCTCCCTCGTCGTCCCGGCGAAGGCCAGGACCCATAACCACAAGTGCTCGCAATGTGCTCCGCTGCAACCGGTTGCTCGTACCACTACAGGGCTCTGCGGTTATGGGTCCCCGCGAACGAGGTGGACCGACCCGCCTCACTTCCCCGGGATCTTGTCGTCGATGCCCTTGACGTAAAAATTCATGCCGAGGATCTGCGGATCGGTGAGATGGTCGCCGCCCTTGCATTCGACTTCCTTGCCGTCCTGCGCGACGACCGGGCACTTGAACGGCTGCAGCTTGCCGGAGGTGATCGCGGCCTGGGTTTCCTCGGCCAGCTTCTTCACGTCGTCGGGCATGTTTGTGTAGGGCGCCATCTCGAACATCTTGGTGTCGAGGCCGCCCCAGACGTCTTCCGACTTCCAGGTGCCATCGAGCTCGGCCTTGACGCGGGAGATGTAGTAGGGCCCCCAGGTGTCGAGGATCGAGGTGAGCTGCGCCTTCGGACCGAACTTGATCATCTCGGAGTCCTGGCCGAAGGCGAGCTTGCCGCGCTCGCTCGCGATCTGCATCGGCGCAGGCGAGTCGGTGTGCTGCATGATGATGTCGGCGCCCTGATCGAGCAGCGCCTTGGCGGCGTCGGCTTCCTTGCCGGGATCGAACCAGGTGTTCACCCAGATGATCTTGACCTTGATGTTGGGATTGATCGACTGCGCGCCGATCATCGTCGCATTGATGCCGGAGACGACTTCGGGAATCGGGAACGAACCGATATAGCCGAGCACGCCGGCCTTCGACATCTTGGCCGCAATCTGGCCCTGGATGTAGCGGCCCTGATACCAGCGCGCCGAATAGGTCGCCATGTTCTTGTCGCGCTTGTAGCCCGAGCAGTGCTCGAAATGCACGTTGGGATATTTCTTGGCGACCTTCAGCGTCGGGTCCATGTAGCCGAAGGAGGTGGTGAAGATCAGCTTGTTGCCGGCGCGAACGAGCTGCTCGATCGCGCGCTCGGCGTCGGGGCCTTCGGGCACGTTCTCGAGATAGGTGGTCTCGATTTTGTCGCCCAGCTCTTTCACCAGCGCCTGCCGCCCCTGGTCGTGCTGATAGGTCCAGCCGAGGTCGCCGATCGGGCCAAGATAGACAAACCCGACCTTCAGCTTGTCGGCGGCCGAGGCGTCGCTCGAAATGCTTCCGGCGAGCAGAAGCGCGGTGGCGGCCGCAAATAATGTTTTCCTCATCGTTCGGTCTCCAAAACAATCGGGGTGAACCTTTAAATCCAGAACGGCGCGCCCCCATCGCGCACGCCAGGAAATTCAAGTCAGCGGTCCGGCACGAACACCGTGCCAAGCGCCGCCGGCGCGGTCGAGCCGCCGGTGCGGGCGCGCGACAGCAGCACCAGCACGATGACGGTCGCGAGATATGGCAGCGACGACAGGAACTGCGAGGGAATGCCGACGCCTGCGCCTTGCGCGTGCAATTGCAGAATGGTCACTGCGCCGAACAGATAGGCGCCGATCGCGAGGCGGCCCGGCAGCCAGGATGCGAATACGACGAGCGCGAGCGCGATCCAGCCGCGGCCCGCGGTCATGCCCGGAATGAAGAACGGCGTGTAGGCAAGCGGCAGATAGGCGCCGGCGAGACCTGCGCAGGCGCCGCCGAACATCACGGCGTACAGCCGTATCTTCAGCACGGAATAGCCGAGGGCATGCGCAGAAACATGGTTGTCGCCGCAGGCGCGCAGGATGAGCCCGCCCCGGGTGCGGTAGAGGAACCACCAGACCGCGACGATCAGCGCGATCGAAAAATAGACGAAAGCGTCTTCACCAAAGACGATGCGGCCGATCAGCGGAATGGAGGTGAGGTAGGGGATATAGAGATGCGGAGCCGGCGTGATGCGCTCGCCGACGAAGCCGGCGCCGATCAGGCCGGAGAGGCCGATGCCGAGAATGGTGAGCGCCAGGCCAGTGGCGACCTGATTGACCGCGAGGCCAAGTGTCATCGCGGCAAAGATCAGCGACATCGCCGTCCCCGCGACGATGCCGCAAAGAGCGCCGATGATGGTGGAGCCGGTCAGCAGGGCGCCGCCAAAGCCGCAGGCGGCGCCGACGATCATCATGCCCTCGACGCCGAGGTTGAGCACGCCGGAGCGCTCGGTCACCAGCTCGCCGGTGGCGGCCAGCAGCAGCGGCGTCGAGGCCGCCAGCACCGAGAGGATGATGGCCTCAATGAGCTCCACGTGCCACCTGTTGTCGCGAGGAGGAGACCAGCCGGAAGCGGTAAAGGATCAGGGAATCGCAGGCCAGCACGTAGAACAGCAGAATGCCCTGGAACACCTTGGTGACGTCCAACGGGATTTTCATTGCGATCTGGGCCTGCTCGCCGCCGATGAAGGTGAGTGCAAGGAACAGGCCTGCAATTAATATTCCAATCGGATTCAGCCGTCCGAGGAAGGCGACGATGATCGCGGTGAAGCCGTAGCCCGGCGAGATGTTCGGCTGCAGATGTCCGACCGGACCTGCGACCTCGATGATCCCCGCCAGGCCCGCCAATGCGCCCGAGATCGCGAAGGTCAGGAGGATGAGCTGGTTGGAATTGAAGCCGCCGAACCGCGCCGCGCGCGGGGCCGCGCCGACCACGCGGATCTCGAATCCCTTGATGGTCTTGCCGAGCAGCACCGCGCCGGCCGCGACCACGACCAGCGCGATGATGGTGCCGAGATGAAGGCGGCCGCCTTCGACCAGGAGCGGCACGGTGGCGACCGGATCGAACTCGGCGGTGGTGGGGAAATTGAAGCCGTTCGGGTCGCGCCACGGGCCGCGCACGAGATAGTCGAGGAAGAGTTCGGCGACATAGACCAGCATCAGCGAAGTCAGGATCTCGCTCGCGCCGAACCTGACCTTGCATATCGCGGGGATCAGCGCATAGAGCGCGCCGGCGATCGCGCCGAGCAGCAGCATCGCCGGGAATACCCAGTGGCCGGCCTCGGTGCCCTGCGTCTTCACCGCCAGCCAGCTTCCGGCCACGGCGCCGATCAGGAACTGGCCTTCAGCGCCGATATTCCAGGCGTTGGCGAGATAGCAGAGCGACAGGCCGATCGCGATCATCACCAGCGGCGCCGCCTTCACCGCGATCTCCTGCAGCGTGTAGCTGTCGGTGAGCGGCTCGATGAAATAGACAACGAGCGCGGCGAACGGATTCTTGCCGAGGATCGCGAACAGGATGATCATCGTCACGATGGTCAAGCCGATCGCGATCAGGGGCGAGATCAGAGCGATTGTGTTGGAGCGTTCGGCGCGCTTCTCAAGCACCAGCTGCACGGACGGCCTCCTTCGGGTCCAGACTGCTGCCGCCCATCAGGAGGCCGAGCTTCTCGCGGCTGGCCTCGGCAGTCGGCAGCGGATCGGACAGCTTGCCGTGGAACATCACGGCGATGCGATCGGTGATTTCCGAGAGCTCGTCGAGATCCTGGCTCGTCACCAGCACCGCGGCGCCGGCGGTGGCGAGATCGAGCAATGCCTGGCGGATCACGGCGGCGGCGCCGGCATCGACGCCCCAGGTCGGCTGGCTGACGACGAGCACGGCCGGATTGCGCAGGATCTCGCGGCCGACGATGAATTTCTGCAGGTTGCCGCCGGAGAGGCTTGCCGCTTCCGGGTCCCGTTTGGCCTTGCGCACGTCGAAGGCTTCGGTGGCGCGATCCACCGTCTTCAAGGTCGCGGCGGTGTTGACGAAGCCGTGCTGGACCATGTTGCCGGCGGCGTGGCCGGTGAGGAGCGCGTTCTCGGAAAGCCGCATCCGCGGCGCCGTGCCGTGGCCGAGCCGTTCCTCCGGCACGAAAGCGGCGCCGAGCCTGCGGCGCCTGGTAATCGAAAGATGGCCCGCGGCGATGCCCTCGATCACGACCGTGCCGGGGTCCTGCGACAGCCGCTCGCCGGAGAGCGCGGCGAACAATTCGTCCTGGCCGTTGCCGGCGACCCCGGCGATGCCCAGGATTTCGCCACCTCTGAGCTCGAACGAGATGTGCTGGAGCCTGACGCCATGCGGATCATCAGGCTCGAGGCAGAGATCGTTGACGACGAGCCGCGGCACGGTGATCTGGCGGCTGGCGGCAGCCTTCACCTCCTTGATCTCGCCGCCGACCATCATCCGCGCCAGCGAGGCGGCGGTCTCCGCCTTGGGATTGCAGGTTGCGACCTTCTTGCCGCCGCGCAGGATGGTGGCGGTGTCGCACAGCCGCTTCACCTCTTCGAGCTTGTGGCTGATATAGAGGATCGCGCGCCCCTCATCCTTCAGCCGGTTCAGCACGATGAAGAGCTGGTCGGCCTCCTGCGGCGTCAGCACGGCGGTGGGTTCGTCGAGGATCAGGAATTTCGGGTTCTGCATCAGCGCGCGGACGATCTCGATCCGTTGCCGCTCGCCGACCGAGAGCTGCCAGACCTCGCGCTTGGGATCGAGCGGAAGCCCGTAGAGACTGGAGACCTGTTCGAGCCGCGCCGCGATGTCCTTGAATGATTCCCTGCCGTCCAGTCCCAGCGCGACGTTCTCGGCGACGGTGAGATTGTCGAACAGCGAGAAATGCTGGAACACCATGCCGATGCCGCGGGCGCGCGCTTCCGACGGTCCGGAGAGCACCATCTTCTCGCCATGCCAGCGCATCTCGCCTTCGCTCGGCTGGATCAATCCGTAGATGGCTTTGACGAGAGTGGATTTGCCGGCCCCGTTCTCGCCGAGCAAGGCATGGATCTGCTGCGGCCAGATCTCGATATCGATGAAATCATTGGCGAGGAAACTGCCGTAGCGTTTGGTGAGGCCAACCGTTTGCAGCAGGGGCGGGGCATCTGTGTGCAGCGCGGCGGGCGTCGTATCCAGCATCCCTCGAAATCGCAGATAGGAATTGGGTGCCTCAATACTGTGCTACTTTGAACGCGCACGTAAGTAGAGAAAAAGCGCCAGTCCTTGCTCAACTCTTCGGCACATCGACTGCCGACATGATTCTTCTCGCGAACGGCGCCAAGGTGTTTCGCTGATTGCGCTTTGCTGTTGCCAATCCAAGAACACCCATGCAAATCGCCTGTTGTATATTTGTGACGGTCGAGACAATTCGAAACCGTCTAAGCAGTGCTGACGAAAAGTTGAGCAACCAAGTTTCGGCTGTCTACGATCACGCGCGGTGATCGAACGGCGTCATAAGGCTCTGCGCCCAAACGCCGCAGAAAACCAACAGACACAGGCGAAAATGAAAAATCCACGCCACGCGCGGAGGTTGCGTGCTCGTCTGCACCGAGCGATCGGCTACTTCCTAAAACACTGACGTTGCAGTCTTTACGTGCCGAAACTTGCAGCACGTCGTGGAAAAAGTTGAGGCTTCTCACTTCAGGGGAACGGCGCAAGGGTCGTCGCGAAGGGCCTCGAACTTTCGCACGACAACTTGGGGGTACATACGAATATGCTCAGTCTTCGCCGAACCCTGGCAGCCGCGGCACTGTCACTGGCTACTGTTGCGCCCGCCGGCTTCGCCAGTGCGGCCGACCTGGCGGTCAAAGCGCCGAAGCCCGCGCCTGAATTGCCGTTCTTCCTGCTGGTCGATAACCGCGTGACCTTCTCCTGGATGCCCAAGGGCACCGACCCTGGCGTCTTCTCCATTCGGCCGGACGGCTCGATCAACGGCACCACCGCCAAGCAGGTCTATTCGTTCACCCATTTCGACATCTGGACCTACGGCACTAACTTCTTCACGATCTCGATGTTCAAGTCGGGTCAGAACGATCCCGCTTCGCCGTGCTCCAATGCCGGCGTGCTGATCACTGGCGCGCCAGCCGATTGCGCCGGCGCCACCGAAATCTACGGTCTGTTCCGCTCGACCTTCGGCTTCAACCAGATCTTCAACACCAAGGCCTTCAACGTCGGACCGCTCACCAACGTCTCCTTCGAAGTCGGCATGGACGGCAACACCGAGAACAACTTCCTGGCTCCGGCCAAGCGACAGGTCGTCGCCGGTCTGCAGTTCGAATTCGCGCTGCCCTACAAGGGCTACTTCAACGTGTCGCCGTTGGCTTCGTGGGAGTTCTCCAACCACAACGCCTTCAATCAATGCGGACTGTTTGGTCCGGGTATTCCATATCCCGCTCCCGGCGCCACCTGTCTTTCGGACGGCAACACCAGCTTCAATCCGACATGGGCGGTCGAAACCAACTACTATATGGACCTCGGCTTCCTGCCGGAGAACATGCAGTTCTTCTCGATCAGCGGCCGCGCCGCCTGGTACGGCAAGAAGGGTGACCAGAACAATCCGCTGGTTGGCTTCGGCACCGGTCCGTTCAGCACCGCCACCGCGGTTGAGTTCAACAGCGAACCGATCCGTCTGACCTTTGACGCCAGCAAGGCGGTCTGGGGACCAAAGTACACCCACTTCGTCGATCTCTGGGTCGCCTATCGCTACTGGCAGAACAAGTTCGGCCTCGACCATAACGCAGCGCCTGGCGTCTGCACCCTCACCAACGCGGCCGGCGTGACGTTCAGCACCAATAGCTGCACCGAGTCGACGGTCTATGGCGGCATCACCGTGAAGTTCTAACCACCTACTCGTTCTCCAGGTGAACTGGGCGCCGCGCTGAACCACGCGGCGCCATTTTTTTTAGGCACGTGGCACGCTACTTCCGCCAGAGGCCGGCGTGAAGTTCCGCGGCCTCGTCCTCGATCAGCGGCCCGACGACGTCGGTCGGTCGCTGACCGGTCCGGAACACTTCCCGGCAGGGCAGGTCGAGCGTCGGGTTCTCAGGATGATTGCCGGTGATCTCGCGCAGGCGATGCTCGCTTAAGGCATAGACCAGGCGCCCGATGCCGGCCCAGTAGATCGCGCCCGAACACATCGCGCAGGGTTCTGCGGACGAATAGAGGGTGGTGTGCTGGAGGACCTCAGGCGCTAGCGTCGTGCAGGCCTTGGTCGCCAGCAGGCGCTCGGCATGTGCGGTGCCGTCACGCGACGGCATGTAGCCGTTCTCCATCTCCATCAGCACGTTGCGATTCCGGTCGACCAGAACCGAGCCGAACGGATGGTTGCCGTGGGTGACGGACCGCCGGGCGACCTCGAACGAGCGTCGCAGGAAATAGAGGTCCGCCTCTTCCTGGGTAAGCGCAGAAATATCCGTCATCAATGCCCTGCCATGTGTCGGCCGATCTCGGTGAGATCGGCTTCACTCGCGCGGGCCTCGTGGACGAACTCACCGTGGAACATCACCACCAGACGGTCGGAAAGTTCGAGCAGTTCGTCAAGGTCTTCGCTGACCAGAAGCACCGCCGCGCCGCGGTTGCGCGCCGCCATGATCTCGGCATGGATTTGCGCCACGGCGGCAAAATCGAGCCCGAAACACGGATTGGCCGCGATCAGCACCTCGACCTCGCCGCCGAGCTCGCGCGCCAGCACCGCACGCTGCACGTTGCCGCCGGAGAGGGCGGCAATCGGCGTGTCCGGCGTGCGGGTCTTGATCTTGTAGAGAGCGATCTTGCGCTCGGCGTTCTTGCGAAACGCCGCATTGTTGAGCCACCAGCCGGCCCTGGCGAAGGGCGCACAGTCGAATTCGCGGAAGGCGATGTTGTCGGCGACGCTCATGCCGCCGACGCAGGCGTTCTTCAGCGGCTCTTCCGGAAGCAACGACATCTTGTGGCGGCGCATCTCCTCGCGCGTCGCCGAATAGCGCTCGCCGCGGATGCGGATCTCGCCGCTCTCGGCGTCGCGCTGGCCAGCGAGGACTTCCACGAGCTGCCGCTGGCCGTTGCCGGAGACGCCGGCGATGCCCACGATCTCACCGCCGCGGACCGTGAGCGAGACGTTGTGAACGGCAATCGCGCCGGCATCGTCGAGGGCGGAGAGCTTGTCGAGTTCCAGGCGCGCCTCGCCGACCTCGCCGACGCGGGGCGGCTGCACGGTCAGTTGCTCGGCGCCGATCATGGTGCGCGCCATCGCGTCCGGCGTGAGGTCCGCGACGCGGCCCTGACCCGCGAGCTTGCCGCGCCGCAGGATGGTCACCTCGTCGGCGAAGGCCATCACCTCGCGGAACTTGTGCGTGATCATCAGGATGGTCAATTCGCCTGATACGACCATCGCGCGCAGCATCCCCAGGACCTCATCGGCCTCGCCCGGCGTCAGCACCGAGGTCGGCTCGTCCAGGATCAGGAACCGTCGTTTCAGATAGAGCTGCTTGAGGATCTCGCATTTCTGCCGTTCGCCGGCGGAGATGTCCGAGACCTTGGCGTCCAGCGGCACCTTGAACGGCATTCGCGCCAGGAACGCCTCCAGCTCCTTCTTCTCTTTTCGCCAGTCCACCACCGCCGGCACGTCGTCGCGCGCCAGCACCAGGTTCTCCGCGACCGTCATCGCCGGCACCAGAGTGAAATGCTGGTAGACCATGCCAAGGCCGAGCGCGTGAGCGTCCTTCGGATTGCCGATCTTCTGCTCGCGCCCGCCGATCAGGATGTCGCCTTCGGTCGCGTGGTAGTAGCCCATGATGCATTTCACCAGTGTGCTCTTGCCCGCGCCGTTCTCGCCGAGCAGCGCGTGGAAGGAGCCGGGCCGCACCTTCAATTCGACATTGTCGAGGGCCACGAAATCGCCGAAGCGCATCGTCATGGCAATCGCATCGACGCCGAAGGCGCCGGTTGGAGCGGGCATCTCGCCGATGATCACGAGATGGCTCCGATCAGGTCGGCCGATTTCGCCACCGCGCCGAACACGCCGCCCTGCATCTTGATCATCTTCAGCGCATGGTCGTGATTGCTTTTGTCGGTCGCGCCGCAGCAATCCTCGATCAGCACGCATTCGAAGCCACGGTCATTGGCTTCGCGCATGGTGGTGTGGACGCAGACGTCGGTGGTTATGCCGGTCAGCACGATGTTCTCGATGCCGCGCAGGCGCAGCATCAGCTCCAGGTCGGTCGCGCAGAACGAGCCCTTGCCGGGCTTGTCGATGATCGGCTCGCCCGGGAGGGGCGCGAGATCGGGGATGATCTCCCAGCCCGGCTCGCCGCGCACCAGGATGCGGCCGCAAGGACCGGGATCGCCGATGCCGGCGCCGATCTGCCGCGAGCGCCAGCGCTTGTTGGCGGGAAGGTCGGCGAGATCGGGACGGTGGCCCTCGCGCGTGTGGATGATGTGAAAGCCCTGGCGACGCATTACCGCGAGCAGGCGCTTGATCGGCTCGATCGGCGCCCGCGTCAGTGACAGGTCGTACCCCATCTTGTCGACATAGCCACCGACGCCGCAGAAATCGGTCTGCATGTCGATGATGATGAGCGCGGTGTTCTGCGGGCGGAGATCGCCGTTGTAAGGCCAGGCGTAGGGCTCGGACTTGATATGGCGCTCGGGCATGGACGACCTCGTTCCTGCGCGTGTTATCGGGTGATGGAAAGTTCGGCCGGCGCGCCGGTCAGCGTGCGCTTGGGCGAGCAGGTGATGATCATGATCGCGAGCGTCAGGATGTAGGGCGCGGCATTGAACAAGTGATAGCCCGAGGTGACGCCGACCGATTGCAGCGCCGGTCCCAGCGCGGCGGCGCCGCCGAAGGCAAGCGAGGCCCACAGGCAGAGCAGGGGATCCCAGCGCGCGAAGATCACGAGCGCTACTGCGGTGATGCCCTGTCCGCTGGAGAGACCCTCATTCCAGCTTCCGGGATAGAACAGCGACAGGAACGAGCCGCCGATTCCGGCGAGGAAGCCGCCGACCATGGTGGCGCGCAGCCGGATCAGCAGCACCGAATGGCCCATCGCGCGCGCCGCGTCCGAGCTTTCCCCGGCGGTGCGGATCAGGAGGCCCCAGCGCGTGGTCTTGAACGCCCAATAGAGAATGGGCGCGATCGCAACCCCGATCAGAAACAGGACGTTGATGCGGAGCGCCGCGCGGACCTGCGGAATGTCGCTCCACCAGCCGAAATCGATCGCAGGCAGCCGCGGCGCGGTCGGCTCGATCAAGGGCTTGCCGAGGAAGAAGGCGAGTCCGATGCCGAACAGCATCAGCGCGATGCCGACAGCGACATCGTTGACCCGCGGCAATGAGCAGATGCCGGCGTGCAGCGCGCCGAGCAGCGCACCGGTGATGCCGGCGGCGAGCACGCCAAGCCACGGGGAGCCGGTGAGATAGGAGATGCCGTAGGCGCTCATTGCGCCCATCACCAGCGTGCCCTCGAGGCCGAGATTGATGCGGCCGCTGCGTTCGGTGATGCATTCCCCAAGGCTGACGAACAGGAACGGCGTCGAGACGCGAATGGCGCCGCCGAGCACGGCGAGTGGGACGGTCCACAGTCCGATCGATGCATCTGCCATGTCAGGACTTTCCCTTCAGGAAGCCGATGCGGCCGTAGAGCGCGTCGCTTGCCAGCACGAACACGAAGATGATGCCCTGCAGCACCAGCACGGAAGCGTCGGGCAGTCCGAGCCGCCGCTGCAGGAGGCCGCCGCTGGCGCTGATGCCGCCGAGCAGGATCGCGACTGGAATGACTGCGAGCGGATTCTGCCGGGATAAAAACGCGACCAGGATGCCGGTGAAGCCGTAACCGGCGGCGAGATTGGCGTTGGTGCGGCCCTGCACGGCAGCGACCTCGATCATGCCGGCAAGGCCTGCGCAACCGCCGGCCAGGAAACAGATCGTCATGATCAGCTTGCCGACGCCGAGGCCGACGATCTTCGCGGCGCGGATATTGCCGCCGGCGACGCGGGCGGCGAAGCCGAAGGTGGTGTGATAGATCAGGATATAGGAGGCGATCGCGCAGACGAGGCCGAACACCAGGCCCCAATGCACGTCGGTGCCGGGAATGGTGCCGATCATGTTGGCGGCGCCGATCTCGCGCGTGGAGGGCTTGTTGAGGCTGGCGGGATCGCGCATCACGCCCTCGACGAGATGGTTGAGGATCGCGAGCGCGATATAGACCAGCAGCAGGCTCGAGATCGTCTCGTTGACGCCGCGATACTGCCGCAGCGCGCCCGACAGCGTGATCCACAATCCGCCGCCGATCACGCCGGCAATCACCATAGCGATCTGCACCACCAGCGGCGGCGCCCATTGCATCGCAAGCGCGGTGCTGGTCGCTGCCAGCGCGCCGATCAGCAGCGCGCCTTCGCCGCCGATGATGACCATGCCGAGCTGCGCGGGCAGCGCCGTGCACAGCGCGGTGAGGATCAAGGGTGCGGCGCGGGTCAGCGTGTTCTGCCAGGAGAACCAGGTGCCGAACGCGCCCTGGTACATGTAGAAATAAAGATCGAGCGGGTTCTTGCCGTGGAGCGCGACGAACACGCCGAAGGTCGCGAGCGCGCCGATCAGGGCGGCGCCCGGGATCAGGATGTACTCGATTGTGGCGCCGTAGCGCTGGAGGAAACCGGGATCGGCGGCCGGGGCTATCCCGACCGCCTCGACGACCTCGGCCGGGTCAGCCGTGTCTGTGGTCACGAAGTCGCTCCGATCACGCCTTCGATCAGATAGTCCATCTTTTCAAGCTCGGGATCCTTCTGGCCGCGGTCGACGCCGGTCGCGATCACCGTCTTGCCCTTGTTGTCGAGGATCGGCCCCTTGAAGATGGTATATTCCCCGGCGACGAGTTTTGCTTTCATCTCATCGGCATGCTTGCGGGCTTCGGCCGAGACCGCTTCGCCATAGGGCGAACATTTGACGATCTCTTCCTTCAGGCCTCCGCGATAGAAGTTCGGGATCGATTCATCCGACGTGGCCATCTTCACGAATTTCGGATAGAGCGCTTCCCAGTTCCATTCGGCGCCAGTGAGATAGGCTTTTGGCGCCAGCGGAGACTGGTTGACGTGATAGCCGCAGACGAATGCGCCGCGGCGCGCGGCGTTCTCGACCATGGTCTTGGGGCCGTCGACATGGCAGGTCAGCACATCCACGCCCTGGTCGATCAGGCTGTTGGTGGCCTCGGCTTCCTTCACCGGCATCGACCAGTCACCGGTGAAGATCACCTGCGTCGTCGCCTTCGGATTGGCGAGCCTGGCGCCGAGCGTGAAGGCGTTGATGTTGCGCAGCACCTGCGGGATCGGCTTGGCCGCGACGAAGCCGAGCTTGCCGCTCTTGGTCGAATGGCCCGCAACGATACCGGAGATGAACTGGGCTTCATCGATATAGCCGAAATAGCTGCCGGCGTTCTTCGGGTCCTTGTCGGTCCAGAGGCCGCCGCAATGCTCGAACAAGACCTTCGGATATTTGGTCGCCATCTTGACCATGTGCGGGCTAAAATATCCGAACGAGGTCGGAAACAGCAGCGTGGCGCCGTCGAGATTGATCATGGACTCGATGGTCTTCTCGACCGCGTCGGTCTCCGGCACTTTCTCTTCCTCGACCACCTTGATGCCGGGGAGTTTCTTTAGCGCCGCCGCGCCTTGCGCATGCGCCTGGTTGTAACCGTAGTCGTCGCGCGACCCGACATAGATGAAGCCGATGGTGGTCTCGGCCGCCTGCGCCGTGCGGGCACCGAGCGTGCCGCCCAGCGCCAGCGCGGCGCCGCCTTGCAACAAATGCCGTCGTGAGATCCTGCTGAAATCCATTGCCTGCTCCCCTGGGGCGGACCGGCCGCCTGTCGTTTCGCATCCGCGCCAACGGCGGAGCTCGGCCAGGATGTCGCAAGCTTCATGCCAGAGCCTATTCGGGGAGCATGAAATACCAATCATTTGAAATTACTTGAGTATTATTCGGTGCTGTATTCCGCTCAAACTTTGAGTGACGAACGCTCGCCTAATTCTTGAGCGCTATTGGATAATTGTATGCAAGGCCGTTAAGCATCGTATGAGCGTTGATCGTCCGCGAAAGCGCTGGCATTGAACTTGTATCGATACCGCACGGGAATCGAGGCGGCCCCTCACTGGAAAAGCATGAGCAAGAACGACGCGGCAGCAGCCGGGACCAGACCAGCCTTGCTTGGCGAGGAGATCGTTGCCCGCATCGACGAGCTTGCGGCGATATCGGAGGTGCCTGAGCATCTGGCGCGAATCTATCTGACGCCGGAGCACCGCAAGGCGGCCGATCTGCTTCTCTCCTGGATGCGTGAGGCCGGGATGAGCGCGGATCTCGACGCGATCGGCAATGTCTGTGGCCGTTACGAGGGCGACAGGCCCGGCCTGCCGTGCCTGATGCTGGGCTCGCATTACGACACCGTACGCGACGCCGGCAAATGGGACGGGCCGCTTGGCCTGATCACGGCGATCTCCTGTGTCGCCGATCTCAACCGACGCGGCCACCGATTGCCGTTCGCGATCGAGGTGACCGGCTTTGCCGACGAGGAGGGCGTGCGCTTTGCCTCGACGCTGCTCGGCAGCCGCGCGGTTGCCGGCACCTTCGACGAGAGCGTGCTGAACGCGCGCGACCATTCCGGCATCTCCTTGCGCGAGGCGATGGTAGCCTTCGGGCTCGATCCTGATCATATCGGCGCCGCCGCGCGCGCCCGCCGCGAACTGCTCGGCTATGTCGAGCTGCATATCGAGCAGGGGCCGGTGCTGGAAGAGAAGGGGCTTCCGGTCGGCGTGGTGACTGCGATCGCCGGCGCCACGCGGCTTGCGGCAAAGCTTACGGGCATGGCCGGCCATGCCGGCACCGTGCCGATGGCGCTCCGGCGTGACGCGCTGACGGGCGCCGCCGAATGCATCACTGCCATCGAGGCGTTTTGCAAGACCGATGGCGGCGGTCTCGTCGGCACCGTCGGCTATATCGATGCATTGCCGGGCGCGACCAACGTGATTCCGGGAAAAGTCTCCTTTACGATCGACATCCGCGCGCCCACCGACTTGCATCGCAAGCGCGCGGTCGCCGACATCGTTCGTCAAATCGAGGTCATTGCAAGACGCCGCGACCTTGCGCTTCAGCTCGATGTCACCCATGAGAACCGCACCGTGCCCTGCGCGCCCTGGCTGAAGGCGCAGGTTGCAGAGGCGGTAGCCGGTGAGGGTTTTCCTGTCTTCGAATTGCCGAGCGGGGCCGGGCATGACGGCATGGCGATGATCGACATCGCCGACGTCGCCATGCTCTTCGTCCGCTGCCGCGGCGGCATCAGCCATCATCCCGACGAGCATGTCGACCTCGCCGACGCCGACGCCGGCGCGCGGGTGCTGCTGCGATTGATCGAGAATTTTCGGCCGGGTGAGGCATAACCGTAGGATAGGTAGAGCGCGGCGAAACCCATCACCTTCACCGCGGCTGCGAATATTGATGGGTTTCGCTGCGCTCCACCCATCCTACAAATCACATTACTCCGCCGCCTTCGCGGTCTTGCCGAACATGCGCGTCGGCGCGGGAAAGCCGCAGGACGTGCCGTCGGTGATCTTGACCTGATCCTCCCATGGCAATCGGAAAGTGCCGGCGACCATGTCCTGCATGAAAGTGTAGGGGCAATCCATCGCGCCGCCTTTCACGGCGACATAGCCGCGGTGCCAGAGCTGATAGATGTTGTTCTCGACACCCCAGTTGATCCGCGCCTCGCGCACGAGGTCGGGCCGCACCTCGGCGGTGATGATCTCGTCCGCGCGGCCCGTGGTGCCGTGCGCGATGATAGTGCCGTCGAAATTGACGATCATGCCTTCGCCCATCGAATCGAACGAACCGTCGGAGCCGCACATGCAGACATTCGCTGTCACCATCAGGTTCTGGAATGCGTTGGCCTGGTTGGTGAAGCGCCAGCTCTCGCGGATCGGGGCGGTGTAGCCGGCGGTGCGGATCATGATCTCCGCGCCCTTGTAGGCGCATTCGCGCGCCATCTCCGGGAACATGCCGTCATGGCAAATGATCAGCGCGATCCTGGCGCCTTTCGGTCCCTCGATCACGGGAATGCCGATGTCGCCGGGCTCCCACGGCTCGACCGGAATCCAGGGATGGAATTTGCGGTAGTAGAGCTTGATCTCGCCGTGGTCGTCGATAATGAGGCCGGAATTGTAGGGGTTGCCGTCGGGGTTGTACTCCATGATGGAGAAGCAGCCCCAGATCTTGTTGTCGATACAGGCCTGCTTGAAAGCCGCGACCTCCGGTCCATCGAGCCGGCACATGATTTCAGGATTGGTGTCCATCGACAGGCCGTGCAGCGAATATTCCGGGAACACCACGAGATCCATGGTCGACAGGTTGCGCCGCGCCTTGCCGACCATCCAGACGATCTTCTCGGTCTGGTTGGCGAGATCCGCTTTCGTCACCACCACGGGCAACTGCAATTGAACCAGCCCGATCACGACGCCGTTGGGTGATTTGTTGAGGCCGCCAAGTCCGTTCATATCGAACTCCCTATTCCCTGCGTTTTTCGGATTTGCGCAGAGCAAATCCGATTTTGGGTTGCATCGAAAGACTATTTTTCAGGCGAGGCCGTCGCTCCGAATTCATCGAGCGTCGGCGTCAGCATCTCGAAGCGGTCGCGGATCGTGGCGCAGGTGTTGCCGCCGAGGCGCGCGATGGCGTCGAGTTTCGCGGGGTCGACGTGCAGGCGCTCGACATCGACCACGTCGCGCTGATAGTGCGCGAAGACGATCTCGCCCAGAATGATCTGGCGGGACTTGCCGAGTTCCAGCGTGACGTGGCGGCGACACTCGAACGCGGCGGGCGCCTCCTTGATCCATGGCGAGGCCACTTCGGTTCCAGGCATCGCAGTCAGGCCCGCGGCTTCAAGCTCGTCGCGGCCGGCTGCAAACGGCACCGCGCAGACATGCATCGCTTCCGCGATCGCATGCGAGACGATGTTCACGGTGAAGACCTCGGTCAGGCGGATGTTGCGCGCGGTGTCCTTGAACGACATGTCGGGATGGTTTTCCACCCCGAGCGCGAGGATCGGCGGATCCGCTGAGAGGCAGTTGAAGAAGCTGAACGGCGCCGCATTGATGCGTCCCGCTGGATCGACCGTCGTCACCAGCGCGATCGGCCGCGGCACCACAGTGCCGATCATCAATTTGTATCGCTCGCGCGCCGACAGTTTGCGGAAGTCGAATGTGATGTCGCCCGGAGCAGGGATCGCGTCCATCGCTCAGGTCTCGATCGCCGGCGCGCCGGCATGTGCCTGCAGGAAGCGCTCTTCCCACCAGGAGAACAGGATGTCGCGCAGCGCCGCCGCATCGTCATCGCCATAGATGGCGGTGAGCTTGACCGCCTCGAACATCGCGATTTCCTCCGCAGTCAGCGCAACCGGCAATTCGGTGAGCATGATTGGCGTGTTCGGAAATTCCGGACTGTAGTTGGGGTCCCGCCGCAGGGCGCGGTCGCTCTTGATGACAGGGTTCCTGAAATCCTTCGGCGTTCGCTGGCTCGCGAGCGCGGGCGTCTTCGGCACCGTGGCGAGATCAGCGTCGGTGGCCTCGAACACCGTGAGCTTGAGCGGCTTCAGCGCAAAGTTGCTGGTCTTCATCACGTCGGCGCCGCAGACATTGGGGACTGCCAGCACGTCCATCAACGCCAGCAGGTCGACATGGTCGCCGGGCTTGGTGGTCTGCCGCGTCATGTAGGCATGGCCGTCGGCATCGACGCCGGTGCACATGAACAGGTTGAAGGAATCGTGGACGTCATCGGGCGTCAATCCGTATTCACGCTGCGCTTCGGCCTGGATGTCGTGGCAATTGGTGTGCACGGCAAAGCCGTAGGCGGCTTCATAGACATAGGCGCTGCAGCGCGGGAACAGCACGTCGTTGCGGCCGACCGTGTCTTCGAGGATATAGAGCATTGCACGTTCGCGCGGCGGCGCCGACCACATGAAGGTGCCCTTGGTCGGATGGAAGCCGTGCACGGTGCGGGTGCGGCCGCAATGCATGAACTCCTTGTAGTCATGCAGGTTGAAGCAATTGAAGTCGGCGCACTGGCCGCCCTCGACCTGCTCGATGCGCAGGATCTGCCCTTTCAGGAGCTCGATCGCCTTGCCGGTGCCGGGCTCGAGGATCCATTCCGATATGATCTTGCGTGTGGTCATCGCGCGCTTCCCGCGGTCTCAGCCTTCCGGCTGGCGGCGTATTCGCGCAAGGCGAGACGGACCAGCGCCGCACGATCGGGCGCGATGCCTTGCGCGATGGTGCGGTCCATCAGTTCAAGCTGTTGCTGGTTCAATCGCAGTTTGATGACCGTTTCGGCCATGGCATTCCCTCCGCAGCGATCCGAGGAGGCAAGATCCTGTATACAGAAACTGCCGCCAACGAGACTTCCGGCGTCAGTTATTCCCGGTTTTGTTGCGCATTCGAAGCGCAAACTTTGAGCGTCGTGCTGCCGCTTATTCGAGCGCGCCGACTAAAATTGCCTCCTCTTGTGTACGAAATGCCGAACTATCGTATGCGCAATTTGCGGACGCATTCTCGTCCGATGGCGCATGCGGATTTTGGATGAGCAAGAAATCGACCCGGGTTGATGTGGCCTGTCAGGCGCTGCGCCAGGCGATCATCGAGCAGGCACTCCCGCCGGGCACCAAGCTGCCGGAGGACGAACTCGGCGCTCAGTTTCGCATGAGCCGCACGCTGGTGCGCGCGGCGCTGGCGCAGCTTCAATCCGAAGGCCTGGTCGATGCGCCGCCGCGTCGCACCGCCACCACGGCCAAGCCGACCCTGGAGGAGGCGAGGGAAGTGTTCGAGGTCCGCCGCACGCTCGAGCGCGAGGTGGTGCGGCTGGTGATCGCCCGCTGGCGGCCGGAATTCGGCGCCGAGCTCGAAGGGCATGTCCGCAAGGAGGAAGCCGCGCGCAAGTCCGGCGAAGCGAGAGTCTCGATCCGTCTTGCCGGCGAATTCCATGTCAGGCTTGGCGAGCTCGCGGGCAACAATCTGCTCCGCCGCTATCTCGGCGAAGTGGTGTCGCGCTGCTCGTTGATCCTGGCGCTTTACGGCCGGCCGCATTCCGCCGACTGCGCCGTCAACGAGCACCGCGAGATCGTGGCCGCGTTGCGCAGCCGCAATGCCGAAGCGGCGATCGAGCTGATGGATCATCACCTCGGCGCGGTGGCGCACCGGGCGCTGCTCGATCAGGATCGCGACCGGGTGTTCGATCTCGGCGCGGTGCTGTCCCGCTACACGGAGACGGCAGAAACCGGCAATGGATCAACGATCGCGCGCCTGCGGCGAAAGACGCGGGCCACGAAATGAACGGGGACAGGATTTCATCACCAGTGTCACAGCCGCGCCAATGGTTCGGCGATCAAGGAGAGTATCAATGACCACGCATCCGCTATCCCGCCGTAGCTTTCTCGCTGGCGCCGCCGCAAGTCCCTTCGTTCTCTCCGGGCTGGGCCGGCCGGCGCGCGCCGCAGATCTCACGGTCGGCATCATCTATGTCGGCTCGCGCCAAGACTATGGCTGGAACCAGGCCCACGCGGTTGCCGCCAAGGCGCTCAAGGATGTGCCGGGCGTGAAAGTCGTGGAAGAAGAGAACGTGCCCGAGACGGTGGCGGTTGCGAAGACCATGGAGTCGATGATCAACATCGATGGCGCGACGCTGCTGTTTCCGACGTCGTTCGGCTACTTCAATCCGTTCATGATCGATGCGGCGAAGAAATATCCGAAGGTCGAATTTCGCCATCCGACTTCGCTGTGGCAGGCCGACAAGCATCCCGCCAATGCCGGCGGCTATTTCTGCTATCTCGACCAGGGTCATTATGTGAACGGCATTGCCGCGGGCCTGTCCACCAAGGCGAACAAGATCGGCTACATTGCCGCAAAGCCGATTCCGCTGGTGTTGCGTAACGTCAACTCGTTCATGCTCGGCGCGCGCAAGGTCAATCCCAGTGTCTCAGTGCAGCTCATCATCACCGGCGACTGGGCGTTGCCGGTGCGCGAGGCCGAAGCCGCCAACGCGCTGGTTGATGCCGGTTGCGACATCATCGCCTGCCATATCGACAGCCCGAAGGTCGTGATCGAGACGGCCGAGAAGCGTGGCGTGAAGAGCTGCGGTCACAACGCCAACCAGGCGGATCTTGCGCCCAAGGGTTTCATCACCGGCGCCGAACTGAAATGGGAGACGGTCTACAAGAGCTTTGCCGGCATGATCGCCAAAGGCGAGAAGCTGCCGAACATGGTGATCGGCGGCTACGACAAGGAGATGGTGGTGAGCTCGCCGTTCGGCGCCGGCTGCAGCGAGGCCGGCCGTAATGCGGCCACAGCCGCGATCGCCGAATTGAAGGCCGGCAAGCCGATCTTCGTCGCCGGCGTCAAGAGCAATACCGGCAAGGTCATCACCTCCAGGGACACCGGGCTCTACGATCCCTCATTGGAGACGACCGACTATCTGGTCGAGGGCATCGTCGGCACGGTTTGACTCCTTGCATCAGCGGGTCGGTCTGGACGATTTGGAGGGCTGGGGATAAAAATTCTTCCCTGCGAGCGCGCCGGGAAACATGCTTCCAAGTCGCTGCCGTAAAAGACATTTCGCTACCATTGCTTCCTGGCCGCAATTGACGACATTTGAGGCCGGTTTCAACCGAAGCGACCATGAGCAATCCGGGATTTGATGCGTTTGGCGAGCCGATAGCGGCAGAGAGCGTCCGCACGTCCGGACGCGGCTCGTCGTGGCTGCTTCGTGCCGGCACCAGCGCGTTCTGGCTGCTCGTCGCCGGCATTGTGATCGCGCGCGCCGCCTATTTCGAGGCCGGCGTCTTCAATTTCGACCGCGCCGTTGCCTGGGCGCAAGGCCTGTTCGCGGCCCTCTGACGGTCGATCCGGCCACTCCTGTTTCTCCTGCAGTAAGGGTTCCAGCCGTAATCGGCGCGTCCGCCTGCCATAGGCCGCGAACGGGATAGCGACGTCCTCGTCGATCTCCAGAACATAACTTCTCGTTACTGGGGAAACCGTAGAATATATTAGCCAAGATATCGCGGTAGGCGCATAAATTATTCCCGATAGGGAGTGCCACCGTGGCGGACAATACCAATAGCATCAAGGAAGCGGCAGGGCGCCCCAGCGCCGTCGCCCGAACCTTTTCGCTTCTTCCCGGCATCGCGCTGTGCGGCGCGATCACGATCGTCGCGGTCGGCGTCCAAAATCTCGAGGAGCGAGCCTTCGACCATCCCTATGTCGAAGCGCTGGTGATCGCGATCCTGCTGGGGATGGCAATCCGCACTGCCTGGAATCCGTCCGAGCGGTGGCGCTCCGGGATCGCCTTCAGCGCCAAGCAACTGCTCGAAGTCGCCGTCGTGCTGCTGGGAGCCTCGATCAGTTTCGCCGCGATCGCGGCGTCCGGCCTGGCGCTGATCGGCGCGATCGCTGGGACGGTCGCGATCATGCTGCTGCTCAGCTTTGGGGTCAGCCGCATGTTGGGCCTGCCGACCAAGTTGTCGATCCTGATCGCCTGCGGCAATTCGATCTGCGGAAATTCGGCGATCGCGGCCGTCGCGCCCGTGATCGATGCCCATAGCGACGACATCGCTTCGTCGATCTCATTCACGGCGATTCTCGGCGTGCTGATGGTGCTGGGATTGCCCCTGCTGATCCCGCTCCTCGGATTGTCAGCGACGCAATACGGCATCCTGGCTGGCCTCACGGTCTATGCCGTTCCCCAGGTGCTTGCGGCCACCGTGCCTGCCGGCATCGTCAGCACGCAGATCGGAACGCTGGTGAAACTGGTACGCGTGCTGATGTTGGGACCGATCGTGATCGGCCTCTCTCTGTTCGTTGCCAGCCGTCGCAAGCACGAGAAGGCCGCAGCGATCAGCCCGTTCAAACTGGTGCCCTGGTTCATCATCGGCTTTCTGGTTCTTGCCGCGCTGCGATCGTTCGAACTCGTTCCGGATATGGTGGTCCCCATCGTGACCAAGACAGCGGTGCTGCTCACCGTCCTGTCGATGGCGGCCCTTGGCCTCGGCGTCGATATTCGCGTTATCGCCACCGTGGGAGGACGCGTGACGGCCGCAGTCACGCTGTCGCTGTTGGTCTTGCTCGCTATCAGCATCGGGCTCGTCCATTTCTTCCGATGAGAGCGCGTCGCGCGGGGCTTGCGCAAATCGAGTGCAAAGAAGAATTCGCTCAACGAATGAGCAATTGCGCGCCGAAAAAGCTTCGCACAGAGAATGAGCAAGGCTTGGTCGAGCGACCAGTGAATTGAAATCGTGACGGATTTCGTTCCGTCGGCGTCCGACCTCGAATTGTACACAATGGCACGGCGCTTGCTTAACCCCGATCAGGAGTTCTCTCGTTCGGGGCACGCACGTCATGGCGAACTCAAGCGATGCAGTGGGAAAGATCGTCGCTGAGCCGGAGCCGATCGAGCTCGATTGGACCAAGACGGCGCTCGTCATCATCGACATGCAGCGCGATTTCATGGAGCCCGGCGGCTTCGGCGAAACGCTTGGCAATGACGTCGGCCAGCTTGCACGGGCCGTGCAGCCGATCGGCTCGGTACTATCAGCGGCGCGCGACACCGGCATGCTGGTGATCCACACCCGCGAAGGCCACTTGCCTGACCTGTCCGACGCGCCGCCCGCCAAGATCGAACGCGGCGCGCCATCCTTGCGCATCGGCGATCCCGGCCCGATGGGCCGCATCCTCATCCGCGGCGAGGCCGGCCACGACATCATCCCCGAACTCTATCCGCTCGACAGCGAGATCGTGATCGACAAGCCCGGCAAGGGCGCGTTCTACGCGACCGAGATGGGCGACGTGCTGCAGAAATACGGCATCGAGAATCTCCTGGTGTGCGGCGTCACCACGGAAGTGTGCGTCAACACTACTGTGCGCGAGGCCAATGACCGCGGCTATCGCTGCGTCGTCATCGCTGACGGCTGCGCATCCTACTTTCCCGAATTTCACGAGATGGGCCTCAAGATGATCAAGGCCCAGGGCGGCATCTTCGGCTGGGTCGCCAGCTCAGCCGCTGTACTGGAGGCGTTGGAGACTTCGAAAACATTGGCTTGAAGGACATTATCATGAGCACCAGCATGACGGGGACGGCCGGCAGGTCCGAGTTCAAACCGGCACTGTGGACATCGGGCGACTGGAACGCGTTTTTCGGCTTCGGCACCAACATCCTCGTCAACATGCTGGTCCTCACCGGCCTGCTGCGCTTCGTCCTGAAGATGCCGGACTCACTTGTGTTCGGGCGCATCCTGCCGGCGCTCGGCCTGATGATGTGCCTCTCCACTTTCTATTACGCGTTCCTCGCCTACCGACTGGCGCAGAAGACCGGCCGCAGCGATGTCTGCGCCCTGCCATCGGGCGTCAGCGTCCCGCATATGTTCATCGTCACCTTCGTGATCATGCTGCCGATCACGCTCAAGACCGGCGACCCCATCAAGGGCTGGTCAGCCGGCCTGGTCTGGGTGTTCTTCCAGAGCTTCATCCTGATGATCGGCGGCTTCATTGCGCCGTATATCCGCAAGATCACGCCGCGCGCGGCGCTGCTCGGCACGCTCGCCGGCGTTTCCGTCACCTTCATCGCGATGCGGCCGGCGCTCGAGATGTACATGACGCCGCAGATCGGGCTGATCTGCTTCGCCATCATCCTGGTGAGCTGGTTCGGCGGGGTGAAATATCCGCGCGGCATTCCCGCGGGGCTCGTGGCGATTGCGGCCGGCATGATCATCGCATGGGGCTCGAACCTGTTCGGCCTCGGGCTCGGCGGCTTGAGCCTGAAGGGCGTCGGCGATGCCTTCGCGAACTTTGGTTTCTCGGTGCCGATCCCGGCCGTCGGGCAGGTGTTCTCCGGCTTCGAGTTCTTAGGGATCATCCTGGTCACGGCGATTCCCTTCGGCATCTACGATCTTGTCGAGGCCATGGACAACGTCGAGAGCGCGGAGGCCGCCGGCGACGAATATCCGACCACGCGCGTACTGACCGCCGACGGCGTCGTCAGCCTGATCGGCTGCCTGATGGGCAATCCCTTCATCAACGCTGTCTACATCGGCCATCCCGGCTGGAAGGCGATGGGTGGACGGATCGGCTATTCGGCTGCCACCGGAATCATGGTGGTAGTGCTATCCTGGTTCGGCATCATCTCGGTGTTGTTGGCACTGGTGCCGGTCGTCGCGATCTCGCCGATCCTGCTCTATATCGGCATGCTGATCGGTGCGCAGGCGTTTCAGACCACGCCGGCCAGGCATGCGCCCGCGATCGTGCTGGCGTTCACGCCGCATCTCGCCGCCTGGGCCAAGTTGCAGATCGACACCATGCTGGCGTCGACCATGACGGCGGCGCAAAGTGTCGGCGGGCTCGCGGCCGACAAGGTGGGCGAGGTCAAAGCGGCCGCAATCGCCGCGCTGCCGCAGCAGGGGGTGATCTATCACGGGCTTGAAGTGATGGGCGGCGGCTCGATCCTCGCCGGCCTCGTGCTGGGCGCGATCGCCGTCTTCGTGATCGAGCGTGATTTCCTCAAAGCCTCAGCCTTTGCGCTGGCCGGCGCCGTGATGACCTATTTCGGCTTCATGCACGGCGAAGCGGTCGGCATCGGAGGCGGCCTTGGCGTCACGCCTGGGGTGGCGCTGGCTTATGTCGTGATGGCGGCGGGACTGTTCGCGCTCAGCAGGTCCGTCGGCAGCGTGGCCTACAGCTCACATCCGGAGATGCCGATCGCGGCACCGGCGGAGTGAACTCTCAGCCGTCATTGCGAGGAGCGCAAGCGACGAAGCAATCCATGTTCCCGCAAGTGGCGCTCTGGATTGCTTCGCTTCGCTCGCAATGACGCGGGGAGACGCTATCCACCCTTCACGGCACCCGCAGTAAGCCCGGCGACGATCTGCCGTTGGGCGAACACCGTGAGCAGCAGCACCGGGAACGTCACCAGCAGCGCGGCGGCGGCGAGCGGCCCCCAGCTCAACTGGTCGAACGAGATCATATTGTAGACGGCAACCGGCAAGGTGCGCGTCTCGCGTCCCGCCAGCACGATGCCGAACACGAAATTGTTCCAGGAGAAGATCACCGCGAGGATGAAGGCGACGGCTAGTCCCGGGCGCGCGATCGGCAACGCGACATGGCGGAACACCTGCCAGCGCGTGGCGCCGTCGATCCGTGCGGCTTCCTCCAATTCCAAAGGCGTGGTCTCGAAATAGCCGATCATGATCCAGATCACGATCGGCACCGTCACCACGAGATGGATGATGATCTGCGGCACCAGCGTGCCGAGCAGCCCCAGCCACTGGAACAGCAGGAACAGCGGGATCAGATACGACAGTCCCGGCGTGATGCGCGCGATCAGGATCACGATCGCCGATTTATGCGCCGCCATCCGCGCGATGCCGTAACCGGCGGGCACGCCGACCAGCATCGCGAGCAAGGTCGCGCTGCCGGTCACGACCAGGCTGTTGACGAAATAGGTCAGGAAGCGGTTGGAGGCGAGCACGTCGGCATAATTCTTCCAGGCGAACTGCTCGGGGATGAACACCGGCGGATAGGCGGCGTTGTCGATCTCGTACTTCAGCGACAGCGAGATCATCCAGAGGAAGAACAGGATCGCCGGTGACACGATGATGAACACCGAGAACCAGAGGCCGATCCGGCCGAGGAGTTGACGCGGGCTCATGCGCCGCCTCCGATCTCGGTCCACAGCATCCGCTTGCGCAGATAAAGCAGCACCGCTGCGAGCAGCACGATCAAGAGGAAGAACACCACCGCGATCGCCGAGCCATAGCCCAGGTCGTAATAGACAAAGGCGACGCTGTAGAGATAGAGGTTGATGGTCTCCGACGCCGAGCCAGGTCCGCCTTGGGTGATCGCGAAGATGATGTCGAAACTCTTCACCGCGTCGATCATGCGGATCATCCCGGCGATGAACAAAAACGGCATGATCAGCGGCAGCGTGATGTAGCGGAACATCTGCCAGAAGCTGGCGCCATCGATCTCCGCGCTCTCATATGGCTCGGTCGGGATTGCGGCGAGGCCGCCGAGCACGATCAGCATCACCAGCGGCGTCCATTGCCAGGTCTCGACCAGCACCAGCGATGGAATGACGGTCGCCGGATTGAACACCCAGAGCTGCGGCGGCAGGCCGACCAGCGACAAGAGGTAGTTGAGCACGCCGAGCTGCGGATGGAACATCATGGTCCAGACCAGCGCGATCGCCACCGGAGTAGCCATCATCGGCATGATGAAGACGCCGCGTAAAAAGCCGCGTCCCGCAAAGCGCTGGTGGAACACGACGGCTGCGAGCGTGCCGAAGATCAGCGGCAATATCACCGACAGTGCCGTGTAGAAGATGGTGTGTCCGACAGCCTCGACGAAACGCGGATCGTTCGGCAATCGCAGATAGTTGGCGAACCCGACGAAGGTCGTGGGCGAGCCGACCTTCCATTCATTGAAGCTCATCCAGATCGTGAAGAGCCATGGGAACACGATCACGGCCAGCACGACGATGAGCGCCGGCAGCACGAAAGGCCAGTAGGTGGGGCGATGCCATTGCTGCTCCGGCGCGGCGGACGCTTCCGCCGCGGCCGGAGTCGTCTCGGTTATCGTGCTCACGCTTTTTCGCTGCGTTCCAGGATGGGCCGGAATTGCTCGTGCGCCTTCTTCAACTCCGTTGCCGGATCGGCGCCCGAGAGCGTCGCGGTCAGCGCCGCGCCGACGATGTCACGGAATTCGGCGACGGGAATGATGACGGGCAGCCCGAGCTTGCTGATCTTGGCGGAGTCGACGACGGACTTCAGCCATTCCTGGGTCTTCACGCCCTTAGCGACTTCGGGATCGTTCACGATCGAATTGCGGAATGGCACGCCGCCGCCGGCCTGCAGCAATCTCGCAGCTTGCGTCCGGGAGACGACCCATTGGCACAGGAGGTAGGCGGCTTCCTTGTTCTTGCTGGCCGCGGCGATGCCGATGCCATCGCCATAGGTCGAGGAAAACGCGCCCTTGGGCCCGGCGGGCACGAGGGTGTAGCCGACCTTGCCGACGACGCGCGAGGCGGTTGGATCTTCCAGCGGCGGCGCCCAGCCGTCGGCGTCGATCCACATCGCTGACCGACCTTGCGTGAACGAGGCCATCGACTCCATCCAGTTGAACCCGGCGACGCCGGGAGGCGCCGATTTGGTCAGGAGCCGCTGATAAAGCTTGGTCGCCTCGATCGCCTCGGGGCCGTCGGTGAGGATGTTGCCCTTGCTGTCGAGGAATTCACCACCATAGTTCAGATAGAAGTTGGTCCACATCGCCATGTTGGCGTTGCGCAGGCCTCGCCCGACAAAGCCGAAGGTGCCTTCCTTGGGGTCGGTGAGCTTCTCGGCGGCCACCACCATCTCGTCCAGCGTCTTCGGCACTTCGACGCCTTTCTTCTGGAACAGCTCCTTGTTGTAATAAAGGATGAAATAGTCGACCGACCATGGCAGCGACAGCATCTGGCCCTTGTCGTTCTTGGCGTATTGCTGTCCGGCGGCGGAGAAGTCGCTTTCGACGAGGTCTGGCGGCGTGAAATTCGGATCCTTCAGATAGGCGGAGATATCGGCGAGCCAGCCGGCCTTCTCGAACTGTCGCTTCTGCACATGGTAGCTCAAATGGACGACGTCGAAGCTCGGCTTGCCCGAGGCGAGCTCAATGACGCATTTCTGGCGCTGCTGCTGCTCGGGAATCTGCTCGGACTCGACCTGGATGCCCGTGAGCGCGGTGAACTCCTTGATGTATTTTTGCAGGTTGTCGCCGCGCGGCCCCTTGGCGAGGATCACCTCGAGCTTGGTGCCGTTATACTTCTTCCAGTCTACGTCGGCGCGCGCCGGAAATCCGGTGAGGCTGAGCGCGCCGGCTGCAGCCGTGCCGGCCAAAAGCTGCCGGCGCGAGATCTGGTGATCCGTCATGTTTCTCTCCCTGGTCTTTTTGTTTGGGAGAGATACTAGCGTTTGCGCGGGCTCTGCCTAGCCCTAATGTGCACTACAATTGTCGCGTGTGCGCTGGTCGTTTATGCCTTGACGAAAGCAAGCAACGTCCCATTGCCTGCCGCCGGCGGTACGCAGATCGCACCGGCACTGTGCACGCCGGTCGAGCCCAGCGCCTTTTCCGCGGCGGCAAGATCGGCGGCGATCACGAGGCCGGCGCCGCCGCGTTCGGGCAGGGTTGCCAGTGATACGCCGGGATAACGCGCGCCGAGTTGGTCCGTGGTCAGAAACACGAAGTCGGCGCGGTCCGAGCCCGAGGGCACGGCAACGGCGCCGTCGGCTTCGGCCCTGGCTGGGACATCGATCATCTTGGACAGATGCGCGGCATCCTTGGCCGGCTCCGGCGTCACGATCAGCACCTGCCTCAGGCGTTTCGCGCCATTGGCATGCGTCATCAATTCCGGGATCCACACGGTCTCGCGGGTCTTGTGCTGGCATGCGAAGATGCGCAGGCCGCCCGGCGCCTCCGCTGTCGGCCACTGGAAGGTGCGGAATTTGGCCGCCGACAGCGTGCGGTCAGGCATCGTCACCGGCCGCTCGAAATCGGTGGGACCAATCGGTGCGTAACCACGTGCGCGAATCTCCTCGGCGCCATCTGCAGAATCGACCGCGGTGAATGCGATGCGCTCGATGCCTTCGCCACGCTGCTCCAGGAATGCCCGCGCCGGCGCATTGTGCTCGGTCGGGGTGAGCACGCCGAGCAGTTCGACATAGTCGGGATCGAGCATGATGGTGTAATTGCCGGATCCCATATGTGCGCTATGGGTGCCGCGCGGCGAAACCGTGAAGCCTAGCCGCTTCCAGTTCTCGGCGGCCCGATCGAGATCCTTCACCATGATCACGGCGTGATCTAGTCCAATGACATTCTTGAGTGACACTCTGCTGTTTCCCCGCCATGGATAAGAGGCGTAGTACACTAAACAGATCGATCCGGTGCCCGCAAGCCGACGTTCCCATGGATGCGGCGCCGGGCAAGTGATCGCGAAGAGATTGACGATGGAAAGAACCGAAATCCGCTGGCCCGACTCCCTTTGGGCCGCGGTGACGCCCTCCGGGCCTGATCTGCCCGACCTGTCCGGTAGCCAGCAGGCCGACGTGATCGTGATCGGCGGCGGTTTCACGGGACTGTCGACCGCGCTGCATTTGCGTGAAGCCGGTATTGACGTTGCTGTTGTCGAGGCGATGGAGCCGGGCTGGGGTGCTTCAGGGCGCAACAACGGCCAGGTGATTCCAACCTTGTCGCGGCCCGATCCTGAAGACATCATCGCCAGGCATGGCGCCGCTGGCGAGCGCTTTGTCGGTCTGTTGCGCGACAGCGCCTCGATGCTGTTTGACGTCGCGCAGCGATACAACATCGAGGCCGAGCAGGAACAGGCAGGCTGGGTGCAGCCGGTGCACTCGCCCGGCCGCATCAAGATCGCGGAGCGGCGGGTGCGGCAATGGTCGAAATTCGGCGCGCCCGTCGAACTGTTGTCGCGTGAGCAAGTCTGCGACATGCTCGGCTCGGATGCGTGGTACGGCGGTTTCTGGAACAGGGGCGGGGGCCACATCAATCCGCTGGCGCTGGCGCGAGGGCTCGCGCGCGCCGTACTTGATCAGGGCGGCCGCATCTATGCGCGCTCGCCGGTGGAGAGCTTCAAACGCGAGAACAATCGCTGGGTGGTGAAGACGGCCAAAGGCGAGATTTCCGGCCGCGCGCTGGTGGTGGCGACCAATGCCTATAGCGGCGAGATCGTGAAATCGCTGGTGCCGGAGATCGCGACCGAGGTGATGCCGGTGTTGTCCTGGCAGATGGCGACGCAGCCGCTATCGGACAATGTCCGCAAGTCCATCATCCCGGCACGGCAGGCGATGTCGGATACGCATGGAGAGCTCTATTTCGCGCGCTACGACGCGCGCAACCGGCTTGTCACCGGCGGCGCGGTGATTGGCCCCGGTGACAAAGCCGCGCGACTGAAGGAGAGGGTGACCGCGCGTTTGCAGCGGCTATGGCCACAGATCGGCGAAGTATCCTTCGACCACGTCTGGAACGGCTATGTCGGCATGACCACGGATTTCCTGCCGCGTTTTCACAAGCTCGGTCCCGACGCCTATGGCTGGACCGGCTGCAATGGCCGCGCGGTTGCGCTGACCATTGCGATCGGCGGTGAGCTTGCGAAAGCGGTCCGCGGTGTCCCCTTGAACGAACTGGCGCTGCCCTTCTCCGAACCGCAACCGATCCCCGCCCACGGGCTATTACGAAAGCTTGCGCCACTGATGCTGCTGGTCTATCGCCGCCGCGACGCGCGCGAGATCGCCTGATCACTCCGCGGCGGTGTCGTGCTCTCGCGCGAACTCACCGCCGGGTATCGAATCCAGCAGCGCCTGCGTATAGGGATGCTTTGGCTTGCCGAAGACCTCGGTAGCCAATCCGTGCTCGACCACCGCGCCATCCTTCATGACTGCGACAAGATCGCAAATCTGCGCGGCGACGCGCAGATCATGGGTGATGAAGATGATGGAAAGGCCGAGCCGCTGGCGCAGGTCGGCCAGGAGCTTCAGCACTTGCGCCTGCACGGAAACGTCGAGCGCGGAGACCGGCTCGTCCGCGACCAGCACCTCCGGCTTCAGCGCCAGTGCACGCGCAAGCCCGATGCGCTGGCGCTGGCCGCCGGAGAATTCATGCGGGTAGCGGTCGCCGGCGGATGGATCAAGCCCGACCAGCTCGAACAGTTTCCTGGCTTCGGCAATCGCCGTGACGCGCGGCGTGCCGTGGACGATAGGGCCTTGCGCCACCAGCTCCGCGGCCTTGCGGCGCGGATTGAGCGAGGCAAACGGGTCCTGGAACACCATCTGGATGTGCCGGGTCTCGCGGCGGACTTCCTCGCGCGACAGCTTTGCCCAGTCCTTGCCGTTGAGCACGATCGATCCGGTATCGGGATCGATCAGGCGCACGATGCAGCGCGCCAGGGTCGACTTGCCTGAGCCGGATTCACCGACGATGCCAAGCGTTGCGCCCTTGGGCAGATCGAGCGAGGTATCCTTGACCGCGGCCGTGACACGCGCGCCGCGTCCGAGGAAGCCGCCGGTGCGGTAGGTTTTTGAGACGCTGGCAATCGTCAAGATGTTCTCGCTCGACAGCGGCCGCGGCGGCGGTGCCTTCAGCGGTGGTACGGCGGCAATGAGCTGCCTCGTGTAAGGGTGCACCGGATGGTGCAGCACCTCGTTAGCCGTCCCTTGTTCGACGATCCTGCCGTGCTGCATCACCACGACGCGATCGGCGATCTCGGCGACGACGCCGAAATCATGGGTGATGAACAGCACCGCCGTCTTCTTGCGCTGCTGCAGGTCGCGGATCAGCTTCAATATCTGCGCCTGCGTGGTGACGTCGAGCGCGGTGGTCGGCTCATCCGCGATCAGCAGCTTTGGATCGAGCGCGAGCGCCATCGCGATCATGGCGCGCTGGCGCTGGCCGCCGGAGAGCTCATGCGGATAGGCCTTTGCGGCCAGTTTGGGATCGGGAATGCGGACGTCGGCGAGCAATGCGAGCACGCGCGCATTGATCTCGGCATTCGACAGCCCGGTATGGATCGAGAACATCTCGCCGATCTGGTCGCCGATGGTGCGCAGCGGATTGAGCGCGGTCATCGGTTCCTGGAAGATCATGGCGATGCCGGCGCCGCGCACTTCGCGCATCTCGGCCGTATCGGCGGCGCAGAGATCGCGACCCTCGAACAGCATGCGGCCGTTCTCGATTTTGACCTCGTTCGGCAACAGCCGCATGATCGCGTTCGCCATCATCGACTTGCCGGAACCGGATTCGCCGACCACGCAGAGGATCTCGTTCGAGGCGATCGAAAGCGAAACGTCCGACAGCGCATGGGGCCGGTCGGCGCCCTCCGGCAGGCGCACGCTCAGCCTTTCGAGCGAAAGGATAGCCTCGCTCATCGGCTCTTCAGCCTCGGATTGAGCGCATCGTTGAGCCCCTGGCCGACCAGCGACACCGCGAGCACGGTGACGAGGATGGCGATCCCGGGGATCGCGGAGACGTACCACTGCACGCGGAGCACGTCGCGGCCGAGCCCGATCAGATTGCCCCAGGAGGCGACGTTGGGATCGGACAGCCGCAGGAAGGCGAGGGCGCTCTCCAGCAGGATCGCGACCGCCATCACCACGCTGGCATAGACGATGACCGGCGGCAGCGCATTGGGCAGGATCTCGCCGAGGATGATCTTGATGTCCCGCATTCCCAGCGTCCTGCCGGCCTGGACGAATTCGCGGTTGCGGAGCGACAGGAACTCGGCGCGGGTCAACCGTGCCGGCGCCGGCCAGGATACGACGCCAACGGCAATCGTAACGGTGGTGAGCGTCGAGCCGAACACCGCGACCAGCACCAGCAGCAGCACGAAATTCGGCAGCGTCTGGAACGCCTCGGTGATCCGCATCAGGACGTTGTCGACCCAGCCGCCGTAATAGCCAGCAAAAGCGCCGACCAGGATTCCGATCAGGATCGCGATCGCGGTCGCGACGCCGCCGATCAGAAGCGAAATCCGTGCGCCGTAGAAGATCTGGGCGGCGATGTCGCGTCCGGAATTGTCGGTGCCGAGCAGGAAGCGCGGATTGGAGAATGGCCAGATCAGCGGGCGGCCCGCGAGCGACAATGGATCGCGCGTGTATAGAAAGCCGGCGCTGACCGCCATCGCGATCACGACGAGCAGCAGGATCAGGCCGATCACCGCGGCGGGACTGCGGAAATAGCGTTTCAGCGCGTCCATGTCAGCCATCCGCCTGGATGCGCGGATCGAGCCGCGCATAGAGAAGATCGACTACGAAGTTGACCACGATCACCAGCAGGGCCGAGACGAACACGATGCCGAGCAGCGTGTTGAGGTCGCGCTGCACCACGGACTCGTAAGCCAGCCGTCCAAGGCCTGGCAGCGAGAACACGCTTTCGACAACCACCGAGCCGCCGAGCATGGTGCCGGCCTGCAGCCCGATCAGCGTCACCATCGGCAACAGCGCATTGCGCAGCACGTGGCGCGTCACGACGTGGGTCTCGTCGAGACCCTTGGCGCGGGCGGTGCGGACGAAATCGAGGTTGAGCACCTCCAGCATCGAGGCCCGCATGATGCGAAGGTAGATGGCGAGGAAGATCAGCCCCAGCGTCAGCGTCGGCAGCACGAGATGGCTTGCGATATCGAGCACGCGCCAGACGCCGGACTGCACGGTGCCGATATCCTCGAAACCGCCGGACGGCAGCCATTGCAGGTAGACCGAGAACACCACGATCGCCATCAGGCCGAACCAGAACGACGGCGTCGCATAGAAGATCAATCCGAGTGTCGAGATCAGCGTATCCGGCCAGCGGTTGACGCCGCGCGCGGCGATCACGCCGAACACGAGACCGAAGAAGAACGCAAAAGACAGCGATGCGGTCATCAGGAGGATCGTCGGCGGCAGCCGCTCCAGGATCACGGAGGCGACCGGCTTGCCGTAGATCGAGGAGAATCCGAGATCGAGCCGCACCAGCCGCCAGAGATAGTTCGCAAGCTGCATCGGGATCGACAGGTCGAGCCCATAGAACTGGCGCAGTTCGCGCGCGCTCGCGGCGTCGCCGCCGCCCATCTGCGCCATCAGCGCGTCGACGGTATCACCCGGCGCCATCTGCAGCAGCAGGAAGACGCCGATCAAGATCAGGAACAGGGTCGGAATCGAGGCGGCGAGCCGCCGCCCCGCAAGGCTCAAGATGCGCATGCTCTCATCTTGACGTATTAAGGATCACGCGGAAAGCCAAAGATCGTGCCAGCTCGTCGAGCCCCAGCGGGGCGTGTTGGAGTGGTTGCGGGCTTTCGCGGTGATGACGGTGACGAAGATCTGTTCGATCGGCATCCAGACCGGCAGTTCCGTGTTCACCTCCTTGACGAACTCGGCATAGAGCGCCTTGCGCTTGACCGGATCGACCTCTGTGGCTGCATCGTCGATGGTCTTGTCGACCGTCTTGTCCTCCCAGCCCCATTGGTTGGTCCAGGGCGCGCCCTTGGGCTGGCCGGAACGATACCAGACCGTGGTCGAGACCGCAGGATCGTTGCGGTACTGGTGCCAGCCGGTGGCGAGATCGAAGGCGTGCTCGTCATAGACCTGCTTCAAGAATCCGCCGCCGTCATTGCGCACGATCTCGACGGGAATGCCGACTTCCTGCAGCGACTGCTGGACGAACGTCGACCACAGCGAGATGTCCTCGCCCCAGGGTGCGGGCAGCAGCCGGAGCGAGAAGCGGGTGCCGCCGGCACCCGGCTTGTAGCCGGCTTCATTGAGCAGCGCGACTGTCTTGGCCTTGTCGTAGGGATATTGCGGCGTGTCGGCGCCCGGATAGAAGTCGGTCGAGGTCGACGGGATCGGGCCGGTGCCGAGCTTGGCGAAATCGCCGAGGAAGTTGTCGATGAAGAACGGCACGTTGATCGCATGTGCGATCGCGCGGCGGACGCGGATGTCCGCAAGCTCCTTGCGGCGGAAGTTGAACTCGATCGTATTCGTGCGCGCATTGCCTTCGTTGCCTTTGGTGGAGACGATGAAGCGCTTGTCCTTGCCGAGCCGGGCCATGTCGGAGATCGTGAGCCCCGAGAACGGGCTGTAGTGCAGCTCGCCGGCTTCCATCTGCGCGGCCGCTGCGGCGCGGTCGGTGATCACCTTCCAGACGATGCGGTCCAGATACGGCGCGTTCGCCCGCCAGTAGTCGGGATTGCGGTCGGCGATGATGTATTGCCCGCGCTCATATTTGACGAACTTGAACGGGCCGGTGCCGACAGGCGCCAGATTGGTGGGGTTCTGGCGGATGTCGCCGTTCTCGTAGAGGTGCTTGGCGGAGACGTAGCCGAGGTCGGGCAGGGCGCGCAGCAACAGGTTCAGCGGCATCGGCCGCTCGTAGCGGAAGATCGCGGTCTGCGGATCGGGCGTGTCGACGGCGGTCAGGAACAGTTGCAGCGTCGAGCCGTAGTTCAGGATCTTCTTCCACATGTTCATCGCGGTGAACGCGACGTCATCGGAGGTGAACGGTTTGCCGTCGTGCCAAGTGATGCCCTTGCGCAGTTTGAAGGCTACGGTCTTGCCGTCGGGAGTGGCTTCCCAGCTTTCGGCGAGCACGCCGACCGGCTTGCCGTCGGCGTCGAGGTCGACCAGGTTCTCCTGGATCTTGCCGCCGATGATGTAGACGCCGGTCGAGGCCTGCAGGCTCGGATTGAGCTGGCGCTGCTCGGCGCCATAGTGGACGTTGAACACGCCGCCCTTGCGCGGGGTGTCCTGCGCAAATGCCCGCATCGGGTTGATGACATTGGCGGCGATGGCCGCCGACGTCAGAAGCGCGGTGCGGCGGTTGATCTCAAGGCGGGTCAAATCCATACAAGGTCTCCAAGAGTAGCGTCAGGCCGTGCGTAAGCCCAGCCTCGTACCGTCTTTAGCCGATGTTACGACGGGAGGGGAACCCGGGTCATTTTTCTTAATTGCCGCACAATCCAAACGATCATTCTCATGTCGCTACACCGAGCGGGCGTGTCGACCGCGGCTCGACCCAGCGGGCTCCAGAAGGAGTCCGCGAATCACCAATTGCGAATCTGCAGCCGAAAAACAGGGGTCAACGGCCGGTTCGCAGGCGTATGGAAGGGCTCTCTGAGGTCACACAAGCCCTCGACCAGCGAAAAAACCCGGGAAAAACGCAGGATTCCGGTGTATCAGCGGCGATATAGCTGTGAAGAATGACGAAAACCCTGTTTTTTTAGCCGGTTTCCGCCATAACGTGCCGTTTCCAGAATCAATGGAGCAACCATGGCTACCCAATTGTCGAAGTCGCAAGTGATCGAGAAGATCGCGACCACCACCGAACTTTCCAAGCGCGACGTCAAGAACGTGTTGGATACCCTCACGGACGTCGGTCACAAGGAGCTGAAGAAGAACGGCGTGTTCCTCGTCCCCGGCTTCGCGAAGTTCGTGGTGATCAAGAAGCCCGCGACCAAGGCGCGCAAGGGCATCAACCCCTTCACCGGCGAAGAGACGGTGTTCAAGGCCAAGCCGGCCCGCAAGGTCGTCCGGGCTCGTCCGGTCAAGGCTGCCAAGGACGCGGTTTAAGGGAAAAGGCCTCCGGAAGCGGGGGCCTTTTGCTTTCAGGCGCGCCCAACTCTCCACCCTCCGCAGCGCGCGGCGCGGCAACCGGCGCTTGTGCGAACAAGCCATCAACGCGAAAGCCACACCAGCAAGGCCATGCAGGCCAGATGGCCCGTGACGATAAACGCGAGATGAAGAGGGCCGGGCATCGCACGTCTCCCTCACTTTACTCCACCTCTCCCGCAAGCAAGCGGGAGAGGTGGGCAGCGTCCATCGCGGCGGCGCCAACTTCTCTTTCAAGAGACAATCAATTCAGGCTCGCGCTTGTGGTAAAGCTGCGATCGACGGCTTTGCTGACGTCGAGCGTCTTCGACAGGATGCCGTAGCGCGTGGCGCGGTCGGAGGCTTCCTGCACCTCCTTGACCACGTTCTCGTCGATCGCGATCGGGCTGGTCTTCTGCGCGGTGTAGGCGCTCAGCAGCACGTCTTCAGGAAGCTTGGTCAGTTCGGCCGTGTTCTTCGCATATTCGGCGAGATGATCGAGCGACCATAGCCGCGCCTTGTTGAGCCGCTGCAGCAGGTCCTGCACCGCGGCGCGCTTGGTGGCGATGGCGTTGTCGGAGGCGACGATGAAGGTGATCGTCGGCGTCAGGCCCTCGCCATTGGCAACGACGCGCGCTTTGTCCTTCAGCGTCGCAAAGGAAATGTAGGGCTCCCACACCGCCCAGGCGTCGATCGATCCCGCGAGCAGCGCGATCTTGGCATCGACCGGGCCAAGCGGCGCGAAGGTCGCGTCCTCCAGCTTGTAGCCGGACTTCTCCAGCGTCGCATCGATCAGGAATTGGCCCCAGCCGCCGCGCGTGCCCGCGAGGCGCTTGCCCCTAAGATCAGCCGCGGACTTGATCGGGGAATCCTGGCGCACCAGAATGGCCTGTGTCCTGGCGTCGGAGCGTGTGCCGCCGATCGCCTTGATCGGCGCGCCCGATGCATAGACCGAAAGGAAGGAGAGGTCGCCGGTATAGCCGACGTCGAGCGCGCCAGCGTTCAACGCTTCGAGGATCGGTGCTGCGGCCGGAAATTCCGACCACTCGATCTTGTAGGGCAGATCCTTTCCGAAACCTGAGATGTCGAGCAGCGAGCGGTTGCCGCCCTTCTGGTCGCCGACGCGAAGCACGATCGCGTCGTCGGCCAGTGCCGCGAAGACGGAAGAAAGCGTGATCGCCGTAGTGACCAGTACGGTTGCGATCTTACGGGTGACGGAGTGAAGGCGGGCGGCTTTGCTCATGTCCATCTCTTTTCTGATTTCGCTCGCCCATTGCCTGGAGAGCACATGAGCGTTCCATCGAGTCTATGAGCGGAGCTGTCGCAGTCAACGAAACGGAAATCTGTATTCGCGACGCAGGCGACAAAGAACATCTCGTTGTTTTCCTCTGCGGAGAAAGCACTGGATGCGCCGTTACAGGACGACAAAATGCCCGCGCGATTGGCGGTAATACGCAAGCTGCCGACAATCGCATCACAACGAAATCGTTTCCTCGTCCGCGGCTGGGATCGTGGAGATAATCCCTTTCATCCGCGCAACATTCGAAATTCCATTTCATTGACGATAATGCGATCGCACCGCATCATTTGCGGGTTGCATTGGGTGCCAATAGCGCCGGAGAAATCCGCCTTTTTACAACAATAGCTCCGAAACCAATGCGCGCGGGCCGGACGGTTTGCGCGGATGGCGGAGCCGTGTCGAACGTGGGGTGAGCATGTCGATTGAAGAGAAGAAGAATAGATTGGCGATGGATCGGCGCACGCTGTTGCGGGCAGGTGCGGCTGCGGCCTTTGCCGCGCCGATCGGGGCGTTCGGCGCGCAGGCATTTTCTGCGCGTGGCGCGGTACCGGCGATCGACTTCTCCGAATTCCCGATCTGCAAGACGGCATCCGACGCGCCGCCGCTGACCGGCGCGCCGCGCAAATTGAAGCTGTCGTGGAACGCGGGCGCGGTGTGCCTGGCGCCGCTGCCGGTCGCGATCGACTATGGCTTCTTCCAGAAGCAGAACCTCGACATCGAGCTCGTCAATTATAGCGGCTCGACCGATCAGTTGCTGGAGGCGATCGCCACCGGCAAGAGCGATGCGGGGCTCGGCATGGCGCTGCGCTGGCTGAAGCTGCTGGAGCAGGGCTTTGACGTCAAGATCGCCGCCGGCACCCATGGCGGCTGCATGCGTGTGCTGACGCGCGCAGGCTCCGGCGTCGACAAGCTCGCCGATCTCAAGGGCAAGATCGTCGCCGTCGGCGACCTCGCCGGTCCGGACAAGAACTTCTTCTCGATCCAGCTTGCCAAGCAGGGCATCGATCCGAACAAGGATGTCGACTGGCGTGCTTATCCCGGCAACCTCCTCAACGTCGCGGTCGAGAAGGGTGAGGTGCAGGCCTTCCTCGCCTCCGATCCGCTCGCCTATCTCTGGCTCAAGGACAGCCAGTACAAGGAAGTCGCCTCCAACCTCGACGGCGAATATCGCGACAAGACCTGCTGCATCGTCGGCCTGCGCGGCTCCCTGGTGCGTAACGAGCCGCATGTCGCGCGCGCGATCACCCAGGCGCTGCTCGACGCGGCGATGTTCACCTCGCAGAATCCTGACAAGGCTGCGAAGTCGTTCCAGCCTTATGCGCCGAAGACCGCGACGCTGGCCGATCTCGAAGCGATGGCGCGCTATCACACCCATCACCATCATCCTGTTGGCGAAGTCCTGAAGCGCGAACTGAAGGGCTATGCCGACGATCTGAAGACCGTCTCCGTGTTCAAGCAGAGCACGGACACGGCGAAATTCGCGGAACGGATTTATGTCGACGTATTCAGTGTCTGATGCATCGGCCGCGGCCGGACAGGCAGCGGCAGATGTCAGCCCAGGCTGGCTCGAGAAGCTCCGCAGCGGCGGCTACGGCGTTGGGCTGGCCGCCGCCGTCCCTTGGCTGGCGTTCGGCGCGTCCTGCCTCTACTGGGAAGATCTTGGCGACTGGTCGCGGACGCATGGGCTTGCGATCGCCGCGTTCGGGATCGCAGCGCTAGCACTGCTTGGGACGATTGGTGCCGATTTCCTCGGCAGCGCCGGAGTGGCGCTGCGCCGGCGTGCGCCGTGGCTGGTGGCGCTCGGGTCGTTTCTGACAGTCTGGGAGGTCGCGACCGCAAAGTTCGGCTGGCTGCCGCTCCCATTCTTCCCGCCGCCACAGGCGATCCTCGAGGTCTACACTGATGACATGCCAAAGCTGTTCGACAGCGTCATTGCGTCGGTGAAGCTGCAGCTTGGTGGTTACATCATCGGCGCGGCCATCGGATTCCTGACCGGCGTATCAATCGGCTGGTCGCAGAAGGTCGGTTATTGGGTGCATCCAATACTGCGCTTCATCGGGCCGTTGCCGGCGACAGCCTGGCTGCCGTTTGCCTTCTTCACCTTTCCGTCGAGTTGGAGCGCGAGCACCTTCCTGATTGCGCTTGCCACCGGCTTCCCGGTGACTGTCCTGACCTGGTCCGGCGTCGCCAGCGTGCCGAATGCCTATTACGACGTTGCGCGCACGCTGGGCGCAAAGCCGTCCTTCCTGGTGCTGAAGGTGGCGATCCCCGCGGCGCTGCCGCATGTCTTCGTCGGCCTGTTCATGGGGCTCGGGGCCTCGTTCGCCGTGCTCGTCGTGGCCGAGATGATCGGCGTCAAGGCTGGTCTCGGCTGGTACCTGCAATGGGCGCAGGGCTGGGCAGCTTATGCCAACATGTATGCCGCGCTGATCGTGATGTCGCTGCTCTGCTCCGGCGCGATCACGCTGCTGTTCAAGACGCGCGACCGCCTGCTGGTCTGGCAGAAAGGCGTCGTCAAATGGTAGCCGCTGCTTTACACGAGGCCATCGCCTATCCCGCGGTCGGCGCCGCGCTCGATATCGAGCATGTCAATCACGCCTTCGATATCGATGGCGTCGTGCTTCCGGTGCTGGAGGACGTCAGCCTCGCGATCGAGCCCGGCGAGTTTGTCGCGCTGCTCGGTCCGTCCGGCTGCGGCAAGTCCACGCTGCTGCGGCTCGTGGCGGGGCTGGAGAAGCCGCGTAGCGGCGTGCTGCGCGAGGACGACATCCGCATCACGGGACCGCATCCGTCGCGCGTCGTCGTGTTCCAGGATCCAACACTGTTTCCCTGGCGCTCGGTGTGGGACAATGTCGCACTCGGGCTGGAGGCGCAGGGCATTCTGAAAAGCCAGCGCCAGCGGGTCGACGCGGCGATCGATCTCGTCGGTCTCTCAGCTTTTCGCAAGGCCTATCCGCACCAGCTTTCCGGCGGCATGGCGCAGCGCGTTGCGCTGGCGCGTGCGTTGGTCAACGATCCCAAGGTGCTCATCCTCGACGAGCCGCTCGGCAAACTGGATTCGCTGACGCGGATCACGATGCAGGCCGAGATCGTCTCGCTCTGGCAGCGCAAGGGATTTACCACGCTGCTGGTCACGCATGATGCGGAGGAAGCGCTGTTCCTCGCAAACCGTGTCATCGTGCTCAGCGACCGCCCGGCGCGCGTCAAGGCCGACATCAGGGTGGACCGGCCGTATCCGCGTCATCGCGGCGATCCCTATCTCGCCGATCTGCGCCGGCAGATTCTCGGGCTGCTCGGACTGGACGCGACATGGTGACGACGGCGGCGAAAGAGCTGACGCCGTCGGAAGCGCCGGACCATGTTGCGCGCGCCTCACGGCTTGCCGAGGTCGTCGCCGAGCGGGCGGAAGGGCATGACCGCGATGCCAGCTTTCCGTTCGAGAATTTCGCCGACCTTGCGAAAGCCGATCTCCTCGCGCTGACCGTGCCGGCCGCGCTTGGCGGGGCTGGGGCGGGCGCCCGCGACACGGCGCGCATCCTTGGCATCATCGGCAAGGCCGATCCGTCGACCGCGCTGGTGCTGTCGATGCATTACATCAATCATCTGGTGATGGCGCGCAGCCCGCGCTGGCCCGCGCGCCTGTCCCGCAAGCTCGCCAAGGAGACCGTCGAGGGCGTCGCGCTGATCAATGCGCTGCGTGTCGAGCCCGAGTTGGGATCGCCGGCGCGCGGCGGGTTGCCCGCGACGATCGCACGCCGCACCGAAACCGGCTGGCGGTTGAGCGGCCGCAAGATCTATTCGACCGGCGCGCCGATCCTGAAATGGTATCTGGTGTGGGCCAAGACCGACGAGCCGGAAATGCGCGTCGGCCAGTTCCTTGTGCCAGCAGGCTTGCCCGGAACGAGGATCGAGGAAACCTGGAACCATCTCGGCCTGCGCGCCAGCGGCAGTCACGATGTGATCTTCGAGGACGTCGTGTTTCCGCTCGAGTACGAGGTCGACGTCCGCAGGCCGGAGGAGTGGACCGCGCCTGATGTCACCCAGGCCACGATCCACGCTATCTTCGTGGCCGCGATCTATGACGGCGTCGCCCGCGCCGGGCGGGACTGGCTCATCAAGTTCCTGCACGAGCGTGTTCCGGCCAATCTCGGCGCGCCGCTCGCGACGCTGCCGCGGGCCCAGGACATCCTTGGCGGCATCGAGGCGCGGCTTGCCGTGAATGCCCGCCTGATCGACAGTTTCGCCAGAGAGTTCGATGCCGGCTTGCCGCTCAATGCGATCGAGTCCAATATCGTCAAGCTGACGGTGACCAACAACGCCGTCGCCGTGGTCGAAGACGCGCTGTCACTAGCCAGCAATCACGGCCTGTCGCGACACAATCCGCTAGAGCGGTATTTTCGCGATGTGCTGTGCGGCCGCGTCCACACCCCGCAGGATGACTCCACCCGCATCGCCGCCGCACGCCTGGCGCTGGGCATCTGAACAACAGCCAACAAGCGGAGCTTCCCCCATGTCAGTCGAGTTCATCGGCTTCATCACCAACAACAATTCGTCGGAGATCATCGTCCGCTCCGGTCCCGTGCTCGATCCGCCCTATATCGAGACGGTGGCGAAAGCCCATGAGCTTGCCGGCTTCGACCGCGCGCTGCTCGCATTTCATTCGACGACGCCGGATGCGCTGCAGGTCGCGCAGCATGTGCTCGGCATCACCAGGAAATTGAAGGTGATGATCGCGCAGCGGCCGGGCTTCACTGCGCCGACGCTGCTGGCGCGCCAGCTCGCCACGCTCGACCAGTTCTACCCGGACCGGGTCTCGCTGCACGTCATCACCGGCGGCAACGCCACCGAGCTGCGCCAGGACGGCAATACGCTCGACGACAAGGACGAGCGCTACGCGCGCACCGGCGAGTTCCTCGACATCGTCCGCCTGGAATGGACCAGCGAGAAGCCGTTCGATTATCGCGGCAAGTACTACCAGGTCGAACGCGGCTTTTCGCAGATCAAGCCGCATCAAAATGGTGGCATCTACACCTTCATCGGCGGCGGCTCGGATGCCGCGGTCGAAGTCGCGGGCAAGCACGCCGACACCTTCGCGCTGTGGGGCGAGTCCTACGCGCAGGTCCGGGACGTCACCGCGCGCGTGCGCGCAGCGGCCGCCAAGCATGGCCGTCCGACGCCGCGCTTCAGCCTCTCGGTGCGGCCGATCCTCGCCGATACCGAGGAGAAGGCGTGGGCCAAGGCGCAGGCGATCCTCGAGCGCGCCACTGAACTGCAGGACCAGACCGGCTATCGCAAGCCGGCGGACGGCCATGCCACCGCGGGCGCGAGGCGGCTGCTCGCGCTCGCCGACCAGGGCGCGCGCATCGACAAGCGGCTGTGGACCGAGATCGCCAAGCTGACCGGCGCCAACAGCAACACCACCGCGCTCGTCGGCACGCCCGAGCAGGTCGCCGAAGTGTTCGGCGATTACTACGATCTCGGCGTCAGCCACTTCCTGATCCGCGGCTTCGATCCCTTGATCGACGCGATCGACTATGGCCGCGAGCTGATCCCGCTGACGCGCAAGCTGATTGCCGAGCGCGACGCGACGCGCGGGATTGCCGCAGAATGATCCGGTTCGCTCTCGCAATCGTTCTCGCACTCGCCGGCGCAAGCACCGCGGCCGCGCAGACCACATTGCGCGTCGGCGACCAGAAGGGCAATTCGCAGGCGGTGATGGAAGCCGCCGGCGTGCTCAAGGACGTGCCCTACAAGATCGAGTGGAAGGAGTTCGCGGCAGCCGCGCCGCTCCTGGAAGCGCTCAGCGCCGCCGCGATCGACACCGGCCTTGTCGGCGACGCGCCCTTCACCTTTGCCGCTGCGGCGGGCGTCCCGGTGAAGGCGATCGCCGCCGTCCGTCAGTCGCGCGAAGGGCTCGCGATCGTGGTGCCCGAGAATTCGGCGATCAAGAGCTTTGACGACCTGCGCGGCAAGAAGATCGCGACCGGCCGCGGCTCGATCGGCCACCAGTTGATCCTGGGAGCGCTCGAGTCGAAGGGGTGGCAGGCGAGCGATGTCCAGATCATCTTCCTCGCGCCGTCAGACGCCAAGGTCGCCTACACCCAAGGGTCGGTGGACGCCTGGTCGACCTGGGAGCCCTATGTCAGCCAGGAAGAGGTGCTGTTCAAGTCGCGCCGCGTGATCACCGCGGAGGGCATTACGCCCGGCCTCAGCTTTCAGGTCGCAACCCCGGGCGCTATCAAGGACAAGCATGAGCAACTACAGGACTTCGTGCGTCGTCTCGCCGCCGCGCGGGCATGGTCTCAGAACAATGTGGCCGCTTATGCCGAGACCTGGGGCAAGCTAATGAACATTCCGACCTCGGTGCCGCTGAACTGGCTGGCGCGGGCCAAGATCCAGATCGCTCCGATTGATGACGGCGTCGTGAGCGACGAGCAGAAGACCATCGATCTCTATCACCGCTGGGGTTTGATCAAGGAGAAGCTCAACGCTGCTGATATCGTCGACCGCTCATTCGCGACTGCGATCGGCAAGGGCACCGGCTTGTGAGGCCGCGCCTGTCGTCAATCTCCCCCACCGTCGAACAACGTGAGTTGCGAAAGCGCTCACCGCAGCGTCATTGCGAGCGAAGCGAAGCAATCCACGCCTCCACAAGCGGAGAGATGGATTGCTTCGCTTCGCTCGCAATGACGGGGGAGAGAGGGTCGCTCGCAATGGCGAGTACCCGCAGGGGAGGCACTTCTCGAAAGCGTGATCGGCGGAAATAATCAGCTTGGTGGTTCCAGGACGCCGAAAGAATTTTCCACGTTTCATCCTCGCAAGGATGTCAACGTTGCTATTTCTTGAGCTCCCTTGCCGGGGCAGCTCACCCGGCCAAAATGAAACAGAACGAACAATAGGGAGTCCGGGAGACCACCATGGGCCTGCATGAAACCAAGATCGAGTCGCTTCCCTTCGTCACTGCCGAACTCAATTATCTCGCCCCGATATCGGGCAAGCCGCGTACCTACGCCTACGATCCGCCGCCCGGCGAACCCAAATCGACGGCGCTCCCCGAACCCCACAACGTTCCGATCTTCGACGGCCGCCTGATCGCCGACAAATTCTCGCTCGACACCGAAGGCTTCGCCCTGGTCAAGCATCCGACCGTGGTGAAGAACTACTACGACGATAACGAAGTCAGGCGCGTCTACTATCCTGCCGTCGAAGCCTTCCTGAAGGCAACGCTGAAGGCGGATCGCGTCCTCATCTTCGATCATACCGTGCGCAAGCGCGTCGAGGGCGCCCCCGACGTGCGCGACGGCACGCCCCGTCAGCCGGCGACGCGCGTGCATGTCGACCAGACTGCCTTGTCCGGCCGCAACCGCGTGTTCGAACATCTGCCCGAGGAGGCCGAAGAACTGCTCAAAGGTCGTGCCCAGGTGATCAACCTCTGGCGGCCGATCCGTGGCCCGCTGCGCGATGCGCCATTGGCGATGTGCGACGGCCAGTCGGTGGAGCCGGGCGATCTCATCGCCTCTGACCTGATCTATCCGAATCGCGAGGGCGAGACCTATTCCGTGAAATACAATGCGAACCACCGCTGGTTCTATTTCCCGGAGATGACGCCCGACGAGGCGCTGCTGCTCAAGTGCTACGATTCGGCGACTGACGGCCGCACGCGCTTCGCACCGCACACCGCCTTCGTCGATCCCACCACGCCGCCGGATGCTGCCCCGCGCGAAAGCATCGAAGTGCGGACATTGGTGTTCCACAAGCACTGAACTGCCTAATACCTAGGCACAGATTGGCGCTCGTGGCCTATTGGTGATACGCCGTCCCGAAACTCCTCGGGAACGAGATGATTCGTGGACGGTGTTGCCAAAGATGATGCGGGGACCAGTACCCGCACGCTGATTCTTGCGCTTCTGGCCCTGGCCTGCGGCCATATGCTATCGACCCTGCTGCGGACGATCCCGGCCATCAGCCTTGACCTGATGGCCGCCGATTTCGCGACGCCGCCGCAGGCGCTCGCGAGCCTGACCTCGATCTATCATTTCGCGTTCGCGGCATCGCAGGTGCCCGTCGGCGCTGCGATGGACCGCTTCGGCGTTCGCCCGGTCTCGCTCAGCCTGCTCGTTGGAACCATCTTCGGGGCGATGGCATCGGCGTTTGCGACCGGACCGGAGAGCTTCCTCGTTGGCCAGCTCGCGCTGGGGGTTGCGACATCAGGCATGCTGATGTGCCCGATGACGCTCGCGGCGAAACAGCTTTCCCCGTCGCAGTTTGGCTTGTGGTCGGGCGCCATCCTGTCGATCGGCAATATCGGTATGCTGTTGTCGTCGAGCCCATTGGCCTTTGTCGTCGACCGTCTTGGCTGGCGGGCCGGATTCTGGATATCGGCCATTGGCGGCGTTGCGGTCGCGCTCGCGGTGTTCGTGCTGGTGCCGAAACAGCCGGCCGAGCACAAGGACGACTCATCGCCGCTCTCGCAAATGATGGAAGTCCTGCGCCTTGGCCTGTCCCGCCCACTCCGGGGCCTAGTCGCCTTGTCGCTGGTCTCGCTTGCGGCATCGCTGGTGCTGAGGGGATTGTGGGGCGGCCCGTGGCTGATGGAGATCAAGGGCCTCACGCGCATCGAAGCTGGTAACGAACTCGGACTGTTCACGCTGGCGCTGATCGTCGGGCCGGTCTGCATCGGCGTGATCGATCGCAGGCTCGGCCACCGACGCACCGTTGTTGCGGTTGCGCATCTCGTGGCGGCGCTGCTGCTTCTCCTGATGGCATTGGGAGCTCCCGGTTACCCGGTGTCCGACCTGTTCGGCGTCGCCGTCATGCCGTCGCAGTATGATGTGGTCCTGTTCATCCTGATCGGTCTTGCCGTCTCGGCGCAGCCGCTGCTCTACGGCATGACCAGGCAGCTCGTTGACGCCCAGAGCGCGGGCAAGGCGCTTTCGGCGATCAATCTCTCCTTCTTCCTTGGCGCGGCGCTGCTGCAATCCGCAACCGGCGCGGTGGCGGCGCTCTATGGACTGCCGGCCGTGATGCTGTTCATGGCTGCTGCGCTGCTGGCGGGCACCGTGGTGTTTTTGATCTATACGTCCCCGGCCGCGACGATAAAATAGCTGGCATGTCCGGCAAGATCGATCCCATCACCCGGTCCGTCGTCCAGCACCGGCTGAGTTCCATTGTGAGGGAAATGGGCGAAGCCATGCTTCGCACCTCCTATTCACAGATCCTCAACTCCAGCCGCGATTTTTCGCTGGCGATCTGCGACACAGGCGGGCGGCTGATCGCGCAGGCCGATCACATCCCGGTTCATGTCGGCGCGCTGCCGTGGGCGACGCTTGCGGTGGAGGAGCGCTTCAAGGACGTGGAGCCTGGCGAGGTCATTCTGCTGAACGATCCCTATCATGGCGGCAGCCATCTGCCCGATCTCACCGCCTTCGTGCCGGTGTTCGATGATGGCAAGCGCCTGCTCTGGACCATCGTCCGCGCCCATCAGAGCGACATCGGCGGCGCCACCCATGGCGCCTACAACCCTGATGCCACTGAGATCTTTCAGGAAGGCCTGCGCATCCCTCCGATCAAGCTGTGCGAGGCCGGCAAGCTGCGCGAGGACCTGCTCGATCTGCTGGCGCTCAACATCCGCAACCCCAGGGAATTCCGTGGTGACCTCGCAGCGATGCTGGGCGCCGCCCATCTCGGCGAGCGCCGGGTGGGAAAACTGTTCGCCGAATTCGGCGCGCCCGTGGTCGAGGCTGCAATAGAAGCGATCCTCGATGCCACCGAGCACCAGACCCGCGCCGTTGTTGCCACCTGGAAGGACGGCGTGTTCCATGGCGAAGCGTTCCTTGACGATGACGGCCATGGCCGCAGCGATATCAGGATCGCAGCAAAGGTGACCAAGCAGGGCAGCGACGTCGAGGTCGACCTGTCCGACTCCGATCCCCAGTCGACGAGCTTCGTGAATTCCTCGCACGCCAACATGCAGGCCGCGGTGGCGATGGCCTTTGCCTATCTGATCGACGCCGATATCCCCAAGAACACTGGCGCGCTGCGCCCGCTGAAAGTGATCGCAAAGCAGGGCACGATCGTTTGGGCCGATCCGGGCCGGCCGGTGACGCTGTGCACCAGCCATCCCTCCAATGAAATCGTCGAGGCGATCATCAAGGCGCTGTCGGCCTCCTGTCCGGAGCGCGCGATGGCGGGCTGGGGCCGCCGCTTCCGGATCGCGATCCAGGGCGAAGACCCTCGCACCGGACGCAACTTCATCTGGCACATGTTCCAGGCGCGCCCCGGCGGCGGCGCCTCGTCCGGCGGCGACGGCTGGTCGTCGATCGGCGAGTGGCACACCGTCGGCGGGCTCAAGTTCGGCAGCATCGAGGTCGCCGAGGTGCGCTTCCCGCTGCACTTCCGCCATCACGAATTCCGGCAAGGCTCGGCCGGCGACGGCCAGTTTCGCGGCGGCCTCGGCGTTTCGCTGGATATGGTGCTGGAAACCGCAAAGCCGGCAAAAGGCAACACCGCCGGTGAAGGCGTCCGTTACGGCCCTTGCGGGATGCTCGGCGGCGAGGACGGAAAGCCGCATCGCTATCGCCTTCTGTCCGAAGGCCGCGAGCCGCGCGTGCTCAAGACCAAGGAGGTCGGTATCGATCTCCGTCCCGGCGATTGCCTGGAAATCCGCTCTTCCGGTGGCGGCGGTTGGGGACCGTCCGCAAAGCGATCGGCGGAGGCGCGCCGACGCGATATCGAGCAGGGCCTGGTCGACGTCCCCGCGGAGCAGCGTGACTAGCCATGTTCACGATCGGAGTTGACGTCGGCGGCACCTACACCGATCTGGTCGCCACGGATGAGACGGGGCGCACGGTGTTCGCGAAGTCGCCATCCACGCCATCGGATCAATCGATCGGCGTGATGGCGGGGCTGGACGAACTGGCGCGCCGTCTGAATGTCACACGCGCGGAAATGCTGGCGAATACCGATCGCCTGGTTCACGGCACGACGGTCGCGACCAACGCATTGCTGGAGCGCAAGGGAGCAAAAGTCGCGCTGCTCACCACTGAAGGCCATCGCGACGTCGTCGAGATGCGCGAGGGTTTGAAGCCCGATCGTTACGATTTGCGCACGCCGCCGCCGGAGCCGCTGGTCCCGCGCGAACGCCGCATCGGTGTGCGTGAGCGGCTGAAGGCGGATGGCAGCGCATCGATCCCGCTCGATGCCGGATCGCTCGACAGCGCGATAACAGCGGTGAGAAGTTCTGGCGCAAGGTCGGTCGCGGTCTGCTTCCTGCATTCCTATCTCAACCCCGCACATGAGCTTGCGGCCGTCGAGCGGCTCGGCAGCGAACTGCCCGGAATCAATATCTCGCGCTCGAGCGATGTGCTGCCGCAGATCAAGGAATATGAGCGCGTCTCGACCACGATCGTGAACGCCTATGTCGAGCCGATCGTGCGGCGCTATCTGACCAATCTCGAAAAGCGCCTCAGCGAAGCCGGCTTCAAGGGCACACTGTTCGTGGTGCTGTCGCATGGCGGCATGGCGCCGGTCGAGGAAGCCTCGCGCCTTGCGGCGGGCACCGTGTTGTCGGGCCCGGCCGGCGGCATTTCCGGTAGCCGCCGCTGCGCCGATCTCTTAGGAATTCCCGACCTCGTGCCGTTCGACATGGGGGGCACCAGCACGGATATCTCGCTGATCTCAGGCGGGCAGGCCTCGCTCTCGGCCGACGGCATGCTGGCCGGTCAGCGCATCGCGCTGCGCAGCCTCGACATTGCGAGCATCGCCGCCGGCGGCGGCTCGATCGCGAGCGTCGATGGCAGCCGCACGCTTCGGGTTGGGCCGGAAAGCGCCGGTTCGGTTCCGGGGCCGGCGTGCTATGGCAATGGTGGCACCGCGGCGACCGTCACCGACGCCAACGTCGTGCTCGGCTATCTCGATGCCGGCGCCTTCATGGGCGGCAAACGTCCGCTCGATCGCGGAGCCTCGGAAGCGGCGATCGACCAGATCGCGGCGGCGCTGGAATTGTCGCGCCTGGAGGCTGCGGCCGGCATCTACAAGATGATCAATCTGAAGATGGCCGACGGCATCCGCCTGATGACGCTGCGCCGCGGCGTCGATCCCCGAAAGTTCGTGCTGCTCAGTTTCGGCGGCGCCGCCGGCCTTCACGCCGCGGAAGTCGCGCGCGAGCTCGAGATCAGGCGCATCATCGTGCCGACAGTTGCATCGGTGCTATCGGCCTGGGGCATGCTGACCAGCGATCTCCGCTACGAGGTGAGCCGCACCCATTATGGCGCGGGCGCGCGCATCTCCGCCGGTGAGGTGCGCGAACTGTACTCTCAACTCGAAGAGCAAGCCGCCGGTCGGCTCCGCTCCTGGTTCAATGGTCCCATCAGCATCGAGCGCTCAGCCGAGATGCGCTATGGCGAGCAGGTGTTCGAGATCGACGTGCCGCTTGGCGATCTCGATCTGGACGCAGATGATGTCGTCGACCAGATCGAGCAGCGTTTTCATCGCCGCCACGAGGAACTCTACACTTATGCCTCGCCCGGCCACGAGGTCGTGTTCGTCAACGCCCGCGTCGCGGCGGTGGCCGAGGTGGCGCGGCGCGGCGAAGGCATTAAATCTGCAAGCTCGGCCGAGCCATGCGTGCCCCGGAGCCGACGTAAGGCCTGGTTCGGCGGATGGCGCGAGGTGCCTGTCTATGCGCTCGATGATCTCCGTCCCGGCCAGTCGCTCTCCGGTCCCGCCATCATCGAAGCCGAAACCACGACAGTGCTGGTCGACACCGGCGATCGCCTGTCCGTCAACCCCCTGGGATGGCTGGACATCACATTGCGCTGACCGTCCATGATCGGCTGATTGTCCCAAGGCAACATTTCATTTCTCCGGCCATATTTGCGCGCTATTGTTATCGGCCGGAAGACGCAGCAGGCCGCTGTCGGGCGGGTTTGAGGCGATGTTGATGCAAAGAAGAAGAGCGAGACTGTCGCTGTCCCTCATCGCCGCGGCGCTTCTTGCGTGGGCGCCGTCCAGCGCACAGCAGGCTTCCGAGCGGGGCGCCATGGACAACGAGATCCGGATCGGCAACGTCATGCCCTACACCGGGCCGCTGGCGGCCTTTGCCACCATTGGCAGAGCGGAAGCCGCCTATTTCGACATGGTCAATGAGCGCGGCGGCATCAACGGACGCAAGATCAAGTTCATCTCCGTCGACGACAGCTCCAGTCCGCGCATGGCGCTGCAGCAGACGCGCGAACTGGTCGAGAAGGAAAACGTGCTGTTGATGTTCGGCTCGTTCGGCACGCCGAGCAATCTCGCGACCCGGGCCTATCTCAACGATAAGAACGTCCCGCAATTGTTCGTCGCTTCGGGGGACGAGGAGTGGGCGCAGCCGAAGAAGTATCCGTGGACGATGGGCTGGCAGCCAACCTTCCGCGCCGAGGGCCGGATCTATGCGAATTACATCCAGGCATCCTATCCCGACGGCAAGATTGCCGTGCTCTGGCAGAACGATCAGTTCGGGCGCGATCTGTTCAGGGGATTGCAGGAAGGGCTCGGCGATACCGCGGGCATGATCGTCGCCGATCTCGCCTTTGATGCGTCCGACACCTCGATCGAGGTGCAGATCGAGATATTGAAGGATTCGGGCGCCGATATACTCGTGTTCAACGGAGCGCCGGCGATCGCCGCGCGCGCCATCCGCATCGCGGCCGAACTGGATTGGCATCCGGTCTTTATTCTCGACAATGCCTCGGCCTCGATCGCCAGCGCGCTGCGGCCGGCGGGGCTGCAGAATGCGCTCGGCGTGATCTCGACATCCTTCCTGAAGGACGCCGGCGATGCCGCATGGAAGGACGACGAGCCGATCAAGGCATGGTCCGCCTTCATGGACAAATATTATCCTGATGGCGACAAGGAGGATGGCTACGCCATCTTCGGCTACGCCGCGGCCGAGACCCTGGTCCAGGTGCTGACGCAGTGCGGCGACGATCTGTCGCGCGAGAACATCATGCGCCAGGCTGCATCGCTGAAGGACTATCTCAATCCCGTGGTGCTGCCGGGCATCGCAATCAACACCGGCCCGGCCGACTTCCGCCCGATCAAGCAGATGCGCCTGGTGCAGTTCGACGGCAACATCTGGCAGCCGATCGGCGACGTGATCGAAAGTGCGTTCGTGAACGTGCCGGGCGACAAATGATTTCGCAATGAGCAGCCCCACACACTCGCCGTCGTCCCGGCTCAAGCCCGGGACGACGGGAGATAGAGCTTACTTCTTGGCCTGCCCGTAATTCAGCAATCCACCCTTGCTCTTCGGCGGGTGCGCGCGGAGGCCTTCCTCGTTCGGCTCGGTGCCCCAGCCCGGCCGGTCCGGGATCACGAGGTGGCCGTCGACGATGTCGGGGACATGCGTGAACAACTCATGGTCCCAGGCGAGCCGGTCGATATCGGTTTCCATGATCCGCAAGTTCGGAACGGCCGCTGAGAAATGCGCGTTCATCATCGTGCAGAGGTGGCCGTAGAAATTATGCGGGGCGACGTTGACCTCGAAATGTTCGGCGGCATTCGCGATCTTCATCGATTGCCAGATGCCATTCCAGGGCGTGTCGATGATCGCGACGTCCATCGCCTGCTCGGTGAAGTAGGGCAGGAATTCGCGCAGACCGAGCAGCGTCTCGCAGGAGGAGATCGGATGCGGGCTCTGGCGGCGGATGTAGCCTAGCGCCTGCGGGTTGAAGGTGTCGATCTCGATCCAGAACATGTCCATCTTCTCGATCGCCCTCAGGATCTTCAGATAGCCTTCGGTCTTGGCGTTGAAGTTGAGGTCGAGCAGGAGATCGACATCGGGCCCGGCGCCGTCGCGGATCGCCTCCAGGTGCATGCAGAGATTGCGCAGCACTTTGCGGTCGACATTGATCTCCGGCTCGAATGGCGAGCCGAAGCCCGGCCGCCAACCCTGCGGCTTGCCGTCGGTATAGACGAAGATGTTGGTCTTCAGCGCCGTGAAGCGCTTCTCGCGCACCTCGCGCCCGATCGCCTTGACGCCGTCGAGATCGGTGATCGCGGGCTTGTACCAGTCGGGATGGTTGATGCGCCAGGTCGCGCAGTGCGACCAGTAGACCCGGATGCGGTCGCGGATCTTGCCGCCGAGCAGTTCATAGCAGGGCACGCCGAGCGCCTTTGCCTTGACATCGAGCAGCGCGTTCTCGATCGCGCCGAGCGCCAGCGCCACCACGCCCCCGGCGGCGGGCCGGGTCGCGGAGAACAGTTCCGCATAGATGCGTTCATGCTGCAGCGCGTTCTTGCCAATGATCCGCGTCGACAGCCGCTCGATCGCGGCGGTGACGCCGGGCGCGCCAAAACCTTCGTCGAATTCGCTCCAGCCGACGATGCCGTCCTCGGTCGTCACCTTAACGAAGTGGTAATTCCGCCAGCCAGCATCGCAGGCGAGCGTTTCAATGCTTCTGATGTTGGACGACTTGCCCATGGTTTCCTGCCCGGCGTTGTTGTCTCGTTACGTCGATAACAACAATGGAACGCCCGGCGCGTCAATCGCGGCCGCGGCAATCCAGATCGGCAGGGCGCGACTAGCTCTTTGGCGGAAACAGAACCGGCCGCTGCCGCTCGAAGGTTCGGCGTCCGCTCTTGAAGCCCATCAGCACCTCGGGCAATTCCGCGATCGCGCCGCGGCTGCTATCTGTGTCGAGCACGATGATATCGGCGGGATTTCCGACCGCGATGCCGTAATCCGGCAAATTCATCAGGCGGGCGGGGAGGTCGGTCACCAGATCGAGGCAGGCGTCGAACTCGGTGACCGCGGCATGGGCGATGTTGGCGTAGAAATTGGCCATTCGCAGCAATGAGGCGTCGCCGAACGGCGTGAACGGGTTCTGCACATTGTTGGTTGCGACCGAGCACAGCACACCGTTTTCGACGAGCCTGTGCGCGACCGTCAGCCCGCGCGGCGCATTGTGGGATTCGTCTCGCCCCAGCAGATAGAGGTCGGTCGCGGGCAGCACGGTCACCGCAACGCCCGCCTTTGCCAGACGTTCGGTCGCCGCTCTCAGCCGATCCGGTGGCAGCGCCGATAGTTTGGTTGCATGGCCGATGGCGACGCGTCCTTGATAATTCCGGCGTTCGGTCTGGCGGCACACTTCTTCCATATGCCACCAGGACGGATCGAGGTCGAAATCGAGGTGCAGATCGACGTCGACGTCGAACTCCTGCGCCAGATCGAAGATTCTTTCGATATGCGCATTCGGGTCGGTGTCCATATAGGGACAGCCGCCGATCGCCTCGCCGCCGTCGCGCAGCGCCGCGATCAGCAATTCCTCCGCACCGGGATCGTTGGTCAGCCCTTCCTGCGGGAACACGCACGGCGACAGATCGATCGCCCAGGCATAGTTGCGCTTCAACGCCTTGATCGCCTCGAAGCCGCGCAGGCCGATGCGCGGATCGATCTCCACATGCGTGCGCATCCGCGTGGTGCCGAAGGTGATCGCGCGCTCGATCACGTGTGCGCCACGGGCATAGACGTCCTCGGGCGTGAAATCGCGCTTCATCGCTGCAACAGCCCGGATCGCTTCGCTGACGCTGCCGTGGTTGTGCTCGCAACGGCCGAGCAGGCAGGCCTTGTCGAGATGGATATGGGTGTCGACGAAGCCTGGCAGCACCAGCTTGCCGCCGATATCGATCTCCGCGGCCTCGCAGACGAGGCGTGGTTCGATCGCGGCGATCCGGCCGTCGGCAATGCCGATATCGACCGGCATGCTCGCACTTCGCGTGCGCGCATTGCGGAAGACGAGGTCGAAAGCGGTCCGCATCGTTGTCAGCGTCCGCGCGCCGCCTTCGGCAGTTTCACGACGCGGCCAAGGTCTGTCTCTTCGGCATAGGGTGCGAGAATATCGAGCAGGTCGCGGCCGCGCTGCGGGACGGGAGCCACCAGCGCGCGGCCTGCCACCGAGTCCAGATGGCCGTGCATCAGGCTCATCACCTTCTCCTCGTCGCCCTTGATCAGCGCAGCGATGATCGCGCGGTGCTCGTTGATCGCGCATTCCGAGGAATGCGGCCGGCTGAACAGCGACAGCGTCAGGCAGCAGCGATAGGCGATCTCGCTGACATAGCGGATCAGGATCGGGCTGTTCGTCATGTGCGCTAGCAGGATGTGGAATTCGGTCGCGAGCCGGATCGAGACCGGGTCCGAGCCGCCACGGGCACGGTCCTCGGCGTCGACATGGGCGTTCAATTCCGCGATCTGCGCTTTCGTCAGCTTGCCGGCGAGCTGGCGCACCACGAGGCGCTCGAGCTGAATGCGCACATCGAAGGCGTCGCGCGCATCCTGCCAGCTCGGCGTCGCCACGACCGCGATGCGGTTGCGGCGCAGTTCGACGAGACCTTCCGCCGCCAATTGCCCGAGCGCGTGGCGCGCGATGGTGCGGCTGACGCCGAACCGCTCGCCGAGCGAATCCTCCGGCAGCTTCGCGCCCGGCTCCAGCGCCTGCTCGATGATGGCGCGGCGGAGCGCACGGCAGATCACGCTGACCTTGTCGGACGATTCAGCAGTCTTGCTGGCCGCGCGCGGCGCCATTGGCGGGTCTCTTGGGAAGTGCTTGCAAGCAAATTGTTAGCACAGGCACGCAAAAACTGTGCGCACGATTTGCATGCACTTTTGCTGTCCGATTGCCTAAATTGCAGTCGCTCGGTCGGCATGCCATCGCTACGGCAGGCCTGATTTCGTGGAAGATTCGCGCTGGCATCTGGCTTGCATGCACTTTCTGCCGTGATGCGCATGCAACCAACTTCCAACTTCTCGGGTGAGGCGGTTTCCGCCGGCAGCGCGCCGATTGCGATCGAACTATCCGATACGTCGGTGACGTTCGGCCGCGGGACCCGCGCGGTGCCTGCGCTATCGACGACGACGCTGCGGATCGCTGACGGCGAGTTCGTCGCGCTGGTCGGTCCGTCCGGCTGCGGCAAATCGACGATCCTGCGACTGGTCAGCGGCCTGGTGCAGCCGTCGACGGGCGTCGTCATTGTCGGCGGGCGCGAGGTGGCGGCGCGCGCCATGCGGGTCGGCATGGCCTTCCAGAATCCGACCATGCTGCCGTGGATGACGATCGAGCGGAACATCATGCTGCCGCTGAAGATCGTCGAGCCGTTCCGCTCGCAATTCCGCAAACGGCGCAAGACCGAGTTTCGCGACAAGGCGAACGCGTTGTTGGAGCAGGTCGGCCTCAAGGGCTTCGGCGGCCGTTTTCCCTGGCAGCTTTCCGGCGGCATGCTCCAGCGCGCCAATCTCTGCCGCGCGCTGATCCACGAACCGCGCCTCTTGCTGCTCGACGAGCCGTTCGGCGCGCTCGACCAGTTCACGCGTGAGGAATTGTGGTCGATCCTGCAAAAGCTCTGGATGACGCACAAGCCGACGGTGCTGCTGGTCACCCATGATCTGCGTGAAGCCGGCTTTCTCGCCAGCCGCATCTGCGTGATGAGCGCGCGGCCCGGCCGCATCCTCGACGACAGTCATGTCGGCTTTGCTCGTCCGCGCACCGTCGCGATGACCTTTGAGCCAGATTTCGTGGCGCTGAACCAGAAGCTGCGCGGGATGATCGTCGATGCGCGCAGTGCGGCGCAGGAAGGAGCGGCCTGAGATGTCCGGGCTCGATATCAGGCAGAAGGGGTGGTCGGCGGCGCTGATCGTGCTGTTCTTCGTCGCCTGGGAACTGTTCTGCCTGATGACCGGCATGTCCGATCTCGTGCTGCCGCGCCCGTCGCAGATCCTCGTGACGCTGGTCGAGCGTTTCCCGGTGCTGTGGCCGCACATCATCCAGACGCTCGCGACCACGATGTTCGGCTTCGTGCTTGGCGTTGCTTTGGGCGTCGTGCTCGGCGCCTTCATCGGTGTCTCCAAGACCGCCTATGACACCGCCTATCCGCTGCTGATCGGCTTCTCCTCGATCCCGAAGGTCGCGGTGGTGCCGATCTTCGTGCTGTGGTTCGGCTCCGGCACGGTGCCGGCGGTTCTCACCGCGCTCTCGATCTGCTTCTTCCCTATCGTCGTCAATATCGCCACCGGCCTTGCCACCACCGAGCCCGAACTTGAGGACGTGCTGAAGGCGCTGGGCGCGAGCAAGTTCGATATCCTCTGGAATGTCGGCCTGCCGCGAACGATGCCGTTCTTCTTCGCCTCGCTGAAGGTCGCCATCTCCTACGCTTTTGTCGGCGCGGTGCTGTCGGAGACCGTTGCCTCCAATCGCGGCATCGGCAATGTGATGATGACCGCATCCTCCAATTTCAACGTGCCGCTGGTGTTCGCCGGGCTGTTCGTGCTCGCCGGCCTGGGCGTCGCGCTCTACGTCGTGTTCTCGCTGATCGAAGGCAAGGTCACCGGCTGGGCCACGCGCAAGAACGACGTGATTGCCACCTGAGAAAGAGTTTCATCAACCACCATTCATGAGGTCGTCATGCTGAAGAAAGTGAGCGCCGCGCTGTTGGGACTGGCCTTGTTCGCAGGGACGGCGGCGGCCGAGGAAACCACCATCAAGTTCACGCTCGGCTGGAAGACGCAAGGCTCGGATGCCGCCTTCTTCTACGCCAAGGACCATGGCTTCTTCAAACAGGAAGGCCTCAACGTCGTCATCGACCAGGGCGAAGGCTCGGGCGCGACCGTGACGCGCATCATGTCCGGCGCCTATGATGCCGGCTTCGGCGATGTCAATGCGATCATCCAGAATGCCTCGACCAAGCCGCAGGACGCGCCTGTGATGGTCTACATGATCTGGAACCAGCCGCCATTCGCGATCGTCGCAAAGAATTCGAGCGGCATCAAGACCATCAAGGATTTCGAAGGCCACACGCTCGGCGGCGCGCAGGGCACGCCGACCACGCGGCTGTTGCCGGTGTTCGTGCACAAGAACGGGCTGGACGGCGAGAAGATCAAGATCTCGAACATGGCGCCGAACCTGCAGGAGCCGATGCTGATCAAGGGCGACATCGACGCCGCGCTTGTCTTCAACATCACCAGCTACTTCAACCTCGTCCTGAACCGCCAGGATCCCGACAAGGACTTCAAATGGTTCTCGTTCGGCGATTATGGAATGGACCTCTATTCCAACGGCGTGATGGTCTCGCGCAAATTGCTCGCGTCCAACCCGAAAGCCGTCGCTGGCCTCGTGCGCGCCATCAACAAGGGTATGATTGCCGTGGCAAAAGACCAGAACGCCGGCATGAAGGCCGCGGTGAATTTCGACAACCTGATCAATGTCGATGTCGAGAAGCGCCGCTTGCAATATTCGTTCGACAAGCTCATCGTCTCCCCGGAGATGAAGGAGATCGGCGTCGGCGACATCAAGGATGACCGCATGGCCCGCGCTATCGGCATCATCGTCGAAGGCTATCAGCTCACCCGCACGCCGGCGCCGTCCGAAATCTTCACCCGCGGGTTCCTGCCGCCGCGGGCCGAACGGGAACTGGTCTACATCACGAACTGAGGTCATCGGCGGTCATGGCGAACGAAGTTACGGCAAGCTGCCTGTTCGCCGGTGCTGACCGCGGCATACTTGGTGATGCTGTGCTTCGGCACGAGAACGGCATCATCACCTCTATAAATCAGGGAGCGCCGGCGGGGCCGCGCTCCTTCGTGCTTCCCGCCTTCGTCAACGCCCACGATCATGCGCGGCCGACCGCGTCGTCCTTCGGCGCACTCGGCATGCCCCTGGAAAGCTGGCTGTTGCGCTCCGCACTGGGCACGCCGGTCGATCCCTATCTCACGGCGGCTTCGGCGCTGGCGCGCTCGGCGCGCGCCGGCTGCGCCGCGATGATGGTGCACTACACCCGCCCGAGCGGAACCATGCCGCTCGTCGAGGAGGCACAGCAGATCGCGCGAGCCGCCTCCGACGTCGGCATCCGCATCGCTTTTGCGATCGCCGTGCGCGACCAGAATCCGGTCGTCTATGGCGACGCCGAGCCGGTGCTCTCAAGCCTGCCGAGCGACGATCGCAAGACGATCGAGGAACTGTTCGTCCGCGCGCCGATGTCGCCGAAGGCCTACATCGAATTGACCGACGCGATTGCAGCGGCGATTGCCGGCCCAAAGATCGACGTGCAACTCGGCCCGGCCGGCGTGCAATGGTGTTCGAGGCCGCTGCTCGAGGCCGTCGCCGAGAATTCCGCGCTGACCGGCCGCCGCATTCACATGCATCTGCTGGAAACCATCTACCAGCGCGCCTGGGCAGACCAGCACTTTCCCGACGGCATCGTGAGCTATCTCCGCGACATCGGCTTTCTCTCTGAACGCCTGACGCTCGCGCATTGCATCCATGCGCGCCCTGACGAGCTGGAAATGATCGCCGCGTCCGGCGCGCGGATCGTCACCAATTTCAGTTCCAACATGCATCTGCGCTCCGGCCTTGCGCCGATCGCCGCCGCGCACAGATGCGGCTGCGCGGTCACGGTCGGTGTCGATGGGCTCGCGCTCGATGAGGACGACGACGTGCTGCGCGAGATGCGGCTGGTGCAGATGATGCACGGCGGCTTGGGATTCAAGCGAACCTGGACGCCGGCCGAGTTCTTCGCGCTCGCCATCCGCAACGGCCGCCATGCGACCGGCGCGCCGGGAAGCGGCGTGCTTAAGCCGGGGGCGCCGGCCGATTTCGTCACGCTCGATCTCGATCGCCTCGATCGCGATCAGATTTTGTCGGTCCATCCGCTCGATCTCTTGTTCGCGCGCGGCAATGCGTCGCTGCTCAAGGACGTGGTTGTCGACGGACGCACGATCGTCAGCGAGGGTCGTGTCGCCGGCGTCGATCTTCCTGCGATTGAGCAGGAACTGCGTGCGATCTATCGCAGCAGTGCTGCAAAAGTCTCGCACTTCCAGCGCGCATGGCAGCCGCTTTCGGCTTCGCTCGAAAACTGGTTCGAAGCGCAATTCGACTGTCGCTAAACGCAAGCACGTCAAAGCGAATTCCGCAACGCGGGAGAATTTTCCGCTTGCATCATCGCGCGCGCAAGGTTTCATGTTCGCAACAAAAAACTGAGCCGGTGCGTCGTTCGCGCTGGCCACGCGGGGTCTTAAGGAAACGTGATGGGCGCGTTGTCGCATCTGCGGATTGTCGAGATCGGGAGCGCGGCTGCGATCAGCTATTGCGCGCGTCTGTTCGCCGATTTCGGTGCCACCGTGCAGAAGGTCGAGCCGCCGGCGGGCGATCCACTTCGCCGCGCTGCGCCGCTGACGTCGAGCGGAGAAAGCGCCTGGTTCGCGTTCCTCAACTTCAACAAGTCGAGCATCGTGCTCGATCGCTGGGATGCCAGCGCCTCCTCCCGTCTCACGGAACTGATCGAGAGTTGCGACATCCTGCTCGACGGCCGCGACATCGATGCGGCGGATTGTCCGCCCTTGGATTTGGCCACCATCAGGCAGAGGCATCCGGGCCTGATTCATCTGGAGGCTGACTGGTTCGACGATGTCGGTCCCTACGCCAATTTTGCCGCAACCGACTCGACCATTCGCGCGCTGACCGGCCTGATCAAACTGGTCGGTCCGATCGAAGGGCCGCCGATGCACGCGCCGGATTTCCAGACCGGAATTCTGGCCGGACTCTGGGGCTTTATCGCTGCATCTTCGTCGGTGCTGGGTCGGATGCAGGATGGGCGCGGGCGCGCGAGCCGCCTGAGCATCTTCGAATCCGCCATCGCCGTCACCGAATACATCATGTTCGAGTCGTTCTCGCGCGGCGACGTCATGCGACGGATCGGCGTCAACCGCTTCTGGCCGACCTTTCCGGTCGGCATCTATGAGACCAAACAGGGCTGGCTCGGTGTCACCACGGTAACGCCTGCGCAATGGCGTTCGTTCTGCGAAATGCTGGGACTGCTCGAGCTGCGCGATGATCCAAAGCTGTTCCTTGGCGTCGATCGGCTACAGCATGTCGAGGCGATCGAAGCGACATTCCTGCCGCGCCTGAAGCAGCGCACCGCGCAGGAATGGTTCGCCGAGGGGCTGAAGCGCAAGATTCCGATCGTGCCGGTTCCCGAAATTGCCGAACTGGTCGCCGATGAGGAGAAGCGGGCCCGCGGCGCGATCGTGCCCGTCACCATCGGCGAGGAGAGTGGTTTCTCTGCCGGCTGCATGCAGCGATTGACCGGCACGCCGCCCCGCCGTGGCGGCAAGGTTCCTGCGATCGGCGAGCAACAGCAGTTCGAGGCAGCGCCTCGTGTCCCATCACCGGAGCCACGCGGCTCGAGCCGCCTGCCGCTCGAAGGCGTTCGCGTGATCGACTTCTCGATGGGCTGGGCCGGTCCGATCTGCACGCGCACGCTCGCCGATCTCGGCGCCGACGTCATCAAGATCGAGGCGATCCAGTATCCGGACTGGTGGCGCGGCGTCGACCGGCGGCCGGCCTATGTGCTGGAGAAGATGTACGAGAAGTCGGTGCGCTATTGCATCATGAACCGCAACAAGCGCGCGATCACGCTGGATTTGACGCGGCCACAGGGGCTCAATCTTGCCAAGCGCCTGCTGGCGGACGCCGATCTCGTCGTCGACAATTACTCGGTCGAGGTGCTGCCGAAACTCGGGCTTGGGTATGACGTGCTGAGCAAGCTCAACCCGAAGCTTGTGATGATGTCGATGTCCGCCTTCGGAGCGGGCAGCGTCCATCGTGATTGCCGTGCCTATGGCTCAACCCTGGAGCAAGGCTCGGGGCTGCCGAGCGTGGTCGGTGATGCCGATGGACCGCCGGTCATGAGCCACACCGCTTTTGGCGATGCGGTCGGTGGTCTCAACGGTTGCGCGGCCGTGCTCACGGCGCTGATCCATGCCAGGTTAACCGGCAAGGGCCAGTTCATCGATCTCGCGCAGATCGAGTGTATGATGCCGTTCGCTGCGCCCTGGATCATCGCGCAGTCGATCGACGGCAAGCCGCCGACCAAGTATGGCAACCGCCATCCGGATTTCGTGCCGCATGGCTGCTTCCGCTGCGCCGGCGAGGACGACTGGATCGTGATTGCGGCGTCCAGCGATGCGATGTGGGCGAGACTCGCAACACTGCTCGGGCGCGCTGACTGGGCCAGCGACGAGACATTGAAGAGCGCCGCCGGCCGGCGACGGATCGAGGGTGAAATCGAAGCCGCAATCGCAGCCTGGACCGCCGGACGCGACGCTGAAGACGCGATGGATCTGCTGCAGGCAGAGGGCATTGCCGCCGGTGTCGCGCGGCTGCCGATTGATCTCCTGCGTGACCCGCAACTGCAGGCGCGCGGTTTTATCCAGGAGATCAACCGCGCTTTCATCGGAAAGCATCCGCAGCCCTCGATGCCGTTTCGTGAAAGCGCACACCCGTTCCCGATCCGGCGGATACCGCCAACGCTCGGCGAGCACAATTACGAGATCCTTTCCGGCATGCTCGGCCTGTCGGACGCCGAGATCGCCCAGCTTACCCGCGACGGCATCATCGGAACCGAGATGCTGATGGAGGAAGAGCTCGTGAAAAAGAAGCAGGCGGCGGGTTGATGCCGGCGGCTGCACCAAAAAAGTGCCGATCCGACGCAGCGGCTGGCCGTGCGCCGCTGATGTCGGTGCGCGGCCTCGGCATCCGTTTCAAGACATCGCTCGGCGTCTGGCAGGCGACGCGCAAGATCGATTTCGATATCGGCGCCGGCGAGCGCGTCGGCTTCGTCGGCGAGAGCGGCTGCGGCAAGACCATCACCGGTCTCTCGATCCTGCGGCTGTTGCCGGGCAATCTCGCCGGCCTCGACGGCTCGATCCTGTTCGATGGCACGGATCTCGTCTCCTGCAGCGCGCGGGCGATGCGTGCGATCCGCGGACGGCGGATCGCCATGATCTTCCAGGAGCCGATGAGCGCGCTTGATCCGGTCTTCACCGTCGGCCATCAAATCTCCGAGACGCTGTGCGTTCATACCGGCGCTAGCAAGGAGGAGGCGAGGGCGAAGACGCTCGAGATGTTGCGCCGGGTCGGCATCGCCTCTCCCGAACGTCGCATCGACGACTACCCGCACCAGCTTTCCGGCGGCATGCGCCAGCGCGTGATGATCGCAGCCGCCCTGATCTGCGGCCCGCAGCTTCTGATCGCCGACGAGCCGACCACCGCGCTCGACGTCACCGTGCAGGCGCAAATCCTCGAATTGTTACGCGAGCTGAGCGAGACCTCGAACACCGCGCTGATGCTGATCACCCACGATCTCGGCGTCGTCGCCGAGACTTGCACGCGGATGATCACGATGTATGCCGGCGAGGTGATCGAGGATGCCCCGGTCGACGATGCGCTGGTGCGGCCGCTGCATCCCTACACCTCCGGCCTGCTGCGTTCGCTGCCGCACCTGAGCCCACGCCACGGCCGGCTGCCGTCGATCCCGGGCCGGGTGCCCTCGATCGTCGACATGCCGAACGGCTGTCGCTTTCGGGCGCGCTGCGCCCATGCCGCGCCGGGCTGCGAGGCCGAGCAGGAACTGCGCGATGCGGGAGGCGGCCGCAAGGTGCGCTGCTGGCGCTTTCGCGAACTCGATCTGCCGGGCGCGCTGCAGCACGCCGCGTCGACGCCGATCGCCGCGATGGCCGGGACGCCATGATGCCGCTTGGCCCCGATAGCACGCAGGACGCCATCGTCTCGGTGCGTGATCTCGAAGTGCGCTTCCAGACCAGCGATCGCCGCGCCACGGTGAAGGCTGTCGACGGCGTCAATTTCGACGTCCACCGCGGCGAGACCTTTGGGATCATCGGCGAGTCCGGATCCGGCAAGACCACGATCGGCCGCGCGCTGGTGTTCCTCTTGAAGCCGAGCGCGGGCGCCATCCGGCATGAGGGGATCGACCCGCTGGCGCTGCCGCGGAAGCGATTTCAGAGCCACCGCCGCGACTACCAGATCATCTTCCAGGATCCGAATGCTGCGCTGAACCCGCGCATGACCATCCTCTCGTCGGTGCTGGAGCCGCTCGAGCTCGCGCGCGCCGGCACCAGCGCCGAGCGCGAGCGGCAGGCGAGGGAGGCGCTCGACCGTGTCGGCTTGCCGCAGGACGTCGGCGAGCGCTATCCGCACCAGCTTTCCGGCGGGCAGAAGCAGCGCGTGGTGATCGCCCGCGCGTTGACGCTGAAACCGAAGCTGATCGTCTGCGACGAGGTGGTGGCCGCGTTGGATATGTCCATTCGTGGCGACGTGCTCAATCTCTTTGCCGACTTGCAGCGCGAGCTCGGCCTCACTTATGTCTTCATCACTCACGACCTCGCCGTGGTCTCCCACATCAGCGAGCGCATCGCCGTGATGTATCTCGGCCGCTTCGTCGAGCTTGGGCCGACCGAGCGCGTCTCCGAGCATCCGCTGCATCCCTACACCCAGGCGCTGCTGTCGGCGGAGCCGCGGCCATTGCCGTCACACCTACGTCAGGGCAGCCGCATCATGCTGCAGGGCGAGATCCCGAGCCCGATCGATCCGCCCTCGGGCTGCCGCTTCCGCACCCGTTGCCCCTACGCGCAGTCGCTCTGCGCCGAACAGGCGCCGGACTGGCGCGAGCTTCAGCCCGACCATTGGGTCGCCTGCCATTTCGCTGAACATCCAGACTTTGCACCAAACTGACCAGGAATTGCCGGGAGGAGATGACATGACAGAGATGACGCGACGCGAGGCTATCGCGCTGACATCGGCCGCGATTGCCGGCGTGACGCTCGGCGGTCCCGCGTGGGCGGACGTCACCCCGAAGCGCGGTGGCACCCTGCGCATCTCTGCGCCCGCCAATCCTTCGAGCCTCGATCCCGCAACCGGCGGCGCCGGTTCCGACCACGCCTTCCTGTTCACGATCTACGACACGCTGACGGAATGGGATTTCGAGACGCTGACGCCGAAGCCCGGCCTCGCCGAGAGCTGGAAATTCACCGACCCGAACACGCTGGTGCTCAACATCCGTGCCGGTATCACTTTCCATGACGGCACGCCGCTCGATGCGGAAGCCGTGAAATTCAACATCGAGCGCAACAAGAGCGATCAGAAATCCAACATCAAGGCCGATCTGGCCTCGGTGGCGTCGGTCGAGATCACCGGTCTGATGCAGGTCACGCTGAAGCTGAGCGCACCGGACAGCGCGCTGCCACTCATCCTCTCCGACCGCGCCGGCATGATGGTTTCACCCACTGCGCTCAAGGCGGCCGAAGGGGGCACCGTCGCACGCAAGCCGGTCGGCGCCGGTGCGTATACCTTCATTAGCTGGGCGGATGGTGAGCGCATCGTCGTCAAGCGCAACGACAAGTACTGGAAGCCGAACCGTCCCCTTCCAGATGGCATCGAGTTCGCGATCATTCCGGAGTTGACCACCGGCGCGCGCTCGGTCACCGCTGGGCAGAACGATCTGATCTATCAATTGCCACCCCGCCAGAAGGCGATCATCGAGCGCGCCAGCAGTGTCAAGGTCGTCAACGGACCAACACTGTATGTCCTTCAGATCTTCCTCAATTGGGCCAAGCCGCCGTTCGACAATGTGAAGGTCCGGCAAGCCCTGAACTTCGCGATCGATCGCGAGTCCTTTGTGAAGGCGGCGCTCGCCGGGCTCGCCGAACCCGCCTACATGAACCTGCCGAAGGCGCATTGGGCCTATGACAAATCGGTTGCCGGACTTTACCCGTACGATCCCGACAAGGCGCGCAAGCTGCTCGTGGAGGCCGGCTTCAAGGACGGGCTCACGATCGAGTTCGGCGGCTATCCCGACCAGGATTCGGTGCAGCGCCAGGAGATCCTGATCGAGCAGCTCCGCAAGGCGGGCATGAATGCGCGCTTTGCCAACGCGCCGATCGCGGAAGCTTCTGCCGCCTTCTTCGCCAGCGAGAAGCGCGGCTCCGGCCTGCTTTCGGCATGGACCGGGCGGCCGGATCCGAGCCTGACCTATTCGCTGATGTTCACCAAGGACGCCTATTACAATGCCGGCCGTGCGCCCGTGCCGCCGGAGCTCGAGGCCGCGATCAAGGAGTCGCGGGCCTCTGAGGACATGGAGCAGCGTCGCAAGGCGTTTGCCACGGTGCAGCGGCTGGTGATGGAAAATGCCTTCGTCGCGCCGCTCGCCTTCCAGTTCGAGCTGGTCGCGATGAACAAGAAGGTGCAGGGCTATCGGCCGAACCTGCTCGGCAAGCCGAAATACGATGACGTCTGGCTGGAGAGCTGAGGGACATGGCGCGACGCAGTCCGGTCAGGGTTGTCGGCGGCCGCCTGTTGCAGGCGTTGCCGGTGATCGTGCTCGCGACCTTCATGGTGTTCGCGCTCCTGAAGCTCGTGCCGGGCGACATCGCGGTGACGCTCGCGGGCGACAATGCCTCGGATGCGCGCATCGCCGAAATCCGCCACATCTACGGGCTCGATCGACCGTTCCTGGTGCAATACGGCGTCTGGCTCGGGAACGTCGTCCAGGGCGACCTTTCGCAATCGTTGCTGACTGGAGAGCAGGTCGCGACCTCGATCGGCCGCGCCTTTCCCAACACACTGCTGATCGTTGTGATCGCGCTGATCCTGGCGCTGCTATCGGGCATCCCCATGGGCGTGATCGCGGCGATCAAGCCCAATGGCTGGGTCGACAAGGCCGTCAGTATGATCGCCTCGCTCGGCGTCGCCATTCCCGGTTTCTGGCTCGCGATGATCTTGGTCGCCGAGATCTCGCTCAGACTCAACTGGCTGCCTGCGACCGGCGCAAAATCCTTCACCGCCTCTCCGATCGAGGCGATCAGGCACGCGCTGTTGCCGGGAATTGCGATCGCGGCCTACGGCATGGCCGAGGTTGCGCGGCAGCTCCGCGGCTCGCTATTGGAAGTGCTGTCGTCGCAATATGTGCGGACGCTGCACGCCAAGGGATTGTCGATGAGTCGCATCCTCTGGCAGCACGGGCTGAAGAATGTCAGCGTCAACCTGTTCACCATCATCAGCCTGCTGGTGAACCGGATGCTGGCGGCGACTGTGGTCATCGAGGCAGTGTTCGCCATTCCCGGTCTCGGCAGCCTGATCGTGCGCGGCGCGATCCAGCGCGATTTCCCGATCGTGCAGGGCGTCGTGTTCACGATGGTGATCGTGGTGATCCTGGTCAACCTGATCACCGATCTGATCTGCGCCGCGGTTGATCCGAGGATCGAGCAATGACCGATCTCGCGCTCGCCTCTCCGCGATTGCCCGCCAAGCCGACAAGGCTACGCCGCTTCCTCCGCTGGCTTGCCGGCGATTTGCGGGCCGCGCTCGCGCTCCTCGTGCTGCTGGTGCTCGTTATCGTCGCGATCGGCGCGCCCTGGATTGCGCCCTATTCGCCGACCGCGCAGGACGTCAACAACATGCTGGCCCCGCCCGGCCCGGCGCATTTGCTCGGCACCGATGATCTCGGCCGCGACATCTTCAGCCGCTTGATCTATGGTGCGCCGGCGACTGTCTATGCCAGCGTGCTGGCCGTGTGTGTCGCAGTTGCGATTGGCCTGCCGGTCGGGCTCGTCGCCGGCTTCTTCGGGGGCTGGACCGACGACATCATCAGCCGGATCATCGACACCTTCCTGTCGTTTCCGGCGATCGTGCTTGCGATCGCGGTGACCGGCGCGCTCGGTATCGGACTGACCAACGGCATGATCGCGGTCGGCATCGTGATGTTTCCGGCACTGGCCCGCATCGTCCGGGCCCGGACCCTGGTGGTGCGGCAGGAGCTCTATGTCGACGCTTCCAGGTGCTTCGGCGCACCGGCCTGGCATATCCTGTGGCGGCATGTGCTGCCGAACACGCTGCAGCCTGTCATCGTGCAGGTGACGCTGCTGCTCGCCGCGGCGCTGCTCGCGGAGGCAAGCCTGAGCTTCCTCGGTCTCGGCATCCAGCCGCCGAACCCGAGCTGGGGCGCGATGCTGGCGCGCGCCTACCAATATATGGAGATCGCGCCGGAGCAGATGTACGCGCCGGGCCTCGCCATCCTGGTCGTCTCGTTGGCCTTCAACGCGCTCGGAGAGTCCTTGCGCATCGTGCTCGATCCGACCATGAAGGATCGCTAGCTCTCTTGTCGACGGAAACCTTTATGCCTTTCAAGAAATTGCTGATCGCCAATCGCGGCGAGGTTGCCATCCGTATCGCCCGCGCGGCAGGCGAAAGCGAACTTGCCACCGTCGCGATCTATCCGGTCGATGATGCGACGTCGCGCCACGTCCGTGCGGTCGATGAAGCGCACGAGATTCCGGGCCGCGGCGCACGCGCCTATCTCGATATCGAGGCAGTGATTGGCGCGGCCAAGGCGACGAAATGTGATGCGCTGCATCCCGGCTATGGCTTCCTCAGCGAGAACGCCGCGCTGGCGCGACGCTGCGCGGAGGAGGCGATCACCTTCGTCGGCCCGTCGCCGGAGGCGCTGGAACTGTTCGGCGACAAGGCGAAAGCCAAGGCCCTGGCGAAAAGCTGCGGCGTGCCGATCATATCAGGCACCAGTGGCCCGACCAGCCTGGAAGAGGCCAAGGCCTTCTTCGCTTCGCTCGGGGCCAGTGCCGCCGTCATGGTCAAGGCGATCGCCGGCGGCGGCGGACGCGGCATGCGCATCGTCGATGATGCCGCAAAGCTTGAACAGGCCTATGCGCGCTGCCAGTCCGAGGCCAAAGCAGCCTTCGGCAATGACGGTGTCTATGTCGAGCGACTGATCCGTAAGGCACGTCATATCGAGGTGCAGATCATCGGCGACCGCTTTGGCCAGATCAGCCATTTGTGGGAGCGCGAATGCACGATCCAGCGGCGCAACCAGAAACTGATCGAGGTGGCGCCGAGTCCTTCGTTAAGTGACCCCCTGCGCTCGCGCATCATCGAAGCCGCAGGGAGGCTCGCCGCCGCGGCGCGCTACGACAATCTCGGCACTTTCGAATTCCTTGTCGACGACGATGCCCGTGAAGGCGAGGGCGCCTTTGCCTTCATCGAGGCCAATCCGCGATTGCAGGTCGAGCATACCGTCCCCGAGGAGGTGCTTGGCATCGACCTCGTGAAAGCGCAGCTCGCAGTCGCCTCGGGCGCGTCGCTGGCCTCGCTCGGCCTCGCGCAAGCTGCCATTCCATCACCGCGCGGCTACGCGGTGCAGCTCCGCGTCAACATGGAGGTGATGAACGAGAACGGCGAGACCAAGCCGACCGGCGGGACGCTTTCGGTGTTCGACCTGCCGTCCGGGCCCGGCGTTCGCGTCGATACCTTCGGCTACACCGGTTACAACACCAGCGCCGCCTTCGATTCCCTGCTTGCCAAAGTCATCGTGCATTCGCCGAGCGCGAACTGGGTCGATGTGGTGCAGAAGGCGCTCCGCGCTTTGCGTGAATTCCGCATCGCCGGCGTCGCCACCAATATCCCGTTCCTTGGCGCGATCCTCGCGCATCCGGATTTTGCCGCCAACCGCGTCACCACCAGTTTCATCGATGCGCATGCCGGCTCGCTGGTCGCTGCGGCGAAGGAGGCCGATGAACCGGTGCTGGTCGAGGTGAACGGCGGTGCTGCTACGCCCGCCGGACCGATGGACGAGGCCGGCCCCGAAGGCTCCGTCGCGGTCCAGGCACCACTGCAGGGCACCATCGTCGCGATCGATGTCGCCGAGGGCGATCTTGTCCGCCCCAGCCAACAGATCGCCGTGCTTGAATCCATGAAGATGGAGCATCTCGTCACCGCGCCGCATGGCGGCAGGGTGACGAAGATCGCGGGCGGCGTCGGCGTCACCTTGATGCATGGCGAGGCGATCCTGTTCATCGAGCCAGCCGAGGTCGACGGCCATCATGTCGCTGAGGAGGCGGAGATCGATCTCGATTATATCCGTCCCGATCTTGCCGAGGTGATCGCGCGGCACGCGATCACTCTGGACGAGAACCGCCCCGCTTCCGTCGAGCGTCGCCGCAAGACCAACCAGCGCACCGCGCGCGAGAACGTCGCGCACCTGGTCGACGATGGCTCCTTCATCGAATACGGCGCGCTCGCGATCGCCGCCCAGCGACGGCGGCGCAAGCTCGATGATCTGATCCGCAACACGCCGGCCGACGGCCTGATCACCGGCTTGGCCACCGTGAACGCCGACAAGTTCGGCGCGGACGGTGCGCGCTGCATGGTGATCGCCTACGACTACACCGTGCTCGCGGGCACCCAGGGCCATATGAACCACAAGAAGATCGACCGCATGCTCACGCTGACCGAGCAATGGCGGTTGCCGCTGGTGTTCTACGCCGAAGGCGGCGGTGGGCGCCCTGGCGATACCGATCGGCTCGGCATGACCGGCCTCGATGGTCCGTCCTTCGTGCAGTTTGCGCGGCTCTCGGGCCTCGTTCCCGTGATCGGTGTGGTCTCCGGCTATTGCTTTGCGGGTAACGCGGCGATGCTCGGCTGCTGCGACGTCATCATCGCCACCAAGAATGCCTCGATCGGCATGGGCGGGCCTGCGATGATCGAAGGCGGAGGTCTCGGCGTCTATCATCCGGCCGAAGTCGGCCCGGTGTCGTTCCAGGCGCCGAATGGCGTCATCGACATCTTGGTGGAGGATGAAGCCGAGGCCACCACGGCCGCGCAAAAATATCTGTCTTATTTCCAGGGCGCGGTCAGCGACTGGAAAGCGCCGGACCAGCGGCTGCTCCGCCGCGCGATTCCGGAGAACCGGTTACGCGTCTACGATATCCGCAAGGTGATCGATCTGCTCGCCGACGAAGGCTCGGTGCTCGAAATCCGCAGGGATTTCGGGGTTGGCATGATCACCGCCTTCATCCGCATCGAAGGCAAGCCGTTCGGCCTGATCGCCAACAACCCGAAACATTTGGGCGGCGCGATCGATGCTCCGGCCGGCGACAAGGCGGCGCGCTTCATGCAGCTTTGCGACGCCCACGACATTCCGATCATCTCGCTTTGCGACACGCCCGGATTCATGGTCGGGCCCGAGGCCGAGAAGACCGCGATCGTACGTCACGTCTCGCGCATGTTCGTCACCGGCGCGAGCCTTACCGTGCCCTTGTTTGGCATCGTGCTGCGCAAGGGCTATGGCTTGGGGGCGCAATCCATGATCGGCGGCGGCTTTCACGCGTCCTTCTTCACGGTGGCGTGGCCGACCGGCGAGTTCGGCGGCATGGGCCTGGAAGGCTATGTGCGGCTCGGCTTCCGCAAGGAGATGGAGGCGATCGAGGATCCGGCCGAGCGCGAAAAATATTACCAGGCCAAGGTCGCCGAGCTCTATGCCAACGGCAAGGCGGTCTCGATCGCTTCCGTGCTGGAGATCGACGAGGTGATCGATCCCGCTCAAACCCGCCACTGGATCATGTCGGGCCTGCGTTCGGTGCCGCAACCCGCCCCGCGTACCCACCGGAAGCGCCCTTGCGTTGACGCGTGGTAAGCGAAGTGCCGCCCCTCATACCGCTGTCGTCCCGGGCTTGACCCCCGGGACCCATAACCACAGGCGGCTGTGGTGTGCTTCGCTGCAACCGCTTGCTCGCGTCATAACACCTGCCTGTGGTTATCCCTGCGTTCGCAGGGACGACGATTGTGCGTGCCGAAAGATCATGCCCGACCATCATCGCGCCTAAAATGCGGTGTGCAATCCGAACCAGCGTCATCCTGCCGAGGCCTCTCCATGCGACACGGATTCTTCGTTACCCTCCTTCTCGCAAGCCTCGCCGGCGCGAGCCCGGCCTCGGCGCAGGGCCGGAAGATGACCGAGCTGCTGGCGCCGCGCGATCCCGGCGCCAATGAGGCGGTCCGGGTCAAGGTCGACACCGGTCCTTTGCCCTTTGGGGCTCGCCTTGTCGTGAAGACCGAGCAAGGCGACGTGATTGGTTCGATTACTTCCTACGGCGTGCCAGGTCCGAACGACACCCGTTCCGAGACCTTCCCCGTCCAGTCGAGGAACGTGGTCAACAAGCGGCTGCGGCTGCAAGTGCTGGTGGAGGCGCCGGGCGCGATGACGCGTGCTGCGACGCCAGACGAAATCCGCGGGCTCGACGTGATGATCGTGCCGCGCGTGCCCTGACATGCACTGCCGTCGCTTTACTCCGCAGCCGGTTTTCCCCTATCGTCCAGCCAACGACGCACCGTCATTGCGACCGTAGCGAAGCAATCCATCTCTCGGCCCGCTGAGGCGTGGATCGCTTCGCGTCGCTCGCAATGACGGACAATTAATTCCAGGGGAAACCCCAATGAACGATCCCGTTGACGTCCTGATCATCGGCGCCGGCGCTTCCGGCGCGGCGGTGGCATGGTCGCTGGCCGAGACGAAAATGCACATCCTGTGCCTGGAGCAGGGCGGTTGGATGAACCCGGCGGAATATCCAAGCACCGGGCGGGACTGGGAAGCCAAGTTCTATGGCGACTGGTCGACCAGCCCGAACGTCCGCGGTCGCCCTGAGGACTATCCCATCAACGACGACAACTCGCCGATCAAGGTCGTGAATTTCAACGCCGTCGGCGGCTCGACCGTGATGTACACCGCGCATTGGCCGCGGCTGCATCCGTCCGATTTCAGGGTGAAGACACTCGACGGCGTCGCCGATGACTGGCCGATCGACTACGATGCGCTCACCCCGTTCTTCGAAGAGAACGACCGGATGATGGGCGTATCGGGCCTGTCGGGCGATCCGCTGTCGCCACTGACGCACCCGCCGATGCCGCCGCAGCCGCTCGGACTCTCCGGTCCATTGATCGGCAAGGCCATGAACAAGCTCGGCTGGCACTGGTGGCCGTCGGACACCACGGTTGCGACGATGGACTATGAGGGCCGCGCGCGCTGCATCAATCTCGGCCATTGCACGCCGGCCTGCGCGCAGGGCGCGAAAGCCTCCACCGACATCACCTATTGGCCGCACGCGATGCGCGCAGGCGTCGAGATCAAGACGCATTGCCGTGTCCGCGAGATTCTCACCAACGAGCACGGCATGGCCTCCGGCGTCGTCTATTACGACAAGGATGGCGTCGAGCAGTTTCAGCCGGCCGAGGTCGTCATCATCGCCTGCAACGGCGTCGGCACCCCGCGACTGCTATTGAACTCGGTTTCCGGCCGCTTTCCGAACGGGCTCGCCAATTCAAGCGGCCTGGTCGGCAAGAACCTGATGTTTCATCCCTATGCACAGATCTACGGCTTCGTGAAGGAGCCGACCGACAGCAACCGCGCGCCGCCAACCTGCCTGTGGAGCAAGGAGTTCTACGACACCGACCTCTCGCGCGGCTTCGTTCGCGGTTACGGCATTCAGTTCGGCCGCGGCGCAGGGCCCGTGTTCGAGGCCGTCGCGAGCGAGCAGAAGGGCGTTCTGCCGTGGGGACCGGATCATCACCGCGTCTTTCGCCGGCTCAACGGCCACCGCCTCGCGGTCTCTGCGATCTGCGAGGATCTCCCGGAGGAGCACAATCGCGTCACGCTCGATCCCGTCTTGAAGGACAGCCACGGCATTCCCGCCCCGAAGATCGACTACACGATCAGCGAGAACAGCCGGAAGATGATGGAGCATGGGCTGGCGCGCGGCCGCGAGATTCTCGAAGCCGCCGGCGCGACCGATATCTGCACCAATAGCCCGATCCCATGGGGCGGCTGGCACCTGCTCGGCACCGCGCGGATGGGCACCGACCCTGCGCGCTCCGTGGTCAACGAATGGGGCCGGTCGCATGATGTGAAGAACCTGTTCATCGTCGACGGCAGCGTGTTCGTCACCTCGGGCGGCGTCAACCCGACCTCGACCATCCAGGCGATTGCGCTCTACATCGCTGATCAGATGAAACAGCGGCTTGCCAACCTGTTCGATTGAGGCTCCGATGACCGATACGCTCACCAAGGTCCAGCGCGACGATCTCAGAACGATCGCGGCAATGATCATTCCCGAGAGTGCCGAGTACAAAGTGCCGGGCGCCGACGATCGGGCCATCCAGGCCGATATCGTAGCAACGCTCGGCCGCGATACCGAACCGGTACGCGCCGCGCTCGACCATCTCGCACATCTCGCCGGCAGGCCGCTCGCCGAACTCGACCCGGCGCAGCGCGAGAAGGTCGCAACGGAATTCCGCGCCACCGGCGGTGTCGCCGCGGCGACGCTCGTGCGCGTGATCCTGCAATGCTACTACCGTGACGACCGCGTGCTACGCTCGCTCGGTCACGAACTGCGCGCACCCTTCCCGAAGGGCCACACGCTGGAGCAGGGCGACTGGTCACTACTTGATCCCGTCAAGGCGCGCGGGGGCGACCTACGGCGCGCCTAACGTTCGATAGGATCGAGCCGTGTCCCCGAGCGAACTGTGCTCCCTCTCCCGCTTGCGGGAGAGGGCTAAGGGTGAGGGTGTCTCCACGATGGGACCATCCGTGGGGAGAGAGCCCTCGCCCGGCGCTATGCGCCGAGCTCTCCCGCAAGCCGGAGAGGTGAACCAGCGGCGCCCTAGCCGTTTGGGCAGGTCTGCGCCCGAAGCGGGCATCTTGCGCAGCAGGAACCCGGCCCCCATTTCAGTTGGCCGAAGGAAACCTCACCATGTTGGATTTCACCTCAGATAACCCCGGTGACGCGCTGTCACCGCGAACGGCTGAAGCTGCTCCGGACAACGACCGGGCGCTGCTCGATGCCTATTCCAACGCCGTGATCGACGTGACCGAACGCGTCGGTCCCGCGGTGGTGCGCGTCGAGACCGGCCCGAAGGTCCGCAACGCCCGTGAGCGCGGCGGGCTCGGTTCCGGCATCGTCATTTCGCCCGATGGCCTCGTGCTGACCAACAGCCACGTGGTCGGATCGTCGAAGGAGATCCGTCTGCGCGACACCGAAGGCTTCGTCACCGACGCCCATGTGCTCGGCGTCGATCCTGACACCGACCTTGCGTTGCTGCGGGCCGATGGCGCGCGCGACCTGCCTTACGCCTCGCTCGGCGACTCCAAGCAACTCAGGCGCGGCCAACTCGTGGTCGCGATCGGCAATCCGCTCGGGTTTGAATCGACGGTCACGGCCGGCGTGGTGTCGGCGCTGGGCCGCTCGATCCGCTCGGTCAGCGGGCGCACGATCGAGGATGTGATCCAGACCGATGCCGCGCTGAACCCCGGCAATTCCGGCGGCCCGCTGGTGTCGTCGAGTTCGCAAGTGATCGGCATCAACACCGCAATCATCAACGGCGCGCAGGGCATCTGCTTTGCGGTCGCGAGCAACACCGCGCAGTTCGTGCTGTCCGAGATCATCCGCCACGGCTATGTCCGCCGCGCCTTCATCGGCGTCGCCGGCCAGACCGCGCCGATCCCGCGGCGGCATGCGGTGCTGGCCGGCGTCGAGAACAAGATGGGCGCGCTGCTCGCGCAGATCGAGCCGGACAGCCCGGCCGCAAAGGCGGGGCTGCTGCCCGGCGATGTCGTGATCAGGCTCGACGGCGTCGACATCAACGGCGTCGACGATTTGATCCGCGCCCTCGACCGCGACCGCATCGACCGCCGGCTCTCGATGGACGTGCTGCGCCTCGGCCGGCTGCGCGCGATCGACATCCATCCCGTCGAACGGAGGCCGGCGAGGTAGTCGTCCTCAGTTCGTCATTGCCGGGCTTGACCCGCGCATCCATCAAGGAAAGAGTTCTTGCGAAACGATGGATTGCCGGGTCAAGCCCGGCAATGACGAGTACAATGTCAGTGCTGCTGCATCGCCAGCAGCCCGTTGCCCGACCATCAGTCCTGGAGTTGCCAGTTGATGTGCCCTCGCCCCTTGTGGGAGAGGGCAGCTCGGCTGCCGGCAGCGAACTCAATTGGGTGAGGGGTGCTCTCCACGAGCACGGGAGCGTATGGAGAGAACCCCTCATCCGGCGCTTCGCGCCACCTTCTCCCACAAGGGGAGAAGGGAAGAAGCGCGCCGATCTCAGTCCCGCAGCGCCGCTAGCAGTTCGTCGGGCTGCTCGACCATCATCATGTGGCCGGCGCCGGCCAGCACCACGGTGCGGGCATTCGGCGTCGCCGCTGCCAGCGTCTTGCCCGCCTTCGCGGGCGTCATCATGTCGCGTTCGCCGAGGATGAAGGTCACGGGCACCTTGAGCGCTGCCGCCGCAGCGAGCGCGTTCTGGTACGAATTGCAGGCGTTGAGATCGTTATAAAGCACGCCCGGCCGTGTCCGCTGCAGCACGCGCTGCGCGCCCTGGTGCATCCAGAGGCCCGGCGCGAGCGAGCCGCCGAGCTCGGCCTTGAAGCCGAGGCCCCAGATCGAGACCATGTCGATCGCGGCGGGATCGTTGGCCTCCGCTGCTTTCAACAGATCGGGACCCACGGTCATCGTCGCCGCCGTTCCGATCAGGCTCAGTGCCGATACCTTCTCCGGGTGCCGCGCAGCGGTTTCCATCGCGATCAGCGAGCCCATGGAATGGCCGATCAGCTTTGCCTTTGATGCGCCGGCCGCCTGCAACAATGCCGCGGTCCAATCCGCCATTTCGGCGATCGTCGGCAAGGGCTTGCCGGACGAGCGGCCATGGCCGGGCAGATCCGGCGCCAGTACCGAGAAACCGTGATGCGCGAACCAGCGGCTGTGCAGCGCCCAGGTCGAGCTGTCGAAGCCTGCGCCGTGGATCATCACGACCGCAGGCAACGACGGATCGAACGGTTTTCCACCGGTCACGACGAAGGTCTCAATCCCGTTCACCGAAAGCTGCATGGCTCAAACCCTCTGCGATGTGCGAAGCGCCTGGCCGAGATCGTCGATGATATCTTGCGCCGTCTCGATACCGACCGACAGCCGCACCAGCTCTTCGCCGACGCCGGCAGCCTTGAGCTGGTCGGCGTCCATCTGCTGATGCGTGGTTGAGGCGGGATGGATCACCAGCGTCTTGGCATCGCCGACATTGGCGAGGTGGCTGATCAGCTTCAAAGACTCGATGAACTTCTTGCCCGCCGCGCGCCCGCCCTTGATGCCGAAGCTGACGATCGAGCCGGCGCCGCGCGGCAGCAGCTTCTTCGCAAGCTCATAATCGGGATGATTTTCCAGCGCCGGATGCAGCACCCAGTCGACCGCCTTGTTCGCGGTCAGGAATTCCAGCACCGCCAAAGTATTACTCATGTGGCGATCCATGCGCACGCCGAGCGTCTCGATGCCCTGCAGGAGCTGGAACGCGTTGGTCGGCGACAGGCAGGCGCCGAAATCGCGCAAACCCTCGGTGCGCGCACGCATGATGAAGGCGGCCTTGCCGAATTGCTCGTCGAAGACGATGCCGTGATAACCGGCATAGGGTTCGGTGAGCTGCGGGAATTTGCCCGACGCATGCCAGTCGAAGCCGCCGCCATCAACGATGACGCCGCCGATCGCAATGCCGTGGCCACCGAGCCACTTGGTCGCCGAGTTCATGACGATGTCGGCGCCGAACTCGATCGGGCGGCTGAGATAGGGCGTCGCAAAGGTGTTGTCGATCAACAGCGGAATTTTCGCATCGTGTGCGATCTGCGCCACCGCGGGGATATCGAGCACTTCGAGCCCGGGATTGCCGATGGTCTCGGCGATCACCAGCCGCGTATTCGGCTTGATCGCGGCGCGGAAGTCGTCCAGCGCGCGCGGCTTCACAAACGTTGTGGTGATGCCGAAGCGCGGCAGCGTATGCGCCAAGAGATTGATGGTCCCGCCATAGAGCGAAGCGGAGGCGACGATGTGGTCGCCGGCGTTGAGCAGCGTCGCGATCGCCAGATGCATCGCCGCCATGCCGCTCGCCGTGCAAATCGCGCCGACGCCGCCTTCGAGCGCCGCGATCCGCTCCTCCAGCACCGCCGTCGTCGGATTGGAAATCCGCGTATAGATGTGGCCGGCGCGCTCAAGGTTGAACAGCGCCGCCGCATGATCGGCGTCCTGGAACACGTAAGAGGTCGTCTGATAGATCGGCACCGCGCGCGATCCCGTGACAGGATCGGGGCGCTGGCCGGCATGCAGGCTGAGGGTTTCGAACGCAGGCGGCTTGGGTG